>NZ_JBYSYJ010000001.1:0-1342500 GCF_058783135.1 Novosphingobium sp. FW305-C-30-35
CTATTCGCGCCTTGAAGCTCAGGCCCCATCGTGCTGCAGGAGTTGTCTCTTTCAGGGTGCAGCTTTTCAGCAGACCAATCGCCAACTCCGGCGTCCCCGCCATAACAGATCGGGCAGATTGGCCAGATGCCGTTAGTATCTCGGCAGTATCGATCGCCGAAAATGCCTTCGGTGATGTTGTTGTGCAAAGTCCCGTCGATGTCTTGAATGACCAGACACGGTCGTACTACGCCATTGTCGAAGGACTTGATGATGGCGGGACTGTTGTAAGCTTTGGCTATGCGCGTGGCGGTGATGGCACCAGCCTTGCGCAAATGCAGCGCGGGTTTTACCGGATGCCCAACGGTGCATGGAGTGCCGTCGGCACAGCCTCAGCAGCAGCGATCGAAGTTTTGACAGACAAGGCCCAGATCAAGGCCAGTGCCCTTCCAGCAACGACGCCCACTACAACCACATCTTCAGGCCCGAGCAAGCGACGCGGCTTGCTCCTGATGCTGGGCAGGACAAACCTCGTCTTTGATAATACCACGCCGACTACCCATCGGCGTGCGTTTACGCTGCCAGCCAATGCCAAGCGCATCCGTGAGGTGATTTTCAGCCATTCCTCGGCTTTTCAGGTGCCTGTCACTCTGGCTGCGATCACATCTGTTACTTCGGTTGGGAACTTCGCCGCGGCAGGGGCGGCGTGGCAGCCGTTGACGTTCAACGGTGGCGCGCCCACCGGCAACATGCCGCCGCGTGCTGGCGCCAATCGCTACGCCATGCTTGCCTCTGATTCCGCCAACTTTGCTTTGCTCGATCGCACAGATGTAGTGGGCGCTGGTAAAATCGTGATTGTTTCGGCGTTCCTTGGTGGTGGCGGGTCGCCAGTTCTGCTCGGCCAGGCAGGAACTGACGATTACCGAACGGACTGGGAAGCGCGAGCGGACTTCCCATCGGTCATGCGTTGGAACACTGGCGATTGCGTAACCAATCCCGCAAACTTCACGAGCACAGAGAACCGCGTTAACGGCACCTGCATCGCTGGACTTGTGGTGGAATGCGACGACGGCGAACTGATGAGCATCGGCTTTGTCGGCGACAGCATCACCAATGGCGCGGGCATCACCGGAGCCAATGGAGTGCGCTATGGCCAAGGGTGGGCAGAAAAGCTGGCCTATGGCCTGAATTCAAAGCATCGCGGAGTGCTTCCTACGCTGCTCGGGTGGTCTGGCACCAGCATGGCGAACATCCGCGCCAATGCGCTCGACCTATACGATTTCTGCGCGGCGCGCGGCTTGCCGGTGCCAAACATCCTTTTCACACCCAACGCTTCGCCGAACTCGATGGGCACTCCGCTGCTGGAAAGCCAGATGACGGCCCAGCGCGCGCTATCGGATGACATCGTGAACCGTGCACTGGCGGCAGGATCGCAGGTGGTAAAGTGGCTTTGCCTGCCGGTTGATCCGACCACAAAGGATCTCGATCCCAGCGCAGACCCGAATGATGGCGACAAGTTCCGGCGGAATTACAACGATGCCGACAGGGCATTGGCTGCACTGCAGACCGGAGCGGTCATCGCTGACTACGACGCCGCCATGGCCCTTGGTTTCGATGCAGATGGGCAGGCGCTGTTCAACGATGCCTTGGAGGATGATGGCATCCACCCGAATGCTGCTGGGCATGATGTGCTGCATGACATTGGCCGAAGTGCTGCGCGCGTTGTCATGCCAGCGGCGGGGTATGCCGTCGGTGGACTGGTGACCGTATGAACTGGCAAGAGATTATGCAGATGTGACATTATGCCTCCGCTTGTTCCGGTGCCGATAAGGTCCTCGGTGACGCTCATCGATCGGCATTGGTTCCGTTCGAGATGGATGTCGAATGAAGGTTGTGGCAATTGTCGCAGCAAATGGCGCGCGCAGTTCGATTCATTTTTTTGGGAAGGGACAATCCCAAAAAGCGCTTTTCTGCATTTCATGAGATGGCGCGGCGCTTGTCTGCTGAAGGCTACCTTGTCGAATTTTTCGAGTCCGTTCGTGCGCAGGCTAACATCGATCTCAACAGGCAGCTGGACCTCTTTTGGCCAGGTTTGTCCAACAAGATCGGTTCGGGACATCCGGCTCATCTCCGCATAATCAGGTTATGCGTGAAATCCCTACTGATGTTGCTGAGTCCGGAACGGATACTGCTCTTTCGAGGTGTTCTGTCAAAGGACGCCTTCAGGTTGGCTTTGGAGCTGGAGCGGTATCTCGATTCCGTTGCTGAGCATGTTGTTCTGATCGGCCACTCTGCGGGTGGAATTGCTGCAGCGAAGGCATCTGACCATTCGAAAGTAAAAGGCATCGTTTGTATGGGATACCCCTTTCGTCATCCCGATCGTCCACCCGAGCCCTACAGAACGAAGGTCTTGTCCAGAGTCTCCAAGCCCATGCTCATCGTGCAAGGGAGCCGGGACGAATACGGGTCGGACCCCGCCTCATTCGGGCAGTTCCTGCCTAAGGATTGCAAAGTGCTGATCGTTCCCTCCGGCCACGATTACAATGATTTATCAGAAGCGGACTTGGACAAGGTCCTTGCCAGCTTGAGGCTATGGCAGGAATTTAGCAGACCTGCCGCCGTGCTCAGCGCGAAACTCGAACTGTAGGCAAAAAGAAACCCTGCCAGTTGTGCGACGCGGCAGGGTTCCAGGTCGGTGTGGTCACACCATTGTCCGCCCATTTACTCACCCAGGCAGGCGGACCTGATGCAGCATTCGCACAGATGGTTCAAGGCATTCCAGTAAACCCCGGCTCTACTCGCGCGCGAAGATGACCAGACAGAGTTGATCGCAAGCACCGTTGCACCGCCTTCGTTGTCAGCAAGGCTCTGACAACGCTCCCCCACTGATTTCCGCGCGCGCGCGGGGCACCTTTCGGCATCGGTCGAACTGGAGCCCCGCACGATGTCATATCCATCAGGTTACGAGTGGCTGGGTCTGCAAGGCCAGCTCCCCCGAACAATCATAGAAAGCCTCAAGCTGCTCGACGTTGCCGAGGTGGTGGGCAAAGGATCGAACGCGACCATCCTTGGCTGGCGCGACGAGCTCAAAGCAGCGGGCGTTAAGATCCAGGGCTATTCCGATGACGACATTCCCTGGTGCGGCCTGTTCGCCGCGATCGTGGCGCATCGCGCGGGCAAGCGGGTGCCGGAAAATCCCCTTTGGGCGCGCAACTGGACGAAGTTCGGCTCTCCGGTGGTGAAGGCCGCGCTGGGTGACGTGCTCGTGTTCGAGCGGCCTGGTGGCGGCGGACATGTCGGCTTTTACGTGGGCGAGGACAGGACCGCTTTCCACGTCCTGGGTGGCAATCAGGGCAACGCCGTGACGATCACGCGGATCCGCAAGGAGCGCTGCATCGCCGTGCGCCGCCCGGAATACACCGCACCGCCTGCCAGCGTGCGCCGGTTCGAGCTGGCAGCAGCAGGCGCGCTTTCGGGCAACGAGGCATGACCGGCGAGCGCTTCTACTGCGCGCTGGCCGTCGCACGCTGGCAGGCGGGGCCATTTTCGCCCTGATCGACCAACTGATGGAGGCGTTCTGGTGATCATCAATTTTCTGAAGGCGCGCGGGACTCTGCTCGCCCTGATCTTCATCGCGGGATGGGGCGCTGCCCTCAAGTTCGACAACCATCGCCTCACCGGGCAGCTTGCCCAGTGTCAGCAGGGCAAGGTGCTGATCGTGGCGGCGGTGAAGGAAGCCGACGCGCTGGCCGAGGCCGCGCGCGAAGACGAAGAGCGGCGCCATGCCGCGAATGCGCAAAGGAGCGAGGTTTCCCATGATCAGGATCTGGAACGCGCGGCTGCTGCTGCTCGCAGCTATCTTGCTGCCCATCGCATCGCCGCTGGCGGGGTGCGCGACCAAGCCGATGGAAGTGCGGGCCGCAAAGCCCCTGCCACCGCCGAAGGTGGAAGTGCCGGGGTTCCTGCAGAAGTGCCCGCCGATCCCCTCGTGGCTGTCTCAAGTCGTGATCTGCAGGCCTGCACCGCCGCCGTGACTTATGCCGTGGCGGCGCACAACTGGGCCGCAACGATTGATCCGCCGGAGACCGAACCGGCCAACTGACCCCGCCCATCGCCGGGATCCGCAGAGGAACGATTCGCGCTATTGCCGAATCGTTCCTTTTTCGTTCTCAAAGCCGGATGGGGCGGCGCAAACTCGACAAGATCACCGATTACGTCCGCGAGGAGTATAACCTGCGGGTGACGTGCCTTGGGTGCGGTCATGTCGCGGTGCTGTGCTCGCGCACGCTGATGGTGATGAGCCGCCCGAACAAGAGCGACAGGCTTGACGTGATCGAACAACAGCTCAAATGCCGGAATTGCGGGGCGCGCAATGCGGCGTTGCAGCCGACATCGCGGGATCCTGACCCAATCGTCTAAGGGTTCTCAATCCGGCCGACGAGTGCCCCGGATGAAATCGATGGTACCGCGGACGGCAAGATACTCGCGGCGTGCCCAGAGCGCGCCCAGGATCACCAGCGGAACCGACGGGAAGCCAAGAATGACGGCGAACATTATCATCCGGCCATGCTCATCAGAGGGGCATCACTTTTCGAGCAGCGCCAGCGCCCCATCGTTGATCAGCTCGATGTCCTCTGGGCCGAAGCCGAGCAGGCGGCGGCGGGGGTACCTGGTGCGGACGCTCTTGCCGTTGGGGGCGCGGCCGACGAAGTCTTCCTTGCCATAGTGGTGCGCGGCGGCGGTGTGGCCGACCATGCCCTCGAACCCGATGGAGCCTTCATCGGGTGTGACGCGCAGCTTCATCGAGCGGGCGAGCTTGATCTTGGGGAACATCTTTTTCGCGCGGCGCACGCGGCCCTTGCCCGAGGTGAGGCGCTTCCTCGGCTTGCGCGGTTCCATGGCGCTGCCATCGGGCTGGATGTTGGCGGCGATGCGTTTGGCGTTCTCGCGGCGAAGAGCCTCCATGGCCTTGCGCATCACGCGGCGGCGCTGGCCGGGGGCGAGGCGGTTGAGATAGGCCGCGAGGAAGGGTTCGAGCTCGGCGAGGTCTTCCGCCATTGATCAGTCGGCCTCTATCGGCGCGACTTTCACCGGTTCGCCATCGTTCGCGCGCGTCCAGATCGAGGTGATCGGGCCGGAGGCATCGCGCAGCGGCTCGGCATCGGGGAACAGCGGCACCTGTTCGGGCACGACCTGCAGCTGCCAGCCACCTTCGACCGCATAGGCGACGATGATCTCGCGCAAGGGCAAGGTCATCTTCACGTCGAAAGTCTTGTCGCCCATGATGTCGACTTCGAAGGGGAAGCCCGGCGCGTTTGGCTGGGTGATGTCAGGCTGCTGATCGCGCAACCAATCCACCACGACGAAGAACAGGCCCTCCGGCTCGCCGGTGAAATCCTCGTACACCACGTTGAGCTGGTATTCCCAGGCGAAGCCGCGCTGGCCGTTCTTGCTGGCGCGCGTGGTGCCCTGTTCGATCCACATCGCCAGCTTATCCGGATTACGGACCAATTCGGGATACATCGCGGTGATGGCGGCGCGGAGCAAGTCGGGCTTCTTCACGGCATCAATCCTTGCGTTCGTGGCGTAGCACTTCGATGTGCCAGGTGTGCCGCACCGCCTTGGCCAGCAGAGCAAGGGCCAGCAGGGCGAACAAGGCCGAGACAGTGAGCAGGCAGGCCATCACGCTTCTCCGTTTGGACCTGCAGGCGGCTGTTGCAGGCCGATTCTGCGCCGGAACAGGAAGGCCGCGCCATCGAGCAGCAGGGGAAAGCCGACGAAGCCCTGCGCGATCGAGAGCAGCACGGCGGCGACCGGGCTCAACTGCTGATAGCTGACCAGCACGACCGAGATGGTTGCAAAGGCGGGCAGGGCGGAAAGCTCGGCCAGGGCGATGTATTGCCGGCGTCGACGCCAGTGCAGTGCCAGCACCGGATCATCGGGCAGATCGGGCGATGCGCCATAGAGCTTGATGCCAAGGCGCGCGACGACGACGGTGGTGGCGGCGAACAGCGAGGCTGCCCACCAGAACAGGAATTCGCGCCAGTCTTCGAGGTTGCTGCCCATCTTCAGTCCCACAGGTTCACAGTTTCGAGGGTTTGCGATGCGGCCTGCGGGGGATCCGGCAGCGTCACGGCGGTGCCCTTGGCAATCACGGGGCCAAGTGCTGCGAGCAGGGGATTGAGTTCGAGCGCAGCCTCGACCACGCCGCCCGAGGTGGTGCCCAGCTCGCGCCAGCACATCGCGTCGAGCGTGTCGCCCTGCTGTGCGGTTACAGTTCGGGGCATGGTGCCCTTTCCCTGATGATCCGCCACGAGACGCTGTTGACGAAAGTGTAGCGAGGGCACCGCTCGACGAGGCCAAGGGCCTCCATTTTGATCAGTTCGCGGCGCATCTTGCTGGCAGACACGCGCAACCGGCGGGCAAGAATGTAGCCCGGCTCTGACGGATCGGAAAATGCGGCGAGGATCTGCGTATGGTCCATCAGATCAGCTCCACGGTGGTGCGCGGCACGGCGAGGATGTCGCGGATCGCGGCGGTGGCGAGCTTGCGATAGTCCTCGGCGGTGAGCAGCTGGGGCTCGGCGCGGGTCTGGCCGTCGGTAGTGGCGGAAAGATCGCGGTGCAGCTCGGCCAGCTCGGCAGCGGCGTGGAACCGCACCGCGCGGGTATAGAGTAGGGTCAGGCGATGTTCGCCGCCGGTCGTGCGATCAGGCTCGACATCGGCCAGGGTGCTTGCGCCTTCCGATTCCTTCGTCGCGCGCCACCAGGCCAGCTCACCTTCGACGGTGAGCAGCCCGCCCTCGATCGCGCCGACGAGGCGGGTGTGGGTGACCTGATCGGTGATGCGCAGCGCATCGCGCATCGCGTTGCAATCCACGTCGGGATACCAGCCATCGCCATCGACTTTCGAGTTGGCCGGAGACGTTGGCGAGGCTGGCAGCGCGACGAAGGTCATTTGCGGTTCCTAAAGGGTGGGGGGTGAGGTTACGGCCTTTGGTTCGCTTGCGCTGCCTCGGTCGCTTCCGCCCCCCGGCTCGGGTGGAGCAGCTCGGGATCAGGTGGCAGGTGGGCTTGCCGGTTCGGACGCGGCCTTCTTCAGTTCGCGGTCGAGGGCTTCGATCAGCTTCTTGACGCCAGCGCCCTTGTCGAGCGTCAGGGCGGACTGGAAGCAATCGCGGGCGTTCTTGAGCAGGCCAGATTTGCCACCGGCAACGGCATTGTCGGCGGTGGCGTCGAAGGCGTCGGCGGCGCGCTGGAAAGCGGTGCCGAGCGCCTTGTAGAGCTTGGCTTCGACCTGGTCGAACATGTCGCGGCCCAGCAGCAGCTCGTCGAACTTCTGCAGCGTCACGAGGTCGATCGAGGAAGCGGGGGCGAGACCGGCCTCTGCCACCTGTTCGGCGATCAGGGTTGCGGGCTGGCGCTTGTAGCGCTCGGGCAGGGCCAGGCCGTAGCGCAGGAAGTGTTCGGCAAGGCGAAAGGCCAGATCCCAATCAGCGATATCGAGCGACCAGATCAGCATGTTGCCGACGATCTCGTCCTGCGCAGGGGTCTCGGCCGCAAGCGCGCCTTCCACCCATGGCAGGTACTGGCCGATCATGCCGCGCTTCGCCTCGATCTTCTTGTCGGTCGACTGGATCTGGCGCAGGCGGTTCATGTCGATCTGCAGCGCGGCAAGGAGCTGCTGATACTCGCTGGCAACGGGGCCGCTGGTGGGCATGGCAGCGCCGCCCGAGGCAGGTGCTGCGCCACTGGCCATCTCGGCCAAGATGCGTTGGCGATTGCGAAGGGCGGGGGAGAACATGGCGGCGGCTCCTTGGATGGGTGGCCAAGCTATCCGGCGCTTGGCCGGCCAGTCAGGTTATGGAGCATTTCGCTCCCCGTGCTGGCCTCTGTCTGGGCTCTTGCGGCACCGCCCCGAATGGCAGGAACCGCCGTCAAAGCCTCCCGGTGGTATCTTCAAAAATGCCCCTCTGGTTGGCTGAACCCGATAGGGTCACCGGGCCAGAGGGGCAGTCGTCGCACCGGAGCTGGGTCGAAGGCTCCGGCAGGGTCTGGGCTCAGGGCTTACGGGGCGACGCGGGCAGGGGCAGCGCCGAGGACGATATTCTCGACCAGGGCGACTTCCTCGTAGTCCTCGACCACGTAGTCCATGTTGACGCTTTCGTAGTTGGCGATGCGATCGTATTCCGGCTCATCGGCCAGACGGCGGCGGCGCGTGCCCTCCTGGTTGTAGATCGAGAGGTTTGCGAGACGCGTGATCAGCAGCGCGTTTGCCGGGAAGTATGGCACCTGGATTGCCTGCAGGCCGCCCAGCGTCTTGGTCGAGCGCAGGATGCGATCCGTGGCTTCGACCTCGGTAGCCGTTGCGCCGGTTTCCTGCGCGATGTTGAAGTACTTGTCGTCAACCAGATCGCTGCCGACGATCACCACCAGATCAGTGCTGTTGCGGATGCGATCGGGCAGGAGGCGCTTGGCATCAAGCACGAGGGCATCGATCGAGCTGTAATCCGCCTCGGCGTGGGCCGAACCGCCGGTGGCGTTGTAGGCCGCGTTGGCATCGAAGAGCTCAACGCCAGCCTTGACGTAGATCTTCTTGAGCGCGGCGTTGTTGGTCCCGTCGGTCTTAACCGTCAGGTTGCCATCGTTGAAGACCTGCGCCGGGGCCTTCGTGCGGATCTTGTGCAACCAGCCTTCGGCCAAATCCTGCAGCAGCGGGTTGGCCACGATATCGGTGGTGGCAGCGCGGCTCGTGCCGTTCCAGCCTGCCATGATCAGATCGCGGCCCTGCTGGCGCAAGATGGTGAGGGCGAGCAGCTGCTCGAACTCGGGGCGGTGACGCCATGCATCGAGCTTGTCGTACCGGCGCGACCAGTCGAAGTTTGTCTGCAGACAGTTGTAGCTGTTCGTTTCGCCGTTGTCGGTCGGATCGGTGGGGTTGCGACGGGTGCCGCCCGAAGTATCGACACGGCCAGCAATGGGGCGCGTGGTTTCAAGGCCGAGAGTCTGGCCGGACTGCTGCGGCACATTCTCGATATTGATCAGCCCGAGGAATTCGATCGATTCCTTGAGCTTTTCTTCGAAGCGCTGCTCGACCGTGGGCGCGACCGAGAAGGTGACGGACGGGTTTGACACGCCGTTGAGCGAGGCGATGGTCGAGAGGTAGCTGGTGAACAGCAGCCGGGTTTTATCAAGCATCTTTGGGGTCCTTCAGCATTGGTGCGGGACGAAAGGGGAAGTGCGGGGCTGGCTGCGGATCAGAATTCGGCCTTGAGGCCGGTGGCGTTGCCGCCGGTGGCGAGAGTGCGCTGCGCGAAGCCCTGCGGGTTCGAGTCGGGGGTGAGCGCCGGGGTGGCTTCGAGCTTGTCCGTTACCGCCTTGACGTCAGCGGTCAGCTTTTCGATCGAAGACTTGGTGTTGGTCGAAACCTCAGTCACCGTCGTCGCCAGCTGGGTGAGGATTGCGCCGAAAGCTGCAAATGCCGTGCCGTCAAATTCCGGTGCGGATGGGGCAGGCGGCGTCTTGGGCTCCTCCTGCGATTGCTGCTGGGCGGCGTTGCCGCCGCGCATGCCATCGAAGAACGCTTTGATTGAACCAAGCACGCCTGTCGGATCGGGATTGGCAGCGGGCTCATCTGCGAGCTCGAGGGTGAACTCAGTGGCGGCGGTGAAGAGGTTGTCCTTGTCGAGCTTGCGCGAGGCAAGGGGGTTTTTGTCGCCCTGCGAGGCAGCGAACTGCAGCATCTCCGTGCCGAGGCTGGCCGGGCTGTCAGTGACGGCGAGACCAACCAGGTAAGCCTTGCCGCTGTTAGCGAAGTTCGGGCTGATCTCGATCGAAGAGTAAAGCTTCTGGCGCTTCTTGTTCATCGCGATCAGGGCATCAGTGACGTCCAGCTCGGCAAAGAGTGCCAGCTTCTTTTCCGTCTTGCCGGCGAGTTCCAGCTCGATCTCTTCGGCCTTGAGCGAGAGCACATCGCCATAGGCCTGGAACGGCGCGTCGGCGGTGATGCCACGGACATGCTCCATGTTGATGCGCGCAGCATAGGTCTGGCGATTGTAGGTTGCAGCTGCATCGACGATCCACTGCCGTTCGATCGTGCGGCCATCGGTGGTCTGGCCTTCGACAGCCACTCGGAAAAATCGCGTCTTCGCCATGGGTTCGGCTCCGGTTCTCGGTTGGTGCCGTTCCCCTGGCGGGTGGGAGCGGCTGATCTGACAGTCGCCAAAGGACAGTTGCCGGGGCCTCTTCGCAACGCGGGCGCGTTGTAAGCCGCGCAGTCACAACGCAGCGGGGGCGAAAGGCCGGGAACAAGCGCCATAGCTTGCCCGCCATGGAGCCACCTGATCACGACCAGGGCGACGAGGAACCGACCGGCGGGGGCGGTGACTCAAACGTCATCAAGTTTCCGGGTGAGCTGACCCGGCTGAAGGCGCGCGCGCTCTACTGGCGGCACTGGACCATGCAGCAGATCTCGGAAGAGCTGCAGGTGCCCTATTCCACCGTCGCAACATGGAAAACGCGGCACAAGTGGGACGACGCCCCGCCGATCGCGCGCGCGCAGGAAGGCACGCTCGAGCGCTACCTCGCCCTGATCGACAAGGACAAGAAGACCGGCGGCGATTACAAGGAGATCGACCTGCTCGGCCGTCAGCTCGAACGGCTCGCACGGATCGAGCGCTATCGCGAAGGCGGGAACGAGGCCGACCTCAATCCCAAGCGCAGCAATGGCGCGAAGGCCGCGAACGCGAAGAAGCAGGAGGTGAAGAACCTGATCACGCCCGAGATGGCGGCGAAGCTGCGCGCCGACATGGAGGGCCGGCTGCACGGGCGGCAGAAGGGCTGGCTGCTGACCAGCACCAATCTGCGCACGCGCATGATCCTGAAATCGCGGCAGATCGGCGCAACATGGTATTTCGCGCGCGAGCGGTTCCTCGTCGGCATGGAGACCGGCAAGAACCAGATCTTCATCTCGGCAAGCCGCGCCCAGGCGAACATCTTCCGCAACTACATCGTCCAGTGGGTGCAGAAGGTTTGCGGGGTGACCCTGAAGGGCGACCCGATCGTGGTGCAGCGCGGATCGGACGACGAGGATGCAGAACCGCTCGAACCGTTCGAGCTGCACTTCCTCGGCACCAATTACCGCACCGCGCAGGGCTATCACGGCGATGTCATCATCGACGAGTGCTTCTGGATCTACGGCTTCGAGGAGCTGTTCAAGGTCGCCTCGGCGATGGCGACCCAGAAGCAGTACACCATCACCCTGTTCTCGACGCCCAGCACGCTGGCGCACGAAGCCTATCCGATGTGGTGCGGCGATCGCTACAACCGCAAGCGCCCCAAGGCCGACCGGGTGCAGATCGACATCAGCCACGAGGCGCTGAGGGACGGCCAGCTTGGCCCCGATGGCATCTGGCGGCAGATCGTCACCATCTACGACGCGATCGACGGTGGTTTCGACCTGGTCGACCCCGAGCAGCTGCAGCAGCAGTATTCGCTCGAGGAATTCGACAACCTCTTCCGCTGCATCTTCCTCGATGACAGCCAGAGCATGTTCCCCTTCGCCATCATGCGCCGTTGCATGGTCGACAGCTGGGATGCCTGGGCGAAGGACTTCCAGCCCTATGCCTTGCGCCCCTACGCGGGCGAGGTCTGGCTCGGCTATGATCCCAACGCCAGCGAGAATGGCACCGGCGACGACGCCGCGCTGGTGGCAGTGGCCGCGCCCAAGACGATCGGGGCCAAGTTCCGGGTGCTCGAAAAGAAGCGCCTGAAGGGCCTCGACTTCGCCGCGCAGGCCGAGGCGGTGCGCGAGTTTTACGACAAGTACAACGTCACCAAGATCGGGATCGACATCACCGGCGCGGGCAAGGCCGTGCACCAGCTGGTGAGCAAGTGGTTCCCGATGGCCCACGCGATCACCTATTCGGTCGCGACCAAGACGCAGATGGTCCTGAAGGCCAAGAACGTCATCACCAGCAACCGCCTCGAGTTCGATGCCGGGTGGCTGGACATGATGCAGGCCTTCATGGCGATCCGGCCCGAGATCACCAAGGGCGGCACGCAGGTCACCTATGTGGCGAGCCGCGCGGGCGGAACGGGCCACGCCGATCTTGCCTGGGCCGTGATGCACGCCCTGGCCTTCGAACCCCTCGACATCACCGAGCCCGCAAGCGGCACCACCACAGTGGAGGTTTACGATAATGACTAAGCGCAACAGCAGGGCTCGGCGGATGGCGCGGAACCAACTTGCCGACGTCGGGAATTTGCCGGTCTCGGCCAGTGCGATCAATGCCGATGGTACCAAGTCGCCGGTCCAAGCCGATATCGCTTTCACCTTTGGCGATCCAGAAAGCGTGATCGACCGGCGCGAGATCTTCGACATGTTTGAAGTGGCGCACAATGGCCGCTGGTATGAGCCCCCGATCAGCCTGACCGGGCTTGGCCGCGCCTATCGCATGGCACCGCACCACCAGAGCGCGATCCTGCTCAAGCGCAACCTGCTGACCGCGAGCTTCGTGCCCTCGCGCTGGCTTTCCATGGCCGAGTTCGAGAAGTGGGCGCTCGACTTCCTCGTGATGGGGAATGGCTACATGGAGCGGGTGGACAACCTTGCAGGCAGGCCGCTGGCGCTACGCTGCTCTCCGGCGGCATGGACGAGGGTAGGGCTCAAGCCTGACCAGTTCTTCTGGCAACCGCGCCAGGGCGGCGCGTGGGTGGCCGATGCGGTTGAATATCGCGCTGGCTCAGTGTTCCACATGCTTGAGCCCGACCCCATGCAGGAGATCTACGGCATGCCGGAATATCTCTCGGCGTTGCAGTCCGGCCTGCTCAACGAGGCGGCGACGATCTTCCGGCGCCGCTACTACCTCAACGGCAGCCATGCTGGCTTCATCCTTTACCTCGCCGACGAGGGGATCACCAACGAGAGCGCCGACGCGATCCGCAAGGCGCTGCGCGGGGCGAAGGGAATGGGGAACTTCCGCAACCTGTTCATCCATTCGTCCAAGGGCAAGCCCGACGGGATCAAGCTGCTGCCGATCGCCGAGGTGGGATCGAAGGACGAGTTCCTCAACATCAAGAGCGTGACCGCCGAGGACCTGCTCGCCGCGCACCGCACGCCGCCCCAGCTGCTCGGCATCGTGCCCAAGAACACCGGTGGCTTCGGCAACGTCAACGACGCCGCGGCGGTGTTCTACGAGATGGAGATCATGCCAATCCAACGCCGCATGCTGGCGATGAACGATTGGCTTGGCGTGCCGGCGGTGGCGTTCGAGCGGCCCGCGATTGCGCTGCAGGTTGGGCAGGCTGGGGGCGCAGCGACGGCGCGCGCGTGATGAGCAAAGAATTCCTCGTCGGTAGGCGGGGGCAGGGCCGTTGGCGCGGTCCTAACCGGCGGACTGGACTCCGCCACGAACCGAACGGTCCGGACGCGTCTTGCGGCCGAATCGATCCGTCCCGCCTCTCGGCCGAGAATGGAACGGATAGAGAACATAGAAGCGGAGTCCAGTCCCATGTTGAAAGAGTTTGATGACCTGTTGCCGGTTGATCCGGTCAAGCCGCTCGCCCCCTACATCGGCGGCAAGCGCAATCTAGCCAAGCGCCTGGTGCAGCGGATCAACGCCGTGCCGCATGATACCTATGCCGAGGTGTTCGTCGGCATGGGCGGAGTATTCCTGCGCCGGGATCGCAAGCCGAAGGGCGAGGTGATCAACGACTGGTCGGAGGACGTGGCGACGTTCTTCCGCGTGGTGCAGCACCACTATGTGCCGTTTCTCGACATGCTGCGCTTCCAGATCACGAGCCGTGCCGGGTTCGAGAAGCTGCTGGCGATGGAGCCCGGTTCGTTGACGGACCTGCAACGTTCAGCGCGGTTCCTATATCTGCAGCGCCTTGCGTTTGGTGGGAAGGTCAACGGGCGGGGGTTCGGCGTAGTTCTGGGCAGCGGCGGGCGCTTCGACGTGACCAAGATCGGGCCGATGATCGAGGCGGTGCACGAACGGCTTGCGGGCGTCATCGTGGAGCGGCTGCCCTGGTCGGACTTTATCACCCGGTACGACCGACCGGCCACGTTGTTCTACCTCGACCCGCCATACTACGGCTGCGAGACCGACTATGGCCGGGACATGTTCCGGCGCGAGGAGTTCGAGGCCATGGCCGAGCAGCTGCGCGGCATCCGTGGCCGGTTCATCCTCTCGCTCAACGATCATCCCGAGGTCCGCCGGATCTTCGACGGCTTCACGATCGAGGGCGAGCAGGTGACCTATTCCGTTGGCGGAGGCACGAATGCAAAGGCGTTCGGCGAGGTGATCATCTCAAACTAGACGTGCAGCTACGCCAAGAGTTGCATCAGCGTTCGCACACCGATTATGGATCAACCGCGCGCATTAACCCGCCCGGGCATCAACCCGGAATCGTTTCGGACGTCGGGTTAGGGCGTGCACTCTGGACCATTCAGTTTCATGGCCGGGCATAGCTTTCGGTGACCGCAATCTGGCGCCTTAGTTAAGCTGCTTCGTCATCCGCACCGTCATCCATAGCGGCCTTGCGCCACTCGATGTCCAAGCTGATATCCATCGGAAGCTCGATTTTTTCACCTTCCGGTCGGGTCGAATTCCAATGATCAAGGTCCAGCGACAGTTGCACGCCGTCGTCGACCATTTGTTCACGGCGCATGACCGCCGACTTGCGCATGTTCGACGGCGTTGTCTCGGGATCATCAATATCAATCCAGAAGAAAGCGCCTTGGCCCGCTGACGTGGGAACAGCATGGTACGCGCGGTAAGGGCGGCCACTCGCTCTATCTTTGCGAACCTCCTGTCGAGCAGCGTCACGGAATTGTGCAGCTAGCATGTCCACTGGATCTTTCGGTACAGGCATAGGCCAGCCCTTGCGCATCGCGAACAAAGCCACATCACGCATGTCGATCTCAGCTTTTCCCGTTTCCTCCCGATAGAGGCGGATAAGCTTCTGCATATCTTGAGCTTTTGACATTTCCCGTCCTTATTCGCCGACTGGCGCAATGTTTCCAAAACCGTCGACGTAGGCCGTCGGCAATACATAAGACCGAATTTTCACTTGATGCTGCCGGAAGCGTTCATATCTTCCGGTGATATGCTGCAACTGACCTGCGACAATGCCAGGATGAACGCCCTGACTGCGTGCAAAACCAATCATATCGCGTTCTGAGAACAGCGGAGCCTTCCGCTCAACGAAGGCCCGCATTTGCGACTTCGGAACACCAAAATTGGCTGCAGCTTCGTTGGCGAGCCGTTCTTCTTCCGGAATGTCAGAGCCAGTTCCCGCGCGCGCACCATCCAATTCGGCATCGAGCGTCATGGCGGACTTGCCATGGCCGAGACGCACGTGCTCCAACTCGTGGCGGAGCACGAACCAAAAGTTATCATTCCGGTCGTGACGCAGTGTCATGCCGACAACCGGCGAGTGATCGTTCAACCAAAAGCAAACGCCGTCGATTTTTGCAGTCGGCAGGGTTTCGACGACTACGTACCGGATTCCTGCCATCGCAAGGATTTTGGGGACTTTCCGGACGTTCTCAGCAGAAACCATAAGAGACCGAAGTTCGCGCAACGCTCCATCAAGTGCCTCCGGCGAATAGCGCGGGACAAGCATCTCTGATGCCATCGCACGAACCCGATATAGCCAAGCTAGCTGCGCGGGTGTTGCATCGACATTCACCTGCGTCTTCTTCGCAGCGTGGGGCAAAATCTCAATATCGCTGACTTGCGATACGCCGAAGAACGCAGTCAATGCTTCTTCGACCTCGGGAACGTTCCGAGGGTTTGCTGCCCCGAGCCACCCGCGCTTTGCCATTTCTGCAATTGGCAGACCGCCAAACAAATGAGCACGAGTAGAACGGGCTGGATCCGGACGAGCAGAAGCTTTCGCCAAAGCGAGATCATATTCCTTCTGCAAATTCAAGAATTCCGAGGCAGGAACGCCAAAAACCTCTTCGAGAAGCAGGGCGGTCTCCGCATCGAGGGACTGTTTACCCAGTACGATCTTATTGATCGTGGCATCGCCCTTGCCAATGACCATCGCGAGAGTACGCTGGCTCCAACCTCGCTGAGCGAGAAGCCACTCGATGTACTGTCCAGGTGTTTTGAACTCCGGCATTGCATTGATCCCCTACCACGACTCTGGCTGTGTTCCTATAGCCAAATTTCGAAATAGAGCTATTTAGAAATTTGGGGGCCGGGAACACCCATTCACACTTGCGATAACAGCCACGGCGGCATGCCTCATTCATGCAGTGGCAGGCTAAGCTTAACCGTGTAAGCGCTTTGCGTCACCAATCTGACCTGACACACTTAGGCGTGGCTAACGCAGACGCCCGCGGCAGCGCCGAGCGCGAGGAGCAGTGGCATGGGGCCGGTCTAATTGAATTGCCATGCGTTGCCACGGGAATAGGCATGTGCAGGGAGAGGCGCGCGGACTTCGTCAGTCTCTCGGCATGCGCAAAGGCTAGTCGGCCCCACCCCGCGCCCGCTGACGCCCAGATGCTCCTCCACTGGGAAGGCTCACCACTAGCCCCCGCGCGCCGCGCTTGCCCCCACGCCCCGCCTGCTCGCTTTTCGGGTTGAAATTACGCATGGGAAGGGACCGCTACGCGGGTTTATTCACATTGAGATGTGGGGTTTGATCGGGATCGACGGTGCAGTTGCCGATTAACGCAGAATTCCGATCATTACGCACCTCTCCGATAGAGTGAGGGTGCAGTTAGGCACAGTTCTTGCGCCCTCGGCCCCTGCCGAGCCCCCGGAGCGGCCATAGCCGCTCCGTACACGGGTGCGGCCCGTGCTCCGCCTTTGGCGGATACTGCGGTGAAGGTGGGGTGACGTGATCAAATTACGTGTGGCGAAGCCACTCCTTTCCATAGGGGATATATCCCCTCCCGGTTTCTCAAGCCCTCGAAGATTCGCGCTCCTGGTCCAACAGACGCGCGATGCGGGCAAGCGTTTCTCCCGCGAGGTTGTCGCCTGTCCACGTGTCGCGGACCAGTTCCTGCGCGCTGAGGCCATCCAGCATAGACTTCCACTCAGCCGCCTGCGCTTCCTTGCGCCAGCGCGCATCGTCGGGGATCGGTGCCTTGCCCAGGAGATGCTTGATGAGCCCCTCGATCGACTTCGGGATGAGCAGAGCATAGGCGTTGGTGATCTGTTCGACCTGCGGCCCTGCTTCACCCTTGCGCTCTGTCGGCCTGCTGCGCCGGACCCAGTGCAGGAAACCTGCAGCCCGGAGTCGGCGCAGGGCCGCGTGTACCGCCGCATAGGAATGACCCACCGCGTCGGCAATCGTGGCAATTGCCGGTTCCAGTTCGCCAGTCTTGAAGTCGACGAACCGGGTATAGAGCACCTCGAGTACGTCCAGTCCGATTTGCCCGAGCACTCCGTTGCGACATCCGGGGTGGGCGCGCTGACGTTCGCGCCTGGTCCTCCGTTCGAGCTCCCTCGCGCTCTTTAGAATGGCGCCGATGCGACGGCGGGCACCGCGCTTGGTGCCGTCGGCGATCGGACGCCAGATGCGCTTTTCGATCTGGCCTTCGGTGTAGCTGTTGCGCCAGACGGGCTGTCCGGACCGGAAGGCTTTTTGCGGCTTAGCGCTGGCGACGATTTCGCCGATCGAGCGGGCGCTCATGCTGCACCTCGCACTGCGGCGCGGTCACGTCCGGCATGATGGCTCCCGGTGGTGGGAAGCCATCCAGCAGTAGATCGGCCCACTCCTGCGCCAACTCGCGCCGGCGCGGCATGTAGAGGTAGCGATTGTAGATGATCTCGACGCCTTCCTGCACATGTGCCAGCATCAGATCGATGATCTCGCGATCGTCCTTTCGATCGGCCAAGGCGGCACGCTCGTTCATCACGGTGGAGAACGTTGCCCGCCAACCGTGAGGCACGTGCTTCCCGGTGAAGCCCACTTCCCGATAGTGCTTCGAGACGGTCGACGGCGATATCGGCTTGTCGGCCTTCGTCATGCCGGGAAACAGCCAGGTCTTGCTGTGGCTCAGCAGCATGGCGACTTTCACCACCGCTACGGCCTGTTTCGAAAGCGGCACAATGAATTCGTACGTCGCGTCCTTCTTCTGGCTGCGCGTGAGCTTCATCTTGTCGGCCGGAATGCGCCATATTGGCTCCGGGCCATCCAGCCCCTCGAACTCGGAGCGCGCTGCCATCCAGACCACGCCGGGGCGCGCCGCCGTCAACGCCAGCAGGCGCGAGGCCAAGCGAACGCCCCAGTAGACGCCCGACGTCGCCTCGGAGTTGCGCAGAACGCGTTGCGCGTTGAGCACGGTCAGCATTGCAGGCCGAAGTTCCGGCTCGCGCGGCTTCAACGCCTTCTTGATCAGCGCTGCCGGGTCCGTTTCCGCCAGCCCGCTCGAAATCGCCCAGACGAACACATCCGAGATGTGAATACGAACGCGGTGCGCCATTTCCAGCGCGCCGGTCTTTTCGATCTTCCGTATGGCATCCAGCACCATGGGCGCGGAGACCTTCTTGATCGGGATCGCGCCGAACTCCTTGAATACGTGCCGCTCGAATCGTTCCAGGATCTGCCGAGCATAGCGAGGCGCACGATTGGACGTGGTTTCGCGGTGCCACTCGCGTGCCACCAGCTCGAAGCTGTCGAGAGCCTCCGCCCGCTTGGTGACCTTCTCCTGATGGCGCACCACCGAAGGGTCCTGCCCGTCGTCCACCAGCGCTTGAAGTTCGTTCCGCGCCTTCCTGGCTGCCGCGAGCGATAACTCGGGATAGGTGCCCAGCACGATCTGCTTTTGCTTTCCGGCAAACCGATAGCGGAAGCGCCAGGACTTCGTCCCACCCGGCAGCGCGTGTAGGTAGAGGTTCCCGCCGTCCGCCAAGCGCTGCTCTGGCGAAGTCGACTTCAGGTTCTTGCAGGCCTTGTCGGTCAGCTTCATTCGATACCACCAGCGGTGCCATCAAAGTGATGGCACAGGGCTGATAACGAGTGGCAAAGGATGGGAAAAGAGGGAGGCTGAAATTCAGCGTTTCCGGGCACTTTTGCCAATGTGTGGCAATGGCTGGGAAAGTAAAGTGGCTCCCTGAGTAGGATTCGAACCTACGGCCGCTCGATTAACAGTCGAGAGCTCTACCGCTGAGCTATCAGGGAGCAGCCCCAGTTCCCCGGGGCAGGAGCGCGCTAATAACAGGCGATTCTCGTTTGGCAAGCACCTGTTTCGAGATTTTTGCTCAGACCATGAATTGCTCGGCGAAGATGCGGTCTTCGAGGCTCTGGCCGCGGTCGAACATCAGGGTAAGGCGGTGTTCGGGCCAGGCCTTCACACGCACTTCGCGGACATCGCGCACTTCCTTCTGATCGGCCACGACGAGAACCGGCCGCTTCACCGATTCGAGCGCCTTGAATACGATCTCGTAGGTGTCGGGCAGAATCGCGCCGCGCCACCTGCGGGGACGGAAGGGGCTGATCGGCGTCAGCGCCAGCATGTTCGAGGACAACGGCAGGATCGGGCCGTTGGCCGAGAGGTTGTAGGCGGTGGAGCCAGCAGGGGTAGCGACGAGGACGCCGTCGCAGGCCAGTTCGGGCATGCGCACCTTGCCGTTGACGCTGACCTCCAACTTGGCGGTCTGGCGGGTTTCGCGCAGGATCGAGACTTCGTTGATCGCGCAGACCGAATGTTCTTCGTCCGAGTTGGTTATCGCAGTCATGCGCAGGGGCGAGACCGAGATCTGGGTGGCCTTGGCCAGTCGCTCCTCGATGCCACGGCTCGACCGGTACTTGTTCATCAGGAAGCCCACTGTGCCGAGATTGAGCCCGAAGGCCGGCACGACGTGGTCAATATCGAGCATGTGGTGCAGTGTCTGCAGCATGAAGCCGTCGCCGCCGATGACCACGGCCGCCTCTGCCTGATCGAGAGAAACCCAGTTCCTGCTCTTCAGAAGGCTCTCGTAAGCGTCCTGGGCGCGCTCGCTGGGCGAAGCTACAAGCGCTAGGCGAGTGAAGTCCGGCATCAGTATCAAAGCCCCCATCTGACGCGACTGCATCGTACCGGAGCGGGGATATGGGGCTAACTGAAGCCGCGCAATGCACAAAAGTACTGGAGCGGGGGCTTGCCGCGAACGGGGAACGCTTTGGCAAGGTTCCGCTGCTATTCGACGCATCATGCCTCACCGCCTGACCTTGCCGGATGCCGATGCTGGCCGGGATGCTCTCACTGGTTTGCCGGGACTGGCTGCGGCAAGATCGTGGCTGGCGCGGCATGAGCCGGACTTTGTCCATGCCATGCTTGTCGGTCTGCACCGCTTGAGTTCGGTCAACTTGGCTTACGGCCATGCGGGCGGAGATACTGCGCTGGCTGAAATAGGGCGACGTATCGCCGATTTTGCGGTCGACGAACTGGACCCTGGTTCCTTGGTGGCGCGCGTGGGCGGTGGCGAGTTCCTGATCGCCAGCGACGGCACTATCAGTCGTGAGCGCTGGCAGTGGCTGGCAGAAGCACTGACGCGCCGCATCTCTCGCGGTCTGCCGGTGCGGGGCGAGATGCTGCACCTGGTTCCACGAACGGCGCTGTTGCGCGGAATTCCGGGCGAGGCCGGGGCGGCAATGATCGACCGCCTGGATCAAGCGCTCGGCGCGGTACAGCAGCAAGCCGGACGCCGCATACTCTGGGCCGATGGCTCGCACCGGGCGCGAGGTCGGAGTGCGGCGCGGCTTGAAGCCGATCTGATCGGGGCCATTTCGCGGGACGAGATCGGACTCGTGTTCCAGCCACAGTATCGCGTGGCCGACGGCGTGCTGGTCGGCGTGGAAGCTCTCGCGCGCTGGGACCATCCCCAACTTGGCCGGATCGGCGCGGAGACGCTTTTCGCCCTTGCCGAGCGTGGCGATCATGTGGCGCAGCTCTCACGGCATATCGCGGGCAAGGCACTGACGGCGGCGGCGGGGTGGGGCAAGCTCGCGTTGTCCCTCAACGTGACAGCCGAGGATCTGGCAAGCGAAGCATTCGCTGCAGACTTTCGCGAGTTATTGGTCGGAACCGGGTTCGTGCCGACGAGGCTTACGCTGGAAGTGACCGAACATGCGCTGGTGGCGGACTTTGCCCAATCAGCAGCGGCGCTGGCGGAGCTCGCTTCAGTGGGCGTGCGCATGGCGCTCGACGATTTCGGGACGGGCTATGCGAACTTCCGCACGCTGAAGTCGCTGCCGCTCGATACGATCAAGCTCGACGCATCCATGGTCCGAGACGTCGACAGCGATCCGCGCGACAGGGCAATCCTGACGGCGATCGTCGCGATGGCGCGTGCGCTGGGGCTCAAGATCGTGTGCGAAGGCGTCGAGCGCGAGAGCCAGCTTTCAGTGCTGCAGCAAGAGGGCTGCGACACGTTCCAGGGTTTCCTGCGATCAGGACCGATCAGCGCGGCAGAGGTCTCCGCTTTGCTTTAGGCGGCCTTCTTCGCACGCTTCACGATTGCAGCCAGACCCTTCGTCATCTGTACCAGGCCGTTCAGGCGTCCTTCGGCCGTGCCCCAAGCCCGGGTGATGACCAGCTTGTTGTCGGGACGAAGCTTGGCAACGCCGTTGAGCCTCTCGACATAGCCGATGAGGCCGACGGGGTCCGGGAAGGTGTCCTTGTGGAAGCTGACCAGCGCTCCCTTGGGGCCGACGTCGATCTTCGCGATATTGGCGGCGATGGCCTGGCGCTTGACCTCGATCAGGCGCAGCAGGTTCTGCGTGGGCGCGGGCAGGGGTCCGAAGCGGTCGATCATCTCGGCGGCGAGGGCCTCGACCGCGTCCGGTCCTTCGGCGTCGTTCATGCGGCGGTACAGGGCCATGCGCACGGCAAGGTCGGGGACGTAGTCCTCCGGGATCATGATCGGCGCGTCGAGCGTGATCTGGGGGCTCAGTGCCTCGCGTTCGCGGGCGAGGCCGATGTCGCCGGCCTTCGCCGCAAGGATCGCATCCTCGAGCATCGACTGATAGAGTTCGAAGCCCACCTCCTTGATGTGGCCCGACTGCTCGTCGCCGAGGAGGTTGCCGGCGCCGCGAATGTCAAGGTCGTGGCTGGCAAGCTGGAAGCCGGCGCCAAGGCTGTCGAGATCGCCAAGAACCTTGAGGCGCTTTTCGGCGACTTCGGACAGCGCCATGTCCTCTGGCACGGTGAGATAGGCGTAGGCGCGGATCTTGCCGCGACCGACGCGTCCGCGCAGCTGGTAGAGCTGGGCCAGCCCGAAGCGGTCGGCGCGGTGGATGACAATGGTGTTGGCCGAGGGGATATCGATGCCGCTTTCGACGATCGTGGTCGAAAGCAGAACCTCGTACTTTTTCTCGTAGAACGCGCCCATCCGGTCCTCGACCTCGGTCGGGCTCATCTGGCCGTGTGCTGTCACGAAGCGGACTTCGGGCACATTTAGGCGCAGCCATTCCTCGAGCTCGGGCATGTCGGCGATGCGCGGCACGACGATGAAGCTCTGCCCGCCGCGCTGGTGTTCGCGCAGCAAGGCCTCGCGCATGACCATATCGTCCCACGGCATGACATAGGTGCGCACGGCCAGGCGGTCCACCGGCGGGGTCTGGATCGTGGAAAGTTCACGCAGGCCCGACATGGCCATCTGCAGCGTGCGCGGAATCGGCGTGGCAGTGAGGGTGAGGACGTGAACGTCCGCCTTCAGTTCCTTGAGCTTTTCCTTGTGCGTGACGCCAAAGCGCTGTTCCTCGTCGACGATGACCAGGCCCAAGCGCTTGAACTCGACCGACTTGGACAGGAGCGCATGGGTGCCGATGACGATATCAACCTTGCCGCTGGCCAGCCCGGCCTTGGTTTCGGCAGCTTCCTTGGCGGGGACGAGGCGCGAGAGGCGACCGATTTCCAGCGGGAAGCCGTTGAAGCGTTCGACGAAATTCGAATAGTGCTGGCGCGCCAGCAGGGTCGTCGGCGCGATGACGGCCACCTGGACACCCTGCATGGCTGCGACGAACGCCGCGCGCAAGGAAACTTCGGTCTTGCCGAAGCCGACGTCGCCACAGACCAGGCGGTCCATCGGCTTGCCCTCGGCCATGTCGCCGAGGACGTCGTCGATCGCGCGTTCCTGATCCTCGGTTTCGTCCCATGGGAAGCGGTCGACAAAGGGGCCGTAGCTGGTGGGATCGACGGGGAGCACCGTGCCCTGTCGCAGGGCGCGCTGGGCGGCCGTGGCCATGAGGTGGCCGGCCATCTCCAGGATGCGTTCGCGCATGCGCGCCTTGCGGCGCTGCCAAGCCTCGCCGCCCAGCTTGTCCAATGCAACGCCATCGGCATCAGAGCCATAGCGTGAAAGGACGTCGAGGTTTTCGACCGGGATGTAGAGCTTGTCGCCACCGGAATATTCCAGCTGGACGCAATCGTGCGGGCTGTCGCCGACGCCAATGGCTTCGAGGCCGAGGTAACGGCCGATGCCGTGGTCCATGTGGACGACGAGATCGCCCGGCGTAAGCGCGGACAATTCGGCGAGGAAGGCGTCGGCATCCTTGCGCTTCTTCTTGCGGCGGACGAGCCGGTCGCCGAGGATGTCCTGCTCGGTCAGCAGTTCCAGATCGTCGCTGGCAAAGCCCTGTTCGAGCGGGAGGACCACGGCGGCGGGTTTTCCCGTCGCCGCAAGGCCCAGTGCCTCCTGCCAGGTTTCAGCCATCTGTGGCGTGAACTTGCCGGCTTCCGCCAGCAGCGAGGCGAGGCGTGAGCGCGAGCCGGCAGTATAGGCCGCGATGATCGGCTTCTTGCCGCGCGTGCCCAATGCCGAAATGTACTTGGCGGCCGCTTCGTAGATGTTGGTCCCACCGGAGGTTGCGGCAGCGCGCTCCGGCGTGAAATCGTGGCTCGAAGTGAAGCCGAAATCGACAACCTGCTTCGATTCCGGCTCGGCAAAGATGGTGGTGCGGTGCACCGGCCAACCGGCAAGCGCCCGGTCCAGTTCATCGCGCGAAAGATAGAGCGCGGTTTCGGCCAGTGGACGGTAGCTGCCCGGCGCCTTGGACGAGGAATCGAGGCGCGACTGGTGATAGTCGGCAATGTCGGCAATGCGTTGTTCGGCAGCCTTGATCGCAGTCGTGTCGATCAGGACAAGGTCATCCTCGGCCAGATGATCGAACAACGTGACGAGCCGGTCTTCGAACAGCGGGAGCCAGTGCTCCATGCCGGCAAGGCGACGGCCATCGGTGATGGCCTGATAGAGCGGATCGCCGGTGGCGTTCGCGCCAAACAGTTCGCGGTAGCGGCTGCGAAAGCGCTTGATGCTGTCATCATCGAGCAGGGCTTCGCTGGCTGGCAGCAGGAGATGCGTTTCGACCGGCTGCACCGAGCGCTGCGTGTTCGGATCGAACAGGCGCAGGGTTTCAAGCTCGTCGCCGAAGAAGTCCAGCCGAAGGCCGTGGTCGAGGCCAGAAGGATAGATGTCGAACACCGATCCGCGCACCGCGTACTCGCCAGCGTCGACGACCGTGTCGGTGCGCGAATAGCCTTGGCGCTGGAGGAGTGCGATCAGGCTTTCGCGGCCGATCTCGGTGCCCGGCGAAAGCAGGCGGGTGGATTCGCGGATACGGAACGGCGTCAGGACGCGCTGGAGCGCGGCGTTGATCGTCGTGACGAGCAGTTGCGGTCCGCTGCGCTTGCGCTGCAGCCGCTGCAGTGCGGCGAGGCGGCGGGAACTGACCGATAGCGCCGGGGAGGCACGGTCAAACGGCAGGCAGTCCCACGCCGGAAAGTCGATGACTTCAAGGTCCGGCGCGAAGAATGCGGCGCTCTCGACGATGGCCCGCATTGCCGACTCGTCAGGCGCAATGAAGACGGCGCGACCTTTGGCGGCGCGGGCGAGATCGGCGAGAACAAGCGGCTGCGCGCCACGCGCGACGGACGAAAGCGTTAGCGGCGTCTTGGCCGAAAGGATGCGGGCGAGGTCGGACATGGCAGGCTTAACGCGCGAGAGGCAAAATCAGCGCGGGATCTCGACGTAGTCCAGCTTGCGCATGGCGTCCATCATCGCACCGGCATACTTTTCGGGCACAGGCTGTGTGCCGAGCGCCCATGCCATGATCTCGACGTCGTCTTCCTCGATCAGCTCTTCGAACCAGGCTACCTGCTCGGCCGACCAATTGGCGTGGTAGCGGTCAAAATAACAACCGATCATGTAGTCCGCTTCGCGCGTGCCGCGGTGCCAGGCGCGGAAGTGCAGGCGACGAAGGCTCTCGGGGGCGATTGCAGCAGGCTCGGTCATGCTCTGCCGTTAGGCCCATCGGCCCAGCGAGACAAGGGTCCTGGCCCCATGCCAAAGGGCATCCCGGCGCCTCCGGCCGAAGCCGTCCTTCCCCGCGCCGGAATGCCCCATCGCTTGGCCGCGCGAGTTACTTGCCCCGCAGCGCGGCGATGATCTCGGTGGGCTGGCGACCGACCATGTCCTTGGCCAGTTCCTTGATGATCGCGTTCTGGGTGCCCTTGCCGATCTGGTGACGCAGTTCGCCCAAGGCGCGCGGCGGAGCGATCAGCACGAGCTGGGCGATCTTGTGACCCCGCACCTGCCGGTCGAGCCAATCGGCTACCGCGGCACAATGGGCGGTCTCGTCCTGCTGATGCGGCGATGCGTGGCTGCCGCCGCTGGAGTGATTGTGCTCGACGAGCGCAGGCGTTTCCATGGCCGCGAGTTCGGGGGCGGCTTCGGTCCCGGCGTTGCGGTAGAGTTCCCAGGCCTTGCCATCGACGACGGCAATGACGGCTCCATGAGGGATCAACATCGTTTTGCTCCTGCTTTCGTTATCTTCGAAAGCAACTCAAGCACCGGCTCAGCACCTGAACCATGCGCTGGGTCAAAAATGGCCGTGAATTTCGCTTTGGGCGGCATTGGCGAAACGTGGCCTTGCAGCCTATGTCGGGCGGGCGATGCGTCCTGACCTGCTCAACCCCCTGTTCGCGGAAAGCTCCAGCCTCAAAGGCGTGGGGCCTGGTCTGGCGCGCCCGCTAGAGAAGCTGGGGCTGACCCGCGTCAAGGATATCGCGTACCACCTGCCCGATCGCTGGGTGCTGCGCCGGGCGGTGGCCAATCTGGACGAGGCGGGGCTGGGGGAACAGATCGTGCTGCCGCTGACGGTGCGCGATTATCGTCAGTCGGCCGGGCGCGGTCCTTTCAGGGTCATGGCCGAGGATGCCGCTGGCAACTATGTCGCGCTTACCTATTTCGGGCGAGCGGCCTATACCGCGAAGAAGCAGCTCCCCTTGGGCGAGAAGCGCTGGGTGGCGGGCAGGCTCGACCAGTTCGGCCAGACCTGGCAGATCGTGCATCCCGATCATGTGAGCGAGGACAGCGCCGGCATGCTCGGCCAGCTGAACGAGCCGGTCTATCCGCTGTCAGAAGGGCTGACGCAGGGGCGGGTTCAGGCCCTGGTGGCGCAGTCGCTGGCGCACCTGCCCAAGCTGCCGGAGTGGATCGAGCCGGGCCTCATCGCGCGAATGGGCTGGCCGTCTTGGGACGCAGCGCTGCCGACTGCACACAAGGCCGAGGACAAGCTGGCCAAGGACCGGCTCGCCTATGACGAACTGCTGGCCAACAGCCTCGCCCTGATGCTGGTGCGGGAGAGCAACCGTGCGAAGAAGGGCACGCCGCTGCACGGGGACGGGCAATTGCGTGCAATGCTCAAACTGCCGTTCGAACTGACTGGCGCGCAGAAGCGCTCGATTGCCGAGATCGAAAGCGACATGGCGCAAGGCGCGCCGATGCTGCGTCTGCTGCAAGGCGATGTCGGGTCTGGCAAGACGGCGGTGGCGCTCAATGCCATGCTGATCGCGGTGGAGGCGGGCGGGCAAGCCGCGCTGCTGGCGCCGACCGAAATCCTCGCGCGCCAGCATGCCGAGACTCTGACGCGGATGGCTGTAGGGACAGGCGTGAACATCGCGCTGTTGACCGGACGCGACAAGGGCAAGGCGCGCGAATCGATCCTGATGGGGCTGCTCGATGGCTCGATCGACATTTGCGTCGGTACGCACGCGATCTTCCAGGAGGCCGTCGCCTACCGCAATCTTGCGCTTGTGGTGATCGACGAGCAGCACCGCTTTGGCGTGGGGCAGCGCCTGATGCTGACCCAGAAGGCGCGGCGGACTCCGCATTGCCTGGCGATGACGGCCACACCGATCCCGCGCACGCTGACCCTGGCGCAGTACGGGGAGATGGACGTCTCGCGGCTCGACGAAATGCCGCCCGGCCGTCAGGCCATCGACACCCGCGTGATTTCGACAGAGCGCCTTGCCGACGTGGTCGAAGGAGTGGCGCGGCACATTGCCAAGGGTGCGCAGGCCTACTGGGTCTGCCCGATGGTGCGCGAGCTGGAGACGGAAGACATTGCTGCCGCAGAAGCGCGCTATGCTGCGCTGAAGGAGCGGTTCGGGGATACCGTGGTCATGGTTCACGGCCAGCTGCGGCCCGAGGCCAAGGATGCGGCCATGGAGCAGTTTGCCCGAGGTGACGCGCAACTGCTGGTTGCGACGACGGTAATCGAGGTCGGCGTCGACGTGCCTAACGCGACGCTGATGGTGATCGAGCAGGCAGAGCGCTTCGGTTTGGCCCAGTTGCACCAGTTGCGCGGGCGTGTCGGACGGGGCAGCCAGCAATCGACCTGCCTGCTGCTGCGTGGTGAGGCTCTCTCGGAAACCGGGCGCGAGCGGCTTGCTCTGATGCGAGAGACGCAGGACGGCTTTCGCCTGGCCGAGGAAGACTTGCGGTTGCGGGGCGGCGGAGAGCTGCTTGGCACCCGGCAATCGGGCGATACGCCGTTCAAGGTGGCGGACTTCGAACAGATCGCGCGGTTGCTGCCGCTAGCGCATGATGATGCACGACTGCTGATGGAACGCGACGGCGGTTTGTCGTCGCCAAGAGGGGAAGCGGCCCGCGTGCTGCTCTACCTTTTCGAGCGGGATTGGGGCGTGCAACTTCTCAGGGGCGGCTAAGAGGCTGATCCGAGGGAACGGTTGGGCGGCGCGAAAAAGGGGTAAACGCGCCGCCCGCTCCCTGAATTGCTTACTTGCCAGCGGGCTTTGCGGCCGCTGCATTCGCACTCTGGTCGGCGCTCTTTGTAGCGTCTGCGAAACCTTGCGCGGTCATGCCGATCATCAGACCGGAGGCGCCCTTGGCGACCGAAGTCTTCGGCAGCTTCACGCGAACCGTACCCGCATCGAGCACGAATTCGGTATCGGTCACTTCGGCGACCTTGCCTAGCTGGGTGGTGCCATCCGAGGCATAGACCGGCGCATCGACAACGATCGCAGCAGCCGTATCAGCCTTTGCCGCTGCAGCAGCCTTTTCGGCAGCCGCATCCAGTTCGACCTTGGTCATGCCGAGGACCGGGCCCTTGGGACCAGTGCCGAGTGCGGTCAGCGCCAAGGTGGCGGTGTTCTTGCCGGTGTCGATCACGAAGTTGGGCGCGTTGACGCTCTTGATCTTGCCGACTTCGGCGCCGGCAGCATCATAGACAACAGCGCCGACGGCCGGTGTGGCCGCCGCCGGCGCGGCCGTGGTGGCTTCAGCCGTGGCCGTGGCTTCGGTGCCAGCAGCTGCGTCTTGTGCGTTTGCTGCGGTGGCGATGGGTAATGTGGCGACGAGAAGGGCAACAGTGAGTTTGCGGATGGTCACGAATGGAGTTCCTGTCCTGTTGATTGGGTAACCCGGACAAGGTCGTCTTTGTCGTTCCGCAGCGAAACCCGGTTTGCGACTTTGCGAGACGGATTTGCGGGCCAAATGAAGGAGTTGTGGCAGGTGCGCGATGAACCGAGCAGCCTGGCCAAACGAAAAGGGCGACCCGAAGGCCGCCCTTTCGATCACCTTCGAAGGTGAAATGGTCGGGGAAAGAGGATTCGAACCTCCGGCCCCTGCCTCCCGAAGACAGTGCTCTACCAGGCTGAGCTATTCCCCGACCGATCCGCCAACCGGTGACCCGGCTGCGAGGCAGGGGCGCCCTATACGAAGCAGTTCCAACGCTGGCAAGCGGGTAACGCCAAGTTTTTTCGCCGGGAAATTTCGGCGGCGATTTTGCTCGAGCCCGCCCGCGCAGCTAGAAGCGAAGCCATGCCTGAACGCGCCGATTCCGCCCGCCATTACGAACAGCAGTATCTCGATCTCATGCGCGAGATCTGGGAGCGCGGAGACGAGCGGGTGGATCGTACCGGCGTTGGCACACGATCGGTCTTCGGCGCGCAATTGCGCTTCGACCTTTCCGACGGGCGCATGCCCTTGCTTACGACCAAGCGGGTGTACTGGAAAACAGCGACCCGCGAGTTTCTGTGGTTCCTGACTGGCGATACCAATATCCGCAAACTGTGCGCTCAGGGTGTCGAGATATGGACGGACTGGCCGCTGGACAAATACCGCAAGGCTTCCGGCGATGACATTTCCCGCGCCGATTTTTCGGCACGCGTGGTGGAAGATGAAGCGTTCGCCCGTGAATGGGGCGATCTCGGTCCGGTGTATGGCAAGCAATGGGTAGACTGGCCGGTCTATGAACCGGCAGGCGATGACCTGTTTCGCCGGCGGGAGTATGGGGTGAACCAGGTTGCCGACGTGGTCCGCTCGCTGAGGACCAATCCCGGCAGCCGTCGCCATATCGTCGAGGGCTGGAACGTGGCCGAGCTTGACGCGATGGCGCTGCCTCCCTGCCACAAGACCTACCAGTTCCACGTCAGCGGGAACCGGCTGAATGGTCTGCTCTACCAGCGCAGCTGCGACGTGGCGCTGGGCCTGCCATTCAATCTGTGGGGTGCGGCCCTGTTCATCCGCTTGCTAGCGCAGCAGTGTGATCTCGAACCAGGAGAACTGGTTTGGATGGGGGGCGACACGCATCTCTATCTCAACCACGCCGAACTGGTTGAAACCCAGCTCGCCAGAAAGCCTTCAGGAGATCCTCGGCTTTCGATCCTGCGCCGGCCGGACTCAATCTTCGATTACAGGATCGAGGATTTTCAAGTGACCGGTTATGCGCCGCAGGGCGTGATCAAGGCCGACGTTGCGGTCTGAACCGGCAAAGGGCGTGGACTTACTGTTCGGCATCCATGAAATTGATGCGCTGTCCTTCAAACAATTCATGATCCGGATTTGATCTGGCGCAAGACGATTGGATGAGAACGCCGCCATTCCCTTGCAAGCAAGGCAGGAGAATTGGCGTGGCGATCATTGGCATCAAGCGGTTGACATGGATGGTAGAGGAGGTTGAACCTTGCGTTCGCTTCTTCCGCGATTTTGGGCTGACGTTGATCGAGCAGAACGATGGCTCGGCGCTTTTCGAAGCGGCCGACGGTTCTCAGTCATTGTTCTTGAAGCGCGGTCATCCCGATCTGCCCAAGGGTTCGGCGCAGACGACGAAGGGCGTCCATGAATGCGTTTGGGCGGTGGACAACGCGGAAGGGCTGGAACGCCTCAAGGCTCGCCTTGAGCGCGTCGTTGACCTGGCCACTGATGCTGAGGGCGCGGTCCATTTCGTCACGCCGTTCGGGCAGGCGATTGGGCTGCAACTGTGGCAGCCGCGTGCTGTCTTTGGCGCGCCAACCCCGCAGAATACGGTGGGCCGGATTGCCCGCCTCAACCAGCCGCGCAAATGGATTGATCGGGCGGTGCCAAAGCGCACGCACCACTGCGTCTGGACGTTTCCGGACGTGCAGGAGGCGGTGGCTTTCTATCAGGACATCCTCGGCTTCCGCATCACCGACATGCAGAAGGGCTTTGGCGTCTACATGCGGGCGGATGGCTGCTACGAACATCACAACGTGTTCCTGGCCGATGCGCACGCGCCAATGCCGGGCTTCAACGGGACGCTGAAGTTTCACCACGCCAATTGGGAAGTCGAGGATATCGACGAGCTGATGGTGGCCAAGAACTACCTCGACAGGCGCGGCTACACTTACGGTGACTGGAACTGGGGTTTCGGGCGGCACAGGCTGACCTCGGCCGCGTTCCTTTACGTGCCGTGTCCGGCGGGTGGCGAGGCAGAATACGGTGCAGATTGTGATTGCGTTGATGACAGCTGGAAGCCGCGCATCTGGGACGGCGCTTTCGGAACAGCGATATACATGACCAACCTGCCGGACTTCATGAAAGGCGAACCCAATTGGGACGTGCGATATGCCGGGCCTGACGAGTTGCGATATCACCCGGCCGAAACGGCACGTCTCTTGGACGCGGCCGAATAACCATGCATGGCATTGATTGGGGGGCATCCATGGATTGCCTTTGTCCTGCAACGGTCCATCTCTTATGCGCCCTTACGGTGCAAGCATATGGGAGAGGGTGTTACCGACATGGACGTGACGTTATACGTGCTGGCTGACCAAGGCAGTCCTGTCGCTCGCGCATGAGTGGTCTGTTCGATCTTTCTGGCAAAGCGGCCATCGTTACCGGCTCCACGCGTGGGATTGGTCGCGCGATTGCAGAGGCGCTTATCGCAGCCGGCGCAAGAGTGATGATCTCGAGCGAGGACCCGGCCGATACTGCGCGCGTGGCCGCGGAGCTGGGCATGCCGGGTTGCCCCTGCGACGTGAGCGATGACGCAGCGCTGGCCCACCTAGTGGCTGAAAGCCTCGAGGTTTTCGGGCGGATCGACCATCTGGTTTGCAATGCCGGAATCACCGGTAATCCGGGTTCGTTCGCGCAGATCGACATGGACGATTATGCTCGTGTCATGGCAATCAATCTGCGGAGCCAGGTCGTGCTGTGCAATCTTGCCCTTCCGCATATCGCGGCGAGCGGCGGCGGTGCGGCCTTGCTGATGGCCAGTCTCTCGGCTCTGCGAGGCAACCTTAGGATCAATGCCTACGCTCTTGCGAAGGCGGGCGTAGCGCAACTGGCACGCAATCTCGCTGTGGAGTGGGGACCTAGCGGAGTGCGGGTCAATGCCATCTCTCCCGGGTTCATCGCCACGGAACTTTCGCAGCCGTTGCTTGATGATGCCGCTTTCATGGCGCGTCGCATGGCGATGACACCATTGCGTCGTCCTGGAACGCCGGATGAAGTGGCGGGCGCTGCGGTGTTCCTCGCTGCGCCGGCCGGCGCGTTTGTCACCGGCCACAATCTCGTGATCGATGGCGGAACTCTGATCACTGACGGCAGCTGACCGGAGCATCGGGCTCCTGTTGGAACAAGAGGCGCTTCGGCGCTTTGTGATCCTCGGACGATATATTAGCCTTGCTAGAAAAGACCTTTTTCGATCCGCCGGACGGCGGAAGCGAGAAAAGCTCTGTGAAATAAAATAACAAGAGTATATAACTTTGCGTCTGTCATGCTTTCCCATATGGAAAGCGCGATTCGATGTGGGAGAGTTCAGATGCAGGTCTTCGCAGCATGAGCGGAAGCGTGCGCGGCAACATGGCGCCGTTGGCGCTGCATGTGCCGGAACCGAAGTTCCGGCCGGGCGACGAGGTCGATTATTCGCACCTCGAAATCCCGCCCGCCGGTGCGCAGCCGCGTCCTGACGAGCAGTGCACCGCAGCTGAAACGCAGGGGCTGTGTTTCGACCTGGTTCGCGTGCTGGGCGACGATCATCGCGCAATCGGGCCATGGGATCCGAAGCTCGATGCCGAAACCTTGCGGCGGATGCTTCGCACCATGGCGCTGACCCGGGCCTTCGATGACCGCATGTATCGCGGCCAACGGCAGGGCAAGACCAGCTTCTACATGAAGTGTACGGGGGAAGAGGCAACCTCCGTGGCCCCGGCAATGGCCTTGGCATCTGACGACATGGTCTTTCCGAGCTACCGCCAGCAGGGTATCCTGATTTCGCGGGGCTACCCGATCGTCGAGATGATCAATCAGATCTACTCGAACCGGGCGGACAAGCTGAAGGGGCGTCAGCTGCCGATCATGTATTCGGCGCGGGAGGCTTCGTTCTTCACGATCAGCGGCAACCTTGCGACGCAATATCCGCAAGCGGTGGGCTGGGCGATGGCCAGCGCGATCAAGGGTGACACCCGGATTGCGGCCACCTGGATCGGCGAGGGATCGACGGCAGAGGGGGACTTCCATTCAGCGATGACCTTCGCAACCGTCTACAACGCGCCGGTCATCTTCAATGTCGTCAACAACCAGTGGGCGATCTCTAGCTTTTCGGGATTTGCCGGCGCCGAGCGTACCACCTTTGCCGCTCGCGCAATCGGTTATGGCATGGCTGGGCTGCGGGTGGACGGCAACGACCCCCTGGCAGTCTATGCGGCCACCAAGTGGGCAGCAGACCGCGCTCGATCGAACGCCGGGCCCACGCTGATCGAGCACTTCACCTATCGCGCCGAGGGCCATTCGACCTCGGACGATCCTGGCCAGTATCGTTCGGCGCACGAGCGTGAGGAGTGGCCGCTTGGGGATCCGATCAATCGGCTCAAGCAGCATCTGATCGCGCTCGGCGAATGGTCCGACGAGCAGCACGCCGCGATGGATCGCGAACAGATGGACATGGTCAAGGCCGCGACCAAGGAAGCTGAAAAGAACGGCATCCTCGGCCATGGGCTGCATCACCCGTTCCACACCATGTTCGAAGACGTGTTCGAAGACTTGCCCTGGCACCTTCGGGAGCAGAGCGAGCAGGCAATTCACGAGCGTCGGGTCAAATGGCCAGAGTGGTCCGAGGAGGGGAAGCAGCCATGACCCACGAAGAATCGCCGGTCAGCCTCGCCGAGGCTCCGACCCGCCGCCTCAACATGATCGAGGCAATCAACGATGCGCTCGACATCATGATGGAGCGCGATCCAAACGTTGTCGTTATGGGCGAGGACGTCGGCTATTTTGGTGGCGTGTTCCGCGCCACCGCGGGCCTGCAGAAGAAGTACGGCAAGACCCGCGTGTTCGACACGCCGATCAGCGAGTGCGGGATCATTGGCGTGGCTGTCGGCATGGGCGCTTATGGCCTGCGCCCCGTGCCCGAGATCCAGTTTGCCGACTACATCTATCCGGGGCTCGACCAGTTGGTGTCGGAAGCGGCACGCTTGCGCTATCGTTCGGCCGGCGAGTTCATCGCGCCGATGACCGTGCGCTCGCCGTTCGGCGGCGGCATCTTCGGCGGGCAGACGCATAGCCAGAGCCCCGAGGCGCTGTTCACGCATGTCGCCGGCCTGAAGACGGTCGTGCCGAGCAACCCGCACGATGCAAAGGGCCTGCTGATCTCGGCGATCGAGGATAACGATCCGGTGATCTTCTTTGAACCGAAGCGCATCTATAACGGCCCGTTCAATGGCTACTATGACAAGCCGGTCGAGCCGTGGTCGAAGCATGCCGACAGCGCGGTGCCCGAAGGCTACTATTCGATTCCCCTGGGCAAGGCCCGCATCGTCCGTCCGGGCAACGCTTTCACGGTCTTGGCCTACGGCACCATGGTCCACGTGGCCGCCGCGGTTTGCGCGGAAAAGGGCGTTGATGCCGAGATCATCGACTTGCGCACCCTGGTTCCACTCGACATCGAGACGGTGGAAAAGTCGGTGGAAAAGACCGGCAAATGCCTGATCGTCCATGAAGCGACGCGCACTTCGGGCTTCGGTGCAGAACTCTCGGCTCTGGTTCAGGAGCGCTGTTTCTATCACCTCGAAGCCCCGATCGAGCGCGTGACGGGTTTTGACACCCCCTATCCACACAGCCTCGAATGGGCCTACTTCCCAGGCCCCGTCCGCATCGGCGAGGCCATCGACCGCCTGACGAAAGCCTGAAGCCATGGGAACCTATACATTCCGCCTGCCCGACATCGGCGAAGGTATCGCCGAGGCCGAGATCGTGGCCTGGCACGTCGCCGTGGGCGACATGGTCGAGGAAGATGGCCGCTTGGCCGACATGATGACCGACAAGGCAACGGTCGAAATGGAAAGCCCCGTGGCGGGCAAGGTCGTCTCGATCGCGGGCGAAGTCGGTGATGTGGTAGCGATTGGTTCGGCACTGGTTGTCATCGAGACGGAAGGGGAAGGGGAGGCGCAGGCGCCTGCTGCGGCGCCAGCCCCTGCGCCCGCGCCCAAGGCGGAAATCGTTGAAGAGCGCATCGAGGTCGAGACGTCGGACGCTGGCGACGCGGCGCGGGTTGAGGCAGCTGCACCGCCGCCACCTTCTCCACCGCCACCTCCGCTTGCCACGGCAGTGCCTAAGCCTGCTCCCGCGCAGGCGGTAGAGCAAGTTCGCCGCGGCTACGATGCCAAGGTCCTCGCGAGCCCGGCCGTCCGCCAGCGTGCGCGCGATCTCGGCATCGATCTGTCCGAAGTGCGCCCGTCCGAGGAAGGGCGCGTGCGCCATGCGGATCTCGATCAGTTCCTCGCCTACAATGCAACGGGGGGCTATCGCTCCGCCGGTCCGGAGCGTGGCGATGAGGTGATCAAGGTCATTGGTATGCGCCGCCGCATTGCCGAGAACATGGCGGCATCAAAGCGCCACATTCCGCACTTCTCCTATGTCGAAGAGTGCGACGTTACGGCACTTGAAGTGATGCGCGAACAGCTCAATAGCAGCCGCGGCGACAAGCCCAAGCTGACGATGCTGCCGCTGCTCATCACCGCGATCTGTCGTACCCTGCCGCAATTCCCGATGATCAATGCCCGCTACGATGACGAAGCTGGCGTGGTGACCCGTTACGGAGCGGTCCATCTCGGCATGGCGGCGCAGACGCCGGCGGGCCTGATGGTGCCGGTGATCCGCAATGCGCAGTCCCTCAACCTGTGGCAGCTTGCGCGCGAGATTGGCCGTCTTGCTGAAGCGGCGCGTAATGGGAGCGCCAAGTCGGATGAGCTTTCGGGCTCGACCCTCACCGTCACGTCGCTCGGACCCTTGGGCGGCGTGGCGACGACCCCGGTGATCAACCGGCCCGAAGTCGCCATCATCGGACCCAACCGGATAATCGAGCGGCCGATGTTCGTGCCCGACGGCATGGGTGGCGAGCGCATCGAGAAGCGCAAGCTGATGAACATCTCGATCAGCTGCGACCATCGCGTGGTCGACGGCCACGATGCCGCAAGCTTTGTCCAGGGAATCAAGAAGCTCATCGAAACGCCGGTGCTGCTACTGGCTGACTGATGTGATAGATGTGCGGATCGGAGGTACACATGCCGACGACCGATCCGCGCATCGATCAGCATATCGCGAATGCAGGAGCATTCGCTCGACCGGTTCTCGAGCATTTTCGGGCGCTGGTGCATCGCGAGGTGCCCGAATGCGTCGAAGCCATCAAGTGGGGCATGCCGCACTTCACGTTGGGCGGAAAGAACCTGGCAGGCATGGCGGCCTTCAAGGCCCATGTCTCGATCTTCTTCCATAACGACGAGGTAGCGGGCGGGACGGGTCCGTTTCGCAGGATCGCATCGCTCGAGAATTTCCCGGACGAGGCCACTGTTGTCGAACGACTGAACTCCGCCGTCGCCCGGCTTTCTGCGCCAAAGGCAAAGTTGCCGCGCGCTTCCCCCAAGCCAGTGCCGGAACTCCCCGAACCCTTCAGCGCCGCTCTGGCAGTCGCTGGGCAAGCAGAGCGCTTTGCGGCAATGCCTCCCGGTCAGCGCCGGGAGTACATCGAATGGATCGTCGAGGCGAAGACCGAACCCACGCGGGACAAGCGCATTGCGCAGGCGGTCGAATGGATTGGCGAAGGCAAGAGCCGCAATTGGAAGTACCAGAATTGCTGAAGGCACAGGCAGCGAGAAGAAAATGTCGATCGAGGCCAAATGCTCGTGGTTGAGCGTTGACAGCCTGCAAAAGCTGCCATAGAGGCGGCGCTCCCAACGGCGAGCGGGTGTAGCTCAGTTGGTTAGAGTGCCGGCCTGTCACGCCGGAGGTCGCGGGTTCGAGCCCCGTCACTCGCGCCATTGGGATGATGAAGAAGGCGCCTCCGGGCGCCTTTTTCTTTGTGCGCCACGCGGCGCTCCGTTGTGGAAAAATTCCCGCTTTCAAGCCCGTTGACAGCCCACACGGCCTGCCATAGAGGCGCGGCTTCCAAGAGGTACGCGGGTGTAGCTCAGTTGGTTAGAGTGCCGGCCTGTCACGCCGGAGGTCGCGGGTTCGAGCCCCGTCACTCGCGCCACCACTTGGTACGGTGCCTTCGTGGCACTTTTTTGACGTTACGCGGGTGTAGCTCAGTTGGTTAGAGTGCCGGCCTGTCACGCCGGAGGTCGCGGGTTCGAGCCCCGTCACTCGCGCCACGTCAGATGCGATGCAAAGGGCGCCTCAGGGCGCCCTTTCGCGTTCAGAGCGCCTAACCCTTGAACGGCGCGGTGTCGAAATAATCGCGCCACTTCACGATCTTGCCGTCAAGCACCTCGAAAATACCCATTAGGCGCAGGGATACGAAAGTCTCGCCTGCAGCGTTGACCATGTGATCGACCCGCTCGGTCAGGACCGTATTGCCGTTGGCAGCAATCGCCAGCATGTCGACCTTGATGCGCGCAATCCCCATGTCGTTTTCGAAGCCTGCGACCAGCGCAAGGCCTTGCTCGATGCCGATGGTGTGGGTCATCCCCACGTTTTCGTAATCGGTCTGCTCTGTGAAGTATTCCCGCACCGCAGCGGCAAATCCGCCGGGTTGCTCCCACATCGCGCAGAAGGCCTCGACGGTTTCAATTGGACCAGGCATGCCATTCTCCCCTTTGCGTTAGGCAAAAGGGTAAGGAATCGCGTTGCACTGTCCAGCAACCTTTGCGCTCAACCCCAGCGGCCGGTTTCCATCCAGATCAGGAAGCGCCGCAGCGGCAGGAGCCAGACGGTTCCAAGCACGATGTAGGCAAGGGTCTGCAGCAGGACGTGCCATTGCCCGATGACGCCGGACAAAGCAGCGACGCCCAACGCATAAACGATCAGGCCCAGGACCAGACCGAGAATGCCAATGGGCTTGCGCCAGGTCGGCTTGTAATCTTCCCTCACCTTTGGCGCTCCCACGGACCATAGATTCGCGTCGGCGTTACCACGGCATGCAGCGGGGCGTCATGCGCCTCGCGGGGCAGGTGCTCGACCAGCTGGCAGTCCCAGGCAAGGCCGATGGGAAGGGTGGACGGATGCGCTTCAAGCCAGCGGTCGTAATGACCGCCGCCCTGGCCAAGGCGCCCACCATCGGCGCTGAAAGCAACCAGGGGCACGAAAAGCACTTCGGGCACAACCTCTGCGGCATCCTCTGCTGGTTGGACTATGCCCTTCCACGGTCCGGGCGCGAGCAGTTCGTCCACCCACGGCGAACTCCACTCGCGAAACACCATCGGCGACGAGCGGTCGGCAAACCACGGCAGTGCGATCTTGTGACCGGCCTCATGCAGCACCTGCGCGTAGGCGGTTGCCGGTGCCTCTGCCGGGCCGGCGAGATAGATCCCGACGGTCGCGCCTTCCGGTACCATCGCCATGACGGGCGAGGGCGGCCGGCGGAACATCAGCGCCTTCACGCGGGCATCGAGCGCTGCGACGTGGGCATTGCGCCGCGCTCTAAATTCGGTGCGCAACGCATTCTTGGCTTCCACAAGGTGCTCCGGACAGAAAGGAGGGGGTGACGGGCCCACCATGGGTCGTTTGCTCGGAAAATCCTCTGACGCCTCGACGTCAGGTGGGGACCGCTTGCCCGGGACCAGGATCCCAGACAGGGGCAGCCCCCTTGGATTGCTTATAGCCTCAGGGATGTTCATGCGGCTCGTGCCGGGCAGATCCCGTCACGACCTAGTTAGGCGCTGACCGGCCCTTGCTCAAGGGCGGCAGCGAGTTTTTCGATGCGTTCTGCCAATGCGTTGACGCGATCGACCATTGCAGGGTCGATTTCCGTGCTTTCGATCGAGGCGGGAGCGGGCGTTACCGGTTGTGCGGCATCAGGGGCAGGAGCGCCGTTGTGCGCTTCGTGCAGCTCGTCTGCCATCATCAATGCCGCGAACAGAAGCATCCGCGTCTCGCTTTGCTGGCCACCGATCTTGCGAGCACGCTCGTCGACCATGCGGCCGAGCATCTCGATATGGGCTTCCTCGCCGTCAGCGCAGGACACCGCGAAGTTGCGGCCGCCGATCGGTAGACTGACGTTGCTCATGACAGGGGGCTCATGATCGGGGGCTCATTTCGGAAGACCTGCCAGCAACAGATCAAGCTGTCGCAATTCCTGGGCGACCGTGTCCTTCAGGCGTCGATGACGAACCTTGAGCAGCGCCAGCTCTTCGCCCGCTGCAGCCCCTGTGGTTCCCTGTTGCGCGACCACTCCTTCGACCCGCACGAGCGCCTGCTCAAGCCGGTCCAGAGCGGCGCCGAGTGCTTCCGTCGCCATGGCTTGGCACGCTAGCACAATCGCATGGACGCGCAACACCATGGCAGGACTGCGCCGGGGAAAGTCGGGCGCAGAAGCTCATATTGTGCATCTGCAATAAAGAAGCCGCCCTGCCAGCCTTGACCCTTGGCCCCATGGTGACCAAAGAGACCCCGCTCCGAATCACCGGATTCATGCGGCCACAGCCGTTCGGCCGCTCGCAGGGAAGGGCTTTTTCAGCATGACACGCGATTCCACCGCGCTGGCTCCCATGGCCAACGCGATCCGTGCGCTTGCCATGGACGCGGTTCAGGCAGCCAATTCCGGTCACCCCGGCATGCCCATGGGCATGGCCGACGTGGCGACGGTGCTGTGGACGCAGTTCCTGAAGCACGATCCTGCCGCGCCGAAGTGGTCCGACCGTGACCGCTTCATCCTGTCGGCCGGTCACGGCTCGATGCTGATCTATGCGCTCCTTCACCTGACTGGCTACGAAAGCCCGACGATGGAGGACATCCGCAAGTTCCGCCAGATCGACAGCGTCTGCGCCGGTCACCCCGAGAACTTCCTGATCCCGGGCGTCGAATGCACCACCGGCCCGCTGGGGCAGGGCCTTGCCATGGCCGTCGGCTTCGCGATGGCCGAGCGTCATCTCAACGCGCAGTTCGGTGATGACCTGGTCGACCACCACACCTGGGTTGTCGCCGGTGACGGGTGCCTCATGGAAGGCATCAACCACGAAGCCGTGGGCCTTGCCGGGACGCTCAAGCTCGGCCGCCTAAATGTCCTGTGGGACGACAACAAGATCACCATCGATGGCGACACGTCGCTGTCGACCACCGAAGACATCCTTAGACGCTACACTGCTTCAGGCTGGCACGTGACCTCGTGCGACGGTCATGACTTTGCCGACATCGCCCGCGCCCTTGCCGAAGCCAAGGCAGATCCGCGTCCGTCGCTGGTCGCCTGCCGTACGGTGATCGGCAAAGGTGCGCCCAACAAGCAGGGTGGCCACAACGTTCACGGCGCGCCGCTCGGCGCTGACGAAATCGCCGCCGCCCGCGAATATCTTGGTTGGACTTCGGCGCCGTTCGAAATCCCGGCAGATATCCTTGCCAACTGGCGCACGTCGGCAGAAGCCGGCAAGGCCGCTCGCGCCGAGTGGGAAAAGCGCGCTGCGGCCAACCCGCAGTCCGCCGAACTCGCCCGCCGCATGGCAGGTGACCTTCCGGCCGATACAGGTTTCGATGCCTACATCCAGTCGCTGATCGCCACCCCGCCCAAGGTTGCGACCCGCAAGTCCAGCGAAATGGCGCTCGAGGCGTTCACTGCAAACGTGTCCGAGATGGTCGGTGGTTCGGCGGACCTTACCGGTTCGAACAACACCAAGACCAAATCGACCGCCCCGTTCACGCCCGAAAGCTACGACGGCCGCTATGTCTACTACGGCATCCGCGAGTTCGGCATGGCCGCCGCGATGAACGGCATGGCGCTGCACGGAGGAATCATTCCCTACGGCGGCACCTTCCTGGTGTTTTCCGACTATTGCCGCAACGCCGTGCGCATGTCGGCCCTGCAGCACGTTCGCGCGATCTACGTGTTCACCCACGATTCGATCGGCCTTGGCGAAGACGGCCCGACCCATCAGCCGGTCGAGCATGTCATGAGCCTGCGCATGATTCCGAACTTGCTGGTGTTCCGCCCGGCCGACGCCATCGAAACGGCGGAAGCGTGGGCCCTGGCGCTGGCCAACAAGGATCGCCCGTCGGTCCTCGCGCTGACCCGCCAGAACCTGCCGCCAATCCGCTTCGACGCCGAAATGAAGAGTGCCAAGGGCGCCTATCGTCTCGTCTCGTCCTCGGCCGCACGCAAGGTCGTGCTGCTGGCAACCGGCTCCGAAGTCGAAGTGGCGATGAAGGTTGCTGCAGCTCTGGAAGAAAAGGGCCTCGGCGCCGACGTTGTCTCGGTTCCGTGCTGGGAACTGTTCGACGAACAGGACGCCGCCCACAAGGCAGACCTCCTGCCTGCCGACGCGCTCAAGGTCTCGATCGAGGCTGGCGTCACTCTTGGCTGGCAGAAGTATGTCGGTGATGGCCTGTCGATCGGCATCGATACCTTCGGCGCTTCGGCTCCGATCGACGCCCTCTATGATCACTTCGGCCTCACCGCCGAAAAGATTGTCCCGCAGATCCTCTCGCGGGTTTCGTAATTCAAACAGGAGATACCTGACATGGCGATCAAGGTTGCAATCAACGGTTTCGGACGCATCGGGCGCAACGTCGCCCGCGCCATCCTCGAACGGCCCGATTGCGGCCTTGAGCTGGTCTCGATCAACGACCTGGCCGATGCCAAGGCCAACGCCCTGCTGTTCAAGCGCGACAGCGTCCACGGCGCGTTCGCGGGCGACGTTTCGGTCGACGGCAACGATCTGATCGTCGATGGCAAGCGCATTCAGGTAACGGCCGAGAAGGACCCGGCCAACCTGCCTCACGCCGCCAACGGCATCGACATCGCGCTGGAATGCACCGGTTTCTTCACCGATCGCGCCGGCGGCCAGAAGCACCTCGACGCTGGTGCGAAGCGCGTGCTCATCTCGGCACCGGCCAAGGGTGTCGACCTGACGGTCGTCTATGGCGTGAACCACGACAAGCTGACCGGCGACCACCTGATCGTCTCGAACGCCTCATGCACCACCAACTGCCTCGCGCCGTTGGCCAAGGTCCTGCATGAATCGATCGGCATCGAGCGTGGCCTGATGACCACGATCCACTCGTACACCAACGACCAGAAGATTCTCGACCAGATCCACAAGGACCCGCGTCGTGCCCGTGCCGCTGCCATGAACATGATCCCGACCAGCACCGGCGCCGCCGTTGCCGTGGGTGAAGTTCTGCCCGATCTCAAGGGCAAGCTCGACGGTTCGTCGATCCGCGTCCCGACCCCGAACGTCTCGGTCGTTGACCTGACCTTCACGCCGAAGCGCGACACCACCGTCGAAGAAGTCAACGGGCTGCTCAAGGCCGCTGCCGAAGGTGCGCTGAAGGGCGTGCTGGGCTACACGGAAGAGCCGCTGGTCTCGATCGACTTCAACCACGATCCGCACTCGTCGACCATCGACAGCCTCGAGACCGCCGTGCTTGAAGGCAAGCTGGTTCGCGTCCTGTCGTGGTACGATAACGAGTGGGGCTTCTCCAACCGCATGCTCGACACCGCGGGCGCAATGGCGAAGTTCCTCTGAGGAACTGACGCGATGAGCGGGCGTCTCGGAGGCATTGCACGGCATGACCGGCCGCGCGGGCCTATCGAGACGCTCGATCACGTTTCCGTCACGCGCGAACTTGGTGTTCGCGGTGACCTGCGCGGGGCAATCCGTCCCGGCAAATCCGGTCGCAGGCAGGTCTCGCTGATCGAAGCCGAAAGCTGGGATGCCGCTCTGGCGGACCTCAAGCTGACCGCAGATGAAATGCTTCCCTGGCACGTGCGCCGAGCGAACCTGCTGGTCCGTGGCATCCGCTTGCCCCGCGAGGCTGGGAAGGTCATCGCCATTGGCAAGAGCCTGCGGATCGAGACAACCTGCGAATGCGACCCGTGCAGCCGCATGGACCAAATACTGCCCGGCCTGAAACTTGCGCTGATGCCTGACTGGCGCGGCGGGGTGCTCGGCCGGGTGATCAGCGATGGCGAAATTGCCGTCGGCGACGAAGTGAGGATCGAGGAATGAGCTTCAAGACTCTGGACGATATCGGCGATCTGACCGGCAAGACCGTGCTGGTTCGCGAGGACCTCAACGTGCCGATGCAGGGCGGCGTGGTGAGCGACGACACGCGCCTTCGCGCCACCGTTGCCACGCTGAACGAGCTATCGGACAAGGGCGCCAAGGTTCTGGTGCTGGCGCATTTCGGCCGTCCGAAGGGGCAGCCTTCGGAAGAATTCTCGCTGAAGAAGCTGGCAGAGCCATTGTCTCACGTGCTGGGCCGCCCGGTCAGCTACATCGACTGGGAAGGCGACAAGGCTGCGGTCGCGGCACTTGCGCCGGGGGCTATCGCGGTGCTTGAAAATACCCGCTTCTTCGGCGGCGAGGAGAAGAACGATCCGGCTGTGATCGAGCGCTTCGCCAGCCTCGGCGATATCTACGTCAACGATGCCTTCTCGGCTGCACACCGCGCCCACGCCTCGACCGAAGGCCTGGCCCACGTGCTGCCCGCTTACGCTGGTCGCGCCATGGAGGCCGAACTCAAGGCTCTGCAGAAGGCCTTGGGCGAGCCGGAACGTCCGGTCGCGGCCGTTGTCGGCGGTGCCAAGGTCTCGACCAAGCTCGACGTGCTCAAGCATCTTGTGACCAAGGTCGATCACCTGATCATCGGTGGTGGCATGGCCAATACCTTCCTCGCCGCGCGCGGGGTCAATGTCGGCAAGTCGCTGTGCGAACACGACCTGACCAACACCGCCGAGCAAATCCTCGACAATGCCGACAAGGCGGGCTGCACTGTCCACCTGCCCTACGACGTGGTTGTGTCCAAGGAATTCGCGGCCAACCCAGCCAGCTTGCGTACCTGCAACGTCCATGAGGTTGCCGAGGATGAGATGATCCTCGACGTGGGGCCTGCCGCCGTCGAGGCTCTGGGCGACGCGTTGAAGACCTGCCGTACGCTGGTGTGGAACGGTCCGATGGGCGCGTTCGAGACCGAGCCGTTCGATGCGGCCACTGTCGCTCTGGCCAAGACGGCCGCTGCGCTGACAAAGGAAGGGTCGCTGGTTTCTGTTGCCGGTGGTGGAGACACTGTGGCCGCGCTCAACCACGCCGGTGTTGCCGCCGATTTCAGCTACATATCGACGGCCGGCGGTGCGTTCCTCGAATGGATGGAAGGCAAGGAACTGCCGGGCGTGGCAGCCCTCGAACGCTAAAAAATTCCGGAGCGCGTGTTGCACTGCGGCACGCGCTCCTTTATGGCGCATAACCGCATAGGTATGCGCCATTTCAGACGCTCTTGGATCTTCGGGAGCGTCTTTCAAAAGCGCTTTTACGCATAGGTATGCGGAGACGGAATTCCGCCGTTTCTGCAAGGAACAGGACCCGCTGATGAACACGACCGAAATGACCGCGAAGATGGCCTCCGGCAACGGCTTCATTGCCGCACTTGACCAGTCGGGCGGTTCGACGCCGAAGGCTCTCAAGGGCTATGGCATCGAAGAAGGCGCGTGGGCCTCGGAAGAGGAAATGTTCGGCCTGATCCACCAAATGCGCGCCCGCATCATTCGTTCGGATGCTTTTTCGGGTGAGAAGGTCATCGGCGCCATCCTGTTCGAGCGTACGATGGACGGCACGGTTGATGGCAAGTCGGTTCCGCAGGCGCTGATCGAAAAGGGCGTCGTACCCTTCATCAAGATCGACAAGGGCCTCGAGGACGAGGCAAACGGCGTCCAGCTGATGAAGCCGATGCCGACACTTGACGACCTGCTGACCCGTTCGAAGGCTCTGGGCGTCTATGGCACCAAGGAACGCTCGGTCATCAACTCGGCCAACCGCGAAGGCATTGCTGCCGTGGTTGCGCAGCAGTTCGAAGTCGGCAATCAAGTGCTCAGCCACGGCATGATGCCGATCATCGAGCCTGAGGTAAACATCAAGAGCGAGACCCGCGCCGAGTGCGACGCGATCCTGCTGGAAGAAATCCTCAAGAACCTCGATGCCCTGCCCGAAGGCACGCAGGTGATGCTCAAGCTGTCGCTGCCGATCGTGCCGTGCACGTTCGACCCGCTCGTCGCGCACCCCAAAGTGCTTCGCGTGGTGGCCCTGTCGGGCGGATACAAGCGTCCCGAGGCTTGCGTCGAGCTTGCCAAGAACACCGGCATCATCGCCAGCTTCAGCCGCGCCCTGCTTGAAGACTTGCGTCACCAGATGACCGACGCGGAATTCGACGCTTCGCTCGCTGCGGCAATCGACGAAATCTATACCGGCTCGACGCAGAAGACTCTCATCGCCGCCTGATTACCGTTTGAGAGGACGGAAAGGCCACCCCGTCACCGGCACAGCCGGGGCGGGGTGTTTTATTGTGCGGTGTTATCGCGCGACGCTGAAGTGAAACAGGTAGTCCGATGGCTTCAGCTTCTTGCCTGCAAGACGGCCCGGCTCGACTGTATCGAGCATGATCCCGTCGGTCGGCTCACCAAGAGTGAAGCGCCTGGTCTCGAACGTGCCGCCGCGCTGCAGGGTTGCTTCGACGATCACGCGGCCAGCCCAGATGCAACGCGCATTCATCGGACAACGGCTGTCTTCGATCAGCGAATCGACGCGGACCTTGTCGGAGCCGACGAGCGTTGTCTGGCCAACCATCGCGTTCCCATCGGTGCGTTCTGGTTTCGTGGTGGTGGCGCAGGCGGCAAGAGCAACCGCAGGGACAAGGGCAAGGAAGGCTTTGGTCATCCCCCGACAATGCTCCCGCCGGATGAACCGTTCCGGAACCGAAGTTGCAGCAGCGGCGGCTAACCGATAAGGCGCGCGCCATGGCAAAGCTTTCCTCCGAACTCTACCTGATCTCGCCCCTCGATGTTGCGGGCACTTTTCCTGACAGGCTCGTGCGCGCCCTTGATGCAGGGCCGGTGGCCGCATTCCAGTTCCGGGTGAAGGACGTGGACGAGCACGAGGCTGCGCGCCTTGCCGAGCCGCTCCAGCGCATCTGCGCGGACCGTGACGTGGCTTTCATCGTCAACGATTCGATCAGCCTGGCCAAGCGTCTCGGTGCCGACGGCGTGCATCTTGGGCAAGATGATGGTGACGTGAAGGACGCCCGCGACCGCCTAGGCCGTAATGCGCAGATTGGCGTTACCTGCCACGACAGCCGGCATCTCGCCATGGACGCGGGCGAGGCGGGGGCGGACTATGTTGCCTTCGGCGCCTTCTTTCCTTCCAGCACCAAGGACACCAAGCACGTCGCCGGACTCGACCTCCTCGAATGGTGGCAGTCGATCTTCGAGCTGCCGTGCGTTGCGATCGGAGGAATCACGCCCCAGAATTGCGCGCCGCTGATACAGGCCGGCGCTGACTTCCTGGCGGTCAGCAATGCGGTGTGGGGTGGCGACGAAGTGGCCAACGTGGCAGCTTTCTTCGACGCCATCCGGGCAAATCCGCGACTGAACGAGGATAGCTGACGGAACCGGCGGCAAGGGCAGGGGGTTCTGGAGAGGAAATGTCTCCGGAGCGCCAATGTCCCGTTTCAACCTAGCCGCGTCGTCCTTACTCGTACTGAGTGCCCTGAGCCTCAGCGCCTGCAATTCGAACAAGCCTGAACCAGCCCCGAGCGAGACGGTGGCAAGTACGCCTGCGTTCGCGGTTCCCATGGCGTCGAACGATCCCGCCCCGGGTCAGCCGCCACAACAGGAAGACGCGGCGCGTCCGGTCATGCAGGCGCAAGTAGTTTTGGAACGGCTCGGGTTCTCGCCCGGCATCATCGACGGCAAGACCGGCCTATCGACGACAAATGCCGTGAGCGGTTTCCAGAAGGCAAACGACCTGCCTGTGACTGGCAAGTTCGATGATGCCACGATGAAGGCCCTGTCGCGCTGGTCGAATATTGCGGCAACACGCGTCGTCACGATTCCCGAAGAGTTCGCCGCAGGCCGCTATGCACCGCTGCCCAAGGACCCGGCGCAGCAGGCCAAGCTTTCGGAAATCGGCTACACATCGCTCGAGGAGAAGCTGGCCGAGCGCTTTCATACCACGCCAGAGGTGTTGCGGGGATTGAATCCCGCCCTGGCGCAAGAAGCAGCAGCGCGCGAAGCTTCAATGAAAGAGCGCCAGACTCGCAACCCGCCCACAGCCGACACACCCCCGGTCGAACCGTACCGCGCCGGAATGCAGCTTCGCGTGCCTAACACCGGTGGCGACCGCCTTGATCCCGGCATGGTCGATAACAAGGGCTGGCTTTCGACACTGGCCATGCTTGGCGTCAGCGACGCTCAGCCTGAAGCTGCGCGCATCGTCGTCAGCAAGTCCAAGGGAACTCTTGAAGCCTACGACAAGTCGGACAAGCTGGTGGCCGTCTTCACAGTGACAACCGGCTCCTCCCATGATCCTCTGCCGCTTGGCGACTGGAAGATCAACGGAACGTCCTACAACCCCGAGTTCTCCTACGACGCCAGCCTGTTCTGGGACGTGCCCGACAGCAAGGGTGAACATCTCCTTCCGCCCGGACCGAACGGCCCCGTGGGCGTTGTCTGGATCGACCTTTCCAAGGAGCACTATGGCATCCACGGCACCCCTGAGCCGCAGACCATCGGACGCACTGAAAGCCACGGCTGCGTTCGCCTGACGAACTGGGACGCAGCCCGGCTTGCGCAGATGGTAACGGGTGCGACGAAGGTTTCGTTTGTAAGCTGATGCCGCTTCCCATGCGTGCTTCATCGTGCAAGACAGGCCACCTGTTACACCGGATGGAGCGGAAATGAGCGGCATGGTCCCAAGGGAACTGACACTTCGTGGCGTGGTGCTGGGCGCGATCCTGACGATCGTGTTCACGGCCGCCAACGTCTACCTTGGCTTGCGTATCGGCCTGACGTTCGCGACTTCAATCCCTGCGGCTGTGATCTCGATGGCTGTTCTGCGTGCGTTTTCGGGCGCAACCATCCAGGAGAACAACATCGTCCAGACGATTGCGAGTTCGGCGGGCACGCTATCGGCGATCGTGTTCGTACTCCCCGGCCTCGTCATGGTCGGTTGGTGGGCAGACTTTCCCTACTGGGAGTCGGTCGCAGTCATTGCCGTCGGCGGCATCCTCGGCGTGATGTACTCGGTGCCGCTGCGCCGAGCCTTGGTGACCGGGTCCGACCTTCCCTATCCCGAAGGCGTTGCCGCCGCTGAAGTTCTCAAGGTGGGGGCAGGGGTCGGTGGCGCGGAGGAGAACCGGAAGGGTCTTGCTGCAGTGACTGCAGGAGGGCTCCTCGCTGCGCTCTACCCGTTGCTCGCCAAGATGAAGCTGGCCGTCGAGGAAGTGGGCGGGGCGTTCAAGGTCGGAACCGGCGGCTCGATGTTGACCGGTGGACTGTCGCTCGCCCTGGTCGGCGTTGGCCACCTCGTTGGACTTGCCGTCGGTATCGCCATGCTCGTCGGTATTGTGATCAGCTTCGGCATTCTGCTTCCACAACTGACGGCAGGCGGGATTCCGGCCGGAACCGAACTGTCCGAATTCGTCGGCACGGTTTTCCGCCAGAAGATCCGCTTCATCGGCGCTGGCACGATCGGTGTCGCAGCGATCTGGACGCTGCTCCGTGTGATTGGCCCGATCGTGAAGGGGGTGACTGCGGCCATCGCTGCCAACCGCGCCCGCAGCGGTGCCGGGATGGGCAGCCTTGACCTGACCGAGCGTGACATTCCCATCGGCATCGTGGGAGGAACCATCATTGCGGCGATGATCCCGATTGCCCTGCTGCTGGCAGACTTCGCCACCGGAGGCCCGGTCGCGGCCGCGCTCGGGCTATCGCTGATCGCGTCGGTAATCTACGTACTCGTCGCCGGCATCATCATCGCCTCGGTCTGCGGTTACATGGCCGGCCTGATCGGCGCGTCGAACAGCCCGATTTCCGGCGTTGGAATCCTCGCCGCGCTTGGCATCTCGCTCCTTCTCCTTGGCCTGTTCGGACGAGGCCTGGGCGAGGATGACACCAAGGCGCTGGTCGCCTTCGCCCTGTTCGTCACCGCCATCGTGTTCGGCGTTGCGACGATCTCCAACGACAACCTGCAGGACCTCAAGACCGGCCAGCTCGTCGGCGCAACGCCGTGGCGTCAGCAGGTCGCTCTCGTGTTGGGCGTGCTGTTCGGGGCACTCGTGATCCCGCCGATCCTAGACCTGCTCAACTCAACCTTCGGCTTCCAGGGAGCGCCAGGCGCAGGCGAGAACGCGCTTTCGGCCCCGCAGGCGTCGCTGATCTCCGCCATTGCCCAAGGGGTGCTCGGCGGCAATCTTGACTGGAACCTCGTCGGCCTCGGCGCCGCGATCGGCGTGGGCGTTATCTTCGTCGACGAGATTCTGAAGCGTACCGGCAACCGCTCGCTCCCGCCGCTCGCTGTCGGCATGGGCATGTACCTGCCAACCTCGGTCACGGCGATGGTGATCCTTGGCGCGGTACTTGGCCACCTTTACAATGGATGGGCCGCCCGCCAGTCCGCGCCCGAATTTGCCGAGCGCATGGGCGTCCTCACCGCCACCGGCCTGATCGTCGGTGACAGCCTGTTCAACATTGCCTACGCCGCAATCGTCGCGGCTACCGACAATCCCGATGCCCTGGCTGTGGTCGAGGACTTCCCGGGCGCGCTGCCATTCGGCGTGATCGCGTTCGGGAGCATCATCGCCTACGCCTACTGGCGCATGCGGCGTGACAGTGCCGTGGGATCAGCCTGAGGTAGAGAGGTTGACCGGCCCGGCATGAACGCAACGCAGGTTGAGTTGCGTATCGTCCGTCGCCAGTTCGCGCAGGATTTCCTCGCCGTCCATCTGGAAGCGGCGGCCGGCGAACACGCCGCTGGTGATCGTCACCCGGTCTGCCAGGCGCAGATAGGTGCCGCGCGATCCATCAGGTGTGATATAGCTCGAATCCGGGATCGTCTTGAACCCCAGTTCAGGCTTCTCGACCGGAAGCACCGCGGCATCGCCCGGCACTTCGCAAGTCCAGCCGCCCTTGGGCAGGACCATCAGCCTGCCGCCCGGCACCGCCTGGGCAACGCCAGCAAGACCGAGAACTCCGACTGCGAAAACAACCATGCGCTTCATGCTCGTTGCGCTAGCACGTGGCAGCAGCGTTGGGCAATCGCGCTTGAAGCTTTGGGCCCGAACCGCTAAGGGCCGCGCTTCCCTACTCACGGTAAGGCTCTTTCCATCATGAAGATCAGCGGCGTGGACATCCGTCCGGGCAATATCCTGGAATACGAAAAGGGCATCTGGAAGGTCGCCAAGACCCAGCATACCCAGCCCGGCAAGGGCGGCGCCTTCATGCAGGTCGAGATGAAGAACCTCATCGACGGCCGCAAGACCAACGTCCGCTTCCGCAGCGCCGACACTGTCGAGCGCGTCCGCCTCGACACCAAGGACTTCCAGTTCCTTTACGCCGAGGGCGAGGACCTGGTGTTCATGGACGTCGAGACCTACGACCAGATCAACCTGTCCAAGGATCTGCTCGGCGATGCCGCGGCGTTCCTGCAGGATGGCATGACCGTACTTCTCGAAATGTATGACGAGCGCCCGATCTCGGTGCAGCTGCCGGAACAGGTGGAAGCCACCATCGTCGAAGCCGACGCCGTGGTGAAGGGCCAGACCGCCTCTTCGTCGTACAAGCCCGCCATCCTCGACAATGGCGTGCGTGTGATGGTGCCGCCGCACATCGAGAGCGGCACGCGCATCGTCGTCGACGTGTATGAGCGCAGCTACGTCGGCAAGGCGAACTGATCGATGGCAGCCATTTCCGGCCTGATGCGCGTGATGGAACGCGCGGCGCGCAAGGCGGGTGGCCGCCTGCGCCGCGACTTCGGCGAGATCGAGCATCTTCAGGTCAGCAAGAAGGGCCCGGCGGACTTCGTCTCGAAGGCCGACCAGCACGCCGAACGCACGCTGTGGGATGAACTGCGCGCGGCACGTCCGGGCTGGGGCTTCCTGATGGAAGAAGGTGGTGAGATCGCCGGTGAGCCGGGCAAGCCGCGCTTCATCATCGATCCGCTCGACGGCACCAGCAATTTCCTCCATGGCATTCCGCATTTCGCGATCTCGATCGCCGTGCAGGAACCCACGCTGGACGGGAAGGGCTGGGGCGAAGTCACCGCAGCGCTCGTCTATCAGCCGATCACCGACGAAAGCTTCTGGGCCGAAAAGTCGCAAGGTGCATGGCTGCAGGACCGCCGGTTGCGCGTTTCGGCGCGTCGCCATCTCGACGAGGCGCTGATTGCCACTGGCATTCCGTTCTCCGGCCGGGGTGACATGGGTGAATGGATTCGCATCTACAGCGAGTTGGGCCCCCGCATTGCCGGTATCCGCCGTTTCGGCGTCGCCTCGCTCGACCTTGCCTGGGTCGCAGCGGGCCGTTTCGACGGGTTCTGGGAATCCGGCCTCTATCCCTGGGATACGGCAGCAGGTTGCCTTCTCGTGCGCGAAGCCGGCGGTTTCGTGTCCGATTACAAGGGGCGCTCGCACCCGATCTGCGACGAGACGATCCTCGCCGGCAACGATGCGCTGCACTCGAAGCTCCACAAGCTTCTCGTTGGCGCACTCCGTAACGCTTGACGTTGCAGGACGGCGCTGGCTAAGGCCGGTGCCGTCCAGTGCCCCTGTGGCGGAATGGTAGACGCGAACGACTCAAAATCGTTTGTAGAAATACGTGCCCGTTCGAGTCGGGCCAGGGGCACCATTCCCTAATCGACAGCATCCGATCCGGATCGCAGCGCCGATTGCGCGGCAAGCGCGCTGACCTGCTCGGGCGTCGGCGTCATCTGCCCCTGTTCGAGGCGCTTCTTCCGTTCTTCCTCAAGTTTCCGCAGATAGGCTGCGCGTTGCGCAGGAGTCATCCGGGCAAGTGCAGCCTGGTCAACCTCGATGATGATCGTGCCGGGCGCGGTCGTCATTCCCTCGGGAATGATGCTGCTGTTGCCGTCCGACATCCCGCTGCCATCCATGGGCGCGCCGAACTGGCCATTGAAGCCGGCCTGTCCCGAGGACGACTTGCGCTGGCTGGAGCGGTTGTCCACCAACTTGGCCTTGCCGCTCCGCGCCTTGGCAGCCTGGCGCTCGGCATGACGGTCGGCCTGCGCCATCGCCTCCTGCGCATCGCCGTTGGCGAACACGGCAATCACGGTCGACAGGGCAACGGTGAGTACCGCAAAGTGGCGGTACATGCGGGGCTGGATACCAAGAAAATGATCAGACGGCGCGGCCATGGCTAAGGGACATACCTGATGCGCCGTTAAGGATGATGCCCCACAGCATGGTTAGCAAAGAGCTACGGAAATGGCGGAGATGCGCTTGCGTTCCGCCTATGTTCTGGTAATCGCAATCCATGGCCAAACCCAAACGTCGCTTTGTCTGCCAGGCCTGTGGCAGCGTCACCACCCGCTGGCAGGGGCAATGTGTCGATTGCAGCGAATGGAACACGCTGATCGAAGAAGCTCCGGAAACGATCTTCTCGGCCAAGCATGACCTGTCGAGTGGCGGCCGCCGCGTTGCCTTCGTGCCGCTCAATGCGCCGGTCGCGCTTCCGGTGCGCCGGTCCACAGGCATTGCCGAGTTCGATCGGGCACTGGGCGGCGGGCTTGTGCCCGGTTGTGCTGTCCTGATGGGCGGTGATCCGGGCATCGGCAAGTCAACCTTGCTCCTTCAGGCGGCGGCGAAGATCGCGATGGCCGGTGGCGAGGCAGTCTACATCAGCGGCGAAGAAGCGTCGGATCAGGTTCGTCTGCGGGCTGACCGCCTCGGCCTCGGCAAGGCGCCGATCCAACTGGCTTCGGCTACATCGGTGCGGGACATTCTGACCACGCTGGGATCGATGAACCCGCCCTCGCTGCTGGTGATCGATTCGATCCAGACGATGCATTCGGACCAGATCGAAGGTGCACCGGGCACGGTCAGCCAGGTACGCGGCTGCGCGTTCGAACTTATCCGCTATGCCAAGGAAACCGGCGTCTCGCTGGTGCTGGTCGGCCACGTTACCAAGGACGGCTCGATCGCGGGCCCGCGCGTGCTCGAACACATGGTCGATGTGGTCATGAGCTTCGAAGGGGAGCGCAGCCACCAGTATCGCATCCTTCGCGCAATCAAGAACCGCTTCGGCGCCGTGGACGAGATCGGCGTCTTCGCAATGGCCGGGGCAGGGCTGGAAGAGGTCGGCAATCCCTCGATGCTGTTTCTTTCCGGGCGCGAGGATCAGGTCGCGGGCAGCGCAGTCTTCCCGGCACTTGAAGGCACGAGGCCGGTGCTGGTTGAAATACAGGCGCTCACGGTCCGACTCGCGAGCGGGGCCACCCCGCGGCGCGCCGTGGTCGGGTGGGACAGTGGCCGGCTTGCAATGTTGCTGGCGGTGCTCGAAGCCCGATGCGGCTTGAGCTTTTCGACGGCCGAAGTCTATCTCAATGTCGCCGGCGGTTACCGCCTGACCGACCCGGCCGCTGATCTTGCCGTGGCCGCAGCGCTGATCTCAGCCTTGTCGGACCGTCCCTTGCCGGCGGCTTCGATCTGGTTCGGGGAGGTCTCGCTGGCTGGCGAGGTCCGGCCGGTGGCCCACACACCCGTTCGCCTGCGCGAAGCGGCCAAGCTGGGTTTCAGCCTCGGCTGCGGACCCGAAGCAGGCGCGGAAAAGGTCGACGGTCTGCGCTACTCCCCGCTCAAGCTGCTGCCAAATCTCATTGACCGCATAATGGGCGGCTCATAGGCTCGCGGCGCAATGACCGGTCTTGATTATGTCGTCCTGATCTTCCTGGGCATCGGTGCCGTCGGGGGATTCATACGTGGCTTCATCGAGGAAGTGCTCTCGCTGGCCGCGTGGTGCATTGCCTTGCTGGCAGTGCATTATTTCCACGCACCGCTGACGCTTTGGCTGGCCGGCCATCTGCCGACCGAGACTGGCGCCGGGGTCCTCGCATTCTTCCTGCTGCTGTTGCTCCCCTATCTTCTCACGCGGATTATTGCGCGTCGGATGGGGGCTGCCAGTCGGGATTCGGCGATTGGACCGATTGATCGCGTGCTGGGTTTCGGGTTCGGCGCGGTCAAGGGCTTCATCATCGTCGTGCTGGGCTATTCGATCATCGTCTTCGGCTATGATCTCGTCTGGGGTGAGGATGGGCGTCCGGAGTGGATCGTGCAGTCGCGCGCCTATCCCTTCCTCAATGCCGCAAGCGAAGAATTGCTGACACTGATTTCGGAGCGCCGTGAAGAGGCTGCCGATCAGGCCCGTGAAGTTGCCAGGCGCAAGGCGCGCAAGCAGTTGCTGGGCGAATAGAATGACCACGCGCGGGCTCTACACGCCCGACATCCTGGGCCAGGCCATGGTTTTGGCACAGTATCCGTGGGTGCCGGATGCGCCGTATCACGGCGCGGCCAGGTCACGCAGTTGTGGCAGTTCGATCGAACTTTCGCTTCGCACGGACGATACTGGCGCCATAGAGGCAGTCGGCGTTCGCCCGCACGCCTGCGCAGTTGGCCAGGCAGCGGCTGCGGTCTTTGCCGAGCAGGCTGCTGGCCGCTCCCGATCCGACATTGAACGGGCACGGGTGACGCTGGCGGCATGGCTGGCGGGGGAGGGCAACCAGCCTGAGTGGCCGGGCATCCACTTGCTCAATCCGGCGCTCGCCTATCCCGCTCGCCACGCCGCGATACTGCTCGCATGGGATGCCGCACTTGATGCTCTGCCGGAGCATGTCCTTCCCTGATCGAATGCGGGGCTTGCGGCAGGCGACGCCGCTTGGCTACAGCGCCCTCCGATAAGAGTGACGCGGGGGAAATCGAGTGCCAGATACCATGAAACACGGGGCCGCGGTGGAGCCGAGCGCTTCCGACATCAGGCTGGTGATCGCTGCCAGTTCGGCGGGTACCGTGTTCGAGTGGTACGATTTCTTCATCTACGGCACGCTTGCCGCGATCATCGGCAAGACGTTCTTCCCATCCGACAACGCAACGCTCCAGCTGCTACTGGTGTGGGCAGGGTTCGCCGTCGGCTTCGGCTTTCGTCCTCTGGGCGCCGTGCTGTTCGGCTTCCTGGGTGACAAGCTGGGCCGCAAGTACACATTCCTCGTTACCGTGACGCTCATGGGTATCGCCACCGCAGGCGTCGGCCTTATTCCCTCGGCTGACAGCATCGGCCTTGTCGCCCCCGCAATCGTCATTCTTCTGCGAGTCCTCCAGGGCCTTGCGCTTGGTGGTGAATACGGCGGCGCTGCGGTTTACGTGGCAGAACATGCACCGGGTGGTCGCCGTGGCTATTACACCAGCTATATCCAGGCCAGCGTGGTCGGCGGATTCGTACTCAGCCTCATCGTGGTCCTGACGAGCAAGAGCGTGATGAGCGAGGCGGTGTGGAATTCCTGGGGCTGGCGCGTGCCGTTCCTGGTCAGCCTTGCGCTGCTTGCGGTATCGTTGTGGATGCGCCTCAAGCTTTCGGAAAGCCCTGTCTTCAAGGCGATGAAGGAGCAGGGAGAGCTGGCAAGCAATCCCTTCGTCGAGAGCTTTGCCTATCCAGGTAACAAGCGCCGCATCTTCATCGCGCTGTTCGGCATCGCCGCTGGTCTGACCGTTATCTGGTATACCGCGATGTTTTCCAGCCTTGCGTTTCTCAAGTCCGCGATGCGACTTGACGACACCTGGGCGGAGGTCATCGTCGGCATAGGCGGAGCGATCGGCATGGCGTTCTACCTTATGGCCGGCGCACTTTCAGACCGGATCGGGCGCAAGAAGCCGATCGTGATCGGCTATGCCGTCACTCTCCTGCTGCTCTTCCCCACGTTCTGGCTTCTAGGGTCGGCCGCCAATCCGGAGCTTGCTGCAGCAGCGCAAAGAAGTCCTGTGCTCGTGTCCGGCGCGGAGTGTGATTACAGTCCGTTCCAGGGCGAACAGACAAGCAAGTGCGGAAAGCTGCTTTCCGATCTATCCGCCTCGGGGATTTCCTACTCTCTGGAGCAGAAGGGCAACTTTGCCGTAACTGTCGGAGGCGAAGCGCTAACTCTCGCGGACTATCCATGGACTGAAAAGGCAACGGTAAGGGCGCAGGCACTCCAGAGCGAACTGGCAGCCTTCGGCTATGATTTTGCCAAGGTTAAGCCTTCGCCACTCCGTCTTGCCCTCATCCTCGCCGCGCTGCTGCTGCTCATGGCGATGTCCGGCGCCACGTACGGCCCGGTCGCCGCCCTCCTGTCCGAGATGTTCCCGCCGCGGATCCGTTACAGTTCGATGTCGATCCCCTATCATCTTGGCACAGGATATTTCGGGGGTTTCCTGCCGCTGATTTCGAGCTACATCGTCGCCCGAACCGGCGATCCCTATGCCGGTTTGTGGTACACCTGGGTGATCGTCCTCGTTGCGTTTCTGGTCTCCCTGTGGGGCTTGAAGCCTGGACTGCCCGCTGATTTCACGGACGACTGACATCACCTTTCCTGCCCCGCCAGCCCCGACGCTCCGTCTCGGCTTCGATGCCGAAGCGCTCGCCGCCAACTGGCGCGCGCTTGATGCCCTGTCCGGCCGCGCGAGCGCTGGTGCCGCGGTCAAGGCTGATGCCTACGGGGTAGGCGCGGCGCGGGTGGTCCCGGTGCTTGCCGCAGCAGGCTGCGGCACCTTCTTCGTGGCGCACTGGACTGAAGCGGCAGAGATACTGCCTTACGTGCCCGCTGCATCCATAGCAGTGCTTCATGGTCCCTTGACCGGCGAAGAAAGCGAGTTTGCAAGGGCAACAGGTGTTCGTCCTGTCATCAACAGCCTGGAGCAGGCGCGGCGTTGGAGCAGTGGCGGAGGAGGCCCTTGCCACCTGATGGTCGATACCGGGATGAACCGTCTCGGCGTGCCGCTTGGTCAGATTGGCGATCCCGCGATCACTGCACTTCAGATCGACCTGTGCATGAGCCATCTGGCCAGTGCGGACGAGGACGTATCGCAGAACGAATCTCAGCTGCAGTTGTTCGAGGACGTCCGCCGCAGCATCCCGGCCCGGCGTTACAGCCTCGCCAACAGCGCCGGCATAGCGCTCGGCAAGGGCTATCACGCCGACCTGACCCGGCCCGGGCTTGCGCTTTATGGCGGCATCGCCAGACCCGAACTGGCGCCGCACATCCGACCGGTCGTCCGGCCCGAAGCGGCGCTGCTGCAGACTCGGACACTGCGGGCGGGCGACAGGGTGGGCTACAACGCACTGTTCACTGCCGATCAGCCGATGCGGATCGGGATCATCTCGCTCGGTTATGCCGACGGATACCTGCGATGCTGGTCCTGCATCGGCACGTTTCTTTGGCAGGACCGAAAGGCTCGGGTCCTGGGGCGTGTCTCGATGGACCTGACGATCGTGGATCTGGCGGAAATGCCCGATTGCCATGAGGGTGAATGGTTAACCGCGGACTACCAGCTCCCTGCTGCAGCCGCGCAAAGCGGGCTTTCGCAATACGAATTGCTGACATTGATGGGCAAGCGCTTCTCGCGCCAAAACGGATTCTGACTGGGGTTGTTAAGATTTGTTGCGCCGCACATGCTGCACATGCTAATACTAAGCAACGTCGCAGTGGGGGCCCAAACCATGGCCAGTGAGTCCAAGTCCGGCGGCACGGTTATAATCAAAAAGTACGCAAACCGTCGCCTCTACAACACCAGTACCTCAAGCTACATCACGCTCGACCATCTTGCTCAGATGGTTAAGGACAATGTCGACTTTCAGGTGATCGATGCCAAGACGGGTGCGGATCTGACGCACGCGATTCTGACCCAGATCATCATGGAGGAGGAGTCCGCCGGCGAGCAGATGCTGCCGACCAATTTCCTGCGACAGCTCATCTCCATGTATGGCAATTCGATGCAGGCATTCCTGCCCGGCTATCTAGAAGCCTCGATGGAACATTTCCGCGAGAACCAGGCCAAGATGCGCAAGGCGATCGAGGAAAGCATCGGCGCCAATCCGCTCGCCCAGATCGCACAGCGTAACATGGAAATGTTTAAGGCTGCTGCCGCCGCTTTCGTTCCCGGCGCGGCCACCAAGGACGATAGTACCCCCGTTGCCGAGGGCGACGACCTGGACGTCCTGCGCAAGCAGATGGCCGACATGCAGAAGAAGCTCGACGAGCTTTCCAAGTAAGCGGTTTTCCTTCCCGCCTTTCCGTCATTTTGAGCTGATGACGGCATTGCGGGAAGCGCTTTTGCGCTTTAACGCGCTGCCTCATGAACAAGCCCGCAATCAAGCACGCGCTCAACGTCAAGCGCGCTGACGACTTCGCCCAGTGGTATCAGGCCGTGATTTCCGAGGCCGAGCTTGCCGAGGAATCCGGCGTGCGCGGCTGCATGGTGATCAAGCCATGGGGCTACGGCATCTGGGAACGCATCCAGAAGCTGATGGACGCCGAGATCAAGGAAGCGGGCGTCGAGAACTGCTACTTCCCCCTGTTCATCCCGCTGTCCTACTTCGCCAAGGAAGCCGAACACGTCGAAGGCTTCGCCAAGGAAATGGCGGTCGTCACGCACCACCGCCTGATTTCTGATGGCAAGGGCGGACTGACGCCCGATCCCGAAGCCAAGCTGGAAGAGCCGCTGGTTGTTCGTCCGACCTCGGAAACGGTGATCGGCGCGGCGATGGCGCGCTGGGTCCAATCGTGGCGCGATCTCCCGCTGATGGTCAATCAGTGGGCCAACGTCGTGCGCTGGGAAATGCGCACCCGCATGTTCCTGCGCACCAGCGAGTTCCTCTGGCAGGAGGGCCACACCGCGCACGCCGACGAGGCTGACGCGATGAAGGAGACGCTGCGCGCGCTCGAGATGTATCGCGCCTTTGCCGAAGGTCCGCTGGCGATGCCGGTCATCGCCGGGCCGAAGCCCGAGAACGAACGCTTCCCCGGCGCGGTCGAGACTTTCTCGATCGAGGCCATGATGCAGGACGGCAAGGCGCTGCAGGCCGGCACTTCGCATTACCTGGGCACGACCTTCGCGCAGGCCGCGGGCATCCGTTATCAGGACAAGGAGGGCCAGCAGGCGCTGGCGCACACCACGTCATGGGGCGTTTCGACGCGCCTGATCGGCGGCGTGATCATGACACATGGCGACGACGACGGCCTTCGCGTCCCACCGCAGGTGGCGCCGCAGCAGATCGTGATCCTGCCGATGCTGCGCGACAACGATGGGGACGAAGCGCTGCTTGCCTACTGCGAAGAGATCCGCAAGGCGCTGGCCAGCCAGTCTGCCTTCGGCGAGCGTGTGCGCGTCCTGCTCGACAAGCGTCCGGGTAAGGCCACGCAGAAGCGCTGGGCCTGGGTCAAGCGCGGCGTGCCGCTGATTCTGGAGATCGGCGGTCGGGACGCAGAGGGCGGGCAGGTTTCGGCGCTACGCCGTGACCGGCTGTGGCGCGAGGACGCCAAGCCGAACTTCATCGGGCAGGCCAGGGAGGATTTCATCGCCTCGGCTGCGGTAGAGCTCGAGGCGATCCAGAATTCCCTCTACGAGGAGGCGCGCCAGCGCCGCGATGCGCAGATCGTGCGCGACGTGACGGATCTTGACGGCCTGAAGACCTACTTCGCCGAGGGTAACAAGTATCCCGGCTGGGTCGAAATGGGCTGGAGCAAGCCGACCGGTGCCGCGCTGGACAAGGTTGTCGAGCAGTTGAAGGCGCTCAAGCTGACGATCCGCAACACGCCCCTCGATGCCCGGAAGCCGGATGGGGTTTGTCCGTTCACCGGCGAACCGGCGGTCGAGAAGATCCTGATCGCCAGGGCTTATTGATCAACAAGGGTGGCAGGGAACTGCCGCCCTTTTTGTCAGGGCCCCTTGGCGCTGCCGGTCGTGGCGCTAGTCTCGGCCGCATGAGACACGCGCTTTACCTCGTCCCGTTCCTGTATTCGTCTGCAGTTCTGGCCGCGCCCGAGGACGCTATCTCCGAGGCACGGCTGCGGGCCGATGTGGAGAAGCTCGTCAGCTTCGGCACGCGCCATACGCTGTCGTCGCAGACCGACCCCGAGCGGGGGATCGGTGCGGCGCGTAAATGGGCCGAAGCGGAGTTTCGCAAGAGTTCGGCCGCTTGCGGCAACTGCCTGGAGATCGTCCTGCCGGAAACGGTGGTGAGCGGTGACCGTGTCCCGGTGCCGACCCGTCTCGTCAATGTGGTGGCCATCCAGCGCGGTACCGAACGTCCCAGCGAGGTTGTCATCGTGCAGGCGCACATCGACAGCCGCGTGTCGGACGTGCTCGACGCGACGAAGGATGCGCCGGGCGCTAACGACGACGGCTCGGGCACTGCGCTGGTAATCGAAGCTGCGCGTGTGCTGTCAAAGGAGAAGTTCCCCGCCACGATCGTCTATGCTGCGCTGTCGGGCGAAGAGCAGGGGCTGCTCGGCGGCAAGCTGCTGGCGGACTATGCGGCGCAGCAGGGCTGGACCGTGAAGGCCGTGCTCAACAACGATATCGTCGGCGGCTCGACTGGGTCCGACGGCTACAGGGACGATGCACACGTGCGCGTCCTGTCCGAAGGCCCTCGCGCCGATGCGACCGACGCCCTCCGCGCCCAGATGCGCCGTTATGGGGGCGAGAATGACAGTCCATCACGCAATATCTCGCGCTGGATTGCCAAGCTGGCGGATAAGGATGATGCCGGGCTGGCGGTGCGGCAGATCTGGCGGGCTGACCGGCTCGGCCGGGGCGGGGACCAGTTGCCTTTTTCCGACAAGGGCTACCCCGCGATCCGCTTCACCGTGGCGGTCGAGGATTACGAACACCAGCATCAGGACTTGCGCACCGAAGGCGGGGTGAAGTTCGGCGATACTGTGGACGAGATGGATTTTCCGTATCTTGCCAAGGTGACGCGACTGAACGTGCGTGCGCTGGCAAAGCTGGCGCGCACGCCGATGCCGCCCGCGCCCGTGGTCAAGGGCGCAGTGCAGCCCAGCACGGACATCGCGTGGCAACCGGTGCCGGGGGCCGCGCGCTATGTGCTGTGGCAACGCCGGACCGACGCGCCGATGTGGGAGACGCGCGTGCTCGAAACCGTGGAGACAAAAGCCAGCCTGCCTGGCGTTCGCGCGGACGACTGGCTGTTCGGCGTCAGTGCAGTCGCTGCCGATGGAGACGAAAGTCCCATCGCTTCGGCTGTACCGGGCGGTCAATTCGGCCCGTTACCCAAGCCGTAACTTCTTGCCATCGGCGGGCATAACGACCACATGCCGCCAATGGCCAAGAACAAGTTTCCGCAAGGGCTCCCGACGCGCCAGCAGGTGCTGGACTTCATTGCACAATCGGACGAGCCTGCGGGCAAGCGCGAGATCGCCAAGGCTTTCGGCCTGAAGGGCACCGAGAAGATCGCGCTCAAGACGCTGCTCAAGGACATGGCCGAAGAAGGCCTGATCGATGGCAACCGCAGCGCCTTCCACGCCATGGGTGGCGTGCCGCGCGTAACGGTGTTGCGCATTGTCGAAATCGATGAGGGCGAACCTGTCGCCATCCCCGACAGCTGGCAGCCGGAGGACGCAAGCCCGCCGCCGCGGCTGCGGGTCGTGGAGCCGCGGGGCAAGGCCAGGGACCGCGGCCCTGCGCTGCGCGTCGGTGATCGCATTCTGGCGCGCACTGAGGAAGCAGGGAAGGGCTGGCTCGCCCATCCGATGAAGAAGATTCAGGGCGGCGAAGAGCAGTTGATGGGTGTCGTCGAACTTGACGGCACTGGCAAAGGCTGGCTCGCGCCGGTCGACAAGCGCGTGCGCAATGCCGTGCCGATTTCGGACCTTGGTGGCGCAGAGGCGGGGCAACTCGTGCTGGCCGAGCCTGCGGGGCGCTCACCGCGTTCAGGCATGAAGGTGGTTGTCGTGCTGGGCGATCCGCTGGCGCCGCGCGCGTTCAGCCTGATCGCGATCCACAAGCATGGCATTCCGTTCGTGTTCCCCGAAGCCGCGCTCCGTGAGGCCGAGGAGGCGGCGAAGCTGCCGCTCAGCGAAGACAAGCGCGAAGACCTGCGGCATCTGCCGATCGTGGCGATCGACCCGGCCGATGCGCGCGATCATGACGACGCCATCTGGGCCGAGCCGGACGGACAGGGCGGCTTCAACGCCCTTGTCGCGATTGCCGATGTCAGCTTCTACGTTCGTCCCGGCGGCCAGACCGACCGTGAAGCCCGCAAGCGCGGCAACTCGGTCTACTTTCCTGATCGCGTCGTGCCGATGCTGCCCGAAGTGCTGTCGGCAGACGTCTGTTCGCTGAAATCGGGCGCAGACCGTGCCGCGATGGCTTGCCACCTCTCGATCGACAGCGAGGGGCGGATCAAGGATTGGCGCTTTACCCGCGCGATCGTGCGGATCGCCGAAGTGATCGCCTATGAAGAAGCGCAGCGGCGCATCGATTCAGGGGAAGCCGAGGCGCACCTCGCCAACTTGTGGGACGCGTGGCGGCTGCTGGAGAAGGCGCGCAATGCACGCGATCCGCTGAACCTCGAACTGCCCGAGCGGCGCGTGGTGCTCGACGAGCAGGGCAAGATCGCCGAGATCGCGATTCGCGAACGGCTCGATGCGCACCGGGTGGTCGAGGACTTCATGATCGCGGCCAACGTTGCTGCGGCCAAGGCGCTGGAGGCAAAGGTCGCTCCGGTCGTCTATCGCATTCACGAACCACCTAGCCGCGAGAAGCTGGTGGCGCTCAAGGACTATCTGGCGACATTCGATCGCAAGCTTTCGCTGGGGCAGGTGATCACACCCTCGCTCTTCAACCGCATGCTCAAGGACATCGCCGACGAGGCGGAAAAGGCGCTGATCATGGAGGCCGTGCTACGCAGCCAGACGCAGGCCTACTACGGTCCGCGCAATGCCGGGCACTTTGGCTTGAGCCTGGGGTCCTACGCGCACTTCACCTCGCCGATCCGACGGTATTCGGACTTGCTGGTCCACCGCGCGCTGGTCGACGCCTATGGTCTGGAGCAGCCACGGCCCAAGGCCGATCTGCCGCCGACGTCCGGTCTATCGGACCGTGACCGGGGCGATCTCGCGCGGGTTTCCGAAGCCATCAGCAATGCCGAGCGCCGCGCGATGGAGGCCGAGCGCGACACCATCGACCGTTACGTCGCGGCGTGGCTTTCGGGAAAGGTCGGCGAAGTGTTCGACACGCGAATCACCGGCGTCCAGAAGTTCGGTCTGTTCGCCACCATTATCGGTCTCGGTGGCGATGGGTTGGTGCCGGTATCGACCCTCGGGGCGGAGCGTTTCAACTATGACGAGAAGGCGCAGCGCCTGATCGGTGAACTGAGCGGCGAGGAGTTTGCCATGGGGCAGATTCTCAAGCTGCGGCTTGCCGAGGCCAACCCCCTTACAGGGGCGCTCAAGTTCGAGCCGGTTGACGTTGCCGAAGGCGTCCAACGCATCGAGCGGCGTGGCGGCAAGATGGAACACAAGCCCAGGCGGCAGGGAAACTATACCGCGGGCAAGCGGGGTCGCCCATCGAACATCCGGCACCAGGGCAAGCGCAAGTGATCAACTGAACCGGTCGATTTCCTCGTCGGAGATCGCGCCGGGGACGATCATCAGCGGGCAGGGGAGCTGCCCCGCAATGCCGGCAAAGTGGCTGACGAGAGGCCCGGGATTGCCGCCTCCAGCCGCGCCCAGCACCAGCGCGGAGACTTCGGGGTGCTCGCCCAGATATTCGCGCACGACTTTCGGTCCGTCACCCATACGCACCGAGATCTGCGGAGAAAGGCCTGACTCGCTGGCCAGGCTTCCGGCGGCAGTCATGGCGAGGACTTCCGCCCGATCGCGCGCTTCCTCCTCGATCGTGGCCTGTACCCCGCCGAATGCCACGAACTGCTGTTGCGGCACCAGGGCAAGAATGTGGACCGTGCCATCGGTGCGGACCGCGCGCCTTGCCGCAAAGCGCAGCGCTCCCTTGGCTTCGTCAGTCTCATCCATGATGACCAGATATATGCGCTGCGACATGGCGAACTGTCCTCTCGATGCACACGTATCGGCAAATTCGTATGCGGCGCAAGCGGCAAGCCACTTGACCCGACGCGCCATGCTGGTGAAATGGGCGTGACAAAAGGTGCAGGGGAGGTTTCCGCTACGGACTCCCTGCGGCTTGCCATCAGGACACGGAAAAACACGCCCATGCCCATCGCCATCAAGATGCCCGCCCTTTCCCCCACCATGGAAGAAGGGACGCTTTCCAAATGGCTGGTCAAGGTCGGCGACAAGGTTTCCTCGGGCGACATCATGGCCGAGATCGAAACCGACAAGGCCACGATGGAGTTCGAGGCTGTCGATGAGGGCACGATCGTTTCGATCGACGTTGCCGAGGGTGCCGAGGGCGTGAAGGTTGGCACCGTGATCGCGATGATCGCAGGCGAGGACGAAGATGCCAGCGCACCTGCGCCTGCCCCCAAGGCCGCTCCTGCTCCGAAGGCGGAAGCCGCGCCAACGCCTGCCCCTGCAGCAGCGCCTGCCCCGGCACCGGCCCCTGTTGCTGCCGCAGCGCCTGCCGCCAAGGGCGACCGCGTGATCGCCAGCCCTCTGGCCAAGCGTATTGCCGCCGACAAGGGCATTGACCTTGCGGGGATCGCCGGATCAGGCCCCAACGGCCGCATCGTCCGTGCCGACGTCGAAGGTGCCAAGCCTGCCACCGCCGCGCCTGCGGCCACTGCACCAGCCTCTGCTCCGGCAGCGGCACCTGCTGCGGCTCCGGCACCTGCAGCCGTGCCCGACTTTGGCATCCCCTATGAGGCGACCAAGCTCAACAACGTACGCAAGACGATCGCTCGCCGCCTGACCGAGGCGAAGCAGACGATCCCGCACATCTACCTTACCGTCGACATTCAGCTCGATGCCCTGCTCAAGCTGCGCGGTCAGCTCAACAAGGCGCTCGAGGCGCAGGGCGTGAAGCTTTCGGTGAACGACCTGATCATCAAGGCGCTGGCCAAGGCGCTGGTGCAGGTTCCCAAGTGCAACGTCAGCTTCGCGGGCGACGAACTGCGCACCTACAGCCGCGCCGATATCTCGGTCGCCGTCGCGGCGCCTTCTGGCCTGATCACGCCGATCATCGTCGATGCCGGCAACAAGTCGATCTCGGCCATCGCCACGGAAATGAAGACGCTTGCCGGCAAGGCACGCGAGGGCAAGCTGCAGCCGCACGAATACCAGGGCGGCACGGCTTCGCTTTCCAACCTCGGCATGTTCGGGATCAAGAGCTTCGACGCGGTGATCAACCCGCCGCAGGCGATGATCATGGCCGTGGGCGCGGGCGAGCAGCGCCCTTACGTGATCGATGGCGCCCTGGGCATTGCCACGGTCATGTCGGCAACCGGCAGTTTCGACCACCGCGCCATCGATGGCGCCGATGGTGCCGAACTGATGCAGGCGTTCAAGAACCTGATCGAGAACCCGCTGGGTCTGGTGGCCTGAGCCTGATCGCCTGAAACAAGTCGCAGGGGTGCAATGATGGCCGATCCGCTACCACAGGGCGAACCGGCCATCCGCATCACGGCGATGCCAGCTGATGCGAACCCCGCCGGCGATATCTTTGGCGGATGGCTCATGGCGCAGATGGACATGGCGGCAGGCATTGTCGCGGCAAGAAGGGCCAAGGGCCGCGCCGCGACGATCGCCGTGGAGGGCATGACCTTCCATCACCCGGTCCATGTGGGTGACGAGGTTTCGGTCTATGCCTCTCTTGCCAAGGCGGGACGCACTTCGATGACCATCGATGTGGAAACCTGGCGCCGCGCCCGCACCGGCGAGGATCGCCAGAAGGTAACGCAAGCACGATTCTTCTTCGTCGCCATCGACGACGAACGCAAACCGCGGCCATTGCCGCAGACAGACTGACAGGAGCATTTGCGTGGCTGACCAATACGACGTCATCGTCCTCGGATCGGGTCCCGGCGGCTATGTCGCGGCGATCCGCTGCGCGCAGCTCGGCCTGAAGACGGCCATTGTCGAGCGTGAGAACCTGGGCGGCATCTGCCTCAACTGGGGCTGCATCCCGACCAAGGCGCTGCTGCGCTCTGCCGAAGTGCTTAACCACATGAAGCATGCGGCCGCCTATGGCCTCGCCGCAGACAACATCCGCGCCGACCTGGACGCAGTGGTAAAGCGCTCGCGCGGGGTGGCCAAGCAGCTCAACCAGGGCGTCACGCACCTGATGAAGAAGAACAAGATCACCGTCCACATGGGCAACGGCGTGCTCAAGTCGGCAACTTCGGTCGAGGTGACCGGCGGCGTCGATGGCAAAGGGGGCACCGAGACGATCTCCGCCAAGCACGTGATCGTCGCAACCGGCGCCCGTGCTCGCGATCTGCCCTTCGCCAAGGCTGATGGCGAGCGCGTGTGGACTTATCGCCACGCGATGACGCCCAAGCAGATGCCGACCAAGCTGCTGGTCATCGGCTCTGGCGCGATCGGTATCGAATTTGCCAGCTTCTACAACGACATGGGCGCTGAAGTTACTGTCGTCGAGATGATGGATCGCGTCGTGCCGGTTGAAGATGCCGACGTGTCTGCATTCCTCGAAAAGGCGCTGACCAAGCAGGGCATGAAGATCATGACCGGCGCGGGCGTCGAGAGCTTGGCGGTCTCGCCCTCGGGCGTGAAGGCGAAGATCAAGGGCAAGGACGGCAAGGTTGCCGAGGCCGACTACAGCCACGTCATCGTCGCCGTCGGCATCGTGCCGAACACCGAAAACATCGGCCTCGAAGCATTGGGCGTGAAGGCCGAGCGCGGGATCATCGCCATCGACGGCTATGGACGCACCAACGTCAAGGGTCTCTGGGCCATCGGCGATGTGACGCCGGGGCCGTGGCTGGCGCACAAGGCAAGCCACGAAGGCGTCATTGCGGCAGAAGCCATTGCCGCCGAGCTCGGCAACAAGGACGTTCACCCGCACCCGATGGACCGCGCCAACATTCCGGGCTGCACCTACTGCCACCCCCAGATCGCCAGCGTCGGCCTGACCGAGGCCAAGGCCAAGGAAGCCGGCTACGAACTCAAGGTCGGCACGTTCCCGTTCATCGGCAACGGCAAGGCCATCGCCTTGGGCGAGCCCGAAGGCTTCGTGAAGACCGTGTTCGACGCCAAGACCGGCGAGCTATTGGGCGCGCACATGATCGGCGCGGAAGTGACCGAGATGATCCAGGGCTATGTCGTCGGCAAGACGCTTGAGACGACCGAGGCCGAACTGATGCACACGGTGTTCCCGCACCCGACCATCAGCGAATCGATGCACGAAAGCGTCTTGGCGGCTTACGGGCGCGCGATCCACATCTGAGGATGGGCATCTGGCATCAAAAAGGGCGCGGACGGTCATCCGTCCGCGCCCTTCTTTGTCTAACTTGTGAAATCAGTAAGGGATACTGTCCACGGTGAACGCGTTCACAAACTGACCCGGCTGCATTACGGCTGACCGTCCGCTCACGAGCCACGTCGCGAAAACAGCCGCTACAGTGTTCCCCTTGCCTTCCTGGCGATGCACTCCGCGCATGGCATAGTCGGTGCCGCGGACGTTGATCTTGTTGAATGTCACTTCGAATTTCCCGGACTTGCCCCCGACGGCCTTCCCGGTCTTCCACGTGATAGTTCCTTCGACCTTGGACCCACGAGGAATAGCGACCGTTCCGTTTTCCAGCACATCGTTGACCACTGAAAAGTTGAACTTGTCACCGACCTCGACCTTTTTCGAAGTGATCTCGGTGTCGGGAGTTACCGGAACCAAAGTGCTCGCCGGCAGCAATCGGGCGGAGGTCTGAACAACTGCGGATTGGGCAGTAGGCGTTGCGGCGACTGTTGCAGTTTGGGATGTGGCTTCTTGCGCAAAACCAGTGGTGGCCGAAATCAAAAGGATTCCAGCGGCGCTTATGACGAACTTCATGTGTTGCTCCATTCCCCTGTTATTTCAGAGGCGTCCCACACGTGTTGCTGAAAGACAAGGTCCAAATTGAAACAATTCTTGTTGGGAAGGAACGCTCGCCTTTCTCGTCGCTTTCCAAGGTGAGGAGAGAGTTCAATGGAATTCGAGATCGAAGAACCCGTGAATCCGCTGCCTTGGGAAGCAGAATGGCGCTGCAAGACGGTCAAGCCGGGTCATGCAGTCGACCGCGACGACATGAGCGTCAAGGCGCTGGAAATCCCGGAGTCAGAGGAAAGCTAAAAATTTGGCGGACAGGGTGGCCGTCGAACAATGCCGTAAAAATGGAGGATTTAAGCCATTTTCCTAATCTTTGCCAGAAACGATACCCCCAATGTTACCCCCACGCGATGCAAGCCAGCCTTCGTAGGCCGCCTTATGCTTCGGGCAAAGATCCTTCCCCGGCGCTGGCGACGTGGTGCATGTAGCACAGATCGGCGCGTCGCACGTACCGCTCTTGCGGGTGGGCACCTTCCAGTCGCATTCGAGCGTCGCCGGTCGGCCGCACGCGCAGCGCTTGCGCCGTCCGCTGGTGCAGACAAAGCCGCGACCGACGCCGGGAATCTCAACAGGGTGGCAAGTCACGCGCCATCTGCCTCAATGCAGATGAACGGATCGCCCTTGCAGCCGCAGCGGCAACCATCGTCGAACGGGAACCCGTCGTGCGTGCGACCATCGAGAACGCGGCCGGCGGCCTTCTTTCCAGCTTTGCGCATGACCACGAATCGGTCGCCATGAAAGCCGCAGCCGCCTGCGAGGTTAAGCCACTTCGACTTGCCGCCATCGACGTAAGTGTTGGTGTAGTCAGCCCGCCAATCGGGATCATCCTTTTCGCGGTCTATGGCCAGTTCCCACTCGCCCCACTGCTTGAACAGGAAAGGCACCCTCGCTTTCGCGCATTGGTCGCGCAGCGACCTTGCCCAATCCGGGTGCATCGGCCGGGCCTTTGGCCCACTTTCGCCGCCCACAATCACCCAATCAAGATCACGCAGCCACTCGTAGCGCAGGGCGACCTTACCCAGCAGCGGCTCCATGGACAGCCCAATCCACGGAATCCCGTACTTCACCTTGAGTGCGATCAGGCGTGGTATGTCACGGTCGGCTTCCTCCTGGTTGACGACGCTGGCGATCAATCCGGCGTTGCGCGGCCAAGCCGAGAGTGCGTGCTCGCCCAACGCTTCGATGCGCCTTTCGATCATAGGGAGGCGCTTGGTCACGATCTGCACGTCCATGGCGTCGACTGAGTGAATCGCACCCCATGCGGTAGCGAACCACTCGATCGGCACTTCCTTGTCGAACAGGTCGGACATGCTCTGCATGAACACGCGCCGACGGCGACCGTGATCTCGGATGAAACTCTCTGCACCTTCGTTGAGCTTGCGCAGCATGGTGAAGGCCCCTTTGATGGGCCGACGGGAAACGCCGGGCCCCCAAAGATTGCCACCGGTGCGCTTTGCCCACGTCTCGGCATAGCAATGGTCACAGCCAAGGCTAACCTTGGAGCACCCCCACCAGAAATTGACGGTGCTATCGGTCCACTCGATCGCGCTGGCTTCAGCCATCGACACTATCCTTCCTGACAAACTGCACCGGCGGCGGCATGAGGCTGGCAATCTCGGTCAGCCGCTGGAGCGCTAACTGCTCGCACGCCTGGGAGCGCGCCAACTCGAACCGGAGGTTACGCAGCTGCGTCGCCGCATAGGACTGCACCTCGAACAGACCATCGGCGGCCTTGTCGGCCAGCGCCTTGTGCTTCTCGACCTCGGCGCGAAGGCCACGCACTTCGGAGCCGTGCGACAAGCCACGCGCGAAAGCCTCGTCGCGCAGGCGCCGAACCTCGGCCCACGGGTTGAGCCACCAGGGTAGGGTGATCTTCATGCCTTCTTCCCCTTGGTCTTGCGCTCCCGCCTGCTTGCGGCTGCGCGCTGGCCAGCGATCACGCGCCGGCGCCACTCCTCGAAGCTCGGGCTAAGGCCGCGCTTCTTCACGATCTTCGACACAGCCTGCTTGCTGATGCCGTGCTTCCCGGCCAACTCCGCCATCGTCGCGCCCTTCGCGTACTGGCGTGCGATCTTGTCCCCTCGGCTGCCGGATCTCGGGCCGCGTCTCGTCATGCCGCAGCGCTCCATTCCGTCGGCTGCGCCATCCAGGCGACGACGTCGCTCTCGCGCCACGCCACGCTATTTGCGCCCAGCTTCACGGACTGCGGGAACGTGCCTTCGCCCATGCGCCGGTAGATGGTTCTTCTTGAGAGGGACGTGCGCGCCATGACGTCCGGCAGGCGCAGGAATGCGTCAGTCAATGCTACCTCCTGAAAATCTGTCGCAGCAGCGAACAAAGGCCTGGCGCACCGTCTCGAAGGGCAGGGTGACGCCGTAGGAATAGGCGACGTCGGCAATGGTCGAACCGATGCCCTTGCCGTTGAACCAGCAGCGAAACAGGAACTCGTCGAGCGGCTGGCTCGGTTCGGTGCGTCGGAAGCCTACGCGGCGGGGCATGTCGCCTCTCCCGCGTACTCTTCCACGGCAGCGACGACGTCGGCCACGCGCTCCCACTTGTGGTAGATCCCGTCTGGCGTCTCGAAACCGGCAAGCTCGTCAATGTCGGTCTGGATCGTCAGCAGATCGAGCTCGAACAACAGCAGGTCGGTGCGCAGGTGCGCCTCCTCGCCCAACGCATCGAGCCGCGCGCCCTGATAGGGATGGCGGAATCTTCTGCGGATTATGGCGAGAGCATCAGACACACTCGTATTCCTTGATCTGAAAGGGGTGCGGGCGGCGGTCGATTTCCCAGCGCGTCGGCGGTCTTGCGCCCGCTGCGGGCCAAGGCGACGCGCCCGCCTTCTTGCTGTCCCACCCGTTGAACAGGCGGACGTGGACGCTCCGAAACCCCACCTCCTGACCTTCCTCGTTGAAGATCGTGCAGTCGAAAGGCAGGTGGCCGGGGTTCGGAGCGTAGGCCACGGTGTCAGGCCTCCGTGCGCGGCCTGGTCAGTTCGGAGCGGCGGCGCGCGATCAGAGCGTCAAGCTCCTCGATCACGTCGTCGGGCAGGCCCACGCGGATCTTCACGTACTCGTCGTCGAAGTCCTTGATATGCTGCTTGTTCTTAGCTGCGGCGATGCCCTTGCGGATGGACTCGACCTTTGCCCACCATGCGGGGCGCTCGGCCTCGTCCTGCGGCTCCTCTGTCAGAACCTCGCCCGTATCCGGGTCGTAGTCGTGCCCTGCATCGAGCGCGCGGGCGGTGGCCTCGTCTACTTCGGTCATACCCCGGCTATCAGTCGCGGCAGGTTCCGGTTCTCTGCGCCCGTCCTGCTCCAACTGCACACCGGCCTCGGTCCCGGACTGGTCGGCCAGCATCGCGGCGTCGTCGCGGCCCGGCAGCGTGACCGGAGCGTCTGGCTCGACTTCGAGCATGCGCGCTGTCGATCGTGCGGTGATATCGAGATCGGCGCCCTCAACGTCGACAATGTCGCTGGACATGGGCAGCGACTTGCTATGCCGGCGCATGACGGTTTTCTTGGCCTGCTCACCGAACCAGTCCACCCAAGGGCCGGACGGCTTGCGCGGATTACCCTTCTTGTCCTTGGTTGCGCCGGTCTGCGAGCATTCGCGAACTTCGTCGATCTCGAAGCGGCGCATGACCTCGTAGGACTTGGAGCCGTCCTTGTAGGTTGCCATCGAATAGGCCGCGACGATCTGGTCGTCGGTGGTCTGCTCGCGGGACATTTCCAGCAAGGGGCGATGCCGGAGCATGCGCTCCGTGCCTTCCTCATAGATGAACGCGCCCTGCTCGACTTCTGCGCGGTAGACAACCTTGCAGGTTATGTCGGTGATCTCGCCGGACTGCAGGATCTTCTTCCGCAGGCCGTAAACCATCGGCATGTAGGCCACTTCGAGCGCCTGCTGCCACGCGCCCTGACCATCCTTGTAGTTGCGCTTGAACACGACGAGCGCAGCCTCGCGCTTGTCAGGGATCAGCCCGTCAATCGCGCACTTCTCGCAGGCATTCAGGAGCGAGCGGCGATCAGCGCGCAGCAACTCCGGGTCCGCCTTCACGGCAGCCATGAGAACGCGCTGAAACTTCTCGATCGTAATGTGGCTGGGCAGAACCATCTGGATCTGCTGCGCGACCTTCGACACCTGCCCGTTGAATTGTGCGAGGGCCTGGTCGAAGCCGGTCATGTTGGTGACGGCATTCATGTGTTACTTCTCCTGTTGGCGCGCCAGTTTTTCGGCGCGTGATCTGTAGTGGTGGTTGGCATTACCTCTGCCCATGGCGACCGCTTCCTGAGGTGTGCGGCCCCGGATTATCCGGTTGCGCAAAGTGCGAGAGGGGACGTCGATCCGTTCAGCCCACGCTTCCAGCGTGAGCGTCTCACCTTCGATTGTGATAAGGTGGTTGCCTCTGCGGTTGCGTCCCTGCGTGACGCGATCGGCCCAACGGCAATTTTCAGGACTGTATGGACCGTAATTATCGCGGCGATCTATTGTCGCGCCTGGATAAGGTCGTGGAGCCATATCGCTGTAGAAGGCATCGAACGAATGCCAGCGGTCGCAGACCAAAATGCCACGTCCACCGTAGTTGTGGAATGCGGCGCTTTCTGGGTTCCCGCAGCGGTCCATCATCGCCCACCAGACGCGATGGAAAGCCTTTCGCTCGGTTGCGTCTGAACGCTTTTGCTTGCTCGGCTTGCGGCACTTATCGCAACCTGTCCGAGTGCCATTGCGAAGGTCTCCAGCCTTAATAAGCCGGGTCTCCCCGCAATCGCAGCGGCACTCCCAGAAGCGCTTTCCAGTGAATCGCACGACAGTGAACTTGCCGAAACGCTGGCCAGAAATATCAAATCGGATGAAGCCCTGCCTCACCGGTAGTTCCCTTTGATAACAGGCCAGATGCGTGTTCCGGGGATCTCGCGCTTGCCAGCCTTGACGAGGCGCTGGATCGCCTTCTCGATCGCCTCCACGACCTTCGGGTCGTCCTTCACGGCGCGAAAAGCCTTCGAGACGTCCTCGACCTTGCTGGTCCATTCCTGCTTGCCCGACACGCTCGCGCCAGCATCGGAGCGCACCGGCTCGGACTTGGTCACGGTGGCAGCGGCAGCGAGGGACGCGCGCTGCATTTCCTCCTCGGCGGCGCGGCGCTTTTCCTCGGCATCGGCCAAGGCCTGCTGACGCTCCTCGTCGGTTGCGGCCTGCTTCTTCGCCAATTCAGCCTGGCGCTCGGCATCGCGCGCAGCCTGTTCGGCTGCGCGGGCACGATCGGCAGCCTCGCGCTCCTCGGCTTCACGCTTGGCCTGCTCTGCCTTGAGGCGAGCGTCGCGCTCGGCAACGTAGGCGTTCCCGATGCCTTCGACCTTGCGCTTGGCATCCTCGACGCGCTCGATCAGCGCATTCTTCTCCGCATCGACGAGGCGTCCACCCTGCAGGTATGGTTCCTTCACCGCCTTGTGCGTCTCGCTGATGTGCTTGATCTGCGCACGGTAGAGGTTCACGAGATCGCCGCACTTGGCGAGGCTTTCGTCGTCCTCGGCCTTGGCGCGATCGGCTGCGTCGATGGCGGCATCGAACCGGGTCAGAAATTCGGGTTTCTCCTCCAGGAGCTTCGCGCGAAACTCGACGGGGATAAGCTCCTCAAGCGGCGGCTTGTTGTGCCCCATGGACGCGACGGCGGGCTTTGCCTCGGGCCATGCAGGGACGTCATTGAAGATCGGCTGGGTAGCCATGTGCGTGCTCCTTCAAAACGGCAGGGGGTTCTTGGGGTCGAGCGGGTCGTACTTCTTGCCGACGACCGCGTAGGCGCTGTCCGGCGCATGCTCCTGCGCCCACTCGCGGCGCTTGAGCATGAAGTCGTAGTCAGGAAGAGTGATGGGATCGGTGGCGCAGGCGGGCCAGACGCGATCGAGATCCACGTATTCGCCGTTGGCCATGGCCTGCCAGCGATAGGAGCGGTCGAGCACTTCGCCGGTCACAGGATCAAGCGGCGGCCCATACCACACGCGGATTGCGGCCTTGATGGAGCCGGAGCGCAAACGCATCCGATAGTAGCCCGCAATGGGCTGGGTGACGTCGAGGCCGTATCCGGCGGGCGCTGTCCATGCGCGCCGTTCGCCGTAGGCCCGACCTTTGCGGCGGATCGTCACGCGAACGCCTCATGCAAACCGGCGACGAGCGCAATGACCGCAAAAACGATCATGCTTGCACGCTCAATGCCTGTGCTGCGCCCGGCTTCGGTAAGGCATAGCGCCGTGACCGCGAAGCAAACTCCGATCACAGCGTCCACCGCAGCACGAGGAAAATTCCGCCCCAAAGGACGAGAGAAATCCAGAACGCCGTGAACGGCTGACGGAAGGGGATAAGCAAAGACCCCCCAAGGCGGCATCTTCTCGGGCTCATGGATTTATCCTTTCATGGAAGGCTTGTGCGACCAGCAGGAAGCCGGTCGCAGCGGGAAGGGCTGCGAACATCGCCGCAGTGGTGAGAAGGAAATCGCGGGGATTTTCCCGGATAAGCTGGGCAGCAATCGCCAACTGACGCTTCACGACAGCACCCATGCGATTGCAGTAGCCTGCGCTTCGGACAGGCCGTGCCGAACCTGTGCGGCGGTGCGCGCCTGCACGATGGCGTAGTCAATGTCCTCGTTGGTGAACGCCGTGACCTTGTTGATCAGCGGGAACCCGGCACGGACAAGGAAGTCGAACCGCTCCTGCGTCGGATCGAACCAGAACCGGGCATGGTTGAAGAACACATCCCGTTCGCCGTTGCTGGCAAAGTAGCCGGTGGTGACGAGACGGTCGCTGTCTTCCTCGTCGTAGCGGTAGAGGGTCCAACCGTCGCAGGGGTTGATCCCTTCGACCGGCATGCACCACTGCGAGAAAGAGGTGAGGGCTTCGGTGGCCATGGTCAGGCCTTCCCGTCGATACGGGAGAGAACCTCACGCGCGGCGATCATTGCCTGAACGACGTCAGACTCAAGGCGGACAGGACCGTTTGCGACCAGAAGGCCGGCAAGCTCTGCGTTCCTCACCTGAGGATTGGCTAGCGCGCAGGTTAACCTGCGCAGCGCCTTCACCGCTGCATGAGCCTGCCCCGCAAGGCGTGCTTCGATAGCGGCGAATCCTCGCTCAATCTCGAACCGCTCGAAGTTGAGCGTGCCGCCATTGTCGAGATCAACCGAGCTTTCATCGGCCAGCGCGTCGCGCAGGTCGCAACCGATAGTGTTGCGCGCCTCGTCCTCGATCGTGCCGGAGATCGTCGCCGTGGCGAAGATAGTGACCGGGAAGGAGAATACCTGGTCGCGCCCGCCCGCTGCATCGGCGGGGGCGACGGTGAGGCTGGAAACACCGGCAGTAGCGGGGGCAGGGCCGGTGGGGACGGGGGGATTTGCAGCGACAGCCAGATTCGACATTGGTGCTCTCCATCATGCGATGGGAGCCTTATGTCTCAATGAGAAATGACCGTCAACCTATTTTGTCGCAATGCGACAAATGGACCGTAAACCTATAACTCCTGCCCGACGTACACGACGCGCCCGATCACGGTAAACGGAGCAGTCCCAATGGGAATGGGCTGGTGCTCAGGGTTGTTCGAGCATGGCAGCAGCGCCAAGGGATTCTGCGAGAATTGCTTGAACGTGCACTCGCCGTGCTCGTTCATCACGACGTAGAACTTGCGATCGACAAGCTCACGGCTGTCAGGATCGACCACCACAAAGCCGCCGTCCACGCCCTCAGGCACGATTCGATCCATCGAATCGCCATCGGGCCGCAGCACGAACAGGTTGTTGCCCGGAAGGTTGTCGGGAACAGGGATGGCTTCCTCGCTCATCTCGACAGCCTCGCGCCAGTTGCCCGCGGCGATCTTCCCCACAACCGGCAGGACACGCGCCGGGATGGTGTTGAGCAGTAGGTCGGTAGGGCTGACCTGCAGGACGTTGGCCAGGTCGAGAAGATAATCAGCCGAGAGTGCCATCTTTCGCGCCTCCAGCTTGGCGATGGTCGACGCTGTAAGGTCGGCAGCCATAGCAGCGCCCAACCCTTCCATCGTGAAGCCACGTTTGATCCGCCATTCCTTGATGCGGTTCGGTGCGTAAATTCGGTCACGGCTCATTCGCATATTGATACACCGCGCCACCTAGCACGGCACGTCACATAAAGCCAAATTTCTGATTGCCTGTCATGTCGCATTGAGACATAAGGTGTGCGCTATGGACTTCGCACACTTCAGAGAGCTCAAAGGCTGGACCCTCGACGAGGCAGCCAGCCACGTAAGACAAGGGCACGACGAGTTCGCCGGTGTCAACGGCAGCGTCGTGTCAAAGCACGAGCGCGGTTTGCGTTTCCCCAACCCTGACCTCGTCAAGAGATACAGCGAGATCACCGACGGCGCCGTCACCTTCGACGACTGGCACACCGTCTACAAGGCAGCGCGCGAGGCGCGCGAGGCACAGGCCGCAGCCTGACCCCTTCCGGCAAGGGGCGGCCAAGCGGCGCGACGCTCCTTTCCCGGCTTTCCCTTCGCGCCGTGGAGTGCCTGTCATGGATCTCTACCTCGGGACCAAGGCCGTACTGGCCCGTCCCATGTCCAGAGCGGACTACAACACCTATCGCGGCTGGGTGCTTCCTGCCGACGAGAACGGTGACGATGCCGGAATGCTTGTCGAGTACGTCGACGGCGGGAAGGCCAACCATCCTGACCACGCCGGTTATATCTCATGGTCGCCGCTCGACGTATTCGGTCGCGCGTACCGCGTTTCTGGCAATCTGACCTTCGGGCAAGCGCTCGAAGCCCTCAAGCAGGGCAAGCGCATCGCTCGCTCCGGCTGGAACGGCAAGGGCATGTGGCTTTGTCTCTCCGGCCCCCTCGAAGGCCGCACGATCAACGCGTCGTCTTTCTGGTCCGATCACTGCCGTGCCTACGCAGAGGCCAACGGCGGTATGGCCACCGTCCTCCCCTGCATCAACATGAAGACCGCCACTGGCGAGATTCTCATGGGCTGGCTGGCAAGCCAGTCGGATATGCTCTGCGAGGACTGGTGCGTTCTCGATGAGGAGGCCTCGTCCAATGACTGACGAAACCTTTGAGACCGCCGCCGCCGACGGCAGCCGTCGCACTGCCGCAGCCACCACCCTCTCCGACCTGATCAAAATGCTCAAGGACGGCCAGTTCGATGCGGACAGCGTCGAGCCGCTGCGCGAGTTCGCCAGCAAGCTCGAAGCCGTGGGCATGGATACCGACCGCCGCGCCAAGGGCACGATCACGCTCAAGATCGAGGTCGATTTTGACCCTGACCGCGAGTTCTCGGTCCTCACGCCCAGCCTCGCCTTCAAGCTCCCGGTCGAAAAGCACGGCTCCACCGTCGCTTGGTTCACCACCGACGGCAGGCTCACCCCGAACAAGCCCAACCAGGGCAACCTGTTCGGCTCGATCCGCGAGATCACCACGCAGGCCCGCGAAGTCCGCGGCTGACCTGAAACCCCCGAAAGGACAAGGCCATGGAAGAACCCACCACCGGCGAAGGCACTGCCGAGAACACGCAGGACAGCGCCGCGCCTGAGGCTGTTGCGCAAACCTACAGCAGCTCCGTACATTGCGATCACGTCGTGGATCGCACCGGCGAGCTTCTCAAGAGCGCCATTGGCGTTGCCGAGGAGCACTTGCGCCCCAGCGTCGGCATGATCCGCGACCCGCGCGACAACACGCCGGCGCACATCGTAATGGGGCCAAACGGTGCCGCGATCCTCGATCCCGGCATGTTTGACCTGTACCGCCAGTTCCCGCTGGCGAGAAAGGGCACCGTCCGCCTGACGACGCTCGACAGCTTCATCGAGGTCGTAAAGCGCTTCGCGTTCCCGACGTCGGCCATCTTCGCTTGCGACGACATGGCCAAGCCCAGCCTGACGGCGATTTTCGACTATCACCCTGCGAACGAATGGGCTGACGAAAAAGCCGCGCTGGCGATGATCCAGAACGGGCACCATCGCGCCTCTTACGCCTTCCCGCTTTCGCCTGAATGGCAGGCATGGGTCGGCATGGACGCCAAGCCGATGGGCATGGTCGAGTTTGCTCGATTCCTCGAAGATCATATCGTCGACGTCTCGGCCGATCCGATCGAAAAGTTCGGCGCTGCCTCGCAGGCGTTCGTGAAGGCCAATCGCGGCAACCTCGCCACGCCGACCAAGCTGATCGAGATTTCGCGCGGCCTGCAGATCTACGAAAGCTCCGTCATCAAGGAGGCCAAGAACCTCTCGACCGGCGAAGCGCAGTTCACGTTCGACAGCCAGCACACCGACGGGGACGGCAAGCCGCTGGTGCTGCCCAATATGTTCTCGATCGTGCTGCCCGTCTTCCGTGGCGCGTCCGACCCGTTCCGTCTGGTCGCGCGCTTCCGGTACCGCAAGACCGGCGAAGGGCTGAAATTCTGGTATGAGCTGTGGCGGCCGGACCTTGTGTTCGACACAGCGTTCCAAGAGTCGATCGCCGCAGTGGGCAGCGAAACCGGCCTGCCGGTCTACATCGGCGCGCCGGAGCTCTGACCGATGGCGACACCGGCCTTCATCCTGCGCCTGATGCACCACAAGGGACTGTCCTCGACCGCCTGCGCCAAGCTCGGGCCAGAGGATGCTGAAGCATATCGCTTCGCCCAAGACCTGCGCCAAGCCTCGATCGAGGGCCGGTTGCTCGCCGTATGGACCCACCCGGCCAACGAGCTCGCAGGCATCGGCAGGACCGTGAACGGCAAGTTCCGCGTCTCGGTCCAAGCCGCCATCGCAAAGGCTCTCGGGCTCGTAACCGGCACGTCCGATTACCTGTTCCTGTTTCGTGGCGGCTCAATCGCCATGGAGTTCAAAGCCGACGGCGGCAGCCTCAGATCCTCGCAGCGTGATTTTCGCGACTGGTGCCTCGCCACCGGTGTGCCCTTCCACGTCGTCAGATCGCGTACCGAGGCAATGGACGTGCTGCGCAACGCTGGTGTGCTCGTGCAGGAGCGCGGCTGGTGAGCCTGTTTGAAGAGTTTCAGTTGGCGCCGGACGTGCCGAAGGGGCTCGGTCCTGCCATGGTCGGCGGTGGACCAAAGGCAAAGCGGCGCGCGCTCGACTATTACCCCACACCGCCGGAAGTCACGCGCGCCCTGCTGCGCGAGGAACGGAACTGCATCGCTAGTTTCGCCCGCGATAACCGCGTGTGGGAGCCTTGCGGCAGAGGCGGCGCCATCATGCGCGTTCTGGCTGAGTACGGCTTCGTGCCCGTAGGCACAGACCTTGTCGCAGATTCAGAGAACGACGTCGCAGCCCTCGATCTCCTGCAGGCCAAGCGCGCCAAGGCGCGCGTCGTCGTGACCAACCCACCCTTCACACCTGCTGCTGCGATGATCCTGCACCTGCTGGAAGCCCTGAACGTCGATTACCTCGCCCTGCTGCTAAAGGCGACGTTCTGGCACGCTGACGAGCGCACCGCACTGTTCCACAAGCACCCTCCCGCTAGAATCCGCGCGCTGACGTGGCGACCTGACTTCTTGGGGGGCGGAAATCCCACCATGGAGTGCGCCTGGTTCATTTGGCAGCGTGGCTGGGCCAGCGGCACGCACTACAGCGTCCTGCCGCGTGAGGACGATCTGCAGGAATGCCTGCTATGACCCGCCCCCGCGCCGAGATTTTCGCGAGCAGGGCCCGCCGTCTCGCTTCGCAGGCCCGACGCTACGCCATCCTCGCCGCCTATGAGCGAGGTGAGAAGGCAGAAGCCATTGCCGCAGAGCACAGCGTCACCGTGCGCCTCGTCGCGCTCTACGCGGCGCAAGCGGGCATTTCCCGGCCAAGAGGCAGGGCGAGGAAGGCTGCGTGAGCGGTTTCATCGCCATGTCGCGCGATGCGCTGAACCACCCGCTCCTCAAGGATGCGGAGCGCTTCCGCGCATGGTTCTGGATCGTCGGCAATGCTTGCTGGAAACCCACGCGCGTCCGCATCAAGGGCGAGACGATCGAGCTACAGCGTGGAGAACTATCGTTCTCTGTGCGCTTCCTCGCGGACAATTGGGGCTGGTCGAAATCGCGTGTCGACCGATTCCTCTCCGATTTGCGCGATGAAGGCATGATCGAAACGCGATCAAAAATCGGGACAACAGCGGGACATGCAGCGGGACAAGGCCAAAGCATCATAACCGTCTGTAATTACGCGAAATATCAGGACGTAGACGGACCTAAGCGGGACAACGATAGCCCGCATAGCGGGACAACAGCGGGACAACAGCGGGACAACAGCGGGACAAATAAGAACAAAGAAACAAGGGAACAAGATAAGGGTTATATACGAGAGGGTAGTTCTATTACGCCGCGCGAAGGCGAAAACGAGCAAGCCTCCCCCCGCTTCGATCTGAAGAAACTGACCTTCGATCACGTCTGCGCTCACCTCGCAGCGAATGGCGTCTCGAAGTCCCGCGCAGGCTCCGTCACTGCCGGTTGGCGCAAGAAGTATTCCGACGGTCAGATTCTCGACGCCCTCCGAAGATGCATGGAGGCCAGTCCAGCGCCTCCCGATCCCGTCACCTTCATCTTCCAGCAACTCGCCTACCAGACAGCATCAAGGAACCCCGGCCATGAACGCAGTCACGAAAATTCACCCGCAGAGCCGAGTGATCCAATCGCAAGAGCCGCAGTTAAGCGACAGGCTGCAAGAGCTTCTGCGCAGCGGAGAGAGCAAAATCGTTGGCCCGAAGACAGCGGCCACCTTGCGCCAGTGGATCCTTGAAGCCGAGGCGTACGAAGCCAGCCTCGATCTTCCCACCATTGAGCGGATCGAAAATCTTGTCGGACGCCTCTCACTCGCCACCGCCAAGCGCAAGCTCGCTGAAAAGGAAGCCGCAGAGATCCATGACCTCTACTGGCGAGCCCTGCGCAATCTCCCCCTCATCGACCTGGCCGCTGCATTCGACGAGCTCTTGCGCACGGCAACATTCCTTCCCGTTCCGGCCGAAATCCACACCAAGGCCAAGGCCATCGGTGCCGCTCGCGGATATGCGATCTCTCGCGCCAAGCACCTCGTATGGCGACACGAGCGCGAATACATCCCTCCGCCGGCCGACATTGTCACCGCCGAAGAGCTGGCCGAGATCAAGCGCCAGGCTGGAATTGGACGGGATTTGTCGGGAGCACCCGCATGACGACCTTTGAGAAAGCGTTAACCGCCAAGCCCGAATTTTCGGGGGTTTCAGGCCATATGGTCGGGGAAACGGGGGCAAACGCGGCCAATGGGTTAGGTGTGGCGGGGGCAGCGCCTTTGGTCTCCGATGCCGAAATAGATGCCTTGGTTGGCGCAGGCTACGATTGGCACTCGGCTTATCGGCTTTTGCAATCCAGCGCCCACTCGCGGAACACCCCCACCCCACAAGAGGCCCGCCATGACTGACCTCTACCCCCTCGCCATCATCCTCACCCCCATCGCGCTCCTGTGCCTAGCCTATGTGGTCCGTGAATACCGCAGGGCTATGGATCAGTTCGAGTTGGCAGGTCGTGGGGTGCAGCATTGGAGTGAAGCGGAATGACTGGGACTGCACATACGCCTTTGCCTTACGAGTGCTTTCAGGATCGCAGCTACTACGACATGTGGTGCGTCCGTCGCGTGAACGAGCGCGAGTGGGGCAAAGGCTTTCATCTGGTCAACGGCGAAGAAGCCGCTGCATTGCGCGATATGCTGAACACGCGGGCAGACAGCCATCACCGGCTTATTGAGGCGCTGGAGTGGTATGAGGAACAGGAACGCTTGTGCCGACTGATCCACAGCGAAGGCGATGCAGGCCGACAAGCGCTGTCTGCTGACGGGGGGAAACGCGCCCGCGACCTTCTCGCAGCCCTCAAGGAGGCAGGCCGATGAGCCGTCGAGATTGGACCTTCACCGGCATATGCGGGCACGAAGGCTGCACAGAGCGCTTCACCTATCGCTATCCGACCCGGCGCGATCTGGTGAGCAGCTACGAGGTCAAGAACTACAGCGATGGCCGATGGCGCTGCGTAAGGCACACTCGCCCAAATGAGGTTCTGTCTGCCAGCAATCCGACGACAACGCACGAACTGGTCTGCGATCAAAAGCCATACGGCAAGTTCTGGGGGAATAGTGGTTTCGTTCACGGCCCCGGCTTCAAGGCATTCGCTGACGACTTCCCGGCAGGCACCAAGATCATCGTAACCACGCAGGTTATCCTGCCAGACGAGGAGGCAGGCCGTGGATAAGACCTGTGGAACGTGCCGGTGGTGGGGCGGTCGCGTGTCGGGCCGGGTTTACGATCCCGGGCCGTGCAGACGCTATCCGCCCCTTCGCATGGGGCCGACCAGTTACGAACAATATCGCCCCGTCATGTCCATCAATGACCTGTGCGGCGAACACCAACCCAAGGAACCAACCCCATGACCCACGTTCCATACCCCGGCTGCTATTGCGCCTATTGTGTCGAGGGAGCCAAACCAATCGGCTACATCAACGCAGAGATGCTGAACCGCAAGATCGAGTTCGAAGCGAACGGCATGGTAATGTTTGACCGCCCATGCGGCGCGGCCACTATGCCGCTTTATGCAGAAACCCCTTCCGCGAGGATAACGGGCGATAAGGACAGGCCAGTCCAGTCGAGGGCGACCACCGAAGCCACCCGCCGCCTTGCCATCGAATGCCACCGTCTCCGTTCGGTCCTGCGCTGGATAGCCGACACTGGCTACGTCGATCACCAATCCGGCAACCAGAACTTCGAGCACCTGCAAAGCATAGCGCGGGATGCACTCACCCAACCCAAGGATCAATCTCATGTCTGAAGTAAGCAAGAAAACGATGACGCTCAACCTGTCCGAGCGCGAAATGGCTGTTGTGGAAGAGATGGCAAAGGAAGCTGAGCTTTCGAAGACTGCCCTGATCAGATCAGCCCTTCGGCTTTATCAACTTGTTAACCAGCGTATCCGCGACGGCGAAACAATGAGCTTCAGTGGCGACAAGGAGCGTATCGCCATGTTTGTTGGCCCGAGCTTTGCGCCCTTCCACACGGGAGATGCGTAACCATGACCAAAGTAAGCCAAGAGGCGCGGGAAGCGGAAGTGACCCAAGACGATATTGGCTGGGCAACAAGCGCAGCGCAACACCTTTGCTCCCCGCAAGACAGGGATGCCGCAATACGATTGCTTGCCCAAGCCTTCGCCCGCCACCGCCAGTCTGCCGAGCGCGGGGAGGTGGTGGAAGTGGGCATTGCAGGACCGTTTACCGGTTCTGATGGTGGCTTCACGACTGCCATATTCCACGCATCGAAAGTGCCGGTCGGGACCGTCCTCTACACCCTCCCCACACGACCGGAGGCAAAGCCATGAGGTCGCCTAGCGTCGGAGAACCCGGCTATCTGCCTTATTGCGGCGGGTGCTCAACATTTAACCGGATGCGCAGGGATGAACAGAAACAGGCATTTGTCTGTAGTAGCTGCGGCTTGGAAACTCGGCGCGTCAACGGCGAGGATATGTTCGATAGGACCGCACCGGAGGCAGCATGACAGCGGAAGAGATAGCGGCCATGCAGACTGAACCTGAACAGTGGGCGGTAGAGTTGTGGACCGAAGCACGCCGACGCCATGACGTGGCGAAGCGTTCGCCGGGGTTCTACAATCAGGAATCGGAACTGATCGCCGCCCTAACCATCCAACGCGCCTTCGAGGAACGGGAGCGGAAGCTGCGGGAGGAGGCAAAGCGAGAGACGGAACTCCTTAATCTCGCAGTCCGCGCGCAGGAGGCATTGCAAGCCAGCGCATACCGGGCGGGAATGAAGTTCGGTTGGAATTGTTGCGATGCTGGTGCCTCTGAGAAGTACGCGCAAGCTATGGAAGGAACGGAGCACATCGCGGAACTGAAGCGCATCCGCCAAGCCCGCCAAGCCCTCAAGGAGACCCCCGATGCAGGATAGCATAACCCATGAAGCGCTTGAGGCGTTGAGCAAGGCGGCGGTGCAGGGGGTTTGGGAGATCGCTGCTTACTACACAGGCACCGGGCCGGATGAAAAATGCCACGGGCTTGTCGAGGTGGAAGATTTCCCCATCGGGATCATAGACGAGGAAGGGGCTACGGCGGAGAGCCTGTCTCCAAATCTTGAGTTTATCGTCGCCCTCGTCAACGCCTACCGCACCGGCCAGCTTATCCATGCTGTGCCGAGCGGGGATGAGGTGGAGGCTGTGGCGCGCAAGCTGGCCCCGTTTATGGAAGGCGGGCGTGAATACGATCAGATGCCCGCAACCCGTCGCGAACTCAAGATATGGAGCAGCAACGGCATGGCGCTGATTAACGATGCCACGCAGGATGACGCGCAAGAGGCTGCCACCGCCGCAATCACCGCATTGGACGCGGTAAGGGGGAAGCAATGACCGACACAAGACAGGCGCTGGAAGAGGCGTGGGAGCATCTGTGCCAAACCAGCCTATCATTCCGGCGATACGCCTGCACCACCATACCGGGCGGCGATGGATGGACCATGACTGGCAGGTTTTGCCGCTTCCTCGACGCAGAAGCATGGACGGATGCTGCAATGATGCTGGTGCCGGAAGGCAAAGGCTTCTGCATCATGGGGAATGCAGCCAAAGTGGGGAAGCATGTGGGAGTTGGCGACATGCCCGCCCTAGCCCTTCTCGCCGCCTGTCTCAAGGCTAGGGAGAACGGTGATGGATGATCTGGTGGCAAAGCCTACCGGACAAACGCGCCATGGTGTTCAGGAATGGTGCTTGCCGGACGGACGACTATTCGAGGTGGACTTTGCCGAGCAAGACTCGTCGCCCATGATCCTGACCAGAGCGGCTGAAATGGCGTATCACCGGGGCGGGCAGACACACCCGATTTGTGATTACGACACTCGCATGGCACGGCAGGAGATCACTGGCGAGGAGGATCGCGTTCTCACCCTAACCGCCCGCATCCGGGCCCTCGAAACCTCGCTTGCAGAGGCTGGAGAACAACTGCGCACAAACGCCGAGACGCTGGCCCAAGTGCCCGCCGCTATCGCAGAGGCCCGCCGACAAGCGCTTGAGGAAGCGGCGAAGGTGGCGGAGAGTGCATCTGACCGCAATTGGCCGCCGCCTTCTGACATTCGCACATCAATCGCCCAAGCCATCCGCGCCCTCGCATCAGATCCTTTGCTGGATAGGCAGGGGGATGGTAAGGAGGGGGTATGAGCGAGTTAGTCAGCGCGCTTTTCATCCTTGCCGTGCCATTCCTGTTCGGCATTGCGGTGGGGATCGAAATTAAGCGACGTCGCCCGCCATCAGCTTATGAGACGCTCGGCAAGATGGTGGCCATCAACATGGTGGCAGTCAACCGGGACCGGATTTGGGTCGGCAACGGCTGCTTGATCAGCAACACCATGGAAATGGAATACGATGGCCAGCGGCTTGAGGTTGTTGTCCGCAGTAAGGACCATGTGGTATAGGGGACACGTCTCTTGTCGCTGCGTAGCGGAGGCAAGCTAAATCCCGGTGACGGGTCGGGGACTTGATCACCCTCGTTATAAGGGCGGCGAAGGATTGGGGGTTCCCGGTCGCGCCGCCCTTAGTCGTTATGCGACGTACCCAAGTCGGCCTCATTGCGCATTAAGACATTCTGCGCGATAATGCGAGGCGATGCAGCGCCCCATGCCCCCCGAGCTACACCCCGGAGGCGCGTTCATGCCCGACAACGACGGGCTGGGCGCGTGGGCGCGCGCCTGTTTCATCGACGACGGCCACCCCCTGACCAACCCAGACCACGCCCACCTGCAGCAAGCCTCGATCGGCTGGCTATGGACGAACTACACCGCGACGGCAGCCGGGCGATTTATCGCCGGTGAGGCTCGCATTCCCCGCGACGGGGGCTCGAAGTGGTCGCAAGCGATGGCTGCATTTCAAGTCCAGCAATGGTTCGGCCACGTCCCCAACTTCATCATCACGATCAGTACCGAAGCTGCGGCGATCATGGACGACGCCTCATTCTGCGCGCTCGTCGAGCATGAGCTTTACCACTGCGCGCAAGCTGTCGACGAGTTCGGCGCTCCCAGGTTCAACAAGGAAGGCCTCCCGGTCTACACGATCAAAGGGCATGACGTTGAAGAGTTCGTGTCTGTCGTCGCACGATATGGCGCCGTAGATACCGCTGTCGCCGCTATGGTGCGAGCAGCGCAGGACGGGCCCACCGTCAGCCGTGCCAGCATTGCCGCGGGCTGCGGGATTTGTAGCGCACGGAGAGCCGCGTAATGCCGAAAGCGCGGGGGGACAAGGCGGGAACCAACACAGGCGTCGGCAAGCGCAAGCGCGGGAATCCCGGTGGGAACGGGCCACTGTCGGAGGCTGACAAGGTCGAGATCGTCACGCGCCTGGCCATGTACGACACCGTAGGAGAAATACACCGCAGCCTGGCCGAGCGTGGCGTGGAAGTGACCATACAGGCTGTGGCCAACTACAATCCGACCCGCAGCACAATCCTCGCGCAGAAGTGGGTTACGCTGTTCCATGAAACACGAGAGCGATTCCACGCCGAGATGATGGCGGAGCCGATGGCGCAGCGGGCCTACCGGCTTCGCCAGCTCCACAAGCTCTACCTGCAAGCCGAGAAGAAGGGGGCAATTCCGCTCGCGGCCTCGCTTCTTGAGCAAGCTGCCAAGGAAACTGGCGGGCTCTACACCAACGTCACTAAGGTCAAGGGACAGTTGGACGCCGCAACGTCGCCTGCCGAGGTCACATCGGACGAGCAGCGTATTATGCTGGCTGACCGCCTTAAAGACGCGATGATGAAGCGCGCGAAGGTTATCCCGGCCAAGCAACTGAGTGACCAGTCGGCCAAGGGCTGACGATCATGGGGGCGATCGACCAACTCGCTGATACCTTGCTGGGCCATAATGGCGGTCCACCGCTTGACGACGACGAGATTGAGAATCTCCTCTCCGAGCTATCCGATGAAGAGATCGAGGCGCTGCTGCAGCCTGTGCTGGCTGAAGAGCATCACGCCAAGTTCAACAAATTCGCCAACTTCTTCCCCGACGACGGGCCGCTCTCGCGCCATGGCTACCCAAAGCACATGGAGTTCTTCCGCGTCGGCAAACAGTACCGAGAGCGGTGTTTCATGGCCGGCAACCGCGTCGGCAAGACCATCACCGGCGCATACGAGACGACCGCACACCTGACCGGCCTCTATCCAGATTGGTGGGATGGCAGGCGGTTCTCCAAGCCTATTCGCGCCTGGGCGGCCGGTGACACGAACGAAACCACCCGCGACATTATCCAGGCCGAGCTCCTGGGGGCGGTTATCTACGGTGACGACGGAGTCCGCACGTTCGACGGCTCCGGCATGATTCCACGCGACTGCATCGGCGCGGCCAAGTGGAAGATGGGCGTGCAGGATCTCGCCGACTTCGTGTTCATCAAGCACAAGACCGGAGGTTGGTCGCACCTTGCGTTCAAGGCCTACGAGCAGGGCCGCAAGAAGTTTCAGGGGACAGCGAAAGAGCTAATCTGGCTCGACGAGGAGTGCCCGCTGGATATTTACAACGAGTGCCTGATCCGCACCGCGACAACGCGTGGCATCCTCATGCTGACCTTCACGCCGCTTTCCGGCCTGTCCGACACCGTCATGCAGTTCCTCGGCGACGATTTCAAACCGAAGGGCTAGGCGGCAGGGCTGTGACCTGGTCGGGCTTCCGCTGCCGCCTGCTCTAAAGCGGTTACATGGCAGCCTCCATCGCAAGCATTGCTGATTGAGACATAGGCAACCTAGCACGCCGCCTGCATTTGTCCTATAACGACGGTTGAGCGACGGTAGCGGGGGCACAAGTGCCAGAGGTCAACAGTTCCAAATTCTTTGTGACAGCGGGTTGGGACGACGTGCCCCATCTCGACGCGCAAACGAAAGAGGAGCTGCTTGAAAACACCCCTCCGCACCTGCGCGAGGCGAGATCAAAGGGCACACCATCACTTGGCTCCGGCGCCATTTACCCGATCGAGCAGGAGCAATTCACCTGCGCTCCGTTCGCCATCCCGCGCCACTTTGCAAAGGCCTATGGGCTCGACGTCGGCTGGAACAAGACGGCTGCGATCTTCGGCGCGTGGGACCGCGACGACGATATTCTCTACATCTACTCCGAGCACTACCGCGGCCACGCCGAGCCCTCGGTGCATGCAGCCTCGATCAAGGCGCGCGGCGAGTGGATCAAGGGCACGATCGACCCGGCAGCCAAGGGCAGATCGCAGCGCGATGGCAAGCAACTCCTCGCTGATTACGTCAACCTTGGGCTCAACCTGGTTGAAGCTGACAATGGCGTAGAGGCTGGAATCCTGCACGTCTGGGAGCGCATGGCGTCCGGTCGCCTCAAGGTCTTCACATCCTGCCAGAACGTGCTGGCCGAGCATCGGCTGTACCGTCGCGACGAGAAGGGCGCGATCGTCAAGAAGTTCGATCACGCGATGGACGCGCTCCGTTATCTTGTCCGCATGCTGCCGCTGATCGCCGGCACGCCGCCGGTCAAGCGCAACTTCGTCTCCGACAACACCACGGTCGCCGACACCCTTGGAGGGTATTGAAATGAACGTCCCGGGTAATGCCTTCTTCGACGTCAATGACAGTTCGGCACAGGCCGAGCAGAAGCGCCGCGAGTGGCAGAAGATTCAGGACGCGGTGCAGCCGATCATTCTGGAGCTAGGCAAGCGCATTGCCGACCGCATCACGCGCCGCAAGCCGATCGAGGAGCGCTGGCTGGAAGACCTGCGCCAGTATCATGGCATCTACGAGGGCGACATTGAGAATACCCTCAAGTCGGACAAGGAGCGCTCCAAACTCTTCATCAACATCACCCGCCCCAAGACGCGCGCCTGGTCGGCACGCCTGCAAGACATGCTCTTTCCGGCAGACGAGAAGAATTGGGGTATCGACGCAACGCCGGTGCCGGAACTGTCGCGCAAGCAGCGCGAGCTTGCGCGCCGGGCGGACGAGGCCGAACAGAAGACCGCAGAAGCCGTAGCGCAGCACAACGCCGACGTTGAGCAGGGCGGCGAAGGCAACCCCGATATGCTGGAAACAGCCACGTCACTCGCAGCCATGGCCCGCGCACTGCGAGAACAGGAACGCGACCAGCAGAAGGAAATCGAATGGGCTCGCAAGCGCCGCGATGCGATGGCCCGCGAGATCGACGACCAGTTGACCGAAGCCAAGTACGCCGCGCGTTGCCGTGACGTGATCGAGGACGCCTGCAAGGTTGGCGTCGGAATCCTCAAGGGTCCGATCGTCAACGACAAGGGGCGCGCCATGTGGGTAGGCGAGGGTGCTGACTACAAGCTCGAAGGTAGCGGGAAGGTCCGCCCTGGCGTTCGCCGAGTGTCCTACTGGCATTTCTTTCCCGATATGTCGGCCGAGAGCATGGAGGAATGCGAAGATACGTTCGAGCGTCATCTCCCGAACAGGAAGATGCTCCGACGCATGGCCAAGGATATTGGCTTCGACGCAACCGCAGTGCGTGAATTGCTGAAGGATGGCCCACAAGGTCAGGCATCGGGCGGTGGCTCCGACGATCTCAACTTCATGACCGAGCTTCGCGCCCTCGAAAACGGCGGCAAGAGCGGCGACGTTCTCAACGACTTCCGTGATCGCTTCGTCGTGTGGGAGTTCATCGGCACACTTGAGGTCGAGGAAGTCTGCAAGATGATCCGCGCGCTGGGCCGTGCCGAGGATGCAGAGCGCGTCGAGAAGGAACATGACCCGCTCGATCCGCTCATGGTTCGCCTGTTCTTCTGCGGGCAGAAGCTCTTGCGCATCGACGAGGATTACATCCTCGACAGTGGCGCCAGCATCTACAGCGTCTATTCGTTCGAGAAGGCCGAGAGCTCGATCCTCGGTGGCGTCGGTGTCCCGCGTCTCATGCGCAATGAGCAGAGCATGCTCAACTCCGCCGTTCGCATGATGATGGACAACGCAGCGCTGGCAACCGCGCCGCAGGTCATCATCGACAAGGAAAACATCGAGCCCGAGAACGGTTCGTGGAAGCTCTCGCCGCGCAAGATATGGCTGCGCCTCAAGTCGGCTGTCACACCCGGCCAGCAGCAGGCCAGGGTGTTCGAGACTGTCGACATTCCCATGAATCAGGCATTGCTGGCCGCGATCGTGGAGATGGCGGTCAAGTTCGTCGACGAGGCGGTGCAGATGCCGCTGATTGCACAGGGCGAGCAGGGGACACACGTTACCCGCACGTCGTCGGGCATGGCGATGCTGTTCAACTCGGCCAACGTCAATTTCCGCCAGGCCGTGAAGAATTGGGACGACGACGTCACCGCGCCGCTCATTACCCGCATCTACGACTTCAACATGCAGTTCTCCGACAAGCCCGAGATCAAGGGCGACATGAAGGTGGATGCACGCGGCACGTCCGTCCTTCTCGTGCGCGAGGTGCAGGCCGAACAGTTGATGCTCATGCTCCGCGAATGGTCGACGCACCCAATCCTTGGCGTTGGATTCCGCGCCTATCACTGCATGCGAATGGTCCTGCAAGCTATGTCGATCAGCCCCGACGACTTGCTCATTCCCGAGGAAGAGTACCTCGAGAAGCTCAAGGCCATGTCGGAAAGCGGCGGTGAAACCAGCCCTGAAGAGATCCGCTCGCAGACGCAGCTACAGATTGCGCATTTGGACGGCGAGAACCGCCTGCAGGTCGCAGAAATCAACGAGCGCATTGCCATGCTGCGCATGCAGGGCGAGTTCGCCAAGCTGGCGCAGAACAAGGACATATCGCTCGCGCAGATCGACGCCATGTTCAAGAAGTCCATTGTCGAAGCGCAGGCCAAGCTCGCGATCGAGCAGGGCCGCTCGCAGAGCGACGAACGCAAGCTGGCGGTCGAGGTCGCCATGGAGCGCGAGAACGCGCGCCGCGCCGAGCAGCAGGGCCTTGAGCCGACCGGCTCCGGCGGTGCGATCAGCATGGGCGCAAGGCCAGCGGCATGAGGTCGGACCCCACATACACCACTTGGGGAACGGTCAAGCCCAAGCTCGAAGATGAGCTTGCGCACGTCAAAGATCGCCTCGTCTCCGCAAGGCCGGAAGAGATCACGCTCCTGCAAGCCCGCGCGCAAACCCTCATGCAGGTGCGCAACTGGTTCAACCAGGGCGCTCCCGAAGACAAGCCCATCATCGGTGACGACCCCGCTTACTAACCCCCCGCAACAGGAACCTTGACGATGAATACCCAATCGGTGCAAAATGCAGGTCAATCCGAGGCAGCCGCCGACGCGCCTACCGAGGATATGGAGTTCGACGCCGATCTCGACGCCGCGATCTCCGCTATGGATGGGGCCCCTGCGGACAACGCGGCGGCAACCGGAGAGCGGGAAGAGCAGCAGCAGAGCGCCGCCGAAGCCCCGGCCCCCGCTTTCAATGCGGCGGCAGATGCACCTGGCGCGGACAGCAACGCTTCCCCGCAGGGCTCGGCCACAGACGATCCATGGGCAAATGCCCCCGCTGAATTGCGCGAAGCCCGCGAAAGAGAGCTTCGGGATTGGGATCTGCGGTTCCGTTCGGCCAACGGTCGGGTTTCTGCCTTGCAGCGCCAATTGGCGCAGTTCCAGCAGCAAACCCAGCAGCAGCCGGCGCAACAGCAGGAACCGCAGCAGCAGCGGGAAACGCAGCAGCCGGTCGCGGGCTCCTCAGGTATCAACCTGCAAGACCCCAAGTTCCAGCAGTTGCGCGAGGACTTCCCCGAGGTCGCAGGACCGCTTCTCGATGTTATTGCCGATCTTTCCTCGCAACTAGGCAATGTCCGCCAAGTCGCCGGAACCTTCGAGCAGCAGCAGACGCAAGCGTTTCTCGCCCAACAGGAACAGGCCCTCGCACAGGCGCACCCGGATTGGGTTCAGGCCGCGACGGACGACCGATTTGCCGGATGGCTGCAAACCCAGCCCACCGCGATTCAGGAAGCGTTCCAGCGGAACCATGATGCCATCGTCAACGGCCAGGATGCAGCGCTTGTCATTGGAATGTTCAAGCAGGCCGTCGGGTTCTCCTCGCCACAGCAGCAGACCCCAACCAATCCTGCACCGACCCAAGACTCTCGACGCCAACGGCAGCTTGCCGCCGGACGAGACGCGGGACGGAACAGTCCACCGGCAGCCAGCGGCATCGCAGACAATGACTTCGACGCTCACCTCGATGCGGCGATCGCGAAGTTGGACAAGCAACTCTAGGCGCTGACGGCCAAGGTCGTGGCGCCTGCGATTGGGGGCCACGATCATGGCAATCACGAATTACGGCGACATTTCGCCTCGTACCGCGGCTCACGCCATCCCGAAGTTTCTTTCGCACGTCATGCCGGTGCAGGTTCTTGCCCGCCTTGGTCAGCTCGTGCCCATTCCGAAGAACAAGAGCACGACGGTCAAGTTCCGTCGCGCAATTCCTTACGCGGCCGTCACGACTCCGCTGCAGGAGGGCGTGACCCCTTCGGTCAGCGGCACCTCGTTCGAGGACGTGACCGTCACCCTGCAGCAGTGGGGCGACGTGCATGGCCTGACCGATGTGATCGAGGACACGCACGAAGACCCGGTTCTCATGCAGATGATGCAGCTTTCCGGTGAACAGGCGGGCGCCACGACCGAGCAGGTCATCTACAACGTCGTGCGCGGAGGCACCTCGGTATTCTTCGCCAACGGCGCTTCGCGCTCGGCCGTCAACACCGCGATCAGCCTGAACAAGGTCCGCGCTGTCGTCCGCACGCTTGAACGCAACAAGGCCAAGAAGATCACTTCGGTCCTGTCGCCGTCGGTCAACATCGGCACCAGCGCGGTCGAAGCCGCCTATGTCGCTGTCGGCCACACCGACCTGGCGCCGGACATTCGTGCGATGAACGGCTTTGTGCCGGTCAGCAAGTACGGTTCGATGAAGCCGATTTGCCCCGAGGAAATCGGTGCAGTCGAAAACGTGCGCTTCATCCTCACCCCGGATCTTGCGCCGTTCGCCGATGCCGGCGGTTCGGCAAGCGGTTCGGTGCTGTCGACCGGCGGCAGCGCTGCGGACGTCTACCCCGTCCTGTTCTTCGGCCAGGAAGCTTTCGGGCTTACCCCGCTCAAGAACCAGAAGACCAAGGAAGGCAACAACCTCGCGGTCGAGCCTTCGGTCATCAACCCCGGCACCAAGACCAAGGACGACCCGCTCGGCCAGCGCGGTTACGTCGGCTGGAAGTGCTGGTTCGCCGCCGTCCGCCTCAACGAGACGTGGATGGTTCGCCTCGAGGTGGCCGCCTCGGCGCTCTGACCTGACGCCGGGCGGGAGTGATCTCGCCCGGTTCTTATGATCGCCATTCAGAAGGAACAGGACAATGGCAGCAGAAATTCGCACCGGCACTTATGTCGGCACCGGCGCTGCGGTGAACATCGAGCTCGGCTGGACGCCTGACTACGTCAAGGTCGTCAATGTCACCGACGGCGACGAGTATTGGGAATGGTTTGCCGGCATGACTGCTGCGCACGCCATCTACACCCGCTCCGTCACCGACAGCGCGACGACCGGCGTCGCCGGTATCTCGCGCATCACGGCCAACGGCATCAGCCAGCGCGTGCCTACCGATTTCGCGAGCAAGAAGGGCTTTACGGTCGGCACGGCGCTCTCGGAGAGCGGCGACACCTTCGCCTACATCGCGGTTCGCAACGGCGGTTACTGATCGTCACGAGGGCGGCCCTCATAGCGGGGCCGCCTTTTGACGAAGGGAAAAGGACACCCCTCACATGAGCGAAGAAAAGACCATCCGCTGCGTTGTGACCGGCCCTGACGCCGGCAAGCTGACGCACGTTCCCACGATCGAGGTGAACGGCAAAAAGGCCTCGTTCTCCCTCAACAACAAGATCTCCCTCCCCGAATGGGCCGTCGAAGCTCTGGAGAATAGCTCCGGTTACGACGTGCAACGCCTGGGTGAGGATGAACCAGCTTCGCCTCCCGTCCCTGCGGACGGTGACGGCGAAGGTGCCGACGCGAGCCCGGGGGGTGCAAGCGTCGGCACCACCACCTTCGACCCCGAGGCCATCATCGAGGGCAAGCTCGACGATGTGAAGGCAAAGCTCGTCGGCCTTACCGCCGAGCAGCTTGACCTCGTTGCGGCTGCCGAGATCGACCGCGAACAGCCCCGTAAGGGCGTCGCTCTCATGATCGAGGAAGCCAAGGCAGCGCTCGCGGGCGGCCAGTAACGCCCGCAACCCACCCCCCACCGTTTCACCCCCCAGAGGACGCAACCCATGGAAAACCGTATCAAGCTCGACCAGGCAGACGCCGCCACCCTGCGCCACTATGCAGAGGTTTCGCTGGGCCTCGAAGTGAAGACCGGCACGAATGCCAACCAGCTTCGCGCCAAGATCAAGCAGGCCGAACCCGATTGCGAGTATGTGCCTACGCTTCCCGGCAAGCCTGCGCCGATCGTGCAGCAGGCTCCCGAACAGCCGCAGGTCGTCGAGCGAATCGTCGAGAAGATTGTCTATCTCGAACGCCCGGCACAGACCGATGCGCAGATGCAGTCGACGGAGCGCCCGGCTGCCGTATCTCGCCCTGCGTCTCGTGAGCTTATGCACCCGTCTATGGACCCGAAGGTCCGCGTGCGCGTGCCCAAGACTGACGACAAGCGCCGCCCCAAGGACGTCACCTTGGGTGTCAACGGCGACATTTACCGGATGCAGCGCGGCCAGTGGGTCGACCTGCCGTATCGCTTTTACCTCGCCCTCGAAGATGCGGTTGAACGCGCCGCCGTACCAGATCCTGAGCGGATCAACCCGGTCACTGGCGAACCGCTTATGGTCTGGGAGGAAGTCCACTCTTACCCGTTCGAGGTCGACCGTACCTGCTTCCCCAGCGATGCGGAAATCGCCGCCTGGGAACAAGCCACCGGCTCCGGCTTCAAGAACGTCGCCTGACGAGGAGCGTCGGACGTGGCAACCTTCCTGCAGCTGGTCAACAAGGTCGAGCGCCTTTCGGGCATCATCAACCAAGGCCAGCGCCTCACGACGATCGTGGGCGCGCGTGGCAGGCAGGAGAAGATCGTCTATTGGACTTCGCAGGCGTGGGAGGAAATTCAGCGCGAACGACGCGACTGGACGTTCCTTCGCAAGCAGTTCGATGAAGCCCTTACCGTAGGGCAGGCCACGTACACTGCGGCGCAACTCGGCATCACGGACTTCGGCGGATGGGTGAGCGAGGCGGACAACTTCCGCCCGTTCACCCTCTACGACCCGGCCCTTGGTCGTGCAGACGAAACCCGCCTCAAGCCGGTAAACCATCGCGCCTGGCTCGACGCCTTCGACATTGGCAGCCACGACGCGACGCGGCCGAACGCCATCGCTATTGGATTCGACCGCACCCTCAACGTCGGGCCCAAGCCTGATAAGGGCTACGTTCTTCGTGGCTGGTATCGGCGCAAGATCCAGACCATCGCCGCAGACAGCGACGTGCCATACCTCGACGAGCAGTACCATGACGCGATCGTCTATCGCGCACTCATGATGCTCGGAGAGCACGACGAAGCGCCTGTCGCCATTGGAACGGCGCAGGCCAAGGCTCGCGTGCTGCATTCTCAAATGCTGGCCGAGTTTACGGACCCGATCGAGACGTGACCCAACGAGTAGACACATTCGCCTTCGGCGGAGGGCTAGATTCCAACTCGGCCGCGCTGGCTGTCGCGCCCGGCGCCATCATCGCAGGCATGAATTACGAGCCCTTGGCCGAGGGATACTCGCGTGTTCAGGGCTATGAGCGCTTCGACGGCAGGACGGCGCCCTCAGCTGCACGCTTCTGGACGCTCGACTTCGATCAGGGCGGGCAGGCCTTTGAGATTGGTGACGTCGTCACAGGACTCACCTCTGGTGCTACCGGCACGGTTATCCTCGATCCGGTAGACCTGACCGGCTCATGGGGTAGCGGAACGGCAGCCGGCACCCTTGTCATGACCAACGTGACCGGCGCCTTCGAGAACAACGAGGTGCTGCGGGTAAGTGGCTCGCCTTGCGCCATTGCCGACGGTATCAGCACAGAGGACAGCGCGCCGGACGCGACCTTGCGCACGACGTGGTCACGCGCTGCTATGGCCTATCAGCGGTCGATCATCGACAAAGTACCGGGCGAAGGCCCGGTGCGTGGCGTCGCAGTGCATCGCGGTGTGGTCTATGCCTGGCGCAACAACATCGGATCGACGCGCCTTGCCTGCTACCGCGCAACTGCAACTGGCTGGGTGGCAATGCCGACGCTCCGCCGGTTGCCGTTTACTCTGGGATCGACCGAGATCGTCGTTGGCGACATTGTCACTGGCGCATCGGCTGGCGGCAGCGCGCGCGTTGTCGATGTGGTTGTCGATACTGGCACGTTCGGGACAGCGGACGCGGCTGGTTATCTCGTCGTCGCGGACCTGTCCGGCACGATCAGCAATGCCGAATGGCTCAAAGTCGGCGGCGTTGACGTTGCGCGGGCAGGTGCAATCTCGGCATACAACCTCGGGCCCGGTGGGCGCGTGCGCTGGCTTTCGCACAACTTCTACGGCGCGTCGAACCTCTATCGTCTCTACGGCGCAACTGGCGCGTCGCCAGCTTTCGAGCTCATTCCTGACGAGGGGCTGGTGCTTATAGAAACTGGCATGGCCGTGGATACGCCAGAACGTATCTTCGAGATCAGCAATCACCTTGGCCTGACCTTCCCGGGTGGTTCGGTGCAGTTCTCTGCGATCCTCAATCCACGCTCGTTCGAGGTCGTCCTGGGTGCCGGCGAAATCGGATTCGGCACGGACGTTACCGACGTGGTGCAGGCCAACGAAACGGCAGTGGCGATCTTTGGCAAGGAGAAGATTGGCGTCCTGCAGGGCAGCGACCGCGAGAACTTCGCCCTCGACGTCTTGACCGAGGAGGCGGGGGCAGACGCAGACAGCGCGCAACAGATGGCGCGTACGCTCTACATGGATCTCCGTGGCCTGCGCAGTCTCGATGCAACACAGGCGTTCGGCAACTTCAAGACCGGTGCGCTTTCCGGTCGTTTCGAGAAGTACCTGAACAGCAAGCGCAAGGCTGGCGCCACGATTGTCGGCAGTTTCGTGGTCAAGAGCAAGAGCCACTATCGCGCGGTCTGGTCCGATGGGACCGGGTTCGCGGTGAACATGGGGGGTAAGAACGCCGAAGCCATCCCGTTCGACCTGGGCGATATGCGACCGTTCTCATTCGGGCGCGGCGAGCTTTCGGACGGCGAGGGCGTCTTTGTGGGCGGCGAGGACGGGTACGTCTACCGGCTCGACAGCGGCAACAGTTTCGATGGCGACCAGATCAAGGGCTTCATTTCCACCGGCTTCCTGCAATGGGGCGGGGAACAGGAATGGCGCATTCACAAGTGCGTGTGCGAGCTCGACGCGCCTGCTTCTGCCCACCTCTCGATCACGGCGCAGTTCAACTATGCCGATGGTGACGTTCCGATCTCCGGCGCCAACAGCTTCAACGTGACCGGCAGCGGCGGGACGTGGGGCGCGACTAACTGGAACGAGTTTTACTGGTCCCAGCCCGTCGAGGGGCGTGCGGAATCCGACATCGATGGTATCGGCTACAACGTGTCGTTCATCTTCGCGACGGCAGCGGACGTCGACGAAGATCCGCACGTCTTGCAAGCCTACAAGGTCTGGCGCTCTCCGAGGAGACAGCGGCGGTGACTTCTCCCTGGTACAATCCCAAGCTCCTCGAGCCCAACACCCGCGCGACAGCCGAGCAGGTCAATGCCGAGCTTACGAAGATTGCCGCGGCGCTGGACCAGTTGCCTGCGCCTTCTGCCATTGGGACAGGAGCCGGGACCCCCAATTACACACACTATGCCTATGCCGACAGCGCAGACGGCACGGCCAACTTCACGACCGGCGCGGCGGGGAATCGTAGCTACATCGGGATTGCCACCAATCAGGCCAGCGCCACGCCCAGCCCTTTCCCGGAAAACTACTCGTGGTCGCGGCTCAAAGGCGCGGACGGAACAGACGGTGCGGACGGGACCGACGGTTCAAATGGTCAGGACGGCGTCGACGGCGGCTATCGTGACTTCCGGTTCATTCGCTCGATCGCTCAACCCGCGACTGCGACTGGCGACGTTCCGGCAGGATCTTCGGATTTCATTCCAACCGGCACCGATCCGGTCTGGGTGACGTCGGCGTTCCGTGATGGTGCAGGCGCGCGCAAGTCGGCCTGGGAGCCATGGGTACGCCTCACGCCCCTCCCTGCTGCGCAACAATATTCCGCCGTGGTGACGTACTATGAAGGCATGCAGGTGCTCTACAATGGCGGCACCTATATCCTGATTGTGCCTTCGTCCATCGGGTTCGCGCCAACCGGCACCGCGCAAGCCAATGCCAGCTGGGACGTGGTGGCTGCGCCGGGCTCGCCTGGCGCGCCAGCAACGCCACCAAGCGGTTTCTCGGCGACGATCGACCTCACAAGTGCGTCGTCAGGGATCAACCTCCGCACGATAGCCGACGCAGCCGGATACACCGGCCTCAGCGACGCAACGATCACCTTTAACGTTCCAAGCGGTGTCACGATTACAGGCGTCGGCAATGGCGGTATAGCGATCGACAGCGGAACCTGGCCGAGTGCGAGTTACACGATTGCGCTCACCATTGTCGTTCAGAACGGCGGCGTCGTTTACGGCGGCGGCGGGCGTGGTGGCGAAGGCGGACAAAGCGGCGCTGGCTTGTCTGGCGGCGCAGGCGGCGATGGGATTTTCCTGCGCGAGAACATTTCGGGCGGAATCACGATCGACAGCGGCGGCACTCTCAAGGCTGGCGGCGGCGGTGGTGGCGGTGGCGGCGCAAATTACCGCGTTCTTAGCGGCGGCATCTATGGCGGCGCCGGCGGTGGCGGTGGTGGTGGTGCACCGAACGGCATTGGCGGCGCCGGTCAGACGACGGAAGTAGAGGCGGAAACGTCAGGCGATGGTTCACCTGGCACAACGTCAGGCGGTGGTGCAGGTGGCCTCGGCGCGTTCGACCTGACAGCTGCTGGCCGTGACGGTGGCGCGGGTGGCAACTTCGGAGCGGCCGGCGCCGCGGGCCTTGGCACTAATGGCGGCGCAGCTGGCGCGGCCGGATACGCAATCCGCAAGAACGGCAAGACCGCGACAGTCACCAACAACGGAACCGTAACAGGAACAGTCGGATGAGCACCTTCACCGAATGCTGGGATACGGCCACGCTTGGAGCGGCAGTAACAGTCTCCGATGGCCTGCCAGAGCCGAGCAACACCGAAGGCCTGCCTTGGCGGCTTTGGCGAAGCCACAATTTCGCGGGGACACTGACCGAGAAGAAAGCCGGCACGCCAAGGCGCATGATCTTCGAGCTTGAGCCCCTGAACGGCGCAACCGTGTCCTACGAGATTATCGACGGGCTGGGGCACACATTCACCATTGGGACATAAGCAGACTTCGCGCAGAGTGGAATTTACACTATTGTGGCGATGACGGGGGTTACGATCATGGCTTCGAGCGTTCGGTTTATCAGCATCAGCGACAACAATTCGGAGCGGACCGAGCTTTTCGACACGCTCACTGCAACCGGACAAACTGATCCCGTTCGCCTGCAAGGCAGAGTGAAAGTGCAGCTTTCTGGCAGTGCCACGAGCTTAACCGCGATAGTTGAGCACGCCACGCGCGATCCAGGTTCGGCGGAAGCGAATTGGGCGCCCGTCGAGGACGACCCATTCACAGGCGACCTGTCCGCCGGCATGTCCCCGCGCCCCTACGATGATCCAGCAATCGGCTGGTGGCGAGTGCGCGTCACTGCAATTAGCGGCGGAAACTGCAAGATCAGCATCATCGGAGAAAAGGCATGAGCCTGCTCACGATTGAAGCTCAGGCTGCCAAGAGCGCAAAGGCGGCAAAGGCAGATCGCATTCTTGCCCAAGCTGCGAGGGCAGCGGCCGACCTTGCCCAAGAAGCGACAGAAACGGCGCGCGACGGGGCAGAATCCGCACGCGACGAGGCTCTCAACTATGGCGGCGCTCGGTTGTTTCGCTCGTGGGCCGATGCCTCGGCAGCTACGTTTACCGCTGGCGAGTACGCCATGGTCATTTCGACCGACACGGGAACGCACACGGATCCAGTCGTGGGCGGTACCGTCAACAACGCGGGCGTTTTCAAGTACTCCAGCAGCCCTGCCGGTCTTGAGCGGGTGGGAGATTTGCAGGGCCAGATTGCAAAAGGCTGGGCAGAAAAGGCCAACACCGCCGTCCCGTTCCTCCTGCGATCTGACCTGCTTGCAGCACCGGGCGCGACCGATGGTTATGGCGCGACCGTCACGGTGGCGGATAGCGGCACGCATACGGCTGTTTCGGGCGAAGTGGCGCTGGGCGGTGCAGCGGCGACAGTGGGTGCGGCGATCCCGAACGAAGGGCGCTATACCCGCGTTTCGGGGGCCTGGCTTCGGACTGGCGATACTGACCGGCAGGGATCCAATGCATGGGCAGAAGGCACAGAGCCGGGCGGGCCGGGGACGAAGAGTGCGAAGGGGTGGGCGGAAGATGCTGCCGATCAAGTCGCGCTGCTTCAGTCCACACAAACCATAGGGCGTCCGGTTGGTTCAACCCTTGTTACTGGCGCAGGTGCGGCGAATGCTGGCACTTACGTTTTTGCCAACGCACTCCAGTTTGACGCAAACGGTAATTCCTCACTGCGGTTGTGGAACAGATCGAGCAGCGCGCAGACCATCAAGTTGCGCCGCTACACGGTCAGCAGTGGAACGGCCACACCGGTTTCGGGAAGCGCATGGGTGTCGGTGACGGTCCCGTCAGGGCCGGGTGCATTCACTATCGACACCACCGCCAATGGCTTTCTTGAAGGCGAGGCTGTCGGCATTTCGATGAGCGTGGCTTTTCTTGCCTATGTCACCGGATCAACCGGAGATAGCGGCGGGTATTACACGACTTCTACGGCCGATGCAGACGCATTTTCAGCATCGCTTGTTACGAACATTCAGCTTCAGATCGGCATCGATATGCCGTTCCAATACGTCACGACCGAACGTGTGCAGACGATTGAAGCTGATGTTGTGACCGCGCAGGAGTATGCGGCCACCGCTAACGCGGGCCTTGCTGATCTAGGCGAACTGGGTTCCGTGATTGTCGAGGATCATGCGGGCACGACCCAGTTTGCAGGCACCTCGTTCGGCGGCTGGGCTGGCGTTGTCGAATTAGCCGATACGCCGGTCGGCACGATCATCAAGCGCATCGGATTTGATGGTGTTTATGTTGCTGGCACGGCAACAAAGATCAACCTCAAGGTCTACTCTCGCGCCAATACGGAAACTGCCGCACCACCGACAAACTGCACGCTGGTATTTGATCAGGATTACACGCTGGCAAGCCTCGGCCTGCCCGCTGGCGCTACTGATCGCAAGTCAATCATGATGGAGTTTCCCGTCAGCTTTACCACGGCATCGGGGCAGGGCCTTGCCTACCGTTGGGAAGCGCAGGACGGTTCCAGTGCGCGTGTCGCATCTTCGGCGGGCTATCTCTCGGACGCCACTGCTACGGCCAGCGAGCGTGGTTGGTATTACTCAACCACTGGCACCAGCACGTACACGGCTGTCGGATCGCCAAATCGCCTGGCTGTGCGCGTTGCCCGCGATGGATACAGTTCAATCCTTAAAAGCGACTTCATGGCATCGGCTTCGCTTTCGGCACTTTCTGTAGCGGGAACGACTGTAACGATTGCGGGCAGCATCCGGCGCAACGGCAACGATTATCCGTTCTCAAGCAATGTATCCCTATCCCTGGCTGCGTCAGGCAAGGAACGCATGGACAAGATCGTGGTTGATCGGTCCACGCTGGCGGTTTCGGCGGTTTCTGGATCGGCACGCGATGCGCAGCTTGATAGCCTCGAATGGCAGGGTGCAACGCCCTCGAACGCGATTGTTGTGGCCCGCGCGAGGGTTGGCGACACACGCATTACAGCGCAGGATACCTCTAACTTCCGAGGTCTGATCAAGGTAGGAACGGAAGGGGAGGTGGCTGCGTATATTGAGCGCAATCGCCGCATTCTTCGCAAAGTCATCGGCAAGGCAATGCGTGGCGGCGCGATAACCTTGGCTGGCTACGGTGACAGCATCACCGCAATTCAGTCCAGCACGCCGCCGTTTACAGCGAATGGCACCATGCGCGACCGTGCCTTAACCTACTTGTCGAACTACCCATCCGACACGCTGGCGACCCTTACGCTCTACGATACCGGGGATGGCGCTGGACTAGTTCACACCCGCCTCGGGTGGAACTGGAAAATCAAGGCAGCACTGGAAGATTTGGGCGGTGTCGTAACATACGACAATTACGGCATCGGTGGAACAACCAGTCAGAGCACGACTGGAAACGGGCTTGATCCGTCTCGCATCGCTGTCCCGCTTGCTGCTGTGCCAGATGTGGTGGTCATTGCATTCGGCATGAATGAGCGCGGGGAGAGCTATACCTACGCCAACATCCTGAACATGATCCAGCAATTCCAAGCGGTTGGCACGACTTGCATTGTAATGGGTGTGCCAAGGCCGAACGCTAATCAGTCTGTTTCGGCGTGGCGCAGGACCAATGACCAGCTTGGAGCGGCAGCAATCGACGGCGGGGCAGCTTTTGTCTCGACGGTAGCCATTGCTGATGACCGCAACCTTGGCGGGATCGGCGTTCCGGCTGAAGCGCTGGCATCGGCCAACACGATCACGGGCGGGAACAATCATCCGGGCATCTATGAACTAGAGGTCTATGGGGATAGCGCGGTTGTGCAGTTGGGGTTGACATGACCCTCGCCCAAGCCATCCGCGAAGGGGAGCAAGGCCGCTGCCAGCGCATAGCCTCTCCCGGCAAGTGGAAGGTCTGGCGCGAGGGGGACAAGGTTAAGCACGAGGTGCTGAGATGAAACCGCAACCTACCCACCAGGAGCTTTCAGACCGAATGGACAAGTTCGATGGAAAGCTCGACGAGATCCTCAAAGCCTTTGGGGAAATGAGGGATTCCGTGTCCGAGGTGAAGCAATCCCTTGTGCAGGTGGAAAAGGACGTCTCCGAGACGAAGGATCTCGTCGAGGCTTGGGGCGCGGTGAAAACAGCCGGAAAGTTCATCAAGTGGCTGGGCTCGATCGCAACCGGGCTCGTGGCTGTCTACCTCCTCGCAAAGGCGGGGATGCAGCACATGGTAGGGAAGTGACTATGTCGGATCCGCGGTGGTTGGAGATCGCTAGGGGATACATCGGTGTGCGCGAAGTGCCCGGGGTAAAGCATAGCGGCGTCATCATGGGCTGGCTCAAGCGGCTCAAGTCGTGGATCAAAGACGACGAAACGCCTTGGTGTGGTGTTTTCTGTGCGGCGGTCATGCAAGAGGCTGGTCTTCCCTACCCGCCCACATACCCCCGCGCGAAGGCATGGGCAGACTATGGCGCCAACCTGCGCAGCACGCACGTAGCGCCCGGCGCAATCCTTGTGTTTTCGCGTGACGGCGGTGGGCACGTCGGCTTTTACGTGGGCGAAGATGCAACCGCCTACCAAGTTCTCGGCGGCAATCAGGGCAACGCGGTCAGCATCACGCGCATCGCCAAGAGCCGTTGCATCGCGATCCGCTGGCCGCGTGGCGAGCCGGTGCTTGGCAGACCTGTACGGATGGCCACAAACGGCGAGTTGTCGAGGAATGAGGCATGAATATTCGCAGCCTCGCCGTGCTGTCCCTCGCGCTGCTCGGCGTCGGGGTGCTGTTGCTTATGGCTTACCTCGCGTTCCGGTCAGGGGCTAACCTGGAAGCAGCCGGCTGGCTGACTGCGGGCTTCCTGTCGCTGCGTGAAGTCGTCTCGAAGATTGAGAACGTCGCAATGAACATTCGCAACGCTTCTGGAGAGCAGGCGAGCGGAAAGCCCGGCGATCCGGTTCATGTGCAGGAGGAAACGTGATGTTCGGCAAGCTGTTCAAGAAGGTGGTTCTTCCTCTCGCAAAGCGAGCCGTTGAAAGGGAGATCGAGAAGAAGCTGGGCAAGCCCGTCAAGATCGACGACGTGATCGACGTCGCCAAAAGACTGTGACCACTTGGCTCTTGCGCAACCTGCAGTGGGTTCTCGCGGCAGGGTTGCTCGGTTTCATCGTCATTTCGCTGGGTTCGGCCTTGCTGCACGCAGATCGAGACTTGCTCTGGCCGTGATTTTCACGCATTGAGACAAGGCTCCTCCACCCGAGGCGCCATGCGTTACTCCGGCCCCGCTTCGGCGGGGCTTTTTTCTTGTCCCAATGAGACACCTCCGGTAATGTCACCGATGATTTTCGGGGGCGATTATGGCTTACGACGCAAGCGGTAAGTGGTCGATGGAAGATGATGGCGTCGCATCGCGCGTCGCTGCGATCTCGTCGGGCAATTCCGACCTCATGAAAGCAGCCCGTACGCAGGGTTTGCAGTCAATGCAGCGGCGCGGGCTGGGCAACTCCTCGATGGCAGTTGGCGCGGCTCAGGGGGCAGCATTGAACGCTGCCGTTCCCATCGCTTCACAGGAAGCCTCGCAGATCGCGCAGAAGAACCTGACGCGCATGGGCGCAGATGCCGACATGGAGAAAACTCGGGCTGCGCTGGCGGCCGAGCAGCAGAAGGCAATCCTATCGTCTGTTACGGACCTGACCGGGCAGCGCTTCAACGCAATGTCCAACACCCTGGCCAACGACAAGATTCCGGCCGGCACGCGCTCGGCTGTGCAGTCCTCGATCAACGCACAGTATCAGCAGGCCATCGACCAGCTACAGAACCTCTATGGCATTTCGCTGTCGGCGCCCGCGCAGGCAGTTACCGCACCCGCCACAGGAACGCTCACGCCTGCCCAAATCGCTGCGCTGAATGCCACAGGCGGGTACAACGGCTTGTTCCGCGGCTGATGAACATTCGGCCCGCCCGCTCGGTCGACGCACCAGCGATTGCAGCGCTTCTCGCCGCTCGCGTGATCGACACATGCTATGCGGGGATTGACGAGGTCGACGTTCCTTTCGCGCGCAAGATGTTCGCATATGCTGCGCAGCGCCACGGCAACACCAACGAGGGCGGCATGTTCCTCATGGTGGCAGAAGACGAAGCAGGCGAGATCGCGGCTTTCTGCATGGGTTCACTCGGTCGGGTCTATGGCGTGGGCAAGCGCCTTGTTGCCTGCGACAACTACCTTCTTGGCCGCAAGGATTGCCCTGCCATCGTGCTGCGCAACCTGTTCGAACTCTACGTCGGCTGGGCCTCGGGCAATCCTCGGGTGGCAGAGATCGGCGCTAGCTGGTCCGACGCGCTGCCCGGCTCCGACAAGTGGACTCCGATCTTCAAGCGCATGGGCTTTGAACCATGCGCGCAGTCGTTCCGTCGCCTGAATGTGGCGCAAACCCAGGCAGAAGCAGCATGAGCAATCCCATCAAAGCTATCGGCAAAGCCTTCAAGGCCGTCGTGAAGGTGGTCAAGAAAGTGGCTTTGCCCGCTCTCGCGATCGCGGCAGTCGTGCTTACCGGTGGCGCGGCGCTTGGCGTCCTGCCCTCAGTCGGTTCTGTTCTGGGAGGGCTCGGCATAAGTGCCAGCTCTACGCTAGGCGGAATATTAATGGGGGCGGCGAAGGCCGCTACCTTCGGCGCGGTCGGTTCTGCGCTCACCGGCGGTAACATCATCAAGGGCGCTACGGCTGGATTCATCACCGGCGGCATTCTTGGCGGTGCAAATGCAGCGCTCGGTGGCCTTGGTAAGGCGGCTCAGGCTGGCGCCGGTGGTCTTGGCAATGCGTCGAGCATCAACCAGACCGCACTCGAAAGCCTGCGCAGCGGCACAAGTGCGGCTACGTCTGGTGCCTCTGGCGCAGTGACGCAAGGGCTTGGAACCGCTGCAAATGCAGCCGCGCAAGGCGGTGGGGTTGCCGCGGCGACCGGCGCAGGTGCTCCGGTTGTTGCTCCTGTCGCAGCTTCGGCAACTCCGGTTTCGTCTGGCGGCGTCATGGGCTTCCTCAACCGCAATCCCATCGTGGGCGGCATGGTTATTCAGGGGCTCGGTCAGGGCCTCATGGCAAACGAGCAGAACAAGGCGGCGCAGCGCGAGCGCGACCAGATCGCAGCCAACTACGCCGATACGTCGGGGCTGCCTCAGTATCAGTCGCCAGGCGGCAACGGCTACGCGCCGGCCGCTGACGTGTTCAACGCTGCAATCTACTCGGGGAAGAAGGTTTCCTACGACCCCAACACCGGCAAGCTCAAGGTGGGGAACTGACACATGGCGGGTCTTGGCACACCGGCGCCGCAGGGCATGCAGCAGCGTCAGCCGACGCAGCAGCCCATGCAGCAGGAAGAGGAGCAGCAATCGGGCGGCGGCCAGCAGGCCAGCGCAAAGGAGCAGGCTGCTTACGAAGAGTTCGCGCAGACCTTGACGGACGTGATCTACCCGCAGGACACGCCCGGGCAGGTCTACCCGCAGATACTCGCCAACCTGCAGGGTCAGTTCGATCCGCAGGTGCTCGGGCTGTTTGATGGCGTGGAACCTGCCCTGACCAACTCGCCGCAGGACAGCGTGGCGGCGACGTCGGTTCTCGTTACGCTCGTCGTCGACAAGAAGATGGGCCTTCTCGATCAGGCGTTGGCGGCAGAGGGCCAGCCCATGCAGCGGGAAAACGAGCCCGGCGAGGAAATGCCCGGCCAGCCCGAAGAAGATCCGGCTGGATACCGTGGCGAGAACGAGGACGAAGGCGATTACTCGCCGGAAGCCGTTCTCATGGAAGGCGGCAAGCTCGCAGTCGAGGAGCTTATCGAGGTCGCAGAGGCCGCGAACATTCACGATTTCTCGCAAGAAGAGATCGACGGCGCCTTCTATCGGGCGCTCGACCTGTTCCGCGTGGCTCAAGAGAAGGTCAATCCGCGCGTCGTCCAGTCGTTGCAGCGCGGCTTCGAGCAACTGCGCATGGCTGACCAGCAGGGTCAGCTTGGCAAGGTTCTCCCCGGACTGCCCGGCGGCGCACCCATGAAGCAGGGGGCATAAGCCATGGGCGGGCTCGGCACGGTACTCGGTGGAGCTCTGTCCGGCTTCGGTGCGGGCATTGCGAAGCAGGGCGAATTGGACTGGCAGCAGCGCCGTGACATGGCGCTCGAAGGCCTCCGCAATCAGAACCAGCAGGATAACATGCGTCTGCAGGCAAGCGAGCAGCGCACCACGCAGCGCGAGCAGGCGGACCTGAACGACCGCAACGACGCGCGCAAGACCGCGCGAGATACCTCGTCGACCATGACGATCGACAAGAATCGCAGCCAGCTGGACACGGCTTCGCGCGAGCGCCTGGCTCGCCTTGAATCTGCGCTGCGCAGCCAGCAGACAGCAGAGTCGGCGCGCATCGAGGCGCAGATCCGCAGCGGTGAGATTATCGACACCCTGCAGGACGCGGACGGCAACTATTACGCCTTGTACCGCAACGGCCAGCAGAAGCCCTTGAATATCAAGGGCGCTCCCAAGGCTCCGGCTGGCGGCGCTGGCGGCTCCATACTCGATCGCGCAGGCGGCGCGCCCGGCTCACAGCCCGCTACGCCCGGCGCGAAAGTTTCCATTTCCAACTGGTGAGGTCCAATGCCCCGTAGAGTCACGGTCACATTCGCGGATGGTTCCTCGCACGTTTACGAGAACACTCCTGACGACGTCACTCCGCAACAGATTGTCGACCGAGCTACGAGGGAGTTCAGCAAGCCAGTCAAGAAGCTGGACGGCGGGCGCGGCATGCTTGAGCGCGGCGCCCGCGCCGTGGCTGATACGGTGTCAGGAGCAGTCGGCGCGATAGACAATGCGATGCAGCCTCTCCGTGAGGCGGTCGGCTACGATCCTGAGGAGCAGAACCGCAAGACCGATGAGCTTGCCCGCCAGATCCGCGAACGGCAAAGGGCCGACCTTGCGAAACAGGACGGCATCCTCGACACGGCTGGCGACCTGTTCACGCGCGGCATGGCCGGTGCAAGTGCTGGCATTGAACGTGTAGCGTCCGGCCTTGCTCTGAATGACGCCGAGCGCCAGCGCTTTGTCAGTCGCGCGCGCGAGAACGAGGCCATCGCCAAGACCGGCATTGCTGGCGAAACGACGTGGGACGCTGCTACCGGAAATCTTGCAAAGATGCCGGGCTTTATCCTCGAAAAGGGGATCGAGAGCTTGCCCTACATGGCGACTGCCGCGGTTGGCCCGTTCGGCGCTTTGTCCAACGCAAGCGCGACGACAGGCCAGATCGCGCAGAGCCGCGCCGAGGCCGACCGCAGGCAGGACGCGAGCGGCACTGACGTTGCAATCGCTGCGCCGTTCGGAACCGTCTCTACCCTGATCGACAGCCTCAGCCTCGGCGCAATGCGCAACGGTATCGGCGGCGGCCTTGCGCGTGGAATCATGCGCGACGCTGCGACTGAGGGTCTGACCGAGGCGGTGCAGAGCGGCATCGAGTACACCGGCGGCGCCGTCGGGACGGAGCAGGGCTTCGACCTGGGCGAAATGGGCTCGCAGATGTTGCAGGGCGGCCTTGTTGGCGCTGGCGTCGGTGGTGGCTTTGGCGTCGTCACCGAGGGCGGCAAGGAGGCGTTCGACGCAGCGGGCCGCATCAAGTTCCGCCGGGCCGACGACACACGTTCGCCTGCCCCGGGCGTGCGCGAGATGGCGCTCAACGACGCGGTCAATCTCACGCCCGAGGATCTTGCCAGCCCGCTCGACAATGGGGACATTGCCGCCGGTCGCGCGGAGATCGCCAACGCGACGGCCAGCAAGAAGGTCGATGCCGCGCTTTCGCAGGCTGGCCTGCCCAAGGTCGGCAGCAAGGTCAACGTCTCGAACCTGCCCGGCGGACGGTCCATGGCTGGCACGATCGAGGACGTGTTCTCCGACGATACCGGCACTGGTGTTGTCGTTCGCCCCGAGGGCGGCGGCAAGCCCATGCGCGAATACCTCGACACGCTCAACGAGCTTGGCGTTTCGATTACCCCTTCCGACGCGCTGGCCGAGGCTGACGCGATCGACGCGGCGCTCGCCGCGCAAGCATCTGCACCGACGGAGGTTTCCTCTCCCCTTCCTTCGGCTGGCGCAGAGACGCCGTCGCCTCGCCCTTCGGGCCGCACTCCATCCAAGGCTGCAGGCGGCGGCGTCAACTCTGCAATCGTGGAAGGCCTCAAGAAGCGCGGCTTTTCGGAAGGCCAGGCGCTTGGCATCGCCGCAGGCATTCACGCGGAATCGGCCAGCAACCCCAACGCCAAGAACCCGACGTCTGGCGCGATGGGTCTTGGCCAATGGCTCGGCCCGCGCAAGGACGCGATCCGCAAGCGCTTTGGCGACAACCCGACGCTCGATCAGCAGCTCGACTTCCTCGCTGACGAGCTTCGCGGCGGGGACGCTGGCGGCAAGTATGTGCTGGCACAGAACGATCCGGCCAAGGTTCTCGACGCCTACGTGCGCAAGTTCATGCGCCCGGCGGCTGGCGCTGAAACCGACGGCGACATTGCGCGTGGTATGGCTGCGCTTGGCCAGGTTCCGACTGACGCTAGCCCGCTCGTTCCTGAAAGTACTACGCAGTTTGCTGATCGGCCGCAGCGCGAAACGCCCTCGGTCGAGGTTACTGCGGCTGCGCCGGATCTGCCAACCGGCGGCGACATGGCAGGCCCGGCGATTGATAAGGAATGGACCGCTTTCGCGCCTGATTCTGGGACCATCGGCATTCCAAGGGCGGAAATGCCGCAGGTCAAGGCCGAGCATCGCGGCGCCATGGTCAACTTCCTCAACGCCCGCGGCATATCGCATGCCGAGGAGGAGGTGGCAGCCGACACCCTCAAGCCATCGCAGGCGGAGTTCTCGCCATCGAAGGTGGAAAAGGCAAAGAGCTATGAGGGTGGCAATCGTGCCATCCTGATCTCGGCTGACGGATACGTGGTCGACGGCCACCACCAGTGGCTTGCTGCCCGCGACAACGGCGAGACTGTGCGCGCAATCCGCTTGGACGCGCCGATCCGCGAAGTGCTTCAAGCCGCGCACGAGTTTCCAAGCTCCGAAACTGCCGATGGCGCAACGTCAACGAATACCGCCGGGCCGCAGGATGGTGGGGTAGCTGCCACTGTCGAGGCCCCGAAGGCAGGTGGCTCCGAGGCCACCGCCACCGATAGCGCCGCGTCTGCGGGCGGTGCTGTCACTCCTGCCCGCGTAGAAGACACCGGCACCGGCAAGAGCGTTGCTGTGATCGGCGCCAACGAGGCAGAGATCGCCGCTATCAGCGCTGCCGTGCCCAAGGCCATGGGTATGAAGCGCAAGGACGGCGCGCTCGTCTACTCGAAGAAGTATGCCGACAAGATCCGCGCCGCGCTGGCAGGGGTGACAGAAACTGTCACCCCCAAGAGTGACGCCAAGCGCGAAGGCATGTCGAAGGACGAGATCGTCCGTCGTCGCGCCGAGTTGCTTGGTCGCGCACCAATGGCAGTCGATGAAGAGTTCGCCGACATGATCGCGCGCAAGGACTATGAGGGTCTGCGCGGCATCCTGCGTCCCGATAATCCGAAATCGCGCGCCGTGTTCGCCGAAGCAACCGGCATCACGCTGCCCAAGACGCAGCGCGACACGTTTGCGGCACTTCGTGAATGGGCAGGCGTCAGCGAGGAGCAGGAAGCGCAGCGGCAAAAGGCCGAGAACGATCGTATCAAGCGCGAAAGCGACGCCCGCGATCGGGAATGGGCGACGAATGCAGCCGAATCCACAAAGATGCTTGACGAGAACGGTGTCGAAACGACCGTCCGCCAGTGGATCGACAGCAAGATCGAGCAAGGCTTTGACCGGCTCGAGAACGTCAGCAACGGCGCTGTGCCCAAGTGGGTATTGCTCAATGCCCAGGGCAAAGGCTTCAAACTGCAGAAGGACTTTCTGCGGTATGCGCGAATTGCCTTGGAAGGCCGCGCGCCCGAGAAACTGACCGACGAGCAGATTGCCCAAGAAGAGGGCATGTCGGTCGAGGACGTGCGTGCCTCGAAGCATCTGTTTGCCAACGGTTCCGAGCGTATCAAGCTCGCTCGCGAGGAAGGCAAGGCTGCCTTCGATCGCGGCGATGAACGTGTGCTGCCGAGCTACCTCTCGGACATGCCGGCAGGCGTGAAAGAGGAGTGGTACGCCGGGTGGGATCAGGCGAACCTCGCCGATCCTGTTCCCGATGTTCCGGCGAATCCCAACACGAAAGACAGCATCGGCACCAACTCAAAAGGCTTTCCGCTTTACGAAGATGAGGACGGCGTCCGTTCCTATGTCGATCGGGGTATCCGTATTACGGAGCCCGTCGAAATGCGTCCGGTTCGCGGTGCTGGCATTCAGACGAGTGTCGACAAAGCTGCGCGCCGCGGCGAGTTTCTGACCGAAGAAGAGCGCCGCGAGAAGATGGGCGCCCGTCCGGTCGACCGCAGCGCCGCGATCATCATGGATCCCGCTGCTGGCACGGTGAAGACCGTGCCGCTCGGCGGCAAGCGCGCGACCGACAAGAAGGCGAACCCCTACGTCAAAGTGGGCGAGCGCTACACCCTGAAACAGGACGTTGATTATCTCAGCGCTGGCGGCACATACGTGGTCACATCGACCACGCGCACTGACGCATTCTTTGAGAATGTCGACACTGGCGGGCGCACGAGGGTTAAAAACTACCTGTTGCAGCCCGCGCTAGGCAATGGCGTGATGGTCCCGGCTGCAGAATCGACGACAGCAACAGTGCAGCCCGCTCTCAAGCCGACCGATCAGGCAACAATCGACCTCCTGACTCGCATGGCCGAAGCCGAAGATAACGGCAGCTATGTGACGATCGAGATCGGCTCAGCCCGCGTGAAGATGATGGTGGCCGAAGGTCTCATCATCGAGAACAAGGGCAAGAGCGATGCCATGTGGATCACATCGGAGAAGGGCCGCAAGCTCCTTGACGATGCTGGTGTACCGCACGCGCAGTCGCCCAAGCCTGCTCCCAGCCAGAACCGCCTCGTCACGGATGAACGCGCGGCAGAGCTACGCGAACGCCTGAAAGCCAAGCTCAACCCCGGCCGCCTGAATAGCGGCATTGATCCCGAGATCATCGCGATCGGCACCGAGCTTGCCGTCTACCACATCGAGAAGGGCGCACGCCGCTTCCAGGCGTTCGCCAAGGCGATTGCCGAAGACCTCGGAATGAAGGTGCAGGATCTGCGCCTCTACATGCGCGGCTGGTACAACGGCGCGCGGGACATGATGGAGGACGCGGGCGAGAGCGTGGCCGGAATGGACACGCCAGACGAAGTCGCAAAGTCGATGCGCACGCTTGAGCAGTGGGCAAACGAGCCTGCGGTGACAGAAGGCGCAAATGCTGATACAAGGGCCGTCGATGCTGAACTTCCGAACCGCGTACCTGCAAGCGATGCGGGAACAAGCCCCGGCGATGTTCAACGAACTTCGCCGGTCGGGCGCGATGGACGCGCACCTGAACAAGAAGGCAGCCGAGGCTCAGGCGATGTTTCGCGAACTGACGGAGGGCGCACCGACACTACCGGGCAGCGGAGTGCTGGCGGACCCGCAGACGGAGCGCGAGGCGACCGAGCAGGTGTTCGGGACGCTGATAGCCTTCCCGCCGGCGACCGCGACGCCGGATCTCCCCGAAAGGCCGCCGCAGCCGTAAAGGGCACGGATTGGGTTATCGAACCCGGTTCGCTCGACGAAAGCCGTTCTCTGGCGCAGAAGGCCCGCGACAACGTCGAAGCCATCGCCTTGGTCAAGCAGATCGAGCGTGAAGGGCGGCAGGCAACGCGCGAGGAGCAGGCCGTCATTGCCCGGTATATCGGGTGGGGCGGGCTCAAGAACATCTTCCCCGATCCGGTGACGGGTGAGTTTGGCAAGGGCTTCGAGACGCTGGGGCCGCGCTTGCGCGAGCTCCTGACCGACGAGGAATACGCGACCGCACGCCAGTCGATCCAGTACGCGCACTATACGTCAGAATCGGTCGTACGTCCGATGTGGGACATTGCGCGCCAGCTTGGATTCCGAGGCGGTTCCGTGTTCGAACCCGGCATGGGCACCGGCAATTTCCGTGGCATGATGCCCGCCGATATTGCGGCAGCCAGCAGCTACAGCGGGATCGAGTACGATCACCTGACCGCCTCGATCGCCAAGCTCCTCTACCCGCAGTCCGGCGTTCGGCAGGCCGATTACACCCGCATGCCCGGGATCAAGGGCGCGGTGGATCTCGTCATTGGCAACCCGCCATTTTCCGAGACGGCAATCTCGTCGGACCCTGATTACGCCAAGCACAAGTTCCTCCTGCATGACTTCTTCTTTGCGAAGTCATTGGATGCCTTGAAGCCCGGCGGCCTCCTCATGTTCATCACCTCGGCGGGGACGATGAACAAAGTTGGCGACAAGGCGCGGGCCTATCTGGCTGACCGGGCTGATCTCGTCGGCGCGATCCGGCTGCCGGGCAACGCATTCGAGCAGAACGCCGGTACGTCGGTCACGACCGATATCGTGATCCTTCGCAAGCGCATGCCGGGCGAGAAGCCAGGCGATATGTCGTGGGTGGGCACGCAGGCCATGAGCCTGCCAGATCGCGACGGCAACACCGTGCAAGGCAACGTCAATCGCTACTTCGTCGAGAACCCGCAGATGGTGCTTGGCGAGCAGGGAATGTTCGACAAGCTCGTGGCGGGCCCGCGCTATGCCGTGCGCGCACCGAAGGGCTTCAATGTCGAAGAGGCTATCCGCAAGGCGGCTGAGAGCCTGCCCGGTTCCGTGGTGGACACGACGCCGCCCGCCATGGCTCCCGGCTTCATCGCGCCGGACGTCGACCTTGGCAGCGGAGAGCGCAAGGACGGCTCGTTCTACCTCGATCCAGATGGTCGCCTGATGCAGTTCCGTGGCGGCGCAGGCCGCCCGGTACAGTCACCCGGCAAGGGTGTGACCGGCGGTATGTCGGCAGCTGCGCAAGAGCGCGTGCGCGGGCTCATCCCGGTGAAGGATGCACTGCGCGAAGTCTATGCGGCAGATCTCAAATCGGATGGCGTGGCTGGGGCAGCGGCACGCGAGAAGCTGAATAAGGCCTATGACGCGTTCACGAAGAAGTTCGGGCCGATCAACAAGACCGATATCTCCTATCGTCGCCCGAGTCGCGTCGAGCTCGAAGGCTTGCGAGCCGAGGCGCGAGAGGAAGCACGCCTTGCCGGAACCGAGTGGGACGATGGTTCCTTCGACGTGCAATCCTATCTGGACGCTGGCGCGAAGCTGACCGAGATCGCAAAGGCCCGCGAGGAAGCGCGCGAAAAGGCGCTGGCCGACGGGCGAATCTGGAACGAGGGCACGTTTGATTCGAACGACGTGCCCGACAAGGTAATCGAGAAGCGCCCGAACCTCGACCCGTTCATGGAGGACGACGAGGCTTATCGCCTGGCTGCGATCGAGCACTACAACAAGGACACCGGCGAGGCGGCAAAGGGCCGTGCGTTCTTCGAAAACGCCATCACGCTCGATCAGACGCCGAAGATCGCGTCAGCGAACGACGCGCTCCTCTACAGCCTTAACCGCTTTGGCCGCCCGAACCTACGGGAGATGGCACGCATTGCCGGGAAGTCGGAGACGGCGCTTATCGAAGAGCTTGGCGACCGGCTTTTCGAGACACCCGGAAAGCCCGGCTCATACGAGACGGGGGAGATGTACCTGTCCGGCAACGTCCGCGAGAAGCTGGCGATTGCACGGGCGGAAGCTGAGCGCGACCCCGCATTTCAACGCAACGTCCGCGCGCTCGAAGCTGCGCTTCCGGCCCCGCTGACGCCCACCGAGATTGCAGCGAACCTCGGCATGCCATGGCTGCCGACCAAGGTTGTGCAGCAGTTCGCAACCGAAAAGCTCGGGCTGCGGCAGGCGAACGTCACCTACCTCGGCAAGCTGGCGCAGTGGACTGCCACTGGCGATACGACCAGTGCCGCGGCGCGCTCCGATTGGGGCACAGAGCGCATGGACGCGATCAAGATCCTCGAAGCCGCCCTTAACCGGCAGACGCCGGTGATCCGCGACAAGATCGAGACGGCGCAAGGCGAGAAGACCGTCGTCAACGAGGTCGCGACCCAAGCGGTGCAGGACAAGATGGCCGAGATGAAGGCCGCTTTCCGTGAATGGGTGTGGACCGACCCGGACCGCAGCGCTGCGCTCGTGGATCTCTACAACCGCGAGTATAACAGCCTTGTCGCGCCCAAGTTCGACGGCTCCTACCTGACGACGCCGGGGATCGCCTCGGGGTGGTCATGGCGCCCGCACCAGCGCGCGGTCATTGCCCGCATCATCCAGAGCGGCAACACCTACATGGCCCATGAGGTCGGTGCCGGTAAGACGTCGGCGATGATCGGCTCGGGCATGGAAATGAAGCGCCTGGGCCTTGTCAGCAAGCCCATGTACGTCGTGCCCAATCACATGCTCGGGCAGTTCACCAAGGAGTTCTACGAGCAGTACCCGCTTGCCCGCATTCTCGTGGCCGATGAGCAGCGCTTCCACACGTCGCGGCGCAAGGAGTTCATTGCGCGCATGGCGGCGGAAGATTGGGACGCCATCATCATCACGCATAGCGCGTTCGGCTTCATCCCGATGTCCGACGACTTTACGGCTCAGATGATTCAGGACCAGATCGACGAGCTCGAGGATCTTATTGCGGAGATCGGCAAGGGGCAGGACGTCCGCATCACGCGGCGCAAGGTGGAGCAGCAGAAGGAAGCGCTCTCGCAGCGCCTCGCAGGTCTGACCAACCGCAAGCGCGACCAGGTGTTCACGTTCGAGGAAACCGGCGTGGACTTCCTGTTCGTCGACGAAGCCCACTTGTTCCGCAAGCTCGACTTCTCGACCAAGATGGGCAACGTGAAGGGCATCGACCCGGCGGGCTCACAGATGAGCTTCGACCTTTATGCCAAGACCCGGTTCCTCGAAGGGCGGCAGCCTGGGCGCAATCTGGTGCTGGCATCCGGCACGCCCATCACGAACACGATGGCCGAGCTTTTCAGCGTCAGCCGCTACCTGCAGCAGGGCGAATTGGAGAAGCGCGGCCTTGGTCATTTCGACGCTTGGGCGGGCGCTTTCGGCGATACCGTCACAGCGCTCGAACAGGATGCGGCCGGCGGATACAAGCCTGTCACCCGCTTTGCGCAGTTCGTGAACGTGCCTGAGCTGTCGGTCATGGTCCGGCAGGTCATGGACGTGGTCGGCGCGACGGAGCTTCGCCAGTACGTCAGCCTGCCCAATCTCAAGGGCGGTGGTCGCAACCTCATCACCGTGGAAATGACGCCGGAGCAGGAGCGCTACAAGGCGACGCTGCAATCGCGCATGGAAGCGATCAAGCAGCGCAGCGGGCCGCCTCAGAAGGGGGATGATATCCTCCTCTCAGTGATCGGTGACGGGCGCAAGGCAGCGATAGATTATCGCCTGATCGACGCCAGCGCGCCGAAGGAATCGGGCTCGAAGCTCGAACGCATGATCGAAGAGGTCGCGCGTCGCCACAAGGAGTTCACCCGCACGGCGTTCCACAAGCCGCTGCCGGGCGGCGCTGGCTTCTCCGAAAAGCCAGAAACCTATGGTCCGGCCACGCAGATGATCTTCTCGGATTTCGGGATCAACGGTGACTTCCCGGTCCACAAGTACATCAAGAGCGCGCTGATTGAGCGAGGCATTCCCGCCAGCCAGATCGCGCTCATTCAGGACTTCAAGACGCACATCGCCAAGCAACGCCTGTTCAACGACATGAACGAGGGCAAGGTGCGCGTGCTGATCGGTTCTGTCGCCAAGATGGGCACCGGCGTAAATGCGCAGAAGCGGCTTCGCGCTCTGCACAACATGGATGCGCAGTGGTACCCGGCCAACGACACGCAGCGTAACGGGCGTATTATCCGCCAGGGGAACATGAACCCCGAGGTGGAGATCCTCGACTACGCCACCAACGGCACCTACGATTCGACCATGTGGGGCCTGATGGCGAAGAAGGCCCGGTTCATCGAGGGCTTCATGCGTGGCGATCCGACCATGCGCGACATGGAAGACCTGGGCGAGGCAAGCCAGTACGAGCAGGCCTCGGCGATGACGACGTCAGATCCTCGCATCATGGACCTGACCGAGTGGAAGCAGGAGCTTGAAAAGATCGAGCGCCGCCAGATGGCCCACGAGCGCGAGCAGCAGAGCGTGCGCATGCGCCTCGCCTCGGCACGGAACGAAGTGACCGAGCAGGACCGGCTTATTCCGCTGATCCAGAGCGATATCCAGAAGCGCCAGTTGCAGGAAGGCGAAGAGTTTTCCGTCACCCTCAAGGGCGAGACGTTCGAGGATCGCACCGAGTATGGTGCAGCGCTCATGGCTACCATGGACGCGCTCGTCGAGAAGTCGAACGGCAGGGAGTTGCGCGAGGGTGTCGGCGAGTTCGGCGGATTCCCGCTGGTGGCCGAGGCCTACCCCCGCACCGGCGGCGAAATGGCGCTATCGTTTTACGTCAAGCGCGCCGGCGGGCGCGAGACCCGCGTCGACATGGGCACGGACGCGCGCGGGCTGGTGACGCGCCTGACCAACGCCATCAAGGGTTTCGACAAGGATCTCACCTATTCGGAGAACCGCAAGGCCGAAGCAGAGCAGCGCATTGCCGACTTCGAGCCCAAGCTCGGCGCGACGTTCGACGATGGCGGCAAAGGTGACGCGCTGCGGACCAAGATCCGCGATCTCGAAGCAACCCTGAAAGCCGAGAGCGAAGCGCGGGACGCAGCGCTGAAAGCGCAAGCAGCGCCGGAAGCACAGCAGTCGATTCCCGAGGCGGCGCCGCAAGGTGCCCGCCCGGCGGATATCCGCACAGCATTGCAGGAGCAGCTCGCGAACCTGCGCCTTGCCGACAAGGTCAAGGTGCGGCTGGTCGACACGCTGGGCGGCGCGGCCGGTGAGTACCGCGCTCAGATCGTGACGATCGCGCAGGACACGCCGCAGGGCGAAGTCTTCACCCTGAACCACGAGGCTATTCACGTTCTGCGCGACCTCGGCCTGTTCAACACGTCGGAGTGGGCCATCCTCTCGGCCAAGGCTCGACGCGAGACAGGCCTGATGCGCTCGATCCGTCAGCGCTACGAGGCGGGCTTCCGCCAGCGCGGCATGAGCGGCGCGGCGCTGGAAGAAGCGCTGATCGAGGAAGCCGTGGCCGATATGTTCGCCCGGCACCAGGACGGACGCTACAAGGCGGAAGGTACAACCGATCGCCTGTTCAAGATGCTGCGCCAGTTCTTTGAGGCGGTGCGCAACGCCTTTGCCGGTCGCGGGCTGCGCACCGCAGAGGGTGTCATGCAGGACGTGGCCGATGGCCGAGTAGGCGCGCGTAACAGTCAGGAAATGCTTGACGGTTCGGCGCGGCAGAGCGTCGCGGACGCCACCGGCACCGAGGCTTTCAAGCGCTGGTTTGGTGACAGCAAGGTCGTGGACGAAAACGGCAAGCCGCTGGTGGTCTACCATGGCGGACATTTCAAAGCCTCTGAGTTCCGCCAGTTCGACGCCGACCTAACCGATCCGACCAATGATCTTGGAGCAGGCTTCTATTTCAGCAACGATCGCGGAGACGCAGAAGGGTATGACTATAACCGCGAATATGGCGCACCACAGGTCATTGAAGCCTACCTCTCAATGCAGAATCCGTATCGCGTTGGGACGAGCTCTAAGCCTGCCGGCGCCACAAAGGAAAGCGGTGAGGTATTCCGCCAAGCAGTCGAAGCGGCTGGCTATGACGGGATTATCGACAATACCGTAGGCGCAAAGTTTGAGCCGGAAGGTAGCGGTTATCGCGCTGGTGATGGCCGCACTCACTATGTCGTGTTCCGCCCAGAACAGGTCAAATCTGCGATCGGCAACAACGGTGCATTCGATCCCAACAACCCCGACATTCGTTTCTCCATCCCCGAGCGAGACGACCTTGTCGCCCTGGGCGGCACGGAACCGACGTGGAAGGGCAAGGTGGCCGACGCGTTCGACCGTTGGCGCACAGCGATGCAGGACCGTTACCTGCCGCTGTTGAAGGTGCAGCGCCAGATCGAGGAGCAGACCGGCAAGTCGCTCCCCGTCTCGCGCAACCCGTACATGGGCGAGGAGCTTATGACGGGCCGCATTGGTGCGCGGCTGGAACGGCTGGCCGAGGAGCATGTGCAACCCCTGTTCGACGCGATGCACGCCGAGAAGGTCACGACTGAGGATCTGGAATCCTTCCTCTATGCCCGGCACGCACCGGAGCGGAACGCGCGGATTGCCGAGATCAATCCCGAGTTCACCGAGGGCGAAGGCTCCGGCATGACCGACCTTGAGGCGGCGGCGATCATGTCGCGCGTCCGCAAGGCTGGGAAGATGGAAGCAATGGAGCGGCTGGCGAAACGGGTCGACCAGATCCGCGACGACGCGCTCGACTATCGCGTGCAGACCGGGCTGATCTCCAAGGAGGAAGCGGACGAGTGGCGCAGCACCTATCAGTTCTATGTTCCGCTGCGCGGCTTCAAGGAAACCGGCACCGACGCCATCCCCGATCGCATGAACCGCTCGGGCGGCGGCATCAACGTACGCGGACGTGAGAGCAAGCAGGCATTCGGGCGGCGCAGCCAGGCAGATAGCCCGCTCGCCTACCTGATCCTGCAGGCCGAGGAGGCAATTATCCGCGGCGAAACCAACATCGTCGCCGCGCGCTTCTACAACCTCGCGAAGGCCAACCCTGACAAGGAGTTCTGGTCGATCAACAAGCCGACCGTGCGCCAGCGCATGAACGAGGAGAGCGGCCTCGTTGAATCGTACACGACGTATAACCTGTTGGCCGAGGACAAGGATTGGACGGTCAGCGCCAAAATCAACGGGCGCGAAGTGCGCGTTACCATGAACAAGCAGAACGTCGACGCAAGGCGGCTGGCTGACGCCATGCGCAACCTGACCCAGCACCAGCTTGATTGGGTGACGCTGCACATGGGCAAGGTGAACCGCTTCCTTTCGGCGGTGAACACGAGCTACAACCCCGAGTTCATCATCACCAACGCCTTCCGCGATTTGCAAACTGCGACGTTCAACCTGTCCGGCGAGGGCGTGAAGGGCATCGTGCGCGGCACCTTGAAGGATTACCGCAAGGCGCTGGCAGCATCAGCCAAGGGCGCGTTTGGCAAGCACTCCGGCGAATGGGGCAAGTGGTACGACGAGTTCGTGATGAACGGCGGGCGCGTCTACTTCAACAAGGTCGAGAACGTCGAGGAGATCAAGAAGCGGATCGCCAGCGCTGCCGAGATGGCCAAGGCCAAGGCGGGAGAAGGTGGGCCGCGCCTGCAGGCCAAGCGCCTGTTCCTCGCTGGCCGCGATATGATCGAGAACCTGAACAACGGTGTCGAGAATGCCGTGCGCCTGTCGGTCTACAAGAACGCGCGCGAAGCTGGCCTCACTCCCGCCCAGGCGGCGAGCATGGCGAAGAACGTGACCGTGAACTTCAACCGGCGCGGCACGGCAGGCCCGGCGATGAACGCGGCCTACCTGTTCTTCAATGCCTCGGTGCAGGGTTCGGCGCGAATCCTCATGGCGCTGCGCTCCCCGCGCGTGCGCAAGATGGTGGCTGGCGTGATGATCGCTGCTGCTGCTGCCGAGATCCTGAACGCGATGATGAGTGCGGACGACGACGACGGCGAAAGCATCTACGACAAGATCCCTGCCTTCGAGAAGTCGCGCAACATCATCCTCATGATGCCGGACGGCAAGAGCTACATCAAAATCCCGATGCCCTACGGCTACAACGCCTTCTGGGAGGCGGGCCGCTCGGCCGCAGAGATCGCGCGGCGCGGTGGTGACAGGTGGCTGGAAACCATGGGCCAGTTCGCCGGCACCGTGGCCGATGCCTTTAACCCGATCGGCGGCAGTGACAGCCTGCTCAACATTCTCTCGCCCACGATCACGGACCCGATCGTCGACCTGACGTTGAACAAGGACTTCACCGGCAAGCCGATCATGCCGGACCAGTCTCCCTATGGGCCGGAGGAACCGGACAACCAGCGCTATTTCAATAGCGTGGGTCCGCACTGGAAAACCATCACGGAGTTCCTGAACGCATCGACGGGTGGGGATGAGGTGCAGCCAGGCGCAATCGACGTTTCTCCGGAGACGCTTGAGTACCTTTCCGGCACGGTGATCGGCTCTGCCGGCGCCTTCCTTGATCGCAGTCTAGGGCTCATCGGAAAGTCGATGGACGAGTCCGAAGACATAACGGCCGATGATATCCCTGTGGCGCGCAAGGTTGTGGGTGGAAAGCCGAGTTGGGTCGACAAGTCTGCATTCTACGACCGCTTGCATGCGGTCGAAACAGCTATGGACCGAACGGAAAAGTACCTCGAAGCGGGCAATCAGGAAGCTGCTTATGAGTACGCCATGGACAACAAGGCTGCGCTCATGCTGGAGGGCGCGGCAAAGCAGGCGCGCAAGGATATGCGCGAGGTCAGAAAGGCCCGTAACGAGCTTGAGGTGGCAAAGGATCGCGATCAGATCGACGATGCCACATACAGAGACAAGAAGGCTATCGTCCGTCGGGCAGAGGAACTGGTGACGACCGATTTCAACTCCCAATGGGTAGCCGTGATGAAAGCCAGGCGTGACGAAAGCGGCGGTGACTGATACAGTCGCTGCCGCTCATGGCTGAAACCATTTCAAACATCATCATCTACGCGGTCGGAGCCGCGTTTGTTCTCGCGCATGTAGCGCTGTTTGGTTGGGGACTGTCCCTTGCCAAGCCAGAATCCCGACGTGCCATAGGGCTTTTCGGCACCGGACTGCTCGCGATGTTGTTTTCGGTGGCAGGTTGCGCCCACTACATATCTAGGTAGGCGCTGGGAGGCCGAACTCCTGCGCCAACTTGGCCATGCCCTTCGCCGTCACCCTGACCTGCTCGGTCACCTTGTCCCTGCCGTCCTGCGTCGTGACGGTCGTGACCTTATGCTCCAGATAGCCTTGCGACACCCGCCCGGCGTAGCCTAGCCAGCCAGTGCCGTGCCGTCGGTAAATCCAGTGCTGTTGCTGCAACCACGCGAACAGATCTTTAGGGCGCATTTGCAAGGCCTTGGCCGCATCCGTGATGCAAAACGATCCGTCGGCGCTGGCGATGCGATCCAGCGCTTCGGCTTTCGGGGCCAATGTCGCGTTGGCCTGCTCAAGCTCGATCACCTTTTCGCTGTATGAGAGGAGCAACCCGCGCATGGTGGCAGGGTCGTTGAGGGCCTTCATAGGATCGACCGGCTGAGCCTGTGCCTCCAACTCCTGCCAACGGTCAATGATGCGAGCGCGGAGGTGAACGTCGTATCCTGACACGAGAATGAGGCTTTCGCGCTTCGGCAGGTGATAAGCCATCAAAGGGCGTCCACCATTTGATGCTTCGGGCTTTTCCTCAAAAGTGAGGGAAAGGGCGCGAGCCATCGCTTCAACGTCACGTCGGACATTATCGTGCCGCTTGCCGGTCAGTTCCGCGATCTCGCGGCTCGACATGGTCTGGACGCCCTGAGCGTCTATGCGGGCAAGGCTGCTCACTGTGCTTCTGCCTGCTCGAGTTCGAACGCCATTACGTCGAACATGATGCTTTCGATCAGGTGCGTAGGGCATTCGCCTTCGCCGTACTGCGCGAGAATCGCGCTGCACTTGGAGACGATGGCCGAGAGATCGCAAGCCGGGTGCGCAACCAGTTCCTCGAACAGAGGGTAGATCGCTTCCTCTGCGCGCTCGATCTGCGCGTCGTCCTTTGCAAGCCGTCTCATGGGAAGAGCGGCGTTGTACGCAGCGAAAACGGTATTGAACCCTCTGGCAGGGCTGATAGGGGCAATAATAGCCATGACGTGGAAGCCTCACGTTTGTGGTTAGGGCGTCTTGGGAGGACCAACTCCCTTGACGCCCGCCTTTTATTGCGCCAGAAATTGCGCATGTCAACAATATCTGGCGCAAAGAAATCACGAGGTAGGCCGCGCGTGGATGGAGAGCCCGTCAACGTCCGCCTAGATCGCGTGATGATCGAAGCTCTCGACCGTTGGCGAGAAGCGCAGCCTGACATACCTTCACGGCCTGAGGCGATTCGTAGGGGTATGAAGGCATGGCTCTCAGTCGATTGATTTTATTGCCAGCACTGCTGGCGGTTTCAGGGTGCGTAACTACCCCTGGGAGCACTGTGACAGTGCTCAGCTACAACCCAGCAAGCGTAGTTCTCGAATACACTCGTTGGTACGATGGCGAATTTCAGTCGGCCATGCAAACCGCGCAGAATTACTGCGCTCAAATGGGTAAGAACGCGCAGGTGGGGGCTACGAGCCCGGCTGGGCCAAACCCAATCGACCGCGTCGTCACGTCTTTCAACTGCATTTAGCCCGCCCTACGCGCCACCGTCAGCAGATCCTCTGCTGGCCGCATGCCTTCCAGCAGCAGTTCAGCCCACTCGCAGGCGATCGCCCGGCGGCGCGGCATGAACTCGGCGCGGTTGTAGGCTGCTTCGACCTTGTTCTCGGGTACGTGCGCCAGCATGAGGTCGATCACGGCGCGGTCGTCGGCAATCCCAGCGAGCTTCGCCCGCTCGTTCATGATCGTGGAGAAGGCTGCGCGCCAACCATGGGGGACGTGCCTGCGGTGCCAACCTGCGCGGTTGTAGAGATAGCCGATCGCGTTCTCGGATAGCGGGATATGGGCGTGACGCTGGCCGGGGAATACCAGCTCGCCGCGCCCGGTCAGGCGATGGACGGCGCGCAGAACGTCGACGGCTTGCGGGGCGAGGGGAACGACGTGGTCAAAAGCCTGCTCATCCTTGCGATCGAGGGTGAGCTTCATGCGCTCGGCGGGAATGTGCCAGTACGGCTCCTCGCCTTCGAGATCCTTGAACTCCTCCCATCTCGCACCGCGGACAACGCCCGGGCGAACGGCGGTGAGGGCGAGGAGGCGCGACGCCAGCAGCGTGACCGGCGACGCGCCCGACTGCTCGGTCTTGGTCAGCAAGTCGCGCAGCTCGTCCAGATCGAGCACGGCTGGCTGCTTCTTGGCCTTCTTCTTTGGCAGGAGCGCAGCATTCAGATCCTTGGCCGGATTGTCGCGGGCGATGCGCTTGGAGATTGCCAGCACGAAAACACCGCTGATGCGCTGCCGGATGCGCTTGGCCGTCTCGACCGAACCGCGCTTCTCGATCTTGCGGAGCATGTCGAGGACGTCATGGGCTTCAATGTCGTTGACCTGCCGCTTGCCCAGCGTCGGGAATACGTCGCGCTCAAGCGAGCGCAGGACGTCGGCCTGATGCACGTCGGTCCAGCGGCCCTTGTTGAGCTCGTGCCATTCACGCGCGACCGATTCGAACGAATGCGCTTCCTCCAATCTGGCGGCCTTGGCCTCGCGCTGCTTCTCGGCGCTCGGGTCGATGCCTTGGCGCAACAGGCGGCGGGCTGCGTCGCGTCTCTCTCGCGCGTCGATCAGGGTGACGTCGGGATAGGGGCCGAACGAGAGGAGCTTTTCCTTGCCGGCAACGCGATACTTCATGCGCCAGAGCTTGCCGCCGTTCTTGCGCACAAGGAGAAATAGACCCTTCTCGTCGGCGAGCTTGTAATCTCGCTCGGCTGGTGCGGCTTTGCGGATCTTCGTGTCGGAGAGCATGCCGATACCCCTACTTGGGGGTATCGTTTAGAGCGTTACCCCCCGAATTACCCCCTTGGGCCCGGTCCATTGATGGCACGCGGTGGCACACCGCGCACGTCCCAATGAGACATAACCCCAGCAATTGCTAGGGTTTTTGGCATGGGATGGCATGGGATGGCAAGGTAAATTGGCGGACAGGGTGGGATTCGAACCCACGGTGAGCTTCCACCCACGGCGGTTTTCAAGACCCATGTGGGTAGCTCCTTTGTGCCGACATAAAACCACGATATTCCGGCATTGTCTAGCGCTTTCTACTCTGAAAAACCGTTGTGGGTTGTGTCGCTCATTGTGCCGACTCCGGTCTGTGCCCGCATCGCTTCCTCGGGCGTCAGGTATTGCAGATATTCCTCGGTCTGCTTGATCGTGCCGTGCCCGAGCTGGCGTTGCAGAGCGTAGAGATTGCCGCCATTCACAAGGTATTCGATGGCATAAATGTGCCGCAGGGCGTGCAGGCTGAAAGGCGTGTATTTCCACTTGCCCTTCTGTGCCGCTTTCCGTGCCCGCTTCTTTGCATCCTGCCAGTTCGTTGACGCCTGCTTGTAAGGGTGCGGTTCGCCGGTCTTCCGATCCTTGGCAGGGAAGGGCCAAAGGCTGTCACGCGGCTGCTTCTCCAGAATGGCGAGCGCTTGCTCGTTTAGGTGAACTGCACGCGTGCGGCGGCTCTTGGTATCTGTCAGCGTGGCGGATGCCCTGCCTACGTGAATGTCCGACCACTGCAACGTTGCGCCTTCGTCTAGGCGCATCCCTGTTGCCAGCAAGAACCGGGCGAGGGGTTGCAGGTTACCGTATGCGAGCGAGATGGTCGTCTCAATCGAGCGGGTGTCTGGCCTGATGAACTGCGGCTTGGTATAGCGCAGTTGCCGCTTGCCTATTTCACGAACAGGGTTGATCGCGCCCCATCCGCGCTCAATCGCAAACTCTGCGGCCTGAGAGAGCACGGTAAGATCGCGGCGGATCGTTGGTATCTTTGCGCCGTCGGCCTTGCGCTCATCAATGTAGGTGACCACTGACAGCTTGGTGATTTCATCCCACCACTTGCCCTCGAACCTGTCCAGCAACTGCAACGTTGAAACGTCGTAGCGGGTCACTGTTTTAGGCTTCAGGCGGCTCAAAGACTCGGTGCGGAATGCCTGCAAAACCTCTTCGAACAGCTTACGGCTTGTGCCGTGGTAAGGGCTATGCTGCTCCAAGAACAGCTTCAGGCGCTTCTCCGCCTCTCTGCGATTTGCTGTCTTAAGGGAATGCCTGCGTTCGACCCCTGCCACCTGAACGCGGGCGTAGTATATGCCGTTTCTCTGGTAGAGGTTGCTCGGCTTAGGCATTGGCTTTCCTTGTCCCTGATCCATCGGGCTAGTTTGAGAGTATCGAACGTCCACAGTTTTCCGAACTTGGCAGCGCCGGGAATTTCGCCACGCTGGGCCATGGCTTGAACTGCCCGTCGTGAAAGTCCGGTTTTCTCCATGACCTGTTCGACTTTGATGCGCTCGGCTGTCATCGGTCTGCCTCCGACATATCCAGGTATTCAGCAACGGTCTTGCGTAGGAGTAGGGCGGGCCATCTCATGCCACAGCCCTTTGCAGCTTCCCGGCAGTCTCAAGAACATCTGCCAGTGTGTCCCATGCTTCGTAGGTTTCGTCTGGAACCTCGATGCCTGCTTCGTCTCCGATGATCAGGGCAAGTTCGATCCTGTCCAGTGGATCTAGCTGTAGATCGTGGAAGGTGGCGTATAGGTCATCGGTGGGGATGCCTTGGTCTTTGAGGTAGGTGAGGATGTCAGGCATTGGTTGGCTTCCGTTGAGGCAAAGCCTTCTCAATCCTCTCCAGCAACTCCACAGCGGCAAAATAGCCCTTGGGGTCACGGTCCAGCTTGTCTCCGTGTTCTCTGTGACGGATGGTGGTGTGCCATTCGGTGTAGGTCATGGGGTCACCTCAGGTTCATCGCGGCGCGTTCGGTGGCTGCGGCTGTCCGCCATGCCTCGAACTTCATCCGCTTGGCTTCGGCCTGTGCGCGCAGGGTTTCCGCCTCGAATGCAGCGGCTTCCCAATCCTGGCAGGCAAGTTCGTATGCCGGGTCTGCCTCGGCCAGAGCCTCGGCTTCAGCCGCGCTCTTGACCGTCGCCCGGTGCTTGATGAACAAGGCGGCGCGGACACGCTTGCGGCGCATATCCATGCTTTCTGCCCTGATCTTGGCTTGACCGGCGTCCACGAAAAGGCGCTCTGCCATATCAACCGCCTTGTCGATGTCGGGCGCGGTCATTGCTTGGCGGCTCATTGATCGTTCTCCATTTCCCATGCGACCCGCCCCGGCCATGCGCGCCAGTAGGCATCGGCCATCGCAACGGCAGACTTCCCGCCAAGGCATTCCCCCTCGAACGTCTGCCATCCCCGCGTATGCTGGCGACGGTGGTGGCCTTCACAGAGCGGGATGGCGTGCTTATCGGCGACCTTGGTGCCCATGCCTTTGCCGCCTGCATGATCGACGTGCGCGGCTTCCATGCGGCCCTCACACAGGCCATAGCCATCGGCTGCGCAGGGACGCCCCCTGAGCCACTTGAGATAGCTTGTGGCTACCTTCCAAGCGGGACGGGGAGCGTTCTTGTGGCGAGGGCGGACATTTACCAGCATGACGGACCTCAGAACGGCGGTAAGCCGTCGTCATCGCCCCAACCGCCACCGTTCGAGCGATTGCTGGCCTGCTGGCGATCGGCAGCGGCGCTACGTCCACGCGGGTTGTCGTTGTTGTCGCGTGGCTCGAACAGGTTGGCGACACAGCGGCCTTCCGCGTCGGGGATGGGCAGGGCATCGAAAACGAGCTGGATGCCCTTATCCCCCTGCCATGCGGTGCCGATCTTGACCCAGAACGTCTTGTCGTTGCGGGTGCGCGGGGTGCAGATATCAAACCGGTTTGCCATTACGCTGCCTTCTTTCGTTCGTGATAAATGACGCCGGGAACAGGCGGGCGAGCGCCACGCGCGTCACGGTCAGCGAGCGTCTGGATCAGATCCATGAACTCGTCGGGGTGGCTCTTGAGGTAAGCGCGCAGTGCTGCGCCTTTGTCGGTTACTTCGGCTTCCCAATAGGTGCGCAGACCAGTCGGAGCCTTTGCGACACGATTGGCAAGTTTGGTCAGCTTGTCGGCTTCCTCAAGCTCCTGTTCCGCCTGGAACTTGGCTTCTAGGTCATCCGACTGACGCAGCGCCTCCTGTGCCGCCTTGCGCTTAGCCTCGGCCTCTTCGCGCGCCTTGTTCTCGGCCTCGCGCTGCGCCTTCAGTTTCGCTTCCCTGTAGGGCGTCAGAGCATCCTTGCAGGCGATGACGCCGCGATCAGCCTTTGCGATGATCGGCTTCCACTTCTCCTGCACCGCTTTGCCCGCCTCATCATGTGGGCGCTTTTCGTCGGCACGAAGCTTGTCTGCATCCTTCGACGCCTTGCGGAAGTCGTCCATCAATGCGTCGATTGCAGCTTCCTTGGCGTCGTCATCGACCTCCCCACCGGCAAGTGTGTCCGAAAGGAGCGAGAACAGGTCATCGACATGAATGACCATTGCGGCGTCGGCGGGCGGGTTATTGCCCCCGACCTCAATACGGGATTTCGTCATCGATCAGTTCTCCGAAGCCGCCACTGGCGGCATTGTTGGTTTCCGCCTTGGCCTTTTCCGCAAGTCGCGCGTTCAGGCGTTCGACCGCGTTTGCGTATTGCTGTTGGTTCAGAAGCTTGATGCTCTTGACCTTGTATTCCTTGAGGAGGGCATCGGCAGGGACGCCCGTCGCCTTGAGCAAATTGACAATCTGAGCATATTCGGCAGGCGGCATTTCCTTGGGCGCTTCGGCGCGCTGTGCAGGCGAGGATGCAGCCTTGGCCTGTGCTGGCTTGGGCGCATCGCCTTCGTCTTCCTCGGCGTGAAGGTCGCCCTTGTGCCAAAGGTCTAGAGCCGCACCGAACCGCATGGCTGCATTGCGCAGAGCGTCTCCAATGACTTCCTTTTCTCGCGCGCCGGGGTCCATCTGCGGCTTTGCAGCGGCATGACCGTATCCAAGGCGGGTGATACCGGCGACGGTCAGCTTGATCCACAGACCGCCCGACTTGTCGAATAGAGGCAGGCCAGTTTCATCGAATGCCAGCGGCTCCCAATACCATGCCGGATCAGCGTCAAGCAGGCGGTCGGTAAGGGCGGCGTGTCCAACGTAATCGAGGTGGACGGCGCGCGGGTGATGCCAGCCACCGCAGACGGTGCAGTTGATGCCCTCACGGTTATTCTTGCGGGCCTCGGCCTGTGCCTTTGTCTCCTTCGGCAACTTGCTGATATGGTGTGCCGGGAAAGGTGCGCGAAGCAGGGCCGCGCCGCTTTCAATCTTGGTCTGCGCGTTCACGCTAGTGATCCTTTCCCCCGGCCAGCCTCTGCCGGGGTTGATTGCGCGTTAGGTGAGGCTGCGCGGGTGAGGGTCTGGAACTGCCGGTGTCCACGCATGAAGGGGCGGACGTAGGGCTTGCCCATGGTGGGGATGGTGAGAGGGCGCGGGGTCATGCGGCGGCACTTTCCGGCGCGCGCAAAAGCGGCCCACGGCAGAACAAAGTAGAAGGCGCGATCTTCTCGCCAAACGTGTCCTTGACCCTCTGGCGGATGCCGGTCAGGGACGGCGGGGGGATCGACCCTTCGAAATCCCATTCGCCCATCGCGTCGATTGCGTTGGCAACCTGCATCGCCTCATCGAGAGGGGTGATGATGCCAAATGTGCGGCGGCCAGTGGGCAAATGAGTTAGCAGCCAACCGCCCGACAAATCCTCGTCCCATCCTTCAGACAGGTCGAAAACGCGGAAGTCCAAAGCCCATACGCCTTTTACCCAACCGGCAACGGGCTGCTTCACTTCCTCGCCATTGAAATCGACAACTACGTCGAACGCTTGCGCTTTCCAGCCAGCCTCAACCATTAGCCTTCTCCTGCTTGTATTGAGAGACGGCGCGGGCGAAGTCGACGGGATATTCCCGAAGTATTTCATCGGACAGCGCGTCATTCCATTTCATGAGTATCCGCTTCACCGCTTCCTCATCAGGATCGACGGGCTTGGTTTCGTGCTTGGCGATGATGGATGCGCCATGCCGAACGGTCACACGAAGCGTGACAGCATGTTCACCGCCTGCGCTCATTACTTGGTTGTAGTTTAGGCCCGCGCCTTCGCAGAAGCGTCGGATTGCCCAATCTGGGATCGTGTCAGTCATGGATTACAGTCCTTGCGATCAGGACAGCGAAGGGAGATGCAAACGCACCTGCGATCATCGCTGCCAGAAGAATGAGGTTTGTGCGGGCGAGAGGCGTAAGACGGGCCATCTCAATTCCACTCCGCATTGAGTTCCGCCCATCTTTCCGGCCCCATTTCAGCACGAGCCTGCGCAATGTGGCGCTCAAGCGTAAATGCAGGGACTTGCTCCGAAAGCTCGTCCAGATCGCGCCCGAACACCGTTTCGCCAGTCACAAGGTTGCTGGCCACCCAAGGGTCAGACACGGCTGCGGGATCGTAATGAACCTGCCAGCCTGTTGCGGACGTCTCGACAGCGTGGATGCTGCGGACGTTGGAGATAGGCGCGCTCATTCCGCCAGCTCCCGTGTCTTGCCCAGCTTGTAGCCGGGAGCCTCAATCGCAATCATGCGGCGGGCGGAAGCGATGGCCTGATCCGGCGTTTCAGCTTCGAGAATGTAAGCAACGTCCCACTGGAGGATGCCACGAACAACGCGCTTGGGCGGGGTGAAGTTGACTTCGTATTTCATGCCGCCCTCCGGTCCGAAAGGCTCAGCAGCTTGGCTGTAGCAGCAGCGCGCAGTGCAGTGATGAACGCGTCAATGTCAGCCAGCGCGTAGGTGGGCAGTTCGTCTACCGTCGCACACGCAAAGCAATCGTAACCCGGTGTGTGCAGATCCGAACCGCAGACCTCGCAAGGCGCTACGCCTTCACGACCGCCGCAATCGTCGCAGGTGGTTTCGGGATACGGGTTCCACGTCGAAGGACGGGCCTGCGATGCAACGCGACCAAGACCGTCGCAGGTGGTGCAGTGGTGAACGCCGGAATGGAAGTTCCAAGGGCGGGGGATGGGCTGATGGCGCATTATGCCGCCTCCACTTCCGGCTTTTCAGCCTTGGCAAAGGGCCTGCCAGTCGCGGCGCAAAGAGCCTGCAACGTCGCCTTGTGTTCCTTCCAGAACTCAAGCGCTCCGCTGTCCATGCGATCAATCAGGCAGTCGTCGAAACCCCACCAGCGTTCGATTGCGTGTTCCTGACAGCCAATCTGCATGTCCTGATCGGCAATGGTGATGGACCAACGCAGCCCGATGATGTGAATGGGAGTTTTCGACGCATCGCCGGAGACCCGCGCATTGCCGAAGACCTGCGCATCGCCGTAGACCCGCGCATCGCCGTAGACCCGCGCATTGCCGAAGACCTGCGCATCGCCGTAGACCCGCGCATCGCCGGAGACCCGCGCATCGCCGTAGACCCGCGCATCGCCGGAGACCCGCGCATCGCCGTAGACCCACGCATCGCCGGAGACTCGCGCATTGCCGAAGACCTGCGCATCGCCGTAGACCCGCGCATCGCCGTAGACCCGCGCATTGCCGAAGACCTGCGCATCGCCGTAGACCCGCGCATCGCCGGAGACCCGCGCATCGCCGTAGACCCACGCATTGCCGGAGACCCACGCATTGCCGGAGACCCACGCATCGCCGGAGACCCACGCATTGCCGGAGACCCACGCATCGCCGGAGACCCACGCATTGCCGGAGACCCACGCATTGCCGGAGACCCACGCATTGCCGGAGACCGACAGGCACTTCTCGCTTTCGACCCAACCGCCGAGCGTCCCGGCAGTGATGCCGAGCGCGGCAATGTCAGCGACGGCGCGGATACGGTGGAGTGTTACGCCGAGCCAATCCTTGGTCTCGCCGGTTGCTTCATACTTCGCGTTGCGGAAGGCGGGTTGCATCGTTCGGTCTCCGTTCAGCGGCGCGGTGCCGTTGTGTGGAGACTGGAATATATGCTTGTAGGAATATTGTCTAGCGGGAAAATGCTTGTGGGAATATTTTTATTCCTACGCTATCATCCCGTCACGGGGCACGAAAAAAGCCCCGCCAAACGACGGAGCCTCATATGGATGCGAGTAAGTTGGATGCGCTGGTTAGGCAGTGTCAGGCGGTGATGGCGGAATACCTGGTGCCGGGTGGGATCGATGCGGAACAGGCGATGGCGCGCATGATCGAGCTACTGGACGGGCCGGAGCAGAGGGAGGCGCAAGCCCCCTTCGAGCCGGGTGTTCCTTATCTTAACGGGAAACCCTTCATGCCATCCGAAGAAAATCAGACTCTTTCTGGCTATACCCCGCCCACGCGCGATCTTCATGCAACTGCTGTACAAACAACTTGTCGCTTGGATCCATGAATGCCCATGCGGCCTCTGCCACGGCAAAAGAGTTCGTGGCAGGGCCGACAATCCAAGCTGACTTCTGAAAAGACCAGCAATTCGGGTAGGTTTGGAGATGTTGGATTAGACGGGCGTAATCCTTGCCGGGATTACGCAAGTCATAGGTTACGAGAAAATTAGCCAATCGTTCCTCCTCACATCACAGATAGGGCGTCAGGCAACCCGTTCTGGAGCTTCTGCAGCGTAGCGTAAGACCGCCTCGTCTGCGGCCTTTCCCAAAGCTAAGCTTCCCCAAAAACCAGATACAGCTACCAAAGCTCTGTGGTGGCCGATGAAAAATGCTGCCTTCACTCGGTCGTCAGGATTGCACTCAGGATCGTTTGCTATCCTATCGAGATATTCGATCCGCTTTGGATCGCAGTCTCGCGGGTAAGGCATATCCTTTATCCTGAAGTCTGTCAGATACGTCTCTTTGAAGTCATTTTCGGCGAAGAATAGGTAGTATATTGCCCCGCTAATCCCGTTGAGAACCATAAGCCCAAGCACAATGAGTAGATAGGCGGCGACAGTGACGGCACCCGCCATGAGGGCGTTGTCTTGATCGTCATACCCTCTGCCTTGAATGAAGGCCCCTGCGAGGAACAGCAGCGTGAGGGTAATGATAAGCCGCTTGAGTATTGGCGCGAATGCCTTCTTCCCGACGTTCACATGCGCCTCCCTATCCAGATCACACGCCCCATGATGTGCATCTCTCCATCATAGGCTTCCGTCGGCCTCACAACAGCATTGTCAGGCATAAGCTGCACCGCACCACCTGGTAGCTGCCTCAAGCGCCGGATCATCCCTAGATCGCCGTAACTGACAGCCCACACCACGTCCTGCTCGTCCAAGCGTCGGCGCGACGTATCGACCAGAACAAAGTCACCGTCTCGGATAGTCGGCTCCATGCTGTCACCCCTGCCGCGCACAACCTTAAGGTGCGAGATAGGTCCCCGGTGCATGTCGCGGATCCAATCGGATGCGAACGGAATGATGCCAATGCGCTCGGGGGCGTTGTCGCTATCAAGGTAGGTCGCGCCCATACCTAGTGACAGGTCGATTTCATCGATGAGCACCCAACCATGCTCTGCCGCCAGATCGTCAAGGGTGGGCGGGGTTATATCGATCGCATTACCCTTTGGTCCCCACGGCTGCTCTGCGAACTCTTTAACGCTGACACCGGCAAGCCCCGCCATTTCACCCATGGGGATAGCGTCGGGCTGCGTGCCGCCCTTTTCCCACTTAGACACGTTGGCCTGAGCGGAACCAACGCGCTTGGCGAATTCGGCCTGCGTCATGCCAAGATGCCGACGAAGCGCCGCGATATTCCGTGCAAGAGTCGCGCTGTCCATGCGCAACGCATATCTTGACGGTGGCGAATAATCTAATTCCTGCGAGCATATTCCCTCTTGCGCAATTATGCCTGTGGGAATATCGTGCGTCCCTATGGAAGACATCCGAGACATCAGGCGTCAGCTCGGTTTGACGCAGAGCGAATTTGCCGACCGGTTGGGCCTCCACCAGTCGACAATCTCCAGGTTCGAAAGAGGCGATCTGCCCATCGACAAGCGCACCGTTCTTGCGGCGCAAGCGCTTCTCGCGGCGTCTCCGCAGAAAGCCGCCTGACCCATGGAAGCCACAACCATAATCCTGATCTGGACCGTAACGGCGCTGGCTCTTGGCTCCTGCATCGGTCGCTGGATGCGCCACTGTGCGGAGACGAGGCGGTGATGCGCGTCGAAACCATAGGACGCGCCACGCTGTATCTCGGCGATTGCCGGGATGTGCTTGAAGGCGTTGAGTTCGACTCCGTTGTCAGCGACCCGCCATACGGGATGTCCTTCCAGTCGAACCATCGGATTGAACAGCACGAACGCATTGCCAACGACGACAATGAAGATTTGCTGTTTTGGGCTTGCGGATTGAAGCCGAGCCACAGCTCCTACCTCTTTTGCCGGTGGGATAATCTTTTCTCGGTCCCGAAGCCGAAAAGCCTCATCACTTGGGTCAAGAACAATCACTCCATGGGCGACCTTGAGCATGAACATGCTCGGCAGACGGAAGTGGCATTGTTCTATCCCGGCCCTTTGCATGACTTCCCTGGTTCGCGTCCAACCGATGTGATCCGCTGTCCGCGAACTGGCAACGAGCATCATCCGACCGAAAAGCCGGTGCAGCTTATGCGCGCATTCATTGAATGGACGCGAGGGACTGTTGTCGACCCCTTCATGGGGTCTGGAACGACTGGCTGCGCCGCTGTCCAAATGGATCGCCCGTTCATCGGCGTCGAACTTCACGAGCCGTATTTTGACATTGCATGTCGTCGCATTGAGGCCGCCCATCGGCAGTCCGATCTGTTCGCGGGTGCCGCCTAAATGCGCCTCAATCCTTTCAAGCACGCTTTTGACCGCTTCCCCCACGGGAACGGCATCGCGCGCAACTGCCGGGTCTCCGGCAAACTCCGGGCGGCTGCGGGGTCTCCCCTCCCATCCATGTCCGCAGCCGCCTGTTTCTTCAATGCTTTCCATGACTTCGGAAATACATCGGAAGTGGAACTATAATCATGCCGCCCGAAACCATGATCGTTGATCGTGTCCGCGAAGAGCAAAAGCGCATGTTTCGCATTGCTCTGGACCCGATGCGCTACGGCCTCACGCTGAAGGCCATCCATCTCGACACCGGCATCTGCTACCAGAGCCTGCGCAACTATGCCGCTGGCGTCACCACGATGCCCATCACGGCGATCCATGCGCTCTGTGGCGTCATTCCGAACGAGTTGCTGTCTCTCCTGCTGCCTGCCGGTTTTGGCGTTGTGGCGCAGTCTGACGAGATCAACTTCACCGACATGGCGGCAAAGTGCGTTGACCTGCTGACTACCTACACCGCTGCTCGCTCCGAAAACAGCGAGTGCGGCACTGACCTTGGGCCGAACGAGCGCGAAACGCTTGGGGGCAAGGTCGCTGGTATCCGGGGGGTGGCATGATGCGCCTTCTCGACTTCTTCCGCCGCCGTCCTGATGGCCGCTGCGAGCCTGACACATACGACCTTGATGCTCGCCTGGCAGCACGTAAGGCAATCCGCAGCGAACCCAATCCCCACAAGCGCGGACACATGACCCGCGCCCTTGATGCACAGGTGCGGGGATGAGCGTGGCAGTAGCAAACGGCATCGCCCGTCGCATGTATGAACTGACCGGGTTCACCATGGCTATGGTTCGTGTCCCCGGCAGGCGCAGGGAGCAAGCTCGCGCAAGGCAGGCTGTGGCCTGTATCCTTCGTGAGCGCACCGAATGGTCGTTCCCGCAGATCGCGCGCTATGTCGGTCGCAACGATCACTCAACGGTCATTCATGCCTACCACAAGGCGCTGAGCGTCGCGGCGCAGGAACCGGACTTTGCCTGGTTTCTTGATGAACTGCGCGCCTCCGAACCATGCACGTCCGTCGAGCTGGAAAAGGCTTATGGCATCGACTTTGACAAGCTGGAAAACATCTTCAGCTTGGAGGCGAAGCGCAAGCCCCAGACAGGCCCCAAGTTCGATCAGGACGGCATGAACGACGATGGGGAAACCATCGACATGCACCGGGCCAAACTGGCGCAGCTTGCTGGTAACGACGCCTTCCTCGCCGCTCTTAACGCAGCGAGGGCGGCATGACCGTAGCTATTGACGATACGCCCGGCGAAGGCTGGTTGTTTCCTTCAGAGCGTGCCCGCTATGCTCTCAATCCGCATTCGCACACCGTCGAACGCTATCGCGCCAAGCACGATACGCTGACCATCGTTCACCGCGATCCATGCCCCAAGTGCGGCGTTCGTGGTGACATTGGCTGCAAGCATCGGAGGGCCGCGTTGTGGAGCGGCGTGCAAAATTGACCCCCATAGCGGGGTGATCGGCGTCTAAAATTGACCCCTTCATTCCTGGGTGTGAGGCACCGCCGTTTGGGATTTCCAAGCGGTGGGGGATGGGGATGTTGATTGTGGAGACGACGGCGAAGATCCGACGAGAAGCGAGGCAGGGTAAACCGATCAAGGCGATCGCGCGGGATATGCATTTGTCGCGCAATACGGTGCGCAAGGCGATCCGGGCACCCGAGGCGCAGTTCAGTTATGAGCGGCGAGAGCAGCCACGTCCGCAGACCGGCCCGTTCCGGGAGCGCCTGGATGAGTTACTGGAACAGAACGAGGAACGGCCCCGCCGTGATCGGCTACGGTTGACCCGGCTTCACGATCTGCTGGAGCGGGAGGGCTTCACCGGTTCCTATGATGCGGTCCGGCGGTATGCGGCGCGCTGGAAGCGGGAACGCCGGGTGGATGCCGGGGACATGAGTAAGGTGTTCATCCCGCTGCTGTTCCGCCCCGGCGAGGCCTACCAGTTCGACTGGAGCCACGAGGACGTCGAGATTGCAGGCAAGCCGATGCGGGTGAAGGTGGCCCATATGCGGCTGTGCTGGTCGCGCGCACCGTTCGTACGGGCCTATCCGCGCGAGACGCAGGAGATGGTGTTCGATGCCCATGTGCGCGGCTTTGCCTTCTTCGGCGGTGTGCCCACCCGGGGCATCTACGACAACATGAAGACCGCGGTGACGACCGTGTTCACCGGCAAGGAGCGCATGTTCAACCGACGGTTCCTGATCATGACCGACCACTACGGCGTGGAGCCTGTGGCCTGCAGTCCGGCGGCGGGGTGGGAGAAGGGCCAGGTCGAGAACCAGGTCCAGACTGGCAGGGAGCGACTGTTCAAGCCTCGCCTGCGCTTTGCCACTATCGAGGAGTTGAACGCCTGGCTGGAGGCCGAGTGCCGGCGCTGGGCCGAGCGCTATGCCCACCCGGACCTGGAAGACACGACCATCGCTGCGGCCCTGGAGAGGGAGCGCGCCATGTTGCAGCCACTGCCCGTGCCGTTCGACGGGTTCTTCGAGAGCGAACATGTTGCCACCGCGACCTGCCTCGTCAGCTTCGATCGCAACCGCTACTCGGTCATGGCCAGTGCCGCTCGGCAGGTGGTGCAGGTACGCGCCTATGCCGACCGGATCGTGATCCGCCATGCCGGCAAGGTGGTCGCTGAGCATGCCCGCATGTTCGGACGCAACCAGACCGTGCTGGATCCCTGGCATTATCTGCCAGTGCTCGCGCGCAAGCCCGGCGCCTGGCGCAACGGCGCGCCGTTCCATGACTGGGAGCTGCCGCCTGCACTGGCACAGCTGCGTCGCAAGCTAGGCAGGAGCGACGATGCCGACCGGCGCTTTGTGCGGGTACTGGCTGCCGTGATCGACGATGGCCTTGCCGCGGTTGAGGGCGCGATACGCGAAGCCTTGGCGGCAGGCGCGGTCAACGACGAAGTGGTCCTCAATATCCTGTCGCGCCGACGCGAACCGCAGGTAGCGCAGCCCATCGACGTCGTGGTGGACCTCAAGCTCAAGCATCCGCCCATTGCCGACTGCGCGCGCTACGACACGGTGCGAGGCCTTGATGCAGCGGCATGAGATGATCAGCGCCCTGAAGGGGCTGGGCTTGAAGGGCATGGTCGCAGCCTTCGACGATGCGGTCACCCATGGCATCCGCCGCGACCGCTCCGTGATGGAGATGTTGGGCGACCTCCTGCATGCTGAAGTTGCACACCGCGAAGCAGCGTCGATCCGTTACCGCATGACCGCAGCCCGCCTGCCTGCGATCAAGGATCTGGATGGCTTCGTGTTCGACGATACACCGATCAATGAAGGGCTGGTTCGTTCTCTACACGCCGGATCGTTCCTGCCTGAACAGCGTAATATCGTGCTGGTCGGCGGCACCGGCACCGGCAAGACGCACCTGGCCCTTGCCATCGCTGCCGCCGTGGTCCGTGCCGGGGCACGAGGGCGGTTCTTTAACACCGTCGATCTGGTCAATCGGCTCGAGGAAGAGGCCCGTCAGGCCAAGGCAGGCAGCCTTGCAGCGCAACTAGCCCGGCTCGACCTCGTCGTGCTTGATGAGCTGGGATATCTGCCGTTCGCCCGATCAGGCGGCCAGATGCTGTTCCACCTGATCAGCAAGCTCTACGAAAAGACCTCGGTGATCATCACCACCAACCTGGCGTTCGGCGAATGGCCGAGCGTGTTCCACGATGCCAAAATGACGACGGCGCTGCTCGATCGCATTACCCACCATTGCGATATTATCGAGACGGGCAACGACAGCTGGCGGTTCAAACACCGCAGCTGAACCCCTTCCCCCGGACCCCCATCCCCGGCGGTTAACCCGGTGGGTCCACAGGTACCTCCCACGGACGCCGCCGCCAGCGCTCCTGACGGCGCGCGTCGTCGTCCGCGGGGCCCTCCTATGGACTACCGGGATAACCGCCAAAACAACAATCAGCTGGGGTCAATTTTGGACGCCGATAGGGGGTCAAATTTGCGCGCCGGTTGACAGGCCGCGTGAAGCGCAACTTCCATGTAGCCCGCAAGACGTGCTGCAACGCCGGTCACGTGCATGACAGCAAGGCGGAGGCGAAGCGCTGCGACGACCTGTGCATCCTTGAGCGCGCTGGCCAGATCCTCGCCCTGAAGATTGCCCCACGCTTCTATTTCAGCGTCAACGGCATCGACGTGAAAATGCGTAACGGACAGGTTGCCCGCTACACCGCAGACTTCACCTACATCGAAGGCAATCGCCAGGTTGTCGAGGACGTGAAGCCCAAGGGCGGGCTTGTCGAGCGTGACTTTCCGCTGCGCTTCGCACTGGCGAAGGCGTCGTTCCCAGACATCGAATTTCGGGTAGTCAAATGACCCGTTGGTATCGTGCCTATGAGGGGACTGTAACCGACCCCAAGCTCGCAGAAGCCGCAATGGTCGCTGACACCTCGCGCTCGGTTTCCGTCGCCTCTTGGCACCTCATACTGGAAAATGCCGCTGCCGTTAATGACGGTGGCCGCATTGACATTCCGACCCGCCGCATCGCAGCCGCTCTATGCGAACCCCTCTCCGTTGTTGAAGCGCTCGTTGAAGCCTTCCGGACTATCGGGTTGCTGACCGGTTCCCATGTGGCCGCTTGGAAGCGCCGCCAGTATGAAAGCGACAGCAGCGCCGAGCGGGTGCGCCGCCATCGCCAGAAAAACAAGCAACCTGCGCAATGTAACGGCGATGAAACGTTACAAGCCGTTACCGTAACGCCCCCAAAGACAGAGACAGAGACAGAGACAGAGACAGAAGGTTCAGAAGCTAAAGCTTCTGGCACTGTCGCGCCGTTACCTTTGTCTGCTGCTGACGTTCAACGGGCCATTTTTGGCACTGGCGTGAACGTCCTGACAGCCAATGGCATTCCTGATCGCCAAGCCCGGTCACTCATCGGACGGTGGCGCAAGGAATACAGCGACAGCGCCGTGCTTACGGTCCTTTCCCGCTGCCAAGCCGAACAGCCTTCCGCCCCAATCGAATGGATCACCAAGACCCTGCAAGCCGAACAGCGCAGGGCAAGTGGAGTCGCACATGACCAACGTCCACAACCTGCCAAGCCATCGCTCATCGACACAGCCCGCAGCGTCGCGGAACGCCTCGAAGCCGAACATCGAGCCTACGCGGGCCACTGACGCAGTTGCCCTGCTGTCCACCTGCCTTGCCTTGGTCAAGCCGGTCGGAATGAGCGCCGAGGACGCCGACGCATGGCTGATCACCGCCGCCCGAGAAGTGTCCTATCTGCCGAACGACATCCTTGCCGACGCCTGTCGGGAGGTTCGCCGGACCGCCACGCATCACGGCCATATTGTTCCTGGCATCATCAAGGAAGGCGAGGAGCGCTATCAGAACCGGCGCAAGATTATTGGCCCCGCGCCACTGCCGCCTGAACGCCAGATCGAACATCACCGCTGGGCACCGACGCGTGACGAATTGGAAGCGCTTAAAGCTGAAGCTGCAAGCAACCTCAAAGCATAACGGAGACCAGACCATGAAGGCCCTGCAAACCGAATATCGCGGCATCAAGTATCGCTCACGGACTGAAGCGCGCTGGGCTGTCTTTCTGGACGAGCTTCGTGTGCCGTATAGCTATGAACCGGAAGGCTTTGACCTTGGCGGAGACTGGTATCTGCCTGACTTCTGGTTGCCAACGCCGGGAGTGTGGCTTGAGGTCAAGGGGGGTGAACCGACCGACCGGGAGCGCCGAGTTGCAGTCATGCTGGCTAAGGCGAGCCGCTGCCCTGTCCTGATTGCGGTTGGTGCGCCGCCTGTAACAGAGGACTTCACCATTCGAGCCGTCGATAGTTCGGGCAGTTGGATCGACGCCGCTTTCACTGGCGATATGTCCGACCTGTTTATTTCCAGCGAATGCCAGAACCTGATGCTGACCGTGCGCGGAAGTGTCGGCAATCTTCCAGGCATTCCTTTCCCGATTACAGGCCCTGCGCGCGTCGCCATGTCCTGCCGGTTCGGGGTGCATGAATGATCCACGACGTTCCCATTCACCACGCCAAGACGCTTGCGGAGTTCTGGCGGGAAGCAATTGACCACGGACGCCAGCACATGCGCACCCGTTGGCCAGCCTACAAAGGCAAGGTTCCTGACGCTCTGGCTCGGGACATTGTGGAGGGAGCGGGGAAGTGAGCGCAGACATTGTTCCATTCGCAAAGCCGAAGAAGGAAGAACCGCACCTCGCTGGGGAAGCGCTCTGCATTGGATGCCGCCACGAGTGGACCGCTGTTGCTCCTGTCGGCGTCTGGCAACTCGAATGCCCGTCCTGCACATCCATGAAGGGCATCTGGCGTTATCCGGTCGGCGGGCAGGAAGGTGACGCAGTATTCCAGTGCGCGTGCGGCTGCGAGGCTCTGACGGCCTACTACAGCCATGGCCTGTTTCGCCTCAAGTGCATGTCCTGCGGAAAGGAGCAGACCAATGCAATCTTCGGGGGATGAGAGCCGCGCAATCAACAAGGGGGATAGGTGATGGCAACAGCGCCATTGATCTGCAATCGCGAGAGAGACCGTATTATCGCAGCCGCGCAAGAGGTGTGCGGTCTGACTGAGGATGAGGTCATCATCTACGCCGCCATTTTCGACGCTGCGGAACGTGGCGCGCCATGTCCAATCGGCGATGATCTCAATGACCTAACTGAGCGGTCATCTGCCAGTGCGTCCAGTAGCATCATCAAGCGCCTTGCTGAACGAAAGGGTTTGATCCGCCGTGACATCAGCAACCAGCGATTCAGGCGCGTCCAGGTCATTGCTACAGGCAAGTGGACGGCAGCAAGTGAAGAGATGCGGACAACCGGTAATCACATGCCACGCGGCACGCACGATCCGAAGCCGTTGCTGAAGGCTATCGCTGATGTGCGCGATGCTGCTGAGGCGACTGACGAAGTGGTTGATACACTCAAGGGCCTGCTTCGCTTTGAAGCGCTTGTGGATCGCCTGAAGGAACTGATCGTGCGCCGCAAGATGCACTTCCTCATCACGCCGGGGGGTGAGTGATATGACAGGACGCCCGTCATCCTTCACGCAAGAGATTGCTGACCTGATTTGCGAGAGGCTGGCCGATGGCGAAAGTCTGCGCAAGATTTGCTTGGGCGATGACATGCCAAGCAAGTCGGCTGTGTTCCGTTGGCTGCTGGATAACCCTGACTTTCGTGACCAATACGCACGCGCGAGGGAAGCGCAAGCCGACGCGATCGCTGATGAAATCCTCGACATCGCAGACGACGGCACGAATGACTTTGTTGGGGAGGATGAGAAATACAACGGCGATGCTGTCCAGCGCTCTCGGCTTCGTGTCGACGCGCGTAAATGGCTGGCCGGGAAGATGGCTCCCAAGAAATACGGCGATGCCATGCTTCACAAGCACGCAGATGCCGATGGCGAAAAGCTGCAGCTCGACGATGTGGGGCGCGCTACTCGGCTAGCGGCCATCTTTGCGCAGATCGAACAGCGTAGGGCTGAAGATGAGCCTAGCTGATCCAGCCTATCTTGATGCGCTCTGGGAGGCGGCAACTCCCGAGGAACGTGAAGAGATCGCGCGGCTGCTCGACAACGACCTGCAGCATCATATCTGGCGGGCGCAGGTTGGTCGGCAATCCGAAGCTGCAGACAGTTTGGCTTTCATCACTGGCTATGGGGGCGCTGCGGGGGGCGGTAAGTCGGATCTGATCGCGGGCCTTGCTTTGACCGAACATCAGCGCACAGCGATCTTCCGGCGTGAAAAGACGCAGACTGAAGGCATAATCCAGCGACTGACGGAAATCCTCGGGGCGACTGACGGGTATAACAGCCAGAAATCCGCTTGGCGCATTGGTGACAGGCTGATTGAGTTCGCCGGTCTCGACAATCCGACTGATCATCAGAAATGGCAGGGTCGCCCACATGACCTGAAAGCCTACGACGAAGTGACCGAACAGCGCGAGGCGCAGGTGCGCTTCACAATGGGCTGGACGCGCTCCAATGACCCAAAGCAGCGTTGCCGCGTTCTCATGACCTTCAACCCGCCGACCACTGCAGAGGGTCGATGGGTAATCTCCTACTTCGCGCCATGGCTTGATCCGAACCATCCCAATCCGGCCAAGCCGGGGGAACTGCGCTGGTTCACCACGATCAAGGGGCAGGACGTGGAATGCGAGGATGATCGACCCTTCGTCCTGTTCAAAGGCGAACCGCTTTACGATTTTGACCCGTCCGAGTTCTCGGCTGAAAAGGTCATCGCGCCTCGATCGCGCACATTCATTCCATCGCGGGTAACCGATAACTACTTCTACGTTCGCTCTGGGTATATCCAGACACTGCAGTCGCTGCCCGAACCACTACGCTCCCAAATGCTGGAAGGCGACTTCAATGCAGGCGTCGAGGATGATCCGTGGCAGGTCATCCCCTCGTCATGGATCGATGCGGCGATGAAGCGCTGGCAACCGCGCGAAGTCAAAGGTATCATGGACAGCATCGGCGCGGATATTGCTGCCGGTGGTCGTGACAACATGGTCATATACAAGCGGCACGGCACTTGGTTTGATCAGCCTGTCCGCATTCCAGGCAACCAGATACCGCAGGACAGGGCTGGTCCGATTGCAGCCGGTCACATCATCTCGCACCGTAAGGACCGCGCTCCGGTTCATGCTGACGTTGTGGGCTGGGGCTTGTCCTGCTGCAACTTCCTGACGGCTAATGAGGTGCAGACCGTTCCAATCAACTTTGCCAATGGCTCAAAAGGCAAGACGGTTGATGGCAAGCTATCGTTTTGCAATCTGCGCGCCGAAGTGATCTGGCGGATGCGTGAGGCGCTTGACCCTGATAATCCAGTGCCGACCGCTCTGCCGCCTGATCCGTTGTTGCGCGGCGATCTGGCAAGCTATCGTTGGGAATTACGCCCAGGTGGCATTTTCATCATGCCGAAGGATGAGCAAAAGAAGAAGCTTGGTCGTTCCCCAGACGATGGGGACGCTTGCTGCATGGCGAACATAGTCACCCTGAAAACCGAGACCATCATGGAAGCGCTGGACGCGGCAATGCATAGCGGAGATCGTTATGGTGAACTCGATTGAACAACTGAAAGAGCGACTGGCTGAGGCACTGGCCGAGAATGAACGGCTGCGCGAGCTGGTGGTCAAATTCCAGAGAGGCGGGAAATCGCACCTGTATGAACAGCATGGTTGACCCTGAGTTCGAGGTCTATTGCCGCGCACTGGTCGCCAAAGGCCATGATCGCGATTGGGTCAGGCGCAACTCTGGTTCGCTGCGAGAGAGGTTCGCGCTAGACCCTACGCCATTTCCGGCCATGGCGGCTCCTGAGGTGCGTCATGATCGATATGAGGAACTGTGATGGATATTCTGGTTAGCCCTTCGATGATGCGGGTAATCGTTGCCACCGCGCCATTGTCTGAACGCAGACGTTGGGAACTGTATCAGGCTGTTCAGCAGGCAGTGCGGGATTGGTGGCTGTCCCGCGATTCAACGCACTCCTAGCCGCGCTTAAACCGCCTCCTGTCCATTCGATAGGAGGCTACCATCTGCGGCGCACCTGATATTCCGTCCGTCCCTGACCGGCAGGCGGTGAAGCTGCCCGATGCTGGCGCTCCTGCTTCTTCCATGGATGACAGCCGCCGTCGCCGCATGCTGATGGCTGGCCTTGTCACGTCGGCGCAAGGCGCGCTTGGTTCGCCTACGGTCAGCAAGGCCACCCTTGGCTGACGTTCGCGACATCACCGGCAAAGACGCGGAAATCCGCAAGCACTGCAAGCTTCGGCTTGTGGGCCTCAAGAACATTCGCACCGATTATGAAGATGAATGGCGCGACATTGCTCGCTTTGCGCAACCTGCCCGTTCGCGCTTCCTGACCACATCGAAGGATAAGAACGGCTCTCTTCGCCGCACGCGCAACAAGGCGCTGTTCGATCCGCACGGTATCGAAGCATTCCGCACGCTAGCCAATGGCATGACCTCGGGCCTGTCGAGTGCATCGCGGCCTTGGTTCACGCTCAAGCTTGCCGACGACGCCATGAACGAGGGTGAGGGCGTTCGGGAATGGCTCTCCGAAGTCGAGCGCCGCATGTATGCCTTCTTTGCGGGCGGCAACTTCTACGGCGCGGTGAAGGCCGGATATGCCGAGGAAGGGCTGTTCGGCACTGAGGCTTGCGTGATGGTGGAGCATCCGCAAGTCGGCTCGGTCTGCCATGCCCTGACTGCCGGGGAATACTGGATCGCGCTTGGCGATGCCATGACGCCTGACACGCTCTATCGCTTCTGCCCGATGACGGTGAAGCAGGCGGTCGATGCCTTCGGCAATCGCGTCTCGAACCGCATTCGCGGGCTTTACGACAAGTCCGAATACGAACAGCCGGTCGAGTTCTATCACGCGATTGAACCAAACCCTGACCACAACCCGCTCAAGTTCGGCTCAAAGCCGTGGCGCTCTGTCTATTGGGATGACCAAGACAGCGAGCGCCACCTTCTGCGCGTCTCGGGCTATGAAGAACAGCCATTCTGGGCACCGCGCTGGGATGTTGTGGGTGGCGATACCTATGGCGTCTCTCCTGGCATGGAAAGCCTGCCTGCGCTGCGTGAACTGCAAATGCAGGCCAAGCGTCGGAATGAAGCCATCGACGCGATGGTCAAGCCTGAGATGATCTTGCCTGCCGGTGTCCGTCTGACGGGTGAACCGGGCCGCAAGACTACTGCCTCCAGCGTCGACAAAGAACAGATCATCGTGCCCTACCAGATGCCTTATCAGGCGGTGAACGCGATCGGACAGGAAATCGACAAGTGCCACACGCAGATCGATGGGCTTTCGTTCGCTGACCTGTTCAATGCCATTACCAACATGCGCGGGGTCCAGCCTCGCAACATGGAAGAGATCGCGGCCCGCAACGAGGAAAAGCTGACGCAGCTTGGCCCGGTCATTGAGCGCGTTGCCAATGAGAAACTCGAAATCGCCATCGATCGCGCGTTCGGCATCATGTCGCGCGGGCAGATGCTGCCGCCTGTTCCTGAAGCGCTGTCCAACGCTCCCATCAACGTCGAGTTTGTTTCGATCCTGACGCAGATGCAGCGCATGGTCGGCATCGGTCAGATCGAGCGCGTGGTTGGCTTTGTCGGCAACATGGCTGCGGTCAATCCCGAAGCGCTCGACAAGATCAACTTCGACGAAGCCATCGATGAATACGGCTATCGTGCCGGTGCGCCTGCCAAGTTGATCCGCAACATGAAGGATGTGGACGCGATCCGCGCCGGTCGCGCGCAACAGCAGCAGGCGGCGCAAATGGCGGCAATGGCTCCAGCCATGCAGCAGGGCGCAGATGCGGCCCGCCTGCTTTCCGAAACTGACGTGGGCGGTGGTGAAAGCCTGCTCAACAGGATGTTACCTGCGTGATCCTAGATCCGAACGATGCTGAGTTCCTTCTGTCTCGCCCCGAGTTCCGACGCTTCCTGTTCGCCGCGATTCAAAGCGCTGGCATCCTCGGTCATCACGCTCCTGCCAATGGGCAAACAGGGCGTGACCTCGGCCATTTTGAGGGACGCCGAAGCCTGGGGTTCGACCTGCTGCAAATGGTCGATTGCGGTCAACCTGAACCGCTCCGTTCGCCGCAAGCGCTGGCGACCATCGATGCAGCAATCCGCGAAGCAATGAACCCCAAGGAAGCGACCAATGGCAGACGAAACCGTAATCGAGACATCGACCGATACAACGACCTCCCCGGTGGAGACGGCAACGACTGATGTTGCTGTCGAGGAAACCGTGCTTGGCGGCGCGCTGGCTGATGAACCGGCCAAGGCCGAGGAGCCGGAAGATAAGGCGGAAGAACCAGCCACCCCCGTAGTCCCCGAGAAATACGAACTCAGCCTTGAGGGCATGGAGATCGACGGCGAACTGCTCGGCGCTGCGGAACCGATCCTGAAGGAAGCGGGCCTTTCCAACGAACAGGCCAACGCTCTCTTGCCGATCGTCAAGCAGGCCATGGACAAGGCCATCACGGCCCAGACGGCGCAGATGACCGACCTCATGGCGGCGCAGCGTAAGGAATGGCTCGACGCGTTCAAGGCCGATCCTGACATCGGCGGCGGCAATCAGGAACAGACTGTGCATCTGGCGGGCAAGGGCCTCGATGCTCTCGGATACACTGAGGGCCACCCCTTCCGCCAACTGCTCACCGAAACCGGACTTGGCAACCATCCCGACATGATCCGCGCATTCAGGCGGCTTGGCGAGGCGGTTGGCGAGGATGGTGACTTCGTGCGCTCCGGCGCGGGAGGTTCAACCCAAACGCCGCTCGAGAAGCGGCTCTATCCCAACGACTGAAGGGGGTAATTATGGCCGTTCTTGGCACAACCTACTGGAATCTCATCGATGTCATGAAGGCAGGCGGTGACGGGATCGGCGATGTCGTCGAAGCCCTGACCCAGCTCACGCCGTTCATGAAGGACGCCAACGTCATCACCTGCAACAAGGGATCGAAGCATGTCTCGTCCATTCGGACCGGCCTGCCGTCTGTCTCTTGGGGGGCGCTCTACCAGGGCATTGCGCAGAGCAAGGGCGCATATACCCAGGTGGAAGACACGACCGGCTTCATCGAAGGTCTGTCGAGCGTCGATAGCCGTCTGCTGAAGCTCAAGCCGGATCAGGCTTCCAAGCTTCGTCTGATGGAGGCCAACGGCTTCCTTGAGACCATGGCGCAGACGTTGGAAAGCGCCGTTTTCTACTCGAACGTGCTGATCAACGGCAAGCAGTTCCACGGTCTCGCGCCGCGCTACAACTCGCTGTCGAACGTCAACGTCATCAACGGTGGCGGTTCGGGTTCGGACAACGCTTCGATCTGGTTCGTCACCCATGGCGACGGTCAGACCTCGATGCTCACCCCGGAAAACATCCCTGCCGGTGTGATGCGTGAGGACAAGGGCGAACAGCGCGTTCTCGATGCGTCGAACAACCCGTATTACGTGAAGGAAGAAATGTTCACGCAGCACGCGGGTATCGCCGTGAAGGACTGGCGCTACAACGCTCGCATCGCGAACATCGACGTTTCTGATCTGATCGCCGGTTCGACCGCGCTCAATCCGCTGATGCGCAAGGCTTACTACAAGCTGCAGGGCCGTCGTTCCTACAAGATGGAAAAGCCGGGTGAAATGTCGCCGGGTCGCACCGTCATCTACATGAACCGCACCCTGATGGAAGCGCTGGATGCGGAACAGACCAACGGACGCGGTGGCTCGACCGACAACTTCGTTCGCCTGCGCCCGATGGAAATTCAGGGCGAGGAAGTGCTGACGTGGCGCGGTATCCCGATCCGCGAAACCGACGCGCTCCTCAATACCGAAACCGCTGTTTCGTAAGGAGATCGACCGATGATTTTCGACAACTCGCTCCTGCTTTCGGATGGGCAGGCAATCACCGCAGACGCGGCTTCGACCAACGTGATCGATCTCGGCGCAACCGGCACGCCCTACGGCGGCACGGCTTTGACCCGCGATATTGGCATCGGGGACAGCGTTCCCCTGTCGGTTCGCGTCACCGAGACGTTCAATAACCTGACCAGCATCGTCGTGCAGGTGCAGACCTCGCCCGACAACTCGAACTGGACCACCATTCAGGGCGGCGCAACCGTGGCTGCTGCTTCGCTGGTGGCTGGCTACCAGTTCGATGTTCCTTCGCGCTTCCCTGAAGGCACGAAGGCTCGCTACGTTCGCCTCTATTACGACATCACCGGCACTGCCCCCTCGACGGGCAAGATCACCGCTGGCGTCGTGATGGCTCGCCAGACGAACAAGACTTTTGGGGGTGCGTGATGGCGACCTATCGCGCGACTGAAAACGTCTATGTCGACGAACGCTACATCTTCGCGGGTGAAGTGTTCACGACCGATGCCCCCAAGGGCAAGGCTTGGGAAGAGCTGGACGCTAAGGGCAACCCTGTCGACCCGCTCGACCATGACGCCGACGGACGCAAGGGCGGCTCCCGTCCTCGCACCAAGGCGGAAGACTAAGGGGGATGGGCCGGGGGAAACCTCGGCCCGCTTTCCATGTTCCAAGGCACAGACCTCAATTTCTCTTCGCAGCCGGTAAAGCGGCAACAGACGATACCTGCACCTACTGTCGCGGCAAACGGCGTGCAGGTTGCCAACCATGAAACACGCATTGACGCGCTGGAAGCTGCTGATGTGGCTCTGGATGGCCGTCTGGACGTGCTGGAAGCGCAATCGGCCTACGTGGCTACCACAGTGACCTTTACGCCCACAACGACGCCTGGAAGCCCTGTAGCGGGCATGACGTATTTCGACAGCGGGACGCTCAAGCTGCGGACCTATGACGGCACGGTCTGGCAGGATCATTGGTAGCGATTCAACCCCGCCATTGATGGCCATAGGCAGCGATAAAGGAGATTGCTGCCATGGGATCGTTCGTTTTCGGCGCGAAGTATGAGACGGTCGCTGCGTCTCAGACTGATCAAGTTCTTGGAGGTGCAGGCGCTGCGGGTGATTACATCGAGCGCCTTGTCATTATTCCGGCCACCACTTCGCCCGGTGAAGTCTCGATCAAGGATGGCTCTGGCTCGGCCATTTCGATTTTTACGGGCGGCGCATCGTCAGTCACAAGCCTTGCTCCGATCGTGGTCAATCTTGGCGTCAAATCCTCAGGTGGGGCGTGGAAAGTCACGACTGGCGCTAGTGTTTCGGTCATTGCAGTTGGCGACTTCTTCGGCTGATGGCTACGCTACTGGAACTCTGCAACCGCGCCCTTTCGCAAATCGCTGCTGGGGCGATTGTTGATTTTGACGAAGGCTCGCTTGAAGCGAGGGAAGTCGTCCGCTTTGCACAGCCTTTGCTCAATGAGATGGCCGACTGGACCGAATGGCACTGGTTGGTCAAGCGTTCGGCCCTTGCCTTGGTGTCGAACGACCGCCCCGCCGAATGGCTCTATGCCTATGCCATTCCCTCCGACATGGCGCAGCCTCTGGCGGTTCGTGAGGTGGAGGATGACGCAACGGTCCTGCCGACGTTCGGTCCTTACTCTTTCCCGCTGCAGGACGGCATAACCCTGGCCTTCCTGAACGAAGGAAGCGTGATTTATACCAACGTGCCAGATGTGGTGTTGGTCTATACCCGCAAGAACATCACTGCTGACGATCTTCCGCCCTTGGTGCAGCGGGCGTTTGAGCTTGAACTCGGCGCGCGGATCGCATTGCCCATCAAGAAGGATGCGAAGGTCGCTCAATACCTGTCACAACAGGCGGAAGTGGCGCGTCAACGTGCGATCGGGGATGAAGAGAACAAGCGCCAGTCCACCCCTCGCCGGTATGTTTCGGAAGCAGAATATGCGCGGGCGGGTGTCGGGAATTACGTGCCGTGACATTCCGCATTGCCCAGCCCAATTTCAGCCGTGGCGAACTTGCTCCTGACCTGCACGGACGGTTCGATGCGGATATGTATTCCGCTGCGGTCAAGAAGGCCCGCAACGTCCTCATCCTCAAGTATGGCGGCTTGACCAAGCGACCGGGCACGCAACTGGTCGCCGAGGTGATTGATCCTTCACAGCCGACAAGATTGGTCCCGTTCCAATTCTCGCTGACGCAGACATATGCCCTTGAAATGGGGCAAGGTTATATGTCGCCGTGTGCTTTTGGTGGCCGTCTCTTGGAAGAGGAGCTTGCCATAACGGCCATCACTAACGCTTCGCAAGCGCAGGTCACGGTCGCTTATCATGGCCTGGCTGAAGGAGACTTGTTCTACATCACCGGGGTTGCCGGTGAAATGGGCGATCTGCTCAATGGCAGGGCGTGGCCAGTCGTTGCGATTGTGGATGACAACACCTTCACGATTGAGGCTGACACGACGAGCGTTGCCGCCTTCACCACTTGCGAGGGCGGGATTACGCGCACTGAAGCCCCGGCTGTTGTCACCGCTCCGGTTGTTCCTGATCCTGTCGAGCCTGATCCAGAACCGGACTATTTCGGCGGCGCTGGTGGCAGTTTCGCCTATTGGAAATGGGGCGGGCTACTCTGATGGGCGGCGCACGCGTCTACAAGGTCGGTAGTCCCTACAATGGCGTCGAGCTGGCCGAACTCGATTTCGAGCAAACGGCGGACACGATGTATCTGGCGCATATCGATCATGCGCCGGGTAAGTTGGTGCGCCGCGCTCATACAGAATGGGAGTTTCTGGACGTAACCTTCGGGCCGACTCTCGACGCCCCCACTGACTGCTCCGCTGAGGGCACCGTTCCTAATCAGGACACGGAAAATGACGGCGTAAACTACTTCCCGCAATATGCCTATTACTGCGTCACGGCGGTCAACGATGAGACCGGGGAAGAGAGCCGCGCCTCTAACCAGGATGACGCCTATAACGACCTGACGCTCAAGCGGAACTACAACACCATCACATGGACCGGTGTGACCGGCGCAACCCGTTACAACGTCTACAAGGCGGATAATTCTCAGTTCTTCGGCTACATCGGAACGACCGAGGACACGACCTTCCGCGACGACAACATTGGCCCAGCCTTGGACAAGGCTCCTCCGCAGGCATACAATCCGTTCGAGGAGGCGGGTGATTATCCTTCAACCGTTACCCTGTTCGAGCAACGCGGCATGTGGGCGCGGACAAAGAATGTCCCGCATGGAGTGTGGGGCACTCGTTCCGGCCAGATTGAAAACATGGATCGCTCCCGCCCCCTTCGGGCCGACGACAGCATTTCCTTCACGATCATCGCAGGCCGCGTGAACTCGGTGAACCAGTTGGTGACCACTACGTCACTGATCGCCCTAACCTCGGACAGCGTGTTCAATATCGATGGTGATGGAAATGGTGGCGTCCTTGACGCGACAACTCCGCCTGCGACCCGTAGGCAGGTGGGGCGCGGTTCTTCACGCCTCCCGCCCTTGGTCATTGATAGCGTGGTGTTCTACGCACCTTCCATCGGGCAGAGTGTCCGCACGCTCGGCTTCGACTTCGCGATCGATGGCCTGAAGTCGAACGACGTTTCGATCTTCTCGCCGCACTTCTTCCAAGGCTTTGAGATTGTGTCCTGGTGCTACGCGCAAGAGCCGCGTTCATGCATCTGGGCCGCGCGCTCCGATGGCAAACTGCTTTGCTTCACATGGGAGCAAGAACAGAACGTCTGGGGGTGGACGCTGTGCGATACGGATGGACTGATCAAGTCAGTCTGCTCAATCACTGAAAACGGGGAAGATCGCGTCTACATGATCGTGGAACGCGAAGTGAATGGTTCCGCAAAGCAGTTCGTCGAGCGCATAGCCTCGCACCGTTGGGACACGGTGGATGATGCGTGCTTCATGGACTGCGCTGTCTCCGCGACCTTTGAAGAGCCGCAATCAAGCTTCACCGGCCTGTGGCATCTGGAAGGGCGCACCGATGTTGTCGGCGTCTGTGACGGTCAGGTGATTACCGGTATCACGGTGGCCAATGGCACTATCACCTTGCCTGAGGATTTTGGTTCCGTAACGCGGGTAACGTTTGGCATCCCCTATACCACTGAAGTCGAAACCCTGCCGGTGCGCATGAATACGCGGGGCGCGGGATGGAACGTCGGTCGCTCGCAAAGTCTGGGTGAGGTGGTCCTGACGCTGGCCAATACGCGATCGGTCTTGGCGGGCATCAATGAGGACAACCTGTTCCTGCTCAAGAGCCGAACGGGTGAAGCCTATGGCGCTGCAGACGATCTCATCAATGGGGAGATGACCGTCAATATGGCGAACAAGGCGGCTGAGAATGTGTCTGTGCTGATCCGGCAAGTCGACCCGATGCCGTTCACGCTGCTCGGCGTAGCACTGGACCCCGCCGTCAATGGATAGTCGCATCAGGATTGTCCCTGCGGCCTTCCGTCATGTGAATTTCATCGCGCGTCGGATGCGGGAGATTGACCGGCTTGAGGTAGAGGCGTTGGGGCGCACTCCGAAACAGGCGCTGCGGTATGGGCTGCTGTCGTCGTCAAAGGCATGGACGGCCTTGGTTGACCTTGAGCCGCACGCTATGTTTGGCGTTGTCGAGCATAATGCCCTGACCGGGGAGGCTTCGCCGTGGTTCCTCGGGACGGATGAAGTCTATCGACATGGCAGGGAATTGCTGATGTGGGGGCCGGGTTTTGTATCGCGCATGTGCGATTCACCGCGCCGACTGTCGAACCTAGTGTCCGCCGAGAATAGGCAGGCAATCCGCCTGTTGCAGCGCTGGGGCTTCACCGTGGATGAGAAACTGGTCGACGTGAACGGCACTGCATTCCGCTACTTTGAAAAGGTCGCTGCGTAATGTGCGATCCGGCCACACTGACCCTTGCTGCTACGGCGGCTGCGGCTGTCAGTTCCGTTACCGGGACTGTCATGGCTGTCCAGCAGGCCAATATGAAGGCCAAGCTGGCAGAACGGAATGCGCAGCTTGAGCGAAACGCGGTCCAAGATGAGATTCAGAACACGCGCGAACAGGCGTTAGCTCGCTATCGTGAAGTCGCCAAGATCAAGGGGCAGCAGCGCTTGGCGGCTGCGGCGAATGGTGTCGGCCTCGACTTCGGCACGGCGGCTGACGTGGTTGCCGATACCGACATGCTGGGCCGTGAGGATGTGCAGCGCATCTACACTGCAGGCGATCGGGCGATCAAGTCGCGTGATATTGCGGCATCGAACTACCAGGCAGAGGCTAACATGGCTCGCTCGCAAAAGACGGGCGCGATTATTTCAGGCGCGGCTGACTTCGGCCAGACCATTCTCGGTGGCGCTTCTCAATACAAGAAGCTCAAGGCTTCGCAGGGTGGTGCTTGATGCCTCGCGCTCCGACTTACAATCCGGCAACGCAGGGCATCCCTTCTGTCGAGGCGCGCTTCCGTGCCCCGTCTGGTCCTTCTGGCGGGCAGATGATCGCCGAGGCAGGACAGAGGCTCGCGCAAAGCGTTGGGCAGTTCGCTCAGGCGCAGGAAAATCTCAATGCGCAGTTTGACGACACGCAGGCCCGCAAGTTGGCATTGCAGGCACGAACAGCGGCGGCAACGGTAACAAGTGAGTTCTCGGCACTGCAAGGCGGCAATGCTGTCTCGGCGCGCGTCGACACTGAAGGGCGACTGCAGAAAATCCGCGAGGAAGCGCTTGGCAGCGTGACCAATCCTCGGATGCGGGCACTGTTTGAACAGTATTACGATGCGGGCCATGCCGAGGCGCTGCAGGCCATTGGTAGCCATACGATCAGGCAGGCGCAGGCGGAACGCGTTGGCGTGCTGTCGTCAGAGATCGAAAGCTTTGCCGACCTTGCCATCAACAATCCTGACAAGAGCGATGAACGCCTGAAGGCCATCGAGGCTGGCAAGGCGTCGATTGCGCAGCTCGGGCAGATGAAGGGCATGGGTGAGGCAGAGGTCGCACTGTCTCAAAAGAAGTTCGTTTCCGGGGTTCATGCGAACACGATCGACAAGCTGCTGGCCAGCGCAGAGCCGGATATTGACATGGCTGCTGCATACTTCTCGGCTCACGCTGATGAAATGACGAGCGCTGACCGAGAGCGGGCCATGAAGGACCTGCAGGGGCCTTTGCAGGATCGTTCCGACTACGCGTCCTACACCGAAGTCAATGCGGGGATGGTTAGTGCTGGCGCTCCGCCGATGGGTGTTGGCAAGGGCGACTTATCTCGCATGGCAGCGATCACGGCTGAGACTGAAAGTGGGAACCGTGACCACAATGCTGACGGCAGTTTCGTTACCAGCGTCAAGGGTGCGCAGGGGCGTATGCAAGTCATGCCAGGGACGCAGCGCGATCCCGGTTTCGGCGTCAAGCCAGCGGCCAACAACAGTGCGGCTGAGCTTGCCCGCGTCGGCAGGGATTACCTTGCTGCCATGATGACCCGGTATGGCAATGATCCGGCGAAGGCATGGGCGGCTTACAATGCCGGTCCGGGTGCAGTGGATGAGGCGCTGAAAGATGGCGGTAACTGGCTCGCCCGAATGCCAAAGGAAACACGCGACTATGTGAAGAAGAACGTAGCAGCGCTCGGAGGCACGGATAATGCTCCGCGCGAGTATGACAAAGCTGCGATCTACGACGCAATCGAGGCGCGGACTGACTGGACTTATGAGAAGAAGGAGCGGGTGAAGCGGGTTGCAGACCGTGAAATCGCCCGCGATGAGCAACTGCTGCAGCGCCAATACAAGGCTGCGGGTGATGAAGCCGTGCAAGCTGTGATTGGCCTTGGCGACAACTTCACTGACATCAGCCAAATCCCTGCCGCTACCCGCGCCAAGATGGACCCGACCGACCTTATGCGGCTGACTGAGACGGCCAACGCGAACAAGGCGAAGAAGTCGGCAATCCCTGATAATGGCGCTCGTTCGCTGGAATTGCAGATCCTTCAGCGCACCAATCCCGACGCGTTCCTTGCTGTGGATCTGGCTAAGGAAGTGGGCAAGGTTTCACCGAAGGAACTGCAGGCATTCGTTCTGAAGCAGGCGGACCTCATCGGGCAGAGAAACAAGCCTCAAAACTATGACCCGCGATCGGGCATTGGAAGGGCAATCGAGTGGGGCAAGAAGTATGGCGGCAACGACATAGGGGATAAGGACTTTCCCAAGGTCTATGATGCGATGGACGCCTACTTGCGTAGCGTCTTTGCGCAAAAGGGGCGTGTTGATCAGTCGGACTATGACGCGGCCTACAAGGGTGCTGTGCGGGATATTCCCAAGGCGGGAATCTTCGGCGGCACAATGAAGGCTTACAACGTCACCAGTGCCGACCAAATCCCTGATGTGACGCGGGCCGACATCGACCGCACATTCCGGGCTGCGAACCGGCGCGATCCGAACGATATGGAGCGGCTGCAGATGTATCGTTCGATGCTGGTCAATGCCGGGGCGCGGTAGTATGTCAGCCGAATGAGGCTGATTCCTATCATCGCCGTCCTGCTTGGCGGCTGCGCTTATGATGTTGCTGGCCGTGCCAATGTGACCGGCAATGAGGTTGGCGTCACGGTGAACAACGTATGGAATGCCAATCAAGGCCTCCCGATCGCGGACGCACATTGCAAGAAGTTCGGCAAGGCTGCACGATTGCGGGAATCCAGCGAATACGCTTTCAGTTACGACTGCGTTGCGCCCTAAGCCTGTGAGTGGATGACTGCGTTAACCGCTGCGGCGATATAAACGATGGCTTGAAAAGCAGCGTAAAAGGCGAGCCCCCATTCCCTATCGGCCAAATGAGCCAAGCACATGCGCGCAGGGATTATCGCAAAAAACGCGATGACGACACCCAAGGGCAGAAACAGCCAAGCCCACATAAACCCTCGGGCGATTCAATAGAGACGGGCGCGGCCATAGCACGTTTGCATGGCTCAAGCACCGCTCATCCCGTTTGATTACCTGGAGCGGCAAAAGCGCCGCATTGATGCACAGCGCGAAATCGATGATCCGGTGGCAAAGGCCATTGGTGTCATGCAGGTTGAGCAAGCACGTTCGACCATCATTCAAGCGCCTGATCCCGACACCACTGCTAAGGTCACGCGTGCGGCCCGCGAAACAGGTGAGCCGCCTGCGCTGATCGAGGATCGGCTTGGCGACATTGAAAAGGCGCAGCGTGCCGAAAAGATGGGCGCGTTGCTAGATCTGTTCCCGGTCTATCGTCTGTGGGCGCAGGAAGACCCGCGCGGGGTTGTCGCGGCCTCGGATGACCACAAGGCTCTGGGCATCATCGGCAGCGCTTGGGAGACGGTCAAGAAGCTGCCTGCGACTGCCAAGGCGGCGGGCTTTGGCTTCATGGGGTCTGGCGCAAAGATGAATGCCGTCTTTGCCGACTACCTCGGCGGCTTGGGCGACTTTCTCGATACGATCGCTGCTCCAAACACCCTGACTGTCGGCCAGATGCAAGAGCGCCAAGCATCGCGCAAGGCATACTGGAATGCTGGTGTATCCGCTGCTGCAACTGCGGCAAAGCAGGCGCGCCCAGCCTATAGCGGGTGGCTTGAACAGAACGTCCTGCAGGGCATTGAACAGACGCCTTCGTCACTGGTGGCGGTGGGGGCAGGCGCGATCACGCGTAGCCCGTCAATGACCATGATGCTGATGGGCACTCAAACGGGCCTGCCTGCGGTCTATGAGGCACGGCAGCAGGGTCTCGATCGCGTCCGGGCAGGAACTTACGGTTTCACTCAGGGATTGATCGAAGTCGCTACGGAAAAAATTCCAGCGACCGAGCTGCTGAACGCGATTGCCAAGAAAACTCCCTTTGGCCGCGCTCTGATGGTGCAGCTAACGGCGGAAATACCCCAAGAGCAGGTCGCAACTGTCCTGCAGGATTTGTCAACTTGGGCTTCCCTAAACCCTGACAAGCCTTTCTCTGCCTACCTCGCAGAGCGGCCAGAGGCTGCTTTGTCCACGTTAGTGCAAACTGCTGTCGGGACGACGGTGCAAACCGCCGTCGCTACGAGTGTTACCAGCACAATCGAAGCGGGCGGGAAAGTCGCTGGCCGTGTCATGCAGGCGCGACAGGCCAAAGAGACCGAACCGTTCTTCGATCAGGTAGAGCGCGCTGCGGCTGAAAGCAAACTGCGCCAACGCGACCCCCAAGCCTATGTCGACCTTATTGCTCGCACGGCTAACGATGCTGGTGTGTCGCAAGTGTTTGTGCCTGCCGAGGCAATCCGCGCCTATCAGCAATCCGATAGCTACGATCAGTTCGATGATCCGTTTGCGGATTATCAGGCACAGATTGACGAAGCCGATGCTGTGGGGGGTGACGTGGTTCTCCCTGCTGGCTTTGCGCTCGGAACACTCCCCGGCACAACGGCATGGGCAGCGGTAAAGGCTGACCTTCGCTTGGCTCCTGGCGGTATGTCGGCGCGCGAGGCTGAAGCGCTGCAGTCCGAACTCGATGACGTGATGGCGGAACTATCCGACCAAGCGGCGCAGCGGGACCGGGCGCAACAGGGGGAGCGCACGGCACGCGAACAGATCGTGCAGCGCGTTACCGCCATGCTCCAGAACGCGGGCTTTACCCCGGCAAATGCAGCCATGCAGGCGGAACTGATTGCGCAGCGTGAAGCCACGCGGGCCGCACGCATGGGGCGCGAACTGACTGGTAACGAGTTCACGACGCAGGTTGCGCAAGTGCTGCCTGAAAAGCTGGGCGAGATCGTCAAGGCTGACCAACTGGACCTTGTGGTCAACGCTCTGCGCAAGGGTGGTCCCGCCGTTCGCCAGCGTGGCAAGTCGCTGCTGGAATGGATCAGCGCACGCGGGGGCATTGAGGATCGTGGCGGCGATATTGCCTCGATGGGCGGCGACAAGTGGCACAAGGGCAAGGTTGGCAAGCGCAAACTGCTGAAGCCCTTTGACGCGGCGCAGGGTAACATTCTTGGCGGCGCTACTTCTGATAACTCGGTCGAGCGTTTGTTGGATGCTGCGATCAGTGAAGGCTATTTCCCTGACCTCTACGCCATTCGTGAGAGCGGGGAGAGCATCGACAACAATGTCCTGCTTGAAGCGATCGGGCAGGAACTTGCTGGCTCGCCGCTCTACGCGCAAGAGCCTGTCACCGACAACGTGCGGGCCGCTGCCGATGAACTGGCGGCGATGCTGGCGCAGCGCGGCCTTGATGCATCGGCAATGTCGGATGAAGAAATCCGCGTAGCAGTGTCGCAAATGTCGCAAGAGGGCACAAGCGATGTCGTTTATGACCAACTGCCCGAAAGCATCGAAATAGACGGCGTAACCCGTCCGACGCGCAACAGTGAGGGGATGCCGCTTGCTGGCTCTGAGGAAGGTCTGCGGGCGTTCTGGAAGTGGTTTGGCGATAGCAAGGTGGTGGACGAGGAAGGGCGTCCGCTGGTTGTGTATCATGGGACAAACCAGCCCATAGAACAGTTTTCGCCGGATCGGCTTGGCATGTCTACCCGTAGCGAAAGCGCAAACTATGGGTTCTTCTTCACGTCTGATCCTTATGTCGCGGGTCTCTATGCTAATAGCGCCGCCTCCAAGGTTGCACCGGACATCGACGCGTTTGAGCGCAAAAGCGCGGAATTGCAGCGCAAGGTTGAGCGTCTCGAAAAGCAGGCTGTCCGCACTGGCAATTGGGATGCCTACGAAGCGGCAATGATGGAATGGGAGACGCTGGAAATTGATACCATGCGCGCTGATGACAGTGGGCAGAATATCGTTCCGGTCTATCTCGCCATCAATGATCCGGTTGTGATCGACTTTGGTGGTGAGGGTATTCTGAAGCTCGACGGTGGCTTCGGTGCCGCGATCAAGGCTGCGCGGGATAGTGGGCGTGGCGGTCTGTTTCTGAAGGATATTGATGACACGCCAGGGGAAAGCCGCGCGGCTGACCATTACGTCGCCTTCTCCCCCGCCCAGATCAAATCCATCAACAATCGCGGCACGTTCGATCCTGCCGATGCGCGGATTCTGTATCAGTCACCGACGCTGACAGCAGAGGAAGTGAGGGCTTGGTCTACCGAAGTGGAACAGCGCCTTGGCCTGAAGTCATTTGATGTGTGGCTGTCCCGTGGTGCCCTAAAGCTGAATATGCTGATTGCGGGCGAAAAGGGGCGTGGGGCTGGCACCAAGGCCATGGAGGAACTGACCGCGCTCGCCGACAAGTATGGCCTGCGGATTACGCTTTCGCCTGCACAGGCCGACGATAATCATGGCACTACCTCGCGCGCCAGACTTGTGAAGTTCTATAAGCGCTTTGGGTTCTACGAAAACAAGGGCCGCAAAAAGGACTATGCCGTCAGCGAGGGCATGATCCGTGAGCCGTCGCGCACATATGAACAATCCTACGGTGAAGGCCCGCGCGGTCGCATCCTGTTCGACAACGCTCGCCCGGTTCGCATCGAGCTATTCCAGGCGCGCAACCTGTCAACGCTGCTGCACGAACTGAGCCACCAGTGGCTTGAGGAACTGCGCCAAGATGCCGAAAGCCCTGACGCGCCGGAACAGGTCAAGGCCGACTGGCAGGCTGTGCAGGACTGGTTTGCGAAGAACGGTCATCCCATTGTTGATGGTGTAATCCCTGTTGAAGCCCATGAAATGTGGGCGCGTGGTGGCGAGCGCTACCTGATGGAAGGCAAGGCTCCGTCCTCTGCCCTACAGCGCCTGTTCGAGACGTTCCGTGGCTGGCTGCTATCGATCTACAAGACTGTGGAAACCCTTCGTGCGCCTATCACGCCGGAAATCCGCGAGGTGTTCGATCGCCTGCTTGCGACTGACGAAGAAATTGCAGCCATGGCAGAGCAACAGGCCTTGATGCCGATGTTCAAGGATGCGGCGGCAATCGGCATGACGGGCGAAGAGTTCAACGCCTATATCGCACAGGCACAGGCGGCACGCGACGAAGCCAACTCGACACTGCTACAGAAAACCATGGCGGCAATCCGTCGCCGGGAAACCAAGCGGTTCAATGACGAACGCAACGCGGTGAAGGCTGACGAGGCTGAACGTCTCGACAATGAGCCGCTGCTCAAATCCATCCGTCTCATGCAGGCCACACCAATCGACCTTGAATGGCTGGTTGATCGCATGGGGCAGGATGTGGTTGACCTGCTGCCAAAACGTGTGCTGCCTCTGTGGCGGGAACGTGGCGTCAATCCCGATAGCCTTGCCGAACTCGCCGGGTTCGGTTCGGGGCAACAGATGATCGAAGTCCTGATCGGTGCTGAACGCCAGCACAGGCAAGCTAAGGAAGGGGGTGATCAGCGGACCTTGCGTGCGAGGATGATCGACAACGCAGCCGACGCGGAGATGACGCGCCGGTATGGCGACGATCCCTTGAACGACGGGTCAATCGAGCAAGAAGCCATCGCTGCCGTCAATGGCGAGCTGCAGGGTGAATTGCTTGCCTCCGAAGTCCGGCTCCTGGCGCGGCGAACCGGGGCGCGTCCTACGCCCTACAAGATCGCAAGGCAGTGGGCGCGCAATCGCGTCCGCACTGGTCTGGTCAGTGTGGAAGCCTCGCCGGGAGCAATCCAGCGTCATGCCAGGAACGTGGCCAAGGCTGGGCGCGATGCTGAAAAGGCGATGCTTGCTGGCAAGATGGATGAGGCGCTGCGGTTCAAGCAACAGCAGATGCTGTCGTCTGCCTTGCTGGCCGAAGCCAAGGCCGCGCATGATGAAGTGCAGGACGCGGTGAAGCGCATGGGCAAGATTGCCAAGCGCGCTACCATGAAGTCGGTTGATCAGGACTATCTCGAACAGGCGCACGCTCTGCTTGAGGCAGTGGATCTGAAGCCGCGCACGCAAAAGTCGATTGAGCGTCAGGGCCGGTGGGAAGCGTGGGCTGCTGCTCGGGAAGCGGAAGGCTATGAGGTCGTGGTTCCCCCGTCTTTCGAGGCTACGCTGGGGCAAACCAACTGGTCGCGCCTGTCAGTGGAAACCCTGCTCGGTCTGGATGAGGCCGTAAAGCAGGTGATGCACCTTGGCCGCTTGAAGCAGACCCTGCTCGACAAGCAGGAACAGCGGGAATGGGATGAGATATTCCAAGAGGCTGAGAATGCTGGCGGCAATATCGATGGTCCCCCGCCGAAGGACATGACCGAACCGGGCTGGTGGGATGCCATCAAGGGAGGTGTGGGTCTGGCCGATGCTACGCTGCTCAAGATGGAAACCGTGTTCGACTGGCTCGACGGCGGTGATCCCAATGGCGTGTTCAACCGCATTGCCTTCCGCCCGATAGCTGATGCGCAGGCGCGCGAACAGGACATGCTCAAAGACTACTACGGCAGGATCAAGGCGCTGTTTGCGTCCGTCCCTGCCGAGGTAGGGGCGCGGTGGCAGGATAAGCTTGAACTGCCGTTCATCGATCCGCTGACTGGCGCTCCTGCCAGAATGAACCGGCACAAGGTCATTGCGATGGCCCTGAATGTCGGCAACGAGGGTAACCTGCAGCGCTTGTCCGATGGTTATGGTTGGAATCCGCAAGCGATTGAGGAATACCTGAATGCCACGCTGACCCAAGAAGAATGGCAGTTCGTGCAGGGCGTGTGGGACACGATCGATACTCTGTGGCCTGAGATTGCGCGCATCGAACGCGAGGTCAATGGCGTGGCTCCTGACAAGGTGGAAGCGCGTGAAGTGCAGACGCCTTTCGGCCCGTTGCGCGGTGGCTATTACCCTGCCGTCTATGACACGACACGCGACTACAAGGCAGAGGAAAACCGGGGCCGGGAAAGCGATCTGTTTGAGGGCGGCTATACCCGCGCCACTACTCAGGCATCTGCAACGAAGGAGCGCTCTGAAAAGGTCTCCCGCCCGCTGCTGCTCGACCTTGGGGTTATTAACCGGCACTTGGGCGAGGTCATTCACGACATTACCCATCGTGAAGCCGTGATCCGCGCCAATCGGTTCCTGACCAATGAGCGCGTCATGCGTGTCGTCGACCAAGCTTTGGGGCCGGATATCCGCAAGCAGTTCCGTCCGTGGCTGAAGTTCGTCGCGAACTCCTGGGCTGTCGAGCGTGCGGGCAATGAAGGCTTTGGCAAGTGGATCGGCAAGCTCCGCGCCAATGCTACGGTGGTCGGCATGGGTCTGCGTGCTACAACCATGGTCACGCAGATTGCAGGCTATTCCAACTCGGTTGAAGTGGTTGGCGAAGCGCCAATGGCGAAGGCGCTGGCGCAGTTCTATCGCAATCCGGCTGCGGCAATCCGCTGGGTCATGGAAGCCAGTGATGAAGTGCGAAACCGCATGGACACGCTTGACCGCGATCTACGGACAGAGCTGGCGCGGCTCAATGCGGTCACGCCTACGTCAAAGGTCATGCGCCAGATCATCGACGCCAAGAAGTTCATGTTCCACGGCATCGGCTACATGGACCGGCTCGTTTCGGTTCCGACCTGGATCGCGGCCTACAACAACGCAATTGCAGCGGGCATGGATGAACAGGTCGCGCGCTATGCCGGTGACAAGGCGGTGAGGCAGTCGCAGGGCGCGGGCGGGCCGAAAGACTTGGCGGCGATCCAGCGTGGGACGGGTAAGTGGGGTGAAGCGCTCAAGCTGTTCACGATGTTCTATTCCTACTTCTCGGCGCAGTATCAGCGGCAGCGCACCCTTGCCCGCGATGTGCAGGGCGTCGACGTGCGCAAGTCTCGCTCGGTTCCGAAACTGGCGGCGCGTGCGTTCTTCCTGCTGGTCCTGCCTCCGTTGCTGACCGAGGTTCTAAGGGGGGCAGTCGGTGCGCCTTCCGGTCCTGATGATGAGGAATGGTGGGCACAGTGGGGCTTGCGTAAACTGCTTGCCAATGCGCTTGGGCCTATCCCCTTGGCGCGCGACGTGTTTGAGCCGACATGGAATGCCGCTGTCGGTAACAAGTTCTTTAACCCGTCCGTATCTCCAATCCAGCGCGCTTATGACACGGTGGTCAAGGTCGGGCGTGACGCTGGTAAGCTTGCAGCGGGCAACGAAACCAAGACAGCGACAAAGGACGTTCTCGAACTTGCTGGCTACACGACCGGGCTTGTGCCGGGGCAGGTCGCCAGCGCAACGCAGTTCCTTGTCGACGTTGGGAGCGGCGATGCTGATCCGCAAGGTTTCAGTGATTGGATTGAAGGTCTGTCGACCGGCAAGATCAAAGAGGACTGACGGGCGATTCAACCCCCTATAGCTGACCCGTAAACCCGCAGAAACCTTCTGTGGGGCTACTATGGCTGTCAGCACGTCCAACGCATTCTCGGGGCCTTACACCGCTAACGGCACCACAACCACGTTCCCCTTTACCTTTGCGGCGATGGCGGCGACAGATGTGGCGGTTCTTCTTAGGGATGCCGATGGCGTCGACGCGGTTGTCGACCCTGCCAGCTACACAGTCTCACTGACCGGGAGCGTTCCCTCTGCTGGCTCGGTGGTGTTTGGAACTGCCCCAGCAAGCGGCAACGAAGTCTTCGTCTACCTTGATCCCGCATTTGAACAGCAAGCGACATTTGCCGATGGCTCGGCATGGAAGGCTGCTGCGGTCAACAACGTCAACGATCGTGCAGCGCTGCGTGACCAAGCGCTGAAGCGAGATAGTGATCGGGCAATCAAGGTTCCTATCGATGAACAGGCGCTGCCAATGGCATCGCTGGCCGACGCTGACGGCAAGGTTCTTGGCGTTGTTAGCGGAGTCATCACGCCCATAGAGAACTCTGTTGTGGCGGCGGCTGATTATGCGTCAGATGCGCAGGATGCGGCGGGTAGTGCCGGAACGGCGCAGTCAGCGGCAGAGGGGGCGAGGGATGAAGCTCTTGCCGCGCAGGCTGCTGCGGAGTCTGCGAGTGCCAATGCCAACGCCTCCGTAGTCGCCGCACAGCAGTATTTCCCTGGCGCGCGTTCCTATGTGCCACAGGGGGCAGCAACCGGCGCTGCAACGATCAGCACGGCGGGCAGCGGTGGCACTGATGGCACCTTTGACCTTGCCTTCAGCGGCGGCAACTTCGCCGTCAATCCTACCGGCACGTTCACGGTCACGGGCGGCGCGGTCACGGCGATCACTATCACCGGGCCGGGTCTGTATATCGGCAATTCGCTGTCCAAGCCTACCATGTCGTTCGCGGCTTCGGCGGGTCTGACCGGTGCGGCGGGTGCATTCGACACGACCTATCTCAAGACGGCGGGTGAATACTGGCTGACCGATACCTCGCCAGCATCTGATTATCTCTCGCTGTTCCAGAACCAGGCGAATGCCGCTGTCGAGATCGACGCACAGTTTGATCCGATGAGCGCAGGAGCTGCGGCGGCAAGCGCTGCTGCCGCTGCTGCTCAAGTCGCCCTGCTTCAGGCCACGCAAACCATCGGTCGTCCGGTTGGGGCCACGCTTGTTACAGGTGCGGGCGCGGCGAATGCTGGCACTTACGTTTTTGCCAACGCACTTCAGTTTGACGCAAACGGCAATTCCTCGCTGCGGCTTTGGAACAGATCAAGCAGTGCGCAGACCATCAAGTTGCGCCGCTACACCGTCAGCGGTGGAACGGCAACGCCGGTTTCGGGAAGCACTTGGGTGTCTGTCACAGTCCCGTCAGGGCCGGGTGCATTCACTATCGACACCACCGCCAATGGCTTTCTTAAAGGCGAGGCTGTCGGCATTTCGATGAGCGTGGCTTTTCTTGCCTATGTCACCGGATCAACCGGGGATAGTGGCGGGTATTATACGACTGCGACGGTCGATGCAGACGCATTTTCGGCATCGCTTGTTACAAACATTCAGCTTCAGATCGGCATTGATATGCCGTTTCAATACGTCACGACCGAACGTGTGCAGACGATTGAAGCTGATGTTGTGACCGCGCAGGAATCTGCGACCACCGCTAACGCGGGCCTTGGTGATCTAGGCGAACTAGGTTCCGTGATTGTCGAGGATCATGCAGGCACGACCCAGTTTGCAGGCACGTCGTTCGGCGGGTGGGCCGGTGTTGTCGAATTAGCGGATACGCCGGTCGGCACGATCATCAAGAGCATCGGATTTGATGGTGTTTATGTTGCTGGCACGGCAACAAAGATCAACCTCAAGGTCTATTCTCGCGCCAATACGGAAACTGCCGCGCCACCGACAAACTGCACACTGGTATTCGATCAGGATTACACGCTGGCAAGCCTCGGCCTGACCGCTGGCGCTACTGATCGCAAGTCAATCATGATGGAGTTTCCTACCAGCTTTACCACGGCATCGGGGCAGGGCCTTGCCTACCGTTGGGAAGCGCAAGACGGGGCTAGTGCGCGCGTCGCATCTTCGGCGGGCTATCTCTCGGATAGCACCGCTACGGCCAGCGAGCGCGGGTGGTATTACTCAACCACTGGCACTGGAACTTATACGGCTGTCGGATCGCCAAACCGCTTGGCTGTGCGGGTTGCCCGTGATGGATACAGTTCAATCCTTAAAAGCGACTTCATGGCATCGGCTTCGCTTTCGGCACTTTCTGTAGCGGGAACGACTGTAACGATTGCGGGCAGCATCCGGCGCAACGGCAACGACTATCCGTTCTCAAGCGATGTATCCCTATCCCTGGCAGCATCGGGCAAGGAACGCATGGACAAGATCGTGGTTGATCGGTCCACGCTGGCGGTTTCGGCGGTTTCTGGATCGGCACGCGATGCGCAGCTTGATAGCCTTGAGTGGCAGGGTGCAACGCCATCGAACGCGATTGTCGTGGCACGCGCGAGGGTTGGCGACACACGCATCACAGCGCAAGATGCTTCTAACTTCCGAGGTCTGATCAAGGTAGGAACGGAAGGGGAGGTGGCTGCGTACATTGAGCGCAATCGCCGCATTCTTCGCAAAGTCATCGGCAAGGCGATGCGTGGCGGCACGATAACCTTGGCTGGCTACGGGGACAGCATCACCGCAATTCAGTCCAGCACACCGCCGTTTACAGCGAATGGCACCATGCGCGACCGTGCCCTAACCTACTTGTCGAACTACCCATCCGACACGCTGGCGACCCTTACGCTCTACGATACCGGGGATGGCGCTGGAACGGTGCATACCCGCCTTGGTTGGAATTGGAAGATCAAGGCTGCGCTTGAGAACTTGGGCGCGACGGTCACATACAACAATTACGGCATCGGCGGAACGACTAGCGAAAATACTACGAACAACGGATTGGACCCGGCGCGCATCGCAGTGCCTCTGGCTGACGGCCTTGATGTGGTGGTCATTGCTTTCGGTATGAATGAGCGCGGGCAGAGCTATACCTACGCCAACATCCTGAACATGATCCAGCAATTCCAAGCTGTCGGGACGGCTTGCATTGTCATGGGTGTGCCGCGCCCGAATGCCAATCAATCGGTTTCGGCGTGGCGTATGACCAATGACCAGCTTGAAGCGGCGGCAATCGATGGTGGTGCGGCGTACGTTTCGACCGTGTCGATCAGTGATGACCGCAACCTTGGCGGGATCGGCGTTCCGGCTGAAACGCTGGCATCGGCCAACACGATCACGGGCGGGAACAATCATCCGGGCATCTATGAACTAGAGGTCTATGGGGACAGCGCGGTCATGCAGTTGGGGTTGACATGACCCTTTCCGAAGCCATCCGCGAAGTGGAGCAAGGCCGCTGCCAGCACCGAAAAGGCATGAAATGACCGACACCGGAAACGCGGCTCAGACGCGCATCATCGCTGAACAAGTGGCCGAGGCAGCGGTCGTCAAGTTCGCCGCCGAGCATCCCGAGATCCGCAAGGACAGCGGCTTCAGCAACTTCCAGAAGGGCGTCGTCGGTGTCGGCGTCACCCTTCTGGTTTCGGCCGTCCTGTGGCTGGTCTCGACGGTCAACCAGATGCAGCTGACATTGGCCCGGCTCGACGAGCGCATTGCCAGCGGCGGGGTCAAGGATTCTCGCGTCGATGATCTGGAGCGGCGCGTCACTTCGCTTGAAGGCTATCACAAGCAGGGAGGCGGGCAGTGACGATCGAAGCAATGATCGACGCCACGATCGGCAAGGAAGGTGGCTACAGCAATCATCCGGCAGACAAAGGTGGGCCGACCAAGTGGGGCATCACCGAACGCGTGGCACGGAAGCACGGCTATTCCGGAGACATGCGCGACCTGCCGCGCGACAGGGCCGTCGCAATCTACCGGCAGGCCTATGCCATCGATCCGGGTTTCGCCGCGGTTGCGGAAATCATGCCCAGCGTGGGCGAGGAACTGTTCGACACCGGCGTCAACATGGGGCCTGCCGTTCCCGCGATCTGGCTGCAGGAATGGCTCAACGCTTTCAACAACGGCGGCACGCTCTATCCCGACATACGCGAGGACGGTGACATTGGACCCGGTACGCTGGCAGCGCTCAAAGCGTTCAAGGCGGCGCGTGGGCCCGAAGCTGAAAAGGTTCTGCTGCGCGCGCTGAATTGCAGCCAGGGCGAGCGCTACAAGATCCTGTCGCGCAATCGCGCTGCCAACGAAGCCTTCACCTGGGGCTGGCTCAGGACGCGAGTGGGATGAGCGCGCGGCTTTGGGCCCGCGCTGCGCTCGAACTGTTTACGATCGCCGTCTTGATCATCGGAATAGCGTCCTGCGGGAGTATGTGCAGATGAGCTTCTGGGAATGGGCAGACAAGCGCTGGCCGACCGAGCGGGGATGGGTAACCATTGCCACCTTCACTCTCGCCGCTTCGATGCTCAAGATGGCCGAGGTTCACCGCGAGTTGTGGAACGTCGAATTGTTCAAGACGCTGCTCACGCTCGTGATCGGCACTGCCATCGTCAACATGATCCTCGCCTTCCACTTCACCGCCAACAAGGGCGACGAGAAGAAGGCGGACAACACGGCCAAGGCCTTCGAGGCAATCACAGCTGCGGCGAACGCAGGTGGTGCGGCCCCTGAGGCCGATGTGATCCTGCAGCCAGGTGAGACGGCCAAAGCGCGGGAGGTGTCGGAATGACCGCCCTCACCACCCTATGGCGCCTCCGCATCCCCATCGCGATCGTGCTGGCGTTCCTTGCGCTCTGGTGGGCACTCGACCGCTACGTCAACGACGCGGTGCAGGACGACCGCCAAGCCAGCGCCATTGCTGCTCATGAAGCCGATGCCCGCGCCGATGATGCCGCCGGCATGGTCGCAGCGTCAAAGGCTTCCACAATTGCTCAGGAGAACGAAGATGCGCGCGAAGCTGCAAATGCTGGCACTGATCCCCTTGGCGATGGTCTGCGTAGCCTGCGGACAGGAAAGGCCCGCGATCGCGAAGCCTCCCGCTGATCTGCTGGTCTGTGCTGACGAGCCGGTTGCGCCGTCATTGCCGGGGCGTGAAGAACAAGCGCGGCGCGATGCTATGACGCTGGATTACATCTTGGCTCTGCGGTCGGCTTGGGGTGATTGTTTCGCCAAGGTGGCGGGGGTCAGGGCTTGGGCTGATCGGGTGGACTAAGGGCGGCTCCCGAAAGAACCGCCCTCGAATGCTCGCACTACGCTTGGCAGCCGAGACTATGGCGAAGGTGCTAGGATTTGAACCTAGACTAGCGGTTTTGGAGACCGCCGTGCTACCGTTACACCACACCGACATAAGTGACCCGGCGCAGTGTGCTTCACTACTCGGTCGATCAAGCCTTTCGCATTGAGAGGCAGGCCGGGTTCTATCCATCCCCTATACCACAGGCGGGGGTGAAGGGGAATCCCTCAAAAGCCAGCGTATGAAAACACGGAAAGCATTCCTCCGCTTGATACTGCCAGCACACTAAGAATGATACGAATGACACCTTGGTCGGTGGAATAGCGTGCGCTGTTTTCAAACGTGTCGCAGTAGGTGTAGAAGCCCACCAGCATCATGATTATTCCGATTAAGATTGCCGCAGCGCTCATACCCCCTCCTTACCATTCCCCTGCCTATCCAGCAAAGGATCTGATGCGAGTGCGCGACGTTCCCTTTCGATAGCGCAATTCTCCCACACGAGAGCAAAGGGCAATACTGCGACTGCGGCAATCGCCAATGTGGCTTCGATGACCTGCCAAATCACTTCTTCCACTCCCCTGTTTCGAGTGCGTCGACTGCCTCGCGATAGCCTTGCGCTATCCTGTCAAATCCGCTCCACCCATCGTCGTTCTTGTCGTGCCAATCAGCCTGCCCCCGCAACCAAGCCGCCACCTCAGCAATCACCCGCCCCTCTGCCTCTGCAAGCGAGGTTTCGAGGGCCTGGATGCGGGATGCGGCGTCAGTCATAGCTGCCTCACTTCGATACCTTGTGATGCTGCCAATCGTTTTGCTTGTTTGGCAAATGTGCGCCTGCCTTCGCAACCGCTCCACCAGATCATCCATCACCGTTCTCCCTAGCCTTGAGGCAGGCGGCGGAAACACCACCTTGAACGCCTCTTCCAGCGCCTGTCTTGTGTCGGTCATTGCTTCCCCCTTACCGCGTCCAAGGCGGCGATTGCTGCGGTGGCTGCTTCTTGCGCATCATCTTGCGTGGCATCGTTGATCAGCACCATACCGTTGCGGCTCCATATCTTGAGTTCGCGACGGGTTGCGGGCATCTGATCGTATTCACGCCCGCCTTCCATAAACGGTGCCAACTTGCGCGCCACAGCCTCCACCTCATCCCCGCTCGGCACAGCATGGATAAGCTGGCCGGTGCGGAGTTTGTCGGCGATGGTGCAGAGCATTGTCACAGCGTCCTGGAATTTCTCCAATGGCGCGATCTGTGCATCAAGCGCCAACCGCTCCAGTTCTACAGGGTCAATGGTCATTGTCCTGCCTCCGGTGCGGCGGGGAGGGTGTAGAGGGGGTGAAGCGTCTCAATGTCGCTGTAGCGGAGGCGTGGGTCACGCATCGAAACGGCGGGCGCAAAGCCTTTCCGCTCATACAACCAAGCCACCACCTCCCCGCGCTCGGCAGACTGGCGGTGGCGGGCGGCAAACCTGTCCAGAACGCGAGCCTTCATTGCCTCAGCGTCAGGGCAGTGGCGGTCAGGATCGCCATTCATGCAATAGCGGAACTCACCATCACCACCGGTGGCAAGATCGATCTCCCTGGCCATCTCCTGACGGCCTTCGTCGATACCGATCTTGTGCGCTTCCTCTTCTTCGCGATCGGCTTGCTGGCGGATGGACTGCTCGAACTTGGCGAAGGCTTGCAGGCCAGTCGTATTATCCCAACGACCGGCGCGAACATCCGCTGCGTCAAACTCTGGCAGCATGCTCATGGATAGATACGCTTCCCGCGCCTCTTGGCTTACTGTGGTCATGGTTACGCATCCCCTGTGTGAAATGGCGCAAAATTCGGGCCGACAAACATGGCGATACGCTCCTTGTCGCCACTGAAGCTCATTGTTTCACCGTCGCGGATGCGCTGGTGAACAAGTTGATAAAGCCGAAGGGCTGATCTGATCAGGGCAGTCTTCGAAAGTTCAGCTTCCTTGGCCATCTGTTCCACAACCGCCATTTCGCGTTCGGACAGGTTGAGTGTCATCGTTTTCTTGCCTGTGGTGATCATGGGGTTGGTTCCTTGGCGAGTGCATCCCGCGCAATGCTTTGCAGATGTTCGAAGTTCTGGTTGCCGGATTGCTGATCGACGTAGCCAGTGTCCGCTATCCAGCGCAGGGCCGAACGGAGACGATGGCATTCGAGGGCAAGGTGGCGGGTGGTCGCCTCAAGTGGCGCGCCCTCGACCGGGTTCTCCATGACGGGCATCCTTTCTTCTACGTTTCCATTCCGCGCGGTTTTTCCGTTGGCATATGCGACACTGACGCCATCCCTCTTTGCTGACATAGATGTTGTCCTCTGTCAGAGGATGACCGTGCAAGCATTCCGTCTTTGCAAGATTATACTCGCCACGAGATAGATTGCCCAAGTTGACCCGCCCTTTGCGCACAGCATCTACCATGTTGTCCTGATGAGAGCCGACAAACAGGTGGCTAGGGTTGACGCATGACGGAGTATCGCAATGGTGGCATGCGAGTTCTTGACTGGACAATGCCCGCCCTCGTTGCAAGGCGAGCATCACACGTGTCGCTACCTCGTAACTCCCGCCTATATGAAACTTGCCATAGCCTTTGCGATTACGCAGGCCGGTCCAAAGCCAGCACTCGTCTTGAGACTGTGTATCAACTTTTGACCAGAACCGGGCCAGAACCTTACCTTTGGCCAGAAGGGCGAGAATATCTGATGAACGGGTGGGCGCCCTCGACTGGACTGACCTGTCCTTATCGCCCGTTATCCTCGCGGAAGGGGGTGGCGTGGCGAACTCCCGCTCAATGGCATCGGCAGCTTCATGCCATTCACCGAAACCATCTTGCTCGCGAAGGAACCGCGCAACCTTGGTGACGGCATCTTCGCCGCCCTCGACACAATCGGCGCAATAGCAGCCGGGGTATGGTACGTGGGTCATTCACCCACTCCACATTGACGGCGCAGCGCCCGGTTGCGAGGATCGGACAGACGCTCCGCAGTCTTAGCGCGCCATGCATCAAGGTGCTTAGCTGCGAACGAAACAGCCTCCTCTCGGGTGGCAAATGCGCGTGCCGGGATTTGTTGCGTCTGCGCCTTGCCGGAAGACGCAAACCGAAGCACCGGAACATACGGGCGATCAGCCCACTGCCCACGCTTCACAGCGCCTGCAACATAGGCTCCGCAGAAGTGTTCAACGCCTTCAGAGATGGTCCTGTTCGTCATTGCACTTGCCTCCTTAACCGATATCGTCTATCTATAAGAGATATCGGAAACTGTCAATAGGCGATATCGCAAATGAGCGGGCTTGCAGAAAAAAGGATATCGGATAGTCAGTCCCGTATGGGACGCCCGCCGCTTGGAGTCGTGGCAACCGTTGTCCGGTTGTCGCCTGATCTACTCGCCCGCATTGACGCGCTGGCGGGACCGGGGAAGCGCGCCGACTTCATCCGCAAGGCCGTGGAAGCCGAACTTGCCCGCCGCGAGACCAAGGACTGACCGGCACGTTCCACAGGTCTTATCCACGGCCTGCCTCCAGATATTCAAGGCACCATGTCGGGTGGTAGATGCCGGAGTAGTTGTCGCCATCGAGACGTATGCGAAGATGCGGGCCTGCCGCGCTTGTGATCGTGCCAAACCTTGGTTCCCGCCCACCTGTAAAGCAGATACGCAATCCACGCTTTGCCGGGACTCCGTGAGCCTTGCGGATGTAGTCCATGCTCACCGGCCCAACTCCTTGAGTGTTTCGTCGATCTTGGCGATGGCATCGCGGTCATCGTCCAGAAGTTCACCCATGCAGCAGGCGCATTCCTCGCCCCAATCGCCACGACCGGGCCGCTTCATGTAGTCGTCGATGTCCGCGATGATCTCACGCGCCTCACGCAAAGCCTCGATAAGATCGTGGTGGCTTTCTGCCCGCGTTGGCATGAAAGACAGGTCAGCAAAGCAATAACCGAAACCAATGCTCAGGCTGTAGGCAACACGCCCGTGGTTCTTGTTGGTTGGCTCGCCAAACTCTTTGATGGCAAAGTTTGCGATAATGTCGTCAATCACTTCGCGGGGCGTCGATACATCCTCTCGCCAAGGGATTGCCACCACATCGAAGTCGCGGGCCATTGATCCATGCACCATCAATCCGGCTATCCGATGAAGGCCCCCAATAGGCTGGCCACGGTAAACCATCCGCTTGATAGTAAATGAGGATCGTCGGGCCTAGAAACTCGCCAGCCTCGTTCTTCGGCGCGGTGCTGATTGGTTTCCAGTCAGTAGTCACGGGGTAAATCCTTTTCATTAAAGGCTGGACAATCAGGTAATTCCATCCAGTGCGTTGCCCAGAAAGGTTGACCAGTTACTGCCATAAAGACCCGCCCTTTGCGCTGCTTAGGCCTTAGACTGGCAACAATTACATGGCGATAATTGGCCTCATCACGCTCCCAACCAAATATCGCTTTAAAAAGCGTGGCCTCGGATTTTTCGCGCATAACGCAGGCCAAAAAATACCCATCCCTCGGCGCGCTTTCGATCGGCAACCACGCTGCCCCCACATCACCCAACCCATTGGCCGCATTTGCCCCCGTTTCCCCGACCATATGGCCTGAAACCCCCGAAAATTCGGGCTTGGCGGTTAGTCCTGCCATGACAGAAGCTCCCTTACGCGTGCGACTTCCGCAAGAATGTCCGGGTGAGGGGCGAACCATTCGCCTTCTACGCGCCATGGGTGGAAGGCATCGTGATACATGCGCTCCCATTCCGGCATCGTGCGAAACACCAGCATTTCCGCTTCTTCGCTTGGGCCTCTATCGTGATGCAGTTTTGAAACCCGGTAAGCTGGCTGCTTGGATTTCCCGATCTTGATCCGGCCGCTCCACTTGCCGCGCGCAAAATAGGTGAACTCCTTTGCGCCTGCCCCCCACTTGATCCAATCGTCCTCTGTTACGCCGTCCCCAAAGTGAAGCTTGGGAGGAACACCGGGGCGACCATTCAGGTAGCCGCAACGTGCCAGGAATGATTGAAAGCGATCAGGCGAAAATAGACACCGGAACTCGCAATCCCAATGATGGAACCAATACCAATCATCTGCGCAAAGTGTGCCGATTTGCGTGCCATCCGTAACAGTTGGAACAGCACATGAACAACGCGCCGTGCGCGTGTCCGAAACCTCAGCATTTGCTAGGGAATTGGCGGACAGACTGGGATTCGAACCCAGGGAAGTGTTGCCACTTCGGCGGTTTTCAAGACCGCTGCCTTAAACCACTCGGCCACCTGTCCGCACTGCCGGCTTCGCCTTCTGGCGATGCTGGCTCGGCTCGCCGTTAGCGGGTTTGGCGTCGGTCGCAAAGGGGATTCCCAACCATGATGTTCCGTGCGACATCGGTTTGATGATGTTTCTGAAGAATGCGAAGGCGATCCGGGCGTTTGGAGTGGCTGCCATGGCTCTGCTCGCCGCCGGCCCTGCCGCTGGGCAGGCCGATGAGGAAGAGGCAGGCTTTCAAGGGTATCTGCAACTTCTTGCCGCGCGTGGACGGGCTGAAGGCGTCCGCGAATCGACAATTGCGGCAATGACTTCGGGCCTCACTCTCCACCAGCGTGTCATCCAGCTCGACCGTGCGCAGCCGGGATCATCGTCCGGCACCATCCCGGCTTTCGAGCCGTACCGTCGCCAGCATGTCGATTCGTCGCGCATTCTGCGGGGGCGTCGGCAATATGCGGCGGTAAGCGGCCAGATTGGCGCGATCGAGCAGCGCTATGGCGTGCCTGGGCCGGTCCTGATGGCCATCTGGGGCCATGAAACCGATTACGGAGGCTATACCGGCAATTTCGATCTGCCACGAGCGCTGGCAACGCTCGCCTACGAAGGACGGCGACGGGAGCTGTTTGCCGACGAATTTGTTGCGGCGATGAAGATGGTCGATCGGGGCGTGCCGCGGTCGAAGCTGGTCGGCAGCTGGGCAGGGGCTTTCGGCAATCCGCAATTCTTGCCCTCGGTCTATCTGCGCGTGGCGCAAGACGGCGATGGCGATGGTTTTGCCGACATCTGGAGCAGCCGCACCGATACGCTCGCCTCGATCGCAAATTACTTTCGCGATGCCGGTTGGCGCCCGGGGCAGCCTTGGGGCATTGCCGTCAGCGTGCCGGATGGGCTGGATCGCAACAGCCTTGGAACCACGCTGAAAAGCCCACGGTGCCCGCGCGTGTTCGACCGGCATACCGGGTGGAAGACCATGGCCGAATGGCGCGCTCTGGGCATAATGCCGCGGAGCGGCAGCTGGCCCGGCGACAATGTCATGGCCAGCCTGCTCGAACCCGATGGCAGAGGGCGGACCGCCTATCTGCTAACCGGAAATTATAGGGTTATCCTCGATTACAACTGCTCGAACTTTTACGCTCTGTCCGTAGGACTTCTTGCAGATGAGATCTCCCGTTAGCCGAATTGCACTCGTTGCCACGCTGCTGCTTGCTGCTTGTGGCGGTGCGAATGCCCGCGTTTCAGCAGTTTCCGAGGCTAGTGGCCCAGGTCCAGCGGGCGATTATCCGATGGTGCTGGGGGCGCCGTTCGTTGTCGACGGGGTGACCTATACGCCCGCCGACACGCTCAATTACGATTCGGTCGGCTATGCCGAGGCTGTCGCCGGGGCGGGCGTTTCCGGTGCCCACAGAACCCTGCCGTTGCCGAGCTACGTCGAAGTCACTTCGCTCGACACCGGCAAGACCATCCTCGTCCGACTGACCGAACGCGGCCCCATGACCGGCAATGGTCTGGTGGCGCTGTCGGCGGGCGCATGGACGCAACTCGGTGCTGCGCCAGGTGCGCGCCTGCCTGTGCGCGTTCGCCGTGTGAACCCGCCCGAGGCCGAGCGGGCGTTGCTCAGGACAGGCCATCAGGCTCCCGCACGGATGGATACGCCGCCGGGCTTGCTGGCTGCGCTGAAGCGGAAGCTCGGCATCGCGCCTGCTGCCTTGCCGGCCGACACCGTCGCCGAGCCGACCTTGCCGAAACCCGCCGCGCCCGCGAAGCCCGAACCGAAGGTTGCCGCCCAACCTGCCCCTGCCAAGCCTGCTCCCGCCAGGCTGGATGCGCCGGTTGCGGCCAAGGAAGCGCCCCCGCCTGCTACTCCGAAGCCCGCTACCCCGAAGCCTTTACCCACTTCTGCCTCGGCAAAAGGCTTTCTTATCCAGGTAGGCGCATACTCCACGCAGGCTCGTGCCGATGCCGCCGCCAGGGCGACCGGCGGTTCGGTGTCGCAGGTCGGCAAGCTGTGGCGCGTGCGTGTCGGACCGCACAAGGATCGTGGACAAGCCGATGCAGCGCTGGCGAAGGTTCGCGCGGGCGGCTATGCCGACGCAAGGGTCGTTGTCGCGCCGTGACCTGACAGTCGCGAAGCGACCGGCGTTGTCCGGGGATTGCACTTGCGTTTGAAGGTCGTGACAATTGCGATGGCTGCCACGCTGGCAGCCCTGCCGGTACAAGCCGCGGCGCCAGAGTTCCGTGGAGCGGATCCGCTCGGTTCGATGCCCCGGATCGACGCGCCGATTGCGTTGATGCTTGATGTCGGCTCAGGGCGCGTGCTTTTCTCGCGCGATCCGCATCGGCGTTTCGTCCCAGCCTCGATCACCAAGATCATGACCAGCTACGTCGCGTTCGACCTGATTTCGAAGGGCAAGCTGCGGCTCGACCAGCGCATCCCGATCCGGCCCGAAACCTTCCGCAAGTGGCGCAATGTCGGCAGCACGATGTTCCTGCCCGCCGAAGCGCAGCCCACGGTGGCGGAACTGATCGAGGGCATCGTCACGGTTTCGGCCAATGATGCCTGCGTCGTGCTGGCCGAGGGGGCAACCGGCTCGGTGCCCGCCTTCACTGCGCTGATGAATCAGGCCGCCGACGAGCTCGGCATGCGCGACAGCCACTTCAACACGCCCAATGGCTGGATGGACGAGGGCCAGACCTACGTTACCGCTGCGGACCTGGCGACGCTGAGCGGCGCGCTGATGACTCGCTTCCCGGACCTGTACCGTCGCTTCTATGGCCATTCGCAGATGACCTGGAACGGCATCACCCAGCCCAACCACAACCCGCTCTACGGCCACACCGAAGGAGCGGACGGCGTGAAGACGGGCTTTACCAACGAGGCGGGCTACGGCTTCGTCGGCTCGGCCCAGCGCAACGGGCGGCGGCTTGTCATGGTGCTTGGCGGCTATGACCGGCCGATTGACCGCACCAACCAGTCACGCGCGTTCATCGAATGGGGCTTTGCCGCCTGGGATGCCAAACCTATCTATCGCAAAGGCTCTGCCCTTGGCTCGGCGGCGGTGCAGGGTGGCGAAGCTCGCCAGGTATCGCTTGTTGCGCCTCACGACCTGAGCGTGACCATGCCCAAGGGCGCGGCGAGCAAGTACAGGCTGTCGGTGCGCTACAAGGGTCCGTTGAAGGCGCCCATCCGCAAGGGTGAAACCGTGGCGAGCCTCCTCGTTCGCGTGCCCGGAGAGCCGGTTCATGTCCTGCCGCTCGCCGCCGGTGAGGATGTGGCACGCGGCGGTGTTCTGGCCCGCCTGCGCAATGGTGCAATGGGGCTGGTCGGCCTGTGAGCGCTGCACCGGGCCGCTTCATTGCGCTTGAAGGCGGCGAGGGCGTTGGCAAGTCGACGCAGGGGCGGATGCTTGCTGAAGCCTTGCGAGCGCGCGGGCTGGAAGTCGTGACGACGCGCGAACCGGGTGGGACTGCGGGCGCCGAGGCGATCCGCACCATGCTGCTCACCACCGAGGGGGAGGGGTGGGGCGCCCGCGCCGAGGCCCTGCTCTTCGCCGCGGCCCGTGCCGATCACGTCGAGAAACTCATCCGGCCTGCCATCGCGCGCGGGGCGTGGGTGATCTGTGACCGCTTCGTCGACAGCAGCCGTGCCTATCAGGGCGGTGGCGGCGGGCTCTCCGACACTGACGTTCTTGACCTGCACCGCATCGGCAGCGAGGGCCTCTTGCCGGACCTTACGGTCCTGCTCACCGTACGCCCGGAAGTGTCGGCACAGCGTCTCGCCATGCGTGATGGTGGCGCGGGTGATCGCATCGAGAGCCGCGGTGCGGCCTATCATGCCCGTGTGGCCGAGGCTTTCCGCGCCTTTGCCGCGCAAGACCCGGACCGCTTTGCAGTGATTGATGCCGAGGGATCGCCCGCTGACGTGCATTCGAGGATCATGGCCCGTATCGCAGGCTTTCTCACATGAGCGAGCGCATGATTGGCCATGACGAAGCCTGGCGCATCTGGCGCGCGGCCATTGCCGGCGAACGCATGCACCATGGCTGGATTCTCGCCGGGCGCGAGGGCCTCGGCAAGGCCAGCTTCGCTCGTGCGACTGCCGCAGAGCTTGTTGCCGAACCCGGAGTGCCGCAACCGCCGGTCGAGGCGCATCCCGACATTCTGACGCTCTTCCCGCTCCCCGCCAATGACGACGAGGCCAAGAAGCGCGACGAGGGCAAGCCCTATCAGTTGAAGCGCAGCATCTCTGTCGATCAGGTCCGCGCGCTGCAGCGGCGCCTCACGACCCGCCCAACACTGGGGCGGCGGCGTGCGGTGATCATCGATTCGGCTGACCTGCTTGAGAAGAGCGCGGTGAACGCATTGCTCAAGAGCCTTGAAGAACCGCCCGTCGGCACCTTCTTCCTGCTCGTCGTCCACGCTCTCGGCCGCTTGCTGCCGACAGTCCGGTCACGCTGCACCGTGGTGCGGTTCCATCCACTTTCGGCAAGCGACGTTTCGCGCGCCCTAGATCATGCAGCACCAGAACTCGATGCCGAGACCCGCAAGGGCGCATTGGCGGTCGCGGGAGGATCGCCCGGCGCGGCCCTGGCCTTCGCGGCGCAGGACCTGGGCAAGGCGCAGGCGCTGTTCGCCCGGATCGTCGAACATGGGGATCCTGACCTCTCGCTACGTGGCGCCTTGGCCGGGGCGCTCGGCGCGCGACCGGACCGTGAAAGGATCGCCGCCGCCATAGAAGCTGCGCGGATGACCGTGGTCGGCGCGCTCGATCGTGTCGACGATGCTGCCAAGGTGCGGCTTGTCGAAGTCCATGCCCGCCTTGTCCGGCTTGCCGGCGAAGCGCCGATCTACAACTTTGATCCATCGATGCTGACCATGGAAATCGGCTCCTTGCTGGCATCGGCCGCGCCGACTAGGGAAGGGCCGCGATAAGCCACCGGATTCCCTTTCAGAAAGCGACTGGCCCAATGGGCGAACCCTTCTACATCACCACCGCCATTTCCTACCCCAACGGGAAGCCGCACATCGGCCATGCCTACGAAGCGATTGCGGCTGACGTGATCGCGCGGTTCCAGCGGGCCATGGGGCGCGACGTGCGCTTCCAGACGGGCACGGACGAACACGGCCTGAAGATGGCGCAGAAGGCGCGCGAGCTGGGCATAACGCCGCGCGAACTTTCAGACGAAATGTCCTCGTATTTCATAAAGATGTGCGATGAGCTTAACGTTTCGTACGACGTCTTTATCCGGACAACAGAAGAACGCCATCACGCCTCGACCCAAGAACTCTGGCGGCGCATGGAAGCCAGCGGCGATCTCTACCTTGATCGCTACGAAGGCTGGTACTCGGTCCGCGACGAAGCGTTCTATGATGAAAGTGAACTGGTGGCCGGGGAAGGGGGCGAGAAGCTCTCGCCGCAGGGAACACCGGTAGAGTGGACCGTCGAGGAATCCTGGTTCTTCCGCCTCTCGAAGTATGCCGAGCCTCTCCTGAAGCTCTACAACGAGAACCCGCAGTTCATCCAGCCCGACAGCCGCCGCAACGAGGTGATGCGCTTCGTCGAAGGCGGTCTGCGCGATCTCTCGGTCTCGCGCACCAGCTTCGACTGGGGCGTGAAGGTGCCGGGCAGCGACGGCCACGTCATGTACGTGTGGGTCGATGCGCTGACGAACTACATCACCGGGCTCGGGTTTCCCGATGAATCCGGCGACTTTGCAAGGTATTGGCCAGCGAACCTCCACCTGATCGGCAAGGACATCGTCCGCTTTCACACGGTCTACTGGCCGGCGTTCCTGATGAGCGCGAACATCGCCCTGCCCAAGCAGGTCTTCGGGCATGGCTTCCTGCTCAATCGCGGGCAGAAGGAATCCAAGTCGCTCGGCAACGTCACCGATCCGCTGGAACTGGCGGAGCGTTTTGGCGTCGATCCGCTGCGTTATTTCCTCATGCGCGAAGTCGCCTTCGGGCAGGACGGGTCGTACTCCCCGGAAGCGATTGTCACGCGCTGCAATGCAGAGTTGGCAAACAGCTACGGCAATCTTGTCCAGCGAACACTGTCCATGATTTTCAAGAACATGGACGGGACACTTGAGAAGTTTGCAAGCTCCGAGGCCGACGATGCGCTGCTCGCCACCGTGTTCACAGCCTGCCGGGACGAACTGCCGCGCGAGTTCGAGGCACTGAACTTCTCTGCAGGTATCGATGCGTGGATGCGCGCGGTCTTCGCATGCAATGCCTACGTTGACGAGCAGGCCCCCTGGGCCCTGCGCAAGACCGATCCGGAACGAATGAAGGCGGTGCTGCTTACCCTGTTCATGGCCATCAGGGATCTGACAATCGCGATTGCGCCGGTGGTGCCCGCCGCTGCTGCCAAGGTCCTCGACCAGCTCGGCGTACCCGGCGACGCTCGCACCTTTGCAGCCCTGACCGATGCCGACTGGTATCTGGCGCGCGTGGCTACCGGTGAAAAGCTCGCGCAGCCGGTGCCGGCGTTCCCGCGCCTCGAAATGCCCGAGGAGCCTGCCTCGGCATGATGCTGATCGATTCGCACTGCCATCTCAACTACAAGGGTCTGGTCGAAGATCAGGCCCAGGTTCTCGGGCGTGCGCGCGAAACCGGCGTACGCGGCTTTCTCAACATCTCGACCCGCCAGCGCGAGTGGGCCGATATCGTCGCCACGGCTGAGCGCGAAAGCGATGTCTGGGCGAGCATCGGCATCCATCCGCACGAGGCTGATGGTCATGCAGATCTGGGCGAGGCTGCGCTGCTGGAAGCCGCCGCGCACCCGCGGGTCATCGGCATTGGCGAAACCGGGCTGGATTACTATTACGACCATTCGGACCGGCAGGTGCAGCAGGACCTGTTCCGGGTCCACATCCGCGTGGCCCGCGAAACCGGCCTGCCACTCATCGTCCACACGCGCGATGCGGAAGACGACACGACGCGGATCATCGAGGAAGAAATGGGGAAGGGAGCCTTCCCCGCATTGATCCACTGCTTCACCGCATCCGCGCCGTTTGCTGCCAGGATGCTGGAACTGGGCCTGTCAATCTCGCTTTCCGGCATCGTGACGTTCAAGAATGCCAAGGACTTGCAAGCGATTGCCGCCGAACTGCCTGAAGATCGAATCCTGGTCGAAACCGACGCGCCGTTCTTGGCGCCGGTGCCGCACCGGGGCAAGACCTGCGAACCGGCGTTCGTGTCGGACACTTGCGCCTTCGTCGCTGGCCTGCGTGGAACCTCGCAGGAAGCCCTTGCGGATCGCACCGGCGCCAATTTCTTCAAGCTGTTCAGCAAGGCCAGCCTGTGAAGCTGACGATCCTCGGCTCCGGCACGTCGACGGGCGTGCCGCGCATCGGCAACGATTGGGGCGATTGCGATCCGAACGAGCCGAGAAACCGGCGCACCCGGGTTGCCATCATGATCGAAGGCTTTGACGGCAGTCGCCTGCTGGTCGACACCCCGACGGACCTGCGGCAGCAGTTTCTCAGTTGCGGCATCGATCGCGTTGATGGGGTACTGTGGACTCACGACCACGCCGACCACTGCCATGGGATCGATGACCTCAGGCCGCTCCGTTATGGTCGGGCTGGACCCATTCCGGGCTATGCGGCAAGCGAGACTGTCCGCCGACTGCGCCAACGCTTCGGGTATGTGTTCGCCGGGCAGCACGGTTATCATACCATTGTAGAGCTGGACAATCTCGACCGTGTCAGGATGTTGTGCGGCATTGGCATCGGTCATTGCCAGATGCCGCACGGTCCGGCGCAGTCCACCGCGTTTCGCTTTGATCAGGGCGGAAAAACAATTGGTTATGCCACAGACTTCAGCGAAATTACGAATGAAATGATCGACCTGTTCTACAAGGTCGACGTTCTGGTCGTCGATTGCCTCAGGCGGCAGCCGCATCCGACGCATTCGCATCTGGGCATGGCGCTCGAACTGATCGAAGCCACAAGAGCAGGACACGGCATCCTGACGCATCTCGACAAGTCGATGGATTACCGGACATTGTGCGCCGAAACTCCGGACCATGTCGAACCTGCGTACGACGGGCTCGAAGTAACCCTCTAGGCGGTGCTATATGGACAGTCACGATATGGTGCGCATCATCGGCATTTCCATGGCGCTTGTCTTGGCCGTCGCCAACTTCAAGGGCCGTGAGATCGGACTTTCTGACGGCTTGAGAATGGCCGCTTTATGGGCCTTTCTGTTTATCGTCGTGGCTCTGGTATTCTCCGTACTGGGATGGTGACGACGCGCTCCTCTCCGCGCTTAGTTTACATAATCATTATTATCAAATCTGATTTGGCCGGTTGGATCGACACCCTAACTCCGGTCAACCGAACCGGGAAAATACGATGAGCGCAGCTTCCACGCCCAATCTCTCGCGGCTCCTAGCCATCATGGCCCGCTTGCGAGACCCGGCGCGCGGTTGCGAATGGGATTGCGCGCAGACTTTCGCGACGATCGCGCCGTACACTATCGAGGAAGCTTACGAAGTCGAAGATGCCATCGCCCGCAACGACATGGCCGCGCTGAAGGAAGAACTTGGCGACCTGCTGCTTCAGGTCGTGTTCCATGCGCGCATGGCCGAAGAACTCGGCCTGTTCTCGTTCGATGACGTGGCCGAAGCCATTTCCGCGAAAATGGAAGCACGCCATCCTCATGTGTTTGGCAACGAGGCTGACGAAGGCCAGTCGCGTGAGGACCGCTGGGAGACCGCCAAGGCCGCTGAACGCAGGTCAAAGGGGGCGAACAGTGCCATGGACGGCGTAGCGCTGGCGCTTCCGGCGCTGATGCGGGCCGAAAAGCTCCAGAAGCGCGCTGTCAGGCAAGGCTTCGATTGGCCCGATCCATCCGGCGCAACTGCCAAGGTTTATGAAGAGATACAAGAGCTTGCAGAAGCTTCCTCAGACTCTGAGCGCGTTGCGGAAGCCGGTGACCTGCTTTTTGCGGCGGTCAACCTTGTGCGCAAGCACGGCGTCGCGCCGGAAGAAGCGCTGCGCCAAGCTAACGCCAAGTTCGAGCGGCGCTTCAGGGGCATGGAGCAACTGGCCGAGGGCCGCTTTGCGCAGCTGACCCTCGACCAGCAGGAAGAGCTTTGGCAGGCAGTGAAAGCGTCAGAGCGCAGTGAAACGGCCTAGCTCACGCTGGGTCAACCGCACCTTGATGCGCAGCGCCGGATCGCCACCCGCAGTTTCCGCCTCGGCTTCCTCCAGGATATCGCCGTGGGCGTGCAGCCAGGCAATGCGCTGACCGTCTGACAAAGGAATCGTAAACTCCAGCATCTGCGCCCCGCCGGTGAGCATCTGGCCCAGCTGCTCGAGCAGCTCATCCACACCCGCGCCGGTCAAGGCCGAGATCGGCACCACCGGAACTTCGGCAATGCGCGCGGCAATGAGGTCCCGGCGCATCGCCTGCTCTTCGGCAGTCAGCAGGTCCCACTTGTTCCACGCCTCGACAATCGGGATCTTCGAGCCCCCTTCCCCGATCACATCAAGGTCGGCGAGGATCTGTTCGACTTCAGCCTTCTGATCCGCCGTCGCGGGATTGGAAACGTCGCGCACGTGCACGATCACGTCCGCCGCCGTGACTTCCTCGAGCGTGGCGCGGAAGGCCGCGACCAGTTGCGTCGGCAGCTCGGAAATGAAGCCTACGGTGTCCGACAGGATGGCCTTCTCGACGCCCGGCAGCCGGATTGCCCGCATCGTCGGATCAAGCGTGGCGAACAGGAGATCTTCCGCCATGACGTCAGCGCCTGTCAGGCGGTTGAACAGCGTGGACTTGCCGGCATTGGTGTATCCCACCAGAGCAATCACCGGCCAGGGCGCTCGCTGCCGCCGTTCGCGGTGGAGGCCGCGCGTGCGCCGGACCTGTTCCAGTTCCTTGCGCAGCCGCGCCATGCGTCCGCGGATCTGGCGACGGTCCGCCTCGATCTGGGTCTCGCCCGGGCCACCAAGGAAGCCGAAGCCACCGCGCTGACGCTCAAGGTGTGTCCATGATCGCACCAGTCGCCCGGCCTGATAATCGAGATGCGCCAGTTCGACCTGCAGCCGCCCCTCGGCGGTTGCCGCACGCTCGCCGAAGATCTCGAGGATCAGGCCGGTCCGGTCGATGACCTTGCGCTTGAGTTTTTCCTCAAGGTTACGCTGCTGGATTGCCGACAGCGAGCCGTCGACGATGACCAGTTCGGCGTCTGACTGGTTGCAGGCCACGCCGATGCGTTCCACCTGCCCCTCACCGAACAGGGTGGCGGGGCGGACGGCGCGGATCGGCAGAATGAAGGCATCGACCACTTCGATGCCGATGGCGCGGGCGAGGCCCTGCCCTTCTTCGAGGCGGCTTTCCGCATCCGAGCCGAGCCCCCCTCCCCGTTGCTTGATATCGGGGAGGACGACAACGGCGCGCGCGCCACGGGTGACTTCACCGGCTATTTCGCCGGTGTTGTTGCCAAATTCAAAAGTACTCAGGAATCCTCCCCATCCCAGTCGCCGGTGAGATCAACATGACCGGCAGGCTGAATTGTCGAAACGGCATGCTTGTAGGCGAGCTGTACGTAACCCTCGCGCTCGAGCAGCATGCAGAAGAGATCATAGGACGCGACCTTGCCCTGCAGCATGACGCCGTTCACGAGGAACATCGTCACCTGCACGCCGGAATCGCGCACGCTGGACAGGAACACTTCCTGCAGCAAGCGGGCCTTCTTGCCGTTTTCCTCACCACCCGTCTGGAAGTGCGCAACCGAAAGCTGCTGCCCGGGCATGATCGTCGAGATCGCGTGCTTGTAGACCAGCTGCGACTGGCCATCGCGGCGCAGCAGGATCGAGAAGTTGTCGAACCACGTGACGATGCCCTGCAGCTTGACACCCTTCACGAGGAACATCGTGACAGGGATCTTGTTCTTGCGCAGGTGGTTGAGGAAAAGGTCCTGAAGGTTCTGCCCCTTACCTCCGCTCGGGCCGGTTACCGGTGCCGAAGCTTCCGCGACTGGAGCGGGTTCGGGCTTGGGCCGAGGGCGGGCAGACAAGGTCTTTCCGGTCATTTCACGTGACTCCGTTTTCTATTGGCTCAGCCCTGCGGGGGCCTTCGCGATCTGGCCTTCGTGCTGATCGCACTCTGGCCGGGTTCATTGACGAGTTTATGTCCCCCCGCGCGCTCCGTAAACATGGGAAATTGCACAGGGTTCCGAATTAATGCGTATTCACACGCGAGAAATCAATCGGTCGCGCGATTATTCGTCGTCCTCATCCTCCCGACGCTCCGCCATTCCCAACAGCTTGAGCTTGCGGTGCAGGGCCGAGCGTTCCATGCCGATGAAGCTCGCAGTCTTTGAAATGTTTCCGGAAAACCGCCTTATCTGGACCTTCAGATACTCGCGTTCGAAATTCTCCCGCGCCTCGCGCAGTGGCACGCCCATCAGGGCAGAACCTGCAGACTCTCCGCCCATCGGAGTGCTGACGATCTCTGACGGCAACATGTCCGAGTCGATCCGCGCCAACCGGTCACGCGGTGCCAGAATCACCGTCCGTTCGACAACGTTGCGAAGCTGGCGCACGTTGCCGGGCCAGTCATAGCTTTGCAGGGCCGCCATCGCCTCGGGCGAGATTGCAGGCGGCGCTACGCCCTGTTCGCTAGCGTACCGGGCGAAGAAGTGGTCCACCAACGGCGGAATGTCGTCGCGCCGGTCGATCAGCGACGGAATGGCAACCGGCACCACGTTCAGCCGGTAATAGAGGTCTTCGCGGAACCGCCTTTCGGCGATCTCCTTTTCCAGCGGGCGCGACGAGGACGACACTACGCGGACGTCCACCCGCAGCTGGCGGTGGCCGCCGACCCTTGCAAAGGACTGCTCGGTCAGCACGCGCAGGATACGCGCCTGGCTGGAGGCGGGCATGTCGGACACTTCGTCCAGGAAGAGCGTTCCCCCGTCTGCCATCTCGAGCAACCCCGCCCTCACCAGCTTGCCGTCGATTTCCTCTCCGAACAGCTCCTGTTCAAAGCGCTCGGGCGTGATGCGGGCGGAATTGACGGTGATGAACGGGCTCTGCGCCCGCGGGCTCCAGGAATGGAGCAGGCGCGCCGCAACTTCCTTGCCGGAACCGGCCGGGCCGGTAATCAGCAGGCGGCTACCGGTGTTGGCAACGCGCTTGAGTGTCGCGCGCACCTGGTTGATCGCCGAACTGTTGCCGGTGAACTCCTCGGCCATGGCAAAACCCTGGCGCAGGCGGGCGTTCTCACGGCGCAGGCGCTCGGTCTCGGTCGCCCGTTCCACCAGCAGCAACAGACGCTCGGCCTCGAAGGGCTTTTCGAGAAAATCCATGGCCCCGCGGCTGATCGCGGAAACGGCTGTGTCAATGTTGCCATGCCCTGAGAAGATGATGACGGGCAGCTCTGGCTCGCGCTTCTTGATCTCGTCGAGGACTTCCAGTCCATCCATCGGGCTGCCGTGCAGCCAGACGTCCAGCAGTACAAGGCTGGGCCGACGCTCGTCGATCGCGGCAAGTGCCGAGGTGCTGTCCGCCGCAAGTCTGCAGCCATAGCCTTCGTCGGAGAGAACGCCTGCGACCAGTTCGCGGATGTCGCGTTCGTCGTCTACGATGAGGATATCGAGTGCCATTGCTTGGGTCCTGTCAGTCCTGTTCGGCCATTGCGCTTGATGTGGAAAGCGGGTCGCGGGCAAAGCGCATGGTCACGCGTGTCCCTCCGCCCGGCTCGGGGGTGAAGGCCATTTCGCCGCCGTGCTCCTCGACGATCTTGTGAACGATGGCGAGGCCCAGGCCAGTGCCCTTCTCCCGGGTGGTCATGTACGGTTCGAGAATGCGCTCGCGCTCCGCTGGAAGCCCGATGCCATTGTCGGTGACGCTGACGGTCACCGTGTCGTGGTCGCCGGCCAGGGTCACCGCCACGCGCCCACGGTAATCGACGTCCTCGCTCTTTGCCCGCGTTTCAATGGCTTCGACGGCATTTTTCAGAACATTGGTCATCACCTGACCAAACTGATGGCGATCGCACTGCAACGGCATCGACGCGGCATCGCAGGCGAAGCTGAAATCGATCCCGGTATGCGCCACTTCCTGCAGGAACAGGGATTGCCTGACGAGGTCGCTGGCGTCCTCGGCCCGGAAGACAGGCTTGGGCAGCCGGGCGAACGAGGAAAATTCGTCCACCATCTTCCTCAGATCGCCGACCTGCCTGATTATGGTGCTGGTCAATTCCTCGAACAATTCGGGATCATTCTCGATCTGGCGGCCATAACGGCGGCGCAGACGTTCGGTGGCCAGCTGGATCGGTGTCAGCGGGTTCTTGATCTCGTGGGCGATGCGGCGGGCCACGTCCGACCAAGCCGCGCGACGCTGATCGAGCAGTTGCCGGGTAATGTCCTCAAAAGTGATGACGTGACCGTTGCTGTCCTGCACGACGCGCACCGCCAGCGTGCGCAGGTCACCATCGAGCGGATACTGGATCACGTTGTTGGGCTGGCCCGAGTTCACGAGCTGCGCAAAAACCGGTGAAACTTCCGCGAGGGGACGGCCGATCGGGTTCTGGGCCGCGTCCGCAAGAAGCACGCGCTGTGCAGAAGAGTTGATCAACTGAACCGCGCCATCGCGCCCGATTGACACGATACCCGCCGTGATCGATTCCAGAACGGCCTCGATGAACGCGCGTCGCACCTCGAGCTGCGCATTGGCGGTAACGAGAGCTTGCGTCTGGCCTTCGAGCTGCTGGGTCATGCGATTGAAGGCACGCGCCAGCAGCCCGACCTCATCGGTCCCGCTGCTCTGCGCCACGCGCATCGAGAAATTTCCGCTACCGATGGTTCGGGCTGCGGAAACCAGTTCGGCAAGCGGTGCCACCTGCCTGTCGGCAAAGCGCAGAGCTGCCCATACCGCAACCCCTACCAGTGCGAGGCTGACACCGAACAGGGCGAGGTTGAAGCGCAACTGCAGTGCCCTCGCCCGCGTCGTCAGCATGTCGTAGGACTTGAGCACGGTCTGCGCCCGCTCCCACTGCTGGAGCGCAAGTGCGTTCGACGTCCGCGCGGCAAAGAGATAGATGCCTCGGGCCTTGTCGATGGGCGTTACCGCTTCGATCCGTTCGGCCGATGCGCGGACGACCACGGCTTCGCCGGCATCGAGACGTTTCAGATCCGCCTGCGTCACGCGCTGCTGGCGGTCGGTCTTTTCGGGATCTACTATGGCGGCAGTGCGAAGCGTGCCGTCGCCTGCGCGTTCGAGGATCGCGGACTCGTTGAGCTGGCGACTGAGAACCTGGAAGGAGTACCCTTCGGCAAATTCGGTTGAGGTGATCGGCGCCTGGTCGAGGTAATCGCGAATGTCACCAGCCATGGTGACCGTTTCGTTGCCGACGTCGCGCAGCTTGTCCTCGTAATAGCCCCGCGCGAGCTTGTTTGCATTCTCCAGCATTCCGCGGGAATTGTCAGAGAACCAGAATTCGACGCCGGACTGGAACAGGAAAGAGGCGAAGATCACGACCAGAAGCGTCGGGATTGCTGCGATCAGCGAGAACAACCAGACCAGGCGGACGTGGAGGCGCCCGCTCGATCCAAGCACGCTTTGCGCGGCGCGTCTGATTGCCAGTCTCCGGCCCCACAGTATCTGGAGGGCCATGGCCGGGACAAGCGTTCCGATCAGAAGACTCGACGTGAGGCGCGAAGGCAGGATCTGGCCTTCGCTGCCGCTGCCGGTGACCGTCAGCCAGCTGACTGCCAGCATCAGCGCAAGGACCGTAGAGGCCGCCACTTCGAGCAGGAAGAACACGTTTGCGCGGCGCAGGCCGACGGCCATTCGCCGCACCCATCGCGGCATCCTGCGGACCGTGACTCTAGACTCCTGCATCATCGTTGCATGGTCACAACACCACTGTTGCAGAAATGCAAGAGGAAACCGACGAGTGTCTGGCGGTGGACGACAAGTGTCGCAGCCATCAGTCGCGCAGGGCGAAGTCCTCCGCAATAATGCCAAGCTCGGACAGCCGCTTTCGCAACGTATTGCGATTTATGCCGAGGATCTGGGCAGCGCGCAGCTGGTTGCCACCGGTCTGGCTGAGGATCGCTGCAAACAGTGGGCGTTCGAATGCGGCGAGCGCTGCGTCATAGACGTCTCCCGGTGCCGGACTGTTGCTCGAAAGCCAATGCTTTACAGCCACGGCGATGTCGCTTTGAGCAGATTCGGTCGTGTGCTGCAGTTCCTGAGCCGGAGAGCTGCCTTCAGCGTGAACAAGCAAGGGTTCGATTGCAGTGGCGTCGATGATCTCGTCGCGTGCCAGCAGGGCGAGCCGATAGATGAAGTTGCGCAGTTCGCGCACGTTGCCCCGCCACGGCTGGCGCGACAGAAGCTCGGCGCCGGACTGGGTCAACTGGCGGCGAGGCAGGCCTTCGGCTGCGGCATTCGCCAGAAAATGGCGGGCGAGAGCCTCGATGTCGTCTGCCCGGTCTCGCAACGGTGGCAGCTCGATCGGCACCACGGCCAGGCGATAGTAAAGGTCTTCGCGGAACGTCCCTGCGGCAATCATCGGCAGGAGATCGCGATTGGTGGCGGCGACGATCCGGCAATCCAGTGTGATCTCGTCACGCCCGCCAACGCGACGGATCCGTCCAGACTGCAAGGCGCGCAGCAGGCGCGTCTGGGCCTGCATGGGCATGTCGCCGATTTCATCGAGGAACAATGTGCCACCGCTCGCCTGTTCGAACTTGCCGATCGAGCGGGCAACTGCGCCCGTGAATGCACCTTTCTCGTGGCCGAACAGCTCGCTCTCGATCAGCTCGGCGGGGATGGCAGCGGTATTGACGGCCACGAAGGGCCCGGACCGGCGGTTGCCGAGCTGGTGGATCGCTTCAGCCACAAGCTCCTTGCCCGTCCCGGATTCGCCCAGGATCAGCACGGTCAGATCGTTGCGCAAGACCCGCGTTATCATGCGGTAGACCGCCTGCATTGCGGCGCTACGGCCAACCAGCGGAAGGCCCTGCGTGACGTCCTGCGGCACGTCGATCTCGGCGGCTTCGGCCTTGCCGATGGCCTGCGTGACCGTGCGGACCAGTTCCTCAAGGTCGAAGGGCTTGGGGAAGTATTCGAACGCTCCGGTCTCGCTGGCGCGCACCGCCGTATCCAGCGTGTTCTGCGCTGAAAGGATAATGATCGGCATGGAGGGATGTGCATCGCGCACCGATCCCAGCGTTTCGATCCCGTCGCCGTCGGTCAGCATCACGTCGGTCAGCAACAGGCGATAGTCAGCGCCCGCAAGATGCCGGTCACGCGCAGCGACCGAATCGCAGTGATCGACGTCGAAGCCTTCGGCTTCAAGGGCAGCAGTGATGACGAGGGCGATCGACGCGTCGTCTTCGACCAGAAGAACGCGCTTGGTCATCAGGGCACCGATCCGGCAACGGGGAGGTGAATACGGAAGTGGGTGAGGCCGTTGGCCTCGTCCCGGTCATGCGTGATGCGCCCGTTCATTTCACGCACCAGCTTCTGGACCAGCGCAAGGCCAAGGCCCTGCCCGCTCTTCTTGCCGGTCACGAACGGTTCGAAGATGTGATCGCGCAGCTTGGGGTCGATGCCCGGGCCATTGTCTGACACGCGCAGCTCGATCGGCAGGCGCAACGGCTTTCCGCCCGGCCCGACATGCAGCTGGATGCCGCTGGCAAAGCGCGTACGCACCGAAATTCGCGGCTGCAGCTGGTGCTGGCAGGCTTCCCGCGCGTTGCTCAACAGGTTGAGCAGGACCTGCACCAGCGAATCCGCATTGGCTGTCACCGGGGGAAGCGATGGGTCGAACTCCTCCTCGATCACCACGTTCGAAGGGTGCCCGGCCACCAGCACCGCCTCGGCGCGCCGAACGGCCTCATGCAGGTTGCACTCCTGCGCCGGCTCGGCACTGCGCCGCGACAGCGACTGCATCTGGTCGATCAGCTTGGCAATCCGGTCGACCTCGGCCGTGATCAGCCCGGTCATTGCCCGGTCGCGTTCGCTCAGCTTGCGGTCGAGCAGCTGCGCCGCGCCTCGGATGCCGGCAAGCGGGTTCTTGATCTCGTGCGCCAGCACTTCCGGCGCACGCAGGGCCACGCCCTCGCCGCCGCCCGCGCCTCGCCCGTCGCCGGTCAGCGCCTCGACGCCGACGCCTTCGTGCAGCATCAGCAATTGCCAGCCCGGACAATGGGTCACCGGGCTCGTCATCACGTCGAACGTGCGCACCGGCTGCCCCATGATCCGCACGCCCACGCCGCGTGCAAACAGGTTCGCCTCGCCATCGGCCAGACGCCCGAGGATCAGCGGTTCCTCGAATTCGAACAGTTCCGCCACGGACTTGCCGACCAGGCGCCGGTAGCTCTGGCCCATCAGTTGCTCGGCGGCGGGGTTTACCGAAGCCACCACCAGCTCCGGATCGAGCTGCAACAGGGCGAGCGGCAGGCTGGCGACGACGCGCTTGGGATCGGGCTTCTGCCCGGGCTCGGTCCCGCGCCAGTCGGGCAGCAAGCTCATGCCGCCGCGCGCTGCCCCACCTGTGCCGAAAGGCTGTGCTCGATCGCGCGCTTGTAGAAATCGGCCAGGTTGGCGAGCACCGCCTTGGGGTCGTCGATGAAGTTGACCTTGTTGCGGAAATCGGCCGAACCGTGGAGGCCCTTGGTGTACCACCCGATGTGCTTGCGGGCCATGTTGACCCCGGTGACCGTCCCGTAGTGCTCCTGCATCGCCTCGTAGTGTTCGACGATCAGCGCATACTGTTCGGGGAGAGTTGGATCGGCCCGGCGCTCGCCCGTCTCCAGCCAGTGCATGACCTGGCCGAGCAGCCAAGGCCGCCCGTAGGACCCGCGCCCGATCATCACGCCATCGGCACCGCTCTGTTCGATCGCAGTGGCAACGTCCTCGATCCCGCAGATATCCCCATTGACGATGACCGGGATCGACACCGCGTCCTTCACGCTGCGCACGAAACCCCAGTCGGCATTGCCCTTGTACATCTGGTTGCGGGTGCGGCCGTGGACCGTGATCATCTTCGCACCGATGTCTTCGGCAATCCGCGCGAGTTCGGGCGCGTTGAGGCTGTCATGGCACCAACCCATGCGCATCTTCACGGTCACCGGCACCTTCACCGCCTTGACCGTTGCCTCGATCAGGCGTGTGGCGAGCGGGATGTCACGCATGAGTGCGGAACCGGCATCGCCGTTCACCACCTTGCGCACCGGGCAGCCCATGTTGATGTCGATGATCGCCGCGCCCTGCTGCTCGACCAGCTTCGCCGCTTCGGCCATCTGCGCCGGGTCACAGCCGACCAGCTGCATCGAAACCGGCTCTTCCATCGGATGCCAGGCTGCCTTCTGGATCGACTGGCGCGTCTCGCGGATGGCAGCCGGGCTGGCGATCATCTCGGTCACGTTGAGACCCGAGCCGAAGCGACGCACGATCGTGCGGAACGGCAGGTCCGAAACCCCGGTCATCGGTGCGAGCACGACCGGGCAATCGACCGTTACAGGGCCGACCTTGATGGGCTTGAGCACGGGCGGGACGGGAGCGTCGGACATCGGGATCAAATCTGCCTAAAAAACAGGCAGGCGCTTAGTCGATTACAGGTGAAACGGCAAGACGGTTGCTCATCCGCCCCAAGCGCTGGTAGAGGCGCCGCGAATGAGCGATCCCCTTCCCTCCCGCACCGGGCCGGTTGCCGCCGTCGTCGTGGCCGCGGGCAAGGGCTCGCGCACCGGCGGCAGCGTGCCCAAGCAGTTCGTCACATGGCGCGGAAAGCCTCTCGTCCGCCATTCGGTCGAAGCACTGGTGGAAGCGGGCATCGCCCCGATCGTCGTCGCCATACCACAGGGCTTTGAGGCCGAGGCGGCGCAGGCGCTTTCGGGCCTTCCCGGCATCAGCTTCACGCACGGGGGCGCCACGCGGCAGGAATCCGTCCGCCTCGCCCTGGAAACACTGCAGCACGACGCGCCCGCGCGCGTGCTGATCCACGACGCGGCACGCCCAGCTCTGCCACAGGCCGTGATCGCTTCACTTCTAGGCACTCTCGACCGTGGCCTCGCCGCGATCCCGGTCCTCCCCGTGGTCGACAGCATGATCCGCGGTATCGACCACGCGATGGCGCAAAAGGTCGTGCGCGAGGAACTCTACCGCGTCCAGACCCCGCAGGCCTTCGACTACGCCGCAATCCTCGCCGCGCACCAGGCGTGGACCGGCGAGCCCGACGCGGGCGACGATGCACAGGTTGCCGCCTCAGCCGGCATTAATGTGCTGCTTGCCAATGGCGACGAAGTTCTGCGCAAGATCACATTCGCCGCCGACCTTGAGGAACAGGACATGACCCGATTGCCCCGCACCGGCATGGGCTTTGACGTGCATCGCCTGGTCGAGGGCGAGGAGCTTTGGCTCTGTGGCGTGAAGATCGCGCACAGCAAGGGGCTGTCCGGCCATTCGGACGCCGACGTTGCAATCCATGCACTGGTCGATGCGCTGCTGGGCGCCGTGGCCATGGGCGATATCGGCGATCACTTCCCGCCATCCGACCCGCAGTGGAAAGGCGCATCGTCCGACCGCTTCCTCGCGCACGCTGCACGTCTCGTCCGGGAAGGCGGGTACGAGATCGGCAACCTGGATGTCACGATTATCTGCGAGGCCCCGAAGATCGGGCCGCACAAGTTCGCGATGCGCGAGGCGCTTGCCCGGATTCTCGGGATTGACTCAAGTGCCGTCTCGGTCAAGGCGACGACTACGGAACGCCTTGGCCTTACCGGCCGGGGCGAAGGTATCGCGGCACAAGCGGTGGCGACGGTCGTCCCCCGCTGATCCGCAGGAGCAAAGACGTTATGGTCTCTTCCCGTATTCTTTTCGGCGCGCTTGCAGGTGCAGCGCTCATGCAGGCCCAGATGGCGCAGGCCGCAACAGCAACGGCGCCTTGTCTCAGTGAAAGCGAAGTGACCGCGCTGGTCGGCTACGCCCTGCCCTCGGTCATCGACGGCACGATGAAGGGCTGCAAGCCGCACCTTGCCGCAAATGGCTACTTCGCCACCCGGGGCAGCGAATTCCTGAACCGCTATGCCGCGCGCAAGGATCAGAACTGGCCGCTCGCCAAATCCGCATTCCTCAAGCTTGGCGGTTCGAAGGACGCCAAGATGGCGGACATGATGCAGAACCTGCCCGACAACGCCATTCAGCCCTTCGTCGAGGCGATGGTCAGCGAAATGGTCAGCGGCGAGATCAAGCCCGATCAGTGCACTGCTATCGAACGCGGCGTGCGCATTCTCTCGCCCCTTCCGCCGGAAAACACGGCAGAGCTGGTGACCTTCATCCTGGTCATGGCGGACAAGCCGAAGCCCGGCAAAGCCTCGTCGTTCCCGATCTGCAAGCCGGCGGCCTGATCAATGCCGATGGAAAGCCTGCTTCCTGAAGAGATTGGCGATCTTGCACGTCGCGTGATTGCCGAGAATGCCGCTCTCGGTCGCAAGGTCGCGGTAGCCGAAAGCTGCACCGGCGGGCTTGTTGCTGCGGCCCTTACCGAAGTCCCCGGCAGCTCCGCCGTGCTCGATCGCGGCTTCGTGACCTATTCGAACGAGGCCAAGAACCAGCTTCTCGGCGTCTCGGAAGATCTCATCGATACCTTCGGTGCAGTTTCGATCGCCGTCGCGTGGTCGATGGCGCAAGGGGCGCTCAAGAAGTCCGGGGCCGATGTCGCCGTGGCCATCACGGGCGTGGCCGGGCCGGATGGTGGTTCGGAACAGAAGCCGGTCGGCACCGTCGTCTTTGCCTGCGCCAAGCGCGGCGAGGACCCCGAAGCAACCAACGCGGAGCTCAAACTGTTCGACAGCGCCAGCACGCGCGCCGAAGTGCGCTTTCAGGCGACGCTCACCGCGCTGGAACTCTTGCTGCCGTAAAGCTGCTCGGCCCTCTTCTCGAACGCGGCGACCATCTTGCGGAACGCGGCGTCGAGATACTGCCCGGCGAGCTTTTCGAAGATCGCGCTGCGGAACGTGAAATCGACGCAGAAGTCGATCACGCACCCCCCGTCGGGCCCTTCCCGGAACGTCCAGTCGTTCTCGAGCCGCTTGAGCGGGCCGTCAATGTACTCGACCTTGATCGACCGCGGTCGGTCCTTGACCACGCGCGAGGTGAACTTCTCGCGCAGTGCACTGAAGCCTACGAGCATGTCGGCGATCATCTCGCTTTCGCTATCGGACTTGATCCGGGTGGCGACCACCCACGGCAGGAACTCCGCATAACGACGCACGTCGGCAACAAGGTCGAACATCTGTTCGGCCGACCATTGCAGCGTCCGGGTTTCGGTAATCCTGGGCAAGTCAGGCCTACATTCCGACCTTGGCAGCAGCCTTGGCCAACTGGGCATCGCGCGCGGCGCGCATCGCGCGGAAATCGTCGCCTGCGTGATAGCTGGAACGGGTCAGCGGGCTCGCCGCAACCTGCAGGAAGCCCTTGGCGCGCGCGATCGAGCCATACGCCTCGAATGCCTTCGGCGTAACAAAATCGATCACCTTGGCGTGCTTCGGCGTCGGCTGCAGATATTGTCCCATGGTCAGGAAGTCGATCTGCGCTGAACGCATGTCGTCCATGACCTGGTGAACCTCGAGGCGCTCTTCACCAAGGCCCAGCATGATCCCCGACTTGGTGAAGATGCGCGGATCGTGGCGCTTGACCTGCTCGAGCAGACGCAATGACGCATAATAGCGCGCGCCTGGACGGATCGTCGGATAGAGGCGGGGGACCGTCTCGAGATTGTGATTGTAGACGTCCGGCCCCGCCTCGACGATCGATTCGACGGCCGCTTCCATCTTGTTGCGGAAATCGGGCGTCAGGATCTCGATCGTGGTGTTGGGTGTGAGCTCGCGCAGAGCCTTGATCACCTTGACGAAGTGGCCGGCACCGCCGTCGGGCAGGTCGTCCCGGTCGACCGAGGTGATGACGATGTGCTCAAGCCCCATCTTCGCCGCAGCCGTCGCCACGTTCATCGGCTCCATCGGATCGACAGCGCGCGGCATCCCGGTCTTCACGTTGCAGAACGCACAGGCGCGGGTGCAGACCTCGCCGAGAATCATCACCGTGGCGTGCTTCTTGGTCCAGCATTCGCCGATGTTCGGGCAGGCCGCTTCCTCGCACACGGTGTTCAGCCCGAGTTCGCGCATGAGGGCGCGAGTCTCGCCATAGCCCTTGCTGGTCGGAGCCTTGACGCGGATCCAGTCGGGCTTGCGCTGGCGTTCGGGGCGGAGATTCTGGGCCGGTTCGGTCATGGCGCCCAGATAAGCCGTTACGCCAGCACTTGAAAGACCCAATCTATGTGGTCATTAGCTCAGGCCATGACCCAGGCATCTCCCGAACTCGACCGCCTCATTGCAGGCTATCGCCGCTTCCGCGAAAGCGGCTGGACCCCGAAACTTGAGCGTTGGCGCGAACTGCGCGAGGGTCAGGAACCGCAGGTGATGATCATTGCCTGCTCCGATAGCCGGGTCGATCCGGCACAGATCTTCGATGTCGATCCGGGCGAAATCTTCGTGGTCCGCAACGTGGCGGCTATGGTGCCTCCGTTCGAAACCAATCCCGGCCATCACGGCGTTTCGGCGGCGCTGGAATTCGCGGTACAGGTGCTGAAGGTCAAGGAAGTCGTGGTCATGGGCCACGGCATGTGCGGCGGCTGCAAGGCGGCCCTGACACAGAGCCTCAAGGGCACTGAGCCGGGTGAAGGCGGCTTTGTGGCTGACTGGATTTCACTGCTCGACGATGCACGAGAGGACGTCGTCTCGCACTTCGGGACCGAAGGACATGAAGCCGAGCGGGCGATGGAGCAGGCCGGCGTTCGTGCCAGCCTTGCCAACCTGCGCACATTCCCGTGCGTTCGCCGCAAGGAGGCGAGCGGCGAGCTCAAGCTTCGCGGTGCATTCTTCGCGATTTCAGACGGCGTGCTGCATGTGCTGGACGAACCCAGCGGAGCATTCGCTCCGGTCAACTGACCACGGCAATCGTTCCAGAAGCAAAAAAGGGCGGCCTGCGAAGGCCGCCCTTTTCGTTTGCCAGAAGCCTCAGGCTTACTTTGCCTGGGTGTTGGCGAAAGCCAGCCACAGGCGGCCGAGCGTTGCACGGGCGCCGCCGACTTGGGCAAAGGTCGCCTTCGCATCGGCGAACTTGTCCTGGTCGAGCTGGGCGATACCCAGACGGGTCAGGGCACGGTCCTTGTCGATGCCACCCTTTTCGATGGCCATCTTGTAGAACTCTTCCGCCTTGGCGGCTTCGTCGTACGAAAGGTACGCATCGGCCATGGCCATCGGGCTCTTGCCGTCCTTGGCAGCGCGGGCTTCCTTGTCCAGCGCCGGGAGCGAGGCCTTGTCAGGCGCGATGCGACCCTTGGCCTGCGAGATGGCGTCCGTGACGAAAGCATCGTTCGCCTTCAGCACGCCGGCCTGCACGCCCATGTTGGCAACCTTCAGCACTTCGCCCGGCAGACGACGCGGGTCAGCTGCTTCGATGTACTCGACGTATTCGCGCTCGACGTACTTAGCATCGTTCTGGAAACCGCCCGAACGCATCAGCAGACGGCCGAGGTCCAGCGACTCCTGGTTGGTGAACTGGCTGAACTCGCGAACCAGCTGGCCCGCACCGAGCCAGTTCAGCGGGGTCGGGTTGTTTTCCACCATCAGCGTCGACCATTCGATCGCCTGCGGCCCGAGCTTGTTCTTGTAGGCAATCAGGTTTGCACGCTTGAACCAGCCTTCGGGCACTTCGGCACCGGCCGCCTTGCGCGCATCCAGTGCCATCTTCAGCGCGGTCAGCGCTTCAGCGTTCTGGCCCTGCTGCGAGTACGAGTCCGCCAGCAGCTCGGCTGCCGTATCGTCCTTGTAGTTCGCTTGGACAACCGGGGTCAGCGCCTTGACGGCGGTGGCGTAGTCCTTGTTCGAATAGGCGAAGTTGCCGAGGTAGAACTGGTACTCGGTCACGTTCGCCGCCGGAACCTGCCCGCTGTCGAGCATGTTCTGGATGCCGCGCTGGCGCATCGCGATGTCGTTCAGCGTACCGCCGATGCTGACAGCCCAGCCGCCTGCCGCCATGCGGTCGAGCGGTGTCTTGATCGCAGCTTCGGCAGCAGCGAGTTCAGCCGGAGCGTTGGCCAGCAGCGCCTTCTGCGCAGCGGCATCGGCACCCTTCTTCTTGGCTTCATCAAGCGCGGTCACGGTCTTCTGGATCGGGCCGGCAGCGGCCACGAATTCCTTCGAGTAGCTGGCCTTCTCGGCCTTGGCTTCCTTTTCCTTGGCGAATGCCGCGGTCGACGTGACCGACAGTGCGCCGGCCGAAAGCGCGAGGGCCATCGCCGTCTTGCCAATCAGTCCGAAAGTAGCACGCATAGAAATCGTCTCCTGTTCGACCGGATGCGTCTGGCGGGAGCGACCCTGCCCCGACACCTTCGCACCCCGGTGTCCTCTCACCTCTGGTCGATCCCGCTAGTGGCGCGGAATTGGGCCCTTGGCAACGGCTTGCGCACTATCCTTTTCACGGTGAACGCCATTTGAATGGCGTCTCGTCCGAATATTCATGCATCTGGTCGCAGGTGTGGAAAACCGGCTTCGTTTCAGGCCCACCGTGGCCCGATTGCTGGCTATCGTGCGGCAATTGGCCTAGGGCCATCTTTCATCCCTTGTAGCTATAACGAAAAGCAGTTCCCGTGAGCGACGACACCACGATCATCGACCCCCCAGTCCCCGCCCCGGAAGGCGAGTTCCAGCGGATCGACATCGTCGACGAGATGAAGACCAGCTACCTCGATTACGCGATGAGCGTGATCGTCAGCCGCGCGCTGCCCGATGTGCGCGATGGCCTGAAGCCGGTCCACCGTCGCATCCTGTGGACCAGCCACGAAAACGGCTTCGTCTCGACCAAGGCCTATCGCAAGTCCGCCCGTATCGTCGGCGATTGCATGGGCAAGTATCACCCGCACGGCGACGCCGCGATCTACGATGCCCTTGCGCGCATGACGCAGGACTGGTCGATGCGCCTGCCGCTGATCGATGGGCAAGGCAACTTCGGCTCGATGGACCCCGATCCGCCGGCCTCGATGCGCTACACCGAAGCGCGCCTTGCCAAGGTCGCGGATTCGCTGCTCGGCGATATCGAGAAGGACACGGTCGACTTCATCCCGAACTACGACGGGTCGGAGCATGAGCCGCAGGTCCTGCCCGCGCGCTTCCCCAACCTGCTGGTCAACGGCGCGGGCGGCATCGCCGTCGGCATGGCCACGAACATTCCGCCGCACAACCTCGGCGAAGTGATCGACGGCTGCCTCGCCTACATGGACAACCCGCTGATCTCGATCGACGAGCTGATCCAGATCATTCCAGGGCCGGACTTCCCGACGGCCCCGCTGATCCTCGGCACCGCGGGCGCCCGCAAGGCCTACCACGAAGGCCGCGGCTCGATCATCATGCGCGCCCGCCACCAGATCGAGGAAGGCCGGGGCGATCGCCGCTCGATCGTGCTCACCTCGATCCCCTATCAGGTCGGCAAGTCCGGCCTTGTCGAAAAGATCGCCGAAGCCGCCAAGGACAAGCGGATCGAGGGCATTTCCGACATTCGCGACGAATCCAACCGCGAAGGCGTGCGCGTCGTCATCGATCTCAAGCGCGATGCTACGCCCGAAGTCGTCCTCAACCAGATCTGGCGCAACACCCCTGCGCAATCGAGCTTCCCGGCCAACATGCTCGCCATCCGTGGCGGCCGTCCGGAAGTCCTCAACCTCAAGGACATCATCGAAGCCTTCGTCCGCTTCCGCGAAGAGGTCATCACCCGCCGCACCAAGTTCGAACTGAACAAGGCGCGCGACCGGGCGCATATCCTGCTCGGCCTCGTCATCGCGGTGACCAACCTCGATGAAGTCGTGCGCATCATCCGTGGCTCGCCGAACCCCGCCACGGCGCGCGAAACCCTGCTCGCCCGCGAATGGCCGATGGGCGAGATCGCGCAGTACATCAAGCTGGTCGAAGCCATCGAAGACATCGGCGTGGCCGATGCTGCCACCTATCGCCTGTCCGAAATCCAGGTCCGCGCCATCCTCGACCTGCGCCTCCACCGCCTGACCGCGCTGGGCCGGGATGAGATCGGCGAAGAACTCGAAGGCCTCGCCACCGCGATTGCCGAATACCTCTCGATCCTGGCTGACCGCGTGAAGCTTTACGGCGTCATGCGTCAGGAACTGCTCGAAGTCCGTCAGGCCTTCGCCACGCCGCGCCGCTCGGAATTGACCGCGCCTGCCGATGGCATCGAAGACGAAGACCTGATCGAGCGCGAGGACATGGTCGTCACCATCACGCTTGACGGCTATATCAAGCGCACGCCGCTCTCCACCTTCCGCGCCCAGAACCGGGGCGGGAAGGGCCGGTCGGGCATGGCGACGAAGGACGAGGATGCCGTGGCGACGATGTTCGTCACCAGCACCCACACTCCGGTCCTGTTCTTCTCGACTGCGGGCAAGGTCTATCGCCTCAAGGTCTGGCGCCTGCCCGAAGGGGGGCCGACCACGCGTGGCCGCCCCGTGATCAACATGCTTCCGGCGCTCGACAAGGACGAGACCATCGCCACCGTGCTGCCGCTGCCGGAAGACGAGGCGGAATGGGGCAAGCTTTCGGTCGTCTTCGCCACGGCCAAGGGCAATGTCCGCCGCAACTCGATGGATGCCTTCGCCAACATTCCGTCGAACGGCAAGTTCGCGATGAAGTTCGATGAAGACAGCGAAGATCGCCTGATCGGCGTCGCCCTGCTCGAAGCAACCGACGACGTGCTGCTCGCTACCCGCGCCGGGAAGGCCATTCGCTTCGCAGGCGACGAAGTCCGAGAATTCACCAGCCGCACCTCCACCGGCGTGCGCGGCATGACGCTTAAGGGCGACGACGAGGTCATCTCGCTGTCGATCCTGCACCGCGTCGGCACCACGCCTGACGAGCGCGAGGACTACGTCCGCTTCGCACCCTGGAAGGGCGAAAAGGAAGGCGAACCGGCCTTGTCGGCCGAGCGCTATGCCGAACTTCAGGCACGCGAACAGTTCATCCTTACCGTCTGCGCCAATGGCTACGGCAAGATGTCCTCGGCCTATGAATACCGCCGCACCGGACGTGGCGGTCAGGGCATCACCAATATCGACAACATTGCCCGCAACGGCCCGGTCGTGGCCAGCTTCCCGGCGACGCAGGCCGACCAGCTCATGCTCGTCACCGATCAGGCCAAGCTGATCCGCCTGCCGCTCGATTCGCTTCGCGTGATCGGTCGCGGCTCGGCGGGCGTGCGCCTGTTCAACGTCTCGGGCGACGAACATGTCGTCAGCGCCGTGCGTCTTGCCGAAGGCGAAGGCGAGGATGCCGAGACGACCGAGCCCAGCAGCGGCGATGAAAGCGCAGCACCTGCCGCACCGGAAGACGGCACCGCCGAATGACTGACCTCCCCCTCCTCGCCTACAAGGTCCTGACCGGCCCGCAGATGGCGCAGCTTGAAGCGGACGGCGTGTTCAAGGGTGCCGCGGTCGATCTGGCGGATGGCTACATCCACCTGTCGACCGAGGCGCAGCTGACCGAAACCGTCGACAAGCACTTCGCAGGGCAGGACGATCTCCACGTCGCCGCCGTCGATCTCGCCGCACTTGGCTCTGCGGTAAAGTGGGAGCCGTCGCGCGGCGGCCAGCTTTTCCCGCATATCTACGGCGATCTGCCGTTGAATGCAGTCGTCGCCTATTCTCCGATGGAGCGGGATCAGAACGGAACGGTCAGGTTGCCGATCGCAAGCTGACCGTCTGGGCTAGGGCGGAAACCGCTCTAGTTGCCCGCGTCGATCAAGGCCTGAACTTTCCGATAGAAGCTTTCGCGCGCCTCGGGCTGTGGTCCGGCGCTGGCGCGCGGCCAATCCGAATTGCTGGCAATCACCAGTTTGCGCTTGGGGTCAATGAATATCCCCTGGCCGAAGATGCCTTGCGCGGCGAAAGTGCCATCGTCATTGGTCCACCACTGGAAGCCATAGCCGCGCCCTGCCCGGCCGATATCCTTCTGCTTGGTCGTCGCCTCTGCGAACCAGTCCGACGGCACGATCTGCCTGCCATCGCGCCCCTTGCCACCGTTCAGCACAAACAGGCCGAACCTTGCGTAATCGCGTGTCGCGGCCTGCAGACAGCAACCACCGATCTCGAGCCCGGTCTTCCCCAACAGCCACGTCGCCTCGGCTTCCATTCCGGCAGGTTGCCAGACCTTCTCCTGCAAATAGGCGGACAATGACTTGCCGGTGGCCGAACTCACAAGCACGCCGATCAGGTTGGTCTCGCCAGTGTTGTAATGCCACACCTCGCCGGGCGGATGGGCGCGCGGCAGCTTGCGCATATAGCTGACGGTGGCATCGAGGCCGTCCTCCGGCTGGGCCCGATTGAACTCGGCAACATCCGACTTCGGGTCTTCGTAATCCTCGTTCCAGCGTACGCCTGATGACATGGTCAGCAGCTGTCGCACGCTCACGTCATCGTAAGCGCTGCCCTTGAGGCCAGGAATATACTGGCTGACCTTGTCGTCCAGGCTCCTGATCGCGCCAGGTCGTGTCCCACGGGGTGGTGTAGGAAGGTTTCTCTGAGAGGGTGGCCACCGTCGATCTTCTGGTAGGGTTCGGATGCGAACTCGAACCTGGAGAAGAAGACGATGACCGACGACAGAATGGCCCTTGTTGAGCTGATTGAGCAAGGGGCAGACAGCGATTTGGTGCGCGATATGCTGGCATTTGCCGCCGAGCGCATGATGGATCTGGAGATTGAGGCCAGAACGGGTGCGGCTGCGGGCAGTCGCAGCCCGGCGCGGCTCAACCACCGCAACGGCTATCGCGAACGGGGCTGGGACACTCGGGCCGGCCGGATCGAGCTGGCGATCCCCAAGCTCAGGAAGGGCAGTTACTTCCCGAGCTTCCTTGAGCCACGCCGCACGGCTGAGAAGGCGTTGGCGGCGGTGATCCAGGAAGCCTACGTCCACGGTGTCTCGACTCGCTCGGTCGACGATCTGGTCAAGGCGATGGGCGCCAGCGGCGTCTCGAAGAGCCAGGTGAGCCGTCTGGTGGCCGAGATCGACGAACGGGTGAACGCCTTCCTGCAGCGGCCGATCGAGGGCGAGTGGCCCTACCTGTGGATCGACGCCACCTACCTCAAGGTCCGCGAGGGCGGGCGGATCGTCTCGACGGCGGCGATAATCGCCGTCGGCGTCAACACCGATGGTCGGCGCGAGGTTCTGGGCGTTGCCACCGGCCCTTCAGAAGCGGAACCCTTCTGGAAAGCCTTCCTGCGCTCGCTCGCCGACCGGGGACTTCGCGGGGTAAAGCTGGTCATCGCGGACGACCACAAGGGGTTGCGCGCCGCCGCCAGCAAGGTGTTCGCCGCGAGCCAGCAACGCTGCCGGGTCCACTGGATGCGCAATGCGCTGGCACATGCCGCGCCTAAGCAGCGACCGGCAGTCATCGCCATGATCAAGACGATCTTTGCGCAGGAAACGGCTGAAGCGGCTCACCAGCAATGGGAACAGGTCGCCGATGCCCTGCGCGAGAAGTTCCCGAAGCTGGCCGACATGATGGCCGGATCGCGCGAGGACGTGCTTGCCTACATGACCTTCCCGAAGGAGCACTGGGCGCAGATCGCGTCGACCAACCCGCTGGAAAGGGTGAACAAGGAGATCAAGCGAAGGGCCGATGTCATCGGCATCTTTCCGAATGACGCCGCCGTCGTCCGCCTCGTCGGAGCACTCATGCTGGAACAGAATGATGAGTGGGCGGTGTCACGCCGTTACATGACGCTGGAAACCCTCGGCTCGGTGAGCCATAACCCCATTGTCAGCCTGCCAGCTCTGGCTGCCTGACCCGAACCTGATCCTACTGCGGATCGACGGTTCCTACACCACCCCGTGGGACACGACCTCGCGCCATCCTGCAAGGCTGCGCCGACAAGGGTCGAGGTGAATGACTTCGCCACCGAAAAGCTGGTCCAACGACCCTTGGCATCGAAGTCCAGCCCGTAGCGCTCCAATCGCACTTTGCCATCCTGCACGATCACCAGCCCCGCCGTGCGCTGGCTTGCCATGTATTCGTCCAGTCCCGGCACGGTCAGCGGCTTGCCTGCTGGAAGAGGCAAAGGTTCGGCCGCAGGCGCAATCGTGTTGGCCTTGGCCAGAAACGGCAACCTGTCCATCGCCCGGAAAGCCGCATCACGCTGCCCTTCCCGCCAAGACAGCACATCGGCATTGGTCGGCAGCGCAAGAAGAATCCCCCGCGTTTCCTTGTCAAGCGAGGCAAACCCGGCGCCCCCTGCCAGCACGACCGCTCCTAACAAAACCCACCGCTTCCGCATCCACCGCTCCCGTTATTGACACTTGGGACAATAGCGAGCGCTGGCAGGGCGGCAAGTGACGTCAGGCCACCAACCGCACCTGCGATTGGGTGGAACCCGCAATCTTTTCAACGGCGAAGCGGCCGTCCTTCTTGAACACTTGCAGCCAGCTCCTTGATCCGAACGAGGCGGGTTGGAGCTTCGCCTTGCTCAGGACGGTAGCGAGCTCCCGCAATGCCACCCATTCCCGCTGGCTGGCCAACTCGTTCAAAGCTTCCCTGACTTTGGCCCAGTTGGCGGCTTCCGATTTGGACGGCTCTTGCGGGGGCTTGGCTTTGGTCGCAGCTGCCGTTGGTTTCTCGACTTTCTCAGAGGATGTTGCGGCAGCCTTCCTCGTGTTCAGAACGATATGGTATTTCGAGCAACTGTTTCGGAGTTTCAGGTCAGCGGCATCACCGCCGAAACCATGCACTTCGGCGCCCTCCCTGCGCAGAAATTCGACAAGTGGCTGAAAGTCACGGTCATTCGATGCAATGCAGACGCAATCAAACCCCTTGCGCAGGACGATTTCGACTGTCTCGACAGCCAAGGCGATGTCGGTGGTGTTCTTCTTGTTCTTTGAAGGTGTAACCTGTCTCACATCGAGCGGATGGTCTTTGGAATGGTCTATCCATTCGCCATTCGCCCCGTTTGCAAAGTTTCCATAGACACGGCGCAACTGCACGTCCCCCAACGACGTTGCGATCGCTTCAATCTTTGACATCGTGCTTGCGGGCACGTTCTCGCCATCAATCATGATGGCAACACGCTTCTTGTTCTGCACAGTATTCATCAATGTGCTTATTGCGGCAGAAGGCTAACGAAATCCCAATATGTAGTCACTTCGGATTGGAAACGCTTTCCTACAGGGCAGGTTTTTGCCATGGTGCCGACTGTCAGCGAAGCACCTTGAAAGCCCCGGAAATCCGCGCCAAAACTGCGTTCCAACTCCCGTTCCGCAGTTCTCTCTGGACAGTGTAAACCCCGTAAACCCCCATTCAGCATTCCAGGGACAACGATGAACGACCTCACCCATCTCGATTCGACCGGCACCGCTCGCATGGTCGACGTCGGCGGCAAGACCGAGACGCACCGCGTCGCGATTGCGCGTGGTATGATTCGCATGTCTGACGCCACGCTCGAGGCGATCAGGTCCGGCAATGCTCCGAAAGGCGATGTGCTTGGCCCAGCGCGGATTGCCGGGATCATGGCGGCGAAAAGGACAGGCGACCTCATCCCGCTCTGCCATCCGCTGGTGCTCGATGCGGTCAACGTCGATTTCGCCTTCGTCGCCGACGGCATCGAATGCACTGCCACCGCTTCGTTGACCGGTCGCACGGGCGTAGAGATGGAAGCGTTGGTGGCGGTGAGCCTCGCCCTGCTGACGATCTACGACATGGCCAAGGCTCTCGACAAAGGCATGGTGATCGAAAGTGTCCGTCTGATCGAGAAGCGGGGCGGCAAGTCCGGAACCTGGCGCGCTCCGGAATGAAAGCGCCGCCCCTACCCCTTGCCGAAGCGCAGAGCCGGTTGCTCGCGCTCGCGCCTTCGCTGCCCGTCGAGCATCGCTCGGTTGCCGAATGCCTTGGCCATTACCTCGCCGAGGACCTCCTTGCCCGGCGCACGCAGCCAGCGGCAGCCCTTTCGGCGATGGACGGCTATGCCATGCGCAGTGCCGATCTTCCGGGCCCGTGGCGCGTGATCGGTGAAAGCGCGGCCGGCCACCCCTTCGGCGGCGAGGTCGGCCCCGGTGAAGCCACCCGCATCAGCACTGGCGCCATCCTGCCAAAAGGCGCGGACATGGTGCTGCTTCAGGAGGACAGCGCGCGCAACGGCAACGAGCTGAGCTTGACCGGCGAGCCACCGCAGCCCGCTTCGCGCCACGTTCGACCCGCAGGCATGGATTTCAGCTCTCGCGAAACGCTGATCTCTGCGGGTAGCCGCATTAGTCCTGCGCAAATCGCGCTCGCCATCGCCGGTGGCCACAGCCATCTCCCCGTGCGCCGGCGTGTCAGCCTGGCCGTCATCGACAGCGGCGACGAACTGGTTCCTCCCGGCCACCTGCCCGACCTGCACCAGCTTCCCGCCAGCAACGGGCCGATGCTCTGTGCGATGGCCGCCTCCCTGCCGGTCGATATCCGCCATGCCGGTCCTGTGGCGGACGAACTCGCAGAATTGGTCCGCGCGCTGGACGCGGCAAACAACTCGGACATCATCGTCACAAGCGGCGGGGCGTCAGTCGGGGATCACGATCTCGTTCGCCCGGCGCTCGAGGCCGTTGGCGCCTCGATCGACTTCTGGCGCATCGGCATCAAGCCGGGCAAGCCGCTGCTGGTGGCAACGCGTGGATCCCAGATCATTCTCGGCCTGCCCGGCAATCCCGCCTCGGCCTTCGTCACGGCCTACCTGTTCATGCTCCCCCTGCTGAGAGCGATGCTCGGCGCGAGCGCGCCTCTGCCAAAAGCCATCCCAGCCCGGCTTGCAGAGCCACTGGCGCAGGGCGGGAGCCGAATGGAGTTCCTGCGCGCGATATGGGACGGAGCGTCGGTAAGGCTCGACCCGCTCCAGGATTCCGGAGCGCTCTCTCCACTTTCAAGGGCCAACGCGTTGGCCGTGCGGGAAGCAGGGGCCGAGGCCAAACCGGCCGGAACGGATGTTCCTATCTACCTCCTCGAAAATGGCGGAATTGCTTGACGAGTCGCAACAGGTTGCTTATCCGTTCCGCATTCGTTCGCCGGGATGGAACATTCACTCCCGGTCCATGAAAGACCAGCGGCTTTGCCTCGAAGCCGCGCATTGCGGAGTGGCCGCCGATGTTGACGCGCAAGCAGCACGAACTGCTCACCTTCATTCAGGTCCGGCTTGAAGAGTCGGGCATCTCCCCCTCGTTCGAGGAGATGAAGGAAGCGCTCGATCTGAAGTCCAAGTCGGGCGTCCACCGGCTGATCTCGGCGCTTGAAGAGCGTGGCTTCATCCGCCGCCTCCCCAACCGCGCACGGGCACTCGAAGTCCTCCGCCAGCCAGACAGCGCGGTGGGCAAGCAGAGCGCCGTTCGGCAGATTGCCAATGCAGATGGTGGAGCAACGGGCGGAAGCGTCACGGCGCTTCGTCCTGCACCAAAAGCGCCTCCCGTGCCTGTGGCGGCAAACGACGTGATCGAGCTGCCGCTGCACGGCAAGATTGCAGCCGGTGTGCCAATCGAAGCCCTCGAGACGACGGCGACCCTGCCGGTTCCTGCCGCGCTACTGGGCGCAGGAGAGCATTACGCACTCGAAGTGTCCGGTGACTCGATGGTTGAAGCCGGGATCTTCGATGGCGATTACGCGCTTGTCCGCAAGACAGATATGGCGCGCGATGGCGAGATCGTGGTTGCACTTGTGCGCGGGGAAGAGGCCACGCTCAAGTATCTCCATCACGAAAAGGGCATGGTTCGGCTGGATCCCGCCAACGCTGCCTATGATCCTCAGTTCTATCGCCCCGACGAGGTGACCGTGCAGGGCAAGCTTGCAGGCTTGTTGCGGCGCTACCACTGACGTTTGTTGCAACATAGCGCCCGGCCTTCGGGCGTGCCTGATGATAAAGGCCGCTGCGCAGGAAATGCGCGGCGGCTTTTTTTGCATCAGCATGTTATGGCAAATATCAATCGATTTGGTTGAGATTCTTCTGGATGTGATCCAGTGTGAAGTATAGTATCCACTGTTACCGAATGCCCCGCCATGGGGCGCCCCTTTCCGGGACGGCCCGCCAGAACATGGGGCGTCGGCAACGGAAGAGGTGTTGCCAATGGCTTATGCAATCGAGAATACGAGACGCAGGCAGACACAGACCTTCATCGCGGTCGGGCTGCTTCATGGAGTGGCGATCTGGGCGATCGCTTCAGGGTTCGCCAACAGCATGGTCACGATCCTGACGGACCGACTTCCTGCCAAGCAGTGGGAGGACGAGGAGGTGAAGGTAACGCCTGTCGCTCCTCCGCCGGACGTGAAACCTTCCCCACAGCCTGGCAGCCGCTCGCTGGTGGCCCCCCGCCCCGACATCGCGATTACGCCGGTGGATCCTTCAAGCACAGTCCGGGATATCGAGGTCACCCCGATCACGCCAGTCGACCCTATCCCGAACGTCCTGCCCGAGCCCCGCCCCTCTCCCTCGCCGAGCTTTGCCGTGCGCACAGCATCGCCGAAGGGATCGCCGGGCTCATGGATCTCGGACCGCGACTATCCCTCGGCCGCAATCAGAGAGGAAAGAGAAGGGCTAACCCGGTTTCGCCTCTCGATAGGCGTGGATGGCCGCGTCACGGGATGCGAGATTACCGGATCGAGCGGGTCTCCTGACCTTGATGCAGCGACATGCACGAAAGTCAGCGCGCGAGCGCGGTTCACTCCTGCACTTGGCAGCGACGGCATGCCGACTGCGGGGAGCTACGTCGGATCGGTGCGCTGGGTCCTCCCCTGATGAATTGAGCCGGGCGAACGTCAGGTTCGCCCGGCAAGTTCGGCGGAAAGGAGCGCTGCTTTGAGATCATCGCCCGCCGGACAAGGAAATGGACCGCCCTGGGTCGCATTCATCGCTTGGAAGCCACTAGCGCCGTTACCGGCACGGTTGCTTCAGACGCATCTGGCGTTTCGGCTCCGGCGTCGTGGAGGTGCGTTTGGCTGAGCGTCGGGCGCGGTACTGGCCAGCGATACCAACCATGCTGGCCCTGCGCCTCCGCTACGGTGCGAATCCGGCCAGAGGCAAGATCGATGGATATGCCTCCCGTATTGGCGAGATAGGATCGGTCTGCCTTCAGCATGCGCGGGCGGCACGATGCCGGAAGGCGTCGATCGGCGATGACGATGTCGGCCCGCTCGCAGGCCGCCACAAGCGCCATGTCGTCAATGTAGTTTCGGCTGCGGGCCATCAGGAGCGTAAAACGCCGTTCGTTTCTGAGCACCGTTGCAGCGCAGAAGTCTTCATTGCAGCGAGCACCCGGCCATTCATCGAGGCGACGAAGGCTGCCTTCCATTCCGGCAAGTTCGAGCAAGTTGTCCCGCATGTAATCGCCCCTTCCCATGCGCAGGACGATCAGGTCCGATCCTTCGCCGGCTATGCCGACATGATGGCCATCACCGGTGACAAGCACATCGGGCCGCGGCGTCAGGACCATAGCGGTGATGGCAAGACCGGCGGGTATGGTGCCAAGAAGGCGCACCTTGCCCACCCAGAGTGCCAGCCACAACATGCCGACGAGGAACAGCGCGTAGCTCCATGTTTCGAAGGGCGGCATTGCAGTTACTGAGCCGGGTTGTGATGCCACGAAGTGTGCCAGCGCCAGCAGCAGATCGAGGGACTTGCCAACCAGCCACCAAACCGGTGCGCCAAGGCCTGCGAGATCAAACACCAGGGCCAAGCCGATCAGCGGCATGGTCACGAAAGTGGTCAGCGGAATGGCAATGACGTTTGCCAGCGAGCCATAAACGCCAGCGCGATGAAAATGGAACAGGCCGATTGGCATCAGTGCGAGTTCAATGACCATGCCGGTAGCCAGCAACATTACGAAGCTTCGCCCAGCCCGGACCAGGGGCCCATGGTGTTCACCGGTGAGGAACGAGCGGACCGGGCCCGCCGAGTGAAAGGCGATGATCGCAATCACGGCCGCGAAACTCATCTGGAAGCTGGGGCCAAGGACGGCATCGGGCCAGAACAGCATGACGACAAAGCCGCCAACCGCGACCATTCGCATCGATAGTGGATCGCGTCCCAAGGCCAGCGCACCAAGGACAAGCAATGCCCCGATGCACGACCGGATGGTGGGCACTTCCGCTCCGGTCAGCAAGGTATAGCCAAATCCTGCCAGGGCGCCTGCCAGCGCAGCTGCAAGAGGCACGCGGATCCTGAGCGCAACCCAGGGAAAGAGCGCGAGCAAGCGCGCAACCAGCCAATAGACGGCCCCCACCAGCGCGCTGACATGCAAGCCGCTGATCGACAGGAGGTGGGTCAGTCCCGCATCGCGCATGGCGTCTTCATCGCTGGCAGCAATCGCCCCGCGATCCCCGCTGGCAAATGCGGCCGCAATTGTCCCCGCCGATCCGGTCAACCGTGAGCGGACATGCTCGGCCAGCGACTTCTGCAAGCTGCGAAGCGTGGTATCACGATCTGATCTTCCGACCACTCGCACATCGCCCAGCACCGTTCCCGTCGCTGCAAGGCCATCGAACCAGGCCCTGCGAGCAAAGTCATACGCGCCCGGAAGCATGGGAGCGGCCGGTGGCATGAGCCGGGCGCCCAGGGCGACCCGGGCACCTTCAGCCACGTCTCCCGGATCCTTGTCGTAAGGCAGGTTGACCCGCACGCGGACAGGACCGGCCATGCCATCCAGCATCACCCGCAATACGAGGCGCGCGCGCGCCTTTGCCGGCTCCTCCCGTCGTTCAAGAACTTCTCCGGCAAGAGCAGAAACCTGCGGTCTCGCTATGCCCGGTTGCCCCACCAGCGCGGAGCGCGTCCAGATGGTGACCTCGCCGGCAGCCACCATGATCGCCAGTCCTGCCACGGCGAGGCGCAGGTGAGGCCGCTTCTCGGCATTGATCGCCAACAGGGCAAGGATGGCGATGGCCCCAAGCGCCAACAGTGCGGCAATCCAGTCGGAGCGGGAGGGAAGCGCTACCCACAGCACGATGCCTGCGGCAAAGGCCACCACCAGCCAGAGCCCGCGTTCGAACGGGTGTGCATCCAGGAAGCGTTCTGCAGCGTCGATCCGACCATCAAGCATGCTGGACAATCGCGCGCGGATGTCCCAATGCCGCGCGCGTTCGCCCGGTTCAGGGACCGGTTCGGCGGCGGGGTAGTCTGCCGCTGGCCGATCTGCAGCCGGAGACGCCATGACATTCAAAGCAAAGGAAAGCGCGGCCGATGGCAAGCGCCACTGACACCGTTTCTGCAGGATCGCCCGGCAATGCCCCGGTCGTCACCCGTTTCGCCCCTTCGCCCACTGGCTTCCTGCACATTGGCGGCGCGCGTACGGCGCTGTTCAACTGGCTCTATGCTCGCCACAACGGCGGCAAGTACCTGCTGCGCATCGAGGATACCGATCGTGCTCGCTCGACCGATGCGGCCATCGAAGCGATCTTCGACGGGCTGAACTGGCTGGGTCTGGGCGGAGACGAGGAGCCTGTGTTCCAGTTCGCCCGCTCGGAACGGCACGCTCAGGTCGCGCACCAGATGCTGGAGGCCGGACACGCCTATCGCTGCTACCTGACGCAGGAAGAGCTCGCCGCTCGTCGCGAGAAAGCCCAGGCCGAGCGCCGCCCCTTCCGCATCGATAGCGAGTGGCGCGATGCGACGCCTGATCAGTGGCCGGCCGACCAGTCCTACGTGGTGCGCATGAAGGCGCCGCGGGAAGGCGAAACGACGATTCCCGATCGCGTTCAAGGTTTTATCACGGTCCAGAACAGCGAGCTTGACGACTTCATCGTGCTGCGTTCGGACGGCACGCCGACATACATGCTCGCTGTCGTGGTCGACGATCATGACATGGGCGTCACCCATGTGATCCGCGGCGACGATCACATCAACAATGCGTTCCGTCAGCTGGTGATCGTCCGTGCGATGAACGAGATCGAAGGTGGTTGGCCCGATCCGATCTACGCGCACATCCCGCTGATCCACGGTGCCGATGGCGCCAAGCTCTCAAAGCGTCACGGTGCGCTGGGCGTCGACGCCTATCGCGACGAGATGGGGCTGCTGCCCGAAGCGGTGTTCAACTACCTGCTGCGCCTCGGCTGGGGCCATGGTGACGAGGAAATCATCAGCCGCGATCAGGCGGTTGAATGGTTCGATATCGCCAACGTCAACAAGGGCGCATCGCGCTTCGATCTCAAGAAGCTGCTGAACCTCAATGGCCACTACATTCGCGAGGCTGACGATGCCCGGCTTGCCGGGCTGGTCGCCCCGCGTATGGCTGTGCTGGAGCCTGGCTTCGACGCCAAAGCGGGCATGGATCTGCTGACCAGAGCGATGCCGGTGCTGAAGGTGCGCGCTGCCGATCTCAACGAACTGGCGACCTCCTCGGTGTTCCTGTTCGCGCAGCGCCCCCTGCCCATGGCGGAAAAGGCGGCCGCACTACTGACCGACGATTCGCGCGCGATACTGGCCAAAGTGGTGGCTGCGCTCGAGGCGGAAAACGGCTGGACAATCGAAGGGCTGGAGGCCACTTTGAAACAAATGGCCGAGGAGCTTGGGATAGGCTTGGGCAAAATTGCCCAACCGTTGCGCGCGAGCCTGACGGGACAGACTACCTCGCCGGGAATATTCGACGTATTGGCACTGCTCGGCAAGGACGAGTCGCTGGCGCGCATCCGCGATCAGTTGGCTTGAACCCGGGCATAAACTGTAAAGACAGAAGAAACAGGAGGGCTTAGGCGTGAGCGAAAACCAGGCTTCTTTGACCGCTGGCGGCAACAGCGTGGACATGCCGATCAAGAGCGGCACCATCGGGCCGGACGTCATCGACATCCGCAAGCTCTATGGCCAGACGGGCATGTTCACCTATGACCCGGGCTTCACTTCGACGGCAAGCTGCGACAGCGCACTGACCTACATCGACGGTGATGAGGGCGTGCTTCTGCACCGCGGTTACCCGATCGGCCAGTTGGCCGAGCATTCGTCGTTCATGGAAGTGAGCTACCTGCTGCTTAACGGCGAACTGCCGAGCCAGCAGGAACTTGCGGACTTCAGCCGCACGATCACCCGCCACACGATGCTGCACGAGCAGCTTGCCACGTTCTATCGCGGCTTCCGTCGCGATGCGCACCCGATGGCGATCATGTGCGGCGTCGTCGGCGCGCTCTCGGCGTTCTACCACGACAGCACCGACATTGCTGACCCGACGCATCGCAAGATCAGCTCGCACCGCCTGATCGCCAAGATGCCGACGATCGCGGCGATGGCCTACAAGTATTCGGTTGGCCAGCCCTTCGTCTATCCGGACAACAAGCTGTCCTATACCGGCAACTTCCTGAAGATGACTTTCGGCGTTCCGGCCGAAGAGTACGAAGTGATCCCCGCTGTCGAGAAGGCAATGGATCGCATCTTCATCCTTCATGCCGATCACGAGCAGAACGCTTCGACCTCGACCGTCCGTCTGGCCGGTTCCTCGGGCGCCAATCCGTTTGCCTGCATCGCGGCAGGCATCGCCTGTCTGTGGGGCCCGGCGCACGGCGGCGCGAACGAAGCCGCGCTCAACATGCTCAAGGAGATCGGCACCCCCGATCGCATCCAGCACTACATCGACCGCGCCAAGGACAAGAACGATCCGTTCCGCCTGATGGGCTTCGGTCACCGCGTCTACAAGAACTACGATCCGCGCGCGACCGTGATGCAGCAGACCGTGCGCGAAGTGTTCGACGCGCTGAAGGTCAACGATCCGCTGTTCGAGACCGCCCTGCGCCTCGAGGAAATCGCGCTCAGCGATCCGTACTTCGCGGAGAAGAAGCTGTTCCCGAACGTGGACTTCTACTCGGGCATCATCCTTTCGGCGATTGGCTTCCCGACGACGATGTTCACCGTGCTCTTCGCCCTCGCCCGTACCGTGGGCTGGGTCGCACAGTGGAACGAAATGATCAGCGATCCTGGCCAGAAGATCGGGCGTCCGCGCCAGCTCTACACCGGCCCGACGCAGCGCGACTACGTGCCGCTGAGCGAACGCTGAGGCGTGAGAGGCGCGGCCGCACTTTTCGTGCCGGTTTCTCGAGAGAAACCGGATGGCCGCGCCGGCTCTACACCGGCCCGACGCAGCGCGACTGCGTGCCGCTGAGCGAACGCTGATCGATTGAGAAACAGGAAAGGGCGACGATGGCGACAGTTCTCAGGATTTTCGGCATCGTCGCCCTTCTCATGGGCGGCTTGTGGATCGGACAGGGGCTGGGCCTGATCATGTGGCCGGCATCGAGCTTCATGCTCGCCCAGACACAATGGGCCTATATCGGCGCAGGCTTGATGCTGATCGGCGCGCTTGCAATCTGGCGCGCATCGCGGCGGGGCTGAGCGTCAGCCCGCTGCGGTTGCCTGCGCGGCAGTGTCAGCCGGCAACAACAGCACGAATTTCGCGCCGCCATCTGGCGCCTGCTGGACAGTGAGATCGCCTCCCATCGCGCGTGCCAGTCTGCGCGAGATATAGAGGCCCAGTCCGCTGCCGCCATCGCCACTGCGACCAAGGCGCTCGAATTTCTCGAAAACCTTTTCGGCGTGCTCCTGAGCAATGCCCTGCCCCTGGTCCAGTACGGTGATCCAGGCGAACTCCCCATCGATACCGCAATCGACCTCGACCCGGGTATGTTCAGGCGAGTATCTCACGGCGTTGCCGATGAGATTGAGGAGAATTTGCAGCACGCGGCGGAATTCCGCGATGGCTGGCGCTGCCACATCGAGCGCGGGGAGTACGAACGCAATGCCCCGTTCCTGCGCCCGCACGCCGAGGATGCCTGCTGCGCGCCGTGCACAATCTACAAGATCGATGTGATCGGGAGCAGGTGCAAAGCCTTCATCTTCCACCGTCTCAAGGTCGGCAAGGTCTTCGACCAGAGACAGCAGGTGCCGCCCCGCCTCTGCAATATCGCCGGCGTACCCTACGTACTGTTCTGCCAATGGACCGGCGAGGCGTGTCCGGATGGTTTCGGCATTGGCCACGATCCGGTTGATTGGCAAACGCAGTGCCGGCGCCAGCTTGCGCCCCAGCAATCCCTTCCAGTCTGGCTGTGGGAGGGGTTCCGGCGCAGCAGCGACAGCCTTGGCCGGGACATTGATCAACACAGTCTCTGCTACGAGGAGCAGTTCGAACCCCCCGGCACGCAACGGAAGAATGCGCGTCTTCCACACACGGGACGAGCCGGGGACGGCCACCCGGGCTTCGTCAAGCAATCGCCAGTGCAGCGGTTGGCGGTGTGCATTGCCTTCAAGCGTTACGAAATCGGTCCAGTATTTGCCAAAGCCTTGCTGCAGGCCCGATGCGAGGTCGGCAAGATCGCCCGCCGTTACAGAACCCGATACGATGCGCTGCTCAGCGTCCAGAACAATGTGCGCCTCGGCCAATTGGCGGACCAGTGCTTCATCGGCGGATGCGGCTTCATCGCCCTGCCAGGCGTCCGAGGCGACCTTCCAGTCGCTGATCTCGATTCTTGTGCCCGCCCCATCGGGGATGGCGCGCGCCGAAAACGAAAGCGGTTGCCCTTCGTCCGTCACAGTCATGGCGGCACCCAGGGTCGCTCCCGCCATTCGCGCACGACGAACCAGCGACAGGAGACCGGGCAGCGCAATCACTCCGGGGTAACCCCCGCCCAGCCGAACCTGCAGCGCCGCAAGGATCTCGTCGGACTCGACCAGACGGTCCGCACTGTCGCAGCGGGCGCTGATTAGACCTGCGGTGGTCACGGGGATACCTTCATCTGCTGATCGCTATCCGAACGCTTCGCGACGCATCAGGGAAGACGCCAGCATCGCCGCAGCTGCATCAGGTACGATCTGATCGATGCCATCGGGCAAGCTGGTCTGCGGATGAAGCGCGGCGAAAGTGGTCACCAGATTCGTGCGGTCAGCTCCTGCAGCCGACAGTGCGAGAGCCATTCGCGCCATCTGACTTTCGGTCGTGCACATGATCGCCATCTCGCGCGACATGCCCGCTCCCGATGCAAGCGTCGATAGAAAGAGCGCAATGCCCGCAGTATCAATTTTCAGACCGCGGCCTGAATCTCCGGCCAATTGGCCAATGACGTGATCGAGAAGTTCAAGACGCGATGCCGCAGTCATCCGTTGCTGGCGCAGCGTGCTTTCTGCCGCCCCGGCAGCAGCCAGTCCGGATGGGTCCTCGGCAACATAGGCCTGCATCGTCATCAATGCGATATGATGAAGGTCACCCGGAAGTTCCGAAAGCGGAATCTGCATGCGTCGCATCAATTGCCCGAATCGCGCCTGCGCCGCGAGCAGGTTCATTCCGCGCGCGGCAAGATCGGGATCGCGCGAAGCGATGATGTCTTGAAGCAGGGGGGTAAGCACAGGATCCAGTCCGAGCCTGCCCTGCATCTTCTCGGTGAGTTGCCACTCCACGGCCAGCATGTGCAGATGATTCAACAGGGCCTGGTTGCCGGCGAGCATATCCGCCAGGCCATCGCTCGCCTCCCGCGCCCAAGCGGCAGAATTGTCATGACCCGCAGCCTCGCCGACCGCTTGCACAAGCTGCCGGGCAAGATCGGACAGCATGCCCCGGACCCGGGCAATGATCTCGTCGCTGAAGATCGAGTTATCGTCGTTCCGGAGAAGATGCTGAAGGATCGGCCCCATGTGAATCATGACCTGATCGGCGTGAGCCAGGTCATCGCGCAGAAGCGCCTCTATCGCGCCGGGATCGGGGGTGAAAGGTACGGTCAATGCCATAAGTCGCTCTTACGGCCGACTGGTTAACTGCGAGTTAGGCGATCTCTCGGTTGCTGGCGATCTTCCGAGCTGAAGCAACAGTAGGCAGGTGCCGAGGAGCGCCAGAACGGCAAGTCCGATCGTCGCATCGAATGGCAGCGCCACGCTGACGATGGCGAGCAACAAGCCAAACACCAATCGATCTTCCAGCCAGGCGGAACGGGGGAAACGCGGCAAGGCAAGGCGCACAAGGCGCGCTCCGCCGACAAGCAGGATCGGGGTGAACCAGTTGAGTCCAAATGGAATCGCGCTGGTGTAGGGCAACTCGCTGCGCCACGCGGCCAACGTCACCAGTCCAGCGTCGACAATGAGATGGAACAGGACCACGGCCTTGCGTTCAAGACCCGACGCCAGGAGCGAATCACGCTCCACCTGCCCCATGAGGCTGGCCACGCGCTCCACCAGCCAGGATAACCCGACAAGCAGGAACCCGGTGGCGGCGTTGCCAAGCCAGCCAAGGCCCAGACCGAGCAGCCCCAGTATCCCGGCAGCAAGTCCGATCAACGCAGGCCGGGTTCCTGCATGAAGCATGGCTGGACCGAACCTGCGGACGAACGCCATGGCCAGCAGCACCCCCGGAGACCTCTCCGCCGCGTCACCGGTAGCCGTATGCAGCCGCAGCCACTGGCGTTCTGCGGCATGGGCTTCTGGCTCGCTGCGGACCATGGTCCAGCGGCCATCTCCCAGCATGGCGGCAGATACACCGCGCAAAGGCAAGCGGGCCTGAACGGCGAGGCGCAGCAGCGCCGATTGCGCGTTCCATTCCGGCGGCAGGTCAGCGAGGCCTGCAGCGATCCGTCCCGGAAAGCGCATTGCTCCGGCAAATGCGTGGTTGATGTCGATGCGCTCGAACCCGAGCGGCAAGGCGCTTTCCGCTGGAAGGGTGAGGACACCCGGCCCTGCCTCGATTAGATCCCGAAACACATCGGGCATGGCGATCAATCCATCACCCACGACGATCACGTCGTCTTCGGGCGCGAGCAATGGCACGAGTGCGCGTGCGGTCGCTACGACATGAAACTGCGCTCCGCCTGCCTCGACAACATGCTGAAGCGCAACCAGCTCGCCACTGATCCCCTCGGCCATGACCACAAGGCGTTTGGCGCCCAGCGAGAGGGCCAGTCCGATCTGGTGGCGTAATAGCGAGCGTCCGCCTATTGGCAGATACCCGCGCAGCCCCGAAGGCGTCGTCGCCGACGCACCCGCAGCCTGCGCCGGATGGGAAGTTTCAATCAGGGAAAGAACCGCGACCCGCAACAATTGCCTCCTGTCGCACCATCGTAGGGACTGGCGACGGTCGTGCCAAGGCGGACCGCGGTCGTATCGGGGATTAAGGTTCTATCGCCAAGTCGGCCAGCATCTGGCGAAGGCGACGAAGAATCGCCGGATCGCCGGGGGCACCGTCCAGCGCCTCCTCCGCAAGGTCGATCAGGCCTTCGGCGTGGAAGCTTGCCGCAAGGCCTTTCAAACGCAAGGCAGCAACGTGCCAGTTGCCATCGCAGCGGGCCCGACCAAGTAGATCTACCTGCCGCTCGGCACTTTCGATGAATGCCGCGCGCAGTTCGCGCACGAGTTCGGGATCGTGCCCGGCAGCAGCGGCGAGGTTTGCGTCAAGGGAGGCGCCTTCGTAGGCCATGTGAAAGCGCTACGGGCCGAAGCGTTAAGGCGGGGTTTATGGATGGGTCGAAATCGTGATATGACAGCGTCATGAACGGGGGAAGACGGATCATTCCGATCGATGGCGTCAATGAGGACGCCGGTGAGGCAACCATGGCCGGGCCAACTGCGCCCGACGATCCCGGTCTGGCATATGTGCCTCCAGCTTTCCTTGAAAAAGCGTCTGCAAGCGATTGGGATAGCTCTGAAATGCCTCCGCCTGACAAGGCTTGGCCGGTGCTCCTGCTGGCCGGTGGGGTGATCGCGGGTTGGACGGCTTTCTTCGTATGGGCCGTGATCCTTGCGCAGCCGGCACCCGCGTCCGCACAGCAATGGGCATGGTGGTCAACGCAATGGAGCGTGCCTGTCCTGCTTGTGCTCGTCCTGCTCCTGGTGGTCATGCGTACAAGCCGGCGGGAAGCGGCCCGCTTCGCCGATGCGGCGCGTCTGCTTTCGAACGAATCGGCCGACCTTGAAAGGCGCCTCGTCTCGATCAACACCGAACTCGCGCTGGCCCGCGACTTCATGGCCGCGCAAGGCCGCGACCTCGATTCGCTGGGACGGATTGCGGTCGATCGCCTTTCGGGCAGCGCCTCACAGCTTGATGGGCTGATCAGCAGGAACGGTACGCAGATCGACAGGATCGCCGAAGTTTCAGCAGCCGCTCTCGACAACATGGAGAAGCTGCGTGGACAGCTGCCGGTCATTGCCAATGCCGCCAAGGACGTAACCAACAACATCGGCAATGCCGGACGCACCGCGCATCTGCAGCTTGAAGAACTGGTCTCGGGCTTTCAGCGCCTCAACGAGTTCGGCCTTGCGAGCGAACGGCAGGTCATGTCGTTTCGCGACCGGGTCGACTGTGCTCTTGAAGGCTTTGCCAAGGCTTCCGAAGACCTCGGCCTTCTTGCCGAGAATCGCTTCGATGCGCTGACGCAGCGCAGCGCCGATCAGGCAGCCCTGGCAGCCGATGCGGAGCAGGCTGCCCTTGCGGCTTGGCGGGAGCGGAGCGATGCGCATGCGGCATCCCTCAAGGAAACTCTCGCCCAACTCGGCGAGGCGCACGAGGGACTCATCGCGGACTCGGCCGGACGTCTGGCACGCTTCGAGGAGGCCGCGCGTTCGCTCACCGCAATGCTCGAAATCCAGGGCCGCGACCTTGACGAACAGCTGGCGCGAAGGCAGGCATCTGCCGAAGCCGGCGCTGCGGAACAACGCCTGGCTCTCGAAAAGCGTCTGGCGGAAATTGACGAAGCCGTTGCCGAGCGCCGCTCTGCGATGGAGCGAGCCGCCGCTTCTGCTGCCGAAGCTTTGGCGTCCAAGCTGGCCGAGCTTGACCAAGCGATCGAGGCACAGCGCAGGACCCAACTTGTCGAGGCGGAGAATCTCGCCTCCAGATGCGAGGAAATCGGAAGCAAGGTCAGTGCTTTCTCCGAAGTACTTCGCAACTCTGGTGAACAAGGCGCGCAGACAGCGTCCCAGGTCGACCAAGCAATGGCTGACCTTAATGCGCGGTTGGGTGAAATGCGCCACGCGCTTTCGGGCACGGACCTGCAGATCGGTGAATTGACCGACTCCGCCGTACGGCTTCTCGAACTGATCCAGGCCGGTGGCGACCACACGCGCACCCAGATTCCGGAAGCCCTGCGCAGCACCGAGGCCGGGCTCAAGGGTCTGGAGGACCGCGTGTTCACTTTGCGCGATACCTTGCGCGAGGCAGGCGACGGTGGGCGCAGCCTGGCCGAAACCGTTGGGTCTGCTCGCAATGAAGTTTCCAGCACGATCAAGGAATTGCAGAAGGCGCAGAAGACACTGTCCGAGCAAGCGGCCGAGCGCGAGAAGCAACTCGATGCGTTGCGAGAGGTGCTGGCAGGGGTGCGCGCGGAAAGCGATGCGCTTTCGCGTGACATCGAGAGCCGGCTTTCGGGAGCAATTGGCAGCTTGAACGAGGCTGCGGCCAAGGCTGGCGAAGACCTGCGCGCCAGCACTGCGGGTGAAATCGAAGGCTTGGCCGAAAGGCTTGGCGAACAGAGCAGCGCTGCCATTGCGCGCGTGCTTCAGGGGCGCGCGGCCGAACTTGTCGGTCGCCTGGAGGAAGCCATCGATGCTGCCGCGGCAGCAAGTCGCGACACCGCAATCCAGATGCGTGACCAGTTGGCCAAGGTTGATGAACTGGCCGGCAATCTGGAGGCGCGGGTCGATCGGGTTCGCGAAAAGGCAGAGGAAAAGGTCGATAACGACTTTGCCCGTCGTGCCGCCTTGATCACGGAATCGCTGAATTCGTCAGCCATCGACATCGCCAAGGCGCTTTCGACGGATGTCTCGGAAACCGCTTGGGCATCGTACCTGCGCGGGGACCGCGGCATCTTTACGCGCCGCGCCGTTTCGCTGCTGGAGAGTGCCGAAGCAAAGGCGGTTCAGGCGCATTATGAAGCCGAAAGCGAATTCCGCGAACACGTGAACCGCTACATCCACGACTTCGAATCCATGTTGCGCCAGTTGCTTTCCACGCGTGACGGTAACGCTCTGGGCGTTACGTTGCTCTCGTCCGACATGGGCAAGCTCTATGTCGCACTGGCGCAGGGGATTGAGCGCCTGCGTACCTGAGCTTGCGCCTCTAATGAAAATCGCGTGACTTGGGGATGATCCTCACGTCACGCGGGTGCGTGCGGGCACCGGGTCCGGCTCTTTCAGGGATCGGCCTGTTGCACTCGTCCGCGCGCGCAATCGGCGGCAGCAGCTTGTCGGCATCTGACAGCGCATCCAGGCTGGCGCTGGCGTCGGTCAGGTGCATGGCGATGACATGGATGACCTCGTCGTCGTACTCTACCCGCCCACGCACTTCCATCAGCCGTGCCCCCATGATGACCTTGCGCTGCTTCTCCATAAGGTCAGGCCAGATCACCAGATTGACCACGCCGGTCTCGTCCTCGAGCGTGATGAAGCAGACGCCCTTGGCGCTACCGGGGCGCTGGCGCACCAGAACTACGCCGGCCACCTGCACCGTTGCGCGATACTTGTGGCTCCTGAGGTCTGCCGCCCGCACGAAGCCACGCTCGCCCAGCATCGGTCTCAGGAAAGCCAGTGGGTGCGCCTTCAGCGACAGGCGATGCGTCTGGTAATCAGCCACGACCTCTTCCGACAGCGGCATCATCGGCAGCACGGCGCGGGTACGCTCCTCGCCTTCCGAACGTGACGTCATGGCGGCAAACAGCGGCAGTTCCTTGGGCGCGACAAGGCTGCGGGCATCCCACAGCGCCTGCCTGCGCGACAGGCCAAGCGAGCCCAGTGCATCGGCTGCGGCAAGCCGCTCAACCACTGCCGGAGACAGCCCGGCCCGCTCCTTGAGGCTGGCCGCATCGGTGAAGGCCCCGCCCGCGCCCCTCGCCGCGACGAGCATGGCAGCCGCATGTTCGGGAAAGCCATCGATCTGCCTGAAGCCAAGGCGGAGCGCGCCTCCCCCCTGCTCCAGCGTACAGTCCCAGTCCGAGTGGTTCACATCGACCGGCAGCACCGGCACGCCATGCCGGGCCGCATCGCCCACGATCTGTGCGGGCGCGTAGAAACCCATCGGCTGCGAATTGAGCAGGGCACAGGCAAAGGCCGCCGGATAGTGGCACTTGAGCCATGACGAAACGTAGACGAGGTGGGCGAAGCTGGCGGCGTGGCTTTCGGGAAAGCCGTACTCGCCGAAGCCCTTGATCTGGTTGAAACAGCGTTCGGCAAAATCGGGATCATAGCCGCGCTCAACCATGCGGCCGACCATCATGTCCTCAAGTTCGTGCACCATCCCTCGCGAACGGAAGGTGGCCATGGCCTTACGCAGGCGATTGGCTTCAAGGCTCGAGAACTTCGCTGCATCGAGCGCAATCTTCATCGCCTGCTCCTGGAAGATCGGAACGCCTAGGGTGCGGTTGAGAATCGAACTCAGTTCATCTGCAGGGCCATGTTCTGGGCCGGGCGCAGGTATCTCCACCTTCTCCTCTCCCCGCCTGCGTTTGAGATAGGGGTGGACCATGTCGCCCTGGATCGGCCCCGGGCGGACAATGGCAACCTGAATCACGAGATCGTAGAACTGCCGCGGCCGCAAGCGCGGCAGCATGTTCATCTGCGCACGGCTTTCCACCTGGAACACGCCAAGAGAATCCCCCTTGCACAACATGTCGTAGACCGCCGGATCCTCGCGCGGGACTGTGGCCAGCGTCAGATCACGGCCATGGTGCGCACCCAGCAGATCAAGGCACTTGCGGATGCAGGTGAGCATGCCGAGCGCGAGCACATCGACCTTGAGGATGCCAAGCGCGTCGATGTCATCCTTGTCCCATTCGATGAAGCTGCGATTGGCCATCGCGCCATTGCCGATCGGTACTGTTTCCGTCAGTGGCCCTTGTGTCAGGATGAAGCCGCCAACATGCTGGGAAAGATGGCGGGGCATTCCAATCATTTGCTGGGCTATGCTGATCACGCGCCTGAGGTAGGGATCGGTGCCGTCCAACCCGCTTTCGTTGACATTCTTCTCGCCGACTTCGGTACCCCAGCTGCCCCAGACAGTGCGAGCGAGCGCGCTGGTCACGTCTTCGGAAAGGCCCATGGCCTTGCCTACCTCGCGGATCGCCATGCGCGGCCGGTAGTGAATGACCGTCGCGCAGAGGCCTGCTCGGGTGCGACCGAAACGGCGGTAGATATACTGGATGACCTCTTCGCGTCGCTCATGCTCGAAATCGACGTCGATATCAGGCGGCTCCTTGCGCTCTTCGGAGATGAAGCGATCGAACAGCAACGCATGCTTGGCGGGATCAACGGCAGTGATGCCGAGGCAGTAACAGACCGCGGAATTGGCAGCTGAACCACGCCCTTGGCACAGGATGGGTGGATCACAATTACGGGCAAAATCAACAATATCCTTGATGGTCAGAAAGTAGGTTGCGAGGTTCAGCTTGCCGATGAGGTCAAGTTCGCGACGCAAGGTTTCACCCACGCCATCGGGCACGCCTTCGGGATAGCGTCCGCGTGCCCCTTCCCAGGTTTGCATCTCCAGCCAGGATTGCGGATCGTGGCCCTCCGGGCAGATCTCCTCGGGGTATTCGTAGCGCAACTCCCTGAGATTGAACTGGCAGGAGTCCGCCAGATTGCGCGTCGCTGCGATCGCATCGGGCCAGCGTTCGAACAGGCGCACCATATCCTGCGGAGATTTCAGGTGCCGTTCGGCATTGGGTTGGAGCAAGTGCCCGGCCTTGGCAACGGTGGTCTTGTGGCGGATTGCCGTCATCACGTCTTGAAGCGGACGGCGGTTTGGTGTCGCGTAGAGCACTTCGTTGGTAGCCAGCAGGCCGAGGCCATTGCTCCGTGCCAGACCGTTCAACCTTTCGATCCGGGCGATGTCGTCGCCGACGTAAAGGTAGCTTGCAGCCAGATGGCGCATGGTCGGCAAGCTGTGGACAAGCCGGGGGAGAAAGTCGGGAAAAGGCAGGGAAAGGCTGTTCCTGACCTGTGGAAGAGCTGGGGACTCTGCTCCCGGAAAAGCATAGACATTGCTTTCGCTTTCCACCGTAAACATCTGATCCAGATCAGCAGGCGGCACGAGGATCAGGTGGATGCCCTCGGCATGGGCTGCCAGCATGGGCAGATCGATCTCGCAGGTGCCTTTCGCCTGCCACTCTCCGGTGAGCGTGCGCATTCGCCCTTCGGAGATGAGCCGACACAGCCGGCCGTACGCGGCGCGGTCCTGCGGATAGGCCAGAAAGACAAGGTCTTCGACGGTTTCGATCCGGCAACCGATAACCGGACGTAGCCGCGCAGCCTCGGCCTCGGTATGCAGGCGCACCACGCCAGCCATGGTATTGGCGTCGGCAATGCCAAGAGCATCGTATCCCAAGGCACGTGCCGTGGTGACGAGATCGATCGCGTCCGACGCGCCACGCAGGAACGAAAAGCAGGTCGCCAGGCCCAGTTCCACGAACGGTGCCGGCGGCAGGTCGCCCTCGTCCACCGGTTCGACATGGCGGCGGCGCGGTGTCAGCGGCTGTTCGGGCATGATTTATGCCGATAGTTCCGAAAGCCTCTGCGCTACCTTGCGCAAGTCTTTGGCAAACTTTGCCTCTTCCTCGGCACGACCGTGATCGTGCAGACGCAGCAGATAGCTGGGGTGCGTGGTGATCCACAGCTCGCTGCCATCTGCCAGCGCCTGAGGTTCGCCTCGCACTTTTTGCACGCTGACTGTTTTGCCGAGAAGGCTGCGTGCCGCGCTTGCGCCCAAGGCGAGAATGAGCCGGGGCTGGACCAGCGCGCGCTCGCCATCAAGCCACCAGCGGCAGATGTCGATTTCCTTGGCGGTGGGACTCTGGTGGAGGCGGCGTTTGCCGCGGGGGACAAACTTGAAGTGTTTGACCGCGTTGGTGACGTAAGTGCGTTCGTCCGAAATGCCTGCTTCTTCGAGATGCGAACGCAGCAGGCGGCCGGCCGGACCGATGAACGGACGGCCCTGCTCCTCTTCGGTATCGCCCGGCTGCTCGCCCACGATCATGAGTGCGGCGGATGAGGGCCCTTCGCCCATGACTGCCCGGGTGCCGTTGCAGCCGATCTCGCAGCGGCGGCAGCCGAGGATCGCTTCGCCAATCGCGCCAAGGCTTTGCGGCCGTTCGCCGAAGTCCTGTTCGCCCGCCTTCACCATCTGTGCCTCGCGTGCCTGCGCTCCGGCGATCAACTCGGGGATGAGCGCCGCCTCCGGCATGTTCTTCCAGTACTTGCGGGGCATTTCCTTGAGCATGGCCCCGACCTTCAAACGCGCAGGATTGAAGATCGACGCATAATACTTCCGCCACAGGGCCTCGACCGGATCGCCAGAGGGAGCATCGGCCCGGGTAGCCGGCGGGCCTTCCTGCAGCGCCTCGCCATCCCAGTGCAGGGTACCGCGCGGGGTGAGGATCGACCAGCGCATGGTGGTGAAGCGGCGCACGAAGAACCCGGCGTTGGCGCGCAGGATATGATGCTCGGGCTCGAACCAGGCGACATAGCGCTCGCTCCCCTCACCCTCGACGCTGCGGAAGCGGACGAAGGCGCGCATCTTGTGGATGTCGCGCCGGACCTGCCGCGCCAGATCCTCCATCGAGCGAACGTCAGGATCGGCCTTGTCTTCCATAAGGCGCGGGCGGGACTGCAGGCGCCATAGCACGCGATAGAGCAGGGAAAAACGCGTTGAATCAGAATGAAGGATCACGCTTTGGGCAAGCTGCAGGAAGTCTCGTGAAACGCGCGGTTGCGGGGCATCGGCAGGGGGCGACGGCAGGCGACGGTCCCCTTGGGCGAACAGGTCCGCTCCCGGATCGGCCGGCGATTCCCAGGTGATCCGGTCTGGCGGCACATCAGCGCGGACCATGCGACGGGCAGCATCACGCCAGCCTTCGAAATCATCGGGCGCGGCAAGCTGGATCCGGAACGCTTCGGCCAGGCGCATGTCGCGGAACGGCTTCATGCGAAGAGTTCCATCTGGGCAGGCTTGGTCGCGGGTACCAGAAGGCTGTGCAGATCTGCCCGGTCGGTCAGCATGACCGGCCGCCAATCCTCGGTGACGATGAACGGACGCACTTTGGCAATGGAGACGGTAAGCTTGCCGACATCGGCGAGACGCAGGCGGCGTTGGCGGCGCGCGGCGACGAGCGCGTTGACGGCTTTCACGCCCAAGCCCGGCACGCGCAGCAGCTTCTCGCGCGGGGCACGGTTGACGTCGACCGGGAAATCTCCGCGAAAGCGCAAGGCCCAGGCGAGCTTGGGGTCGATGTCGAGCGGAAGCATGCCATCGTTGCCGGCGGCCTGCTGCACCTCGTGCGGGGCAAAGCCGTAGAAGCGCATCAGCCAGTCGGACTGATAGAGCCGATGTTCGCGCATCAAGGGCGGACGCTTCAGCGGCAGGACTGCGCTGGCGTCGGGGATCGGGCTGAAGGCTGAGTAATAGACGCGGCGCAGGCGGAAGCGCTCATAAAGCGTGCTGGCGCGGCCGACGATATCGGCATCGGTCGCGGCATCGGCACCGACGATCATCTGGGTGGACTGGCCGGCGGGGGCGAATTTCGGCGCATGGCGGAAGCGCTTGCGGGCGTCCTTGGCCTCGACAATCGCTTCCTTCAGCGACCCCATGGCCCCTTCGATCTGCGGTGCGGACTTGTCGGGCGCGAGGCGGGTCAGGCCGGCTACCGTTGGCAACTCGACGTTGATCGAGACGCGATCGGCATAGAGCCCGGCCTGGGCGACCAGCTCGGGATCGGCTTCGGGAATCGTCTTGAGGTGGATATAACCCCGAAAATCGTGTTCTTCGCGAAGGATACGGGCGACTTCTATCAACTGCTCCATGGTGTGGCTGGAGCTTTTGACGATGCCGGAGGAGAGAAACAGGCCTTCGATATAGTTGCGGCGGTAGAACGACAGGGTCAGGTCCACCACCTCCTGCGGGGTAAAGCGCGCGCGGCGGGTGTTCGAACTCTTGCGGTTCACGCAGTAATGGCAATCGAACACACAGTGATTGGTCAGCAGGATCTTGAGCAGCGAGATGCAGCGACCATCGGGCGCATAGGCGTGGCAGATGCCCATGCCCTCGGTCGACCCGATGCCTTTTCCGCCCTTGCTGTTGCGCTTGGTGGTGCCCGACGAGGCGCAGGAGGCATCGTACTTTGCGGCATCGGCCAGGATTTCGAGGCGTTCGAGAACGGTAAGCTGCGACATTCGTTCCTTATATGTTCTTTCAGCCTCCAGTGCCAGCCCGTACCTGTGGGCAGACGGGCATCGGAACGCGAAACGGGACGAGCCGTTCAGGCACCACACGGGCGGGGCCTGAGGAGACAGTTTGATGCCGATGATCGAGACCCGGGATGGGACCCGCCTTTATGCCAAGTCGTGGGGCGATGGGCCGCCGGTGGTGCTGATCCATGGCTGGCCACTCTCTGGCGACAGCTGGGACCCGGTGAGCAACGCACTGGCCGATGAAGGCTTCCGTGCGATTGCCTATGACCGGCGCGGGTTCGGACGGTCGGACCAGCCTTCGGATGGCTATGACTACGATACCTTTGCCGACGATCTGGCTGACGTCATGGCAGCAATGAATGCCAATAACGGCGCGGCTCTGGTCGGATTCTCGATGGGCGGTGGCGAGATCGCGCGCTACATGTCGCGCTATGGCGGGCAGGGCGTTTCGCGCGTGGCGCTGGTGTCATCGGTCGTGCCCTACATGCTCCAGACCGACGACAATCCCGAGGGCGTGCCGCAATCGACGTTCGATGAGATGACCGAAGGCATGCTGGAGGACCGTGCGAAATTTTTCACCGGCTTCTTCCGCGATTTCTATGGCGTGGGCATGCTGAGCAAGCCGGTCAGCGACGAGACGCTGAAGCTGTCCTGGGCGACCGCCATGCAGGCAGGCCTGAGGCCCACGCTGCTTTCGGCGAAGGCTTTTGCCACCACCGATTTCCGGGGTGACCTGCCCTCGTTCAGCGTGCCGACGCTGGTGATCCACGGGACTTCGGACGCCACTGTACCGATCGAGGCAACCGGACGCGCCGTGGCCAGGGCCGTGCCGCACGCGACGCTGATCGAGTACGACGGCGAGCTGCATGGCCTCTTTGCAACGCAGACCGAGCGTCTGACCAAGGACCTGCTCGATTTTGTTTCCGGTCGTCCCGCAGAGACCATGCCGCAGGAAGTGATCGATACGCTGACGGCACAGACCATCGTGGCACCATCGATCTGATACTTCAGGCAAAGAGCCCCTGGATGAACCATTCGGGGGCTCCGCCGCGGCCATCGCCGATCACGCCGTGGCGATAGATCCAGTAACGGCGGCCGGCTTCGTCCTCGATCCGGTAGTAATCCCGCAAGCGCACGGTAGAGCGTTCGCGCCACCATTCGGGGGCAATGCGTTCAGGCCCCTCGGCGCGGACGACCTTGTGCAACTGGCCGCGCCATTGAAACTGGCGGGGTAGACCGTCCGGAGTTTCATAAATAACCGCAACCGACTCCGGTTTATCCAATATTTTCAGCGGCCTGTGATGAAAACGCAATTCTTCCTGTGAAGATGGCATATCTGCCAGTGGAGGCTGCCAGCGCTGGGCGCGTTCAGGCACATGGCTGCCATGAACGACCGGGCGGCGCACCGCTTCTGGCCCGAGCCGTACGGTCAGGCGATCGATACAGGCGGCAAGGCTGGTACCATGGCGCTCAGCCGCGGCATCGAGATCGGCCTGGGACAGATTCAGGGGTTCGGCCCATGGCACGCGCAGGCGCACGAGTTCTATCCCGAATCCGGCATCGAGATCATCGAGCCGCGCGGCAAACAGGCGGCAGATATGGGCCGGATCGCGCGAGGCGGCGGCCATCTCGAGCCGCCGCACCATGACCTCGCCATCGACCTTCCACATTCCGAGCTCGAGGCGACGTGCGCCCTGCCCCAGTCCTTCGAGCAAGCGCGCCAAGTCGGCAGCGAGGTCCTCGACCACGCGATCGAGCAGAGTGCGGTGGCGGATCGGTTCCATCAGACGGCGCTGAACCATCGGGGCGGGCACGCCCACGACAGGCAGCAGCGGTTCGGGCCGCAAACCGAAGATCTGATCAAGCCGCAACAGCGGGTTCGCTGCAGCCGATCGGTGGTTGCGGAAGCGACGGGCGAGGTTCTCGCGCGTCAGGCCTTCGATCTGACCCAATCGCTTGAGGCCGAGCCGGCGCAGCAGCAGGATCACATCGGCATCAAGACGCAAGGCGGCTACGGGCAGATCGGCGAGGAATGTGCGTGGGTCTGCCTCTGGGGGCTGGATTGCAGCCACAGGTCCGTGCCGCGCAAGCGCCCAAGCCGCGCCTGCAGTGGGGGCGAGCGCAGCACGGGCCGTCAAACCACGCTTGTTCAGCAGGGCCAACGTGTCAGCGATCAGGGCTTGCTCGCCGCCGAACAGGTGAGCCACGCCGCTGGTGTCGACGAGCAGGCCATCGGGGGGATCAAGCGCGCTCCATGGCCCCCAGCGTTGCGCCCACAGGGCAAGGTTTTCAAGAAAGGCGAGGTCGCCCGCAGCATCAGCGGGGCGCACGGCGAGCGCGGGACAGAGCGTACGCGCATCGGTGAGGCGCATTGACGGCACAGCCCCCGCGGCATGGGCAGCAGCGTTGGCGGCAGCAATGCGCGGGCCGTGGGCGGTATCTTCGATCAGAGCGAGCGGGGTGGCGTCGAGCCCTTCTCCGTGAGCCAGCCCCTCAACCAGTCGCCAGCGATCGATCGCCAGATTCGTGCACCAGATCGCCATGATCCGGCGTGAAGGGTTCGGCGACGAGGAGAGCGTCGTCATCGCACAAGATCCATTGTCCGGGGTGGAAGGTGTGGGCACGAAACAGATCGGCCCGCCATGTGGCGATGCCCGGCGCATGGGCATTCCAGCGCGGGCGTGGCGAAGGCGCGGGCGCAATCTCCCAGCGCATTCGCGCTGCGCCGAGATCGCGCCTGGCATCGAGCCGGACCAGCCATAACGGCACGCCATGCTTTTCCGCCGCGAGGCTGAGGCGGCGCGACGCGGTGAAATCGAGGGCGCGAGGATTGCCTGCAATCTCGCCAATCACGAAAGCCATATCGTGGCAGCGCAAGCCCTCTTCCAGCGCGAAGAGGGCATCTTCGGGCGTGGCGGCGGCAACGTGGACAAGGCGATGGCGCAAGTCGGCCGCCAGACCGGGCAGGTAAGGCCTGCCGGAAAGACGCAGCGCCGCCTTGTCCTGCACCCACAGGAAGGGGCGGCGATCGTGCAGCTCTGCGGCGCGCTGCTGGCGCAAGGCATCGCGGGCCATTGCCAGCGCCATTCCTGCCCCGCAGGCATCGCGGGCCCGCGCGAACAGTTCGACATGGGGGCAATCGAGGGCCAATCCCGGTGTCCAACGATGCGTCCGGTCCGACGCGCCGATACCGCGCACAAGGCCTGGAGCAAGAGTGCCGAGGGCTGCGACTGGATCGCGGATAGGGGCGTGTTCGATCATGCGATTCGTTCCTTTGTTCTTATTATGTTCTATTTTGAGGAACGCGCAATCCATGCATCCTTTCCCTTTTGTGCACAGCCTTGGGGAAAAACCTGGGGGGAACCTCACCCGCCTCGTCCCGTTCATCAGGCAACTGCCGACAAGCAAAGGACATTCCAGCGATGAAGTACGATCAGGGCAATCCCGAAGAGCTGCGCGAAAAATTCTGGAAGGCGATGTCGTCGTCGCCATATGTCATGCTCCAGCTCGACAACGATCCGGATTCGGCCGCGCCCATGACCGCGCAGCTCGACAAGGACGCCAACAGTGCGATCTGGTTCTTCACGAGCCGTGACAATCGCTTCGCCAAGATGGGCGGCGCCACCGCCACGTTCTCTTCAAAGGGACACGACGTGTTCGCCCGCTTCCACGGCATGCTGGTCGAGGAAACCGATCGCGCCGTACTGGAGAAGCACTGGAACAACTTTGTCGAGGCCTGGTTTCCCGGCGGGCCGGATTCGCCCAACCTGCTGTTCATGCGCATGAACCTGGGAGATGCATCGATCTGGGCTGGCGAAATGGGCCTGATCGGAACCGCAAAGATGGCGCTGGGCATGGACGTCACCAACGACGTCAAGGGCGGCTACACCGACACCCAACTCTAAGTCGTTCCATCGACAAAACGAAAAGGGCCGCCCCGGAAGGAGCGGCCCTTGTCATTTGCTCGAAGCAAAGGATCAGTCGATCGGCGGCACCGGCTGCGGCGGTGCGTCAGCGTCAGCTTCGTGCACTTCGACCGAACCGCGGCCCACGTGGCTGCGGCTGCGGCTGTAAGCATAATAGACCACCAGCCCGACCGCAGCCCAGATTACGAACAGCAGCTGGCTCTTCGCGTCGAGCTTGTAAAACAGGTAAAGGCAACCTGCGAACGCCAGCGGCGAAGTCAGGTAGATCGCCGGAGTACGGAACGGCCGATGACGGCCCGGTTCGCGGCGACGGATCACCAGAACCGCGATGGACACGGCGGCAAAGGCGAACAGCGTGCCCGAGTTCGAAATGTTGGCGAGCAGCCCGACCGGGAAGAACGCCGCGAACAGCGCCACGAAAACGCCAGTAATGATCGTGATCACGTGTGGCGTGTTGTAACGCGGATGAATCTTCGAGAACGAAGCAGGCAGCAGACCGTCGCGGCTCATCACGAAGAAGATGCGGGTCTGGCCGAACATCATCATCAGGATGACCGACGGCAAGGCAAGACCAGCGGCAAGGCCAATCAGGTTGCCGATCTGAGGCCAACCGATTTCACGCAGCGTCCATGCCAGCGCTTCCTTCGAGCAGACGACAGCCTGATCGCCCATGGCCATGCACTGCGCAGCAAGTTCCCGGCTCCCCGGCTCCATACCAAGACCGTTGGCGTCAAGCACAGGCTGTGCGCCGACCGAACCGATCACGCCCGCTGCAACCAGCAAGTAGAACACGGTGCAGATTGCAAGGCTACCGATCAGGCCGATCGGCATGTTGCGTTGCGGGTTCTTCGTCTCCTCCGCCGCTGTCGAGACAGCGTCGAAGCCAACGTAGGCGAAAAAGATCGAGGCCGCAGCCGCGCCGATCCCACTGAAGCCGAGCGGTGCGAAGGGCTCGAAGTTTTCCATCTTCATCACAGGCACGGCCAGAATGATGAACAGGGTGAGCGCCGAAACCTTGATCGCCACCAGCACCGCGTTGACCGAGGCGCTTTCCTTGGTGCCGATCACCAGCAGCCAGGTGACGAGCCCGGCAATCAGCATCGCGGGAAGGTTCACCACGCCGCCATCATAGGGCCCGCGCACCAGAAGGTCAGGTATGTCTATGCTGAAGGCGTTCTCGATCAGCCCGACGACATAGCCAGACCAGCCCACGCTGACCGCACCTGCCGCCACGGCATACTCGAGAATAAGTGCCCAACCTACCATCCACGCGATAAGTTCACCCATCACGGCGTAGCTGTAAGTGTAGGCAGAGCCCGAAACCGGGACCATCGACGCCATCTCGGCGTAACACAATGCCGCTACGGCGCAGACGAAGCCGGCGATGATGAAGCTGATCATCATCCCGGGGCCAGCCTTCTGCGCGGCCTCGGCCGTCAGCACGAAGATCCCGGTGCCGATGACAGCACCAACGCCGAGCATGGTAAGCTGGAAGGCTCCCAGCGAGCGATGCAACGATTTCTTTTCAGCAGTTGCTAGAATGGCGTCGAGCGGTTTGACGCGACCGAACATGAAATTCTCCCGCCTTGGTCCGGCACCTGAAACCAAAACGGTTGCGCCGGAAACCAGGTTATGGCGCGCAACGCTAGCGGGAACGTCCTTTCGCGCAAGCCATTTTTCCCCAGACTTGCATCAAAGATGTGCCACACATCGGGCCACCTTGCGGGTTTTCGACAAGCAAGTAGAAGCATCTGCCCGCTTCAGAGGATGCGCAACGATGTCCACGACCTTCCAGCTCGACACCGCCACCAGCCGCGCGAACCCTACGCCCGCACCGATGAAACGGCTGACGATCCCGGCGATCCGCCAGCGCAAGAAGGATGGCGTGACGAAGGAACCGGTCGTCATGCTCACCGCCTATACCGCGCGGCAGGCGCAGCTGCTCGACGCTCATTGCGACCTGCTGCTGGTGGGGGATTCGCTGGGCCAGGTGATCTATGGCTTGCCCTCCTCGGTGCCGGTCACGCTCGACATGATGGCCGCCCACGGCGCAGCGGTGGTGCGCGGATCCTACCATGCCGCTGTCGTGGTCGACATGCCGTTCGGTTCCTACGAAGCCTCGCCGCAGCAGGCATTCGAAAGCGCCTCAAGGCTCCTCAAGGAGACCGGTTGTGCCGCGGTCAAGCTCGAGGGCGGGGAAGCCATGGCCGAAACCGTCGCCTTCCTGACCAGACGCGGCATCCCGGTGATGGGTCACGTTGGCCTGACCCCGCAGGCGGTCAACGTGCTCGGCGGCTACAACGCGCGTGGTCGCAGCGAAGCCGAAGCCGCCAAGATCGTCGGCGATGCGCAGGCGCTGGCCGAAGCCGGCGCCTTTGCCATCGTGATCGAGGGCGTGGTCGAACCCATCGCCATCGCCATCACGCAGGCCGTGCCCTGCCCCACCATCGGCATCGGCGCATCGGCGCAGTGTGACGGACAGGTGCTGGTGACCGAGGACATGCTCGGCATGTTCGAGCGGGTGCCGCGCTTCGTGAAGATCTACGAGAATATCGCCGAGACCATCTCCGGCGCAGCCGCCCGCTATGCTGCCGAAGTGCGCTCTCGCGCGTTCCCCGGTATTGAACAGACCTATCAGCCGAAGTAACGCGCCGCGACACGCCAACAAGGGAATTCCGCTTGCTCCGCTTCTACAAGGGTTCGATCCTTTTCACGCTGGTCTGCCTGGCATTGGCCGTCGCCTATGGCTGGATGCAGACCGGCACCGCCAGTGGCACCATGTCCCTGCTATGGATCGTGTTCGTCCTTTCCATCCTCGAAATCTCGCTGTCGTTCGACAACGCGGTGGTCAACGCGGCCGTGCTCGAGGAAATGGACGAAATCTGGCAGAAGCGCTTCCTGACCTGGGGCATGATCATCGCCGTGTTCGGCATGCGCATCGTATTTCCGCTGGCCATCGTGGCGATTGCAGCGGGATTGGGGCCGGTAGAGGCCTTGAACCTCTCCCTGAACGATCCCAAGCGCTATGAAGAGATCGTCAGCAGCGCGCACGTTGGCATTGCCGGTTTTGGCGGCGCGTTCCTTGCAATGGTTGGCCTGAGCTTCTTCTTCGATGGCGAAAAGGAAGTGCACTGGATCCGCTGGGTCGAGGAAAAGCTCGCCGTCGTCTCCAACGTCAAGGCTGCCGAGATCGCGCTGCTGCTGCTCGGAATTTATGGCATCTCCCTGATGCTGCCTGAAGCCGAAGCCCTGACATTCATCGTCTCGGGCGTGCTTGGCCTGGTGACTTTCATCGCCGTCGAGGCGCTGGGCACCATCCTCGAGATGCGCGACGAGGCACAAAAGGCCGCAGGCGTGGTGGTGCGCTCGGGCCTTGGCGGTTTCCTCTACCTCAACGTGCTTGACGCATCATTCAGTTTCGACGGCGTGATCGGCGCATTCGCCCTGTCCAACAACATGGTCATCATCGCGCTCGGCCTGTCGATCGGCGCAATGTTCGTCCGTTCGATGACGATCATGCTGGTAAAGAAGGGCACCCTCTCGGAATACCGCTACCTCGAGCATGGCGCGTTCTGGGCGATCATCGCGCTCGGAGCGATCATGCTGCTGTCCGCGAAGTTCCATATTCCCGAAACGATCACCGGCCTGATCGGCGCAGCCCTTATCGGACTGTCGCTGTGGTGGTCGGTCCGCCACAAGCGCAAGTACCCGGACAGCGAGATCGACGCCGCCATCCGGGCAGACTGACCTCTCAGCCCCGCCCGGCCAGTGAGGGCTTGGGCGCGGGCGTACCGAGGAAACGCGGCGCCGGCGCAGGCATGGCCATCCCCTCGTCTTCGACGAACGTCTCGCGCGCGGTGTTGTGGGGATGCTTTGGAGCCTCGCGCAAGCTGAGAACCGGAGCGAAGCAGATGTCGGTGCCATCCATGATCGCGCACCATTCGTCTCGCGTCTTGGTCAGGAACAAGGCGGCAAGTCGCGCCTTCAGGTCCGGCCAGACGCGCGGGTCCATCTGCGGGGCAAAAGCGGGATCGTCCTTCAGGCCGGTCTTTTCCAGCAGCAGGGCATAGAACTGTGGCTCGATCGAACCGATCGAGATCCACTTGCCGTCGCTCGTTTCATAGGTGTCATAGAAGTGCGCGCCGCCATCCAGCAGGTTGACGCCGCGCTCGTCTTTCCACCGGCCAAGCCCCAGGAAAGTATAGGTCATGGCCGAAAGGATCGCCGCGCCATCCACCATGGCGCAATCCACCACTTGCCCCTTGCCAGTGCGCTGCGCCGAGAACACGGCGGCCATCACACCGAACGCCATCAGCATGCCACCCCCGCCGAAGTCTCCGACAAGGTTGATGGGGAACTGCGGCTTTCCGCCCGCCTGACCGAAGCTGTGAAGTGCGCCGGCCAGCGCGATATAATTGATGTCATGCCCGGCAAGCGGAGCCATCGGCCCTTCCTGCCCCCACCCGGTCATGCGCCCGTAGACCAGCTTGGGATTGTCGGTGAGCAACACATCCGGTCCCAGGCCAAGCCGCTCCATCACGCCGGGGCGATAGCCTTCGACGATGGCATCGGCGTCCTTCGCCATTTCGCGGATCCGGGCGATCGCGACGGGGTCCTTGAGGTCAAGCTCGATCCGTTCGCGATTGCGGTTCAGGATATCGCGGTTTCCGCTGTCCCCAACACGGTCACCCTTTGCCGGTCGGTCGATACGGATGACGCGCGCGCCATGGTCCGCCAGCATCATGCAGGCAAACGGTCCGGGGCCGATCCCTGCGAATTCGAGTACCGTCAGCCCTTCGAGCGCCCCTGCCATGATCCGTCTCCGCATTTAATCGTTCGGTTGAATTCGGATTAAGGTCATGGCGCTCCTCTGTCGAGGACAGAGTTCATGACGGATGGCGCAATGCTCGCTGCTGCAGGATGCCCTCGATCGCGTCCTGCCCGGAATTGTCACCCAATGCAGCGCGTCCCGCAGACAGCAGCTTCAGGGCCTGCGGACTGCCAGGGTTCTGCCGCAAGTAGCGGGCGAGAACGCCGTTTGCTTCCACGGGCTTACCAATTGCACGCAAGGCGTAGTCTATTCTCTGCAGTGTCGGCAGGTTGAAGCGAATGACCGCTGCCCGACCGTACTGGTCAAGCGCCCCGGCTTGATCCCCAGCCATGAGCCGGGCATCGCCTGCCAGCAGCCACGCCTCTGCTGCGCCGGGATTGGCAAGCCGGAGACGGTCCGCAACCGACACAGCCTGACCAGCATTGCCGCTCGCGATCAGTCCGCGGATGTAGGGCACGGCGTTCGCCGCAAAGTTTGGCGCATCGCCATACGCCAACGCGAGCACAGGCAATGGCTGATCTGCGGAAATAACCGTCGCAGTGCGTTGGCCAGTTGCCTTTGATCGTTCCCGGTAGGACGCGGCGGCGAGCTTGTTCCCAAGACCCGCCTCGGCATCGCCGGCGAGCACCAGCAGATAAGGCGTGGCAAAGTCCTGCTTCGCCCAGGCAGACGCAATCTCGCTCGCCTGCTGATGAAGGCCCTGTCGTTCCAGAGCCCGCACCAACAGCATTCGCGCCTGCAGGTTATCGGGCTGCACGCGCAGCAGCCGGTCGAAATGGCCGACGGCAAGGTTGGCGTTGCCGGCGCGATATTCGAGAATGCCGTTGAGCAGCATAGCCGCAGGCATGTCGCGCAAGGCAGTGCCAGTCTGCAGCAGGATCTTGCGGGCCAGATCGGTCTGCCCTGCCCTCGCCGCCAGGACCGCCTGAAGATAGAGCGCGCGGACATTGCCGGGATCGAGCTTGGCCAGCTTGCGGCAGACGACCAGCATGGCTCGGTATTGCCCCATGTCGCCAAGCGTTGCAGCATATTCGCCCAGCAGCCCCACGTCATTGGGCGCAGCGCGAAGCCCTGCCTCGAACCAGGGCAATGCAGCCTGCAGGCCAAACTGTTCGCGTATCAGCAACCCCCGCAATTCAAGCGCGCGTGGGTCTTGGGGCGCCAACTCTACCGCACGCTCTGCCGCCTCGATCGCCTGGGCCTGCTCGCCGCCGCTGAAACGCAGCCGTGCAATGTCGACCCACAACGAAGCATTGTCCGGCGAGAGGCGATAGGACTGGTCCAGCGCCTGCCCGGCCGCTGCCAGCCGGCCGTCCATTAGCTCGATGCGTCCGCGCAGTTGCCAGCCATGCGCAGCGCTTTCGGCCCGGAAGTCACCGCCGTAAAGCACCTTGCGCGCCTCGCGCCGGTCCCCTTGCAGGAGCAGTGCCTCGCCGAGTTCCGCTCGCACGTCATCGGGGGACGCTCCCTGCCGAATCGCCGCCCGTAACGGCGCCTCGGCTGCGATGCCGTCGCGCTTCGCGATGGCATCGCGCGCCTTGGCGAGCAGGTCCGCCGGCACGTCGCCCCGCACCGGTCCGCCAAGGACCAGTGCAACCAGCGCGGCTGCGGTGAACCTAGTTATGGAGATCGTACTGCTTGAGCAGGTCATAAAGCGTGGGCCTGCTGATGCCAAGCAGCCGCGCGGTGCTGGAGATGTTGCCCTCGCTTCGCGCAAGGGCATGGCGAATGACCTTGCGATCGGTCACTTCACGCGCAGTCTTGAGATTGAGAGGTGAGGCCTCCTGCGACTCGCCCGTCGGCAGATCGAGGTCGGCCGCAGAGACGAGCTTCCCGTCGGCCATGATTACCGCGCGCTTTACCCGGTTCTCAAGCTCGCGCACGTTACCCGGCCAGTTCCACCCATCGATGGCGGCCAGCGCATCGGGCGCGAAGCCCTTGACCGAAGGATTCATCTCCTTTGCAAAGCGCAGCAGGAATGACTTGGCGAGAAGCGTCGCATCGCCCGGACGCTCGGCCAGCCCCGGAATGCGCACGACGATCTCGGCCAGGCGATAGTAAAGGTCCTCGCGGAAGCGGCCGTCAGCTATCATTGCCTCGAGGTTCTGGTGCGTTGCGCAGACGATGCGCGTGTCGACCTCGATCGACCGCCGCCCACCGATCCGCTCGATGGTTCGCTCCTGCAGGAAGCGAAGCAGCTTCACCTGCAACTGCAGCGGGATGTCGCCGACCTCGTCGAGGAACAGCGTGCCACCGCTCGCCAGTTCGATCTTGCCCTCGGTCGTCTTTACCGCGCCGGTGAACGCACCCTTTTCATGCCCGAACAGTTCGCTTTCCAGCAGGTTTTCGGGGATGGCCGCGCAATTGATCGCGACGAATGCGCCCTGTGCCCGGCCCGAACAATCGTGCAGACCGCGTGCAAGAAGCTCCTTGCCGGTACCGCTGGCTCCCAGCAGCATGACCGAGACATTGGTGTTGGCCACGCGCTCGATCGTACGCGCCACCTTGATCATCTCCGGTGCAGCCGTGATCATGCGACCAAGCACCTTGTTGTCCGACGAGGCCCGCGTCGCCAGGACACGGTTTTCCGCTTCGATCTGGGACAAATGCAGTGCGCGCCGCACGATCAGGCCCAGCGCGTCGATGTCCACTGGCTTCTGGTAGAAATCGTAGGCGCCCTTCTCGATCGCCTTCAGGGCCGATTCCCGCGCACCGTGCCCGCTGGCGACAATCACCTTGGTCTGGGGACGCAGCGCCATGATCTCGTCAAGCACGGCAAACCCCTCGGTCGTTCCATCCGGATCGGGCGGAAGGCCGAGATCGAGGGTCACGACAGCGGGCTCTTCCGACCGGAGCAGCGTCAACGCCGTTGCCCGGTCGCCGGCGATGACGACCTCGAAGTCCTCGTAGGCCCATTTGAGCTGAGCCTGCAGACCCGGATCGTCCTCGACGATCAGCAGCACCGGTCGCTGTCCGGACTTTGCGTCACTCATCATGCCACCTTTTTCCCATGGGGGGTGCTTTCCCCCTCAATCGAACTGATCAACCCCTGCGCTGCCGCCAGCGGCAGGCGCACCGTAAAGCGGCTGCCCAGCCCTTCGCGGCTTTCAACCTCAAGCTTGCCGCGCATTGCCCGCACCATTTCGCGCGCTTCGTAGGCACCGATGCCGAACCCGCCTTGCTTGGTCGATACGAATGGCCGGAACAGCCGATTGCGGATGAATTCAGCGCTCATTCCGCAACCGGTGTCGATGACTTCGATCGTGCCGTAGAGCCCGTCGACGTTGCATTGCAGGAAAACTGCCATGCCCTCGGCGCTGGCGTCGATCGCGTTCTGCACCAGATGCAGGACCACCTGCTCGAGCACTTCACGGTTGGCCAGGACACGGCACGGCGCATCATGCGTGACGTGGACCTGCAACTGCCCCGGCGCATTGTAGCGATTGGCCACTGCGCGGATCACTTCGCTCGCATCGATGTCTTCGACGCGCTCTGCAGCATTGCCACCGTAGCGCGAAAGCCTGGCCAGAAGAGCGTTCAGCTTGTCGGCGGAATTGCGCAGCGTGATCAGCATGTCCGCCCGGAATGCCGGATTTTCCGCATGCTTCTCGGCATTGCGCGAAAGCAGGCTCAACTGGCTGGCAAGGTTCTTGATGTCATGCATGACAAACGCCATGCGACGGTTGAATTCCTCGAACCGGCTCGCCTCGAGCAGCGCCGACTGGCCCGCATGCTCGGCGAGGTAGCTGGCCAGCTGCATGCCGACGACGCGCAGCAGGTCGAAATCCTCCCAATCGAGCTTTCGCGCCACTTGCGGGCGCCCGAGCACCACCAGACCGACGAGACGATCAAAGTGAAGCAGCGGCACTAGAGCCCAGGCGGAATGCTCTTCCACCAGCCACTGGGGCACGGCAGCATCCTCGCCCTGATGGTTCACGCCGGCACGCAGTTCGTCGAGGTCGACAATGAACCCCCGTTTCTCGAAAAAGTCGACCCGGTCGATCGACAGCGCCTCGGCAGGAACGTCGGCAGTCGGCCATTGCCAGCGCGCGGAAAGCACCATCTCGCCATTCTCGCCCTGGCACAGAAGCAGGCCCGCTGAACTGTCGGTGATGTCGGCGACCGCCTGGACCACGCGCTCATGCAATGACGGCGCATGCGTGCCACCGCGGCCGATCGTTCGGGTGAAGCGCAGCCACTCCGAGCGATAGTCGTAGCGGTGCTGGAAGAAGTGCTTGGCGAGCATGACCTTCATCCAGCCACGCAGGCGCCCCGAGGGCAGAATGGCCAGCACGAGCACGCTGGTCACGAACACGAAGCCCAGCTGCGCAAGCTGCCCGGCGTCGCCGCCGAGCCAGGTCAGCGATTGGGCTGCGCCAACCATCAGGATCATGTAGGCGCCGATCACCAGCAGCGAGAGCGACTGGAACGCCACCGCGCGCGACGGTGAGAAGCGCAGCGCCGACCGTCCTCGCACCGCACCAATGGCAAGCAACAGGGCGACGCCGATCTGCGCCACGCCGCGCATGGCTTCGAGTTCGACCGGCAAGGTCCGCGCGAGATAAGCAATCGTGTAAAGGTTGAGGTCGTATCCCCAAACCGTTGCCATCGCGATGCAGCTCCAGCGCAGCGCCACGCGCTGTTGCGCCATGGCCCCGGCATAGAGGTTATGCACCAGCACCAGCGCGCCCGTTGCAACCAGCAGCCGGAACAGCATCGAGATCTGGAAGATCATCGCCTGAGCCGCAGCGTTGCCGCCATAACGCACATTCAGCATGAGCAGGATGAACTGCAGTGTTTCGACGAAGATCAGCGCCGCCATAACCGGCCTGATCGGCGCCACACTCGTATGGCGCCCATCGCGGGAAAACAGCACGAACGCGAGGCTGAGCCAGGCGAAAGTGCGGAAGCTTTCGAATACCTGCGCGACCAGCGTCGCATATCCGGTGCCTGCGACCACAAGCGCCCAGGCACCGCTTACGATGAAGGCACCAAGCTCTGCCCGGGCAGACCCCTCCTGCGCGTTACGCCGGCGCTCCCAGCGCCAGCCTGTCAGCATCAGGAAGCAGAACGCGGCAATGAGAAATGCCCATTGCCCGAAGCCCTGCCATGACAAGGGGGTCTGCATCACGGCGCCTCCTTACCTAGCGCCCTCGTGCCAGAGCACGACGCGCAGAGTCTGAAGAAGGATCAGCAGGTCCAGGAAAGGGGTGTAGTTCTTGGCGTAGTAAAGGTCGTACTCGAGCTTGTGCCGCGAATCCTCGATCGATGCACCATAGGGATAATTGATCTGCGCCCAGCCCGTGATGCCGGGCTTCACCATATGTCGCTCGGCGTAATACGGCAGCTTTTCCTCAAGATCCGATACGAACTCGGGCCTCTCGGGACGGGGGCCGACAAAGCTCATCTCGCCTTTCAAAACCGACCATGTCTGTGGCAGTTCATCGATGCGGACCTTGCGAATGAAGCGGCCGATCCGGGTCACGCGGGGGTCGTTCTCCTGCGCAAACTGCGCACCGTTCACCTCGGCATCGGTACGCATCGAGCGCAGTTTGATCACATCGAACGGCTCGCCATAGAGGCCGACGCGGCGTTGGCGGAAGAACGCCGGCCCCTTGCTGTCGATCTTCACCAACAACGCAAACAGCACGATCACCGGCAGGGTCAAGACCAGCAGCAGCAAGCTCGCCGTGATATCGAAGATACGCTTTGCCGCACTCGACAGCGCGCGGCCCGACGAAAACCCGTCCGAGAAGATCAGCCAGCTGGGGTTGACCGTGTCGAGATCGACCCTGCCCGTCTCGCGTTCCATGAACGTCGAGAAATCGTTGACGTGCACCCCCGTGGTCTTGATCCGCAGCAGATCCTTCAGCGGCAGCGCATTTCGGCGCTCTTCCAGCGCCAGCACGACTTCGCTTACACCCAGATTCTCCACATAGCGCGTGAGGTTGTTGATCGCGTCGCGGTGTATCGCTTCCTCGACAACCGGCGCGGCGCTGCTCATGCCGATGTACCCGACAATGGCGAAGCCTGCCTCGGGCCGCTCGCCCAGCTTGCGCAGGCGATCCGCTCGCGCTCCGGCGCCCAGCACCAGCACGCGCCGACGGAATGCCGATGTCCCGAGAAGTCCTCCCAGCAGCAGACGGATCAGGACCAGGAAGGCCATGGCGATGAACATTGCGTAGAACAGGTTCGATCGCCACAGCGTGCGCCCCGGCAGCATGAAGTAGACGACGGAAAGGGCGATGATCCCGAGGCTCACCGCCACCAGCAGGCGGGCCGTAGCGTAGCGCATCGAACGCAGCGCGTCCGAGCCATAGACACCGACTGCGATCATCGCGGTCTGCACCAGCACCGCAAACAGCAGCAATGGCGTCAACCGCATGGGCACCATGCCCGGGTCGATGCCGATCTGGTGCGCGCGCAGTTGCCACCCCAGTTCGCCGGCGCCGATCAACAGGACAAAGTCCAGCAAGCCCAGCAGCAGGATGGAATGCGGTATGTAATGCTTGAACAGGCGGATCATTTGCCCGGCACTCGTCACCCCACTCGGGCACGGAATGGCCCAGTGGGGCGGTCTTACACCGCAAAGGGTAAAGCGTCGGTTACTCTGACACCGGCAAGCTCATAATCCGGAGTTCACATCTATCTGAAATATATAGAGAAAACTCCGCCCACAAAAACAATCTGTCGGCGGAGTTTACATTCTTGGCTGATCCGAGCGGATCTATTTGCCGTCGGCAACGTCCTTCGCCGCGTCTCCAATGTCCTTGGCCGCGCTCCCTACGTTATCGGCGGCACGCTCGATCGCAGTGTCGCGGCTCGCGCGACTGTCCGCCATCTGCATGATGAAATAGCCACCAACGACCAGCGCGATCAAAAGGATAATGGCAACCAGCCAGCCACTGCCGCCGCTGCGCGGGCGTTCGTCATAGACTGTCGTATGCGTGTGTGCGGACCCGTCAGGTTCACGCACTTCTACCGTACGTTGCTCGACCATGGTTTCGTCCCTTCTGATGAAGCTTTTCCGTCCAACGCGCAGGCAAACATGACGTTCCTTTCATCCACATCCGCGCCTTCTCGCCAAAGCCTCTGGTTCGCGACGCGCTGGCGTGCCAATGTGCCTCAATGCGGCAGAAGGAACTGCGTCTCGCCCTCATCTGCTACGGCGGCATCAGCCTTGCCGTGTACATGCATGGAGTAACGAAGGAACTCTGGCACGCCACGCGCGCAAGCCGGGCATTCCACTGCCCGCATGAACCGAGCCCCGGTGGTGTCGAGGCGGTTTACCTGAGATTGTTCGAAGAGATTGCCCTGACCCGTGATCTGCGGCTGCGTCTTCTGCCCGATATCGTCTCCGGGGCCAGTGCCGGCGGGATAAACGGCGTGTTTCTGGCGCAGGCCATTGCCACGGGGCAAAGCCTGGAACCTCTCACGGCAATGTGGCTTGAACGCGCCGATATCGACGTCCTGCTCGATCCCGACGCAAAGCCGTGGAGCCGGTTCGCCAAGTTCTGGGCGCAACCTCTTGTCTGGTTCGTGCTGAAGCGGCCGGGAAATGTCGTCAGCAGTACTGTCGCGCCCGAGACTCGCTCCGAAGTGCGCCGCAAGGTCTCACGCCTGATCCGTGCGCGCTGGTTCGCTCCGCCTTTCAGCGGCATCGGCTTTTCCCGAATGATCGCCGATGCGCTCGACGCCATGGCAGCCACGCCGATGGGCGATCCGCTTTTGCCCGAAGGCCATCCCATGGACCTGCTGGTAACGGCGACCGACTTCAACGGCCATCTCGAAGAACTGCGCCTAAACAGCCCCGAAACGGTGGTCGAGAGCGAGCACCGCCTCTCGATAGGTTTCCGTCGATCGACCAGCAGGCATGGCAATCGGGACCTCGCACCATGCCCCGAACTGGTGCTTGCCGCCCGATCCACAGCCAGTTTCCCCGGTGCATTTCCGCCCCTAGTCATCGATGAGATCGATCAGCTCGTCGCCGAACGTGGCGCCACTTGGCCGGGACGCTCGCAGTTTCTCCAGCGCATCATGCCCAGCCATTGGAAGCGCGGCGACCTTGGCAGCGTGGCGCTCGTCGATGGCGCGGTGCTCGTCAATCGTCCCTTCGCGCAAGCCATCGGCGTCCTTCGTGACAGACCCGCGCGTCGTGAGGTCGATCGACGCTTCGTATATGTCGATCCCAGTCCCGATCACATGCGCATCGCGCCGAAGGGCGGGCGCACGATCGGCTTCTTTTCGGCCATCTTCGGCTCGCTATCCTCGATCCCGCGCGAACAGCCGATCCGCGACAACTTGGAATCGCTCGAGCGGCAATCACGACAACGGCAACGCCTTAGAACCATCGTCGATGCCCTTCGCCCCGAGATCGAGGAGACCGTGGAAGGGCTGTTCGGCCGAACCCTGTTTTTCGATCACCCCAACCAGCGACGGCTCACCGCATGGCGCAACAAGGCCCAGCAAGCTGCTGCCGAGCGTGCGGGATATGCCTTCCACGGCTATGCGCAAACCAAGCTGGCCGGAATCGTCACCGATCTTGCGGCGCTGATCCACGAAGCCGCGCCAGCTGCAGCCTCGCTTGACAAGGTCGAGGCTGCCTTGTGGGATCACCTTGCCAGTACGGGGCTCGACCGCCTGTCGGCCTTGCGGGGGGGCGCAACCGACAAGGCCATTGTTTTCTTCCGCACCCACGATCTTTCTTTTCGTATTCGCCGCCTCAAGCTGCTCGCCCGCCGCCTGACGCACGATTGGGAGGAAGGTGAGAACGTCAGCATTACCGACCGCGAGGCCGCGCGAGATGCTGTCTACCGTGCCCAGGCGCTCTACCAGGGTCGAGAGACTTTCGAGAGTCTCGGCCCGGGCTTTGCCGAAACAGCTGCCTTGGCCACGGTCGATCCCGGCGCGGTTCTCAACGCAATCGCCACGCGGCGCGATCTCGTCGGGCTGGACCTACAGGTCGATTCCATGCTCGTGGCCGCACTTGAAAAGATGGACAAGTCGCTGCGCCGCCGCTTCCTCCACGCCTATCTGGGCTTTCCGTTCTACGACACCGCCACTCTGCCGCTGCTGCAGGGTGAGGGGATGGGCGAGTTCGATCCGGTAAAGGTCGATCGCATTTCACCAGATGATGCCACGTCCATCCGCAAGGGCGGCACGTTCGCGTGTCTGCGCGGGGTCGAATTCTTCAACTTCGGCGCGTTCTTCAGCCGCGCCTACCGCGAGAACGACTATCTGTGGGGCCGCCTCCACGGCGCCGAGCGCGTGATCGACCTGATCTGCTCCACGGTGGAGAACCCGCTACCAGGCGAAGTGATCGCAGCCTTCAAGCGCGACGCCTTCCTGGCGATTCTGGAGGAGGAGCAGGGGCGGTTGACGGCCGAGCCGGGACTGGTGGACCGGGTCCGCACCGAAGTCGTTGCCGCATTTCAGTGAGCTGAACTGCGCCCCCGCGCAGGCGGGGGCCTCAGTCGGTTCAAGCAGCCGGTCTGTAACACCGCCCAGGTCCCCGCCTGCGCGGGGACGCGGCAAGCTTACTCCGTCAGATCCGTCCAGGCATCCTTGATGCGCTCGAAGAAGCCCTTTGACTGCGGGCATTCCTCACCGGTCTCGGTCGCCTGGAATTCGCGGAGAATTTCCTTCTGGCGCGCCGAAAGCTTGGTCGGGGTCTCGACGTGGATTTCGACGACAAGATCGCCGATGCCGCGGCCCTGCAGCACGGGCATCCCGCCGCCACGTTTGCGCAACTGCTTGCCCGACTGGATGCCGGCCGGAATTTCAATCGTGTGGACCTTGCCGTCGAGGCCCGGAATCTCGATCTCGCCGCCCAGCGCCGCGGTCGTGAAGCTGATCGGGCAGCGTGTCAGCAGCGTCGTGCCCTCGCGCTCGAACACCTTGTGGCGCTGGATATGCAGAAACAGGTAGAGGTCACCCGGAGGCGCGCCGAACGGCCCCGCCTCGCCCTTGCCGGCAAGGCGGATGCGCGTGCCATTGTCGACGCCCGCCGGAATGTTCACCTGCAACCGCTGCTCGGCATCTACCCGGCCTTCGCCGCGGCAGGCCTTGCATGGGCTTTCGATCACTTCGCCACGGCCATGGCAGTTCGGGCAGGCCCGCTCCACCATGAAGAAGCCCTGCTGCGCCCGCACCTTGCCGTGCCCGCCGCAAAGGTTGCAGCGTCGCGCCGAAGTGCCGGGTGTTGCGCCTGAACCACCGCAAGGGTCGCACTTCTGCGAAACCTCGACCGCGATCTCGGTCTCCTTGCCGTGGAATGCGTCCTCGAGGCTAATTTCCATGTCGTAGCGCAGGTCCGCGCCGCGCCGCGCCTGCTGACGGCCACCGCCGCCAAACGCACCGCCGAAGATCGTCTCGAAGATATCGCCGATATCGCCGAAGTCTCCACCACCGAAACCACCTTGGCCGCCACCTGCGCCCTGCTGGAACGCGGCGTGACCATAGCGGTCATAGGCTGCCCGCTTCTGCGGGTCGGAGAGGCAGGCATAGGCCTCGTTGATCTGCTTGAACTTGGCCTCGCTCTCGGCACAGCCCGGATTCTTGTCCGGGTGGAACTTCATGGCGAGTTTTCGGTATGCAGACTTCAGGAGCTTCTCGTCCGCAGTCCGCTCAACTTCGAGCAATTCGTAGAAATCGATCTCGGCCGACATTGCGCTTCCCTAACGCGAAGACCCGCCGCCAGCGCATTCGCGCGAGCGGCGGGCCGGTTTCATCGCAACATCACTTGTTGTCGTCGACTTCCGAGAACTCGGCGTCGACCACGTCGTCATCAGCCTTCGGAGCCTCGGCGCCCGGAGAAGCCGCAGCAGCCTGCTCCTTCTCGTAGATCGCCTGGCCCATCTTCATGGCCTTTTCAGTGAGCGCCTGGGTCTTGGCGGTCATCTCTTCCGAGTTACCACTTTCGACAGCCGTCTTGGCCTCGGCGATGGCGGCTTCGATCTCTGCCTTCAGCGATGCGTCGATCTTGTCGCCGTTCTCTTCAAGCTGGCGCTCGGTCGCGTGGATGAGGCTTTCGGCGTTGTTCTTGGCTTCCGCCTCGGCACGACGCTTCTTGTCCTCTTCGGCGAACTTCTCGGCATCGCGGACCATCTGGTCGATGTCCGCATCCGACAGACCACCAGACGCCTGAATGCGGATCTGCTGCTCCTTGCCGGTGCCCTTGTCCTTCGCGCTCACGTTCACGATGCCGTTGGCGTCGATGTCGAACGTCACCTCGATCTGCGGCACGCCGCGCCGGGCTGGCGGAATGCCGACGAGGTCGAACTGGCCGAGGAGCTTGTTGTCCTGCGCCATTTCCCGCTCGCCCTGGAAGACCCGGATCGTCACCGCCTGCTGATTGTCCTCGGCAGTCGAATAGACCTGGCTCTTCTTGGTCGGGATCGTGGTGTTGCGGTCGATCATTTTGGTCATGATGCCGCCCAGCGTCTCGATACCCAGCGAAAGCGGGGTCACGTCGAGCAGCAGCACGTCCTTGACGTCACCCTGCAGAACGCCAGCCTGGATTGCGGCACCCATGGCGACGACTTCGTCCGGGTTCACGCCGGTGTGCGGATCCTTGCCGAAGAAGTCCTTCACCACTTCGCGGACCTTGGGCATGCGGGTCATGCCGCCGACGAGAACGACGTCATCGATGTCCTTGGCCGAAAGACCGGCGTCAGCCAGAGCCTTCTTGCAGGGGTCGAGCGTGCGCTGGATCAGGCCTGCGACCAGCTTTTCAAGATCGGCGCGGGTGATCGTCTCCACCAGATGGAGCGGGGTGGTGCTGCCACCTTCCATGCGGGCGGTGATGAACGGCAGGTTGATTTCGGTCGTCTGGGCAGACGACAGCTCGATCTTGGCCTTTTCCGCGGCTTCCTTCAGGCGCTGCAGGGCAAGCTTGTCGCCGCGCAGGTCCATGTTTTCCTTCGACTTGAACTTGTCGGCAAGGAATTCCACCAGCGCCGTATCGAAGTCCTCACCACCCAGGAACGTGTCGCCATTGGTCGACTTTACTTCGAACACGCCATCGCCGATCTCGAGGATCGAGATGTCGAAGGTCCCGCCACCGAGGTCATAGACCGCGATCGTCTTGCCGTCCTGCTTGTCGAGGCCATAGGCCAGCGCCGCAGCCGTCGGCTCGTTGATGATGCGCAGCACTTCGAGACCCGCAATCTGCCCGGCGTCCTTGGTCGCCTGGCGCTGCGCGTCGTTGAAGTAGGCCGGCACGGTGATCACCGCCTGCGTCACGGCCTCGCCGAGATAGGCCTCGGCGGTTTCCTTCATCTTCTGCAGGGTGAAGGCCGAGATCTGCGACGGGCTGTAGTCCTGGCCACCGGCCTTGACCCAGGCATCGCCGTTCTTGCCCTTGGTGATGGTGTAGGGGACGAGTTCCGTGTCCTTCTGGGTCAGCGGATCGTCAAAGCGGCGGCCGATCAGGCGCTTCACCGCGAAAATCGTGTTGTCGGGGTTGGTCACCGCCTGGCGCTTGGCCGGCTGGCCGATCAGGCGCTCGCCATCCTTGGTGAATGCGACGATCGACGGCGTGGTGCGCGCACCTTCCGAGTTTTCAATGACCTTGGGCGTGCCCCCGTCCATAACAGCAACGCAGCTGTTGGTCGTGCCAAGGTCGATGCCGATAACTTTAGCCATGAGTTCCCCAGTTCCTTCCATTCAAGACACCGCGTGGGAAAGCGATCCCCCTGCCGGGCAGACCGCCATGTGCGGCTCGATTGTCCGCGATATAGGTGCGCTTCTTCTTGGCACAAGGCCCCCACGCGCTTACCTCGGGACACATATTGGCAACAGGAGTCGCCCTTCATGCGCAAGCTTGCAATCATTGGACTTTCCGCCCTCGCCCTGTCGCTCGGCGCCTGCGGCCAGAAGGCAGAAGATCCGACGGATCAGGCCAGCAGCAGCGCCGCAGCCGGTCCCGAAAGCGCACCCGGCGTCACGGTGACCGACGCGATGGTCCGCCTGCCCGCAGTGCCGGGCACGCCGGGCGCTGCCTACTTCACCGTCTCGCAGGGCAGTGGCGCGCCGCGCAAGATCGCCTCGGTCTATGTCGAAGGCGCGCAGCGCGCCGAGATGCATGAAACCGTCACGAAGAACGGCATCTCCTCAATGCAGCAGGTCAAGGACGTGCCGATCGAAGCGGGCAAGAGCGCGGAGTTCAAGCCGGGCGGTCTCCACGTAATGCTGTTTGACGTGGCTGACAGCCTCAAGGCCGGCGGCACCACGGAACTCACGATCACGCTCGACAATGGCGACAAGGTCAGCGTTCCCGCCAAGGTCGAAGCGCTCGGCGGTGGCAGCGACGCCGAGGCGATGGAAGGCATGGACCATTCCGGCCACGACATGAGCAAGATGTGAGAGAAGCCGACGCTCCCTGCCCGCCTGGCGGGGAGCGCCGCCTCACGCCAGGCGAATGCGCGCTGGTTTTCGAAGTGTTTGGCGCCGCCGTAGACACCCGACCCGTCCGCATCCGCCGCCGCCGCTGGTTTCCCTTCCAGCCGACGGCCACGGTCATGGCCCCGATGGGGCACCTCCACTTCGCTGCCGCCAGCCCGCACTACGAGCACGACTTCGCAGATGCACCGCTTCCGGCCCAAGGGCTGTTCATCCATGAAATGGTCCACGTCTGGCAGGCCCAGACACGCGGCCGATGGTGGCTCCCGCTGATGCGCCACCCGTTCTGTCGCTACAGCTACACCTATGATCCCGGCCGCCCGTTCGAACGCTACGGCATCGAACAGCAGGCTGAGCTTGTCCGCCACTGGTTCATGGCAAGACGGGGCGCACCGTCACCGGCCGCCCCGCCATTGCAAGCGCTCGACGCGCTTGTTCCGTTCAATCCAGGCTGATCAGCAGCGGACTTCGTATTCCCGGCCATAGCGATCGACCTGATAGCAGCGATTGTCGCGCTTGCGGATCTGCGAACCGCCAACCGCGCCAACCGCGCCACCGATGGCCGCACCCTGCACAACGTCGCCGCCAGTCGCTGCGCCGATTCCTGCACCAACCGCGGCGCCCACAGCAGCACCCTCGCCTGCATAGTTCCTCGCGCAGCCGCCCAAAGTGACGGCCGAACCCATGATAAGCGATGCAATGATGATCTTGCGCATAATATATCTCCGTTTCCCGGAGACGACGCGCCGACCTTCTTCGCGTTCCATGCCTTGCGATGAAGCGTTTTATCCAGCGTTTCTCCTGCCGAAACCGCGAAAGCCTGTTGAGGACAGTCGGCATGCGAACAGGCAAGATGGCCGGCAGCAGGAGATCTGACCGCCATGCCTCATGCCGTTGACCATCGCGCCATCCTTGCCCGCTTCGCCCCCACGCGCGGTGGTGATGGCAATATCTTCCAAGATATCGAACCCGCGCGGCTCGCCCATATCGTCGTCGACATGCAGAACGGCTTCATGGAGGAAGGCGCGCCGGTAGAAGTGCCGATGGCCCGCACCATCGTCGACAATATCAACCGCATCAGCGCCGCAATTCGTGCCGGCGGCGGCCACAACGTGTTTCTCCGCTACACCACACCGCCCGATGGCGGCCCGAGCTGGTCGAATTTCATGGTTCGCATGGGGAGCAAGGCGCAAGGGCACCAGGAGGCCTTCACCCCGGGCGCGCATTACTGGCAGCTCTGGCCAGCGCTCGAAGTAGCCGCGAACGATACGGTGATCGACAAGCACCGCTTCAGCGGTTTCACGCCCGGAACCTGCATGCTCCACGCCGTCCTGCAGGATCGCGGCATAGATACGGTGCTGATTACGGGCACCCTCACCAACTGCTGCTGCGAAAGCACTGCCCGCGACGCGATGCAGCACAACTACCGCGTGCTGATGGCGGGCGATGCCATGGCCGCACTGTCAGACGAGGAACACGCTGCGACGCTCCACAACATGGCCTTCGTATTCGCCGATCTCTATTCGACGGATGAAATTGTCGGATTGCTCGGAGGGTAAAAAGCTCTGCGCCCCTGCGAAGGCGGGGGCCTCGGTGTTTTCACGAACCATCAAAGCAAACCGGCTGAGGTCCCCGTCTCCGCGGGGACGCATCAGCGTGTGATAAAATCAGTCCGGCTTCTTGGCCACTGCCACCATTGCCGGTCGCAGCAGACGGTCCTTGATCATATAGCCTGCCTGCAGCTCCGAGATCACCGTGCCCGGTTCGGCATCGGCCGAGGGCATCTCGATCATCGCCTGGTGCTGGTGTGGATCGAGCGGGAGGCCCATTGCGGCGATGCGGGTGATGCCGTGGCTGCCGAACACCTTCTCGATCTCGCGCCCCGTGGCTTCAAGCCCGGCGACGAGGTTCTTGAACTTCTCGTCCTCGCGCAGGTCAGCCGGGATCGATTCCAGGGCGCGCGCCAGATTGTCCGCTACCGAAAGGATATCGCGGGCAAAGCCGGTCGCGGCATAGGCGCGGGCGTCGGCGATGTCCTTCTCCATGCGACGGCGCACGTTCTGCGTTTCGGCCTTGGCATAGAGCACGTCCTGCTTGGCCGCCTCAAGCTCCTCGCGCAGCCTGGCCGCTTCATCGCCTGAAGAGGAATCCTTGGCGGAAGACTGGTCGATCATGTCCTCGGGCACACCCTTCAGTTCCGCCTCGACTTCAGCGTCAGTGGGGCGCGTCTCGTTATCGCTCATTTTCTCGAAAATCCGTCTTGTCCGATGAATCTGCCCAGCGTCTGGGCGGTGAAATCAACCATGGGGACGACGCGCGCATAATTCAACCGCGTTGGGCCGATCACGCCGACCACGCCGACCACCCGCCCCTCGCTGTCGCGCCATGGTGAGGCAATGACCGACGACCCCGAAAGCGAGAACAGGCGGTTCTCGCTCCCGATGAAAATACGCGTCGCTTGCGCCTCGCGCGCGGCATCCAGCACCCGCGCGATCGCCTCGGCGCTCTCCAGTTCGTCAAGTAGCTGGCGGACGCGTTCGATATCGCTCAGCGCCGCTTCGTCGAGCAGGTTGGCCTGCCCGCGCACGACCATCACTGGTCGCGCCGCGGCATCCTGCGTCCACACCACCAGCCCGCGCTGCACCAGATCGGCACTGGCTGCATCCAGCGCCGAACGTCCCCCATCGATCTCCGCTCGCACCACGCCAGACGCTTCGCCAAGCGTGCGACCCTGCAACCGGCTCGTCAGATAATTGCCAGCCTGCTCAAGCACCGCAGCACCCACCGGCTCGGGCAAGTCTATCACCCGGTTCTCGATCCCGCCGTCCTCGCTGACCAGCACGGCGAGCGCCCGCACGGGCGAGAGCGGCACGAACGAAATCTGCACCAGCCGGGGCTCGCGCTTGGGCACCATGACCACCGCAGCCCCCGCTGACAGTTCGGACAGCGCCGAGCTGGCCGCTGCCAGTGCATTCTCGATGGTTCCGCCATGAGCGAGCCCGCGCTCGATCTGCGCCCGCTCGGCCACGGTGGGCTCGGCCACCTGCATGATGCCGTCGACGAAGAGCCTCAGGCCCACCTCCGTCGGCATCCGTCCTGCACTGGTATGCGGCGCAGCAAGAAGCCCGGCGTCCTGCAGTTCCTGCAATACAGAGCGGATCGAAGCGGGCGACAAGTTCACGCCCCCCGGCCCCGCCAGTGCCTTGGAGCCCATCGGCTGTCCACTGGCGATATAACCCTCCACGACGAGACGGAAAATCTCGCGTGCGCGGTCGGTCAGATCGGAGAGCGTTGGGCCGTGCATGGTGACAATCTAATCCACGCTCTTGCAGGCTCAAGCCCGATGCGCCAGAGGCTGGCCAAACTTTTGAGGGAAAATCCATGCGACCTTCCGGCCGTGCGCCCGATGAAATGCGCCCCATCGTCATTGAAACCGCCTTCACCAAGCACGCCGAAGGCTCGGTCCTGATCTGCTTCGGCGATACCAAGGTGCTCGTCACCGCCTCGGTGGAAGAGCGCGTGCCGCCATTCCTTCGCGGCAAGGGCGAAGGTTGGGTTACGGCGGAATACTCGATGCTTCCCCGCGCCACCCACACCCGCGGCAGCCGCGAAGCGGCCAAGGGCAAGCAGTCCGGCCGCACGCAGGAAATCCAGCGCCTGATCGGCCGGAGCTTACGCGCCGTCACCGATCTCAAGAAGCTGGGCGAGCGCCAGATCACGCTCGACTGCGACGTGATCCAGGCCGACGGCGGCACCCGCACCGCCTCGATCTCCGGCGCTTGGGTCGCCCTGCGTCTCGCCGTACAGAAGCTGCTTGATAGCGGCGCGATCAAGGAAGACCCGCTGACCGAAAAGGTCGCCGCGATCTCCTGCGGCATCGTCAATGGCCAGCCGGTGCTCGACCTTGATTACATTGAAGATTCCTCGGCAGATGCCGACGCCAACTTCGTCCTGATCGAAGGCGGCAAGATCGCCGAGGCGCAGGCCACGGCCGAAGGCGCGACCTACGACGAAGAAGGCCTCCTGCGCCTCCTCCGCCTCGCCCGCATCGGCTGCAACGAGATCTTCGCGGCGCAGGAAAAGGCGGTTCGCGGCTGATGTCTTCGCCCCGTCTCGGCACCGGCAAGCTGGTCATCGCCACGCACAACGCCGGAAAGCTCAAGGAAATTCAGGCCCTTCTCGCCCCCTACGGGATCGAGTGCCTGTCCGCCGGCGCACTCGGCCTGCCGGAGCCTGCCGAGACGGGCACGACCTTCGTCGAGAACGCGCTGATCAAGGCGCGGGCAGCGGCGGAGGCTTCGCAGATCCCCGCCCTCGCCGACGACTCCGGCCTCTGCGTCGACGCCCTCGGAGGAGCACCGGGGGTCTACACCGCGGATTGGGCCGAGGCGGACGTGTTCGAGGGAGGGCCCGGTCGCGACTGGTACATGGCGATGGGCAAGGTTGAGGGAAAGCTCGCGGGAGTTGAGGCTGAGTTCGCGAGAGTTGCGGCAGAGTCCGGGGAGAGTGCCCCAGAGTTGGAAAGAGGCTGCCACTTTGCCTGCGTGCTCGCCATCGCGTGGCCAGACGGCTCCCACGCGGTCTACGAAGGCCGGGCGCATGGCACTCTCACCTGGCCTCCGCGCGGAACAATGGGCTTCGGCTATGACCCGGTGTTCGTGCCCGTGGGCGACACTCGCACCTTCGCAGAACTCGATCCGGCCGAAAAGCACGCGATCAGCCACCGCGCCGACGCCTTCGCCAAGCTGGTAGCGGACCAGTTTTCGGCCTAAGGCTCCGGCCATGGCCCTAGCGCTCTACATCCACTGGCCGTTCTGCCTCGCAAAGTGCCCCTATTGCGACTTCAACAGCCACGTCCGTGATCGGACGGACATGGCGGCTTGGGCCGAGGCGCTGCTGGCGGACATGCGCCATGAAGCGCAGTTGACGCCGGGCCGGAAGCTTACCTCGATCTTCTTCGGCGGGGGCACGCCTTCGCTCATGCCGCCAGCGCTGGTCGAAACGCTGCTGCGTGAGGCACAAGGCCTGTGGGGCTTTGCCCCCGGTATCGAGATCACGCTTGAGGCCAACCCGAGCTCGGTCGAGGCTTCCAATTTCGCTGCGCTGGCAAGCGCTGGGATCAACCGCGTTTCGCTCGGCCTGCAGGCGCTCGACGACAAGACGCTAAAGTTTCTCGGCCGACTGCATGGCGTCACGGAGAGCCTTGCCGCACTGGACCTGGCGCAGTCCCACTTCAGCCGCGTCAGCTTCGATCTGATCTATGCCCGCCCTGAACAGACGCCAGCGCAATGGCAGGCAGAGCTGCAGCGCGCGCTGGCCTTCGGAACCGGCCATCTCAGTCTTTACCAGCTGACCATCGAACCCGGCACCCGCTTCGCCACGCTGGTGCGCGAAGGCCATCTCACACCACTCGACGACGATCAGGCCGCCGACTTGTTCACGCTCACCCGCGAACTGACTGCCACTGCCGGCCTCCCCGCCTACGAAACCAGCAACCACGCCCGCCCCGGCGAGGAAAGCCGCCATAACCTCACCTACTGGCGCTATCAGGACTACGTCGGCATCGGCCCCGGTGCACATGGGCGCAGGCTCGGCGCGGCGACTGTGCGGCACAAGAAGCCTGAGAACTTCCTGCGCGCGGTAAGCGAGCAGAAGCACGGCATTGCCGAGGAGCGGCATCTGATCCCCTCGGATCAGGCAATGGAAGCGGTGCTGATGGGCCTGCGACTGGCCGAGGGTATCGAGCCGGTGCCCCTCGCTGCGCGGTTCGGCTTCACTGCGAATGATCTTATCGACCCGGCAAAACGCGATTTCTACGTGCGGCTGGGCCATCTTGCCGAGGACCGCGGACGCCTGAGCGTCACCGAACAGGGCGCGCCGCTGCTTGAAGCCCTGCTCGCGGAACTCGTGCCGGCGGCGCTGGTCGGCGCATGACCACGGCGGACTTTCTCGAGGCTTGGCACAATCACTTAGCTCTCGGCCGCCGTCGCTCACCCCATACCGTGCGCGCCTATACCGCAACCGTCGCGCGCCTGCTTCATGCCTTGCCCGAAGGCCAAAGCTGGTCAACGCTCGCGCGGATCGACGCTACAACCTTGCGCAATCATCTGGCCGAGCGCCGCGCCGATGGCCTGGGCAATGTTTCTGCGGCGCGCGAACTTTCGGCGCTCAAGTCCTTCATCGCCTTCGCCCGCGAGCAGGCTGGAGATGCTGACACCAGCCGCCCACGATTGCGAGGCCCGCGCGTAAAGAAGGGCTTGCCGCGCCCCGTCACGCCAGACGAAGCGGTCAATCTTGCCGAAATGGTCACCGATGATGCGAGCCTACCATGGATCGCCGCGCGCGACCGTGCCGTCCTGCTTCTGCTCTATGGTGCCGGAATGCGCATTGCCGAAGCGCTGGCGCTGCCCGCCTCAACCTTGCCGCTGGGCGAAACTGTCGTGATCACCGGCAAGGGCGGTCGCCAACGCGTCGTTCCCCTGCTGCCGATCGTGCGCGAGGGTGTTGCCGACTATGTGGCGCAATGTCCTTGGCCACTTGCCAAGGACGAACCGCTGTTTCGCGGCGCGAAGGGCGGTCCCTTGGCGCAGGGCATGGTGCAACGTGCGGTGGCAAGGGCGCGCACTGCGCTAGGTTTGCCGGCCACGGCGACGCCGCACGCCCTGCGTCACTCCTTTGCCACGCACCTGCTAAGCGCCGGGGCCGACTTGCGCTCCTTGCAGGAACTGCTCGGCCATGCGAGCCTGTCATCAACCCAGATCTATACCCGGGTCGATGCGGCAACGCTGCTGGACGCCTACCGGAATGCCCATCCGCGGGCGTGATCACTGTTTGGCAGTGGCACTCCGTGGCAATCGCAGCACCGACAGCAACCCGCCGAGGTCTTCACTTTCCCTGAGTTCGACGCTGCCGCCGTAGATTTCTGCAACATCCCGCACGATAGCGAGGCCAAGGCCGGTCCCGGGCTTTCCGGTATCGAGCCTGGCGCCACGATCGAAGATACGCTCGCGGGACTCCTCGGGAATGCCGATGCCATCGTCCTCGACCCAGATTTCGCAGAACTTCGGATCGGCGGGTGCAGCGTCGATGGTAATGAAGACCGATCCGCCGCCGTACTTGGCCGCATTCTCAATCAAGTTGCCAAGGATCTCGTCGAGATCCTGACGCTCGATCGATACCTCGGCGGTGCGATTGCCGTCCATGTCGAAGCGCACGTTCGGGTAGAGGCGGACAACAGCCCGTTCCACTGCTTCGGCGCTTTCCCACACCTGGGCGCGTGACATGCCCACCGCGCGGCGACCGACAGCGCGCGCGCGCGCGAGGTGATGGTCGACTTGACGGCGCATGACCGCAGCTTCGCGGATCACCGTATCGGCAAGATCATCGGCCTTGGCGGTTGCCGCATTCATCACCACGGTGAGCGGGGTCTTGAGGGCGTGGGCAAGATTGCCTGCATGGGTGCGCGCCTCTTCGGCCTGGCGCTCGGAGTGTTCGAGCAGGGCGTTGAGTTCGACCACGAGTGGCTGGACTTCGAGGGGCAAGGGTTCGGTGACGCGGCTAGCCCCGCCCTCGCGCATGCGGGCTATCGCCAGCCTCACACGACGCAAGGGGCCAAGACCGTAGAACGTCTGCAGTCCCGCCATGGTGAACAGCCCGAGGCCGAGTGCGAGGAAAGACCAGATCAGGATCGAGCGGATGCGCCGGATCTGTGCGTCGATCTCGCCACGGCTGGCGGCGACCTGAAATTCCCACAGCGTGTTGGCACCCGGCAGGATCACAGAGCGCTTGATGATGCGCAGGCGCTCACCCTCGAACTGGTCGCTGTCGTCGATCTTCGGGTCGACATAGTTCTGATCGGGATCGGTGCGGAGCGAACGGTCCCACAGCGAGCGCGAAGGGAAGTCCTCGTGCCCTTGCCCGGAGATTTGCCAGTAAAGGCCGCTGTTGGGCTCAAGGAAGCGCTGGTCGCCGAGGGGGCGGTTGAAGAAGACTTCACCGTCCGGCCCGATCTCGGCCGAGGCGACCATTGCGGTCAGCATATAGCCGAGTTGTTCATCGAAATTGCGGGTGACCAGCCCAGTCAGCGTCTGGTCGAGCGCCAGACCACCGCCGAGCAGGAGGACGCTGATCCATCCTGCCGCGATAAGCAGCATTCGCCGCGCCAGCGAGCCGGTATGCGGCGCTGGCTGCGGCGTGTCGTTGCTGCCCTTCTCCGGCACCTATTGCCTGCGCGGATTACCCACGACCGGGTTCGGCCGGATCATCGAGGCTGTACCCAAGACCGCGGATCGTGGTAATCACATCGGGGCCCAGCTTCTTGCGGATACGGGTGACGAAGACTTCGATCGTGTTGGAATCGCGGTCGAAATCCTGATCGTAGATGTGTTCGATCAGTTCGGTCCGGCTGACCACCTTGCCCTTGTGGTGGAGTAGATAGGACAGGAGCTTGTATTCCTGCGCTGTCAGCTTGACCGGTTCGCCGTTAAGCGTGACGCGGCCTGAACGCGTATCGAGGCGCACGTCGCCAGCGGTGAGTTCGGATGAGGAATTGCCGGAGGCGCGGCGGATCAGCGCACGCAGGCGGGCGATCAGTTCCTCGGTCTGGAAGGGTTTGGCAAGATAATCGTCAGCACCGGCATCGAGCCCGGCAACCTTGTCGGACCAGCTGTCACGCGCGGTGAGAACGAGGACGGGGAACTTGCGCCCCTCCTTGCGCCACATGCCGAGCACTGTCAGGCCGTCGATCTCGGGCAGGCCGAGGTCAAGGATGACGGCGTCATACTCTTCGGTAGAGCCCATGAAATGCCCGTCTTCGCCATCGACCGAAAGATCGACGGCATATCCGTTCTGTTCGAGCGTGTTCTTGAGCTGCTTGCCGAGAGTGGGTTCGTCCTCGACGATCAGAATGCGCATCATTTGCCCCTTACTGCACGCCGCACGGGCGCGAACACTTGCAGGGCTAGATGGGGCGCGAAACCTGAACGGTCAAGGAACTGGCGCGAAAGCCACCGTTCACCAACAGGCTCTCATCGACTTTCGCCGAGAACCTGACCGGTGCGGGCGTCAACATCCACGAACATGACCCGGCCATCACGGATGAACTTCAGGCGATAGACCATCGCGGATGGATCGTACTCAGGGCCGAGATACTGCATTCCCGGTTTGGTCGGCAGCACGCGGCGTTCGATATCGCGGAGCGAACGCACGTTGCCGGCGCGAAGGTCGCGGCGGGCCTCGTTCTGCTCGTCGGGCCGCTGCTGGGCGTGCGACGTTACGGGCAGGAGAGCCAGTGATGCGGCAAGAAGGGCAATGGCACGGTTCATGATGTGCGCATGCATAAGCCGAGGGCATTGAACAAGCGGTGAATGCGAAGCCGCGTTATCGTTCAGCGTCGGGCGTTGCGCGAGGGCAACGCTGCGGCTAAGCGGCAGGCCATGGCGGCACCGATACTCAGCTGGGAAGGCCTCGGCCTCGTCCAGGGCAATGGCTGGCTCTTTCAGGATCTCGACATCCATATCCAGCAGCGCGACCGGCTCGCGCTGATCGGGCGCAATGGCGCAGGTAAGACAACCCTGCTCAAGCTGTTGGGCGGGCACGTGGATGCGGACAAGGGCACGCGCTCGATCCAGCCGGGGACAAAGATCGTCACGCTGGAGCAGGACCCGTTCTTCACCGGCTTCGATACGCTGATGGACTTTGCGCTATCCGGCAAGGACGCCCCTCCCCGTCACGAAGTCGAATCCATTGCCGGGCAGCTCGGCATCGACATGAACCGCAAGGCCGATAGCGCCAGCGGTGGCGAGCGGCGCCGCGCCGCCCTTGCCCGTGCGCTGGCTAGCGAGCCGGACCTCCTGCTGCTCGACGAGCCGACCAACCACCTTGATCTTGCCGCGATCGACTGGCTGGAAGACTGGCTGCAGCGCTATCGCGGGGCGTTCGTGGTCATCAGCCATGACCGCACCTTCCTAGAACGGCTGACCAAGGCGACGCTCTGGCTTGATCGTGGCTCGCTGCGCCGGAAGGATATCGGCTTCGGCGGATACGAGGCGTGGATGGAACAGGTCTATGCCGAGGAAGCACGCGCCGCCGACAAGCTCGATGCCAAGCTGAAGATCGAGGCGCACTGGCTCGAGCGGGGGGTTACCGCGCGGCGCAAGCGCAACATGGGACGGCTGGAAAAGCTCTACGAGATGCGCGCGCAAAGAGCAGCCATGCTCTCTCCGCAGGGCACTGCGAAGCTCGCCATCGCCAGTGACGATGCCAAAAGCAAGGCAGTGATCGTTGCGGATCACGTCAACAAGTCGTTCGGCGATCGCCCCATCGTCAAGGACTTCACCCTGCGCATCACGCGCAAGGACCGCATCGGCGTGGTCGGCTCGAATGGCGCGGGCAAGACCACCTTGCTCAAGCTGCTGACCGGTGAACTGGAGCCGGACAGCGGGACGATCACCCTTGCCAAGACGCTGCAGGGGATCATGATCGATCAGCAGCGCAGCCTGATGGCGCCCGACAAGCGCGTGCGCGACGTGCTGGCCGATGGCAGCGACTGGATCGACGTGCGCGGTGTCCGCAAGCATATCCAGGGCTATCTCAAGGACTTCCTGTTCGATCCGGGGCTGGTCGAAGCACGCATCGGCACGCTTTCCGGCGGTGAGCGTTCGCGCCTGCTGCTGGCACGCGAGTTTGCGCGCTTTTCAAACCTGCTGGTCCTCGACGAGCCGACCAATGACCTCGACCTCGAAACGCTCGATCTCTTGCAGGAAGTGATCTCGGACTACGACGGCACGGTACTGATCGTCAGCCATGATCGTGACTTCCTCGATCGCACGGTGACCATCACGCTGGGAATGGACGGCTCGGGCAAGGTCGACATCGTCGCGGGCGGGTACGCTGATTGGGAGAAGATCCGCAAGCAGAGGCAAGCAGGCAAGCCAGTCGCCCGGTCTGCAGGGGCGGACAAGCCAGAAGCGGCAGTGGCAGCGCCCGTCCAGCCTGCAAAAAAGGGCAAGCTTTCGTACAAGGATCAGCGCGATTACGAATTGCTGCCCAAGCGGATCGAGGAACTCGACGCTGCGATTGCACGCGGCGAGGCTCAGCTGGCCGATCCCGATCTCTATGCCAAGGACCCCAGGAAGTTCGATGCTTTGATGGCTGCGCTGGAAAAGGTCAGGGCCGAAAAGGACGCCGCTGAAGAGCGCTGGCTGGAACTGGCGGAGATGGTCGAAGGCTGAGGTCCCGCCGCGCAAAGCCCTTGCTTCGGCCTGCAATTTGTAGGTAAGCAAAAAATCACCGTTACGGTTAAGACGGTCACGAACAGGGGTCGCGCGCATGATCAATCGAATCCGCGATATACGCCGCCAGAAGGGCATGACGCTGGCCGATGTGGCTGCGCGCTGCGATCCGCCGACCACCGCGCAGACGATCGGCAGGCTTGAAACCGGCACGCGCAGCCTGTCGCTGACGTGGATGAACCGTATCGGCGCTGCGCTCGGGGTTGAGCCGCAATTGCTGGTCAAGGCCGAGGAGGATACCCCTACCCACCTCGTTGCCCGGCTCGGACCGAACGGCGCCGAGGCTCTTGCCAAGCCGATGGATGCCATCCTCCCCGTGGCCCTTGACGGTTCTGCCCGCCTCCTCGCGCTGGCGGTTGAGGCAAGCGCGGGCGAGTATCGCGCAGGCGATCAGGTGTGGTTGCGCCAGATCGATCCGGAGGACTTCGCCCGCGCCTTCAACCGTGATGTCCTTGCTCCACGCACTGCCGGTCGCTTTGCTTTCGGCCGCTTGATCGATCAGCGCGACGGACGTGTTGCGCTGCTTCCACCGGGTCCTGGCCAGAGACAGGTGGTGATCGATCGGCCGGCATGGCTGGGCGTCGCCGAAATGCTCGTGCGCAAACTTTGACGTGAAGCGCCTCCTCTCGATCTCCACGCTTTATCCCGCAACAGGTCGTCCCGGCTTCGGCCGCTTCGTCAGCCGCCAGATGCAAGCCTTGGCCGAACGGGGGGACTGGGACGTGACGGTCGTCAACCCGATCGGCATTCCACCGGTGCCAATGAAGCGCTACGCCACGCTCAAAGGTGTGCCGGAAGTTCAGGAACAGGGCGCGGTGACAATCCATCACCCGCGTTTTCTCCTGATTCCCGGTCTATCCGGACCGATCAACCCGGCGCTGATTGCCCACGCGATCCTGCCGCTGGCAAAACGGCTCCATGCCGAACGGCCGTTCGACATGATCGATGCGCAGTTCTTCTATCCTGACGGACCTGCCGCGGCCAAGGTCGCGCGCGCGCTTGAAGTGCCGCTGGCAATAAAGGCGCGCGGGTCGGACATCCATCTGTGGGGGCAGCGGTCATGGCCGCGCCACCAGATGATCGAAGCCGCGCGCCAATCGGCCCTTCTGCTTTCCGTTTCCCAAGCGCTGGCAAACGACATGATAGCGCTGGGCATGCCCGCTGACCGTATCAGAGTTCATTACACCGGACTCGATCGATCGCGCTTCCGCCCGCTCGAGCGCCAAGCAGCGCGACAGTTGGTATCAGCTTTGCCGTCGCTTCAGATCTGGCCCGAGGGCCGTCTGCTGCTGTGCGTTGGCGCGTTGATTGCGATCAAGGGGCAAGCGCTGGCAATCCGTGCGATGGAGCTGCTGCCGGACGACGTCCGGCTCGCCATTGCAGGCACCGGCGCGGATGAAACCGGTTTGAAGCGGCTGGTCCAGCAGCTTGGCCTGGAATCGCGAGTCCACTTCTTGGGTTCGGTGGAACACGACATCCTTCCGCATTTGCTCTGCGCGGCGGATGTCATGGTTCTGCCCTCTGAACGCGAAGGGCTTGCCAATGCCTGGATCGAATCGCTCGCCTGCGGGACGCCGGTCGTGATCCCCGACATCGGCGGCGCGCGTGAGGTGGTGGCCGATGTAAGCGCCGGGCGGATCGCGGAGCGCACACCTGAAGCCATCGCCGAGGCCGTGAGCGAACTGCTCCAATCACCCCCGACGCAGGATGCGGTTGCGGTAAACGCCGCACGGTTCAGCTGGGAAGCCAATGCCAGTGCGCTCGCCGCCATGTACGAAGAAGCGGCGACGAAGCGTTAGACTTCGCCGCCGCCAATCGGTTTGCCTACGCGGGATCAAACGCCTTCGCGTGCAATCCGCTCCTGCTTTTCGAGTGCCGTCTCGGTCGGCACGAAGCTGTTCGGGTTTACCTTCAGCCAGATCAGGATGGGCGCCGCCATGTAGATCGAACTGTAGGTACCGACGAAGATGCCGAGCGTGATGGCCGCAGTGAAGCCGAAGATCACGTCAGGCCCCAGCAGCAGCAAGGCCACCAGCGTGATAAGCATCGAGAGCGAGGTCACGATCGTCCGGTGCAGCGTCTCATTGACCGAGAGGTCGAGCAGTTCCGGCATCGGCATCCGGCGATACTTCTTCATGTTCTCGCGGATGCGGTCATAAACGACAATGGTGTCGTTCAGCGAATACCCGATAAGCGTGAGCAGCGCGGCCACGATGTTCAGGTCGAACTCCATGCCGGTGACGGCAAAGAGGCCTAACGTCAGGGTCACGTCGTGCACCAGCGCGAATAGCGCGCCCACGCCAAACTGCCATTCGAACCGCAACCAGATGTAGGCCGCAACCGCCAGAGACGCGAGGCCGAGCGCCTTGAACGCATCCCAGCCCAGTTCCTTGGAGACCTTGCCCGATACCGAATCGACGCCGTCGATTCGCGCGTCGGCATGGTTCTTCTTGATGTCTGCGGTGATGGTGCGGGCCATCTTGTCGGCAAGAGCCGCTTCCTGGCCTGCGCCTTCCGGCAGCTTCATGCGGATCGAGATTTCGTTGGGCTTGCCATAGCGCTGGATGATCGGTTCGCCGTAGCCAAGCTTGCCGACTTCTTCGCGCAATTCACCGACTGGCGCTTCGGCGCTGCGTTCGAAAGTCACGCGGATCATCTGACCGCCGATGAAATCGACGCCCAGGTTGAGGCCCTTGGTTAGCACCAGTCCCCAGGAGGCCGCCATCAGGATGATGCTGATGACGTAGAACGGCACACGCCACTTGAGGAAGTGAATGTTGGTGTTGTCGGGTACGAGCTTGAGGAGTTTCATCGGTCTGTCCTCCTCTTAAAGGGCAATGTCGGTGGGGCGCGCACGGCGAAGCCACTGTGCGACCCACATGCGCGTCAGGGTGACGGCGGTGAACACCGACGTCGCGATGCCGATCATGAGAACCACGGCAAAGCCCTTCACCGGTCCCGAGCCGAAGGCGAACATCAGCACGGCGGCAATGACGTTGGTGATATTCGCATCGAAAATAGCGCGGCTGGCTTCCTTGTAGCCAAGCTCCACCGCCTGGACGACCTTGCGGCCGCGGTGTCGCTCCTCGCGGATGCGCTCGTTGATAAGCACGTTGGCGTCAACCGCCGCGCCGATTGTCAGCACGAAGCCGGCGATGCCCGGCAGCGTCAGCGTGGTGCCGATTATGCCCATGATGCCAAGGATCATGATCACGTTGATGATCACGGCGAGGTTCGCGTAGACGCCAAAGCGGCCATAGGTGACGAGAATGAACACCGCGAGGGCCAGCGTGCCGACGCCCATCGCGATCACACCCTTGCGGATCGAGTCCGCACCAAGGTCAGGCCCAACGGTGCGCTCTTCCACGACCTTCAGATCCACTGGCAGCGCGCCCGAACGCAGCGAGATCGCCAGCGCGTTGGCGCTTTCCGTGGTAAAGCGGCCAGAAATGATCGCGCTGCCGCCAAGGATGGGCTCGTTGATCGTCGGGGCGGAAAGGACCTTGCCGTCGAGAATGATGGCGAATTGCTTGCCGACATTCTGCGTGGTCAACTTCGCGAACTTAGCGCCACCGTCGGTGTTGAAGGTGATGTTGACGACCGGCTCGTTAGTCTGCTGGTTGTTTGTCTGCTGGGCGTTGGTCAGCTGATCACCACGGATGCCACCAAGACGCTTGACTGCGATCGACGGTACGCCGCCGCCTTCTGCAGGGCTGACGAAGGGCACGATCTCGCTGCCCGGGGGCGCGATGCCTTGCGCCACGTCAGAAGGCAGGGCCGAAGTATCGACGAGCTTGAACTCGAGCTTGGCGGTCTGCCCAAGCAGGTTCTTGAGCGCCTGCGGATCCTGCAGGCCAGGAACCTGCACGACGATGCGCGTCGGCCCCGAACGGATGATCGTTGGCTCCTTCGTGCCGAGTGCGTCGATGCGCTTGCGCACGACTTCGACCGCCGTGTCCATCGCTTGGGCAACGGCCTGCTGGATACCGGCGTCGGTCGGCTTCAGGACGAAGCGGTTGCCATCGACGACGTTTATGTCCCAATCACGTTGGCCGGTGAGCCCTGCCCCGTTGGTCAGCGGCAGCACCGCTTCGCGCACTGCATCGACTTGCGAGGCATCGGCGACAACGAAAGTCAGCGCACCATCGCGGTTGGAAATATCGCTGATGCGGATGTCTTTGCCATCCTGCTTCAGCTTGTTGCGAACCGATTCCTCCATGCCTTCGATGCGCTGCTGGCGCACCTGCGAGGGATCGGCTTCAAGCAGGATGTGGCTGCCGCCTGCAAGATCGAGGCCGAGGTTGACCTTGGGCTCGGGCAGTGCACTCGGCCAACCAAGGCCCATGGTTGCAGTGAGCGACGGGATGGCGGCTGCAACGCAAACCAGCGTTATCAGCCAAAGCCAGATCACCTTCCAGCGCGGAAATTCGAGCATGGGCGTTCAGCCTTCAGGAAAGTGAGATCAGTCGTTCGCAGGCGAAGAGCCGACAGGCGGCACGATGTCGCCAATTGTGGCGCGCACGGCCTTGACCTTGACGTTCGGGCCGAGTTCCAGTTCGACGTAGTGATCGTCGAGCTTGATCACCTTGCCGATCAGTCCGCCGGCAGTGACGACCATGTCGCCCTTCTTCATGCCTGCGATCTTTGCCTTGTGCTCCTTCTGCTGGCGCATCTGCGGCCGCAGGATCAGGAACCAGAAGATGAAACCCATCGCCACCAGCGGCATGAAAGTCATCCAGGCAGGCGGCTGGCCGGCATTTGCTGCGGCGGCGGAAAGAGTGCTGAGCATCATGGGTCCGTTTCTGGGATCGCAAGGCAAGGATTACAACCGGGCCGACTGCGGTTATCCCGCATTTACCGGCCCCGGCATGAACAAGCGGCGCGGTTAGCAGTTTGAACTGCGCAAGGCAATCTGACGCGCTGGCCGAGAGGCTGGGCACGCCGCAGCCGATCCTCCGAACCTTTCGCCAATCTCGCGCTTGCCATCCTCAAAAGTGCTGCCTATAGGCGCGCTTCCGGTCGGGACGTAGCGCAGCCTGGTAGCGCATCACACTGGGGGTGTGGGGGTCGGAGGTTCGAATCCTCTCGTCCCGACCAATTCAAAAGGCCCGCGAAGCGCATTGTGCTCGCGGGCCTTTTTGCTGTGTTCGTTTTCCTACATCGCGTCTTGTGGTTATATGCACCCGCGTCCCGCAACCTGGAAGGACGCAAGCATGGCAAACTCCGAAGCCCTGATTTCATCGGTTTCTGCGATTATCGACAAGATCATCCCCGATGCTGCCTCACGCGATCAGGCAAAGCTCGAACTGCTTCGCCTTGAGAGCGCACGAGAATTGAAGCCGCTGAAGGCGCGCATCTCGGCGACCCTCGCCGAATCCCGCGCTGACGATCCGTGGACTCGCCGGGCGCGCCCTGCCTTTCTCTATGTGATGTACGCCGTGATCCTGTGGGCCTTGCCCATGGGCCTGCTGGCCGGGCTCGATCCGGCTGCTGCGCGGGCGATCATGACCGCGACGAGCGCCTATCTCAACGGCTTGCCCGAACCGCTCTATGCCTTGTTCGGCACCGGCTACCTTGGCTATACTGCGGCACGGCAGTGGGGAAAGGCGCGAGGAACGGACCGCTGAATGCGCAACGCCTTGGTTAGTTTCTGGTAACCTCCGCCTGATATGAAAGCAGGCATGAGAACGAGGTCGGACCGCTTTTTGATGCCTTTGCTGGCCGCAGGCAGGCGCGCGCCGCTTGTGGCCAGCCTTGCTCCGCTTGGCTTGATCCTTGCGCTCGGCGGCTGCGGATCCTCCGACAACGAAAAGCTCGAAGCGCGGATCGCAGCGCTGGAGGCGAAGGCAGACGCGGCCGACAAGCGCTCGCGGCAAGCGTTGAGCATGGCGGCCACCAGCAACCCCGCGCCAGTTGTCGAGAGCGGCACCACCGACAGCTTCGGCGAGCCCTCGCTGTCGGATGAAGTCACCGACGGATCCGCCGACAGCGCGATATATGAAAACACGATCGAGGCACCTGCGGGTCCCCCCATCGCCCCCGGCTTTTGATAATCACCTCCCTCTTGCCCTTGCGACTTTGCCCGCATTGTCTATCACGACAGGCATTCGCGATCGGGGGATCTGATGACACAAGCTTCCGGCCAGGGCACGACCGTCTATGTGCTCAATGGCCCCAACCTCAACCTGCTCGGCCTGCGCGAACCGGAAATCTACGGTTCGCAGACGCTCGACGACATCGCCGGCATGCTCGAAGATCGCGGCCGTGAACTGGGTCTTGAGATCGACATGCGCCAGTCCAACCATGAAGGCCATCTGATAGACTGGCTCCATGAGGCGCAGGCCGAGGGCGTAAAGGCCGTGCTGCTCAACGCCGGTGCCTACACCCACACCTCGGTGGCGATCCACGATGCGATCAAGTCGATCAAGGTGCCGGTGATCGAGGTTCACCTGTCGAACCCGCACAAACGCGAGGCTTTCCGCCACCATTCCTATGTCGGCATGGCCGCGCTTGGCACTGTCTGCGGCTTCGGCGCAAACAGCTACCTTGCGGCATTGGACGCCGTTTCGCGCCTTTGAAACAGGCGTTTTTCCACTTTCACTGATCGCTGCCACTTGCCAGTCCATCGCGTTGGGGGCATGGCGCGCGGTCAGAATTCATACCCCGCGAGGAAATTCAAATGGGTCACGAACGCGGCGACAAGGCCGAAAACATGGCGATCGACGGCAAGCTTGTACGCGAACTGGCAGAGCTTCTTGCCGAAACCGGGCTGTCTGAAATCGAGGTCGAGGATGGCGAGCGCAAGATCCGCGTAGCCCGTCAGCTGACTGCTGCGCCGGTCGCTCAGGTTGCGGTTGCAGCCCCGGCCCCGGTCGCTGCACCTGCCGCGACGGCAGCACCTGCTGCGCCTGCCGCTGCTCCTGCAGAAGACCATTCCAACGCCGTGAAGTCACCCATGGTCGGGACCTGCTACCTCGCCGCCGAACCGGGCGCTGCCAACTTCGTCACCGTCGGCCAGAGCGTGAAGGCGGGCGAAACCCTGCTGATCATCGAAGCGATGAAGGTGATGAACCCGATCACCGCGCCTGCCGCAGGCGTGGTAAAGGCGATCCTGGTCGAGAACGCGCAGCCGGTCGAATTCGACCAGCCGCTGGTCGTGATCGCGTAAAGGTCCGCTGATGGCCATCAAGCGCCTGCTTATCGCCAACCGCGGCGAAATCGCGCTGCGCATCCACCGCGCCGCGCACGAAATGGGCATTGAGACGGTCGCGGTGCACTCCACCGCCGATGCCGACGCGATGCACGTGCGCCTCGCCGATCATGCGGTGTGCATCGGTCCGCCCGCAGCGAAGGATAGCTACCTTAACGTCGCGGCGATCATTTCGGCAGCCGAGATCACTCACGCTGACGCGATCCACCCGGGCTACGGCTTTCTTTCGGAGAATGCCAAGTTCGCCGAGATCGTCGAAGCCCACGACATCACCTGGATCGGCCCCAAGCCCGAACACATCCGCACGATGGGCGACAAGATCGAGGCCAAGCGCACCGCTGGCGCACTCGGCCTGCCGCTGGTGCCGGGTTCGGACGGCGCGGTTTCGGATCTCGAGGAAGCCAAGGCCATTGCCGAAAAGGCCGGCTATCCGGTCATCATCAAGGCAGCATCGGGCGGCGGCGGTCGCGGGATGAAGGTCTGCAACAGCCCTGAACAGCTTGAAACCCTGATTCAGCAGGCTGGCAGCGAAGCCAAGGCCGCCTTCGGCGACGCGACGGTCTACATCGAGAAGTACCTCGGCAACCCGCGCCACATCGAATTCCAGATCTTCGGCGACGGCAATGGCAATGCCATCCACCTCGGCGAACGCGACTGTTCGCTGCAGCGCCGACACCAGAAGGTGCTTGAAGAAGCGCCCTCGCCGGTGATCTCGACCGAAGAGCGCAACCGCATGGGCGGCATTGTCGCCAAGGCCATGGCTGACATGGGCTATCGCGGTGCGGGTACGATCGAGTTCCTGTGGGAAAACGGCGAGTTCTACTTCATCGAGATGAACACCCGCCTGCAGGTGGAGCATCCGGTTACCGAAGCAATCACCGGCGTCGATCTGGTGCGCGAACAGATCCGCATTGCCGATGGCAAGCCCCTGTCGGTCAGCCAGGACGAGATCGAGTTCAAGGGGCACGCGATCGAGTGCCGCATCAATGCGGAGGATCCGTTCACCTTTGCCCCTTCGCCCGGCCTGGTTAAGAGCTATCACGCCGCGGGCGGCATGCACGTACGGGTCGATTCCGGGCTCTATGCCGGGTACAAGATCCCGCCGTACTATGACTCGATGATCGCCAAGCTGATCGTCTACGGTCGTACCCGCGAAGGGTGCATCATGCGCCTCAAGCGCGCGCTTCAGGAAATGGTGATCGAAGGACCCAAGACCTCGATTCCGCTTCACCAGCGCCTTTTGAACGAGCCTGATTTTCTCTCTGGCGACTACACCATCAAGTGGCTGGAAGAGTGGCTGGCCAAGGACGCCTGATCCGCCATCTGCCCAAACAGAAAGCCCCCGCATTGCGGGGGCTTTTCCGTTCTGCTCAGTCCATGACCGGCAATCTTGCACGAATGGCCCGCCAGGCCGGCTCGGGCCGGTCGTTCTTCACCAGGATCGCTTCCACCTCGTCGAATTCCTCGAGTTCGAGCGCCTCGGTTACGCTGAGCGGAAAATAGACATTCTCGTCGTTGTCCATCCGCACGGCATAGGCGCCCCGCCCTTCCTCGCTTTTCGTAACGATGCACATCGCCTTCACTGCCATGGACAATACCTTTTATTTCGTAGCGTTACATAATACCGCCAATCCGGCAGGCTTCGAGACAAAGCCCGCAAGGCGCCGCATAGTCAACCCTAGCGCTCGCGCGGCTTCCACGTAAGTACGCGCCAGACATAGCCGATAAGCACGATGACCAGCGTCGCAGTTGCGATCGGCCCGGTGTACTTCTCGATCTCTCCAAAGTTGCGCCCGAGGTAATAGCCCGCGCCACTCAGGATCGCATTCCAGATTGCAGCGCCAGCGAAGGTGAACAGCAGAAACCGTACATGCCCCATGTGCGTAAGACCGGCTGGCAAGGAGATCATCGTGCGCATGAACGGGGCGAACCGCACAGCGAAGACTACCCACTGGCCATGCCCACGAAAGAACCGGACAATTGCCTCCACGTCCTCCCATTCGACGGTAAGCCAGCGCCCGAAGCGACCGACAAAGGGGCGCAGTCTCTGATAGCCCAACGTCCGGCCGAGGAGATACCAGCAATAGTTGCCCAACGTCGATCCGACAGTGCCTGCCAGCATCAGCGGCCAGAATTCCATTCGGCCCCGCGCCACGGCGATCCCGCCCAGCCCCATGATAAGCTCGGATGGAATTGGCGGAAACACGTTTTCGATGACCATCAGGAACGCGATGCCCCAATAGCCACCGCCTTCGATCAGGTGGACGATCCAGTCATTCATGAGAAGGGTAACGATTCCAAACGGCCAAAAGCTCCTGCTTCCGATGGAGAAGCCCGGATGCCCTTACAGCCGCGCTTCGATCGCGTCCCAGATCATCCCCGGCGTATCGGTGCCGTTGAACTTGTCGATCGCGACAATCCCGGTCGGCGAAGTTACGTTGATCTCGGTCAGGTACTTGCCGCCGATCACGTCGATGCCAACGAAGATCAGGCCAAGACGCTTCAGCTGCGGCCCGAGCGCTGCACAGATTTCCTGCTCTTCCGCCGTCAGTTCCGTCTTTTCGGCATAGCCGCCGACCGCAAGGTTCGAGCGGAACTCGCCCTCACCCGGCTTGCGGTTAATGGCGCCGGCGATCTCGCCATCGACCAGCACGATGCGCTTGTCGCCCTTGGCAACCTCGGGAAGAAACGCCTGCACCATGTGCGGCTCGGGCCAAGTCTGGTTGAACACCTCAAACAGCGCGCCAAGGTTTTCGCCTTCGGGCGCGACGCGGAAAATGGCCTTGCCGCCATTGCCGTGTATGGGCTTCACGACGATCGCGCCATGCTTCTTCTGGAACAGCCGCACTTCCTCGACCGAGCGGGTGACGATCGTTGGCGGCATGAAGCGCCGATAATCAAGCACCATGACCTTTTCAGGCGCATTGCGAACGCTCCGGGGATTGTTGACGACCAGCGCCTCACCCTCGATCCGCTCGAGCAGATGCGTGGCCGTGATGTAGCCCATGTGGAACGGAGGATCCTGCCGCATGAGGACCACGTCGATATCGCGCCCAAGGTCGAGCCGGCGCACGTCGCCGGTCTTGTAGTGGTCGCCCTCCACGCGCTGCACCGTCACCGGACGGGCATGAGCGATCAGCCGGTCATCCTCGTCCAGCGTCAGCGAGCCAACGTCGTAATGGTAAACCTCGTGCCCGCGCTCCTGCGCCGAAAGCATGAGTGCGAAGCTGGAATCTCCAGCGATATTAATCGAGTGGAGCGGGTCCATCTGGACCGCAACGCGAAGAGTCATGCTTGCACTGATCCTCAGGGGTTTATCTCAGGTGCGCCTTAAAGCCGATTTGTAGCTTGTGCGACCATTTTCAGATCGCGCCTCCAGGGCGCCCCCAAATCCAAGGAGCCATTAATGCGCAAGCTGTTCACCGTTGCCGCTGCCGGAATCGCCGTTCTCGGCTGGTCGTCACAGGGCGTTGCCAACCCCGACCCGCACCCCACCAGCGCCCCGAAGGACGATCACAAGGGCGACAAGAAGGACGAGCATCACGACGAGCACAAGGACGGCGAACACAAGGAAGAGCACAAGCCCGCCCACTAAGCGTCGGTCAGGTGCCGGGTTGCCAGGCGTTGGCAATCCGGTACGGCCACTTTCCCTGTGCCATCAGGATAACGTCAATTCGGACGTCATCGCCAGGCCTTGCATACTTTCCGGCAAGCATTTCCGCCGCCCTTGCCACGCGTCGCAGGCGGTGAGCGTCAACCGCGGCGCCCAGTTGCCGGGCATCCTTGCGCCATTTCACTTCGATGAACGCAACCGTTCGCCCTTTTCGCGCGATCAGGTCGACCTCGCCTGCCTTGAGCTTCACCCGCTGCGCCAGAATGCGCCAGCCCTGAAGCCGCAGCCACCACGCTGCCAGCCATTCGGCCCGCCGTCCTTGCTGCTCAGCCTCGGCACGCCTCATTCCTTGAGTGCCATGGCCCGTGCGTAAAGCACCTTGCGATCCAGCCCAAGCGCCTTTGCCACCTTGCCTGCCGCTTGCGATGTAGACATCTCGGCCAGCGCCGCGCGCAGTTCCGCGTCGATGACGTCGTCCTCGGGCGCTTCGGCCTCTCCGGGTGGCGCAATGAGAAGCACGATCTCACCTTTCGGTGGCTGCGCCGAGTAGTGCGCCGCAAGTTCCCCTGCAGAGCCGGAACGGCACTCCTCGTGCAACTTGGTCAGCTCCCGCGCGACCGCAACTTCGCGCCCGGGCAAACGCTCGGCGATTGCTTCCAGCGAAGCCACGAGGCGGGGCCCCGTTTCATAGAACGCCAGCGTGGCCGGGACGCCGGATAGTTCGGTCAGGACATCGCCCCGCGCCTTCTCCTTGTTCGGCAGGAAACCGGCGAACAGGAACCGATCCGTCGGCAACCCCGCCATGGACAAGGCGGTCACGACCGCGCTCGCACCGGGCAACGACGTCACCGGTATCCCCCGCGTCCGCGCTTCTCGCACCAGCCTGTATCCCGGATCGGAGATCAGCGGCGTTCCGGCATCCGATACCAGTGCGACCGCCTTCACCGCCATTTCTGCCAGCAGCGCTTCCCTCGCGCCGTCGCTGGCATGATCGTCATACCGTCGCATCGGCTTGTGAAGGCCCAGCAGATTCAACAATTTCCCTGTCACCCGCGTATCCTCGCAGGCTACCAGATCGCAGCGCCCAAGCGTGTCTGTGGCGCGACGGGTCATGTCACCAAGATTGCCAATAGGCGTGGCAACAATATAGAGACCGGGTGCAAGAGGCGAGGTATCCATGGCTTTTCCATGGACCGGCGATGACAGAGCGACAAGAGGGTGTGCAGGGAATGATCGAGGGACAATCGGGCGACTGGCGCGAAACTGGCTTGCGCCGCTCCCGCAGATGGGTTGTGACCGGCACGCTGGCCCTTCTGGCAGGTTGCACCGTCATCCCCAAGGGCACCGGCCCGATCGCAGAACCGACCGAAAAGGCTCCTGACGCAAACGTCCTGCCAACCGATGCCGGCCGCCATCGTGTCGCGCTGCTGATACCAATGACAGGGCCAAACGCATCGGTTGGTCAATCGATAGCCAATGCTGCAACGATGGCCGTGCTCGATACCAGCGCGGCAAACCTGCGCATCACGACATATGACACAGCAACGGGCGCTGGCAGCGCGGCCGCCCGCGCCATTGCCGACGGCAACAAGCTGATCCTCGGCCCCCTGCTGTCCGATGATGTCGTTCTGGTCTCAAATGTTGCGCGCCCGGCCAAAGTCCCGATGATTACCTATTCGAACGACAGTGCCGTCGCTTCGCGAGATGTCTTTGTCATGGGTCAGGCCCCCGGCCAATCGATCACGCGCGTTCTCGGCTTCGCCAAGTCGCGTGGGATCAAGTCCGTTGCCGCAATCATCCCGACCGGTGATTACGGGCAGCGGGCGACCGCAGGGTTGACCGATGCCGCGCGGGCGAACGGCGTCGCCGTCACCGCCATCGAAACCTATGATCGCGGTAATACGTCGGTCGCCAGCGCAGTACGCCGCGTCAAGGACAAGGGCCGTTTCGACGCGCTGCTGATCGCGGATGGCAGCCGCATCGCGCTTCAGGCGGGTCCGCTGGCGGGCAAAGGCGTCAAGCTTCTGGGAACCGAACTGTGGAGCGGTGAAGGCGCGATCGCGAAATCTGTCGCCATGCGCGGCGCATGGTTCGCTGCCGTCTCCGATCAGCGCTTCGGTCAATTTGAAAAGAGCTACGCCACACGTTTCGGCGCGACGCCATCGCGGCTTGCAACGCTGGGCTACGACAGCGTCCTGCTGACGCTCAACATTGCCCGAACATGGAAGCCGGGCACCACCTTCCCAACGGCGAAGCTCTACGATCCGCAGGGCTTCATCGGCCTTGATGGCGTCTTCCGCTTCACGGCAAGCGGCATGGCCGAACGGGCGATGGAGGTGCGCGAGGTTGGCACCGGCACCTTCACCACCGTATCGCCCGCTCCGGCAAAATTCTGATAGGCCGAAAGCGGGGGATTTCGCCGGATAAGGCGGCATCCCCGCTTGCGCCGGGATTCCCGTGTTCTATACCCGTTCGCATGTCCGACGACCTTTTCGACAAGCTCCCCGCCACCAGCGCAGCCGAGGCCTATGACGGCTCCGCCATCGAAGTTCTCGAGGGCCTCGAACCGGTCCGCCGCCGCCCCGGCATGTACATCGGCGGCACGGACGAGCGCGCGCTGCACCACCTCGCCGCCGAAGTGCTCGACAATGCGATGGACGAGGCGGTCGCCGGCCACGCCAACCGCATCGAGGTCATGCTGGAGGAAGGCAATCGGCTGACCATTTCGGACAATGGCCGGGGTATCCCCGTTGACGAACATCCGAAATACCCCGGCAAGTCGGCGCTGGAAGTCATCCTCACAACGCTTCACTCCGGCGGCAAGTTCTCCGGAAAAGCCTACGCAACCAGTGGCGGTCTGCACGGCGTCGGCGTTTCGGTGGTCAACGCGCTTTCCTCGCTCACCCGGATCGAGGTGGCGCGAAACAAGGAGCTATACGCGCAGGAGTTTTCGCGCGGAAATCCGACGACCAAGCTGTTGAAGATCGGCAATGCCCCCAATCGGCGCGGCACGCAGGTCACGTTCATCCCCGATCTCGAGATATTTGGCGAAGACGCGAAGTTCAAGCCTGCCCGCCTGTTCCGGCTGGTCCGATCCAAGGCCTATCTCTTCGCAGGCGTCGAAATCCGCTGGAAGTGCGCTGCCTCGCTTGCCAGCGAGGAAGTGCCGGCGGAAGCCGTCTTCCAGTTCCCCGGCGGCCTTGCCGATCATCTCGCGGAACAGGTCTCGGGCCGCGAATGCGTCACCTCCGTGCCTTTCGCCGGCCGACAGGACTTCCCGCTCGGCCCCAATGGCGAAGAGAACGGCCGCGTAGAATGGGCTATCGCCTGGCCACTGTGGTCCGATGGTTCCTATTCGTGGTACTGCAACACCATCCCCACGCCCGATGGCGGCACCCACGAACAGGGCCTGCGTGCCGCGCTGACCAAGGGCATCCGCGCCTTTGCCGAACTGATCGGCCAGAAGAAGGCCAAGGACATCGCGCCAGAGGACATGATCACCGGCAGCGAGATCATGCTTTCGGTCTTCATCCGCGATCCGCAATTCCAGAGCCAGACCAAGGACCGCCTGACTTCGCCAGAGGCAGCGCGCATGGTCGAAGCTGCGGTGCGCGACCATTTCGACCACTTCCTCACCGACAACATGGAGCGCGGCAAGGCGTTGCTCGGCGCGGTGATGGAGCGCATGGACGAACGCCTGCGCCGCAAGGCGGAGCGCGAGGTCAAGCGCAAGACCGCCACCAACGCCCGCAAGCTGCGCCTTCCCGGCAAGCTCACCGATTGCTCGGGCGAAGGTGAAGGCGAGACCGAACTGTTCATCGTCGAAGGCGATTCCGCAGGCGGCAGCGCCAAGCAGGCGCGTGACCGCAAGACGCAGGCAATCCTGCCAATCCGCGGCAAGATCCTCAACGTCGCCAGCGCCACGGCCGACAAGATCCGCGCCAACCAGGAAATCGCGGACCTCGCACTCGCACTCGGCTGCGGCATGCGCAAGGACTGCAACCCGGACGCGCTGCGCTATGATCGGGTAATCATCATGACCGACGCCGACGTCGATGGCGCACACATCGCCACGCTGCTGATGACGTTCTTTTTCCAGGAGATGCCCGAGCTGGTCCGGCGCGGCCACCTCTACCTCGCCCAGCCTCCGCTCTATCGCCTGACCAGCGGCAGCACCTCCGCCTACGCCAAGGACGACGCCCACCGTGCCGAGCTGGAAGCAACTAAGTTCAAGGGCAAGAAGGTTGAAGTCGGTCGGTTCAAGGGCCTTGGCGAAATGAACCCGCAACAGCTGCGCGAAACCACGATGGCGCCTGCCACCCGCAGCCTCATCCGCATCACCCTGCCGCCTGAATACGAGGGCCGAGCGGCGGTGAAGGAACTCGTCGACCGTTTGATGGGCCGCGATCCCGCCCAGCGCTTCATGTTCATCCAGAACCGCGCGAGCGAGATCGATCCGGAGTTGATTGACGCGTAACCTCCCGGAAGGCGTCGTCGGCGTCATCCAAGCAGCCACTATAGAAAATGGCTGCTTACCGATCGATACGCCTAAACAAACGCGCCAGCGCTAGCCATGCTTGTCCTGCGCGGGTTTGGCAGGTTGAACAGTCCATTCAGGGGGCGTATCGTTCGGCTCATCGGCTTCGGCTGCCTCCTTCGTAGGATGCACGCGCGCTGCGGCATGGTGGACAGGCGCGTAAATCGTATAGAGCTGGATAGGCTCGTCGCCGATGTTCGTGACGTTGTGCCAGGTGCCAGCGGGCACCAAAACGCACCAGCCATCCGACACTTGCCGCTCGAACGTCAGCTCATGCTCGGTTGGCCCCATCTGCACCAGGCCTTTTCCCGCGTCGAGCCGTAGGAACTGGTCCGTCTCGGGATGTGCTTCCAACCCGATGTCTCCGCCGACAGGAATCGACATGAGCGTTACCTGCAAATAGCGCCCCGTCCAGGCGACCGAGCGATAGTCGCCATTGGTCTTGGTCGCCACTTCGATATCGAAGGCTTGGGGTTGCGGGCCGATATCCTGAACGCGTTCTCCACTACTTGCCATGAAACGATCCCTTCGCAGTTTACAGTGATCGTTACCCGCCACGGGGATTATGTTTCCGCACCACTTCCCATTCGGGTTTAGCCAGCAACTTGACGATCAGGATCGCCCTTTTTCGCTCGGAAATCAAACCGTATCCGCACCCACTCCCCGATCTGAGGCTTTCCATTGACCCTGGGTGGTCGCACCAAAAACTGCCAGCTCGCCTGCCGGATCGCGCGGGCAAGGCCTGATCCCGGCGGGCTTTCGCCAAGTTCCTGGCAATCCTCGACGTGGTACTGCTCCACCGTCCTGCACGCGATCATCGCCCAGTCCCCCTGCATCCGGCGCTGGGGCAGGTAGGGGCCGATCTCGGCATCGGTGGGTTCGCGATACCATTGCGCGGCAAAGAGCCGCACGCCGCCCGGTCCTTGCCCTACGCTGGCGGAATCGCCCGGACTGCCCGCGCCCACCTGTTGCGCCCCGCCGGACTCTGCCCGCTTCATGTTGCTGATGTCGGTCGCGCGGTAGTCGTTGCGCGACAGCTCGATGAATCCTTCGGGCCATTCGACCTTGCCAGGCACTGGCACTTGAGGCGGCGCAGCCACCGGCTGGCTCACAGCGGCTTCGGCGGATTCCGCCTGCTTCTGCCGCTTCTGCTCCTGCTTTTGCGCCTTCTCTTCGTCCTGCCCCTGAGCGGATAGGTCGATCGCGGTCAGGTGCGTGCCCTTCCCATCGCCGAAGCCGGTAACCGCGCCCATTCGCCACATGATCAGGAACACCAACAAGGTTGCGACTGCGGCAAACGCCATTGCTCCGGCCCGCTCGCGCGACGATGCCTGATAGCCTTGCTTCGCCATGACATTGCGGGGTGCGACCATTTCCGCGTCGCTACACGGCGGTTTCGGGCACTTCAATCGCCGAGACGGCCAAGCATAAGTTAGCGACAATTTGACACGACATACATGACGGATGCGTCACCAACCGAGTTCAAAAATGACGCGTGCGTCATCAACATGCTCCGAAACTGACACGTGCGTCTAACTATGAGTTCGAAGATGACGCGGCCGTCAGTTCAGCAACCCCCTTGCGCCGCACTCTCCGCCGCCTTATCGCTTAACCGAACGATTAAGCACACAGGAACCGCCGATGCGCTTTGAAGGCACCAGCAATTACGTCGCTACCGAAGATCTCAAGGTCGCCGTCAACGCAGCCGTCCTGCTGCGCCGCCCTCTTCTGGTAAAGGGAGAACCCGGCACCGGCAAGACCGTGCTCGCTCATGAAATCGCGAAGGCGGTGAACGCGCCGCTTATCGAATGGAACGTGAAATCCACCACCAAGGCTCAGCAAGGCCTTTACGAATACGACGCAGTCGCCCGCCTGCGCGACGGCCAGCTCGGCGATGAACGGGTCCACGACATTCGCAACTACATCAAGAAAGGCAAGCTGTGGGAGGCCTTCACCAGTCCCACCCTTCCCGTTCTGCTGATTGACGAGATCGACAAGGCGGACATCGAGTTTCCGAACGACCTCCTGCAGGAGCTCGATCGCATGAGCTTCGACGTGTACGAGACGCAGGAGCGCATCGAGGCGCGTGAACGCCCGATCGTCGTGATCACCTCGAACAACGAGAAGGAACTGCCCGACGCCTTCCTGCGCCGCTGTTTCTTCCACTACATCAAGTTCCCGGACCGCGACACGATGCAGGCAATCATCGACGTCCACTTCCCCGGTATCCAGAAGACCCTGGTGAGCAAGGCGATGGAGGTGTTCTACGAGATCCGCGAAGTGCCCGGCCTCAAGAAGAAGCCCAGCACTTCCGAACTGCTCGACTGGCTCAAGCTCCTGCTGAACGAGGACATGCCATTGGACGTCCTCCAGAACCGCGATCCGACCAAGGCGATCCCGCCGCTGCACGGCGCGCTGCTCAAGAACGAGCAGGACATCATGCTGTTCGAGCGCCTGGCGTTCATGGCCCGGCGTCCGGGGAACTGAGGAAGATTGCCATGCCCCATGTCGGCGGATGCCTTTGCGGCGCGGTTCGCTACACAATCTCCGCCGACCCACTGGGCGCCCGCATGTGCTGGTGCCGAGATTGCCAACGCATCGCCAGCGGATCGGCTACGGTGAACGTGCTTTTCCCGGAAGCCGCCGTGGCGATCGAAGGCAAACTCGGAACCTTCGTGATGATTGCCGACAGCGGCAATACAGTCGAACGTGGCTTTTGCAATGTTTGTGGCGCGCAAATCTACAGTCGCACCGTCACGCCGACAGGCCTGCCGATGCGCGTTCGCGCGGGAACACTCGACGACCCCGAACTCGCGCCGCCAACGGCAGTCATCTGGGCGGACAGTGCGCCGAGCTGGGCTCCGCTACCCGGACATCTCCCGCGCCATCCCAAAGGTCCGCCGCCCGCCAGTTGAGCGTGCGGACCTTGCCGATGCAAGGGCGTCTCACTCCCGCGGCCCAAGCTTTTCCAGCTCTACCTGCGCGAACATCGCCTTTACCGCCGGCCGCTCGTTGATCTGTTCGATCCAGCGCACCAGGTGAGGCGTGTCCTCCTTGTTCACCAATTCCTTGAAGCCGAACGACATGCCGTTGGCGATGGCGAAGTTGCAGATGTCGGCCAGGGTGTACTGCCCCGGCACCAGCCATTCATGGTCGGCAAGGTGGTCGTCCAGCTTTCGCACTGAGTAGCCGATCTTGCGCATTTCCTCGTCGAGCATGTCCTGCGGGAAGCCTTCGCGGGCGCGCCGCCACTTCACCTGCTGCTCGACCACCGGGATCGCTTTCACCTTTTCCTCGAACTCGGCGTCAGTAAGGCCCTTGACCATGTTGCCGACATAGCGATGCCAGCCAATGGTCGAGACGCACCAGCAGAAGTATTCGTCCACCCACTTCGTCCAGATGCGCATCTGTGCGCGCCCGAAGCTGTCGGCTGGGCGGAGCGAGACTTCCGTCGGGTATTCGTCCTCGAGATACTCGCAGATCACGGTTGATTCAGTGATGACCTTGTCGCCGTCCACCCCAGAGTCGACCAGCGCCGGCACCTGACCGCGCGGATTGATCGCCTTGAACCAATCGGTGTGATGCTCGAACTTTGCAGGATCCAGCCGATGCTTCTCGACATCGAGGCCCTTTTCGAACACCGTCAGCAGCGGTTTCATCGAGTTGGCAGCCGGTCCGAAACTGTAGAGCTTGAGTGTCATGGCGTTATCCTCTCCAAGTGGCAGCACCATAGACAATTGTATGTAACACTAACAATACCCAATTACTGAAAGCCTGAAGGAAGCTTTTTGCCATGCCCTATTCCGGTCAATGTGCTTGCGGTTCCGTCCACCTCGAGATCGCCGGGGAGCCAATTGCGACTCGCCAGTGCTGGTGCCGCCAGTGTCAGCAGATTGCGGCCGGTGGCCCGACCAATAACGCGATCTTCAAGGCGGAAGACGTCAACATCACCGGCACCCTGGCCCATTCCGAATGGACGGCGGCCAGTGGCAACACCCTGACGTTCCACTTCTGCCCCGCCTGCGGCACGCAGATCTTCGCGCAGAGTTCTGCACGCCTTCACCTGAAGACAGTGCGCTTCGGTGCCCTTGACGCAGGCCACGGCCTGCGCCCCGAAGCGATCATCTGGACCGAGGATGCACCGCCCTGGGCTCAGTTCCATCCTTCTCTCGAAAGCTGGCCGCAACAGCCCCCTGCCCCGCCGCCCGTCAGCTAAGGCATGAGCGACCTTGCGCCGAGGCCCACCGCCCATACGCGGTTTGCCGCCATTCGCGCGCGGCTGGAGGCCATCGATCCAGCGCCGGGGCCGACGGCGTGGATCTACGAATTCCTGCTGTTCGGCTTCAAGCAGGGGTGGGCCTGCCTGTTCGGTGGCCTGATGCTGGCGATGCTGCTGGGTACGCATCTGTTCTGGCCGACGGATGCACCGATCGCCCGCTATGACGCGCTGACGATCGGTGCAGTCGCGATCCAGATCACCATGCTGCTGCTCCGGCTTGAGACTCTGTCAGAGGCCAAGGTCATCCTCGCCTTCCACGCGGTCGGCACGATCATGGAACTTTTCAAGACCGCCTACGGGTCATGGACCTACCCGGAACCAAGCCTGCTGCGGATCGGCGGCGTGCCGCTGTTCTCCGGATTCATGTACGCCTGCGTCGGAAGCTATATCGCCCGTGTCTGGCGCATCTTCGATTTCCGCTTTCCGCATTATCCGCCTGCCGCGTGGAGCTACGCACTGGCAGTTGCTGTCTACGTGAACTTCTTTGCGCATCACTGGCTGCCAGACGTCCGCCTGCTTCTCTTCGCGGCGATGGGCCTGCTCTTCTGGCGCACCCGCGTGATCTTCCGCGTGTGGCGGGAAAACCGTTCCATGCCGTTGCTGCTTGGCTGGTTCCTCGTGGCGCTGTTCATCTGGTTGGCGGAGAACATCGCCACTTTCTCACGCGCGTGGATCTATCCCAGCCAGGAGGCCGGCTGGACCCTTGTCTCCCATGCAAAGCTCGGCGCTTGGTACCTTCTGATGTACATCTCGTTCGTGCTGGTTGCGGCCGTGCACCGGGTCAGATCACGTTGAAACAGTCCTGCCCCGAACGCTTCAGCACGCCGCACAGCGCATGGGCGCCGGGGGCGCTGGCGCGCAACCGCCAATAGCGGCGCTGGCCGACCACCGCAGGGACAACGGCCTTCTCGAAACTCGCTAGTTGCGGGTACATCGCGACCGCGCCCTGCCAATGCGCCTCTGCTTCGGCAGGGCTCAGCGCCGCAGCAAGCTGGATCGTCTGGACCGACGTCGCGGCAGCCATCACTACGCCATTGCCTGCTGCGGGCATGGCAGCGGGAGCTTGCGAATTGAGCGCCAGAGTCACCGCCCCCTGCTCTGAACGCAGCGGAGCATTCGTCACCACCACCGTCGTCCGGTCTGCCTTCGTCAGGTCGAACAGCGCCTTGGCAAAGCTGCGCGGCAAGCGGATGCAGCCGTGGGAGGCCGGATAGCCCGGGACATACCCGGCATGGATCGCAATGCCGCGCCAGGTCAGCCTCTGCATGTAGGGCATCGGCGCGTTGCTATAGAGATTGGAACGATGGAACACCCGCTTCTGCAGGATCGGGAATACACCGGCCGGGGTCGAATGTCCGCGCTTGCCTGTAGAGACCGGCGAGGAGCCCCAATGCGAGCCATCCTTGAACACGTGCATCCGTTGCGACGCCTTGCTGACCACGACCAGCACACCCGATTGCAGAACGTCCGCAACCGGCGGGGGCAATTGTGGGCGGACAGGCTGCGCGACTAGCGGGGCGACCTGAGGGGCAACCGGCGGGGGCGCGATCTGCTGGATCACGGCCTCCTGCACATCAGCCCGCGCCTCCCGCGCCGACAGCGCCAAGCCGAGGCCCGCCAAACCAAGCAGAAGCACAAAGATCGCAAGCAAACCCGTAGCGCGACTCATGGTAAACTGCCCTTAACCATGTTTCCTCATGGCTTAACCGTTTGTCGCTTCCGCTCAACCGCCTATCGCGCAACAGCCCTTGCCGATCGCAGCGGCAGCGCTTAATCACTCGGTTAAGTCAGAGGAGCCGCAGCCCGTGTTTTTCAATTTCGTCGACGAGTTGCGTGCCGCAGGCATTCAAGCCAGCTTCAAGGAGCACCTTATCCTGCTCGAAGCGCTGGACAAGGACGTGATCGAGCAGACACCGGAAGCATTCTACTATCTTAGCCGCGCGACCTTCGTGAAGGATGAAGGTCTGCTCGACCGCTTCGACCAGGTGTTCAACAAGGTCTTCAAGGGCCTGCTCACCGATTACGGCCAGCGCCCGGTCGACATCCCCGAGGACTGGCTCAAGGCCGTGGCCGAAAAGTTCCTGTCCGAAGAAGAGATGGAGAAGATCAAGTCCCTCGGCTCGTGGGAGGAGATCATGGAGACGCTCAAGAAGCGTCTCGAAGAGCAGGAGAAGCGCCATCAGGGCGGCAACAAGTGGATCGGCACGGGCGGCACCAGCCCGTTCGGCAATTCCGGCTACAACCCGGAAGGCGTCCGCATCGGCGGCGAGAGCAAGCACAAGCGCGCGGTAAAGGTCTGGGAAAAGCGCGAATTCGCAAATCTCGACAACACTCGCGAACTCGGCACGCGCAACATCAAGATCGCCTTGCGCCGCCTGCGCCGCTTCGCCCGCGAAGGGGCAGCAGACGAGCTCGATCTCGACGGCACGATCGAAGGCACGGCGCGCCAAGGCTGGCTGGACATCCGGATGCGGCCGGAAAAGCGCAACGCGGTCAAGCTCTTGCTGTTCCTCGATGTCGGCGGATCGATGGACCCGTTCATCAAGCTGGTCGAGGAACTGTTCAGCGCGGCAACCGCAGAATTCAAGAACATGGAGTTCTTCTACTTCCACAATTGCCTGTATGAAGGCGTGTGGAAGGACAACAAGCGCCGCTGGTCGGAACGCACCAAGACCTGGGACATCCTCCACAAGTTCGGCCACGATTACAAAGTGGTGTTCGTTGGCGACGCGGCAATGAGCCCCTACGAGATCAGCCATCCCGGCGGCAGCGTCGAGCATTTCAACGAGGAATCGGGCGCGGTGTGGATGCATCGCGTGGCGCAGACCTACCCCGCCACGGTCTGGCTCAATCCGGTGCCGGAAAAGCAGTGGACGTATTCGCAGTCGACCAAGATGATCAAGGACCTGATCGGCGGCAGCATGTACCCCCTGACTCTCGAGGGACTCGACGGGGCCATGCGCGAACTCACTCGCAAGAAACACTGACTCCGGGGGGCAGGCAATGGGCAAGACGATCCTCGCGCAACGGACGGCAGAGGGTCGACACGACCTGCTGCTGAATCGACCTGACAAGTTCAATGCCCTGTCGCAGGCCGTCCTCGCCGAACTGCTGGCCGAACTTTCGGACATCGCGAGCGACAATGAAGCGCGCATCGTGGTCCTTGCCGGAGCGGGAAAGGCCTTCTGTGCCGGACATGATCTTGCCGAGATGCAGGCTGACCGCAATCTCGACGCCTACCACAGGCTTTTTGCTGCCTGTACCGACGTGATGGAGGCGATTGCTGCTCTCCCTGTTCCCGTCATTGCCAAGGTCCATGGCGTTGCCACCGCCGCAGGTTGCCAATTGGTCGGCGCCTGCGACCTTGCCGTCGCTTCCGAAGACGCGCGCTTTGCTGTTTCAGGAATCAACGTCGGCTTGTTCTGCTCAACCCCTGCCGTGGAGCTCAGTCGGAATGTGCCTGCAAAGCGTGCTTTCGAGATGCTGGTGACCGGGAAATTCATCGATGCCCGCACCGCCGCCGACTGGGGCCTTGTCAATACCGTCGCTCCGGCCGAGGCGCTTGATGCCGCAACCGATGATCTCGTCGCCACGATACTCGCCAAGAACCCCGATGCGATCCGCCGTGGCAAAAAGCTTTTCAACACCCAGCGCGAGTGCTCCCGCTCCGAAGCATATGCTCTCGCTTGCGAAGTCATGGCGCAGAACATGATGGACGAAAACACCGACGAGGGGATCAATGCCTTTCTGGAAAGGCGTGCTCCAGTCTGGCGGACGGCCTGACGGATAGAAACAGTTCATATTCTCGGCAATTAGTATTGTCCGTTCCAGAAACCCCGCTAGTCATCAGCTGACGTTGGGGGGATTGCCATGAATTTGAAGAATGCTCTTGCCGGGCTCACGGCTATATCGCTTGTGCTGCAGCCCATCACAGCATTCGCAGCAGACCAACCGACACCAGCTCAACTGCTCCAGTTCCTGCTGCCCCAATTCCTAATGGCAAAGCTCCCGCCGGTCCATCGGCCTTTGTCCGCTGCGACGGCTTCCCGAACAAGGCCTCTACCTTGGGCACGGTTGCCCGGCTTGTGGCGATCACTGCCGTGATCGGTCTGCTCCTTCCTCCGCGCGAAGGCTATGATCCCAAGAAACGCGCCAACGGTGTGGACGGCATCAAGGCTTGTGACGAAGCCCTTTCCGGTCCCGAGCCTGCAAAGGACGGCGGTCGGCGCATCGAGCTGATCTTCGGTCGTGCAATTCACCGGATGGAAATGCAGGACTGGGACCGCGCCATTGCCGACATCCGCTCGGTCACGACGGACCAGCCCGATCTCACTGCCACGCTTGCCTACAAGCAAAGCCTGGGCCTCACCGCGATCGAGCTGCAGGCCATGGCGCTGACCGGCAAGGGCGATTACGCAGGCGCCCACGCACTCGGCCTTGAGCTGGCCAATCAGGCGCCCTTCGATATCAAGGCCCAACTCTCCGCGATGCAATATCTCGCGATCGCCAGGGCTTACGGTAGTGCCGAAGCGGCTGTTTTCGATCAGGCGGTGCGTGTCTACCCGCTCGCCGTGCTCGAACGCGCTGCAGCACGGGCCGTCGATGGACGTTTTCTTGAAGCAGCGTCCGACTATAAGGCCTTTGCCGATCTTCTCGGCACCGTTCCCAAGGTACGCGGCTATTCCTCGCTGGCACGCGCCGCTGTCGCGTACCGTCTCGGCGGGAACGTGGCAGAGGGCGATCGACTGATGAAACTGGCACTCGCCGCAGCAGAAGCCGACACGGCCCAGGGCAAGACTGACTCACCGGTAACTGCAACAAACGAAGCCAATGACCTCTACGCCATCGTTGTGGCGCTCGATTCCGGACAGGGCATGCGCGCCCGCACGCTGTTTTCCGCGCGTTCGCGCTGGCCGACGATCAACGCCGGGCTGGTTGCCGGAGTGGCCCGAAAGCTGGAGACGGTGGGCACACCTGCGGAACGCGCCAACACGCCAATTCCGACAGCCAAGGAGGTTCTGGCAGCGGAGGAGACACGCATCGCCGCCCAGATAAACAATACTGGCGATGACAATTCCGATCGGTTCGACACTTTCCGTCCTGCCTTCGCCCAGACCGAATTCGCCAAGTTCGCCGCGAACGTATGGAAGACGGACAAATCGAAATACGTGACCACGCCGAAGACCGACATCGAGTATGGCGAGTTTGTCGACACTTCGCGCAATGGCACCGGTACACCCGGCACCTATGCCTTGCTCCTGCATCTTGCACTGCTGACCAAAGCCCGGGGGCATAGCCACTTCATGCTCATGCCTGCCCAGACCTCCCTCTATCGCGCCAGATTCCGCACCGGCACGCCAGGTGACGGGAAAGTCTTTGCGGAAATGGCATTCGAGCCCGAGGCGGTCATTGCCTCGCTGGCGCCGCTGATCCCTCAGCCCCTCAAGAAGTGACGGCCTGAGGAAGCGAGAGCTTTGACATCGAGGGCGCGACCTACCATCTGACCCTCGCGCAAATCGCGTATTGCGCGACAGGTCGAGGGTAGCCCAGTCTCCGGCAAGAGGTTCGGATCTTCCGGAGACAAAGGACCAATGCCCTTGAAGCTTGCAGCAGTTTGTCTGGCGGTTTCGGCACTATCGCCCGCAATCGTGGCGTCGCCAGTGCTCGCCGCCGAGAACGGTAAGGCCCAGCTGCCCCTCGTTCCCGCCGAGTTCGGCGTGCCTACCCTCGTCGAAGCGCCAGCCTTCAAGCTGGTTCCGCTGGGTCCTGAACTCGTGAAGATCGACTATGACGCTTACATGTCGTCGATCGACCATTTGCAGAAGACCTTCACGCGCAGCACGTCGTGGCCTCATGCCGGGATAACCGACGCCGAGGCGATGGCCGACATGCAGGCCGAGCAGGCCCGTTTTGCCCAGCGCAAATCATTTGCCTATGCCGTGTTGACGCCCGACGGCAAGCGCGAGCGGGGCTGTGTCTATGTGCAGCCAAGCCCGGTCGCAGGTTACGATGCCGTGGTCCTGATGTGGGTAACCAAGGCAGAGCATGACGCCGGCTTCGACAAGGAGCTGCAGGCGTGGGTGAAGAAATGGATTGCCAGCGAATGGCCGTTCAAGAATGTTGCCTATCCCGGTCGCACAATTAGCTGGGACACATGGGACGCGCTTGTTCCTGCCAAGGCGTACTGACGCCGCCAGCGAAATCCTTGACTCCCGCCCTGCATCTGCCAGCCTTGACCGCGGGTTCGATCAACGGGAGCGATCGTGTCAGGGCATACCGTAGAAGAGCGTAAGCTTGCCCGACGCGCGGTGATTGCCGCCACAACCGGCAATGCGCTGGAATTCTACGATTTCATCACCTTCAGCTTTTTCGCGATCCAGATCGGCAAGGTATTCTTCCCTTCGGAAGATCCGTTTGTCAGCCTGATGGCCTCGTTGGCGACTTTCGGCGTCGGCTTTATTGGTCGCCCGCTTGGCGCATGGGCGATCGGCGCATGGGCAGATCGGCACGGACGCAAGCCGGCGATGCTCATGAGTATGACCCTGATGGGCGTATCGGTCGCGGTCCTCGCGCTCACGCCGTCCTATGCCGCCATCGGTGCCGTTGCGCCAGTGGTCGTGGTGCTGGCGCGCCTGCTGCAGGGTTTTGCTTTGGGCGGCGAAGTGGGCTCGGCCACGACCTACATGCTCGAAACCGCGCAGGATCATCGGCGTGGCTGGTCGATCAGTTGGCAAGGGGCGAGCCAGGCCATCGCATCATCGGCCGGATCGCTGGTCGGCCTCTGCCTCAGCCTTGCCCTCACGCCTGACCAGTTGACTGCCTGGGGCTGGCGAGTGGCCCTGCTGCTGGGCACGGTGATAGTGCCGTTCTCGCTGTGGATCCGCCGGTCCCTGCCTGAAACGATCCATGCGCCGGACCACCTGCCCACCGGTCACGTTCCTGCCGGAGTCTGGCGCACCGTCATTCTCGGGATGATGATGATCTCGGGCGCGACCATCGCCACCTACCTGTTCAACTACATGGCGACCTATGGCCAGAACACTCTGGGCTATTCTGCCAGCATCTCGCTGGGCAGTACGCTGGCGGTAAATGTCGCGCGGTTCTTCGCGATCCTGCTCGGCGGCTGGATGAGCGACCGGTTCGGGCGGCGGCCACTGATGATCTGGCCGACATTGGCTTTCACGCTGGCGATCGTGCCCGCTTACGTCACGGTGACTGGCACGCACGATCCGGTGATGTTCATTGCCATCAACGGCTTGCTGGCCTTCGTGTCGACCTTGCCGAGCGGTGCCGTCTATGCCGCAATTGCCGAAAGCCTGCCCAAGGCAAGCCGCGCCCGCACCTTCGCACTGGTATATGCCCTGCCCGTCACGTTCCTGGGCGGATCGACGCAGTTGGTGATCACCTGGCTGCTGAAGATCACCGGAAATCCGATGGCCGTCGCCTGGTACATGGTCTCGGCCGCCGCCGTGGCCCTTCTGGCAATGGCCTTGATGCACGAAAGCGCCCCGCGGGGGACACAGGCAGCCTCAGCCTGAGGTTCGTCAGTAAAGCAGGAAGCGCGCCCGCTCTTCGATCCACTCCGTCTCATCGGCTCTCGCCAAGGTGTCGAGATCGTCCGCAGTGCTGGCCGCATCGTCCACCCACTCGCGCAGCGCAGTGCCGCCATTGATCACGTCGATCGCCAGCTTGTCGAAAACGTACTCGTAAGGAAAATCGCGCCAGATCGGGTAATCCGGATAGAGCCTGCGGATGGCCTTGAAGGCCAGCGCCTGCAGCCGCCACGGACGGAAAGCGTGGTGGTCGTAGAACGCGCCCTCGGCATGGATCATCAGCGCATTGCATAGTGTTTTCGCATGCTTGTGGAAGGTCGGCTCGAACCAGCATTCGCGGATGGCGCATCCCTCCATCCATTGCGGCGCGAAACTGCGCATTTCGGCAAGGACAGCCCTGGCGTCAACGTCGGGCGCCCCGAACAGCACTTCCAGCGGGCGCGTCGTGCCACGCCCTTCGGACAAGGTCGCGCCCTCGATCATCACGGTCCCGGCATAGGCTCGCGCCATGTTGAGACTGGCGGCGTTGGGGGACGGGTTGATCCAGATCCTCCTCTGCGGCCAACCGAAGCCGGGCCCTTCAGGCTCCCAGCCCTCCATGGTGATCACGCGGTAGTCGACGTCGAGCTTGAAATGCTCCACGAACCATGCGCCCATCTCGCCCAGCGTCATTCCATGCCGCATCGGCATCGGGCCAGCACCAACGAAGCTTTCCCAGCCCGGCAGCAGCGTGGTGCCTTCGACAGGGCGGCCCGCGGGATTGGGCCGGTCAAGCACCCATACCGCCTTGCCGGTGCCGCCATCCCTGTTGGACTCGGACGCGGCCTCAAGCAGATAGAGCAGCGTGGTAACGAAGGTGTAGATGCGGCAGCCGAGGTCCTGCAGGTCGAACAGGAACACCTCCGCAGTGTCCATCATTGCTGCGGTCGGCCGACGCACCTCGCCATATAGGCTGAACACGGGGATGCCGTAGATTGGGTCCAGCTCGTCGGCAGTCTCGACCATATTGTCCTGCTTGTCGCCCTTGAGGCCATGCTGCGGGCCAAGGGCGGACGTGATGGTGATGCCGCCGGCGATCAGCGCATCGAGCGAATGGACCAAGCCTTCGGTGACCGAGGCCGGATGGGCCACCAGCGCGACGCGCTTTCCTTCGAGTGGCTTCCTCAGGGCGGGGTCGGCAAGCAGCCGGTCGATACCGAATTTCATGGCTGGTGCGGTGCCTCAAGGCGGCTCGCGAAGCAAGACTCGTGATGGAAGTCTGGCCGGTCTTCACGGTGGGCCATCGCCCAGTATGACTTGTGCCCGCCCTCCTCCTCGATCACCGCAGTCAACCCGTACACGAAAGGAAGCGCGGGCAAGGCCGCCGTGGGCAGCGCGACGTCGAAGATCAGCACTGACTGCCCCCGGCGCGGCGTACAGACCGGTGGACGAGGCATCGCACGCTCAACCATCCCCTCGCGATAGCCGCAAAAATCATAGGCCGCCCACGCCTGCGAAGGCGAGAAGTTGAACTCGACATACTCGTCGCGATGCTGAGGCCTCATGAAAAGCTCGAAGCACGTCGTCTGCCAAAGGCCATCAGCCCGGACCTTGCCTGCAAACGGTGGCAACACGATGCGCCCTGCGCCCTCCACCCGCCAGCGCAAGGTCAACCATCGCGGCTCGAACGCAAGTATCCGCGCACAAAGTCCGGTAACGCCAAGCGGCGGCGTCGTGGGGTGATGCACAAGCTCGAACGTTTCCAAGCGCTGTTCTCCGTGCTAGGCGCGCCGCCACAGGAAAGAAGGCTCCGATGACCCAGTACCAATCCACCCTCCTCCGCCTGCTTGACGAGCGCGGCTACATTCATCAGCTGACCGATGCCGAAGGGCTCGACAAGCTGGCCAGCGAGGGCGTGGTGCCGGGCTATATCGGCTTTGACGCCACTGCGCCATCGCTCCACGTCGGCAGCCTCGTGCAGATCATGATGCTGCGCCGCCTCCAGCAGGCCGGGCACAAGCCGGTGGTGCTGATGGGCGGCGGCACGACCCGTATCGGCGACCCGACGGGACGGGACGAGAGCCGCAAGATGCTGTCGGACCAGACGATCGAGGACAACATCGCCTCGATCTTCACGGTGTTCTCGAAGCTGCTCACGTTCGGCGATGGACCTACCGACGCCGTGATGGTCAACAATCACGATTGGCTGGGAAAACTGGGCTACATTGAGTTGCTCCAGGAAGTCGGCACGCACTTCACGGTCAATCGCATGCTCACGTTCGATTCGGTAAAGCTGCGGCTCGAGCGCGAGCAGCCGATGACCTTCCTCGAATTCAACTACATGATCCTGCAGGGCTACGATTTCCGCCATCTCAACAAGGCGATGGGCGTGCGCCTGCAGATGGGCGGCTCGGACCAGTGGGGCAATATCGTCAACGGCATCGAACTCACCCGCCGCAAGGATGGCAAGGAAGTCTTCGGTCTGACGACGCCGCTGCTCACCACCGCCGATGGCAAGAAGATGGGCAAGACTGCGGCCGGCGCGGTGTGGCTCAACGAGGACGCGCTGCCCGCGTGGGATTTCTGGCAGTTCTGGCGCAACACGGATGACCGCGATGTCGGCAAGTTCCTGCGCCTGTTCACAGATCTCCCTCTCGACGAGATCAAGCGGCTCGAGGCCCTGGAAGGTAGCGAGATCAATGCCGCGAAAGTCGTTCTGGCCAACGAGGTAACCCGGCTTGTGCGTGGCGAAGAAGCCGCCAAGGCGGCCGAAGCCACCGCCTCGGCGACCTTCGCTGGCGGCGGGCTCGGTCAGGACCTGCCCGTTTTCGAATCAGCCGAAGACAGCATCGGAATCATCGACGCGCTTGTCGGGCTTGGCTTTGCAGCCAGTAGAGGGGAAGCGAAGCGCCTTGTCGCCGGCGGCGGAGCAAAAGTTGCGGGCGAACCGGTCACCGACGAAAGCTTTCGCATTGCCCTGTCCTCCGAAGAGATCCGCATCTCTTCGGGCAAGAAGAAGCACGGCATCCTTCGGCGCGCCTGACATGCGTGCTCTCGTCAATCTTACGTGATCCATAACGGCAGAGGCCTGCCGGTTCCGGCAAGCCTCTGCCGCAGCTTTACGAATTGTTCGCCATTTCGGTCCTATATCCTTCGGCATAGTCACTCATGCGCCAGGAGGAACGATGCGCGGCGGAGCCCAGCTTTCAGTCACCGATCTGCGTCGTTCCACCCGGCACCCGGTCAATTTGCCCGTGATCGGGCAACATCGCGCACGGGGCGACATCATGCTGCAGTTCGCCAATATCTCGACAACCGGGTTCATGGCCAATGGCTGCGGCGATCTTGGCCGAGGAGAACGCGTTACAGTGCGGCTGCCGGTCATCGGACGCATTGAGGCCTTTCTCGTGTGGACCGACGGCGATCGTGCCGGTTTCCAGTTCGAGCGAATCATCCGCCTTGATGATTTCAACAAGCTGATCCGCGCCATCCAGCCCGGACCCCGGTCGCGCAGTCAGGGCTGACGCTCCGCGCATGGTCCTTGCCGCAGCCCAGTTGCTGCGCCAGCCCCAAATTTTGCTTTCTTGGCATCGTCCCGGTCGGCTGGCATTGCACCGGCCGTGACCACAGCTCCTCCTGATTCCCCGACTTCGGCTTCGCCCTCCTCGCCGCTTGCCATTCCCGATTACCGGCGATTCTGGATCGCCCGCTTTTTTTCGGTGCTTGCGACATCGGGAATGGTAGTGATCCTCGGGTACCAGCTTTATGACGTTGCCCGCGGACAATACGGGATGTCGATCGCCCAGGCCGCATTCCAGCTTGGCTTGCTCGGCCTTGCGCAGTTTCTGCCGCTGTTTCTGCTTACTCCCGTAGCCGGAGTGGTCGCCGACCGGTTCGATCGGCGCAACGTTGCGGGGCTTGCGATGTGCATCGACCTGGTTGTCGCCCTGTCACTCGCGATCTGCACTTATGCCGAGGCCCTGTCGTTACCTTTGCTGTTCGGGCTTGGCGCTCTCCACGGAACCGCGCGCGTCTTTATCGGCCCTGCGCTATCCTCCATTGCACCCAATGTCGTACCTGCAGAACTGATGCCAAAGGCGGTGGCGATCAATTCGATGGCATGGCAGACCGGCTCGGTGGGAGGCCCGGCCATTGCTGGCCTGCTTTTCGCAGGGCACCCGTCCCTGCCCTATTGGTTGTCGACCGGGTTGCTGGCGCTGGGCGCTTTCTGCATCTTTGGCATCCGCAGGATTCCGCCGCCGGAAGGCAACCGCAACGCGCACCCCTTGCGCCAGATTCTCCAAGGCCTCTCGTTCGTGTGGAACGACCGATTTCTGCTCGGTTGCGTCACGCTCGATCTATTTGCAGTGCTCCTCGGCGGAGCCACCGCACTGTTGCCGGTTTTCGCCCGCGACATTCTCTTCATCGACGGACGACCGGTCGGCGCCGATGGCCTCGGCTTGATGCGGGCAATGCCAGGCCTCGGTGCTGCGCTTGTCGCGTTCGTCCTGGCCCGCAAGCCAATCACGCAGAATGTCGGTAACAAGATGCTATTGGGCGTGGTGATCTTCGGCCTCTTCACCATCGGCTTCGGACTATCGACGAACTATTACCTGTCGCTGCTGATGCTGGTCGGCATCGGCGCGGGGGATATGGTTTCGGTATTCATCCGTAGCACGCTCGTGCAGTTGCACACCCCGGATGACGTTCGCGGACGTGTCTCCTCCATCTCCGGCCTGGCCATTTCGGCATCCAACGAACTGGGCGAAATGCAATCGGGCGTGGCCGCGGCCCTGATCGGTGCTGTCGGCGCCGTGATCTTCGGCGGCATCAGCGCCATTGCCGTGACGGCGGCGTGGTTTTTCCTTTTCCCGGAACTGAAGAACGCGCGAACCTTTGCAGCGCGGTACAGATAGTCCTAGGCTGTCCCCCAAGACTCCATCCAATCCCTTCACCAAGAGGAGCCAAGCGACATGAGAGCGGATTCCATCCTCGCCACTATCGGCAACACACCGCACGTTCGCCTGTCCCGCCTGTTTCCCGACCACGAGGTATGGGTGAAGAACGAGCGCGCCAATCCCGGCGGCTCGATCAAGGACAGGATCGGCCTCGCCATGATCGAGGCAGCAGAGGCTGATGGCAGCCTCAAGCCCGGCGGCACGATCATCGAGCCGACCTCGGGCAACACTGGTATCGGTCTTGCCATGGCCGCAGCGGTCAAGGGCTACAAGCTGGTCCTCGTCATGCCCGAATCAATGTCGCTCGAACGCCGCAGGCTGATGCTCGCCTATGGCGCCACCTTCGACCTCACCCCGCGTGAAAAGGGCATGAAGGGCGCCATCGAGCGCGCCCGCGAACTCGTCGAATCGACCGAGGGTGCATGGATGCCCCAGCAGTTCGACAATCCTGCCAACGTCGCCGTCCACGTACGGACGACGGCCCAGGAAATCCTCAAGGATTTCGCCAGCGAACCGATCGACGTGCTGATTACCGGAGTCGGCACCGGCGGCCACCTCACCGGCTGCGCCGAGGAGTTGAAGAAGCACTGGCCCTCGATCAAAGCCTACGCGGTCGAGCCGACGCTTTCGCCGGTCATCTCGGGCGGACAGCCGGCCCCTCACCCGATCCAAGGCATCGGCGCCGGTTTCATTCCCGGCAACCTTCACACCAAGTCTATCGACGGAGCCATTACCGTCGATCCGGCCGATGCCAAGGAAATGGCGCGGCAGTGCGCGGCCAAGGAAGGCATCCTCGTCGGCATTTCCTCAGGCGCGACCTTGGCGGCGATTGCCCAGAAGCTTGAAACCCTGCCCGCCGGCAGCCGCGTGCTCGGCTTCAACTATGATACCGGCGAGCGCTATCTTTCGGTTCCGGACTTCCTGCCGGAGTAAGCGCGATGGCGGTCGAACAGGTCGATTACGCCGACGGTGACTTGGCCCTCACCGGCTTTCTGGTGAAGCCTGACGGGCCGCCCCGCGCCGCCGTGCTGGTCCTGCCGACGATCGCCAACTGCAATGCCCCGATGATCCGCCGCGCCCACATGCTGGCGCAGGCGGGTTGTCTGGCGATGGTCGCCGATTTCTACGGCGTACAGGTCCGCGATTTCGACCACGCGCGTGAACTGGCGGGGCCATTGCGCGCAAGCGCGGAAAGCTACCGCCAGCGCCTGCACGCCGCCCTTGCTGCTCTGACCGGGCGAGCGGAAGCGCAAGGTCTGGCCGTTGCCGCGATCGGCTACTGCATGGGCGGACAGGCCGCACTCGAGTTGGCGCGCGACGGGGCGGAACTCGTCCTGGCCGCCAGCTTCCACGGCCTGCTCGACACGCAGACCCCCGCTTCACCCGGTGCCGTGAAAGCCCGGATCCTGGTCTGCCATGGCGACGCCGACCCAATGGTTCCGCGCGCGCAAGTCATGGCATTCTGGGAAGAAATGGACGCTGCCGGAGCCAACTGGCACTTCCACAGCTACAGCGGCGTCCGCCACGGCTTCACCGATCCGGGCAGCGACGAGCGGGGCATGGCCGCCATCGGCTATGACGCCAGCGCCGACCGCCAGAGCTGGGCTGCGTTGATGGAACTGCTTGACGAAGTCCTCGGCTAGGCCAGACCCCAGTCCCGCAGCGCTGCAACATTGCGCTCGGCAAGGGTCAGCAGCAACCGATCGCCGTGATCGCTCTCCGGCATGGCGAGGATCGCCCCTACCGTGAACTGCAAGGGGACCGGCAAGGCCATCGCATATTCGGCCCGCGCCTGTTCGAGTCCCCACTCGGGTGCAACCTCCGCCATCGCTGCAACATGGCGTTCAATCAGCGCGGCCTCGCAAGCCCGGCGATCCTCAGGCGAAAGTGAACCCGACAAGAAATAGGCAAGGTCGAACATCGGACTGCCGCGCGCGGCAAATTGCCAATCGATCAGCCAGGCGCGTGGGCCCTCTGGCGTATCCTCGAACAGGACGTTGTCGACGCGGGGCTCGCCATGCACCAGCGCATGCCCCTCCGCCGCAGCTTCGATATGCCCGCGAATGCGCGGCACGAAACTCTCTATTGCGTCGATCAGCGCGGGCTCTGCCCTTCCGGCAAAGCGCCGCTTCCACTCCGTCACAGCGAGCGCGAACCCCTCGGCAGACCGCCCTGCAAGCGCCGCTCGATCAAACAGCCAATCGGCTGCATCCAAGCGAGGATCACCCCAGGTTGCCGCATGCAGCGCTGCGAGTTCGCGTGCCACCGCCTCGGCTTCGGCCACGCTGCAGCCGGCGATCTGGTCTCCCGGACGGGCGCGCTCTGAAAGGTCCTCGAGCACGAGATTGATCGTGCGACCGTCTGCGCCGGTCCTGGCCCAATAGGCGCGTGGCGTAGCGAGCGGCGGCACAGGCCCAAGGAACCGGTAGACCTCGCACTCCCGGTGATAGACGCCATAATCGCCCGCCACGGACACGGCCTGCGGAATGCCCGATGTGATCTTGCAGATGACGGACCCAACCGCATCCGCCGCGTTCGCATTGTAGGTTACCGCCGCCCGGATCGTCTGCGACAGATTGCCGTGTCCGATGGGTTTTGTGGCAACGAGGCTCACCCTCGGCGCAGGCACATCTCCATGCTGGAACACCGCCTGCAGCCATGTGGGCGTGATCCCGTCCATCGTGGCAACAAGCGCAGGTTCGGGCAGGTCCTGCGGCACCGAGGCGTCGCCTTCACGCCCCCAGCGACCGGCAACGTAGCTCGAATTCCAGCAGTCGGTGAACTTGCCGTCGATCGCCTTGAACACTTCGATTCCGCAGAGTTCGATCCGCTCACCCTTGCGGGTGTGCATGTTCCACACCGAGGTCACATAGGTATCGTCGGCATGCAGCACTTCGTGCTCGAAGTACGGCTCAGCCTTTTCGCTCTGCTGACGCACCCGCGCAATCTGGTCCTCGAGCGACAGCGCCGACACACCGCCGGGATCGTGACGAACAATCGGATCGGCACAGAGCTCTCGAATGAGTTCGGCGTTGCGGTTGTTCCAGACTTCCGTCCAGTAGAGCTCGATAAGCTCCTTGGGGCTGCGCCTGATCATGCCTGTCTCCCATTATCGGCAGAACTAGGCCTCAGCGAGGCGCAGCCCGTCAAGCGAGCCGACTTGTCAGATCACCGCATCAGGCGATGGCGAGCTGCTCCGGCGTCAGCGCCATGATCGTATCGCCACCGGCCTCCACCTGGCGGCGCAGCGCCCCGGCTTCGGTGGTATAGCGCGTTGCCCAATGGCGGGCGCAGGTCAGCTTGGCCTCGTAGAACGCCTTGTCTTCGGTGCCATCTGCCAGGGCAGCAGCCGCAACCTTTGCCATGCGCAGCCACATCAGGCCGAGGGACACGATGCCCGTCAACGTCATGTAGGCATAGGCGCCGGCGCCAAGGTTGTTCGGGTTGGCCATGGCGTTCTGCATGAACCACATCGTCGCGGCCTTCAGTTCGCCGTTGGCCTTGGCGAGACGTTCGCCGACGAGCTTTACCGTCTCATCCGAGGACTCTTCGGCACACTCGGCATCGATCAGCGCAAAGAACGCCTGGATCGCGCGCCCGCCGTTCAGCGCCAGCTTGCGCCCGACAAGGTCCATCGCCTGAACGCCATTGGTGCCTTCGTAGATCATCGCAATGCGCGCATCGCGGACAAACTGGTCCATGCCATTCTCGGCAATATAGCCGTGACCGCCCCAGACCTGCTGCATGTCGGTGGCCACCTTGTAGCCCATGTCGGTGCCATAGCCCTTGATCACCGGGGTGAGCAGGCTGATCAGGTCGTCAGCCATCTGGCGCTCCTCTGCCGTCGCCGCCTTGTGCGACAGGTCGACCTGCAGCGCGCCCCACAGGCACAGCGCGCGCATGCCCTCGATGAAGGTCTTGGCGTCCATCAGCATGCGGCGCACGTCGGGGTGGACGATGATCGGATCAGCCTTGGCCTGCGGATCGGCCGGCCCCGTCAGAGCGCGGCCCTGGCGGCGGTCAAGCGCATAGGCAAGGCCGTTCTGATAGGCGACTTCGGCCTGCGCCAGCCCTTGCATGCCCACGCCAAGGCGCGCGGCGTTCATCATGATGAACATGGCGGCAAGGCCCTTGTTCTCCTCGCCGACCATCCAGCCTTTCGCCCCGTCATAATTCATGACGCAGGTGGCGTTGCCGTGAATGCCCATCTTTTCCTCGATGGACCCGACCGAGACGCCGTTCTTCTCGCCCAGCGAACCGTCGTCATTGACGATGAACTTTGGGACAATGAACAGTGAAATACCCTTGCTCGATTCCGGGGCACCCGGCGTCTTGGCGAGAACGAGGTGGATGATGTTCTCGGTCAGGTCATGATCGCCCGCCGAGATGAATATCTTGGTGCCGGTGATGGCGTAGGAACCATCGGCCTGCGGTTCGGCGCGGGTGCGGATCATGCCGAGGTCGGTGCCGCAATGCGGCTCGGTCAGGTTCATGGTTCCGAGCCATTCGCCGGTGACCATCTTGGGCAGGTACTTGGCCTGCTGCTCGGGCGAGCCTTTGGCGATGATTGCCGAGATCGCGCCATTGGCAAGGCCGGGGTACATCGCAAATGCCTGGTTGGCCGTGGCAAGGTACTTTTCCATGATGAAGCCCATCACGTGGGGGAGCCCCTGACCGCCGTAGGCTTCGGGCGCGGAGAGCGTCCCCCAACCCCCTTCGACATACTGGCGATAGGCGTCCTTGAAGCCGGTCGGCGTGGTCACGCTGCCGTCGGGATGGCGAGTGCAACCTTCCCGGTCCCCGGAAAGGTTGAGCGGAGCGATGACCTCGGAAACGAAGCGTCCTGCTTCCTCGATGATCGCATCGGTCATATCCGGCGTTGCGCTTTCGAAGCCCGGCAGGTTGCCATAGCTTTCAAGGCGGATCAGTTCGTTGACGACGAAACGGGTGTCGCGGGTCGGCGCGTTGTAGATCGGCATTTGGTCCTGTCCCTTTAAGCGTTCGGCTTTCAGACCGTTGGATCGCGGCCTTCAGACCGCTCCTTGGCGATGACGAGATCGACAAAGCTGGTCAGCTCGTCGATGGTCGCAGCAATGTCCGCCTGTTGGCGACGCAGGTTCTCGATCCGCTCACGACACTTGGCAATCGTGACGCGGCGCTGCTCGGCGCGCCCGTCACCCATGTCGTAAAGATCGATCATGTCGCGAATCTCAGCGAGGCTGAAACCCACGTTCTTGGCGCGCATGATCCAGGCGAGACGCGCGCGGTCCCGCTTGGAATAGATGCGTGACAGCCCGATCCGTTCGGGCGCGATCAGCCCTTCGTCTTCATAGAAGCGCAGTGCACGGGCCGTCACCCCGAACTCGTTGGAAAGATCGGAAATGGTGAACTGGTCACGCTTGAGCGCATCGGGCTGATCGAGATGCCCGGTGTGCTCGTTCTGTGCAGACGGATCGCGAGTCGCTGTGGCGGCATGCTGTGACATGTCGCCAAGCTAACTAACCTTTACGTAAGCGTCAATCGACGATGCGTTGCAACGAGCCTTCCGGAGTAATGCGACGATAGAAGCAGGTCGGCGCCAGCGTGTGACACGCTGGACCCGCCGGTTCGACCCGAAGTTCCAGCGCGTCCTGATCGCAATCCACCCTGATCTCGACGATCTTTAGCACGTGGCCTGAGCTTTCACCCTTCATCCACAGCTTGCCGCGCGAACGTGAGAAGAAGTGCGCAAAGCCGGTCTCGAGCGTCCGCTCCAGCGCCTCGCTATTCATGTGCGCCAGCATCAGTAGAGCCCCGCTCGCATGATCGACGGCGACAGCGGTGAGCAGGCCGTTCGAATCGAATTTCGGCATGAGTTGGTTGCCCTGCTCGCGCAGCCCGGCATCGCATGAAGATGACAAAGTGGGGGTTGCCTTCCTGAAGGTCACTGTGTGTGGCGGTTTTGTTGCACGATAACCACACAATGCTGCAAAAGCCATGGCCGCAGAACAATCTGCTTCCGTCCAAAGCATGAATGGGTGATGAAGACGCAGCGGTTTGAGGGAACCGTCAACTGAACCGCCAGCCCGCAACCGGGCGGCAGTGGACGTAGCGCCAATGTTCAGGGACACTTGATGAGGGGCCGGTTGGCTGCCTCGCAGCAGGCCCAAAGGGGCCGCGCGAAGCGAGACCGGATGGTGAGGGTAAAAGCGGGACGGTCAGGGGGCCGTCGGTATCGCGGTCAACGCGGACGCCGCAAGAATTTCGTCACGAGGGCGCCCGGAACTTCGGTTCCGGGCGTTTCCTTTTGTCGACGGCATCAGCCCTGCACATCCGGCTCCGGGAGAGCGCGCAGATCATCAAGGGCTTCGTCGAGAACCCGCGAAAAGCAGGCAATCTTCACCTCGGCCACCTTGGCCTTGCGCAGTGCCACCATGCAGGCATCCGTCGTCGCGCCGCTGGTCATCACGTCATCGACCAGCAAGACGCGCGCTCCTGACAAGCGCGAAGCGAGGCGCGGATTGGGCTGGATCGCACCGGTAAGCGCGCGAGCTCGAGCCTTGCGGTTCAGACCGCCAAGTGACGGCGTCGCCCGCGGGCGAAGCAGTCCATCAACCATGAGTTGCTGGCCGGTCAATCTCGCAAGTTCCCGCGCCAGAAGAGCCGACTGGTTGAATCCGCGCCGCATCAGCCGCCAGCGGTGGAGCGGCACCGGCACAACAAGCCATTCTCCTTCAAGTCCGGCGAGCCTTGGCAGAATCATCCGGGCCATCATCGGCACAAGCCCGATTCGCCGTCCATGCTTGAGAGCCAGCACCAGCGCGCGGGACGGCTCGTTATAGAGCGTCGCAGCGGAGATACCGGTGTGCCTGGGTGGCTCTGCCATGCACGGCGCGCAGAGCAGGTCGGCCTCTGCCCCGTGCTGTTCCCCCATCGGGCGTTGACAGAGCTTGCAGCAAGTGCCCGACGGGACGACGATCTTGCCCCAGCAGCCCAGGCAAAGCCCACCATGCGCCGCCACGGGACTGCCACACAGCGGGCAGCGGGGCGGGAACACGAAGTCGACGATCGGCGTCAACACGGCGGAGAACTGCGCAGCAGACAAAGGCATTGCCGCATCGTCGCACGAATGCCCCTCTTGGCAAGACCGGCGGACACGGGCACTGCCCGGAAATGGCCAGTACTCCCCCCGTTATTTTTGCTCGAAATCGGCGGAATGCCGTCCGCCGCCGCATGGCGCATCTGCAAACGCCTCCGGACGCGCCGCGCTATATCGTCGATGACATGGTCGAGGACGTGATCGAGCGCCTGTCCTTCCTCCGCCACGAACCACGGCGGGCTCTGGTCATCGGTGACTGGACCGACGCGATTGGTGCGGCTTTGGCGGCCTCGGGCGCCACTGTTGACCGCCGCGATCCTGCATTGGGAGACGTGCTGGTCGACGAAGAGGCGCCCTACCCTGCCCCTGCCGGGTACGACTTCATCGCCAGCCTCGGCACACTCAATACCGCCAATGATCTGCCCGGCGCGCTGGTGCACCTGCGCCGCGCTCTGGCCGATGGTGGGTTGATGATTGCGTGTTTCCTCGGGGCGGGGTCGCTACCGGCGTTGCGCGCGATCATGCTCGAAGCCGATGGTGACCGCCCTTCCCCGCGCATCCATCCTCAAGTCGACGTGCGCGCTGGCGGGCAGCTGTTGCAGCGGGCCGGTTTCGCCGACCCGGTGATCGACAGCCATCACGTCGACGTACGGTTCAGCTCGTTCGCCGGGATGATCGCTGACTTGCGTGGACAAGGTCTTAGCAACTGCCTTGCCCGACCCGGCGCACCCTTGGGGAAAGCCGCGCTGGCCCGCGCACATGCAGCTTTCGACGCTCGCCGGGATTCCGACGGCAAGGTTAACGAAAGGTTCGAGATTCTGACGCTCAGCGGCTGGGCGAAGGCCCTGCGCCCGCCCAAGTTCTGAGCCGCCCACAAGGCAAGTTCGACGCACCAACGTGGAGTGTTTCCCCGGGGAAACACTCCAGATAGGTTATCAGCCCAAAGCCGCCTGGGCCGCCGCGAGCCGTGCAATCGGCACGCGATAGGGGCTTGCCGAGACGTAATCGAGGCCGGTCTTCTCGCAGAACGCGATGGAAGCCGGATCGCCACCATGCTCGCCACAGATACCGAGCTTGATGTCCGGGCGCGTCTTGCGGCCACGTTCTGCTGCCAATTCGACGAGTTGGCCGACGCCTTCAATGTCGAGACTCACGAACGGATCGCGCGGGTAGATGCCCTGGTCGACGTAGGGGTTTAGGAACCGCGCTGCGTCGTCACGGCTGACGCCGAGCGTGGTCTGGGTGAGATCGTTGGTACCGAACGAGAAGAACTTGGCTTCCTCGGCAATCTCGCCTGCCATCAGTGCGGCGCGCGGCAGCTCGATCATGGTGCCGACCATGTATTCCAGCGTCCGCCCCTTCTCGGTGAAAACCGAGAGCGCGACCCGGTCGATCAGCGCACGCAGGATTTCGAGTTCCTTGCGCGTGGCGACCAGGGGGATCATCACTTCGGGAATCGGTGCATCGCCGCTCTTCTCGGCAACGTCGCAGGCCGCCTCGAAGATGGCGCGGGCCTGCATCTCGTAGATCTCCGGGAAGGTAATGCCGAGGCGGCAACCGCGGTGGCCCAGCATCGGGTTGAATTCGTGGAGTTCGCCCGCCCGGCGCTTCAGGTGTTCGACGCCAAGCCCGGTGGCTTCGGCAAGTTCGGCAAACTCGGCATCGGCGTGGGGCAGGAATTCGTGCAGTGGCGGGTCGAGCAGGCGGATCGTGACGGGCAGGCCCGCCATGACCTCGAAGATCGACTGAAAGTCGCTGCGCTGTTCGGGCAGCAGCTTGGCAAGGGCAGCGCGGCGGCCCTTCTCGTCCTCGGCCAGGATCATCTGGCGCACTGCGCTGATGCGGCCTGCTTCGAAGAACATGTGCTCGGTGCGGCACAGACCGATGCCTTCGGCCCCGAACTGGCGCGCGACCTGGCAATCGAGCGGCGTTTCGGCGTTGGTGCGCACCTTCATGCGGCGGTGCTTGTCGGCCCAGGTCATCAAGGTGCCGAAATCGCCAACGAGTTCCGGCTCCACCGTCGGCACGAGACCGGCCATGACATCGCCGTTCGAGCCATCGAGAGTGATGACATCGCCCTCCTTGATCTCGCGGTTGCCGATCTTCGCGGTGCGGCTGGCCATGTCAATCGACACGCCCGACGCGCCCGAGACGCAAGGGCGGCCCATGCCACGCGCGACGACGGCAGCGTGGCTGGTCATGCCTCCGCGAGCCGTGAGGATGCCCTTGGCAGCGTGCATGCCGTGGATGTCTTCGGGCGAAGTTTCGACGCGGACGAGGATCACGGCGTCACCACGCTCGGCGCGGGCTTGCGCGGTATCGGCGTCGAACACGACCGCGCCCGAAGCCGCGCCCGGTGATGCCGGCAGGCCCTTGGTCAGCACGTCGCGCTGCGCCTTGGGATCGAGCGTGGGGTGCAGAAGCTGATCGAGCGCCATCGGATCGATGCGCTTGATGGCGGTGGCTTCATCGATGAGGCCTTCAGCCACCATGTCCACCGCCATCTTGAGGGCGGCCTTGGCGGTGCGCTTGCCCGAGCGGGTCTGCAGCATCCACAGCTTGCCCTGCTCGACGGTGAACTCGATGTCCTGCATGTCACGATAGTGCTTTTCGAGCAGCTCGAACACAGCGGCGAGCTCGGCATAGGCGCCGGGCATCGCCTCTTCCATCGACAGCGGCTTGGCGCCTGCCCGCTCACGTGCGGCGCGCGTCAGGTACTGCGGCGTGCGGATGCCGGCGACGACGTCTTCGCCCTGGGCATTGACCAGCCATTCGCCGTAATAGGCCTTCTCGCCGGTCGCCGGGTCGCGGGTGAAGGCGACGCCAGTGGCCGAAGTATCGCCCATGTTGCCGAAGACCATCGCCTGCACGTTGACGGCGGTGCCCCAGTCATGCGGAATGTCGTTGAGCTTGCGGTAGACCTTGGCGCGGTCGGACTCCCAGCTGTCGAACACGGCGCCGATGGCGCCCCACAGCTGTTCGTGCACGTCCTGCGGAAACGGGCGGCCGAGCTGGTCTTCCACGATAGCCTTGTATTCGCCGACGAGCGCCTGCCAGTGTTCAGCACCAAGCTCAACATCGTTGAAGAAGCCGTTGTCCTCCTTGACGATTTCCAGTGCGTCCTCGAAGCGGTGATGGTCGAGGCCAAGCACCACGTCGGAATACATCTGTATGAAACGGCGGTAGCTGTCCCAAGCGAAACGTGGATCGCCCGAACCGGCGGCGAGACCTTCAACGGTCTGGTCATTGAGGCCGAGGTTGAGGACGGTGTCCATCATGCCCGGCATCGAGACGCGCGCGCCCGAGCGGACCGAAACGAGCAGCGGGTTCGACGCATCGCCGAAGGTGCGGCCGGTGGCCTTCTCTATATGCGCAACGCCGTTGGCGACGCCTGTGCGCAAGGCATCGTCAAAGGCCTTGCCGCTGGCGTTGTAGGCGGTGCAGACTTCGGTGCTGATGGTGAAACCCGGAGGCACCGGCAGGCCGATCCCGGCCATTTCCGCAAGGTTCGCGCCCTTGCCGCCGACGATGGTCTTGTCCTTGGCCCGCGCGTCCGAAGACGATGCGCCGCCGCCGAAGTGGAATACGTATGCGCTCATGCCGCCAACGAGGCTCCCTGCGTAAGTCTGTTCTTGCCGGAACGGGCCCGGAGTCGGCCCGCTCTTAGCCTTCTATGCGTGAAAAGTCCGCAACTTTGTGCACTGCAGCACGGAAGCGGTCAAGCAAGGCCAAGCGACTGGAACGCTTGTTAGCGTCCGCATCATTGACCGTAACCTGATCAAAGAACGCATCGATGGGCGCGCGCAAGGACGCCAATGCCGCCATAGCCGCGGTGAAGTCCTCGGCCGCAATCGCGCCTGCCGCCTGCGGTTCTGCGGAATTGAGCGCATCGACCAGCGCCTGTTCGGCAGGTTCGCGGGTGTAGTTGCATTCGGGGTGCGAGAACTGCGCAGCGACGCCCTTGAGCGCGGGGTCGTCAACCAGCACAAGCGGGTCTTCCTCGCCGGTCGGCGGGACGACGCCCTCGCCTTCGGACCCGGCGTTGGGGTTGGTGGCGAAGCCTTCCTTCTTGAGGATGTTGGCCGCGCGCTTGTAGCCCGCGAGCAGGTTGGTGCCGTCCTCGGTTCCGACGAAGGCCTGCAGCGCGTGGACGCGGGCGAGCAGGCGGACGAGATCGTCCTCTTCAAGTGCAATGACGGCATCGATAAGGTCATGCCGGACACCGGCGTCGCGCTGCTGAACCTTGAGGCGGTCGAGGATAAATAAATGAAGGCCCGCCGAGCCCGATGCGATCTCGTTCAGTAAAAGCCCATTCAAAGCGTCGCGACGAGCCTGATCCTTGTCATCGTCAGGGCGCCTCATCGAAATCACGTCAGTCATGGTTTCCAGAGAGCCATCGACCGAGAATCGGAGCCCATTGTCGAGAACAAGCCTTATGACGGCGAGCGCTGCCCTTCGCAGCGCAAATGGATCCTTCGAGCCCGTCGGTTTTTCATCGATGGCAAAGAAGCACATCAACGTATCCAACTTATCCGCCAGCGCTACGGCCACCGTCACCGGCGCGGTCGGCACGTCATCGCCCTGTCCGACCGGCTTGTAGTGATCGCGGATCGCGTCGGCTACGGCGTCGGGCAGGCCTTCGGCGCGGGCGTAGTAGCCGCCCATAAGGCCCTGGAGTTCGGGGAATTCGCCGACCATCTCGGTGACGAGATCGGCCTTGCACAGTTCAGCAGCCTGCCGCGCCAGCGCGGGATCGCAGTTCGGCACGATACCTTCGCTTGCCAGCCATTCGGCCAGCTTGGCGACGCGTTCGACCTTGTCGGCCACCGTCCCAAGCTTTTCGTGAAAGGTGATGCGCGACAGCTTCTGCGCCTGCTCGGCCAGCGGCTTCTTCTTGTCCTGCTCCCAGAAGAAGCGGGCATCGGAGAGACGCGCTGCCAGCACCTTGCGGTTGCCGTCGACGATGGCGGTGCCGCCGTCCTTGGCCTCGATATTGGCGGTGCAGACGAAGGCGTTAGCGAGCTTGCCAGCAGCGTCGCGGCAGATGAAGTACTTCTGGTTGACGCGCGCGGTGAGCTGGATGACTTCGGGCGGCACGTCGAGGAACGCCTCGTCGAAGCGGCCCAACAGCGGGACCGGCCATTCGGTGAGGCCGGCGTTCTCGATCACCAGACCTTCGTCCTCGACCAACACGAGACCGGCGGCCTCAGCTGCGGCCTTGGCCATTTCGCGCACCATCGCCTCGCGCTCGACATGGTCGACGATGACGTGGCAGGCGCGCAGCTTTTCGGCGTAGTCACTCGCGCCACCAATGGTAATCTCGCCAGCGTGGTGGAAGCGGTGGCCAAGCGTCGCATAGCCCGACTTCACCCCGCCGATCTCGCACTCGACCAGATCCTCACCCAGGATGGCAACGATGCCGGAGAGCGGGCGCACCCAGCGCAAGCTTTCGGTGGAGAGCGAGGCTGCGCCCCAGCGCTGGCTCTTGGGCCAGGGGAAGGCGCGGATGATGGCGGGGATGGCTTCGGCGAGCACGTCCCTGGTGGCGCGGCCGGGCTTTTCGGTGATGGCGAACCAGACGCCATCGCGCTCGGTCAACTGGTCACGGGTGAGGCCGGTCTTGCGCAGGAAGCCTTCGAGGGCCTGTTCGGGGGCGGAAGTCTTGGGGCCCTTGGTTTCCTCGGACACGGCCTCGGTTGCCAGCGGCAGGTCGCGGGCGATTAGGGCGAGACGGCGCGGGGTGGACCAGACGGTGATCTCGCCAGCCTTGAGGCCGGCAGCGTCAAGCTGCTTGCGGAACAGCTTTTCGAGATCGGCGCGGGCGCCTGCCTGCATGCGGGCCGGGATTTCTTCCGAGCGCAGTTCGAGGAGGAAATCGCTCACTTGCTCCACTCCGGATACTTGGCCGCCCACTGATCGGCGTTCTTTTCCATGTAGGCCTCGCAGGAACCACGCGCGAGATCGCGGACGCGGCCCATGTAGCTGGCGCGCTCCTGCACCGAGATCACGCCGCGTGCCTGCAGCAGGTTGAACAGGTGGCTGGCCTCGATCGCCTGCTCGTAGGCGGCGATGGGCACGCCGGCCTCGAGGCTGCGGAGGCATTCGGCCTCGGCACGGCGGAACCCTTCAAACAAGCTGTCGGTATCGGCGACCTCGAAGTTCCACTTCGACATCTGTTTCTCGTTCTCGAGAAACACCTCGCCATAGGTGACGCCGTGGCTGTTGAACTTCAGGTCATAGACGTTGTCGACGCCCTGGATGTACATGGCGAGGCGCTCAAGCCCGTAGGTCAGCTCACCCGCGACGGGCTTGCAATCGAAGCCGCCCATCTGCTGGAAGTAGGTGAACTGGGTGACTTCCATGCCATCACACCAGACTTCCCAGCCGAGGCCCCAAGCGCCCAATGTGGGAGATTCCCAGTCGTCTTCCACGAAGCGGATATCGTGGACCAGCGGGTCGATGCCGATCTCGACGAGGCTCTGCAGGTAGAGTTCCTGCAGGTTTTCGGGGCTCGGCTTCAGGATAACTTGATACTGGTAATAGTGCTGCAGGCGATTGGGGTTCTCGCCATAGCGTCCGTCAGTCGGGCGGCGGCAGGGCTGCACGAAAGCGGCGTTCCACGGTTCCGGCCCGAGCGCGCGCAGTGTGGTGGCGGTGTGGAAGGTCCCTGCCCCCATGCGCATGTCGTAAGGCTGGAGGATCAGGCAGCCCTGCTCGCTCCAGAAAGCATGAAGGCGCAGGATCATGTCCTGCAGGCTGAGGGGCGTTGTAGCAGTATCGGCCATGGTCGCGCGGCTTTGGCCGATGCGCCCGGCAAATTCAACCGGCAAGCGCGGTTTTCGCCACCATGTAAGGTCTTCTTGACATAGTCAGAGAATCGCGACATATTGTCAGCATAACCTGACATATGGACAGGTCAGCATGACATGAACAACCGATTGAGAGTTTTGCGCGCCGAGCGACAGTGGAGCCAGGCCGATCTTGCCCTGAAACTCGACGTGTCACGCCAGGCGGTGAACGCGATCGAGACGGGCAAGCACGATCCTTCGCTCCCCCTTGCCTTCCGCATCGCACGCCTGTTCCAACTTCGTATCGAGGAGATCTTCGATGATGGTTTCCAACATGACTGACGACCGGATCGACCAGCCCGCCATGAGCCTCGGCAAGCTTGCCATGCGCATGTTTGGCGCGACGGTGGCGGCGGTGTTCTTCTCAGGCGCTGCTGCGGGCCTTATCGGTGCGCTTGGCAAGGAAGAACAGGTCAAGCCGATCGGATGGGTCATCATGGGCGTGTTTGCCTCCCTGACGCTCGCCGCATTATGGTTCGCATGAGTCAGCGCGCGCCGTTACTATCGCGAGAACGGTCCGCTTTCGCCCCGTGCCCGCCGCGCCACGATCAGCGCTGTGGTCGCAGGCGGACTCGGCCTCGTCATGGGGGCGTGGATGAGTATTGCCGGCGACGCGCCGGGACAGCCGTTCGACGTGGCCAATGGCCCCCTTCCCGCAGGCGTTGCCGCCGCACTTATCGCCGTCATCGTGCTCGTCCTCGCACCGGTCACGTGGTTCTGGCATCGCAATATCGACGAGCACGAAGAGCAATCCTACCGTACCGGGGCCTTGGTCGGGCTCTACTTCTATAGCGCAGTGGCACCGATCTGGTGGCTGGGCCATCGCGGCGGGTTTCTGCCGGCGGTTGACGGCATGACGATCTACCTTGCCACGATGGCCGTGTGGGGCGTGATCTGGTTCCGCCAGCGCCACCTCTGACGCCACACTCACAAACCTTCATTTCCCTGCAACCTGTTTACGGGCACAAGGAGCCTGATGATGAAACGCGCCTATCGTACATTCGCCGCCACGGTTGCCCTGGCCGCCTTCGCCTTTGCCGGAGCGGTCCACGCCGAGGCGCCTGCTGCCAAGCCTGCTGCGGAGGCACCAGCGCCGAGGCAGTTGAAGCCTGCGCTGTGGAAGGTGGCGGACGCCGACACAACGATCTACCTGTTCGGCACGATCCATGCGTTGCCAAAGGGTCTTGTCTGGCTTGACGGGCCAGTGGGACAGGCGCTCGACGGGTCAGCCGAACTCATTACCGAGATTCCGGAAGTGCCGGCGGCAGAGCAGCAGAAAACGGTGATGGCTGTCGGCCTGCTCAAGGGCGAGACGCTGCGTTCGCTGATGCCTGATGCAGATCGCGTAGCTTATGAGGCGCTGCTGGCGAAGCTCAAGATTCCGGCGGAGGCGTTCGATCCGCTCGAACCTTGGCTGGCCGGAATCACCTTGGGCGTCATGCCCTATGCCATGGCCGGATATGGGGCCGACAGCGGCGTGGAAGCAGTCCTGCGCAAGGCCGCTTTGGCCAAGGGCAAGAAGCTCGGCGCACTGGAGACGGTCGAATACCAGCTGGGCCTGTTCGACCAGTTGCCGCGCGAGGCGCAGCTCAAGTTCCTTGGTGAAGCGGTGCGGGATTTCGACAAGAGCTTTGCCATCATCGGCACGATGACTGATGAATGGGGTTCGGGCGATCCGGAAGGGCTCGGCAAGCTGATCAACGAGAACATGGACGATCCTGAACTGGCTGAGACGCTGCTTTACCAGCGCAACCGTAACTGGGCTTCGTGGATTGCCAGGCGGCTCGACCAGCCGGGTACGGTGTTCATCGCAGTGGGCGCAGGGCATCTGGCCGGCGTGCAGAGCGTGCAGGATATGCTCAAGGCCCAGGGTCTGACGGCGACGCGGGTGCAATGAAGCAGCTGACTCGCTTCCTGCCGCGCCTGTTGTGGGCCGTGGTCCCGGCATTGCTGCTGGGCATGGCCATGGCTTGGCTGGAGCGCGGGAAACCTGCGCCGCTGCCGGATACGCGCGTGGCGCTATGGCAGATCGAGGACAGGACCGGGGCGGTGCGCGGCTACATGTTCGGCACCGTCCATGCACTGCCGCCTGATACGCAGTGGTTGCGGCCCGCCATTGGTGAGGCTTTGGCGCAGGCAGACCGCCTGGTGCTGGAGATCGCCGAGCCGCTGAACCAGAAGGTGGCGGGGGAGGCCCTGGCGGAACTGGCCGGGACCGAGGGCCTGCCGCCGCCCTCGCAGCGGCTTGCGCCTGCCTATCGAGCCAAGCTGGCCGAGGTCTATCGCAAGCTCGGTCTTTCCGATGCGGACTTTGCCGATACCGAAAGCTGGGCGGTGGCGCTGCAGCTTGCGGCGATTGCCGGGCAGAAGGCGGGTGCCGATCCGGATAGCGGCGCGGAGCCTGCCTTGCGCAAGCTGGCTGGCAACAAGCCCGTCGCCGGGTTCGAGACAATCCACAGCCAGTTCGGCGTCTTCGACGCCCTCCCCGCGCGCCAGCAACAGGTGCTGCTGCAGGAAGTGACGGTCGAGGCGGCGAGCGACAAGGACGAGGAGGCCGACATGGTCTCGCTATGGCTGCGCGGCGATGACCTTGGCATAGCGCGCGAGGCGAATGAGGGGTTTCTGGCCGACGCGGGGCTGCATCAGGCTCTGTTGACGGACCGCAATCGGGCTTGGGCGGATCAGCTGGATGCGATGCTGAAGACGGGCGCCAAACCGTTCGTGGCAGTTGGCGCGGCACATCTGGCGGGCTCTGACAGCCTGCAACGCCTGATGATGGCGCGTGGGTGGACGATCAGGCGGGTGCCTTGAGAGAAACCGAACTCAGTGAGAGAAGCCTTGGATGACACATATTCTTTTTGATGACGAGATGTCTGGCCATGACTCCCGGTTCGATAAGTTAGACATTGATCCCGTAAGCCAAACCGTGACGGTGCTTTTTCATAGCTACCCTACATTCCAGTCGCGCGATCGGATCCCCGTAAAAGTGGTTTTTTCAGAGGTAACTTCCGTCAATACGATTCTCGACTTCAAAGAAATTGCCAGCCACCGCGCGCCCGGGAATGTCAATCATTGGCACATCTCCGAAGGACCGGGAATGTCGTATATCTACTTGTGTGGCGGATGTATCGCCATCACGGCTTCGGCATCTCCCCTGTTGGTTGAGTGAAGAAGTCAGAAAGCCCTCAAAACCCCACAACCCTTGCATTTCCCGGCAAACCCGCTAAGGGCCGCCGCTTCCCTGTCATGGTCATCCCTGGAGGCGTGGCGGAGGAAGCGTGATTTAACTTAGCTGAAGGTACTGACACATGAGCGAGACGCTTACGCTGTCGGCCGAGACGCGCGATCGGGCAGGCAAGGGAGCCTCCCGTGCACTGCGTCGCGAAGGCCGCACCCCCGCCGTGATCTATGGCGGCAACGAAGAACCCATCGCGATCCACCTTGAAGAAAAGGCGCTGAACAAGGCGCTGGGCACCGGCCACTTCTTCAACTCGGTCGTCGAGCTCACTGTCGGTGGCCAGACCATCCGCACCCTGCCCAAGGACGTCGCCTTCCACCCGGTGACCGACCGTCCGCAGCACGCAGACTTCCTGCGCGTTTCGAAGGACTCGGTCGTCCACGTCGACGTGCCGGTGGCCTTCATCAACGAAGAGAAGTCGCCGGGCCTCAAGAAGGGCGGCATCCTCAACATCGTTCGTCACGAACTCGAACTGATCTGCCAGCCTGACGCGATCCCCGACGACATCATCGTCGACGTTGCCGGCTACGAAGTCGGCGATTCGATCCACATCAGCGCTGTCACCCTGCCCGCAGGCGTGAAGCCCGCGATCTCGGACCGCGACTTCACCATCGCGACGATCGTGGCCCCCTCCTCGCTGAAGAGCGAAGAAGGCGACACCACCAAGGAAGGCTGATAGCCCGACTTGGCCCTGCTCAGGCAGGCGCGCTTATAAGACACCCCTTCCGCGACGTGCGGGAGGGGTTCTTTTTTTGCACCGTGTTATCTGGCAAGGCGCAGGGCCTCGCAACCAAGGAATTTCCGCACATGCAACTCTGGGTCGGCCTCGGAAATCCCGGACCGCAATATGCGCTTCACAGGCACAACGTCGGCTTCATGGCACTCGACACGATTGCCGAGGTCCACAACTTCGGGCCAGTGCAGAAGAAGTTCCAGGGCTGGCTGCAGGAAGGCCGGATCGGCAATCAGAAGGTCCTGCTGCTCAAGCCTTCGACCTTCATGAACGAGAGTGGGCGTTCCGTCGGCGAAGCGATGCGCTTCTACAAGCTGGGCATGGACGCACTGACAGTGTTCCACGATGAGCTCGATCTTGCGCCGTTCAAGGTCAAGGTGAAGCAAGGCGGCGGTACTGCCGGCCACAATGGCCTGCGCTCGATCGATCAGCATCTTGGGGCCGATTTCCGGCGAGTCAGGCTTGGCATCGGGCATCCGGGCCACAAGGAGCGCGTCACGGGTCATGTCCTGGGCGCATTCGCCAAGGCAGAGCAGGACGAGCTGATCGAAATGCTGGGAGCAGTCGCTTCCGAAGCGGGCTGGCTTGCTTCGAAAGATGACGTTCGTTTCATGAACGATGTTGCCTTGCGGCAGAATGGCTGACGTTCCGGAAACGAACGGGAAACACTATTCGTCGCCTTGCTTTACATCGGCCTTGGCGTCAGCGAAGGTTAACCACGTAACACCCTGCAATTTCGCAGTTGGCACCGGTTTTGCTTAGCCAAGTACAGACTGCGATTAACCAACGGGGGTTAACATGAACATTCGCTCAATCTTCCTGGCCATGGCAGCAACTGCGGTTCTGTCAGCTGCTTCGCCAGCCAACGCAACCTGGTGGCTGACTCACAAGCACTACTGCAACTGCGGACACAGCGGTGGCTCGTCGCTCTGTGGGGGTACGACGTCTTCAGGCGGCACGACCACCACTTCGGGTGGCACCACGACGACTTCTGGTGGCACCACCACCACTTCGGGCGGTACGACCACTACCTCAGGTGGAACGACGACGACGTCCGGTGGCACGACCACCACTTCGGGCGGCACGGCTGTGCCGGAGCCGGGCATGCTGGGCATGATGGCTCTCGGGCTTCTCGGCATTGGCTTCGCCCGCTCACGCAAGACCAAGCCCCGCGCCTGACTCAATCCCGCTATCAGGCGCCCGTCTGCGTCTGATAGCGGGCCAGAGTGTTGCGAAACACCACGTTCGTCGGTTCGGCCGAGCTCGCCTTGCGGAGAAGGGTGATTGCTTTCGGCAGGTCCGTTCCCATCCGGGCGCGAACCAGACCGGCCATGTACAACGTATCAGGATCTTCGGGGCGCAGTGCGCGCGCCTTGTCGGCCGCCCTGATCGCCTCTTCGCCCTTCCCGGCATGGCTAAGCGCAAGCGCCAGTCGCTTGAGGACCTCCGGGTCATCTCCTGACTGCGCAAGTTGTGCATAGGCCTGTGCCGCAGCGCTCCAGTCTTCGCGTGCCAAGGCGGTCTGGCCTTCAGCTGCCAGTGATTGGGCTTGTCCTGCCTGAGCGGTACGCAGCCGCGCGCGCAACGGCGTTGCATCGGGCAGGCCCGCGGCGTCGGCCGCCTTTACCGCCAACTCGAGTTCCCGCGGGCCTGCCAACTGGCTGGCTGCAAGAGGGCGTACCGTACCGAAAGCGGCAAGGGAGTCCCCTGTCGCCAGTTGCGCTTCTGCCAACATGATGCGCGCAAAAGGATTGTTAGGTGAGCGCGTGAGCGCCCTTTGGAACATCGCCCGTGCCTGTTCAGGATGTCCGGTCCGCAACATCGCCTCGGCATAGCTGAGCCCATTGCCAGACAGGGGATCGAGATCGCGCTCCTGCCTGGCCAACAGCGATCGGACCTTGTCCCATTCGCCCTTCATCGACGCAAACTGCACCTGCAGATCCCGAACGCGCGGATCATCCGGCGCGATTGCAGCTGCCCGCGAAGTCATTGCCAAGGCATCGTCAAGCTTGCCCTGGAGATCAAAGGCATTCGCCTTTGCCAGCCATGGGTCAGGCACGCGCGGGTACTTCTCGGCCATCTGTTCTAGAACTGCGTGCGCTTCGGCAAACTGTCCACGCCTCACCGCGATATCCGCGCGAATCAGCGCTGCGTGGAATTTTCCGGCCGGAAGTCGCGACAGGGCTTCAACCTGCCTTGATGCCGCATCGAGATCCTGCGCCGCTATGAGGAACCGCGCGTAGTCGCGCAGGAGGAGCGGATCGCCTCCTGATGCTGCGCCCCGCTGCAGAGCTGCGAAGGCACCCGCTGTGTCTCCCTTGGCGGACAGCGCGGCGGCCCTGACCCGCTCTGCAGCAGGCGAGGCATCCTGCCCCAGAAGTGCCAACGCCTGGTCCGAGTTGCCCCGCAGGACGGCCGCCTCGGCACGGATCAACGCCAATTCGGCTTGTGATCCGCCCGAGCGTTCAAGCCGGGAAGCCGTGGCGGCTGCACCATCGCCATCGCCCAACCGGAGCTGCACCGCTGCAAGCATGCGAAGAATTGCCGGATCATCACCCGCGTCGGCCAGAGCTGCAGTGAGGTCGACCTTGGCCGCGCCCAGTTCCATCCCGGCAATTTCACGCTCGGCGCGAGCAACACGCTCGGCGGCATCGTCACCACAACCTGTCAGGGCAAGAAGAAGGGCTAGTGCAAGACGGGATGTCATGGGCACTGGATGCCACGTACGCCTGAATCATTGGTGAAAGCGGAGCAACTTCGTCTGCGAGCATGTCGAGAAATCTTACGACCTCAACATTATTAATCATTACAAATGGCTGAAATCCGTAATTGGCACAGGGGTTGCTTACCTAACAATTAACCGACTTTCGGTTCAGGGGAGCAGTTTCGATGACCTTCAGAAAAGTTCTCGCGGGCCTCGCTGCCAGTGCAGCAATGATGGCAGCAGCACCTGCCTTTGCCGATTCCGTCACGCTCGGCTCGGGCGATATCGGCAGCAGCTTCACGCTGAACTATGACGGCTTCTCGGGCGGAACGTCTATCGACGGGCTGACCGGCTCGACCACGTTCAAGCTGACCGGCATTTCCGGCAATGACTACACGTTCGACTACAGCGTTTCCAACACCAGCTCCGCGCCGGTTACGGATTCGCGTATCTCGAGCTTTGCGTTCAACACCGATCCCACCATCTCGTCGGCCACGAGCACCGGTGCATTTTCGTACACGACGCTGAACTCGAACTATCCGAACGGCATTGGCACCGTGGACGTGTGCTTCAAGGATGCCCAGACCGGGAGCTGTGCAGGAGGCGGAAGCGGCGGCCTGACACTTGGCGAAACCGGCACCGGTTCGTTCACGCTGAGCTTTTCGCAGCCGGTCAGTTCGCTGACGCTCAGCGACTTCTATGTGCGCTACCAGTCGATCAGCGGCGTGCCGGGAATCAGCTCGGCCAGCGGTTCGGGCACGATCAGCAGCACTGGCGGGTCAACTGGCGGTACGCCTGTCCCGGAACCGGGCATGCTCGGGCTGTTCGGTATCGGTCTTGTCGGCCTTGCCCTGGCGCGCCGCCGTCAGACTGCGCCGCGTCGCCTGGCTCTCGCAGCCTGATCAAACCGGAAATTCGAGGAAGGGAGCCTGCACCCGTGGGCTCCCTTTTTCCTTGCGCTCAGCCCTTTTCGGCGCTGCGCAAGTGCCCTGCGATCGTCGCATTGCCGGGGGCCTTGGCGGCAGCTTGGCGCAGCAAGGTTAGGCCGCGCGACCGGTCCTTGCCGCTTTCGACGAGAAGCCAGCCAAGCGTATCAAGCACCGAAGCGTTTGTCGGGGCGGCCTTGTATGCACTCTCGGCAAATTCCAGTGCCTTGGCCTTGTTGCCAACCATTCCCTGGGCATAGGCCATGTTATTGAGAACCAGCGGGTTCTTTCCGTCAGTCACGGCAAGCAAACGCTCATAGGCGGCAATGGCATTGCCCCAGTTGGACTGCTTCATTGCCGTGTCGGCCTGAGCCAGCGTAGCCGCCAGCGCCTGCGCTGACGGGAATTTCGCCTTCTCTGCCAGCCTCGCCGCTTCGGGATCGCCCGAAGCCTCTGCAGCCTTTGCCAGAAGGCGCAGATCCTCGGCATCGGCTGTCTGGACCTCGGCGAACGGGCGCATCGTCTCGACTGCACCGCGCGCATCGCCAGCGGCGAGCTGCGCCCTGGCAAGTTCGCGGCGGAGCGTTGCACTGCCGGGGTTACGGGTAAGCAGAGGCTGGAGCTTGGCCCGAGCCTGCTCAGGCTGCTTCAACGCTACGAGTGCCTGCGCATAGAGAACCGTCGCCTCATCCTTGTCGGTCAGTTGCGCTTCGTTTGCCTGGAGGACGCTTCGAACGGTAGCCCAATCGCCACGCGCTGCGGCAGCGCGCGCCTGAAGATAGGCGACCTGCCCCCCGCCCTTCACTTCTGCAAGCGATTCAAGGACCTTGTCCATCTCCTTGGTCCGTCCGAGATCGCCGAGCACGGCGGCCTTGCCGGCCAAGGCGGCCAGATTGCCAGGGTAGGACTTTGCCGCCGCATCGTATGCCAACAGGGCTTCGGCCAGGCGGCCTTCGGCGGTCGCGACTTCGGCATCGGCCAGCAGCGCATCGATCATCGCCGCGTCTGCCGCCTTCGCCCGGTCGGCCAAGGTACGGGCCTGCTTTATATCACCACGCATGAGACTGAAACGCGCATAGTTGGCCAGCAAGCGCGCATCGGCCTTCCCGGCAGCACCAGCGGCAAAGGCCTTTGCGGCCCCTTCGCGATCGTCCTTGGCAAGCAGGGCAAGAGCGCGGATGCGGTGAGCCGCGGCTGACGTGTCCGTGCCCAAAGCCGAAATTGCATCTTCCGGCAGGCCACGCAGCAGCAGCGCTTCTGCCGAAAGCTGTGCGAAGTCGGCCGGTCGCCGACCTTCGGGAAGCTTTGCAAGGGATGCACCTGCGGCAATGCCGTCTCCCATGGCAAGGGCATTGCGGGCATGGAGTTCAAGCAGCGCGGGATCCTGCGGGTTGGCCTCCAGCGCAGCGGCCAGATCCACCTGAGCGGCGCGATAGTCGTGCGCAGCGAAAGCCTTGCGAGCCCGATCGGCGCGCTCCTGCGGGCTGTCGGTACAAGCCGCCAGCAGCAGCGGCAAGGTCAGGAAGGCCAGCTTCTTCATCGCAATCTCTCCACGGATGAAGCACTTAGTGCCTTCAATCCCTGAAATTTCCGTGAAGGTTTCCAAATGCTGCACGCCCGGCTAAAGGCGCGGCCAGCCAAGGAGTTTGAAGATGGGTTTTCGTTGCGGGATCGTCGGCCTTCCCAACGTCGGCAAGTCGACGCTGTTCAACGCGCTGACCGAGACACAGGCGGCGCAGGCGGCGAACTATCCGTTCTGCACGATCGAGCCGAATGTCGGCAATGTCGGCGTCCCGGACCCGCGTCTCGACACTCTCGCCAAGATCGCGGGCAGCCAGAAGATCATCCCGACCCAGCTTGGCTTCGTCGACATTGCCGGGCTCGTCCGCGGCGCGTCGAAAGGCGAAGGCCTTGGCAACCAGTTCCTCGGCAACATCCGCGAAGTTGACGCCATCGTCCATGTGCTGCGCTGCTTCGAGAACGATGACATTCAGCATGTCGACAACAAGGTCGATCCGATCTCGGACGCCGAAACGGTCGAAACGGAGCTGATGCTCTCGGACCTTGAGAGCCTGGAAAAGCGCGTGCCGGCCGCCGAGAAGAAGGCCAAGGCGGGCGACAAGGAATCGAAGGTCATTGCCTCGGTGCTTGGCCAGGCTCTGGAACTGCTTCGCGAGGGCAAGCCTGCGCGCCTGACCCAGCCGAAGGATGACGAGGAAGCGCGCGTGTTCAGGCAGGCCCAGTTGCTGACCGCGAAGCCCGTGCTTTATGTCTGCAACGTCGAGGAAGAGAGCGCAGCGGAGGGCAACGCCTTTTCGGCCCGCGTGTTCGCAAAGGCCAAGGCCGAGGGCGCCAATGCGGTGATCGTTTCGGCGGCGATCGAATCCGAACTGGTCGGCATGGATCCGGAGGAGCGTTCGGTTTTCCTTGAGGAAATGGGCCTGCATGAGACCGGCCTCGCCCGCGTGATCCGCGCCGGTTATGACCTGCTGCATCTCATCACATTCTTCACCGTCGGCCCAAAGGAGGCGCGCGCCTGGACCGTGCATCTTGGCGCAAAGGCTCCGGAAGCGGCGGGTGAAATTCACTCCGACATGCAGCGCGGCTTCATTCGCGCCGAGACCATCGCCTATGACGATTTCGTCAGCCTCGGAGGCGAAAGCGCAGCGCGCGATGCGGGCAAGCTGCGGCAGGAAGGCAAGGAATACGTGGTGAAGGACGGCGACGTCCTCCACTTCAAGTTCAACGTCTGAGCCTCAGTTCTCGAAGGCGGCGATGATCGGACACGGTCCGGCGTCGCCTTTTGCACATTCTCGGGCAAGCTTGCGAAGCGATTGTCGCGCCGTCTCAAGGCGCGCGATCTCCTGATCGATCGCCTCCAGACGTGCTTTTGCCATCTGTCGGGCGCGCGGTCGGTCATGCCCGGCATCGAGTGCGAGCAATTCGGCGATTTCCGAAAGAGTGAAGCCGGCGCCTTGGGCGCTGCGCACAAAGCGCAGACGCCGCAAATCATCGGGGCCATAGTGCCTGCGCCCCTCCCTTCCGCTGCGGGCTGGCCGGGGATCATCCAACAGGCCTTTGCGTTGATAGAAGCGCACCGTCTCGACCCCGACGGCTGCGCTTCTGGCGAGTTCGGAAATCGTCATCGCCATATCGCTTGACTCCGTACCATGGTACGCAAGTTATAGGCAGCTTCATGACAAAAGCATACACCCCGAATCGAACCGCCGTGCTGCATCGCATCGTCATGCCAACGCACATCTGCCCTTACGGCGTGAAGGTGAAACATCTTCTCGAACGCCAAGGCTATAAGGTCGAAGACCACTGGCTCCGCACCCGAGAAGAGACCGACGCCTTCAAGCAGGCTCATGACGTCAAGACTACGCCGCAAGTGTTCATCGACGGACAACGCATTGGCGGGCATGACGATACGCGGCGCTTCCTTGGCCTGAAAGTCGCCGATCCTGATGCCACGAGCTACGTTCCTGTTCTGGCCGTTTTCGCGATCGCCGGAGCGCTGGCGCTCGCGATAAGCTTTGCGACGTTTGGCACGCCGTTCACTGGAAGGGCGATCGAATGGTTCATCGCCTTCGCCATGGCGCTTCTGGCCATGCTCAAGCTGCAGGACGTCGACCGGTTTGCGACCATGTTCCTTGGCTACGACCTGCTCGCGAGGCGCTGGGTTCCCTATGCCTATCTCTATCCATTCGGCGAGGCCTTGGCCGGCGTGTTGATGGCAGCGAGGGCACTGCCTTGGCTATCCATCCCGATTGCCCTGTTCATCGGCACCATCGGCGGCATCTCGGTCTTTTACGCAGTCTATGTCCAGAAGCGCGAGCTCAAGTGTGCCTGCGTGGGCGGATCGGGGCGCGTCCCGCTCGGTTTTGTGTCGCTCACCGAGAATGTCGTCATGGTCGGCATGGCCCTGTGGATGCTTTTCATGCCGACAATGAACTGACCGGCCCGGCACCGGTTGGCCTCCGGCGCGTTCCATGCCCGAACTGGAAAGAGGAACGCGCTGGTGGTCGACAAGTCGGAGAAAGTGGTGTGGCTGGCGCGAGTGGGATTTGCTGCACGCGGCCTTGTCTATGTCCTGCTTGGATACCTTGCCCTGACTGCGGGAAAGTCTGACATTGACGATGGTGCCGGCGACATCTTCCGCGTGCTGAATGCCATTCCGGGTGGACCGGTGGTCCTTTATGTCGCATCCGCAGGTCTGGTCGGTTACGCACTCTATCGCCTTTCCGCAGCCCTGTTCGATATCGAGCGCAAGGGCACCTCGTGGAAGGGGCGCGCATCGAGAGTGGGTTATCTCGCCAGCGCCGTGATCCATCTGGGCCTTGCCTGGACAGCCGCACGGATAGCCAGCGGCGCCCGTGGTGCAGGTGAAGATTCGTCCGCCGAGATGGCTAGTGGCGTGCTTGATTTCCCCTTTGGCAGCACTCTTCTGGGGATTATTGGCGTAGCTATCCTGATTGCAGCAATATTCCAGGCACGCAGCGCCGTTACGGCGGGCTTCATGCGCCATATTTCTTCGCGAGCGCCTCGCTTCACGTGCTGGATCGGCCGTGCCGGCCATGCTGCACGGGCTGTGGTGATGGCCCTGATCGGGTGGTCACTGCTCCGCACCGCATGGTTCGGCGAGAGCGAAGAGGTCGTCTCGCTGGGCAAAGCCATCAACAATTTGCGAGACATGGAGACTGGCTTCCAGTTCGTGGCAGCAGGGCTTCTGCTCTTCGGCGTGTTCAGCATCATCACTGCGCGGTACCGGATCATTCCGGACCCTACCCCGCCAGCCAAGGGTTTGCGGGCAATCAGCATTTAATCGCGCGATTGACTTTATGGCTAGACGCAGCGAACCTGACCGAATGATGTACTTCGAAGATATCGAGCCTGGCGCGATCCAGCGGTTCGGAAGCTATGCCGTCAGCCGAGAGGAAGTGATCGATTTTGCGTCAAAGTACGACCCGCAACCGTTCCACCTGAGCGACGAGGCGGCGGCGCAGACCCATTTCGGTCGGCTGTCTGCCAGCGGCTGGCATACTTGCGCGATGACCATGGCGATGCTGGTGGAGAATTTGAAGGAACGAAAGCAGGCTGGCCTCGGGTCACCCGGGCTTGACGAGATACGCTGGCTGAAGCCTGTCTATCCGGGTGACACGCTTTCGGTCGAAACGGAAATCGTCGACAAGAAGCGGAGCGCGTCGCGTCCGGAAATGGGGAGCTTCCGCTCGAACGTGCGCGTTTATAATCAGGACGGTGTGGTCGTGATGACCATGAAATCCATCGGACTGATCCGCGTACGGGACCAGAAGGCTACTACCTGACGGGTCAGATCGCCTTGCATTGAACGTCACCAGTCGCTTCATAGACCGGGCGCTCGAACGCGTCGGTCACGATCATCCTGCCCTTGAACTGTTCGGTCGTGCCTACGGGTGTGACCGGGCCGTCAGCCGTTAATGTGACCGCATTTTCCTTGCCGGTATAACGCGAAAAGCTGCCCTTCGGCATCCTTGCAGAACCGGCATCAGGCGCAAGAACCTGGATGTGGTCGCCATATTTGATAACTCCGCGCTTATCCTGCGCCAACAGGACAGCCCCAAGGCCGCCGCCTTCGGCGACGAATGCACAGCCGGTGCCGTGGAGCTTGTTCTGGCTGATATCCGGGTAGAGGATTGGCTGCAGCGCCAATGGCTTGACCGGTGGCTTGCCGTCCTGCGCTGCCTCCACTGCGGCAATCGCCTCGGCATCGGTTGGCTCCTTGTCCGAACAAGAGGCAAGTCCGAGAACCATGGCGGACAACACGGCAATCTGCGCCTTAGCGTGCAGCATCACTTTCTCCCGAACAGCTTTTCTATGTCGGCATGGGCCAGCTTGACCCATGTTGGACGGCCATGGTTGCACTGCCCCGAGCGGGGTGTCACTTCCATTTCGCGCAAGAGGGCATTCATCTCCACGACGGACAATGTCCGCCCTGCCCGCACCGAACCGTGGCAGGCCATCGTCGCCAGGACGAGATCGAGCTTTTCTCCCAGGAGCAAGGCATCGCCATGGTGCGCTAGGTCATCTGCCACATCCGCCACGAGTTGTGCCGGATCCCCCTTGGCCAAGGCCGCAGGGACGGATCGTACCAGCATCGCGCCAGGCCCGAAGCGCTCCAGCGCGAGACCGAACTCGGCAAGCTTGGGCGACGCTTCTTCCAGCCGGTCACACGCGACTTCTTCAAGCTCGACAACTTCCGGGATCAACAACGCCTGAGCGGGCGCAGTGCCCTGCCCTGCCCCGGCAGCACGCAGCCGTTCGAGGACGAGACGTTCATGCGCCGCATGCTGATCGACAATCACGAGACCGTCTTCCGCTTCTGCAACGATATAGGTGTTGGAGATCTGTCCACGGGCAACGCCAAGGGGATGCCGTGCAGATTCAGTGACCGGTTCGACGGCGACTTCGGCTCGCGCCTGAGGCGGCGCCAGCACGGATTGCTCGTAGCCACGCCACGCTTGCCCAGCCTCGCTCACGCGCGTCTCGGGGCGCCATTGCTGCGAGAACATGCTTCCCTGCGCACCGGGCGAGGGTGACGGCACGATCGGCTCTGCCTGCCAAGCCGCCATTGCGCTTGCCGAAGGAGCTTGCGCACTGCGCTGATCGCCTGTGGACAGCGCATGGCGCAGGCCAGAGACAACCATGCCGCGCACGAGGGCCGGATCGCGGAAACGGACTTCGGACTTGGCGGGATGGACATTGACGTCAACTTCGCTCGCCGGGACCTGCAGGAACAGGGCAAGGACTGCATGGCGATCGCGTGCCAGCATATCGGCATAGGCACCTCGCACCGCACCGATCAGCAGGCGATCCTTCACAGGGCGCCCATTCACGAAGAGATATTGGTGATCGGCAACGCCGCGATTGTAGGTTGGCAATCCGGCTATCCCGGTGAGGTGATAATCACCCCGGTAGAGGTCCACCTCGACGGAATTTCCGGCCAGTTCACGGGCAACGAGCTGAGCGACCCGCGCCTCGAGCGTGTCTCCGGCCTGCACATGAAGCGCGCGGCGGCCATCATGTTCCAGGGTGAAGCCTATGTCAGGCCGGGCCATGGCGAGGCGGCGAACGACGTCGGAAGCGGCCGCCCATTCCGAACGCGGGCTGCGCAGGAACTTGCGGCGCGCGGGGATCTTCTCGAACAGTTGTTCCACCCGGACGCGCGTCCCCGGGGGAAGCGCAGCAGGTCCTTCTGACACGAGAACACCGTTATCGACCACGCGCTTCCAGCCATCGGCGGTGCCTTGCGGTCGGGATTCGATGGTGATGCGAGCGACGGAGGCGATTGATGGCAGGGCTTCTCCACGGAAGCCGAGGGTTTCGACCATCTCGATCGCCTCGTCTGGGAGCTTGGACGTGGCATGACGTTCGAGCGCGAGCTCGATCTCGTCGGGCCGCATGCCGCACCCGTCGTCCGACACCTCGATCATCGCCAGCCCACCTTCGGACAGGCGCACGTGGAGGTGGCTTGCGCCGGCGTCGATGGCGTTTTCAACCAACTCCTTGAGCGCGCTTGCAGGGCGCTCGACCACCTCTCCGGCGGCGATGCGGTTGATGAGCGTTTCGGGAAGGCGGCGGATGACTCGCATGGTCCTGACACGACTAGCGCCGAAGCCGATTTATTTCGAGACAAGTGGTGAAGTTATCCGTCCAATCCCGCACAAACCCATGGGCTTTGCGCCAAGCGCCTGCTAGGAAGCCGCCTTCCCGGGCGCACTTTCTGGAGGGGTCTGGCGCGTGCCCGTGCGCCAAACCGCAGATTATCACGGATTCTTAGATGGCTTCGATCTTTTCCCGATTCTTCAAGTTCGGTTCCCAGAACATCGCGATCGACCTCGGCACGGCCAACACGCTGGTTTATGTGCAGGATCGCGGCATCGTTCTGAACGAACCTTCCGTCGTCGCCATCGAGACGATCAACGGGATCAAGCGGGTCAAGGCCGTGGGCGACGATGCCAAGATGATGATGGGCAAGACACCTGACAACATCGAGGCGATCCGCCCGCTTCGCGACGGCGTGATTGCCGATATCGAAGTGGCCGAGGAAATGATCAAGCACTTCATCCGCAAGGTTCACGGATCGAAGAGCCTCCTGCGCTATCCCGAAATCGTAATCTGCGTGCCCTCGGGTTCCACCAGCGTCGAGCGCCGCGCCATTCGCGACGCGGCCAGCAATGCGGGCGCCAGCCAGGTCTACCTCATTCTTGAACCGATGGCTGCGGCGATCGGCGCCGACATGCCGGTCACCGAACCGGTCGGTTCAATGGTGGTCGACATCGGTGGCGGTACGACCGAGGTTGCCGTCCTTTCGCTGCGCGGCCTTGCCTACACCACCTCGGTGCGCGTGGGTGGTGACAAGATGGACGAAGCGATCGTCTCCTATGTCCGCCGTCATCATAACCTGCTGATCGGTGAAGCCACGGCGGAGCGTATCAAGAAGGACTACGGTATTGCCACGGCCCCGGCCGACGGCATCGGCGAGACGATCCACATCAAGGGACGTGACCTGGTCAACGGGGTGCCGAAGGAAATCACGATCACGCAAGCAAACATTGCTGAAGCCCTGTCCGAACCGATCGGCGCGATCGTTGAAGGCGTACGCATCGCGCTTGAAAACACGGCGCCTGAACTTGCTGCCGACATTGTCGACCAGGGCATCGTGCTGACCGGTGGTGGCGCGCTGATCCGCGGTCTCGACGAGCATCTGCGCGAGGAAACCGGCCTGCCTGTCAGCGTCGCCGAAGATCCGCTGTCGTGCGTGGCGCTCGGCACCGGTCGCGCCATGGAAGACCAGATTTACCGCGGCGTGCTGATGACCGCCTGAGGCATTTCGAGTATTGCTGAGGCACACGGGTTGCATCGCGGCGCGGTTCCATGCGTCGGATTGAAGGGGTTGAACGGATGGCGCGGTCGCAGGACCGGCGCCCGGGCTATTCGCGCAGGGCGCAGTACGGAATCTTCACCGGCTACGTTGTCGCCATTCTGGGCGTCGTGGCCGGTGTTGCCGTGCTCATCACTTCGCTCGTAAATCCGGATGCATTCTCTTTTGCGCGAAGCGCGGCTGCCGAAGTCGCCCGACCGGTCGGACGGGCCGGCGCGACCGGGCGGACTACCGGCCAAGGCGTGTTCGCTGCGATCGGAGCCTACTTCAATGCCGGCCGCCAGAATGCCGAGCTTCGCCGGGAGGTAGAGGCGGCACGTGCCAACGCGGTGTCGATGCAATCGCTGCAGAATGAGAACCGCAGGCTCAAGGCCCTGCTCGGTATCGTCGATCCGCAACGCAAGCCGATCGCCACTGTGCGACTGATCGGATCGACCGCTGCCAGTACGCGGCGCTATGCGATCATCGACGCCGGAACATCGAGCGGTGTCCGGCCAGGACTCCCGGTGCGGGCGGCGTCAGGCCTGATCGGCCGCGTTGTTGAAGCAGGTCCAGGAACGGCACGCGTGCTGCTCGTCACAGATCCGGAGAACGTCGTTCCCGTAAAGCGAGCCCGCGATGGGCTGACGGCATTTGTTCAAGGGGCCTCCAACGGCCGCATAGACATCCGCCTGATCAACCAAGGCATCAATCCGGTTAAGGCTGGCGATGTGTTCGTGACGTCGGGGTCCGGCGGGCTTTATCCGCCCGGCATCCCCGTGGCGGTGGCAACTGACCCGCATCGCGACGGCGCCATCGGCCATCTCGCCGCAGATCCTGCGGACAACGAATTCGTCATCGTCGAGCCCGCCTACAGCGCGGCAGCTCGTACAGAGATGGAGGCAATCGAGGAACGTGGCGCCAAAACCGCCGCAGGGGAGCCGTAATGCTCGGCCCGCTGCGCGGAACGCCGGAAGAGATCGCGCGAAAGCGGATCAATCGCGAGCCTTGGCCAGTCCTTGCAATCGGTCTTCCATGGGCCACGATCATGCTGGCATCGATGGCGAGTTTCTCACCGGTGATAGCCTCTGCCCCGGTGATGCCGCCATTCGCCTACATGATGCTGCTTGCCTGGCGCATGATGCGCCCCGGCATGTTGCCGCTATGGGCCGGCCTGCCGCTGGGACTGTTCGATGATCTTTACTCGGGCATGCCGTTCGGATCGGGCATCGTTCTGTGGTCTGCGACGATGCTCGTCATGGAGCTGATCGACGAAAAGTTCCTGTGGCGGGGCTTCGTTCAGGACTGGCTTGCAGCCAGCACGCTGATTGCTGCCTATCTTTTCCTCACATCCACACTGGCGGGGCTCGCGGTGGCTTATCCCCTACCCACGGTGATCGTGCCGCAGTTGCTGATTTCGGTGGTGCTCTATCCGGTCAATACGCGACTGGTGGCTCTGCTCGACCGTATCCGCCTGCTTCCGCTGAAGAGGATCTGACCATGCGGCAAAGGCTGCCGGTCACCTCGGCGATCCTGACCAATCGGTTCGAGAGACGCAGCTTCGTGCTGGGTGCGCTTCAGGGCGGCGTGGGCCTGCTTTTGGCAACGCGGCTTGGCTATCTTGCCGTAGCGCAGAACGAGAAGTACCAGGCCGCATCCGAGAGCAACCGCGTGAACCTCACGCTCATTCCACCGCGCCGGGGTTGGGTGCTGGATCGATTTGGCAAGGCGCTTGCCGCAAATCGCGCTGATTTTCGCGTCGATCTTATTCCTGACCGGGTCGACGATCCGGACAGGACAATGGCCACCTTGGCAGGCTTGCTGTCACTTGCCCCCGACAAGGTGCGCGATATCCGCGACAAGCTCGACAAGGCACGGGGGTTTCAGCCCGTTGAAGTCGCCTCGAGTCTGGACTGGGACAAGTTCGCAGCGGTTTCGGTCCGTCTGCCGGAACTGCCCGGCGTCATCCCGCAACGAGGCTATTCTCGGTACTATCCAGCCGGCGCGTCAGTAGGACATCTTGTGGGCTATGTGGGTGCGGCATCAGCCGAAGACTACGAGAAGGAACGCAATCCACTCCTGATCACCCCCGGCTTCAAGATCGGCAAGGACGGGCTGGAGAAGCACTTCGAGGCTCGGCTGCGCGGGGTGCCCGGAGCCCGCCGTGTCGAAGCGACCGCCTCTGGGCGTATCGTTCGCGATCTCGGCACTCGCGAAGACGTGCCGGGCAAACCGATTGCCCTGACGATAAACGCGGGGCTTCAGGACTATGCTGCCCGACGCATCGGACTGGAATCAGGCTCCGTCGTGGTCATGGACTGCGAGACCGGCGACATTCTTGCCATGGCATCGATGCCGAGCTTCGATCCCAACAGCTTCTCCGACGGCATTGGCCGTGTCGAGTGGAAGATGCTGTCCGAGGATGACCACGTGCCGCTGCGCAACAAGGTGCTACGAGGATTGTATCCGCCGGGATCGACCGTCAAGCCGATGGTGGCACTATCGTTCCTTGAGGCCGGGCTCGATCCCAATGCGAGCGTTGGGTGCGGTGGCGGCCTTCGCGTCGGCAATCGCGTGTTCCACTGCTGGAACCGGCGCGGCCACGGCACGGTCGACATGGCCAAGGGTATCTACCAGTCCTGCGACGTGTACTTCTACCATTTCGCCCAACAGATCGGGATGGACAAGATCGCCACGATGGCACGCAGGCTGGGACTTGGGCAGGAATTCCCGATGCCCTACCCCGGCCAATCCTATGGTACGGTTCCCGATCCCGCGTGGAAGCTTCGCAAATACAAGAAGGAATGGGCCCTCTACGACACCGTGAACGCGACGATCGGCCAAGGGTATATGCTGGTCAATCCGCTTCAGCAGGCCGTCATGGCTTCGCGCATTGCATCAGGGCGTGAGGTCATGCCGCGGCTGTTGCTGGATCGTAATGCGCCACCTGTGAAGTCAATGGGTTTCTCGCAGGAGCACCTCGATTACATCCACGCTGCCATGAGCGAAGTAGTCAACGGCCGTGGCACGGCTGGCAGAGCACGGCTGCCGGTTGACGATGTGCTCCTTGCCGGCAAGACCGGCACAGCGCAGGTCGTCGGTCTCAACATCGCCAATGGGAAGAGCGGGGCATGGAAGTACCGCGACCATGGGCACTTCATTTGCTTCGCACCGTTCGACAAGCCGAAATACGCCTGCGCAGTGGTGATCGAACACGGCGGCGGTTCGGCGGCTGCCTATCCCATCGCACGAGACGTGATGACGTACATCTTCGCCCCGGACAAGGCGATGGCCGTGCTCGAGGAATTCGAGAAGCAGTGGGGTGGCAACGTGCAACAGCGCATGGCTTCACGATACAACGCGTTTGCCGCCAAGTATGGTGAGACCGCGCCGAAGACCGTCCCGGACGACGAATCGTTGACCGAGCGGGTAGAGGACGACCGAAAGACAGCGGAAGAACCAGCAACCGCACAGACTGACGCTGCGGCGCCCCGGCCTGAACCTGAACAACCGCCGCCCATTGTCGTCCTGCAACCGGCTGCGCCGAATACTGCGCCTTCCGTATCCGCGGGTGGGCAATAATGCCGCGCGCCTACGTACCGGCGGCGATAGCCAGACAGCCTTGGAGCGTCCTGCTTCCCCTTATCGCGCTGGTTGCCTTTGGTGCGGCGGTGCTGGATTCGGCTGCGGGCGGACGCTTCGAAATCTGGTCGATGTCGCATTTGCTGCGCTTTGCGGTTTTCCTGGTGATGGCGATGGTCATTGCCCGTCTGCCACAGGAATTGTTCAGGCGCATGGCCATGCCGGTTTACGTGGTTCTATGCCTGCTGCTGGTCCTCGTCGAGCTGATCGGCGGCGTCGGCGGTGGCAGCCAGCGCTGGCTGAACCTTGGCTTCATGACGTTGCAACCCTCGGAACTGATGAAGCCCGGCATCGTGCTGGTCCTGGCGTGGTTCTATTCCGTTCTGCCCATCGGCGAAACCCAAGGCTGGCGGGGACTCCTGCCCGCAGTGATCCTGCTTGCCGTTCCGGCAGGTCTGGTCATGCTGCAGCCCGATCTGGGCACGGGCCTTGCGATCAGTTTCGGCGCGGTGATGGTGATGTTTCTTGCAGGCCTGCCGTTGCGTTGGTTTCTTGGCGCGGGTGCCGCTGGCCTGATCGCTGCGCCCCTTGCCTTCTTTTTTCTGCTTCACGACTACCAACGTAATCGCGTGCTGGTGTTCCTCGATCCGGAAAGTGACCCGCTTGGCACCGGATACCACATCACGCAGTCGAAAATCGCAATCGGTTCGGGCGGGATCATTGGCAAGGGGTTCGGCAACGGATCGCAGAGCCACCTGAACTATCTGCCCGAAGCGCACACGGATTTCGTGTTTGCGACGATGGCTGAAGAGTGGGGCATGGTAGGCGGCCTCTTCGTGCTGATCGTGTTCGGCCTGATCTTCCGCTGGGGCCTGAAGGTCGCCAACCGGGCACCGGATCGATTCTCACGCCTGCTGGCAGCGGGCATGACCATGACGATCTTCTTCTACATGTGCATCAACCTGATGATGGTCATGGGCCTCGCACCGGTGGTCGGTATTCCCTTGCCCTGGATGAGCCATGGCGGATCCTCCATGATGACAAACATGATCTGCATCGGATCGATCATGGCCGTGGAGCGCTGGAGCCGGTCAGGCCAACGAAGCCTGTCCTGAAAAACGCAAATTTGGGGCTTGGCAGGGCCGAAAAAATGGCTATTGGGGCGGCTCCCGAACGGGAATGCCTGATGGCATGGACGCATAGCTCAGTTGGTAGAGCAGCTGACTCTTAATCAGCGGGTCCTAGGTTCGAGCCCTAGTGCGTCCACCACCATCGCCTTCCCCTCGCCGCCACCAAGCGGCCCCTTGCCGGGTACGGACGCATAGCTCAGTTGGTAGAGCAGCTGACTCTTAATCAGCGGGTCCTAGGTTCGAGCCCTAGTGCGTCCACCACCTCCCAATCAGCCAAACCTGATGGAAACGCCAATTCCGCCTTGGCGTATGCGCGCCTAGCTTTTTGTCATCACGAACAAGGAGAGCAGGCGTGGAGAGGGTGACACTGTGGGGATGGATCGACTTTGAAGGCAAGGATGCGGCAGCGATTGTTCGCGGTGGCGCGCAATTCATACTGCCGACGTACGAGGAGCGCGGATGCATCCACTATGTCTGGAATGCCGATCCGCTCAAGCCTGACCGTATCTGGGTGTTTGAGGAATGGGACAGCATCGAGGCGCTGGCCGAACATCTCGAAGGGCCACTTTACCGCGCCATGGCCGGCTACCTTGCAGAGGCCGGCATGACCGGTGCAGAGGTCGACAAGTATCGCGTGGTCCAGAAGCAACCGGTGTACGACGGCAGCGGGGTCCCTCAGGCGGCGTTCGACTGACTTGACATAAAAAGCGCCGGAACCCGAAGGCTCCGGCGCAAGGTTTTCGCGTCTGGTTCGACGTCGGAGGTCAGAACTTGAAGCCGGCAGCCACACCGTAGCGGCGCGGCTCCAGAGTGAAGATGTTGGTGAACAGCCCCGAAGACTGGTCCGTCACGTACAGACCGGTCGTTGCGTTGTTATTGGTGATATTCTGGATGTAGCCACGCAGGTACCAGCGATCATCGCGGCCGTTCAGCTGGATCTGGGCGTTCATGACCTCGTAGCCCTTGATCCGGTTGATGTTGCCATTGAAGATCGTGCCGTAGCTTTCACCGGTGTAGTTGATGTCGAAACGCGGTACGATCGACATGTCGCCCATCTCGATGGTGTACTGGATACCAGCCGACCACTTGAACTCCGGCGCCTGCGGCAGTTCGTTGCCCCGGACGTTCTTTTCGATGCCGGAACTGACCCGGATGCCACCGAAGGCGGCACCAGCGGCGCCAGCCGCCTGCGCTGCAAGCGCACCGCAGATAGAGAACGCGCCAGTGGTGTTCGTGCCGGGAATCGGGGTGGTCGGACGCAGGCCGACACCGGCGTTGATGGCGTTTACGAAGCCATTTGCCGCCGCAGCGCTGACGCCGGTTACGGCGCAGTTCGAACCAAGCGTGATGTCCTTGATGATCACGGTGTCCGAGCGCCCCGCCGACACGTCACGGGTATCGACGAAGAATTGATCGCCTACCACCTTGGTCTTGAGATAGCTGGCCGACAGGTTGACCAGCAGGTTCCGCGTCGGAGCCATGATTGCTTCTGCTTCAACGCCATAGATATTCGCGTCAATGTTGTCGTTGACCGAAGTACGCGCGGTGATGCGGCTGAGCTGCAGATCCTTGTAGCGATAGTAGAACGCCGAGAGGTTCAGTTGCAGGGCGCCAAAGCGGTTCTTCGACCCGATTTCAAAGGAATCGACCGATTCCGGCTTGAACGAGTCATTGACCGAGCCGACCGAAAGCGGCGGGTTGATACCGCCTGACTTGTAACCGCGCGAGTATGACAGGTAAATCAGGTTGTCCGGGCTGATCTGGTAATCGAGCACCGCACGGCCGGTGAATCTGCCAAAGCTGACCGAGCGTTCCTGGAATGCCTGCACGCCAGCAGTACCCTTGTCGAAGTCGCCAGCCGTTGCATAGTTCAAGGCATTTTCGAGCGCTTGTGCCCCCACGGGAGCGTAGATTGCACCACCGCCAGCGAACTCACTCGACAGGCCGTTGCTGAGCAAGGTGGTGCGTGCCCGGGTGAACTTCTTGTCGTGGTTATAACGCAGGCCAAGCGTCAGCTTAACCTGGTCATTGAACTTGAAGTAGGTCTCACCGAAGATGCCGTAGCTGTCGAGCGTACCCCGCGCCGTGTTATTGCGGAAGAAGGGCGAAGGACGGAATACAGCTTGGGGACCGAATGCACCAGTTGCTGCTGCCGCCGCGCCGAGAAGGCCCGCCGCATAATCGAGACCGAATGAATTGACGTAGTAATTGTTGTTCGTCGTGATGCCACGCAGGTAATTTGCGCCGATCAGGAAGTTGAACATCCCGTCAAAATCGGAGTCAATGTGCGCCTCGGCAGCGTACTGCTTGTATTCCTGTCCGGACTCGTCGAAATCAAGCGACGTGTTGGCGCAGACTGCCTTGTTGCCAGCACCATAGACGCCGACGTTGTTCGGATCGATGTCGGACTGACAGATCTTTCCGGTGGGACCGTTGGGGATAAGCCTTGCCGCAATAGGGGCGAAGGCAAAGCCCAGCGTCGGGCTTTGTGCGAATGCAGCTAGAGCGGCCAGACCTGGGTTGCCGACCAGGCTGCGCTGCGTGGCGAGGTTGTAGTCAGAACGGCTGCGGACCGTATTTCGCGAGAACCCTGCCGTGACGTTCAGCGTCAGGCCGGTGCCAAGGCTTTGCTGCAGCTTGCCCTGGTAGACTTCTTCCTGCGCGAAATAGGTCGGCAGGTAATCGATATCGACAGTGCGGACGTCTGCCGGGTTAACCACACCGGTATTGGCGTCACCGTCGTTGCTGTAGATGCTGCCGAGGCCAAGCGCAGCAAACGCTGGTGAAACGGCAATGCCAAGGAATTCCCGCGAAGAGAGCAGCGAGGCGAGGGTCGAGTCTGCGTTTGTCGTCTCGTTTGCAAGCTTGTCGGGCAAGCACCCCAGAACCCCGGTCGGATCACGATGACAAAGCTGCTTCTGGATGCGGCTGCGATTGTCGTTTTCGCGGAAATAGTATGCCGAAAGATCGATGGTTGTATCGGGGCTTGGCTCCCAGCGGAGCGAACCACGGAATGCGTACATGTCGCGACCGTCGATACGGCTGTTTGTGCCGATGTTGTAGGTATAGCCGTCACGACGATTATACATGCCGGCCACGCGGACGCCCAGCGTCTCGCCCAGTGGGACGTTAACCATACCTTTCAGCCGGACAGAGTTATATTTTCCGTAGTCAGCCTCGCCTGCAGCACCGAAGCCTGACAGGTCGGGCTTCGCTGTAATGATGTTGACCACGCCCGATGTCGCATTTCGCCCGAACAGCGTCCCCTGGGGCCCGCGAAGCACCTCGATACGCTCGAGATCGAAGAATTCGGTTTCGAAAAGTCGGCTGGAAACCATCGGCATGTCATTGAGATGGATTCCAGTCGCGGCGTCGCAGGAGACGCCGACGCACAAGTCACCGATACCGCGGATGGTAAAGCTGGAGGACGTGAAGTTCGTCTTCGTGAATGTCACGTTTGGCAGCGAAAGCTGCAGGTCAGTCGAGTTCTGGATCTGCTGTTTCGTCAGGTTTTCAGCTGAGAATGCAGAAACCGCGATCGGCACGTCTTGCAGTGACTGGGCCTGGCGCTGCGCAGTAACGATGATTTCCTGCAAACCAATGCCTTCATCGGCGGATTGCGGCGCACTCTGGGCGAAAACCGGTGTAGCGACGGCTGCGGCGCACACGCCCGCAAGCAGGGAAAGCTTGCCCCTCATAGTCAGACCTCTCTCTCCAGCGGCCCCCGTCATTAACCGCGGGTGACCTGGAGACAGGACATAACTTCAGCAATTCTTTGTCAACCGGATAATTAAAAGTGCGGGTTTCCGTAGGGGAATGCCGTTGCAGAAGAGACCATTCTGGCAAGGTTTGCATGAAAATGCATGACATCGTAATGGGGAAATCTATGCATGATGCGACATTCTAGTGTGCATTATGCTGAATTAGATCGCTATTTTCCGTCACCAGCGAATCGGATGCAAGAATCACCGGCCCAACCATCTCGCCCATGGCCTTCCGGCCAAGCTCGCACTATGGCGGGCGCAAACGCGCCCTGCGGATGTGCAATCACTGAAGGATCAAGTTCCAATGGCCAAGTTTCTGATCGTCGAAGCCAGGTTTTACGATCACCTCAACGACATGCTGATCGCCGGTGCCACGGCCGCTTTAAAGGAAGCAGGCCATAAGGTGGAAGTACTCACTGTACCCGGCGCCCTCGAAATTCCCGGCGCCATTGCCCTCGCAGATGAGTCAGGCGATTTCGACGGCTACGTCGCCATCGGTGTGGTCATTCGGGGCGAAACCTATCACTTCGAGATCGTAGCCGGGGAAAGCGCACGCGGCATCATGGCGCTGACAATGGATGGCGTCGCTATCGGCAACGGTATCCTAACCGTCGAGAACGAAGCGCAGGCCATCGTGCGCGCCGATCCTGCGCAGAAGGACAAGGGTGGCGAAGCAGCGAAGGCTGCACTCGCCCTGCTTGCACTTCGCGAACGCTGGGCCTGACCTATCAGCCAACCGGCGCGCAGCGATCGTCGCGGCGCGCCTTGTCTGCCAGATCAAATTCCTTCTGGGTAGGCGCCAACCTACGATCGAGAATGATGCCCCGCTCCGTTGGCGTGTAGATGACCGGCAGTTCGACGGGGTGAACCAGCCCACCTTCCTTTTGAATGATAAAGCGGATGCCGTCCGGGCTGCGCAGTGAATCCATCACCGCCACGTTGTCTGTATTCGCCGCGAAGACCGATACCGATACGTAGCCCTTGTTTGGGCTGGGCGGGACATCGACAAGTATCGGGCCGGCAGACAAGTCATAGACGCAACTGGCGTAGGCAAGGTCTGGCGACGGACGAACGATCTGCCGGGAAGCTGCGGTCGTGCGATCTGCGAAGCGGAAGACGTTTACGCTTTCTCCGTCGCCGGAGAGCCTCCGCATCGCGATGTGCATTATGACTTGAGGCGCTGCCAACATCGTTGCCATGTGACCGACAGCCACTGCCGCGATGAAGGCAACGCCAAATAGCACCCTGCCCCTCACCGGCTTTCTCCGCACGAAATGCGCTCGACCTTCGGGAATGCGATCGAAGCAAAATCCCGCTGTGCTTGCGAAGCAGGATTGTAGATTCGCAGCGTCAGGTCGAACTCGCCCGCTTGCCTGGTTGACAGCCACGGCATGGCCGGATTGGCCGACGGGCCGACTTCCGCCTCCCAGATGCCACGCTGGTCCGGCGTGACTTCCGAGGCGTCGACAGAAAGCGCGTCGTCCTTGTTCTGCGGAAGGTAGTCGTCAGAGGCGTATGCGGTGATTGACCACCACTTCCCCGGCAACGGCCCGCCGACCAGCCGGTAATGGCAGTCCTCTCGCAGAGGTTCGCCAAGATCATCGACCCTGCGGGTGAAGTAGATTGCCTGGCTGCGGTTGAGCGCCAGCAGTCCTGTCAGCGCCACTCTGGCACGCAGCAAGGGCCCCGCCTCGGCCGATCCGGTTACGCGGCTGCCACTCCAACCGCTGTACTCCTCGCCTCCCATGCCGACGTGCTTCAGCGCAATGATCGCCGATGCAGCACCGACAACGAGGCCGATCGCGACCACAGCAAGCACGCCGACAGCCTTTGCGGGGCTACGCACCGACATCGAAATATTCAGTGAGGCCCCACGGGCCATATGGGCCGATAACAAGCTGCTCGAAACCGCCGATGCCGGTCTCGCCATCGCTGGTGGACACGCGAGAGATGATCTGGACGTGGAGATTGTCGAGCGTTGGAGCCATCGGGTCGAGGTCAGCCAGGACAAAGTCCTCGCGCTCGACGGCGAGCGGCCCATGATAAAGGCCATGCCCCCACTTGGGACTGGTGTAGCCAAGCCCCCTCATCTGAAATCTCACGAGCGGTTCAAACGTCAACGCCAACGAACCTTCGGGCCGCTGGATGGTCAGCGTCCCGCCAGCGGGCCACCGTGTGCCCGGCTGAATCGGGGAGACCATGGCTGCGGCGGGGGTTTCGAAGAACGATTCCGTTTCGCCACCGTCCGGTGCGATCACGGCGCGAGTGTTCCACGGCGCACCATGGCGATCAGCGTTGATGTGGAAAAACAGGCTGCGATTTGGCAGATTAACCGGCGTCCATTGCCAGAAGAAGGATGAGACCACGCCATGCCCGTGAGGCTGCGCGTCGGACGCGCCGACGGGACGCACACCCCAACTGCGGTCACGGGTGCCGCAAGTTCCAGTGGCCAGATCAATTTTTTCGCCATCGACTTCGATCCACCCCGTGTAGCGGCCGTTCTGCGTCAGGCGGGTGTAATCCATGAAGGTCCGCGGGCCGATACGATGGATGAACCGTGGCTCTTCAATCGGAAAAGCGCGGCCGGTGAAAGTGAGGTCCGCCGCCAGCCCTTCCCCGCGCACTCGTACCCGAAGGACGTTCAGGGGTTCGATAATCTCAATGCTGATGGGCCCGACCACCAGATCGAACCGCTCCATGTTCAGTTCGCGCGAGGCATGGAGGTTGTACTGAACTCCCTCTCGAATGCAGGAGAAATGGGCATCAGCGACGTTCAGATGCGGGTAGATGCCGAGTGCAACCGCAAAGAACCCGGAGCCGTCGGGTGCATAGCCATTAAAGAAGTATCGATCGTAGAAGTTACGGTCCGTACCGGCATAGGCAATCGGTTCCGGGGTCTGGTGCAGCGGATAGTCGTCTCCCTTGGTCAACATCAGGCAAGCTCCATCCGGCGCTTCAGCGCCCCGAGACTGTCATGTTCAAGCGCAAGTTCGCAGGCACCGCGAGCCATCGACAGGAAATTGGCATCACCACGGCCAGTGCGCACCACGAAAGCGGCACTGAAAACGGCGGTAGAAACACCGTGGAGCGCTCCAATGCGATAGTCGTCCCAGACATCGTCTAGAGTAAGTGGCGCGCCCAGACGGGTCATTTCAGCGCAGTAGATGTCGAGCAACGCCCGTTCGTTCGGGCGGCGCAATTCCGAGCCGATGCCACAGCTAAGGAAGTACCCGACGTCGGTCAAGCCGCATCCTGCCGCCGCCGTCTGCCAATCCACCAAGGCAATGGGCTGCTGACCTCCCATGACCCCGAAAAGCATGTTGTCGAGCCGAAAATCTCCGTGGAGGAAGGACCGGCGTGAATGTTTCCGATCGAACCACAGGTCGAGATTCTCGTTCAACGCCTCGCAGACCCCCATGAGATCGGGCTCCAGGGCATCGGCATAGCGATCCCGAAAGATTGCCTGGGCTTGCGGGTACAGATCCCGCAACATCTGGCTCGCTTGCGGGTCGGGCTGCAGCCATGCAGCGTCGAGCACGGGATGGTCCATAGTGGGCGCATGCAGGGCTGCAGCTTGGCGCATGGCTGCTTGCGCCTGAGGCAAGGTACATCCCGCCAACTGGTTTCCGGCATTACAGGGACCAAGATCTTCGAACAGCAGCACGAAATCGCAACCGTTGTCGTCGAGCATAGCAGCATAGACCTGCGGTACCCGCATCTGTGTCAGAGATGCCACTTCCCGGTAGAACATGACTTCACGTGAATAGAGCGAGAACAGGGCCGCGGTCTGGCGACTGGTAGGGTCGTGTCCCACGGGGTGGTGTAGGAACCGTCGATCCGCAGTAGGATCAGGTTCGGGTCAGGCAGCCAGAGCTGGCAGGCTGACAATGGGGTTATGGCTCACCGAGCCGAGGGTTTCCAGCGTCATGTAACGGCGTGACACCGCCCACTCATCATTCTGTTCCAGCATGAGTGCTCCGACGAGGCGGACGACGGCGGCGTCATTCGGAAAGATGCCGATGACATCGGCCCTTCGCTTGATCTCCTTGTTCACCCTTTCCAGCGGGTTGGTCGACGCGATCTGCGCCCAGTGCTCCTTCGGGAAGGTCATGTAGGCAAGCACGTCCTCGCGCGATCCGGCCATCATGTCGGCCAGCTTCGGGAACTTCTCGCGCAGGGCATCGGCGACCTGTTCCCATTGCTGGTGAGCCGCTTCAGCCGTTTCCTGCGCAAAGATCGTCTTGATCATGGCGATGACTGCCGGTCGCTGCTTAGGCGCGGCATGTGCCAGCGCATTGCGCATCCAGTGGACCCGGCAGCGTTGCTGGCTCGCGGCGAACACCTTGCTGGCGGCGGCGCGCAACCCCTTGTGGTCGTCCGCGATGACCAGCTTTACCCCGCGAAGTCCCCGGTCGGCGAGCGAGCGCAGGAAGGCTTTCCAGAAGGGTTCCGCTTCTGAAGGGCCGGTGGCAACGCCCAGAACCTCGCGCCGACCATCGGTGTTGACGCCGACGGCGATTATCGCCGCCGTCGAGACGATCCGCCCGCCCTCGCGGACCTTGAGGTAGGTGGCGTCGATCCACAGGTAGGGCCACTCGCCCTCGATCGGCCGCTGCAGGAAGGCGTTCACCCGTTCGTCGATCTCGGCCACCAGACGGCTCACCTGGCTCTTCGAGACGCCGCTGGCGCCCATCGCCTTGACCAGATCGTCGACCGAGCGAGTCGAGACACCGTGGACGTAGGCTTCCTGGATCACCGCCGCCAACGCCTTCTCAGCCGTGCGGCGTGGCTCAAGGAAGCTCGGGAAGTAACTGCCCTTCCTGAGCTTGGGGATCGCCAGCTCGATCCGGCCGGCCCGAGTGTCCCAGCCCCGTTCGCGATAGCCGTTGCGGTGGTTGAGCCGCGCCGGGCTGCGACTGCCCGCAGCCGCACCCGTTCTGGCCTCAATCTCCAGATCCATCATGCGCTCGGCGGCAAATGCCAGCATATCGCGCACCAAATCGCTGTCTGCCCCTTGCTCAATCAGCTCAACAAGGGCCATTCTGTCGTCGGTCATCGTCTTCTTCTCCAGGTTCGAGTTCGCATCCGAACCCTACCAGAAGATCGACGGTGGCCACCCTCTCAGAGAAACCTTCCTACACCACCCCGTGGGACACGACCGACTGGTAGCATCGCTTGAGGGGAACTTTGCAGCGACAGTTGCTGGAGCCTGAGGTGCATTGTTGGTGTATCGCAAAGTGAACCGTGCGGTATCGCCCACCTGCCCCGTACCGATTGCCTGCCATTCGATATCAGCAATCCGCGCGTCACCCAGCACACCGGCCTTGGCAAGTTGCACTTCAAGCCATGCAACGTCGACCTCGTCGGCGCGCGTCGGAAAATCAGCCATTTCGTTCTCCCGAATGCAGGCTGACAGAGACTGCCATACTTTGGAAGGGCGATTCAAATGACCGATTAAATCAGTGCGAGGGAACGCTCCGTCGTCCGCAGTTTTGGCAGAACGACACATGGAGAAAGGACAGCGATGTGGATGGCCCACTCGAATGGTTTGCAGCCCTGGGTACAATTGTCGCGGCGAGTCTCGTAGCGGCAGACCTGGGACGTCGTTGGACGGGGTGGGGATTCGTCCTGTTCATGGCGGTGGCAATCACGTGGATCGTGTCGGGGTTGAGGAGCAATTCAGGTTCGCTCGTAATACAGAACGGCGCATTGCTGCTCATAAATGCCTGGGGAGTTTGGCGCTACCTGATCTCACCAAAACGTAGACTGTCGTCCGGTGAGCATTGAACCTGCTCCATTCTGGTTCAACTACGGATGAATACAACACGTCATCATTGCATCATATACTTGAAATTTGCGGATTTCTTTTGGCCATACCCCAAGGACTACGAGCCAGCCCTAAGTGGAACGCCGAATGGCTGCGCCACGCACTCCTGCCAATTTCGCAAAGCTAACAAGGCTGATGGCGGACTGGTCCCGTGAAGCGCTTTGCGGGCGCACAGTAGGGGTGATGGGATGGGCAGGGAACAGGTGAGGTCACGGGCCAGGCGACTCATTTCTGTCGCCAATGAATTGCTCGCAATGGCCCATGAAATGGAATTGAACGAAGGTGAACTGCAGATCGACCGGGAAGCCATCACCATCCCGAAGGATAGCCACGTCTGGGCCGAAGTCGCCAGAACCGCCTATCGCGACAGGCGCCGGCGGTCGGACATTTTCGCAGACGCGACCCTATTTGGAGAGCCAGCCTGGGACATCCTGCTGGACCTTTTTATCGCCGCGAAAGAACGCAAGCGACTGCCGGTTACCAGCGCATGCATCGGGGCGGCAGTGCCAGCCACCACCGCATTGCGCTGGTTGGCGGTGCTTGAAGACAAGGGCCTGATCGTCCGTGAAGCCGATGCGACCGACGCCCGCCGCGTGTTCGTCCGGCTGTCGAGCGATGGCTACGAAAAAATGGTGGCCTACTTTTCGAATATCGCCGGTGATCTGCAGAGCGAAGAGGACATCGTGAAGCGCTCACTGAGAATAGCACATTAAACTGCGTGAGAGGGACCGCCTTCAAATTGAGGCTGCCCCTCCGAACGCAAGTTCAGTTATTACGAAGATCAGGCACCAAGCCGACCGAAGGCAGCCTTGCCGGCGTAACGCGCCGATACACCCAGCTCTTCTTCAATGCGGATGAGCTGGTTGTACTTGGCGAGACGATCGGAGCGGGCGAGAGAGCCGGTCTTGATCTGGCCGCAATTGGTGGCAACCGCCAGGTCAGCGATGGTCGCATCTTCGGTTTCGCCCGAACGGTGCGACATGACTGCGGTGTAGCCATTGCGCTGCGCGATCGACACGGCCTCGAGCGTCTCGGTGAGCGACCCGATCTGATTCACCTTGACCAGCAGCGAGTTTGCCAAGCCCTTTCCGATGCCCATCTCGAGACGTTTGGGATTGGTCACGAAGAGATCGTCTCCCACAAGCTGCACGCGCTTGCCAACCTTCGCAGTCAGCGCTGCCCAGCCTTCGAAATCGTCTTCGCTCATACCGTCTTCGATCGAGATGATCGGATAGGCGTCGCAGAGCGCGGCGAGATAGTCAGCCATGGCATCGGGCGAGAGCGAAAGGCCTTCTCCGCTGATTTCGTACTTGCCGTTCTTGAAGAATTCCGTTGCCGCGCAATCGAGCGCGAGCATCATGTCTTCACCGGGCTTGAAGCCCGCCTTCTCGATGGACGCCATCACGAAGTCGAGTGCGTCGCGCGTGCTGGCAAGGTTCGGAGCGAACCCGCCCTCGTCTCCGACCGCCGTTGCGAGGCCCTTTTCGTGAAGACCCTTCTTGAGGGTGTGGAACACTTCCGCCCCCCAACGCACGGCTTCGGCCAGCGACGGCGCGCCGACGGGCATGATCATGAATTCCTGGAAATCGATAGGGTTGTCGGCGTGCTCACCGCCGTTGATGATGTTCATCATCGGTACCGGGAGAACATGAGCAGCCACGCCCCCGACATAGCTGTAAAGCGGCAGTCCGCGGGCGTCCGCGGCTGCCTTGGCAACTGCGAGGCTGGTGCCAAGGATCGCGTTCGCGCCCAGGCGGCCCTTGTTTTCAGTCCCATCGAGCTCGATCATGGCGAGATCGATGTCCCGCTGATCTTCAGCGTCCATGCCGAGGATGCATTCCGCGATGTCGGAGTTGACCGCAGTGACGGCCTTGGTCACACCCTTGCCCAGATAGCGGGCCTTGTCGCCATCGCGCAGTTCGACTGCTTCGTGGGCGCCTGTTGATGCACCTGAGGGAACAGCAGCGCGGCCAAAGCTTCCGTCTTCGAGAAGGACGTCGACTTCAACGGTGGGATTGCCACGGCTGTCGAGAATTTCACGCGCATGGATGTCGATGATCGCGGTCATTATCTGCTCCCTGCAGTTCGGCGAGAATTGAGCGCCAAGGTTGCCGCGGCTCCTATCGGCTGGAACCGTGGCAAGCAAGCCGCGTTTGCAGTGCAACATGCCTATCCGGGCCGGTCTTGTGCGCCAAGGCTCTTGCATTCCGCTGCAAGGGTCTAGCAAGATGGACAAGACCGCCCATATCGAGGGTCTAGCACCCGTGCGAACTGCCGAAGGGAAACAAACATGGCCGACACCACAATGACCCCCGCTGACACCCCCAAGAAGCGCGCTTCGAAGGCGGCAGAGAATGTGGTCGCCACTGTAGCTGACACCAACGAAAGCGCCGCAGATACTGCAAAGGGCCGTTTTACCAAGGCTATCGAGGAGGCAAAGGCTGGCGCCGAAGCTCTCAAGGGTGAGGCGATGGAAAAGGGTGCTGCCTACAAGGCCAAGGTCAGCGGCACGACCGCAGACTGGGTCGACGAAGCCAAGGTTTACGCGGGGCAGGCAAAGGAAAAGGGCGCGGCCCTTGCCGTAGAAGGCAAGGCCCGGGCCAGCGACGCACTCGGCGCGTTGGGCAAGACCATCTCCGACACTGCAACCACGATCGACGAAAAGCTGGGTGTGCAGTACGGCGACTATGCTCGCAGCGCAGCGCGTTCGATCCAGGAGACCGCGGCAAAGCTCGAAGCCAAGGACCTTGGCGAGCTTGGCGAAGACGTGAAGGAATTCGTGCGCAAGAGCCCGGGCGTGGCAATCGGTGTTGCCGCGGTGGCCGGCTTTGCCATCGCGCGATTGCTGTCGGGCGGATCGGACGACTGACCGCGCTGAACGCGGCGGCATTGGTCCGATGAGCGAGCACAATTCAACCTGGACGCCTGATCCCTCCCCGTCTGAGGCAGGGATCGGTGCGGCCATCAAAGCCCTGATCGATGACGGGCAAACCCTCCTTGAAGCCGAAATCGCGTACAGGAAGGCTCAGGCGTCATATGGCCTGGGCGAAGCAAAGGCGATCATCGTCTTTCTGCTGCTTGGGTTGGCATTCGGCTTCTTCACCCTGCTGGCAATCGTCGTCGGGCTGTTGCTTGCTCTTGCCCACTACGTGGGCGTTTGGGGAGCTCTTGCCATTGTCGGCGGTGCACTCGCTCTCTTGGCTGTCATATGCCTGGCGCGAGCGACCAAGCGCATCCGCGCTGCCAAGGCGGCGCTCAGCGCAGGAGGGAAGCCATGACCGCCCCACCAGAGTTGGCTGCCGCAAGGGCACTTCGGGATGAAGCGCTGGCCGTGGTCAAGGGCGATCTGGAAATAGCCAAGCTGGAGCTTTCTCCGGGGCGCGTCAAGGAACGTGCGGTGGGGGAAGCCGTTGAAATGCTCGATAGCGCTCGTGCAGTTGCCGACGAGAACAAGGTGGTGATCGGCGTAACCGTCGCTGCACTGTTTGGCTGGTTCCTCCGGGAACCGATCCAGGAATTGGCCGAGCGCGTGATCGACAAAGTCCGATCCGGAGATTGAGATGAGCGAAGAACTGCAAGTAAACGGCGCAGAGACCCTGCGCGAAAAGGTTGACGCGGCCAAGTCGCGCCTGGCGGAACGCACTGCCAGCTCGAAGTCGGTCCAGACCGTCAAGGGGCTGATCGAGGAGCACCCGGTGGCGTCGGTCGCCGCCGGTATACTTCTGGGCGCGCTCGTTGCGAAGGCCTTGCCCTCTGTCGGCCGGCACAGCACCAAGGCCAGGGGCACCGCTGAAGACGCGGCCAGTTCGTTGCGCAAGAGCGCGTCGGGTCTGGCGGCAGTCGCCGGAAAGCTCGCAATCGACTATGCAACCCGTGCGCGGGACGTTGGTCGTGACGGCCTTCACAAGGTTGAGGAGCTCAGTGGCACGGTTGGCGAAAAAATTGCCGACGGCAGCGAAGAGGCCCGTCGCAAGGCTTTCGATCTTTCCGAGATCGTTCGCTCAGCCGCCATAGAGGCGAGCGAAGCGGCGCTGCGCAAGGTGAACGAACTCACTGCGCGCGTTAAGCCTTAAAAAGGGCTCAGGCGAGCCGTTCGCATGACTTGCGCGCGGCTCGTCTTTTTGTCAGTGGCGCACACGAATCCTCCCCAAAGGAAAGTCGCCAATGCAAAAGCTGCACCTCGTTATGGGCGGGCGGGTCAAAGACCCCCAAGGCCTCGAATTTCAAGACCTCAAGGCAATCGACGTTGTCGGCGTGTTCCCCGACTATGCCAGCGCTGAAGAAGCCTGGCGCGGTGCCGCACAGAGGACCGTGGACGACGCCGAGATGCGCTACGTGATCGTGCACCTCCATCGCCTGCTTGAACCGGCCCTGCCGAAGGATTGAGCAAGCTTACAAAAAAGGCCCCGGATCGCTCCGGGGCCTTTTTTCGTTAGTGATGCCGATCGCTCAAATGAACTCGATCTTCTGGACAAGGTAGAACTTGTCGCCCGAGGGGACAGTCACCTCGATTTCCTCATCGACCTTGCGGCCGATCAGTGCCTTGCCGAGCGGCGAGTTGTAGCTGATCATGCCCTTCTTTGCATCGGCCTCGTATGGACCGACGATCTGGTACTTCACCGGCTTTTCGTCATCGTCGAGCAGGGTCACGGTGGCACCGAAGATGATCTTGTCACCCGACAGAGTCGCCGGATCGATGATCTGCGCGCGGCTGACGCGATCCTCGAGATCGGCGATAGTCGCTTCGACCTGGCCCTGACGTTCCTTGGCCGCATGATATTCCGCGTTTTCCGAAAGGTCGCCATGGGCGCGCGCTTCCTCGATCGCGTCGACGATCTTGGGCCGCTCCTCGCGCAGCGCTTTCAGCTCGGCAGTCAGCTTTTCATAGCCTTCCGCAAGCATCGGCAGCTTTTCCACACTCGCCATTCGCAACTCTCTTTCCTGTCACGCCCCGGCTACCGCTACGGCAACCGAGGGAAAACCTGCCCCCGCCGACCGGCGCCGAATGCGCCGAGCCGGACCAGTCTCATGACAATGCCGGGGGACTAATAAGGTTCAAGCATAATAGTCCTGCAACGAACGCACTTCAAGTTCGGCAGAGCGAAGTGCCTCGATTGCCTCGACCGCAGCGACGGAAGCAGCAGCCGTCGTGAAGTAGGGAACGCGCGAGTTCAACGCCGAAGCACGGATCGATTGCGAGTCCTTGTGGCTCTGCCAGCCCTCGGTCGTGTTGAAGATCAGCGCGATGTCGCCATCGATGATCCGGTCGACGATGTGTGGACGACCTTCGGCCACCTTGTTCACTCGTTCGATGATCAGGCCCGCATCGGTCAGATAGCGAGCCGTACCACCGGTGGCCACGATCTTGAAGCCCAGGCTGATCGCCTTGCGCACGGCGGGCAGGATCACCGCCTTGTCGCTATCCTTGACCGAAACGAAGATCGTTCCACCCTGCGGCAGCTTGGTGCCCGCACCAAGCTGCGACTTGGCGAAAGCGACCGCGAAGGTCTTGTCGACGCCCATGACTTCGCCGGTTGACTTCATTTCCGGCGAGAGCACGGGGTCGATGCCGGGGAAACGGGCGAATGGGAACACGGCTTCCTTGACTGCCATGTAGTCGATCTCGCGCTTGATCGCGGGGAGATCGGCCAGTTTCTCGCCCGCCATGACGCGCGCCGCGATCTTGGCAATGGGCGTACCCACGGCCTTGGCGACGAACGGCACCGTGCGGCTGGCACGCGGGTTCACCTCGATCAGATAGACCTCGCCGTCCTTGATCGCGAACTGGATGTTCATCAGACCGCGCACGTTGAGGCCGCGTGCCAGCAAAACCGCCTGGCGCTCCATCTCTGCGATGATTTCGGCTGACAGGCTGTAGGGCGGCAGGGTGCAGGCGCTGTCGCCCGAGTGAATGCCCGCTTCCTCGATGTGCTGCATTACACCGGCGACGGTTACATCCGTGCCATCGGCCAGAGCATCGACGTCGCACTCAATCGCGTCGCGCAGGTACTGGTCGATCAGCACCGGGCTGTCGCCCGAGACCTGCACGGCAGTGGCGATGTAGTCATCCAGCTGCGCCTGGCTGTCGACAATCTCCATCGCGCGGCCGCCGAGCACGTAGCTCGGACGGATCAGCACGGGATAGCCAATGCGGCTCGCCACCGCGACGGCCTCATCACGACTGCGGGCAATGCCGTTGGCGGGCTGCTTGAGGCCGAGCTTGGCGACCAATGCTGCGAAGCGCTCTCGGTCTTCGGCAAGGTCGATTGAGTCCGGCGATGTGCCGAGGATCGGGATGCCCGCATCCTGGAGCGCCTGCGCGAGCTTCAGCGGGGTCTGCCCGCCAAACTGAACGATCACGCCGACCAGTTCGCCCTTCGACTGTTCGACCGCGAGGATTTCCAGCACGTCTTCGGCGGTCAACGGCTCGAAGTAGAGGCGATCCGAGGTGTCGTAGTCGGTCGACACGGTCTCCGGGTTGCAGTTGACCATGATGGTCTCGAACCCGGCGTCACCCAGCGCGAAGCAGGCGTGGCAGCAGCAGTAGTCGAACTCGATGCCCTGACCGATGCGGTTCGGACCACCGCCGAGGATGACGATCTTCTTGGCGTCAGTCGGAGCAGCCTCGTTCTCCGGCTCGCCGAACAGCGCGCCTTCGTAGGTCGAATACATGTAGGGCGTGACCGCCTCAAACTCGGCGGCGCAGCTGTCGATGCGCTTGAACACCGGGCGCACGCCGAGCTTGTGGCGCAACGACCGCACTTCGGCTTCGCTGGTGGCACCGGCCATGGCGCGCAGCGCGTCATGCAGCAGGCCCGAGCGCTTGGCCTGGGTCTCTGCCATGCCACCGGCAACGCCAATCCCGCGCACGGCCAGTGTGGCGAGGCGCTTGTCGGAGAAGCCCATTGCCTTCAGACGGCGCAGGCCAGCCGCATCGTTGGGCAGGCCATCGCGCTGGATGACGTTCTCTGCTTCCACGATCTCGTGGATATGGCGCAGGAACCACGGCTCATACTTGGTGACGGCGTGGACTTCATCCACCGACAGGCCCTCGCGGAAAGCCTGCGCGATCACCAGCAGGCGATCGGGCGTGGCGCGGGCGAGCGCGGCGGTGATCTCATCGCGGCTGGCGCCTTCGAGGCCGACGACGCGGTTGAAGCCATCAAGGCCGGTTTCCAGCCCGCGCAGGGCCTTCTGCATCGATTCCTTGATATTGCGGCCAATCGCCATGACTTCGCCGACCGACTTCATTGCGGTGCCGAGCAGCGGCTCCGCGCCCTTGAACTTCTCGAAGGCGAAGCGCGGGATCTTGGTGACGACGTAGTCGATGGTCGGCTCGAACGCCGCCGGGGTAGCCCCGGTGATGTCGTTCATGATCTCGTCGAGCGTGTAGCCCACGGCAAGCTTGGCCGCGACCTTGGCGATGGGGAAGCCGGTGGCCTTCGAGGCGAGCGCCGAGGAGCGCGACACGCGCGGGTTCATCTCGATGACGATGAGGCGGCCGTCTTTCGGATTGACTGCGAACTGTACGTTCGAACCGCCTGTTTCCACACCGATTTCCCGGAGCACCGCGATCGATGCGTTGCGCATGATCTGGTATTCCTTGTCGGTCAGCGTCAGCGCCGGGGCGACGGTGATGGAGTCTCCGGTGTGGACCCCCATCGGATCGACGTTCTCGATCGAGCAGATGATGATGCAGTTGTCCTTTTTATCGCGGACAACCTCCATCTCGTATTCCTTCCAGCCGAGGAGCGATTCCTCGATCAGGACTTCGGTAGTGGGCGATGCTTCAAGCCCGCCCTTCACGATCTTGACGAACTCTTCCTTGTTGTAGGCAATGCCGCCGCCGGTGCCGCCCATGGTGAAGCTGGGGCGGATGATCGAAGGCAGGCCGGTGCGCTCGAGGATTTCGAGCGCCTCGTCGATCGTGTGGGCCACGCCCGAGCGTGCGGATTCGAGGCCGATCTTGTCCATCGCCTCGCGGAAGCGCTGGCGGTCTTCGGCCTTGTCGATGGCATCGGCATTGGCGCCGATCATCTGGACGCCGTACTTTTCCAGCGTGCCATCGTTGAACAGCGCCAGCGCGGTGTTGAGCGCGGTCTGCCCGCCCATCGTCGGCAGCAGCGCATCGGGGCGCTCTTTCTCGATGATCTTGGCGACGACTTCGGGCGTGATCGGCTCGACGTAGGTCGCGTGCGCCATGTCCGGATCGGTCATGATCGTCGCGGGGTTCGAGTTGACCAGGATGATGCGATAGCCCTCTTCCTTGAGCGCCTTCACCGCCTGCGTGCCCGAATAATCGAACTCGCAAGCCTGGCCGATGATGATCGGCCCGGCGCCGATGATCAGGATGGAGGAGATGTCAGTGCGTTTGGGCATTAGAAGTGCTTTTCCGCGAGTTGCTGGAGCTGTTCATACGCCGATTGGGATAGGCGCAGGCTCTGGGACACTTTCCCAGGCATTGCTCGGTTCTTTGATCCATAAGTGTCGATCTGAACGAATCTTTCTCCGTCCACTTCGACAAGCGAAATAGTTGCTTCAACTTCGGAATGGGCGCTCGACCGATCCAGCTCTTTCTCAGTGAATTCGCGAACGACAGCCATTGCTACCTCCGTTGATTAAAGCATCCCCACGAACTTCTCGAACAGGTAGAAACTGTCCTGCGGTCCCGGCGATGCTTCAGGGTGGTATTGCACGCCGAACGCGCGCTTGCCCTTTACCGCGATGCCGCAGTTCGAGCCGTCGAACAGCGAAACGTGGGTTTCGATCACGTTCTCGCCCAGCGCGCCCGGCGCGTTGTCGACCGCGAAGCCGTGGTTCATCGAGGTGATCTCGACCACGCCGTCTTCCATGCGCTTGACCGGGTGGTTCGCACCGCGGTGGCCCTGGTGCATCTTGGTGGTGCGGGCGCCGGCGGCCAGCGCCAGCATCTGGTGGCCGAGGCAGATGCCGAAGACTGGCATGTCCATCTCGAGCAGCTTCTGGATCACCGGCACGGCATAGGCCCCCGTCGCCGCCGGATCGCCCGGGCCGTTCGACAGGAACACGCCATCGGGCTTCAATTCGAGGATCGTTTCCAGCGAAGTCTCGGCCGGAACCACCGTAACCGCCGCGCCTGCCTTCACGAGATTGCGGAAGATGTTGTCCTTGGCGCCGAAGTCCATGGCGACGACGTGGGGGCGCTTGTCATGCGGTGAGCGGCCATAGCCCTTGCCGAGATGCCAGACCGAGCCTTCCCAGGCCTCCTGCCCGTCGCGCGTGACGACGCGGGCAAGGTCCATGCCTTCGAGGCCGGGCCAGTTGCGCGCACGCTTGACCAGCGCGGGGATGTCGAACTCGCCCTTGGGATCGTGCGCGATCACCGCGTTGGGTGCGCCGCTCATGCGAATGCGGCGGGTCAGGGCGCGGGTGTCGAGGCCGGAAATGCCGATCTTACCCTGCTTTTCCATCCACTGCTGGAAGGTGCCGGCGCTGCGGAAGTTGGCAGGCGCAGTCACATCCTCGCGCACCACGCAGCCGACGGCGCCGGGCGTGTCATGGCTTTCCATGTCTTCGGGGTTGGTGCCGACGTTGCCGACATGCGGGAAGGTGAACGTCACGATCTGCGCCGCGTAAGACGGATCGGTCATTACTTCCTGATAGCCGGTCATCGCGGTGTTGAAGCACACCTCGCCGACCGCTGCGCCGGCAGCGCCGAAACCACGTCCCCATGCAACAGACCCATCGGCAAGTACGAGGACTCCCGTCGCGCCATCTGGTTGAGGCGCGTGCGAAAGTGCGGGGTCGGCCATGATATGGGGCGCTCCGTTGGCAGGTGTTCTGGCGATGTTGCTAAGGGGCGGCTGCTAGACCCGACTCGACGCAGCGTCAACCTAGCGATTCCCGAAAGTTTGGCCTACATGGAAGGTTTCTCGCCATGACGGCGGAGAACTCCACGGGAAATACGATTACATGATCCGCGATACCATCAAGGCCGCGCAGGTTTCGGCCATGAAAGCGGGCGACAAGCCCCGCCTCGCCGCTGTCCGCCTGATCCTCGCCAAGCTCAAGGACAAGGACATCGAACTGCGCACCGCCTCGGCTGTGCCGGAGGATGACGTGCTCGTCACCGACGTTTTGCAGAAGATGGCGAAGCAGCGCCGCGAATCGATCTCGCTTTATGAACAGGGCGGCCGCCAAGAACTCGCAGACGTCGAGAAGGCCGAGCTTGCGGTGATCGAGGAATTCCTGCCCCAGCAGATGAGCGAGGACGACACCAAGGCTGCCATCGCTGCGATCATCGCCGAAACCGGCGCTGCGGGCATGAAGGATATGGGCAAGGTGGTTGCTGCATTGAAGGCCAAGCACGGCACGCAGCTCGACATGGGCAAGGCGAGCGGGCTGGTGAAGGCGGCGCTTTCGGCCTGACCGCGCAATGAGCCTCTCTCCGCAATGGCTGGACGAACTCCGCTCCCGCATCTCGCTTTCGGGCGTGATCGGGCGGAGCGTTCGCGTCACCAAGGCGGGGCGCGAATTCAAGGCCTGCTGCCCGTTCCATAACGAGAAAACGCCCAGCTTCACCATCAACGACGAGAAGGGCTTCTACCACTGCTTCGGCTGCGGCGCGCATGGCGACGTCATCCGCTGGATGACCGACCATCAGGGCCTGCCCTTCATGGACGCGGTGAAGGAACTGGCGCTGCAGGCTGGAATGGAAGTTCCTGCCCCCGATCCGCGCGCAGCAAGGAAGGCCGAGCAGCAGAAGTCGTTGCATGACGTTATGCAGGCGGCGCAGGACTTTTTCGTGCGCTGCCTTGGCGATGAGCGTGGTGCGGAGGCGCGACGCTATCTCGCCTCTCGCGGGTTCCCGGCGCAGATCGTGCGGGATTTCGGCTTCGGCTTCGCTCCGGATAGCCGCACTGCGCTGAAAGAGGCGCTGTCGGCCTTCCCCGATGAGATGCTCATCGAGGCTGGCTTGCGAATCGTGGTCGAAGGAAAGGAACCCTACGACCGTTTCCGTGGCCGCCTGATGCTGCCGATCCTTGACCCGCGCGGTCGCGTGATTGCCTTCGGCGGACGCATCCTCACTGCGGAAAAGACCGACGCGCCGAAGTACCTGAACTCTCCCGATACGCCGCTGTTCGACAAGGGCCGCACGGTCTACAACCTGCATCGCGCCGGGCCTGCTTCGCGCCAGAGCGGACGCGTAGTGGTCGTCGAAGGATATATGGACGTGGTGGCGCTCGCGGCCGCAGGCATCGGCGAAGCGGTCGCCCCGCTTGGCACGGCACTGACGGAGCATCAGATCGAACGCCTCTGGCGACTGGTCGAAACGCCAACGCTTTGCTTCGATGGCGACAGCGCAGGCCAGCGCGCAGCGATGCGGGCGATCACGCGCGCCCTGCCCCTGCTCCGCCCCGGACATTCGCTGCGCATCGTCACGCTGCCAGCAGGCATGGACCCGGACGACGTCGTGAAAAAGCAGGGCGCGGCGGCGATGGAGGAATTGCTGGACGGTGCCCGAAGCCTCGTCGACGTTCTCTGGGAAGCGGAACGCGATGCTGTCCCGCTGGCGACGCCAGAAGACAAGGCAGGATTGAAGGCCAGGCTGCTTGCCCATTGCGAGACCATACAGCACCCCGACATCAAATCGCTCTACAGGCGCGAACTGACCGAGCGATTTGGCGAACTGGCGTTCGCCCGAAAGGAACGGGCGCCTTTTCAGCCACGACCATCGGGTTCCCGCGCGAAAGGCCAGCCCTGGAAACCGGCACCGCCACCACTTGCCGAGCAGGACAAGGCGAAAATGCTGCGCATCGGCACGGGGCCGAGCAACAGCCTGCTGGCAGCCGTGCTCGACGGTCTGATCTGCCATCCGCAGCACATTGCGCGCCATGCTGACGCCCTCGCCCGCCTTCAGCCCGAGAATCCAGACACTTGCGCACTGATCGATGCACTGCTTGTCACGTCGGACGGGGCACAACCGCTTGAAAGCGCGACCTTGCGCACCATATTGCTGGAACGTGGGCTCAGGCTCCCGTCGGCGCAGGACTATGCCGGGATGCGATTCGGTTTTTTGGCGAGCGGTGGTGATTCGGCAGGAGACGAACTTGCCGAGGCAATTGCCATTCTGGTTGAATGGCCAGCGGTTGAAGAGGCGCTTGTCGAGGCAAACAAGCGCGTTGAAACCGAGCTTTCGGAAGAAAACTTCGCCGAACAGCAAAGATTGATAGCGCGGAGTATGGCTTTGCGTGCCCGTTTGGGGCAAATGGGCCGTGCTCGTGCTGCGTTATAATTATAGCAATGGCGCAAACCGGGTCGCCTTCGGCCCGGTTCTCAGATGGTGGTACCTGGGTTAAATGGCTTCGAACGACAAGACCGATAGCGGCGACGCTCCGCTGATCGACCTCAACGATGCATCGATCAAGAAGTTGATCGCGCGCGCCAAGCGCCGCGGGATCATCACGTATGACGAGCTGAACGAGGCCCTTCCCCAGGACCAGATGTCTTCCGAGCAGATCGAAGACATCATGGCCGCGATCTCCGAGATGGGCGTCAACATCGTCGAGAGCGACGAGGACGCGGTTGATCCCGAGGAAAAGGCTCAGGACGACGAACTCGACGAAGCCGAGACCGTCGAGGACCGCCCGGACGTCATCAAGCGCAAGGAAACGGTCGAGCGGACCGACGACCCGGTGCGCATGTATCTGCGTGAAATGGGCGCCGTTGAACTGCTCAGCCGCGAGGGCGAAATCGCCATCGCCAAGCGCATTGAGGCCGGTCGCGACACCATGATCATGGGCCTGTGCGAGAGCCCGATCACATTCCACGCCATCATCCAGTGGTCCGACGCGCTGAACGCCGGCGAGATGCAGCTGCGCGAGATTCTCGATCTCGACGCCATGCTTTCGAAGGAACCGCAGCCCGAAAACCTGTCGGAAGACGGTGAAGAGGCCGAGCCCGAGATCAGCGAAGCCACCGCCGGCCCCACCTTCAAGGAAGAAGAGGACGTCGAGGAGGAAGAATCCTCCGATGACGAGGACGACGAACTGCGCGAGCGCCGCGCCCGTCCGGCCGAGGAAGAAGAAGAGGACAACACCCTCAGCCTCGCCCAGATGGAAGCGCAGTTGAAGCCGGCCGCGCTTGAGCGCTTTGCCGAAATCACCTCGCTGTTCCGGGCCTTCGAGAAAATCCAGGCAGAGCGTCTCGACGCGCTTGGCATGGGCAACGATTTCCCCGCCGCCAAGGAAGCGCAGTACCAGAAGCTGCGCGAGGACCTGACGGCGCAGGTCGAATCCGTGCAGTTCCACGCTTCGAAGATCGAATACCTCGTCGACAATCTCTACGCCTTCAATCGTCGCCTGACGACGCTGGGCGGCCAGATGCTGCGCCTTGCCGAGCGCCACAAGGTGTCGCGCAAGGACTTCCTCGACATGTATGTCGGGCATGAGCTTGACGACGGTTGGCTGCAAGCCTTGGCCGGCCGCGACAAGAAGTGGGCAGCGTTTGCTGCGAACGAGGCAGCTCCGGTTGAGCGTATTCGGGCCGAGATCGCCGACATCGCAGCTGCAACCGGCATGTCGCTGGGCGAATTTCGCCGCATCGTGAACATGGTCCAGAAAGGCGAGCGTGAAGCACGCATCGCAAAGAAGGAAATGGTCGAGGCCAACCTGCGCCTCGTGATCTCCATCGCCAAGAAGTACACGAACCGCGGCCTGCAGTTCCTTGACCTCATTCAGGAAGGCAACATCGGCCTGATGAAGGCGGTCGACAAGTTCGAATACCGCCGCGGCTACAAGTTCTCGACCTATGCCACCTGGTGGATCAGGCAGGCCATCACCCGCTCGATCGCAGATCAGGCCCGAACGATCCGTATCCCGGTCCACATGATCGAGACGATCAACAAGCTGGTTCGCACCAGCCGCCAGTTCCTGCACGAGCAGGGCCGCGAACCGACGCCTGAAGAAATGGCCGAGCGTCTGTCGATGCCGCTCGAAAAAGTTCGCAAGGTGATGAAGATCGCCAAGGAGCCGATCTCCCTCGAAACGCCCATCGGCGACGAGGAAGATTCCCACCTCGGCGATTTCATCGAGGACAAGAACGCGATCATTCCGGTCGATGCGGCGATCCAGGCCAACCTGAAGGAAACGGTCACCCGCGTGCTTGCCAGCCTCACCCCGCGTGAAGAGCGCGTGCTGCGCATGCGCTTCGGTATCGGCATGAACACCGACCACACGCTGGAAGAAGTCGGCCAGCAGTTCTCGGTCACCCGCGAACGTATTCGCCAGATCGAGGCCAAGGCGCTGCGCAAGCTCAAGCATCCGTCGCGGTCGCGCAAGATGCGCTCGTTCCTCGACCAGTAAGCAATCCGCTGATGGAAGGCACTGCCCCCGGACCAGTTCTGGAATGGGGGTATCGTCCCGAAAGTTGGCCATTGCGCGAACTGCGGAGGCAGTTGCGAGATCTGCAGACGCATTTTCCCGCGGTGCGTCGCGCAAAGTTTTCGGCCTACAACCTTGCCACGCGCCATCTTGGCCTGTTTGTCGACCCCGAGATACGACTGCTGCGAAAGCTCGCCCCGCTGGACCTCGCGATCGACATAGGCGGCAATTGGGGGCAAAGCGTTGTGGCCTTGCAGCGCTATGCACGGCCGCGAAAGATCATCACCATCGAACCGATCCCCTCGCTGGCGGAAGAACTTCGCCAGCGATTCTCAGGGGACAGCGACGTGGATGTGCGTGAGATTGCACTCGGCGCTGCAACTGGCGAACAGCACATCCACGTGCCGCGCTATCGCAACTTCGTCTATGACGGCATTGCCTCTCTTGACCGCGAAGCTGCGGTCCAGTGGCTTGATGAGCGGCGCGTGGCGCGTTTCACGCCAGATCGGCTTGTAATCGACAGCTATAAGGTAAGGATCGAGAAGCTCGACGCGCTGGAACTCGCCCCGGACATCATCAAGATTGACGTGCAAGGCTTCGAATCGCAAGTCATCGGCGGTGGCATCAAAACGATCGCCTCGCATCAGCCGGTGATCTTGATCGAACGGCCCGACGCGTCTGCCGTTGCTGTCCTCGGCAAACTCGGTCTGTCGCCTTACGGCTGGAACGGAAAACGCCTCGTGCCGGGCGATCTCACCCGAAAGAATGCGATCTTTCTCTCCAGCCGACACCGCGCATTGCTGGACTGACTTCCGGACCGGCAGTCGAGCCTGCTAGTCAATCCTGTAGACCGCCAGGCGGACCGTATTCCCAACCTTCCCGCCCTTTGCGATGAACAGGGCGCGGTTGACCCAATCGTATCCGGCATGTCCGGTCTCGAGCCGGATCGCCGTGCGCATGTAGTACTCGGCCGGGTCGACCTCCTCGCCCCCAGCAATGCGCGCATGCACCTCTGCCGTTGCGTGGCGAATGCCTTGGCTGATAACTTCGATCACCGCGCCGTCGCTGGTCTCGATCGCATAGCGCGCATCCAGTTCGGCGATCCCTCCGCGTGAGACGGTCTGCCAGTCGGCCCCGATTGGCAGAATGCGGCCGCCGAGCAGCGGTCCATCGGCGCTACCTCCGACAATCGGGATGATCCGCCGGACACCTATTGGGCATTCGCCCATCTCGTGGGGCCTCGACAGTTCGACAACCAGATCGGTCACAGGGGTCAGCGCAATGGTCACGCGGGCACCCTGGCGACTTGCGCACCTTCAGGAATGGTCCTCGGCGCGCCGTTCAGGCGGTCCTTGGCAAAGCCCGCGGCCTGCTGGTAGGCCAGCATGAAGGCACTTCGCTCCGCAGCCGGGATGACATCGTCGATATTCTCGAACTGACCGCCGCAACGTTCGTCCACCATATTGAGCAGGCCGAACGGGCCCGCCCCGCGGTTGCGCATCGCGACCTGGCCGATCGGGCCACAGAATTCGGCGTCGAACTGGGCAAGCGCCTCGGGCGTGACGCCGCGCTCCACCATGATGCGTCCGATCTGGCGTGCGTCGACAATTGCCTGCGAGGCGCCGTTGGACCCCGTGGGATACATCGGATGTGCCGCGTCCCCAATCAGCCCGACCGGCCCATCGACCCAGGTCGGCAAGGGATCGCGATCTATCATCGGGTTCTCGTAAGCCATGTCCGACTTTGCCAGCAGAGCCGGCAGATCAAGCCAGTCATAGACGAACCCGTCGAACTCGTGCGCAAACTCCGCCATTTCGACAGGCCTGAACCATCCCGACTTGGTCCAGTCGTGACTGGTGTCGTACGTCTGCTCGGCGATCCAGTTGATATCGGACAAGCCGTCCGCATCCAGGTGCGAAATCGGGTAGATCACCACGCGATGCCGGCTCGTGCCAAGGCCGACGAACGATGATCCCGAACGGATCGGTACGCCCTTGGCAGTGCCGCGCCACATGATCGTGCCGCCCCAATGGATCGGAGGCTGATCGGGGTGCATCTGCGCGCGGATTGCCGAATGTATGCCGTCTGCCCCGAACAGCAGCGTTCCTGCCACCTCTTCGACTTTGCCCGAGCGGTCCTCGACCAGGGCGGTGACCGATCCATTCGCTTCCTTGCGATAGCCCGTAACCTTGCTGCCCAGTCTCACCGCTTGCGGCCCGATGCGCTCGATCACCTTGCGGTAGAGCAGCATGTGGAATTCGCCGCGGTGCACGGCATACTGGTGCCAGTTATACCCGGCCAGCTTGCCACGCGGTTCGGAGTAGATCTCGCGTCCATTCAGCCCGACCAAGGCCCACTCGCGCGCCGGAATGCCCACGGCATCCATCTCGGCCTCACCGATGCCGAGGTCTTCGAGTTCGCGAACGGCGTTGGGCTGGAGATTTATGCCGACACCCAGCGGCTTCAATTCACGAACGGATTCGAAGACCGTGCAGGAGACCCTGATCTGGTGGAGCGTCAGTGCGAGCGTGAGCCCGCCAATGCCGCCCCCGGCGATGAGCACGTGTTCCTGCGGCATTCCTGTTCGTCCCGTCCGATCCTGAATGCCGGGCCTTTACGCATCGCGCGATCCGGTCGCAACCGCCATGACGCTCCCACCTGTTAGGATGAGCCCCATCGGGCAGATTTCCTCCAGCGATTTGCGGTGGCTTGTTGCGCTGCAAGAGCCTATGGGCGCGCCAACGAATCCCCTAATACCGCTGTCGAGTAACGATCCCCATGCGTATCGCCATCGCTTCCGATCACGCCGCTGTCGACCTGAAGGCCGCACTGCGTGAGTATCTCATCGGCCTTGGCCATGAAGTTGCCGACCTCGGGCCAGAGACCGCCGATCGCGTCGACTATCCCGACTATGGCTACAAACTGGCCTCGGTGGTAGCCGAAGGCATTGCCGAGCGGGGCGTCGCCCTGTGCGGATCAGGTATCGGCATCTCGATCGCAGTAAACCGCGAACCGGCCTGCCGCTGCGCACTGGTTTCGGAACCGCTCTCCGCAGCACTCGCGCGCGAACACAACGATGCAAATGTCATTGCGATGGGCGCACGCCTGACTGGCGAGGACATGGCCAAGGCCTGTCTTGACGCATTTCTTTCCACCGAATTCGGCGGTGGCCGCCATGCCGGCCGCGTCGAAAAGCTTTCCAACCCCGCAATCTGAAGGAGCCCCCAGAGATGACCACCGCCACAGCAGCGCCGGAAATCCGCAAAGCCGGCTTCTTCACCGAGCATCTGGAAACGGCCGATGCCGAAGTGTTCGCCGCCATCAAGGGTGAGCTGCACCGCCAGCAGACCAAGATCGAGCTGATCGCTTCGGAAAACATCACCAGCCGTGCCGTGCTCGAAGCCACCGGATCGGTTTTCACCAACAAGTACGCCGAAGGCTACCCGGGCAAGCGCTACTACGGTGGGTGCGAATACGCCGATATCGTCGAGAACCTGGCGATCGAGCGCGCCAAGCAGCTGTTCGGATGCAACTTCGCCAACGTTCAGCCCAACTCGGGCAGCCAGATGAACCAGGCCGTGTTTCTCGCGCTGCTGCAGCCGGGTGACAGCTTCATGGGCCTCGACCTGAATTCGGGTGGCCATCTTACCCACGGCAGCCCCGTGAACATGAGCGGCAAGTGGTTCAACGTGATCCCTTACGGCGTGCGCCCTGACGATCACATGATCGACATGGACGAGGTCGCCCGTCTTGCCCGAGAGCACAAGCCCAAGCTGATCATCGCCGGTGGCACCGCCTATTCACGCACCTGGGACTGGGCCGCCTTCCGCGCCATTGCCGATGAAATCGGCGCGTGGCTGCTGGTCGACATGTCGCACATTTCGGGCCTCGTTGCAGGCGGCGCCCACCCCTCGCCGTTCCCGCATGCCCACGTCGTCACCACGACGACCCACAAGAGCCTGCGCGGCCCGCGTTCGGGCGTGATCCTCACCAATGACGAGGATCTGGCCAAGAAGTTCAACACCGCCGTATTCCCCGGCCTCCAGGGCGGTCCGCTGGTCCACGTCATCGCGGGCAAGGCGGTTGCCTTTGGTGAAGCGCTGCGCCCCGAATTCAAGGCCTATGCCCATCAGATCGTCGCCAATGCCAAGGCGCTTGCCGAAAGCATCAAGGACGCCGGCCTCGGCATCGTTTCCGGCGGCACTGACAACCATCTTATGCTGGTTGATCTGACTGCCAAGGACGTGACCGGCAAGGCCGCCGAGAAGGGTCTCGATCGCGCCTGGCTCACCTGCAACAAGAACGGCGTCCCGTTCGACAAGCGCTCCCCCTTCGTCACTTCGGGCATCCGCCTCGGCACGCCGGCTGGCACCACCCGCGGTTTCCGCGAGGAAGAGTTCCGCACCATCGGCAAGCTGATCGTGGAAGTGGTCGATGGCCTTGCGCGCAACGGCGATGAGGGCGATGGTCAGGTCGAACAGCGCGTGCGCGATCGCGTCGCGGAGCTTTGCGCGCAGTTCCCGATCTATCCGGAGCTGTAAGCTTATGAACGACCACGACGATCTCGCCGCTCGCGCCAAGCAGGAAATCTCCGGCATGGCCAAGCAGGGCATGGCCCACCCATCGACCAAGCCGGTCCTGACCGGCGCGGCCATCGGGGCGGTGGCCGGTGTGCTCCTTCCTGTCGTCTCGCTCCCGCTTGGCCTTGCCGTGGGTGCTGGCATTGCCTTCTGGCAGAGGATCAAGCGCTAAGCCGTGCGTTGCCCGTTCTGCGCCCATGACAACAGCCAGGTGAAGGACAGCCGGCCGAGCGAGGACAACACCTCGATCCGCCGGCGCCGTCAGTGCGAAGGCTGCGGGGCGCGGTTCACGACGTTCGAGCGGGTGCAGTTGCGTGAGGTCGTCGTAGTCAAGAGCGGGGAACGACGTGAACCGTTCGACCGGTTCAAGATCGAACAATCGGTTTCGCTCGCCTGCCGCAAACGCCCCGTCGCCCAAGAGCGCCTCGACCAGCTCGTGTCGGGCATACAGCGCCAGATCGAAACCATGGGCGATTCAGAAGTCCCATCCAAGGTCATCGGAGAGATGGTCATGGAAGGTCTGCGCCAGCTTGATAGCGTGGCCTACATCCGCTTTGCCAGCGTCTATCGCGATTTCACCGAAGCGCGTGACTTTGAAGAATTCGCTTCAAGCGTCCAGGAAATGAGCGGCCGCGCCTGAACATGAGCGATACTGAACAGCGCCAGCCGGTCATCGTCCTGGTCCGCCCCCAGCTTGGCGAGAACATCGGCAAGGCCGCACGTGCCATGCTCAATTTCGGCCTGACCGAGATGCGACTTGTATCTCCCCGTGATGGCTGGCCCAATCCATCCGCCGGTCCCGCCGCTGCTGGTGCCGACAGGGTTCTGGAGAAGGCACAGGTCTTCGATACCCTCGCCGATGCCGTCAGCGATTGCTCGCATGTCTACGCCACCACCGTGCGCAAGCGTGGCGTGACCAAGCCCGTGCTGACGCCGGAACAGGCAGCGAAGGACATTATCGCCGCGCAGGGCCGCAGCGCGATTATCTTCGGACCGGAACGGTCAGGCCTTGAGACCGACGACGTGGCGCTGGCCCGCGCCATCATCACCGTACCGATCAACCCGGAATTCGGTTCTCTCAACCTCGCGCAGGCCGTCATCCTTTGCGCGTACGAGTGGTCGAAGCACGTCGATCTGGTTCAGCCTACCGTAGAGGACATGCTTCCCCCTGCCCCGCAGGAAGAGTTCGAAGGCATGTTCGAACAGCTTTGCACGATGCTTGAACCGCGCGGCTACTTCGAGCCCGAGGCACGCGCGGCCGCCACGCGACGCACATTGCGCACCATGCTGACCAAACCAGGCTGGAACCATCTCGAAGTGCGCACCATGCGCGGGGTGCTGAGCGCCCTGCGCCGCAAGGAAGGCTCGAAGCCGGGGGACGAGCCGCGCAGTTGAACTTCAGTCGTTGATCACGCGATGGTTTCGCTGGGCTTGTACCGCATCTGCGGCGTCCATCAGCCGATCCCAGAAATCGGTTACAAGCCCGACGGGAATACCGAGCTCGAAAGCGCGACGACGAATCACCGCCATCTGGGCATTGCGCTCGTCGTCAGAAAGCCCTCGTTGAACCGTAGTGCTCGCAGCCAACCCAAATCGTTGAGACAAAAGCGAAAGTATTTGAAGGTCGATCGCCTCCAACCCGCCGGAAAGGGATTCCAACGGCTGCGACTGGTCAGAACGAGGCGGCCCTTCGTGCATCATTTTCGATAGCACCCCAATTTCGCTACCCTGTCTATGGCCGCTGCCCTTGACAAAGGGCTAATTGTCTGTTCTTGGCCGCGCTTCGCAATTGGCCCTGCACTCCCGGTGAAGCGGTGGCCGCACTTCGCAATTGGCAAAGTGGTGCGTGTCCGGGACTTGAAGCATCGGCGCGTTGCCGGTGCAGGCAGATTGAAAGGCAGCGCATGTCCAAGCGCAAGGCATCCAAGTACAAAATTGATCGCCGTCTCGGCGAAAACATCTGGGGTCGTCCCAAGTCGTCGGTGAACCGCCGCTCGTATGGCCCGGGCCAGCACGGCCAGCGCCGCAAGAGCAAGGTCTCGGACTTCGGCATCCAGCTCCGCGCCAAGCAGAAGCTCAAGGGCTACTACGGCGACGTGACCGAGAAGCAGTTCAAGCGCACGTACCAGGAAGCGTCGAAAATGAAGGGCGACACCGGTCAGAACCTGATCGGCCTGCTCGAACAGCGCCTTGACATGGTCGTGTACCGCGCCAAGTTCGCGCCGACCATCTTCTCGGCTCGCCAGGTCGTTTCTCACGGTCACATCTACGTCAACGGCGTGAAGTGCAACATCGCCTCGCGTCGCGTTCGCCCTGGCGACGTGATCAGCCTCGGCAAGAAGGCCAAGGAAATGGCCCTCATCGCTGAAGCGCAGTCGCTGCCCGAGCGTGAAGTTCCCGACTACGTCGCCGCCGAAGGCGACAAGGCCACCTTCACCCGCGTTCCGACGCTGGACGAAGTACCCTATCCGGTGAAGATGGAACCGAACCTGGTCGTCGAATTCTATTCGCGCTGATCGGTATTCCAACCACTGCGACACATGGAAGAGGCGGGGCGCAAGCTCCGCCTTTTTCGTATGTGCAAACAGGCTGTTACGTGTCGTTTCGCAGGTGAAATTTACAGCAATTCTGGGAACTCTCGAGGCACGCGACCATTGGAAAGGCATGTGTCTCTACCGCTTCGTCACCCCGCATCGCATCGGCAAATGGTATCCGGACTTGCTCACCGCGCAGCGCCAGGCTTTCGCCATCGGCGCCGGCTTTCTCGATGAGCGTACCGGCGAATTCTATGCCTACAAGGACACGAGGCTGGAGACGCAGGACCCGATGATGCAGGACGGCGCAGAGGGCATTGCCGCCTAACGCGCGAAGTAGTCCCGTCTGAAATCGGCTGCGAAGGCCGCAAAGCGCCCTTCTGCGATCGCCGCGCGCATGCCTGCCATGAGTTGCTGGTAAAACCACAGGTTATGCTCGGTCAGCAGCATGGCCCCAAGCATCTCGCCCGACTTGTGCAGGTGGTGCAGGTAGGCGCGGCTGTACTTGGTGCAAGTCGGGCACGGACAGCGTTCGTCGAGAGGGCCGGTATCTTCCGCATGCCGGGCGTTGCGCATGTTCACCGGGCCGTTCCAGGTAAAGCCCTGCCCATTGCGCCCGGACCGGGTCGGCAGGACGCAATCGAACATGTCGACCCCGCGCTCGACCGCGCCGACCAGGTCATCAGGCTTGCCGACCCCCATCAGATAGCGCGGACGATCCGCAGGCAATTGCTGCGGCGCGAAGTCGAGCGTAGCGAACATCGCCTCCTGCCCTTCCCCCACGGCAAGGCCACCAATGGCATAGCCGTCGAACCCGATGTCGGTCAGGGCGTCGGCACTGGCCTTGCGCAAGCCTTCGTCAAGCGCGCCCTGCTGAATTCCGAACAGCGCCGCGCGTTCGGCATGTTCGGCCCCGGCGTTGAAAGCGTCGCGACTGCGCCTTGCCCAGCGCATCGACATTTCCATCGATTTTGCGATCACATCGCGCGGCTGGTCGGCGCGCGGGCATTCGTCGAAGCACATGACGATGTCGGACCCCAGCAGACGCTGGATTTCCATCGAACGCTCCGGGCTCAACAAATGACGCGAACCGTCGAGGTGGCTGGCGAAGGTCACGCCTTCCTCGGTGATCTTGCGCAAGTCCGAAAGGCTCATCACCTGGTAGCCGCCACTGTCAGTCAGGATCGGGCGGTCCCAACCGCCAAACTTGTGCAGGCCACCCAGACGCGCGACACGCTCTGCTCCGGGGCGGAGCATAAGGTGATACGTGTTGCCGAGGATGATGTCCGCACCGCTGGCGCGCACGTCTTCCATCTTCATCGCCTTTACCGTTGCGGCGGTACCTACCGGCATGAACGCCGGGGTGCGGATATCACCGCGCATCATCCGGATCGTGCCGGTGCGCGCCTTTCCGTCGGTGGCGTGGATATCGAAGGCAAAACGGGTCATCGTGCGGAGATCTCGGCAAAAAGAGTGTTGCGGCCCTTAGGCGCAATCGCCAAAGCGCGCAAATGCCAGACCTGCTCCTGATAGAACCCGCCCATCTCGATCTGTGGTTCTACCCGGCGTTGACCTGCGTTGCCGTGCTTTCGGGGTTCATCGACGCCGTGGCGGGCGGCGGCGGGCTGGTGATGATGCCGGTGCTGCTGTCCACCCCCCTGCCCCCGCATGTGGTGCTGGGGACCAACAAGATCCAGTCAATGTGCGGCACATCGATGGCCACGTGGCGCTATCACAAGGCAGGTCTGTTCAGTTTCCGCAAGAACGCCGCGACAGCCGCCATCGTTTTTGTCGGCGCAATGGCAGGATCGCTGGCAATTCAGCACCTTAGCGCGGACGTCCTCAAACTCGTCGTGCCAGTGCTGCTGATTGCTGTGGCGCTCTACACTGTCCTGTCGCCGGGCATGACCGACGAAGACCGCAAGGGTCGCCTGTCCGAGCGCGGCTACATGCCGGTAGGGGGCGGGGTTGCGTTTTACGATGGCTTTTTCGGGCCGGGCGCCGGACAGTGCTTTGCAACAACGCTGGTTGGCTTGCGGGGCATGGGGCTTACCCGTGCCACTGGCCTGACGAAATTTCTCAACGTCACCAGCAACATAGCCAGTGTGATCGTGTTCAGCATCGGTGGCCAGGCGATGTGGATTCTCGGGGCTTGCATGGGCGTCGGCGCCATGACCGGCGCGTGGATCGGCTCGCACTATGCCACCAAGTTCGGCGCCAAGGTGATCCGCCCGCTGCTCGTGGTGGTGAGCATCGGGCTGACCGTGCGACTGGTATGGGGCTGGTTTTCCTAGGGATTCCAGACCAATGGCAGCGAAGTGCAGGCACCGACGTTGCCGCCCTTCATGGTGACGGGACGCTCCGGATCAAGGCGAACCGCGGGCATGCCAGCAAGCCACTCCTCAAGAAAAACAATCACTTCCATGCGCGCAAGGCCTGCGCCGACGCAGCGGTGGGCGCCCACGCCCATCGTGGTGTGCCGGATCGGGGTCAGGCCGCGGTCGAAACGCACCTCTTCCGGCGCAGAAAAGCTTCTCGGATCAAGGTTATGGAGTACGCTGGGCAAGTAGACAAGGTCACCGGCACGGATCGTGACGCCGTCGATTTGGATATCGCCAACTGCATTGCGACTCACGGCAACTGTCGGGTAGCGACGCATCAACTCATCGGCAACTGCGGGCAACTCTCGCGGGTTGCGGCGCATCCACTTCTGGTGCTCGGGGTGCCTCGCCAAGTGGAGCGCGACCATCCCGATCATCGCAGCAACCGTATCGAGTCCACCGAACAGAAGATTGCGGCACATCCGCCGCGCCTCGTCCACCGTCCACGGCCTGCCGTCGACCGGTTCCGACAGGATGCGGCTGAAGAGGTCGTCGCCGGGCTGCGCCATGCGCCTTTCAATAAAGGGCCACAAGTAATCGTCAGCCGCCTGCCGGAGTTGTTCGACCGTCATCGAACCGTCAGGGCGCGTGAGTTGGACACCGAGCTGGCGAAGTCGAGGACGGTCTTCGAGCGGTACGTCGATCAGGGTGAGGAAGATGTTGAGCGGCAGGATTTCGGCGAAGTCGCTGACGAAATCGCACTTGCCACGCGGGCGCAGCCCCTCGATCAGTTCGCGCGCGACTTCACGCACCTTGGGTTCCAAGGCGACGACAAAACGGGAGGCAAGGCCCTTCATCACGGGCGTGCGATACGCTTTGTGCGCTGCTCCGTCCTCCTGCAGCGGAATGAACTGCATGACTTCGCCAAGGCCCGGAGTCACGGCAAGGCACTGATTGGAGAGCCTTTCTGCATCTCCCCACAGTTGGCGCACAACGTCACCGCGCGCTGCGATCCAATGACCGCCATTGACCGTAGTCCACACAAGACCGGGGCCATCAAGCAGCGTCTTCCACGCGGCGAAGTAATCGCTCTCCACCCCTGGCGGATTGAAGATGTCGAAATCCACCACCCGGTCTGCCGGAACGTGTGCCGGTATCATGCCCTTCTCCCATATCTGTTGGGGGGCAGGCTAGTCGGCACACCGTCGGCCGAAACTGCGCTTTATGGCAGGAGCAGGCTGGAATCGCCGTAGGAGTAGAAGCGGTAGCCGCTGGCAATGGCATGGGCATAGGCCGCCTGCATCCGGTCGAGCCCCATCAGCGCCGAAACGAGCATGAACAATGTGGACTTGGGCAGGTGGAAGTTGGTCATCAGCCCGTCGATTGCGCGGAAGCTGTAGCCCGGCGTGATGAAGATCGCGGTATCGCCTTCGAACGGGCGAATGACCCTGTCTTCGCCCGCCGCGCTCTCAAGCAGGCGGAGCGAGGTGGTGCCGACGGCGATAACGCGGTTGCCGTCCGCGCGGGCGGCGTTGAGACGGTCTGCAGTGGCGGAGTCGATCGTGCCCCACTCGGCGTGCATCTGGTGGTCCTTGGTGTCGTCGGCCTTGACCGGCAGGAACGTGCCCGCGCCAACATGCAGGGTGAGCGTTTCAGTGCGGATGCCGCGCTCGGCAATCGCTTCCATGAGGCGCGGCGTGAAGTGCAGCGCGGCGGTGGGGGCGGCGACGGCGCCATCCTTGGCCGCAAACATCGTCTGGTAGTCTTCGCGGTCTCGCTCGTCGGTGGGGCGCTTGCCGGCAATATAGGGCGGCAGCGGCATTTGCCCTGCCCGTTCCAGCAGGACCTCGACGGGCTCTTCGCCGGGAAAGAACAGCGTCCAGCTGCCATCGGGAAAGCGGCTTTCTACAAAGGCAGACACGCCAGTGCCGAACCTGATCTCGTCTCCCTCCCGCAGGCGTTTGCCGTTGCGAACGAAGGCCTGCCAGCGGCGCAGGTCGATCCGCTTGTGGAGCGTGGCGCCGATGCGTGCCCCCTCACCATTCAAATTTGGACGTTGGCCTTCCAACTGGGCGGGGATGACGCGCGTGTCGTTGAACACCAAAACATCGCCGGGATTCAACAGCGAGGGCAGATCAAGCACTGTGAGGTCACGGAACGGCCCGTCCATGCCAACGCCAAGTAGGCGCGCCGAATCACGCGGCCGGGCGGGACGCAGGGCAATATTTTCCTGAGGCAATTCGAAGTCGAAGAGATCTACGCGCATGGGCGCGCCCTAGCCGCAATTGGGCAAGGATTCGAGACCCCTTAGTTTGACGTAGAATTGCTGAGCATGTCCGCCGTTATGGCAGCCGGTGCCGCTGGCGCGACCGGCGCCGGGGCCGCCTTGTTGTCAGCCGCAATCGAGGCCTGCACGATCTTGGTGGGGTTCTGCGGCGGTTCACCGCGCACGATCGCGTCCACAAAGTCCATGCCGGCGATCACACGGCCGAAGTTGGTGTACTTGTGATCGAGGGCAAAGCGCGGATAGAAGACGATGAAGAACTGGCTGTTGGCCGTGTCAGGTTCGTTCGTGCGCGCCATCGAAACCGATCCGCGCACGTGCGGAATGGCGTTGAACTCGGCCTTGAGGTCAGGCAGCGGCGAACCGCCCTGCCCAGTTCCCGTTGGGTCGCCAGTCTGGGCCATGAAGCCGTCGATCACGCGGTGAAAGATGATGCCGTTGTAGAAACCCTGGCGGACAAGAGTCTTGATCCGCTCAACGTGGTTGGGCGCCCACTCCGGCATCAGGCGAATGGCCACACGGCCACCGTTCGAAAGATCGAGGTAGAGGATATTCTCGCGATCCACGGACTGATCGGCATTGACCGTATAGGTGAGCGGCTTGAGCGCTGGTGCCGGAGCCTCGTCCTTCGCCATGGCAGGCGAGGCAATCAGGGCAGCGCCAAGCGCAAGTGCGGTGAGAAAGCGCGAAACCATGGAACAGTCGAACTCCGATAACCTGCAGCGCCGATAGGCTTCTCGCGCTGTCGCTGCAATGAACGATTGCCGTTCTGTTTCAGTAGTCGCCCAGACGACCAAGCTTCTCGACCCTGGCGACCACTTCATCACGGACCATTGGCGTGACGAAATCGGCTATCTCGCCCCCGAAAAGCGCAATTTCCTTCACTAGCTTCGATGCGATGGGCTGAAGGCTGACGTCGGCCATGAGGAACACGGTCTCAATCTCGGCGTCGAGCTGCTGGTTCATGCCGGCCATCTGGTATTCGTACTCGAAGTCCGCAACGGCGCGCAGCCCGCGCACGATCACCGAAGCGCCTTGGGCGCGGGCGAACTTCATCAGCAGCGCATTGAAGCCCACGACCTCGACATTGTCGATTCCCTGGTCCGCCACTTCACGGCTGACCATGGCCATGCGTTCTTCCGGCGTGAACATCGGGTTCTTCGAGGGATTGGTGGTGACGCCGATGATCAGCTTGTCGACCAGCTTGGCTCCACGCCGGATGATATCGAGGTGGCCGAGCGTGATCGGATCGAACGTGCCCGGATAGACGCCGATGCGCTGCGCCATCAGTGATTCCTCTCGACAATAAAGCGCGCCAGTTCGCGCAGGAGATCGGCTTCAGGGCCATAGCTCGCCAGAAACTCGATCGCTTGTTCTACCAGAATGCGCGCCTGTTCGCGTGCCCTCTCTGCGCCCAGCAGCGAGAGGAACGTCTCCTTGCCCTGCGCTTCATCCTTGCGCAGGGCCTTGCCCGCCGCGGCTTCGTCGCCTTCGGCGTCGAGCAGATCGTCGGCAATCTGGAACGCAAGGCCGATGTCGCGAGCATAGCCGCGCAAGTGCGTACGGCCTTCAGGCGGAACCTTGCCGAGAATTGCGCCCATCTCAACCGAGGCGGAAAGCAGCGCACCCGTCTTGAGCTGCTGCAGCCGCGTTACGGTGGGCAGGTCGAAGCTCGAGGTTTCGGCAACGATGTCCATCATCTGCCCGCCGCACATGCCATTCATGCCGCTGGCCGTGGCAAGCGTGCGGATCAGTTCGATGCGGGTGAACGGATCGCCACTGGTTGCAGGATCGGACAGGACTTCGAACGCGAAATCGTGAAGCGCGTCGCCAGCAAGGACCGCCGCAGCATCGTCGAAAGCGAGATGCACGGTGGGCTTGCCGTGCCGCAGGGCGTCATTGTCCATGCACGGCAGATCGTCATGGATCAGCGAATAGACGTGGATTGCCTCGATTGCGGTGCCGACCCGGACCGCGGCTTCGCGAGAAACGCCGAACAGTGCAGCGGTGGCGCAGACCAGCAGCGGACGGACGCGCTTGCCGCCACCGATCGTGGCATAGCGCATGGCTTCGACAAGCCGGTCGCGGGGATCGCCGGGCACGGGCAGGAGCAGGTCGAAGCTCTTGTCGATGTCTTCGGCGATAGCCTTGAGCGCAGGCTTGAGCAGACCGGTTTCGGCCATGACGGAAGCTCCGATCAGCCCTGGGTTTCGTCAAACGGGCGCAGGCCCTGCGGCTTGCCATCACGATCGGCCACGATCGCTTCGATCCGCGCCTGCGCCGCATCGAGCCGCGCCTGGCAGTGCGCGCGCAGTGCATCGCCGCGGGCATAAAGATCGATCGATTCATCAAGCGGAGCATCGCCGCTTTCCAGCCGCCGCACGACTGTCTCGAGTTCCTTCAGAGCCTCTTCAAAGCTGAGGCCAGCGATGCTTGGTGCGATATCAGGTGCGGTTCCCATTGGGGCAGCATTGACGGGGCCATGGGGCGCGGTCAAGCTTCGATCCGCAACAAGCCGGGGACCTGCACTCCATGCAATACGTGATCGCCTATGTCGCTGCCGCCGTGGTGTTTGGCGCAATGGACGCCGTGTGGCTGGGGTGGGCCGGGTCAAAGCTCTATCGCCCCGCGCTGGGTGATCTGCTGGCGCCGCAATTCCGCGCGGGGCCGGCGATCGTGTTCTACCTGCTCTACCTTGGCGGAATGATGTGGTTCGCCGTCCGGCCAGGCCTGTCGCAGGGCCTGGGAGCGACGGCGCTGAACGCTGCGATCCTCGGCGCGATGTGCTACATGACCTACGATCTGACCAGCCAGGCCGTGCTGGCGCGCTGGCCGGTGCACGTGACCGTGATCGACGTGATCTGGGGGACGTTCGCGACGACAGTGGCCGCTACGGCAGCAACATGGATCGCGCTCAAATTCGCCTGACAGGACTAGCCTACACGCGCCCACATCGCTAAGGCGCGCGCCATGTCCGAAATCACGCCAGATGTCGTCGCCGCCCATGGGCTGTCCGAGGAAGAGTACCAGCGCGTCCTGAACGCGCTCGGACGCGAGCCGAACCTTGTCGAGCTCGGGATCTTCTCGGTGATGTGGTCGGAGCACTGCTCCTACAAGTCGAGCCGCATCCACCTCAAGAAGCTACCGACGTCGGCGCCCTGGGTGATCTGCGGCCCCGGCGAGAACGCGGGCGTGATCGACATCGGTGACGGGCAGGCCGCCATCTTCAAGATGGAGAGCCACAACCACCCCTCCTACATCGAACCCTATCAGGGCGCGGCAACTGGGGTTGGCGGCATCCTGCGCGACGTCTTCACCATGGGCGCGCGCCCGGTGGCGAACATGAACGCGCTGCGCTTTGGCCGTCCTGATCACCCGAAGATGAAGCACCTTGTGCAGGGCGTCGTCGCGGGCATCGGCGGCTATGGCAACTGCGTTGGCGTGCCGACGGTCGGTGGCGAGACCAACTTCCACAAGGCCTATGACGGCAACATCCTCGTCAACGCGATGACCGTGGGCGTGGCCGATACCGACAAGATCTTCTATTCGGCGGCCACGGGCCTCGGCAATCCGATCGTCTATGTCGGCTCCAAGACCGGCCGTGACGGCATCCACGGTGCGACCATGGCGTCTGCCGACTTCGACGAGAAGTCCGACGAGAAGCGCCCGACCGTACAGGTGGGCGATCCCTTCACCGAGAAGCTGCTGATCGAAGCCTGCCTCGAACTCATGGCGACCGATGCGATCGTCGCGATCCAGGACATGGGCGCGGCGGGCCTGACGTCGTCCTCTGTCGAAATGGCGACCAACGGCAAGGCTGGCATCATTCTCGACATGGACAAGGTGCCCTGCCGCGAAGAGGGCATGACGCCTTACGAAATGATGCTCTCGGAAAGCCAGGAGCGCATGCTCATGGTACTCAAGCCCGGCAAGGAAGCCATGGCCGAGGCGATCTTCCGCAAGTGGGAGCTGGACTTTGCCGTGATCGGCGAAGTGACCGACACTGGCCACATGGTGCTGAAGTTCAAGGGCGAGACGGTCTGCGACATTCCGCTGGGTCCGCTCGCCGAAGACGCCCCGCTCTATGACCGCCCTGCCCTATCGCTGGCAGACTACAAGGCGTGGGCTAACGTGGCGCCGCTCGGTTCTGTGCCGGAGAGCGCGGACCTTGGCGCCGATCTGGTCAAGCTGATCGGCTGCCCCGATCTCGCCAATCGCCGCTGGATCTTCGAGCAATACGATTCGCAGGTTGGTGCCGACACGTTGCAGAAGTCGGGCGGCGATGCTGCCGTGGTGCGCATCCACGGCTCGAAGAAGGCGCTGGCGATCAGCACCGACTGCACGCCGCGCTATTGCTATGCCGATCCCTATGAAGGCGGCAAGCAGGCCGTGGCCGAAACGTGGCGCAACATCTGCGCGGTTGGCGCGCGTCCGCTGGCAATCACCAACTGCCTCAACTTCGCCAATCCGCAGCGCCCCGAAATCATGGCGCAGATCGTCCAGGCGCTGAACGGCATGGGCGATGCTTGCCGCGCGCTGGATTACCCGATCGTCTCGGGCAACGTCTCGCTCTACAACGAATCGAAGGCCACCGGCGGTGGTTCGGCCATTCTGCCCACGCCTGCCATCGGTGGCGTCGGCCTGATGCTTGATCACGACGTGATGACCACCGTCGCGTTCAAGAACGAAGGCGACGTTATCTGGCTGGTGGGCAATGAAGGCTCGCATCTCGGCCAGTCGCTTTACCTGCGTGAAGTGCATGGCCGCGAAGATGGCGATGCGCCTGCGGTAGACCTTGCTGTCGAGCGCAAGAACGGCGAACAGGTGCGCGAATGGATCGCGGCCGGCAAGCTCACCGCTGTCCACGACATCTCGGACGGCGGCCTGCTCGTAGCGCTGACCGAAATGGCGCTGGCCGGTGACAAGGGCTGCTCGCTCGACGTGGCGCTGACCACGGCTTCGGCATTCGGCGAGGATCAGTCACGTTATGTCGTCACGACCAAGGCTGGCGAAGTTCTCCAAGGTGCAACCAGGCTTGGCACGGTCGGCGGAACGCAGGTAGCGGGCGTCGAACTGGCAAGGCTGCGCGAGGCCAACGAAGCCTTCTTCCGGGACTGGATGGAAGCGTGACGCACGGGTCCATCCGCGTCGGTATCGGCGGGTGGACCTACGAACCTTGGCGCGGGGGAGCTTTCTATCCGGTGGGCCTCCCGCACCGGCGAGAACTTGAATACGCCGCGTCAAGGCTGAACTGCATCGAGATAAACGCGACCTACTACCGGCGGCAAAAGCCCGAGAGCTTTGCGCGCTGGGCAGCGGCCACTCCGGAAGGCTTCCGTTTTAGCCTGAAGGCGCTGCAATATACCATGCGGCGCAAGGTGCTGGCGGACAGCAAGGAGATCGTCGGCAAGTTCCTTGATCAAGGGTTCACTGCACTCGGCGACCGGCTGGGCCCAATCCTGTGGCAGTTCCGCGAAGGGAAGCGGTTTGAACGCGAGGACTTTGCGCGCTTTCTTGACCTGATCCCGGATCGCCAGGACGGCGTGGCGCTGCAACACGTGCTCGAGGTACGCGACGTATCGTTCTGCGATCCAGCTTTCCTTGACCTCTGCCGCGATCGCAATTTTGCCGTTGCATTCTCCGACAACGCCGAGTTTCCGCAGATCGACGAGCAGACGGCGAATTTCTCGTACGCGCGGCTGCAGCAGTCGAATGAAGCTTGCGAGACCGGCTACGAACCCGCGGCGATCGGCAAGTGGGCGAAGCGCGGCCGCGACTGGGCACGGAACGGCAGGGACGCCTACATCCTGTTCATCGCGGGCGCGAAGCAGCGCAACCCGGCCGCAGCGCGGGCATTGATCGCAGCCCTCTGACCGTCAGGCGGCGAGCTTCTTAGCCGCATTTTTCCCGAGCAGGTCATAGGGATCGATTCCCATGCCGCGCCAGATGCCGTGCGCTTCCTTGTAGTGCACGGCAGGAGTGATGTTAAGGCGGGCACGCACCTCTTCGATGGGCAGCGGCAGCAGTTCCTTGATTGATTGTTCGCACAGCCGCGGGCATGCCTTGCCAAGTCGCTGGCCTTCGCGGACTGCGCGCAGGACCGGCGCGCTGCGCTTGGTCTGGCGATTGATGTTCATGCCGGCCATGTAGCCGATGAACAGATGTGCCGGGCTCGGCTGCTGGCTGTAGGTGAACGCAAGGACGCAGGCTTCGCCAAGTGCATCGCGCCCGTAACCGGTCAGCACGTGAAGCATGTCGTGCACGTCGCGCATGCGGTTGAGGTACCACAGGAACTGGTCCTCGAAGCGTTCTCGCTTGGCGGCGAAGCGATCGAACTCGTCGACCAATCCCTGCGCGGTCAGGCCCTCGCTCTCCATGAAGTCGCAGTAAGCGTGGGCCAGAGAACCCGCAGGCGTCTGCCGGAGCGCGGCGTGATCATCGAGAATCGCTGGGAGATAGGGCTCGGTCAAACGAAGGGCCTGACCGCGCTCGCTACGCAGAAAAGCCTCGGCCCGCCCCCGCAGGTTCCGCCACGGCAGCGCCTCGAAGATGTGGAACACCTCCTCGGTGTTTTCCTTGTCCTTCAAGAGGTTCTGGAAATGGTGCCATGCCTTGAGCGGCTGCATCCGCATCTCCGGACGACGCTCATCGTAGATTGGCAGGTCAGCACTCAACGCGCCGGTCATGGCGTTCACGTCGATTCTCCCGGTTTTCTTGCCGCCGGAATACTAACAGCACTGTAAATAGATCGTCAATCGCCGTGCCCGGAGCACTGCTTGCCAGCGCCGACGGTGCAGTGCAGACTAGCAAAAACGTAGGGGGAGAACGGAACATGGCACGGAAGTGGCCAATGGCGCTGGGGCTGGCGCTTTCGTTGCTCGCCTTGGCTGCGGGTCTGGCCGCCGGCACGACGCAACATGAGAGTTGGCACCTCGCCGCACGTTGGACTGCACGAGTGGGCTTTCCGATTTTCCTCCTGACCTACCTCGCCTCCTCGCTCTTTCGCCTTTCCCCCGCCCCGTGGAGCCGTGCGCTGGTTCGTGATCGCAGGTGGTGGGGCCTTGGCTTTGCGGCAAGCCACACCGTCCACCTCGTGGCGCTGGTCGTCGCAGTCAGCCTCGATCCGGAACCGCGCACGTTGGCATCGCTTGTCCCGGGAAGCCTGGCCTACCTGTTCATTCTCGCCATGGCGTTGACCTCAAGAAGCGCTGCGATGCGCGCACTCGGCCGGAACTGGAAACGCCTGCACACAACGGGCATCCACGTGATCTGGCTGATCTTCACGCTGGCTTACGCCAAGCGCATTCCAATGCCGGAGACGCGCGCCATCGGCCTGACGATGACGACGCTCGCCCTGATGGCGCTGCTGGTTCGCGTGCTGGCGTACAGACGACGCAGCACGCCCGCCTTTGCCTGATCAGTCGAAGACCCAGTCCTGACGGGCAATGCCGAAGAGCGACAGGATCGAGGTCAGATCACCGCGGTCGACCCAGCCGTCGGCGGCAGAGCGGGCCTTGGGCTTGGCGCGATAGGCGATGCCGTAGCTTGCAGCTTCGATCATCGGAATGTCATTGGCGCCATCGCCGGTCGCAAGGCTGAACACTTCGCTGCCAAGGCGCTCTGACTCTTCGAGCAGGACCTTCTTCTTCACCGAACTATCCACGATTCCACCAACGAGCCCGCCAGTCAGCATGCCTTCGTGCAGGCCGAGGCGGTTGCCGACCACGCGATCGAACCCGAGCAGTTCCGCCACCGGATCGGCGAAGGAATGAAAGCCGCCCGTGACCAGTACGGTATGGCAGCCACGAGCCTTAAGCGTCGAAACGAGCGTCCGAGCACCCGGCATCGGGCGAATGCGCTCCTCGAGGCACTGCGCGATTGCGGTCTCAGGCAGGTCCTTGAGCAAGCCGACGCGTTCGCGCAGGGCGGATTCGAAATCGAGCTCTCCCTGCATCGCGCGTTCCGTGATTGCCGCGATACGGTCCTTGAGTCCGGCGAAATCCGCCAGTTCGTCGATGCATTCCTGCTCGATCATGGTCGAATCCATGTCGGAAACGAACAGGCTTGGCACTTCGATCAGGCCGTTGGAGAGCAGCAGGTCGCTATCGGGGAAGCACTGGTCCAGGATCTTGCGGATGCCTGCGGGATTGCCTTCGACGACTTCGAGTTCGAGCACGTCGTCACAGAAGTCGAGCATCCCGGCACCCGCCACTTCCCAATCGCGCGCCTCGATCATTTCCATCGCAAGCGAGAGATTGTCACCAAGCGTCTCAGGGTCTGCTATCAGGCGCGCGATGATCAACGGGGAATCCTTTTCTGAAAGCACGGGGCACGACGCGGCTGACGGGCCACGCGTGGCGCTAATCGCAGGGCCGACGGCAAGCGGCAAGAGCGATCTCGCTGTGAAGCTCGCCCTCAGGCTGCGAGAGCAAGGCCGGGAGGCGGTGGTTATCAATGCCGACAGCGCGCAGGTCTATGCAGATCTGCGCGTGTTGAGTGCAAGGCCGTCGGAGGAGGAAATGCAGGGCGTGCCGCATGTCCTGTTCGGCGCGTGGGATGGTGCGCAGCCCTGCTCGGCGGCAGACTGGGCAACAGCCGCCAAGGTTGAGATCGCTTCAGCCCACGAACGCGGTGCGATGCCGATCCTCGTCGGCGGGACGGGCATGTACATAAACACGCTGCTCCACGGCATCGCACCGGTTCCGGACATCGACCCTACTGTTCGTGCGGAGGTGCGAGCTCTGCCGGTTGAGGTCGCATATGCCGCTTTGCGCGAGGAAGACCCGGCGCGCGCTGCACTGCTTGGTCCTGCCGATGTGCAACGCGTGACCCGCGCGCTTGAGGTGGTGCGTTCGACCGGGTATTCCCTCGCACATTGGCAGCAGCAGCGTGTTGGCGGGATCGGCAACGGGGTGGACCTCGCGCCGATCATTCTCCTGCCCGAGCGGCAGTGGCTTTATCGCCGCTGCGATCTGCGCTTCGAACTGATGTGGCAGGGCGGTGCACTCAACGAGGTCGAAGCGCTGCTGGCCCGGGGCCTGCCCGAATCGTGTCCGGTCATGCGAGCAATCGGCGTGCCGGAGATCGCCGCATTCCTGCGCGGTGAAATGTCTCAAGATCAGGCAGTTTCCGCAGGGCAGCAGGCGACGAGGAACTACGCCAAGCGGCAGTATACCTGGCTGAAGAACCAGAATCCCGGCAGTTGGCCACGCTTGACGTACGAAAATTCCATTGACTTCGACTATGCAGCAAGTTTATTGCGCGGTTAGCCGCTTGACACCACCTTTTATGTCAAGTAGCAGGCCGTCAATTGCCTGATCCATCTTGCATGCCGATCAAGCACCCGAGAGGGAGAGACGGCCCGGCGCAGCCAAGCTGCAGCCGGGCCGAAATTTTTGATGGTTTTTTGTTTTTTCAGCGAAGCATCGGGTCTATCGGCCCGGTCACGCGAAGAAGGATGAAGTAACGTGACAAGCGAGCGCAGCGGCGCCGAGATCCTGGTCGAAAGCCTTGTCGCCAAGGGCGTCGAATTCGTGTTCGGCTATCCCGGCGGCGCGGTACTGCCGATCTACGATGCGCTGTTCGGTGATGAACGCATCCGCCACATCCTCGTCCGCCATGAAGCCGGCGCGGCCCACGCCGCCGAAGGCTATGCGCGCGCTACCGGCAAGCCCGGTGTCGTGCTCGTCACCTCCGGTCCTGGCGCGACCAATGCCGTCACCGGCATTGCCGACGCCTTCATGGATTCGATCCCGATGGTCGTGATCACCGGGCAGGTCCCCACCGGCCTGATCGGGTCCGACGCGTTCCAGGAAGCCGATACGGTCGGCATCACGCGCCACTGCACCAAGCACAACTATCTGGTGAAGGACCCGTCGCAGCTTGCCGCCACCATCGACGAGGCCTTCCGCATCGCCACCGAAGGTCGTCCCGGCCCGGTCGTGATCGACATTCCCAAGGATGTGCAGATCGCGACGGCGACGTGGAGCAGCGCGGCGCCGCAGCAGCGCAACCGCTATTCGCCCCAGACCGAAGGCGGCGCCAGCGAGATCGCCGAGGCGATCGAAATGATCGCCCAGGCCAAGGCACCGGTGTTCTACACCGGTGGCGGCGTGATCAATTCCGGTCCCGAAGCCGCGCGCCTGCTGCGCGAGCTGCAAGCGCTGACCGGCGCGCCCGTCACTTCGACTTTGATGGGTCTGGGCGCATTTCCGGCGGATCATCCGGCATGGCTCGGCATGCTCGGCATGCACGGCACCTACGAAGCAAACCTGACGATGAACCAGGCGGACCTTATCGTCTGCGTCGGCGCCCGCTTCGATGACCGTGTCACGGGCCGCCTCGATGCCTTCGCGCCCAATTCGAAGAAGATCCACATCGATATTGACCGCGCGTCGATCAACAAAACCGTCGCCGTGGACCTGCCGGTGATCGGCGATTGCGGCAAGGTTCTCGGGCAGCTGATCGAAGCGTGGCTGGAGCGTGGCTACAAGGCGCAGGACCTCACGGGATGGTATGCGCGCATCGATGGCTGGCGTGGCAGGAAGAGCCTTGCCTACCCGCGCAAGTCCAAGGCGATCATGCCGCAGTATGCGGTCGAACGTCTGTACGAGCTGACCAAGCATCTCGAGCCGATCATCTCGACCGAAGTCGGCCAGCACCAGATGTGGGCGGCGCAATATTTCCACTTCATGAAGCCAAACAAGTGGCTGACCTCGGGCGGTCTCGGCACGATGGGCTATGGCCTTCCCGCGGCCATCGGCGCGCAGGCCGGCTTCCCCGAGACGCTGGTCATCGATATCGCCGGCGACGCCTCGATCCAGATGAACATTCAGGAGCTGGGCACGGCCACGCAGTATCGTCTTCCGGTCAAGGTCTTCGTGCTCAACAATGAATGGATGGGCATGGTCCGCCAGTGGCAGGAGCTGACCTACGAGAGCCGTTACTCCAACTCCTATTCGGACAGCTTGCCCGACTTCGTTCGCCTTGCCGAAGCCTATGGCTGGAAGGGCATCCGCATCAGCGACGAAAGTGAGCTGGACGCGGGCATCCAGGCGATGATCGACCATGACGGTCCGGTCTTTGTCGATTGCCTCGTCGCCAAGGAGGCCAATTGCTTCCCGATGATCCCGTCGGGGGCTGCACATACCGACATGATCCTCTACGGGGACGAAGTCGCCGGCACGATGGACGACGAAGCAAAGGCGCTGGTCTGAGGGACACCGAAACAATGATGCACATCGCTCAGGAGGCGCAGGAACGCCACGTCCTCACCATCACGGTCGACAACGAAGCGGGCATTCTCGCCAAGATCGCCGGCCTGTTCACCGCGCGCGGCTACAATATCGACAGCCTGACCGTGGCCGACATCACCGATGGCCACGACGTCAGCCGCATCACCATCGTGACGCACGGCCCCCCGCCGGTCATCGACCAGATCCGCGCGCAGCTTGAACGACTGGTACCGGTGCACAAGGTCACCGACCTCACCGAAGTGGGCCCCTTCGTCGAGCGTGAACTGGCGCTGGTAAAGGTGTCCGGCAAGGGCGAGAACCGCGTCGAGGCGCTGCGCCTGGCTGACGTATTCCGCGCCAAGGTGGTCGATACCACGACCTCGAGCTTCATTTTCGAACTCACCGGGGCGCCCGACAAGATCGACAGCTTCGTCAGCCTGATGAAGGAACTCGGCCTCGTCGAAGTTGGACGCACCGGCATCGTCGGCATGATCCGCGGCGCCACCGCGGCCTGAATTTCACCGCTTATCCTTTCACGAATTCATCAAAGATTGGGAACGACATGAAGGTCTATTACGACGCAGACTGCGATCTGAACCTCATCACCGACAAGAAGATCGCGATCCTCGGCTATGGCTCGCAGGGCCATGCCCACGCGCAGAACCTGCGCGACTCGGGCGTCAAGGACGTGGCGATCGCGCTGCGCCCGGGTTCGGCCAGCGCCAAGAAGGCCGAAGCTGCCGGCTTCAAGGTTCTGGCAAATGCCGATGCTGCTGCATGGGCGGACATTCTGATGATCCTGGCACCGGACGAGCATCAGGCCGCGATCTATGCCGATGACCTTCATGCCAACATGAAGCCTGGTGCGGCACTGGCATTTGCGCACGGCCTCAACATCCACTTCGGCCTGATCGAAGCGCGCGCCGACATCGATGTGATCATGATTGCGCCGAAGGGCCCTGGCCACACCGTGCGCAGCGAATACCAGCGTGGCGGCGGCGTGCCCTGCCTGATCGCGGTGCATCAGAACGTGACCGGCAACGCCCATGACGTTGCACTCGCCTATGCCTCGGGCGTCGGCGGTGGCCGCAGCGGCATCATCGAAACCAACTTCCGCGAAGAATGCGAGACCGACCTCTTCGGCGAGCAGGCCGTGCTGTGCGGTGGCACCACCGCGCTGATCCAGGCCGGTTTCGAAACCCTGGTCGAAGCCGGCTATGCACCGGAAATGGCCTACTTCGAATGCCTCCACGAACTGAAGCTGATCGTCGACCTGCTTTATGAAGGCGGCATCGCGAACATGCGCTACTCGATCTCGAACACCGCCGAATACGGCGACATCAAGACCGGTCCGCGCATCATCACTGAAGAGACCAAGAAGGAAATGAAGCGGGTTCTCGCCGACATTCAGTCGGGCCGCTTCGTGAAGGACTTCGTGCTCGACAACCGCGCCGGCCAGCCCGAGCTGAAGGCCGCCCGCGGTCTCGCCAAGCGCCACCAGATCGAGGAAACCGGTGCAAAGCTGCGTGCGATGATGCCGTGGATCGGAGCGAACAAGCTGGTCGATCAGTCGAAGAACTGATCTTCCCAATCAATTCGAAACTTTTGGAAAGGGCGGCTTCGGTCGCCCTTTCTTTTAGTGCACGACAGGCATCGACGAATGCAGTGGACGACAGAAATGTGATCTATATCACTCCGATCTGGAGAAAATGATCACACGATTCCGCCTTGTCCCCCGGCTGACGCTATGCGCCGCCGCGTTTTGCCTTGATGCCGGGCCAGTTCTTGCCGCGGCCAAGGATATGGCGCAGCGGCCGATACCCCCCGTTGTCAGGACCGAGGCCGGATTGGTCGACACCTGCGGCCAGCGTTCTGCCCAAAAGCTGGTTGGCGCGATGTTTTCGCCCCAATCACAGGCAGCCCTGATCAAGACCATCGGACACGACCGCATCCGCGTGATCCGGCCGGGAGCAATTATCACGCAGGATCGCCGCGAAAATCGCCTCAACCTGATCGTTGATGATGCCGGACGCCTGATGGCGGCGCGCTGCGGATAGCCGCGCAGGCTTACGCTACGACGCCGGGACTTTTACTTGCGTCGATCACAGCACTTTGGCAACCAAGGCGCTCCTTATCCTCCCAAGGAGATCCCGATGCCGAAGCTCTCGCGTATGCCACGTCCCCTTTTGCTCGCCCTTCCCCTCGCTCTCGCCGCTGCGGCCGCGCCGATGGTAGCGCAGATGCCGGAGGCCCCTGGCAAGGCCGACAAGGCGCGTGTCGTGGCGGGCTCCTACACTGCCGATGCCGGCCACTCACTGGTGGGGTGGCGCGTGAACCATTTCGGCTTCAACGATTACTTCGGCCTGTTCGGCGACGTTTCGGGCACGCTTGACATCGACCCGGCCAATCCCGCCGCTGCCAAGGTTTCGGTCAAGATTCCGGTCAGCAAGGTCATGACGGCCAGCAGCGGACTCACTGCCCACCTGCTCAAGCCGGCAGCTGACGGCAAGCCCGCCGACTTTTTCGGTGCGGCTCCGGCCGACGCGACGTTCGTTTCGACCAGCGTGGCGCCAGGCGCCGATGGCATGAGCGCGAAGATCACTGGCGACCTTACCCTGAATGGCGTGACCAAGCCGGTGACCATTGACGCGACCTTTGCCGGTGCCGGCACCAACCCCTTCAACAAGGCTGCCACGCTCGGCTTCCACGGGAAGGCCACGCTCAAGCGTTCGGACTTCAACGTGAAGTACGGCGTTCCCTTCGTATCCGACGAAGTGAAGCTCGACATCACTGTCGCCTTTGAAAAGAAGTAAGCGTTCAAGGCATCAGCGAAAACGCGGCCCGAAGCTCTTTCACGAAAGCTTCGGGCTGCTCCCACGCGGCGCAGTGCCCACCCTTCTCCTGTTCGCCCCAATAAACCAGCTTAGAGCATGTCCTCTCGAACCACTTGCGCGGGGCCGGGATGATCTCCTTGGGGAACGCGCTGACGGCAACAGGGATGTCGATCTGCACAGGGCTGAAACTGCCGAAACTCTCCCAATATAGACGGGCCGACGATGCGCCCGTAGCACTCAACCAGTACAACATGAGATTATCGAGAATGTCGTCGCGGCTCAGGGCATCCTCGGCACGCCCAGCATTGTCGGTCCAGGCCCACATCTTCTCGTAAATCCAGCCCGCGAGGCCCACAGGCGAATCCACCAATCCGTAGCCGACCGTCTGAGGGCGGGTGGATTGCTGCTTGGAGTAGCCTGAATCCCACTCCTGATAATGTTGCAAACGCTCGAGCGCCTTCATCTCGTCGGGGCCGGGCGCGGCCATATCCTCGGGCAGCGGTCTTGCGATCGGCATGTTGAGGTGGATGCCGGCGCATCCGTCGACCTTCAGCGCGCCGAGCGCAGTCGTCACTGCCGAGCCCCAATCGCCACCTTGCGCCAGCCACCTGTCATAGCCGAGCCGCCGCATCAATTCGCCCCAGCTTTGCGCGATCTTCTGAACGCTCCAGCCCTTGACCGTGGGTTTGCCAGAGAACCCGTAGCCTGGCAGGCACGGGATCACGAGATGAAAGGCATCCCGCGCCGCGCCGCCATGCTCCTCCGGCTGGGTCAACGGGGCGATGCAGCGGCGAAACTCGAGGATCGAGCCAGGCCAGCCGTGGGTCAGGAGCAAAGGCCGCGCGCCTGCGTGGGGCGAGCGTACGTGCAGGAACCGGATGATGACGCCATCGATCTCGGTTTCGAACATGCCCCAGTCGTTGAGCTTCTGCTGGCAAGCGTACCAATCATATTCATGACGCCAGTAGGCGACAAAATCCTGCAGTGCGGCGAGCGGCACGCCTTGCGACCAATCGTCAACCGTTTCCCTCTCCGGCCACCGCGTCATGTCGATGCGCCGGTTCAGATCTTCGATCGCGGCTTGCGGTATCTCGACGGTGAATGGCGCAATATTCATGGCTCTTCTCTCCCGGTCTGCTTGCATTCATTCTGGACAAGTGGCCTGCGATTCACCATAGGCTTGTGGCATGACCGCTCGACTGGACCTTACCCTGCGACTTATCCGCCCTTGGGCGTGAGCTGACGCGCGGGGGCCCCCGGCGCGCACGGCGCCCAGGGGATCAGAAGCTCAACCGCCAAAATCCAGAAAATTCGAGTGCACTCTCATGACCATGCTCAAGAACCCTTCGGCCAAGTACCGTCCGTTCCCGCAGATCGACCTGCCCAACCGCCAATGGCCCGGCCGTACGATCACCAAGGCGCCGCGTTGGCTTTCAACCGACATGCGCGACGGCAACCAGTCGCTGATCGATCCCATGGACGCGGAAAAGAAGAGCCGGTTCTTCGACCTTCTGCTCAAGGTTGGGCTGAAGGAAATCGAAGTCGGCTTCCCGTCGGCCGGGGCCACCGAGTATGATTTCATCCGGGGCCTGGTCGATTCCGGCCGCATCCCCGATGACGTCTTCGTGCAGGTCCTCACCCAGTCGCGCGAAGACCTGATCAAGACCTCGTTCGAAAGCCTGGCCGGAGCCAAGCAGGCGATCGTCCACGTCTACAACGCGGTTTCGCCGCTGTGGCGGAACGTGGTGTTCGGTATGGACCAAAAGGACGTGCGCGAGATCGCCATAGCCGGGGCCAAGCACTTGCGTGATCAGGCCGCTCGTTTCCCGCAGACCGACTGGCACTTCGAGTACAGCCCGGAGACTTTCTCCACCGCCGAACTCGATTTCAGCATCGAGTGCTGCGAGGCCGTGATGGAGATTCTCCAGCCGACAACGGACAAGCCGATCATCCTGAACCTGCCGGCGACGGTCGAAGCGGCGACGCCCAACATCTACGCCGATCAGATCGAGTACTTTTGCCGCAACCTGCCGAACCGCGATCGTGCAGTGATCAGTCTGCACACCCACAACGATCGGGGCACTGGTGTCGCTGCGGCCGAGCTCGGTCTCATGGCTGGGGCCGATCGCGTCGAGGGGTGTCTTTTCGGCAATGGCGAGCGCACCGGCAACTGCTGCCTCGTCACCGTCGGCCTCAACATGTACACGCAGGGAATCGACCCTGAACTGGACTTCTCGGACATCGACGAGGTGATCCAGACGGTCGAATACTGCAACCAGCTGCCTGTCCATCCCCGCCATCCCTATGGCGGCGAACTGGTCTTCACCGCGTTTTCCGGCAGCCACCAGGACGCGATCAAGAAGGGCTTCGCAGCGCAGGAGCAGCGCAACGACGAGCTTTGGGCAATCCCCTACCTGCCAATCGATCCGGCGGATCTCGGCCGCAGCTATGAAGCGGTGATCCGCGTGAATTCGCAGTCCGGCAAGGGCGGCTTTGCCTGGGTGCTCGAACAGGACCAAGGCCTCAAGCTGCCCAAGAAAATGCAGGCGCACTTCTCGCGCCATGTCCAGGAGCTGGCCGACGAACTGGGCCGCGAACTGCAGGCGGCAGACATCTGGGGCGTGTTCCGCAAGGCCTATCGACTCGATGCGCCGCAGCACTTCCAGCTGGTCGACTATGAGGAGGCGCGGGGCCCTGATGGCACACGCATCTTCGCCGGCAAGATCGAAGTCGATGGCAAGGTCCAGTCGGTATCCGGACGCGGCAACGGCCTGATCTCCTCGGTCGTCGCCACGCTCAAGGACGGCTTCGGAGTCGAGATCGACATCACCGACTATTCCGAGCATGCGATGGGTGCCGGCAGCAATGCCCGCGCCGCAGCCTACGTCGAATGCAAGACCGCCGATGGCCGCACGATCTGGGGCGTCGGTATCGATGAAGACGTGGCGACCGCTTCGGTTCGCGCGGTTCTCAGCGCAGCAAACGCTGCTGCATGAGCGCTAAATGGGCGGCCTCCGCGGCCGCCCGTTCAACCGATCGCTTAAATACCCGCTTGCCCGCGCAGATCCTTGCGCCATAGTCTGCCCGTGCCCGCAAGAGGCGCGCAACGGGACAGGACTTTATGGCCGACGAAGCGATTCTCGAACCCGACCTGCCGATCATTGATCCGCATCACCATCTGTGGGACTTGCGCCCGCTGATCGCGGCTTTCCCGCAGCCCCGCCATCCTTTCATCGAGACGCTGACGCACTCGGCCTATTACACGTTCGACCAGCTGCTGGCCGATGCGCGTGGTGGCCATAACGTGGTAGCCACGGTCTACATGGAATGCGGCGCCTTCTACCGCGCCAATGCGGAACCCGCGATGAAGCCGGTGGGCGAAGTCGAGTTTGTGAACGGCATCGCCGCACAAGGTGCGAGCGGCCTTTACGGAAACTTCCGCCCTTGTGCCGCGATCATCGGCCATGCCGACTTGCAATTGGGCGATGCAGCACGTCCTGTCCTCGAAGCGCTCGCGCAGGCAGGTAACGGCCGATTTCGCGGCATTCGCCACCAGGGCGCCTGGGATGCCAATCCTGACGTACTCGGGCCGCCGTTCCATGCGCCGCCTGAGCTTTATCTATCGGATGAGTTCCGCAAAGGCTTCCGCCACCTCGGCGAGCTTGGCCTCACTTTCGATGCCTGGCTGCTGGAGCCGCAACTGGGTGATGTGCTCAGCCTTTCCCGCGCGTTTCCGGGCCAGCCGATCTGCCTCGATCACTGCGGCACCCCGCTCGGCACCGCAAGCTATCACGGCAGGCTGCACGAGCGCTTCGATGGCTGGCGGAGCATGATCCGGCAGATTGCCGAATGCCCTAATGTCACGATCAAGCTTGGCGGTCTTGCCATGTCGTTCTGCGGACTTCCCGAGCAAGGCCCGATGGCGGGGCTGTCCTCGGAGACACTGGCAGCCATGTGGCGCCCCTATATCGAAACCTGCATCGAAGCCTTCGGGCCGGAGCGGGCGATGTTCGAAAGCAATTACCCCGTCGACAAATGGGGCGCCAGCTACACCGTGCTGTGGAATGCCTTCAAGCGACTGGCCCATGGCGCGTCCGAGAGTGACAAACGCGCGCTTTTTGCCGGCACTGCCGCCCGCTTCTACGGCATTGAGGACATGCTCCCCTAGACAGGCGACGTGTCATCACCTAGCACTTTAACTGCTCGATTAAGAACCTTGTGAAGGACACGCGCTGAATGCCCCTGCCCCCGCTGTTCGCAAACCTGCGTCTGCCGGTTATCGCGTCGCCCCTGTTCATCATCTCCTGCCCGGAACTGGTCATCGCCCAGTGCAAGGCAGGCATTGTCGGATCGTTCCCGTCGCTCAACGCGCGCCCGATCAGCCAGCTCGACGAATGGCTGCATCAGATTACCGAGGAACTTGCCGCCCATAACCGCGCCAACCCTGACCGCCCGGCTGCCCCGTTCGCCGTGAACCAGATTGTCCACAAGACCAACAACCGCCTCGACGAAGACATGGCGCTCTGTGCAAAGTGGCAGGTGCCCATGCTCATCACCTCGTTGGGTGCGCGCGAGGATGTCTACAACGCGGCCCATGGCTGGGGCGGCATTGTCCTGCACGACGTCATCAATGATCGCTTCGCCCGCAAGGCAATCGAGAAAGGTGCCGATGGCCTCATCCCGGTTGCCGCAGGCGCTGGTGGCCATGCGGGGGCGCAATCGCCTTTTGCACTGATGCAGGAAATCCGCGAATGGTTCGATGGACTCGTCGCACTTTCGGGCGCGATTGCCCATGGGCGTTCGGTGCTTGCCGCACAGGCGCTTGGTGCTGACTTTGCCTATATCGGCTCTGCCTGGATCGCGACCGAGGAAGCCAATGCCAATGCGGCCTACAAGCAGGCCATCGTGGACAGCCGGGCCGACGATATTGTCTACTCGAACCTCTTCACCGGCGTTCACGGCAACTATCTGCGCTCCTCGATCGTCAACGCAGGGCTCGATCCCGATAACCTTCCCGAAAGTGACCCGAGCAAGATGAATTTCGGATCGGGCGGCAATACCGACGCCAAGGCCTGGAAGGATATCTGGGGTTCCGGCCAGGGCATCGGTGCCGTCACCGCTGTCGAACCGGTCGCAAGCCGCGTGGACCGGCTCGAGCGGGAATATCGCGAGGCAGCAGCGAGACTGACGGAAAATTCTGCCGCGTTCCTGCGTTGATTCAGGTCTAGTTCGCTCGCGCCACGACTGCCGTATCTGTCCAGAACAGCTGGGCCATGTCGTCGAGATGGCTGAAATCGAGCGACGGGTCGCGCGTGTTCAATGGCATGCGCGACCAATTGCGTGGATCAAGAAAGCGCCTGCGCAACGCGCGCTGCAGCAAGTCAAAGCGCATCAGGGCGGTGAAATCGGCCGTTGCCGAACCCTTGCGTCGTGCAAGAGACCAATCCGCTTCGATCTGACCGATTCGCTCGATTACCAGCTCGTTATAGGCACGGTGCGGGCCGCGATGGAGTGGCAACCCTGCGCGCAGCGCCGCGTGTTCGGACCCGGGCAACAATTGGCCGTTGCGGCGGAAGTCGTGAATCCCGATTCGTTCGTGGCCAAGCGTATCGATCATTCTCCGGAAGGCCGGAAGACTCAGAACCTGACGGGGAACGAGGTGATGGCGCTGCTGGTCCGGGCAATATCCTGCCTGGCCAGGGACATTCACGCTGCCGAACGGCAGACAGGCCCTTTCAGGTTGAAATTGTTTCCGTTTCAGTCGCACCGGGCAAGGATAGGACTGCCGGACTCCGCCTCAAGACTGACTGCCCCCGTTCCGGCAAGAATTGCCCGTGTCGGCTGCAGAACGGGGCCATGGGCGACCAGCCAATCAACCAGCCGAACAGCGGTGCGAGCGAGCAGCGACGGATCTGCAGAATTGCCTGCTTTCAGGATAAATTCCTGCCCCATCAACAGATTAAGCCCGCGAGACGCCATGGAGCCATCATCCAGCCGATGCATTGCGACAAAGGCTGGAGCCGGGAAAGGTCCGCCCTCCAGCCATGGCAACACGGCTTGCCTGAATAATCCCGGTTTTAGAACCAGATGGGCGGGAATCCACGAAATCCCTTCCGCCTGACTCATTTCCGCAAGCTCGATCAGAAGCATCGCCGCGACTCGGATGACCGGCAAGAGGCCGCCGGCACCTGCGAGGTGAGGCCCAGGTGCAAACGTCAGCCATCGCATCTCGCCAATATCTGATTGAGAAAGGCCAAGGGCAGTGGCGATGGGTAGTGCCGCAGCAGGTGGACCGCTCTTCAATCCGTGCAGATCGAAGGTCAATCCGCTGGCGAGCAGTTCCACCCAGCCTTCCGAGGCGTCGGGCACGTGGGATGCCGAATATCCGAAGCCACGCTCCGGGCCTGCCAGAATCTCTTCCAGGGCAGGCAGCATTTCGGCCCTGTAGAGAAGGGCTGCAAGGGGTGCGCAAACTGCAGACCGGTCACTCGCGTCCACTTGCCCACCTTTCAGCCACGGCCCCAATTTGCACAGTCCTCCGGATGCGTCGAGTCACGCTGCATCCGGGAAAGCTTGGTTTTGGTCCATAAGCTCGAAAGCTTTAGAAAACTCCCAATGCGAGACCCGCCGCCAAAGCCCGTCCAAGATTTCGGCAATCGTGCAATAGTGCCTCAGGCACGCGCTTAGGGCCAAGGATCTCTTCGGGCGTCTGTGCGCCTGTTTTAACGATCAGAGGTTCTGCCGCCCGCCTGAGCCGCCACCCGGTCACAATACGATCAAGCTGACGTTCCGCGCCGCTTCCGTCCGTGCCGGCTGCAATCATGGCCGCATAGGCCCGGCCCTCGATCCTGCCGAGCAAAGGGTAATAGCACCGATCGAAGAATGCCTTCATCTCCCCGGTCATCGAACCCAGGTTCTCGGGGCAACAGAACAGATAGCCCGCCGCACCGAGCAGGTCCTCAGGTACGGCGGACGCAGCCTCGATCAGTCGGCAGGCACCTTCGGTTTCGGCCCCGCTGGCGGCGGCCTCGGCCATTGCCCGTGCAGTGCCGGTGCGGCTGTGCCAGATGATCGCGAGGCCACCTGTCATCGCTTAGCAGCCATCCCCGCCAGTGCCGGGCACACCGATGGCGCCGCCGATCGCGCCTCCCAGCAAGCCGCCCAGCCCTTTTTTCTTCGGCTTGCATTGCGGCTTGGGCGCATCCTGCTGGCTCGCGGCGGCCCCTCCAAAGCCTTCTACCCCGACAAGGAAGCCTGTGCTGGACCGATGGCGGATACGCGCCGTCCATTCCGGCACCCATTTGGCCTTCGGATCTGCCGGACGAGGAGGATAGGCGAAGGATTCTTCCGGCCCATAGGCATGGAGCGTTCCGAACATGTAGTCAGGCGCCGCCGCCTTGACTTCTGCAGGGACACTGCACGTTGTGGTCTGCGGAGACATGACCGTCTTTTCGGCCACCAGTTTCGCAACCGTCGACGGTGCCAGCCAATCCGACAATCCTCCGCCGAATTGACGCGTGGCGCTCGACGACCACCATACGATGTCCACCATGTCCTGACCCTTGGGCGCCTGCTTCCCGCCGATGATCATCGCATAGTAGCCTGTGGCGTCGGGAACTGCACCCCAACGCAGCAAGGTGGCGCCAGTGCCCATTGCGCTATTCGAGGCGTTGAGTGGGGCCATGAAGTCCTTGGCCAGGTTGAACGCCAGTTCCGGCGAGTAGTTCGAAACGACACGGTGAGCGCCGATGAGGGATGAATCCGGCTTGGCGGACTTGCCGTCATCGCTCGGCCATGTGCCGTAGGTCCTCGCCGACGAAGGCGAGACCCAGCGGTCGATCGGGACGGCCGTGGTCCATAGGCCCGGGGGGATCTGCCCCGCGGCAAGCTTGCTGAAATCGATGACTACCGGCTGACCCTTCGGCGCGTGTTCGCCGCAGCCCCAGAAGATCAGCATTCGGCCCTTGGGTCGCTGGAACTCCGTCGTTCCCGGTTCGGCGGGCTTGCTGACAGGTGTCTTGAGCAGCACCGATTTCCCGAGCTTGGCGCCGGCCGGCATGAAGTGTTCGGCTTTCGGCTTGCCGTCCGCTGCCGCACGGGACGTTCCGAGATCGAGCCACAGCATGTGCTGGGCCTTTGGCGTCCCTCCCATGGCCATCGCCAGGGCCGCGCCAGCACCGCCACTGCCAGCGCCCATGCCGCCAAACCCCGACATCGTCTCGGCACGCATCTCGTATCTGGCAACGGGAGCGGTCGCCTGTTGCGCCACGACTCCAGCAGCAACACCGCCAAGCGTCAGTCCGCTTGCTATCACGTAACCGGTCATCACACGCATTCCTGCATCCTCCTCAAGGACTTGCGGCAGACAACCGCCGCGACGGATTCGATGCGACCTTATGCGTCGGGGGCTCTTGCTGGCCGGTGCGCCACCGCACACTCCCTTCCCCTTTCCGCAGGGAGCCCCATGGTATAGCGCAAGACCATGATTCCGGTCACTGCGATAACACGATCTCTTTCGGGCCAGGCCTGGCGCTGGCGCGGAGGCAACATGGACTTTGGGCAAAGCGGCAGTGCCCGAGACGGCGAGGAGGCCATTGTTACCCAATTGCTGCTTTCGCGTGGCGTCTCGCCCGATGATCTCGAACGCCATCGCCGCCCGACTTTGCGCGATTTCCTGCCCGATCCTTCGCTGTTCCGGGACATGGACGAAGCAGCCCGCCGCATCGCCGATGCCATCCAGCGCAACGAGCAGATCACGATTTACGGGGACTACGACGTCGACGGCGCGACCAGCGCAGCGCTGCTGATCCTGCTGCTGCGAGGTCTCGGCGTGAGCGCAGGCCACTATATCCCCGACCGCCTGCTCGAAGGCTACGGCCCTTCAGGCGAAGCGCTCGTCCGTCTGGCCCAGCAAGGTAGCGACCTGATAGTCACCGTCGATTGCGGAGCGATGGCGCACGAGGCGCTTGAGGCGGCAGCGCAGGCCGGGGTCGACGTGATCGTTGTCGACCATCACAAATGCCCGCCCGAACTGCCCCGGACAGTCGCCCTGGTTAATCCGAACCGGCTCGACGAATGTGACGAGGCCGCCGCGCACGGCCATCTTGCCGCAGTGGGCGTTGCCTTCCTCCTGGCCGTTGCCATCGTCCGCGAACTGCGGGGGCGCGGATATTTCGAAGGCCGCAAGGCGCCAGACCTCATGGGCCTGCTCGATCTCGTTGCACTCGGCACCGTAGCCGACGTGGCCCAGCTAAAGGGCCTCAACCGCGCGCTGGTAGCTCAGGGTCTGAAGATCATGGCGCGACGCGAAAATATTGGCCTGTCGGCGCTGATTGACGCCAGTCGCCTGTCGCGCGCGCCCACATGCAGTGACCTCGGCTTTGCACTGGGCCCGCGAATCAACGCAGGCGGCCGCGTGGGTGAAGCAACGCTCGGAGTGCGCCTGCTGACAACGCAGGACCCGGATGAGGCTCGGGAAATTGCGGCGCAGCTGTCTCGGCTCAATGAGGAACGGCGCGCGATCGAGCAGGAAGTGCAGGAAGCGGCCGAAGCACAGATCGCCGCGCAGCATAACCGTGCGGTCATGGTTCTGGCCGGGCGCGGCTGGCACCCCGGCGTGATCGGCATCGTGGCCGGGCGAATCAAGGAAAAGACCGGCAAGCCCTCGCTGGTGATCGCGCTTGATGCTGACGAAGCAGGCATGGGCAAAGGCTCGGGCCGATCCATCGCCGGGGTGGACCTGGGCGCTGCAATCATAGCCGCGCGCGAGGCCGGACTGCTCGTGGCAGGGGGCGGGCATGCCATGGCTTGCGGCCTGACGATCGATCCGTCGCGGCTCAATGCTCTGGCAGACTGGCTGGACGAGCGACTCGCGCGCGATGTAACCGGGGCACGAGGCGCTCAATCGCTACTGCTGGATCTGTCGCTGGCGCCCGGCGGCCTGCGCCCCTCGCTGGTCGAAACCCTCGAGGCTGCCGGCCCCTTCGGAATAGGCTGGCCCGGCCCGCGTGTAGCAGTTGGTCCGGTAAGACTGGTGAAATGCGATCTCGTCGGCGCCGATCACGTGCGCATGGTGGCCGCAGGCGCCGACGGCAACTCCTTCAAGGCGATCGCCTTCCGCGCTGCGCAGAGCGAAATGGGCCAGACGCTGCTGCACGGTTCGCGAGGCCGACAGTTCTGGCTGGCGGGGCGTGCAAAGATCGATGACTGGGGCAGCCGCCCCGCCGCAGAACTCCATGTGGAGGACGCTGCATTCGCCGACTGAAATTTTTCTGCAATTCGCCGCTTGACGCCCCGCCATCCTCCCCTTAGAGGCGCGGACCTGCCCAGCGGCGCAAGCCCAGTGGCCCCTTCGTCTAGCGGTCAGGACGCGGCCCTTTCACGGCTGAAACACGGGTTCGATTCCCGTAGGGGTCACCACTTGCTTCCCTCCTTCGGGAGGTGAAGCGGCAGCGCAACGCCAAGGCCTTCCAGCGGAATGGCCCCTTCGTCTAGCGGTCAGGACGCGGCCCTCTCACGGCTGAAACACGGGTTCGATTCCCGTAGGGGTCACCACCGTTCGTGGTGGGAATTTCAAATTCATCGGCAGGCGCGTCGCAAAGACCAAATGTGACGTTGCACGCCGCGCGCTTGCGCCCCCCACCTGCTCTCGCCTATCCGCGCTGCAACGAAGCCGACACATGGATCGGCGATTCGCGGGCAACAACAATCCACACGGCATGATTCGATGAAGGGTTTGTCGCTGCCACTCCCCAGCATATTCGTTGCGCTCTGCGCAGCCGTCGTGATGTTTTTGGGCGGCACCGGATTCTGGATGTCGCTCGCTGTGCTCGTCGTCTGGCTGGCAACACTGTGGCTGGCACGCCCCGAACCGGTGGTCGAGACGCTCGATCGCGACGATGGCAGCGTGTCGCGTCAGGCGATGGTCGAATTGGTCGAGCCGTTCGGCCTTCCTGTTCTCATGCTTGATGGCCAGCGCATCGCCGCGGCCAATGCCGCTGCGCGAGAGGAACTGGGCGCGCATATCGTCGGGCAGGATGCCCGCGTGGCATTGCGCCATCCAGAAGCCATCAACCTGCTCAAGAAGCCGCAGGGCCGCGCACTCGTACGAGGGCTGACGGGCGCACGCTCCATCTGGCAGGTAAGCCGCGTGCCGATCGACGAGCGGTTCTCGCTGATCGAAATGGTCAACCGCACCGCCGAAGCCGACATCAGCCGCTCGCATACCGATTTCGTCGCCAACGCCAGTCATGAGCTGCGCACGCCGCTCGCCTCGATCATCGGCTATATCGAAACGCTTGCCGATCCCGATGCCAGGGTCGACGAGGCAACGACCGCCAAATTCCACGCAACAGTGCTGCGCGAAGCTCGTCGGCTGCAGAGCCTGGTCGAAGATCTCATGTCGCTCTCGCGGATCGAGGCCGAGAAGCACGAGCTTCCGCGCGATCGCATCGATCTGGGCCAGATGGTGGGCAGCATCGCCAGCGAAACTGCCATGACCGTCGGCGAAGGCCGGTTCGTGGTGCGCGCCGACGAAGGTGTGGTGCTTGGCGATCGTCAGCAACTGGATCAACTTGTCCGCAACCTGATCGACAACGCCTTGAAATATGGTGACCCGACACAGCCGGTCAGTGTCGACCTTGCCGTCCATGGGAGCGAGGCCGAACTCGTCGTGACCGACAAGGGCGAAGGCATCCACCCAGATCACCTGCCCTACCTGACCCGCCGTTTCTATCGCACCGATCCCGGACGCAGCCGTGCCGCTGGCGGCACGGGCCTTGGTCTCGCCATCGTCAAGCACATCGTGGAACGCCATCGCGGCAAGCTGGATATCGCTTCGACCTTGGGAGTTGGCACAACCGTCACGGTGCGAATCCCGCTGGCGCCGGCGGCGAATGTTTCCGCAGATTGACTGCGCATTTCCAGCCTTGTCATAAACCTGTCATGGAACCGTCGCATTGGGCCCTTGCCAACACGGATGAAGGCCAAAGACCCATGTCGAAGATTCGCACGATTTCGCTTTCCGCTGCTGCCCTTGGCGCGCTTGCCCTGGCCGGCTGCGGAAGCCAGCAAGCCGCTACCCGCGATCAGGTTCGCGCCGTCGGCTCTTCCACCGTCTATCCCTTCGCGAAGGCCGTTGCCGAATCGCTGGCCAAGTCCGATCCTTCGCTGAAATCGCCGATCATCGAATCGACGGGCACAGGCGCCGGCATGAAGCTGTTTTGCGCAGGTGTCGGCGCACAGCACCCCGATATCGAGAATGCGTCGCGCCGCATGAAGAAGTCCGAATTCGAGGACTGCCAGAAGAACGGCGTGAAGGACATTGTCGAAATCCAGGTTGGTCTCGACGGCGTTGCCTTTGCCGAAGCGCAAGGCGGCCCGGGCATCGCGCTGAGCCCGGAAGACGTTTACAAGGCGCTCGCCAAGAACCCCTATGGCAAGCCCAACACCGCCAAGACCTGGAAGGACGTCAATCCTTCGCTGCCGAACGAGCCGATCCTCGTCTACGGCCCACCGTCGACTTCGGGCACGCGCGATGCCCTCAAGGAACTGATCCTGACCAAGGGTTGCGACGAGAACGCCGAGATGAAGGCGCTCAAGGATAGTGACAAGGACAAGCACGACAAAGTCTGCAGCGAAGTGCGCGATGATGGCGCCTACGTCGACGCTGGTGAAAACGACAACCTGATCGTCCAGAAGATCGAGGCTAACCCGAAGGCCATCGGCATCTTCGGCTATTCCTACCTCGAAGAGAACAAGGGCCGTATCAAGGGCCTGACGATGAAGGGCGTCGAGCCGACCTACGCGACGATCTCGGACTTTTCCTATCCCGGTGCCCGCCCGCTCTACATCTATGTAAAGAAGGCGCACCTCAAGGCAATTCCCGGCCTGCAGGGCTTTGTCACCGAATGGTCAAAGCTGTGGGGCAAGGATGGCGCGCTTGCCAAGCTCGGCATGGTGGTTGCACCTGACGATGTGCTAGCGGGGAGCGCGAAGGCTGTTGCCGACCTGCCGGTCCTTGATGGTTCGCAGCTGAAGTAAGAATTGGAGTAAGTTGGGGGCCATGTCGTCATCCATCCTGCTTTTGCTCGCCTTCGGGTTGAGCCTGTTCGGTTGGCTGGCGGCACGCTCGCGCGCCTGGGCTTTCCGCAAGGCGGCGCCCGGGGTGCGCCTCCACTCGCTGCCGAACTTCCACGGCTGGTACGTCGCCCTGTGGATCGGCGTGCCAGCCCTGCTCTTTGCCGTGCTGTGGAACGCGATCAGCCCGACGCTGATCACCGGGCAGGTCCTGGCCGACCCGGCCGCCTCGTTGCTGCCCGGGTTCGGGTTCGAGCGCGAGACGATGCTGGCAGAAGCCCGCGCCGTTGCCGAAGGCCGCGCTTTCGGAGTGTTCAACGAGGAAGCGCAGGGGCTTGTCGCCCCGTTCCGCGCGGCGATCACGCTTTATGACTCCATCGGTCTTGTCGTGACGATCCTCGTCGCCTTTGCCGGTGGCGCATTTGCATTCCTGCGCCTCAAGCCCGATTTTACCGCCCGTACCCGCGTCGAACGCGCGGTCATGGCGCTGCTGCTAATCGCCTCGCTGGTGGCGATCCTGACAACGATCGGGATCATCGTCAGTCTGGTGTTCGAGACTGTGCGCTTCTTCGGCATGGTATCGCCGCTGGACTTCCTGTTCGGCACGCACTGGTCGCCAGACCCGATGAGTTCAGGCACGCCGGATGGAGCCGATTATGGCGCGATTCCGCTGTTCTGGGGCACGATCTACATCGGCGCGATCATCGCCATGATCGTCGCCATCCCGCTGGGTCTGATGAGCGCGATCTTCCTCACGCAGTATGCCAGCAGCGGCGTGCGCAAGGTGCTGAAGCCGCTGCTCGAAATCCTCGCCGGCGTGCCCACGGTGGTCTACGGCTATTTCGCGGCTCTCACCGTTGCCCCGATGGTGCGCGACGCGGCGCAGGCCATCGGCATATCCAGCGCATCGACCGAAAGCGCCGTGGCTGCGGGCCTTGTCATGGGCGTGATGATCATCCCGTTCGTCTCCTCGATGGCCGACGATTCCATCGCCGCCGTGCCGCAGGCCATGCGCGACGGCAGTCTTGCGATGGGTGCGACCACTTCGGAAACGATCCGCAAGGTGCTGATACCCGCTGCCCTGCCCGGCATCGTCGCCGGCGTGATGCTCGCGGTCAGCCGCGCCATCGGCGAAACCATGATCGTCGTCATGGCTGCAGGCGCTTCGGCCAATCTTACCGCCAACCCCTTTGAAAGCATGACCACCGTGACGTTCCAGATCGTCGCCATGCTGACCGGCGAAGGCAGCTTCGACCATCCCGCAACACTTTCTGCGTTCGCGCTCGGCATGGTCCTGTTCCTTGTCACCCTCACGCTGAACTTCATCGCCCTGCGCGTGGTGAAGCGCTACCGCGAAGCTTATGAGTGAGCCTGCGATGACCGAGACCACTTCAGACGTGCAGGCGCGCAGGCGGGCGCTGATGGACAAGGGGCTGGCGAAACGCCGCGCCGCCGACAGGCGCTTTCGCTGGCTCGGTTTTGTCGCCGTCGCCTTTTCGGCGCTGATGCTGGCATTCCTGCTGATCAACATGAGCTCGGCGGGCATCGCCGGTTTCCAGCGCAGCGAAGTGCGATTCGACATTCCGCTGGCGGGCTCGATGCAGATCGACGCCAAGCGCCTTGCCCAGCCCGATCCCATGGGCGGGCTGGAACTTGCAGGGCTGGAGAAGGTCGTCGGCAATGCTGCGAAGACCGCGCTCGGCCCCGAAGCCGACGACCTTGTCGGCCAGGGTGCCTGGCGCGAGGTCGCAACTGCCATTATCGCGGATCCCTCGCTGTTGGGCAGCACCTACAGCGCCTCGCTCCCTGCCAGCGACGACCTTGCTTCTGCACAGCGCGGCGAAGGTGAACCTGAAATGCAGCAGCTTGCCGGGAAGCTGGCAAGCGAAGGCAAGCTGGTCCGCGTGTTCGACAAGGGCTTCCTGAGCCGGTCGGATGCCACCAGCCCGCAGTCAGTAGGCATCTGGGGCGCCCTCAAGGGCTCGATCCTGACGATGTTCATCACGCTGGTCCTGGCCTTCCCGGTGGGCGTGCTGTCGGCTCTGTACCTGGAAGAATATGCGCCGAAGAACCGCTGGACCGAATGGATCGAAATTTCGATCAACAACCTGGCGGCAGTGCCGTCGATCATCTTCGGCCTGCTTGGCCTTGCCGTGTTCCTGGCCATCTTCCCGCACTACCGGTCAGCCCCGCTGATCGGCGGCATGACGCTGGCGCTGATGACCATGCCGGTCATCGTGATCTCCGGCCGCAATGCGATCAAGGCAGTGCCGCCGTCAATCCGGGATGCCGCGCTCGCCATCGGGGCCAGCAAGGTGCAGGTGGTGTTCAACCACGTGCTGCCTCTCGCCCTGCCCGGTATTCTCACCGGCACGATCATTGGCATGGCACGTGCGCTGGGCGAAACTGCGCCGCTGCTGATGATCGGCATGCGCGCCTTCGTGGCCAGCCCGCCTTCCGGCTTCACCGCGCCTTCCTCGGTGCTGCCGGTACAGATCTTCCTGTGGTCCGACGAGATCGACCGCGGCTTCGTCGAGCGCACCAGCGCGGCGATCGTCGTCCTGCTCGTCTTCCTTCTCCTGATGAACGGTCTTGCGATCTACCTGCGCAACCGTTTCGAAAAGCGGTGGTAAAATGAACGCTGAAGCGATCCAGACTGCAGTGAAGCAGGACGACAAGCCCTACTTCGATGCGCCGTCGAAGATGAGCGCGAAGAACGTCTCGGTGTTCTACGGCGAGAAGCGGGCGATTGACGACGTGTCCATCGAGATTCCGCAGCGCTATGTCACCGCGTTCATCGGCCCGTCGGGCTGCGGAAAGTCCACGTTCCTGCGCACGCTCAACCGCATGAACGACACGATCGCCAGCGCTCGGGTCGAAGGCGATATCCTGCTCGACGGCGAGGACATCTACAAGTCCGGCATGGACGTGGTGCAGCTACGCGCCCGCGTTGGCATGGTATTCCAGAAGCCGAACCCCTTCCCCAAGTCGATCTACGAAAACATCGCCTACGGCCCCAAGATCCACGGCATCACCGGCAGCAAGGCCGAGCTTGACGAGATCGTCGAGCAGTCGCTGCGCCGGGCCGGCCTGTGGGACGAGGTGAAGGATCGCCTGAACGACAGCGGCACCGCGCTCTCCGGGGGGCAGCAGCAACGCCTGTGCATCGCCCGCGCCATCGCCGTCGATCCCGAAGTCATCCTCATGGACGAGCCTTGCTCGGCACTGGACCCCATCGCCACTGCGCGGATCGAGGAGCTGATCGACGAGTTGCGTGGCCGCTATGCCATCGTCATCGTCACCCATTCAATGCAGCAGGCTGCGCGCGTATCGCAGCGGACAGCGTTCTTCCACCTTGGCAAGATCGTCGAATACGGCAAGACTTCCGATATCTTCACCAATCCGCGCGAGGAACGGACGAAGGACTACATCACCGGACGTTACGGGTAAGGGGAAGACATGGTGGCCGAACATACCGTCAAGGCTTTCGACGAGGACATCACCCGGCTGCGCGGCCTTGTCGCGGAAATGGGCGGCCTTGCTGAGCTGTCCGTGTCCGAGGCGATGGATGCGCTGCTGCGTGGCGACCATGACCTCGCCGCCGGCGTAATTGCGCGCGACAAGCGGATCGACCAGCTCGAAGCCGAAGTCGACAAGCTCGCCATCCGCGTCCTTGCCCTGCGCGCGCCAATGGCCGATGACCTGCGCGAAGTCATCGCCGCACTAAAGATCGCTGGCGTGATCGAGCGGATCGGCGATTACGCCAAGAATATCGCCAAGCGCGTCGGCATCATCGAAGGGCGCAAGCGTTTCGAACCGCTGACCCTGATTCCGGCGATGAACGACCTTGCCGCAGAGATGGTTCACGACGTGCTGACAGCCTTTGCAGCGCGCGATCCTGTTGCCGCGGCCGAGATCGTCCAGCGCGATGCCAAGGTCGATGCGTTCTACGATTCGATCTTCCGCAACCTCGTCTCGTTCATGGTCGAAAACCCCGCCACGATCAGCAGCGCTGCCCAGCTCCTGTTCGTCGCACGCAATATCGAGCGCATTGGCGACCATGCCACCAACATCGCCGAAATGGTCTACTATGCCGCCACGGGCATGAACCTGCCGGATCGCGAGGAAGTGCTGCCGCCAGCGTGAGGCCCTTTTGGGGTTTCGTCACAAGGCGGTAACATTGGTCGTGTCTTGGCAAACTGACCGTCAAGGAGGTTTGCGTGCCTGCTCCGAAGTTGCTGCTGGTTGAAGATGACACCGCCTTGGCCGAACTGGTCGAATACCGGTTTCGCGGCGAAGGCTACGACGTGCGCACCACCGACGACGGTGACGAGGCCCTGCTTCTCGCCGCCGAGGATGCCCCCGACCTCGTCCTGCTCGACTGGATGATCGGTGGCACCAGCGGCATCGAAGTATGCCGCCGGCTACGTCGCAACAAGGAGACGGCGCACGTTCCGATCATCATGCTCACTGCCCGCTCTGACGAAGACGATCGCATCCGCGGGCTTGAGATCGGCGCGGACGATTACGTCACCAAGCCCTTCTCCCCGCGCGAGCTGATCGCCCGCGTCGGCGCAGTCCTGCGCCGGGTGCGCCCGGCCCTGGCTGGTGAGACGATCACGGTCGGCGATCTGTCGCTCGACCCGACAGCACACCGCGTCATGCGTCGCGGCACACCGATGAAGGTCGGTCCGACCGAGTTTCGCCTGCTCAAGCACTTCATGGAACATCCCGGTCGCGTATTCTCGCGCGGACAGTTGCTCGACGCGGTTTGGGGAAGCGGCAGCGACATCGAGCTGCGCACGGTCGACGTCCACATCCGCCGCCTGCGTCAGGCCATTGCAATCCCCGGTGCGGCCGATCCCGTACGCACAGTGCGCTCGGCTGGCTATGCTCTGGAGGGCGTTTGACCGCTACTTGTCGATGCGGACCAGCACCGCGTTGTAATCGAGATCACCCGCCGGTTCGGTGCACGGCCCTTCCCGTCGGAACACGCAGTACTGCTGCTCGAACAGCGGCTTTTTCGGCGACATGCAGCCGACGAAGCGATAGGCTGGCGGCAACTCCCCCATGTGTTCGGCCGGTGCCACCGCAACGTTGTAGCGCGCCTGCGCCTGCGCCGCGATACGGGGAGCCTGCCGCCCCTCGATCAACAGCGTCTGCCCCTTGCGGTTGAGCACCGCGCGCGAGACGAACGGCACGTCACGGATGCGATAGGTTGCCAGCCCGCAGAAGTTCGGCTGGCTGCGCACGGTCCGCATAGCCCGCAGCGGCGCCTTGCCAACACCCCAGTTGATCACGAAAGGCTCTGTCGCCGCCACTTGCACCGATGCCGCCAGCCACAGGCCAAGGACGAGAGCAAGGCCCATCCGGCCCAGCTCACGCTTGCGCCTGGCGGCCAGGCGCTGCGCAAGATCGACCGAACCGATGGCGGCCACCTGTATCAGCAGCAGCACTGCAAGCAGTATGAAGCGATACTCCTTGTGGCCGATTGCCGAATGGATGGCGATCACCGCCGCTGCCGTTGCCACCAGCATGGGATAGCGCCTCGCCCCGAACAGGAGGGCAGGCACCAGCGCTACTGCGATCCACTGCCACTGCCAGATCAGTACCTGCAGATACCATTCCGGTGCCTCGACCCCGTAGGCATGGCTGCGGTTGGCGACGACATTGGCAAAGACATTGTTGTAGATCCAGACCAGCGGCATCTCGCCCATGGCAAGGTTGGCCAGCACGTCGCACAGCACACCGCCGGCTGCGCCGACCAGCAGCGGCAGCCATGCGCGACGCAGTTCAAACCGTCCGGCCCACAGGAACGGGATTGCCAAGGCCGGGCCGAGCGGAAACCGCGTGATGAAGCCAAGGCCCAGGAGGAACCCGCCGATCAGCGCGTCGCGGCGATTGCCTTGGTCACGAAAGCGCACCAGCAAGGCGAGACCGGGAAGGATGGCGAGGACCGAGAAAGTATCGCTCGAAGTGCGCGAGGCGAAGTAGGCAAAGTCCACCCAGACCGCGGCAACGAACCCGGCCGTTATCGCATGTGTCCGGCTGATCCGCACGCCAAGCGACCATCCGGCCCAGACCGTCCCCAACGATGCCACCGCCATGCACAGGCGCGGCAGGACCAGGTGCAACTCGCCAGCGGGATCGAGCGCATGCCCAAGCCCGACCGGCCCGACCATGACCAGCGGGATCAACCAGCTGCGAATGCCGAGGCGGATATCCCAGGTGCGGATCCAGTCGCCAGTTATCAAGCCGTAGGCCGGTTCGATATACTGCCAGATCTCGTCTGCGTGATGGTAGACGGTGAACAGCGAGATCGGAATGCGGAAGAAAAGCGCGAGGACCAGCAGCCATGCCAGCGCCGGGTCTATCCGACGCTGCCTTGTCTCCCCGCTCGTTCCAGCCCCCCCAGCCACAGTCAGTGCGGGAAGTAGGTCGTCAAATCGAGGTCGGCCACGGTGATCCAGCCATTGAAATAGTTAGCATAGAAGAACGCAAACATCGCGGCCGAAAGGATCGTCGCACGGATCGCGATCTTGCGCGGATTGAAGTTGCCAGGCGCACTGTCGGCCTGCCCGAGCACCTTCTCCTGCCCGAGCTCGTCATGCGTGCGCACGCCGAACGGGAGGACGATGAACGCCGCCATCACCCAGAACAGCCCGTAAATCGCAATGATCGACGTGATCTTCATGGGTTCAGCTTTCCCGCAGCAGCACTTGCACGACCGGCTTCTTGCCCGACCAGCGTTGTCCGGTGCGACGGACCGCCAGCCTGACGGCTTCTGCCACGGCCACTCGATCCCGTTTGCGATCGCCCTTCAGGTTCCGCACGGCCTGCGATGCCTCGACCTTGGCCTCCGCCACGAAGGCCTCCATGTCTTCGTCCAACGGAATGCCGATCGAGGCGATCTCCACGTCAGAAACCAGTTGCCCATCGTGCCGCACCGCAAGCGCCGCCGTGATCAGTCCGTTCTGCGAAAGCTTGCGTCGCGCAACAACGCCCTCGCCGTCGGCAGGGGCTATGATGTCGCCGTCGAGCACCAGACGTCCGGCGCGTTCTTCCGAAAGCTTCTTCGGACCATCGGGTGCAAGCCGGATCAAATCGCCGTTCTTCTGCAGGATCGCCTTCGGAATGCCTTCGTCCAGGCCGAGTTGTGCCTGCTCGGCCATGTGACGAATTTCGCCGTGGACGGGCACAAGGATCTCCGGCCGGATCCAGTCATACAGCGCCACCAGTTCGGGGCGACCGGGGTGGCCGGAGACATGGATCATTGACTGCCTGTCAGTCACGATCCGCACGCCCTTCTCTACCAGCGCATTCTGGATGCGCCCGATGGCAAGTTCATTTCCCGGGATCTGGCGGCTGGAGAACAGGACCACGTCGCCCTTCTCAAGCCGCACCGGGTGCTGATCGCCGGCAATGCGTGCCAGTGCCGCGCGCGGCTCACCTTGCCCACCTGTCGCCAGCACGAGCAGTTCGCCGCGTGGCACGTCCATTGCATCGTCGACATGGACCAGATCAGGGAAGTTCTTGAGATAGCCGCACGATTGCGCAACGCGGATGATACGGTCGAGCGAGCGGCCCGCAACGCACAACTTCCGATTGGTCGCCTCGGCCACCTCGCCCAGCGTCTGGAGGCGTGCCACGTTGGATGCGAAGGTGGTGACGACGACGCGACGCCCCTTCTGCGCGCCAACCGCCTCGAGCAACCCCGCCCGCACTTCGCCTTCCGAACCGGATGGCTTGGGATTGAACACGTTCGTGGAATCGCAGACCAGCGCCAGCACGCCCTCGTCACCGATAGCGGTCAATTCCTCCTCGGTCGCCGGGGTGCCGATGCGCGGTTCGTCGTCCAGCTTCCAGTCGCCGGTATGGAAGATGCGACCATGCGGGGTGTCGATGAGCAGCGCATTGCCTTCCGCAATCGAGTGCGCCAGCGGCACGTAGCGAATGCCGAATGGCCCCAGTTCGAAGCGATCGAGGTGATCAATGACGTTGAGCTCGACCTCTTCCTCGATCCCCGCTTCGACCAGCTTCTCATGCACCAGCTTGGCCGTGAAAGGCGTCGCATAAAGCGGCACGCCAAGGTCCTGTGCGAAGTACGGCACGGCGCCGATATGGTCTTCGTGCGCGTGCGTCAGGACGATACCGACAAGGTCATCGAGACGCTGCTCGATGAAATCGAGGTCCGCAAAAACCAGGTCGATCCCGGGGTAATACGGGTCGGCGAATGTCATGCCGAGGTCGACCATCAGCCACTTGCCGTCACACCCATAAAGGTTGACGTTCATCCCGATCTCGCCCGAGCCACCAAGGGCGAGGAAGAGGAGTTCCTTGGCAGGCTTCACGAATCAGACACTCTTTCAGCAAGGATGGCGAGGCCGTCGAGGGTAAGATCGGTATCCACGTGATCGAAAATCTCGGTATGCTCGTCAAACAGCACGGCGAGGCCGCCCGTCGCAATGATCTTGGCTGGGCGACCGATCTCTGAACGCAGCCGCGCGATCAGGCCTTCCATCATTGCGACATAGCCCCAGAACACGCCGATCTGCATCTGGTCTTCGGTGTTGCGACCAATGACCCGGCGGTCGTTGCCTCGCGGCGGCGCGATTGCAATGCGCGGCAGCTTTGCGGCTGCCGTCACCAACGCGTCGAGCGACAGGTTGATCCCGGGTGCGATGATCCCGCCCTTGTAGGCACCATTGAAGTCTACCACGTCGAATGTCGTGGCTGTGCCGAAATCGACGACGATCAGGTCACCAGCATACTTGGCGTGGGCCGCCACGGTATTGACGGCACGGTCTGCGCCAAGTGAGCGCGGCTCGTCAACATCTGCCTCGAAGCCCCATTCCACGGGAGCTTGCCCTGCGATCAGCGGATCGAGCCCGAAGTACTTTTGCGAAAGGACCTCGAGGTTGTGCTGCGCGCGCGGCACAACTGTCGAGATGATGATCTTGCTCACGGCTTTTCGGTCAAAACCCTGCAATTGCATGAGTTGCAACAGCCAAACTGCGTACTCGTCAGCCGTGCGGCGTGGATCGGTCGCAACACGCCAGCGTGACTTGATCTCGCGACCTTCGAACAGTGCGAAGACGATGTTGGTATTGCCGACGTCAACCGCCAGAAGCATGAGTTCCCACCATATCTATGTCGCCCGCGTGGATGGCACGGACCGCTCCGTCCGCCAAGCGAAGAAGGGCAACGCCGTCATCATCGATACCGGCAAACGCACCCATGATGGTGCCGTGGCCGCTATCCTTGACCGAAACAAGCGTCCCCGTGGGCAAGGCGCGGGAAATCCACTGCTGGCGCAGCAGCGGCCATTCGCCGTAGTGCCACCGGTCAACTGCATCGCCAAGCCGCGCAGCCAGATCGGCGGCAAACCGGTCGCGGGAAATGTCGATGCCGAAATCGCTCAGCGACGCCGTCGACCGGTCAGGTACTTGGGGTGCTTGCGCGAGGTTTACGCCAATTCCTATAACCACAGCATCACGCTGCCGCTCGAGCAAAATGCCCGCCAGCTTTGCATCACCAACAAGCAGGTCGTTCGGCCACTTCAGCCAGAGATCAGCCAGTGTCGGAGCGATGGCACTGACCGTCTCGTGCACAGCCAGCCCGGCAACCAGAGCCAGCGTCTGCGGCAACGGATCAGGACCACGAAGGTTGACGACCGTCGAACCCATGAAATTGCCGAAGCCGTCGCTCCATGCGCGCCCTGCGCGCCCGCGCCCAGCGCTTTGCCGGTCAGCAACCAGCCAATAACCTTCGGCCACGGCCTCTCCCCCGCCAAGGCGCGCGAGCAGCGCACCATTGGTCGAGGGAATTTCGGCGACGGTTTCGATCAAGTGATCAGCCGACCGGGAACAGCGCTGCGGCAGCGTATCCCGCGAGCGTATCGAGGCACTTGGTGCCAAGGTAGCCGAGCGGCGAGATTGCGAGGCTCGACAGCACCAGCAGCACGGTATGCGAAGTCTCGCCAGTGCCCTTCACCACATCCGCCGGTTCGTCGAAGTACATAACCTTGACGACCTTGAGGTAGTAGAACGCACCGATCACCGAGGCAGCGATGCCGATCGCGGCGAGCACGATCATGTCGGCCTGCACTGCGGCCTGGAACACCACGAACTTGCCCCAGAAGCCGAACAGCGGCGGAATACCGGCGAGGCTGAACATCACCGACGCCATGGCAAGGGCAATCCAGGGGCGCGTTTTCGAAAGGCCAGCCAGGTCGGAGATCGCTTCGACATGTTCACCGTTCTCGTCGCGCAGCAGCAGCACCGCGACAAAGCCTGCCACCGACATCGCAACGTAGATCGCAATGTAGACGAGCATTGCCGAGGCACCCGCACGCGTTGCCGTTGCAAGACCGATCAGGATGAAGCCGACGTTGTTGATCGACGAATAGGCCATCAGGCGCTTGATGTTGTTCTGCCCGATCGCCCCCAGCGCGCCGATCACGATCGACAGCAGCGAGGCGAAGATCACCACCTGTTGCCAGGCGTGCGGCTGGCTCCCGAATGCCTCGAAGCTGACGCGCATCAGCAGGCCCAGCGCCGAGACCTTCGACGCCGTGGCGAAGAACGTCGTTACCGGCGTCGGCGCGCCTTCGTAAACGTCAGGCGTCCACATGTGGAACGGCGCCGCGCTGATCTTGAAGGCAAGCCCTGCGAGCACGAAGATCAGGCCGAACGTCGCACCGGTCGACAGGCCGCCCGCAAGCGCAGCATTGATCCCGCCAAAGCTGGTCGTGCCGGTGAAGCCGTAGGTCAGGCTCATGCCGAACAGCAGGATACCCGAGGCCAGCGAGCCAAGCACAAAGTACTTGAGGCCGGATTCCGCCGACCGCTCGTCGGTGCGCAGGAACGAAGCCAACACATAGGACGCAAGGCTGTTCAGCTCGAGGCCGATGTAAAGCGCCAGCAGATCACCTGCAGACACCATCATGCCCATGCCGAGCGAGGCGAACAGCACGAGCAGCGGGAATTCCGCGCGCATTGCGCGAGCCTTGTCGAAGAACGACTGCGCAACGATCAGCGTCACGCCAGCACTGGCGTAGATCAGTAACTTGGCGAACGCGGCGAAGGCATCGGCGCGATGCTGGCCACCGAACGCAGCCACGTCCCGCCCCATCGCCTGCCCCCACAGCGCAGGCGCAGTAAGAATGGCGCAAACCGTAAGGACAGCAACGGCAAGGATCGAGATCAGGCGCGAGGCCTTGTCACCACCCCAAGCGGCGATCAGCAGCAGCACCAAGCCGGAAACCGAAAGCAGAATTTCGGGCGTGGTGAGCGCGAGCGAACGGGCGAAGTCCATCAGTGTGCCTCCCCGTGCGCGGCTTCATGTTCAGAATGGGCAGCAGCCATCGGCTTTCCAGCAGTTACTTGCGCATCGCCCTTGGGCTTGGCTTGCGCGAGGCGCGCATCGAGCGCGGCAATGTCCTTGCGCATCGGCGCGATGAAGCTTTCAGGGTACACGCCCATCCACAGCACCACAGCAGCAAGCGGAACCATCATCGCCCACTCGCGCTTGTCGAGATCGAGCATCGCGGCGGCATCGGCGTTCTTCTGCTCGCCATAGGCAATGCGACGATAAAGGTAGAGCATGTATGCCGCACCAAGGATGATCCCGGTGGTGCAAATCAGGGCAACCCAGCTCGAGATCTGGTAGACGCCCATCAGCGACAGGAACTCGCCAACGAAACCGCTCGTACCCGGAAGCCCGATCGAGGCCATCGTGAACAGCAGCAGGAACACCGCGTAATACGGCATGTTGATCGACAAGCCGCCATAGCGCGCAATTTCGCGCGTGTGCAGACGGTCGTAGATCACGCCGACGCTGAGGAACAGCGCGCCTGCAACCAGGCCGTGGCTCAGCATGATCAGCATCGAACCTTCGAGACCCTGTTGATTGAAGGCAAACAGGCCAATCGTCACGATCGCCATGTGCGCGACCGAGGAATAGGCGATCAGCTTCTTCATGTCGTGCTGCACCAACGCGATCAGCGAGGTGATGACCACGGCCGCCATCGACATGCCGAAGATCAGCGGCGCGAACTGCGCCGAGGCTTCGGGGAACATCGGCAGCGAAAAGCGGATGAAGCCATAGCCACCCATCTTCAGCAGGACACCCGCAAGGATCACCGAACCGCCGGTGGGCGCCTGCACGTGCGCGTCAGGCAGCCAGGTGTGGACCGGCCACATCGGCATCTTCACGGCAAAGCTCGCGAAGAAGGCCAGCCACAGCCAGGTCTGCGCCTGCACCGGGAAGTTGTAGGCCATCAGCGTCGGGATGTCGGTCGTGCCGGCTTCGTTCACCATCCAGAACATCGCGATCAGCATCAGCACCGAGCCGAGCAGCGTGTAGAGGAAGAACTTGTAGCTGGCGTAGATGCGCTCCGCCCCGCCCCACACGCCGATGATCAGGTACATCGGGATCAGGCCGGCCTCGAACATGATGTAGAACAGAAACAGGTCCTGCGCCGCGAACACGCCGATCATCAGCGTTTCCATGAGCAGGAACGCCGCGTAATACTCGCCCTGGCGCTTGTCGATCGAGGTCCAGCTGGCGCCGATGCAGATCGGCATCAGGAATACCGTCAGCGCGATCAGCAGCAGCGCGATGCCATCGATGCCGAGCTTCCACGAGAAGCCCGAGAAGATCGCGGCGCTTTCCGTGAATTGCCACTGCGCGCCGCCGATGTCGAACTGTGCCCAGAGGATCACCCCCAGAACGAAGTCGATCAAAGTGGCGACAAGCGCAACGGAACGCGCCTGTTCACGAGGAACGACAAGGCAGGCCACTGCCGCAACCAGCGGCACCAGCAGCATCAGCGAGAGGATCGGAAAACCGGTCATTGTGCGATCACCCAGCTGATCGCGCCGACAAGGCCGACGAGCATGACCAGCGCATAGCTATAGAGATACCCCGACTGGAGCTTGGCGGCGGCGCGGCTGCCTTGAGCGACGACCCAAGCGGCACCGTTCGGGCCGAAGCGATCGATCACGCCCTGGTCGACAACCTTCCAGAACACGCGGCCAAGCCACATCGCAGGAACGACGAAAACGTAGTGGTAAAGCTCGTCGAAGTACCACTTGTTGAGCAGGAACTTGTAGAGGAACCCGAACTGTTCGACGAACGCGGCCGGGAACTTCGTGTTCTTGATATAGGCGTACCAGGCGATCAGCAGGCCGGTGGCCATGACCGCGAACGGCGCCCACTTAACCCATGTCGGCACTGCGTGCATTGCATGGATCGTGTGTTCCGCGAACACGAGCGAGCCCTTCCAGAAATGTCCGGTGCCTTCGCTCACGAAGCTGTGATGGAAGACAAAGCCTGCCAGCACCGCGCCAAGCGACAGCACGCCCAGCGGAACCAGCATGTTCAGCGGGCTTTCATGCGGGTGATAGCCTGCCGTGCCATCGTTGTGCTCATCATGATGATGCGCATGCGCATGGTCATCGTGCCCGTGAGCATGATCGTCATGCCCATGAGCATCGTGTACCGCGTGCTGGATATGCTCGGATTGCTCCCAGCGCGGCTTGCCGAAGAAGGTCAGGAACACCAGACGCCACGAATAGAAGCTGGTCAGCAGCGCTGCAAAGATACCGATGAAGAAGGCAAAGTGCCCCAGTTCGGTGCCCTTGGCATAGGCCGCCTCAAGGATCGCGTCCTTCGAGTAAAAACCTGCAAAACCGAACACATCGACAATGCCGACGCCGGTGATCGCCAGCGTGCCCATCATCATCGCCCAGTAGGTAAGCGGAATGCTCTTACGCAGGCCGCCATAGTACAGCATGTCCTGCTCGTGGTGCATCGCGTGGATCACCGAACCGGCACCCAGGAACAGCAACGCCTTGAAGAAGGCGTGGGTGAACAGGTGGAACATCGCCGCGCCATAGGCCGAGACACCTGCCGCAAAGAACATATAGCCCAGCTGCGAGCAGGTCGAATAGGCGATCACGCGCTTGATGTCGGTCTGCGTCGTGCCCACGGTCGCCGCAAAGATGCACGTCATCGCGCCGATGAAGGTCACGAACGACAGCGCCGTTGGGCTGACTTCGAACATTGGCGACAGACGGCAGACCATGAACACGCCCGCTGTCACCATGGTGGCAGCGTGGATCAGCGCCGATACCGGAGTCGGGCCTTCCATCGCGTCAGGCAACCACGTGTGCAGACCAAGCTGCGCCGACTTGCCCATCGCGCCGATGAACAGCAGCAGGCACAGCACGGTCATAGTGTCGAAGCGGTAGCCAAGGAAACCGATGGTCGAGCCGGCCATGCCGGGCGCGGCTTCAAGGATCGCCGGGATCGACACTGTGCCGAACACCAGGAACGTCCCGAAGATGCCCATCATGAAGCCGAGGTCGCCGACGCGGTTGACCACGAAGGCCTTCATAGCGGCAGCGTTGGCGGAAGGCTTGCGGAACCAGAAGCCGATCAGAAGGTAGGAGGCGAGGCCCACGCCTTCCCAACCGAAGAACATCTGCACGAGGTTGTCCGCCGTCACCAGCATGAGCATGGCGAAGGTGAACAGCGACAGGTAGGCGAAGAAGCGCGGCTGATCCGGCTCCTCGCTCATGTAGCCCCACGAGTACAGGTGGACGAGCGCCGAGACGCTGGTGATGACCACCAGCATGACTGCCGTAAGCGTGTCGACCCGGAGCGCCCATGCGAAGTCGAGCGCGCCCGACTTGACCCAGTGCAGCACCGGAGTGACGCTTGCCTCGGCCGTTCCGCCCAGGAAAGAGATAAAGATCGGCCAGGACAGCGCGCACGAGATGAACAGCGCGCCAGTGGTCACCACCTTGGCCGGAACCGCGCCCAGCTTCTTGTTGCCGAGGCCTGCGACGATCGCTGCCAGAAGCGGCAGGAATACAATGATCAGGATGGAAGACATTGGTTCAGCCCTTCATCCGGTTGACATCGTCGACGGCAATGGTGCCGCGGCCACGGAAGTAGATGACGAGAATGGCAAGCCCGATTGCTGCCTCGCCCGCAGCCACCGTCAGCACGAACATCGCGAAGACCTGGCCGACAAGGTCGTGCAGGAACGCGCTGAACGCGACGAGGTTGAGGTTCACCGAAAGCAGGATCAGTTCGATCGCCATCAGGATGATGATGACGTTCTTCCGGTTGAGGAAGATGCCAAGCACGCCCAGCACGAACAGGATCGAGCTGACGACGAGGTAGTGTTCGATGCCGATCATCAGATCTGGACCCCCTTGCCCACTTCCGGCTGGAGATTGACGGTCGCCTCTTCCGGGCGACGTGCGTTCTGCTTCGAGACGTTCTGGCCACGCGTGTCGGTGCGCTGGCGATGCGTCAGCACGATCGCGCCGATCATCGCAACCAGCAGGACAATGCCCGCCGCTTCGAACAGGAACAGGTAGCGGCTGTAGAGCAGTGCACCGATGGCCTCGATGTTCGAGGCTTCGGCCAGCGGCGCGGCCGAGCCATCGGCCTTGCCCAGCGCAACCGACCCTGCACCGCGCACGATGAGGCCGACGAACAGCTCGACGAAAAGCACGACGGCCAGCGCCAGCCCGAGCGGGAAGTTCTTGATGAATCCGGCGCGCAGTTCGGCAAAGTCGATGTCGAGCATCATCACGACGAACAGGAACAGCACCGCAACCGCACCGACATAGACGATGACCAGCAGCATCGCGATGAACTCGGCGCCCACCAGCACCATCAGACCGGCGGCATTGAAGAACGCGAGGATCAACCAGAGCACCGAATGCACCGGATTGCGCGCAAGAATCGTCACCGCACCGCTGAAGATGCAGAGCGTGGCGAAGAGATAGAAGGCGAATACCTGGATCATCAGCGCGGCCCCCTAGCGATACGGCGCATCGGCTTCAAGGTTCGCGGCTATCGCCCGCTCCCACTTGTCCCCGTTCGCGAGCAGCTTTGCCTTGTCGTAGAGCAGCTCCTCGCGCGTTTCGGTCGCGTATTCGAAGTTCGGCCCCTCGACGATGGCATCGACCGGGCAGGCTTCCTGGCAGAAGCCGCAGAAGATGCACTTCGTCATGTCGATGTCGTAACGCGTGGTGCGGCGGCTGCCGTCCTCGCGCGGTTCGGCTTCGATCGTGATCGCCTGCGCCGGGCACACCGCCTCGCACAGCTTGCACGCGATGCAGCGCTCCTCGCCGTTGGGATAACGGCGCAGGGCATGTTCACCACGGAAGCGCGGGGAAAGCGGGTTCTTCTCGAACGGGTAGTTGATCGTCGCCTTGGGCTTGAAGAAATACTTCAAGGTCAGCCAGTGCGCCTTCACGAACTCCCAAAGGGTGAAGCTCTTGATGAGCTGTCCGACGGTCATGCGAAGTGTCCGGTAGCCATGAGGTAGCCGCTGACGAGGAACACGAACAGCAGCGATACGGGCAGGAAGATCTTCCAGCCCAGGCGCATCAGCTGGTCATAGCGATAGCGCGGGACGGTCGCCTTCACCCAGCTGAAGATGAAGAAGAAGAACAGGATCTTGAGCAGCAGCCAGACGAAGCCCGGCACGAGGTAGAGCACCGGAATGTCGAGCGGCGGCAGGTATCCGCCCCAGAACAGCACGGCGTTCAGCGCGCACATCAGCAGCACGTTGGCATATTCGCCCAGCCAGTAAAGCGCGAAGGCCATCGACGAGTATTCGGTCTGGTAACCGGCGACGAGCTCCGATTCCGCTTCGGTCAGGTCGAACGGCGCGCGTGCGGTTTCGGCCATGCCCGAGATCAGGAACATCACCCACATCGGGAACAGCAGCGGGTTCGCGACGAAACCGTTGATGATCCACACGTGGCTCTGCTGCGCCTTGACGATGTCGTTCAGATTGAACGTCCCCGCCCACAGCACCACGCAGATCAGGATGAAGCCGATCGAGACTTCGTAGGAGATCATCTGCGCCGAAGCGCGCATCGCCGAGAAGAACGGGTACTTCGAATTGGACGACCAGCCCGCGATCACCACCCCGTAAACGCCGAGTGACGAGATCGCCAGAACGTAGAGCAGGCCGACGTTGATGTTCGCCAGCACCGCGCCCGAATTGAACGGGATCACCGCCCAGGCCATCAGCGCGACGGTAAAGGTGATGATCGGCGCGATCAGGAACAGGCCCTTGTTCGCCGCCGAAGGAATGATGGTTTCCTGCAGGAACACCTTCAGACCGTCGGCGAACGACTGCAGCAGACCCAGCGGCCCCACCACGTTCGGCCCCTTGCGCAGCGCCATCGCCGCCCAGATCTTGCGGTCGGCATAAATGATCATGGCAACGCCGAGCATCAGCGGGAACGCGATCAGCAGGATCCCGCAGATGGTGGCAATGCCCCAGGCCCACTCGTACGAGAGGCCAAGACCCATGAAGAACTCGGTCATTCCGCGGCCTCCGCGAAGCTTGTCCCGTGGAGCAGTTCCGCCGAACAGCGCTGCAGCGTCGGGCTGGAACGGGCGATGGCGTTGGTCAGGTAGCGATCCTTGATCGGGTAACCCGCGATCACACCCTCAGCCCTGGCACCAGCGGGAGCCGAGGGCAGAGCACCGTAATCGGCCAGACCTTCCAAGCCCAGCGCCGGAACTTCGGCCACCATCGCGGCGCGAAGCTGCTCGAAGCTGTCGAAGCCTACCGAAACGCCAAGCGCGTCGGCCATGGCCCGCAGGATCGTCCAGTCCTCGCGGGCATCGCCCGGCGCGAACACGGCCTTTTCCGCATACTGCACGCGGCCTTCGGTGTTGACGTAAGTGCCGTCCTTCTCGCTGAACGCGGCGGCAGGCAGGATCACATCGGCAGCGTGCGCCGCCTTGTCACCATGATGGCCGATATGCACGATCATGCTGTCGGCAAACTTTGTAAAGTCCACCTCATCCGCACCCAGCGAGATGACCATCTTCGGCTTGGCCGCAACCAGATCGGCAAGGCCGCCCGTCTGCGCGTAGCCGAGCATCAGGCCACCCATGCGGCTCGCCGCCATGTGCACGACGTTGAAGCCGTTCCAGCCCTCACGCACCAGATTGAACTGTTCGGCAAAGGCGAGACCTGCGCCGAGAGCACCCTTGCCCAGAGCCGCGCCGCCAATGATGATCGCGGGCTTCTGCGCCGCACCGAAGGCATCGCTGACTTCGGCTGGCAGGTTGCCCAGCACCGCCAGATCATCACCCAGGAACGTCGCCGGATAGGTCGGGTCCCACTGCGGGCCGACCACGAAGACCTTCGCGCCCTTCTTCACCGCCTTGCGCAGGCGGGTGTTGAGCAGCGGCGCTTCATCGCGGATCATCGAACCCACGATCAGCACCGCGTCTGCATCCTCGATGCCAGCCAGGCCTGAGTTGAAGTTCACTGCCGCAAGGTTCGACGTGTCATAGGCCAGACCCGTCTGACGGCCTTCAAGCAGCGTGGAACCCAAGGCCCCTGCCAGCTTCTTGGCCGCAAACATCGTCTCGCAATCAACCAGATCGCCCGCGATCACCGCTACCGACGAACCCGGATTGATCTTTGCAACAGCCTCGAACGCCTCGGCCCAGGTCGCCGCGACCAGCTTGCCATCACGGCGCAGCCATGGCTTGTCGAGACGGCGCCGGGTCAGTCCGTCAACCATGTAGCGGCCACGGTCGGACAGCCATTCCTCATTCACGTCGTCGTTGACGCGCGGCAGGATGCGCAGCACTTCGCGGCCACGGCTGTCGAGCCGGATGTTAGAGCCCAGCGCGTCCGAAACGTCGATGGACAGCGTCTTCTTCAGCTCCCAAGGACGCGCTTCGAACGCATAGGGACGGCTCGTCAGAGCACCGACCGGACAGAGGTCGATCACGTTGGCGGAAAGCTCGTGCGCCGCAGCCTTTTCCAGATAGGTGGAAATCTGCATCGTCTCGCCGCGATAGAGCGCGCCGATCTCGTCCACGCCCGCTACTTCTTCACTGAAGCGCACGCAGCGGGTGCAGTGGATGCAGCGCGTCATCGTCGTCTTGATGAGCGGGCCCATGTACTTCTCGGTCACCGCGCGCTTGTTCTCGTGATAGCGCGAGGCACCACGACCATAGGCGACCGACTGGTCCTGCAGGTCGCACTCGCCACCCTGATCGCAGATCGGGCAATCGAGCGGGTGGTTGATCAGGAGAAATTCCATCACCCCTTCCCGCGCCTTCTTGACCATCTCGGAATCCGTGCGGATTTCCTGGCCTTCCGTGGCGGGCAGCGCGCAGGACGCCTGCGGCTTTGGCGGTCCGGGCTTCACTTCGACCAGGCACATGCGGCAATTGCCGGCAATGCTCAGCCGCTCGTGATAGCAGAAGCGCGGGATTTCCTTGCCGGCCAGCTCGCACGCCTGCAGGACAGTAGCGCCTGCCGGGACTTCGAGCTCTACGCCGTCGACTTTGACTTTAGGCATTATTCTGCTGCCTCTGACAGTTCTGGCCGAGCGTTCTCGGCAATCCGGCGCTCGATCTCAGGGCGGAAGTGGCGGATCAGGCCCTGGATCGGCCAGGCGGCCGCGTCACCCAGGGCGCAGATGGTGTGGCCTTCGACCTGCTTGGTCACGTTGAACAGCGTGTCGATTTCCTCGACATCCGCATCGCCGGTGCGCAGGCGTTCCATCACGCGCCACATCCACCCCGTTCCTTCGCGGCAGGGTGTGCACTGGCCGCAGCTTTCGTGCTTGTAGAAGTACGACAGGCGGCTGATCGCGCGGACAATGTCGGTGGACTTGTCCATGACGATGACAGCGGCAGTACCAAGGCCCGAGCCCAGCGCGCGCAGGCCATCGAAGTCCATCGGCGCGTCCCAGATTTCGGCCGCCGGAACCAGCGGAACCGACGAGCCGCCGGGGATCACGGCGAGGAGGTTGTCCTTGCCGCCACGGATGCCGCCGCAGTGCTTCTCGATCAGCTCGCTGAACGGGATGCTCATCTCTTCCTCGACGACGCAGGGCCGGTTCACGTGGCCGCTGATCTGGAAGAGCTTGGTGCCCTTGTTGTTCTCGCGACCGAACGAGGAGAACCACGAAGCGCCGCGACGCAGGATCGTCGGCGCAACCGCGATCGATTCGACGTTGTTCACCGTGGTCGGGCAGCCATAGAGGCCCGCGCCCGCCGGGAACGGCGGCTTGAGGCGGGGCTGGCCCTTCTTGCCTTCGAGGCTCTCGATCATCGCGGTCTCTTCGCCGCAGATATAGGCGCCCGCGCCGCGATGGACGAAGACGTCGAAATCGTAGCCCGACCCAGAGGCGTTCTTGCCGATCAGGCCGGCGTCATAAGCCTCCTGCACGGCGGCGAACAGTGTCTCGGCCTCGCGGATATATTCGCCGCGAATGTAGATGTAGGCGGCGCGCGCACGCATCGCATAGCCCGCGATCAGCGCGCCTTCGATCAGTTTGTGCGGATCGTGGCGGATGATCTCGCGGTCCTTGCACGAACCGGGTTCGGATTCGTCGGCGTTGATCACGAGGAAGCTGGGACGACCGTCCTTGCTCTCCTTGGGCATGAACGACCACTTCATGCCGGTGGGGAAGCCCGCACCGCCACGACCGCGCAGGCCCGAGGCCTTGATTTCCTCGATGATCGCGTCCTGCCCGCGCTCCATCAGGGCCTTGGTATTGTCCCAGTCCCCGCGCTGGCGTGCGGCGGCAAGGTTCCACGGCTGGAAACCGTAGACGTTGGTAAAGATGCGATCCTTGTCAGCGAGACTCACAGGGCACCTCTAATCGCAAAAATCCGCTCATCCTGAGCCTGTCGAAGGATGATGGCAAAACGCGACGGCAGCGGGCGGGCTTCGACAAGCTCAGCCTGAGCGGGGTTGGGATGTTGGTTCATCTTACCACTCCCCTCGGTAATCGTGGTTGGCGTCAACCATCGCCGTCAGGTTGCTGAGCGCACCCGCCGGTTCCACCGTATGACGGCCCGGCAGTTGCGTGCCGGTCTTCGGCTGCTTGCCTGCGGCCAGCTCGTCAAGGATGCGCTCCATGTCGGCGGGGGTCAGGTCTTCGTAGTTGTCGTCGTTGATCTGGACCATGGGAGCAGACGCACAGTTGCCCATGCACTCGACTTCGGTCAGCGTGAACATGCCGTCTGAGGTGGTGTGGCCCTTCTTCAGGCCCTTGCCCTTGCAGGCGGCCATGATGTCGTCCGACCCGCGCAGCATGCAGGGCGTGGTGCCGCAGACCTGCACGTGGAAACGCCCGATCGGGGCGATGTTGTACATCGTGTAGAACGTCGCCACCTCGACCACGCGGATCACCGGCATGTCGAGATACTTGGCCACGTATTCCATCACCGGGATCGGCAGCCAGCCTTGCGTGTTCAGCTCCGCCCCCACCTGGCGCTGCGCCAGATCGAGCAGCGGCATCACCGCCGAGCGCTGACGCCCCGCCGGATAGCGGCCGACGATGACCTTGGCCTGTTCAGCGTTCTCAGCCGTCCATTCGAAGCCACCCCAGCGGGCGCGTAGTTCGGGGCTGTCCGGTTCGATGAAGCGATCAGCCATTGGTCCGCCCCCGCTTGATCAGGATATCCTGCGCATAGTGGAACAGCTCGAACCCGCCAATGGCGGCGATCAGCATGGGCAGCGTCTCGGTCACCTTCGCGCCGAGCCAGAGTTCGCCGAAGTACCACGCGGCGAGCACGAGGCCCGTCAGCATGGCCCAGAGGCGCATGAGGTCAAACGTGGACTTCACCGGATAAACTCCACCCGAGAGCACTTGTCGCCCTCGAAAGAATAGACTGCGATCACATCGAACGGCTCGACCAGCGCCGAACCATCGGTCGCGGGACCGCGCGTCACATGCTCGCGCATCAGCACGTAGTTGCCGATGGCTTGCGCCTCGACGATCTCGGCATGGTTCTGCGGCCAGCGCGCGAACGCGGCGGCAAGGCCCGAGCGCGTGCCCTCCTTGCCCTCGCGCACCACATCCCCGCGATAGTTCGCCTCGCAGGCATCGTCGGTCATGTAGGAGACGTAAGTATCCACGTCCTGCGCGTTGTAGGCGGCGATCATCGCCTTCGCGGTTTCAAGGTTTGACATCAGAGCTGCCCCCTCAAGCGATGCTCTGCCCTCTGCATAAGCTCTTCCCAAGGATAAAAGCTTGGTCCAGTCCTGAGAACAATCCCAGCGGCTGCGGGAATAATCTCCACGGGGAAACGGTCGTCCGGGTAATCATTATCATCCATCGTCCGAACAATAATTTCACCGGGTCGGTCCGACCGAAGCCCCGCAACAACGTTGAATGTTTCGCCGCCAACAACCACGGGCTGTCGACAGAAAATCATCAGATCTTCGCCGCTCACCGGTCACACTCCCCGAACACCACGTCGATCGCGCCGAGGATGGCGGTGGCGTCGGGCAGCATGTGGCCCTTGCACATGAAGTCCATCGCCTGGAGGTGGCTGAACGCGGTCGGGCGGATCTTGCAGCGGTAGGGCTTGTTCGAACCGTCCGAGACCAGATAGACGCCGAATTCGCCCTTGGGGCTTTCGGTCGCCACATAGACTTCGCCCGCCGGAACGTGGAAGCCTTCGGTGTAGAGCTTGAAGTGATGGATCAGCGCTTCCATCGACTGCTTCATCTCGGCGCGCTTGGGCGGCACCACCTTGCGGTCTGTGCTGGCAATCGGGCCTTCGGGCATCTGCGCGATGCACTGGCGCATGATGCGGGCCGACTGGCGCACTTCCTCGACGCGGACCATGAAGCGGTCATAGCAGTCGCCGCTGGTGCCGACGGGAATGTCGAACTCCATGCGGTCATAGACGTCGTAGGGCTGGCTCTTGCGCAAGTCCCACGGAATGCCCGAACCACGGATCATCGGGCCGGAGAAGCCCCAGCGCAGCGCGTCTTCCTTGGAAACCACGGCGATGTCGACGTTGCGCTGCTTGAAGATGCGGTTGTCGACCACGAGGCTCATCGCGTCCTCGAACAGCGGGAACAGGCGGTCGTCAATCCAGTCCGCCATGTCGGTCAGCAGCTTGAGCGGCACGTCCTGGTGCACGCCGCCAGGGCGGAACCATGCCGAGTGCATGCGCGCTCCGCTAGCGCGCTCGAAGAAGTTGAGGCAGTCCTCGCGGATCTCGAACAGCCACAGGTTCGGCGTCATCGCGCCGACGTCCATGACGTGCGACCCGAGGTTAAGCATGTGGTTGCAGATTCGGGTCAGTTCCGCGAACAGCACGCGCAGGTACTGGGCGCGCAGCGGAACCTCGATGTTCAGCAGCTTTTCGACCGCGAGCACGTAGGAGTGCTCCATGGCCAGCGGCGAGCAGTAGTCGAGCCGGTCGAAGTAGGGCAGCGCCTGCAGGTAGGTCTTGTGCTCGATCAGCTTCTCGGTGCCGCGATGGAGCAGGCCGACGTGCGGGTCGATGCGTTCGATGATCTCGCCGTCAAGCTCCATGACCATGCGCAGCACGCCGTGCGCCGCCGGGTGCTGGGGCCCGAAGTTGATCGTGTAGTTGGAAATGACCTCGTCGCCGGTGGTCGGCGACTGTTCGAGGCTCAGGCTCATGCGCCTTCTCCATCGGTCTTCTTCGCGCGCGTCCGCTTGGGCTTGTCGGCCGCTTCGGTCGCGCCCTCGGTATCGGCAGTCTTCGTTGCGCGCGGCTTCTTCGCCGGGCGAGCCTCGGTCGGCTCGGGCGCATCGGGAGCGTCAATTTCAGTCTTCACCGCAACCGGCTCGCCCTGGCCCTGACCCGCGACAGTGCCGCCGGTGGCCTTCGCATCAGAAACCGGCTTGGCCGCCTCGGCATTGGCCTTCTCGCCAGCGCCGGTGTCGGCGGGCTTGTCGGTCGTCTTGGGCACGTCGCCCTTCGGATCGCCCTTGGTGTCGGGCTTGGTCGCCACCGGAGCCGGAGCAGGCGGCGGGGTCGCGGCCTTCTCGTCACCCGGCAGCACGTAGTCCGCACCTTCCCATGGGCTCATGAAGTCGAACTGGCGCAGATCCTGTGCCAGCTGCACCGGCTCATAGACCACGCGCTTGTCTTCTTCCGAATAGCGCAGCTCGACATAGCCGGTCAGCGGGAAGTCCTTGCGGAACGGGTGACCCTGGAAGCCGTAGTCGGTCAGGATGCGGCGCAGGTCCGAATTGCCCGAAAACAGCACGCCGAACATGTCGTAGACTTCGCGCTCGTACCAGCCGGCGTTCGGCCACAGCGTCGTCACGGTCGGCACCGGCGTCGCCTCATCGGTCGAGACCTTGACGATCACGCGGTGGTTCTTCGTCACCGAGAGCAGGCAGTAGCAGACGTCGAAGCGCTCGGCCCGCTGAGGGTAGTCGACGCCTGCGATGTCCATCAGCTGCTGGTATTCGTGATCGTCACGAAGCAGGCGCAGCGCATCCTCGACGCTGTCACGCGCGACGGTGAGCAGGATTTCGCCATGCTCCTCGTCTGCCGAAACCAGCATCGCGCCGAGCGCGGCCACCAGCGCATCCTTCACGCCCTCGTTCGAGGACCAGCGCGGCGCGGAGTGGAGAACGGTCATTGTTCCTTGCTCCTCAGCGCTCGATCGTGCCGGCGCGGCGGATCTTCCGCTGCAACTGCATCACGCCATAGAGCAGCGCTTCGGCAGTCGGCGGGCAGCCGGGCACGTAGATGTCCACGGGCACGATGCGATCGCAGCCGCGCACTACCGAATAGCTGTAGTGGTAATAGCCGCCGCCGTTGGCGCACGAACCCATCGAGATCACGTACTTGGGGTCCGACATCTGGTCGTAGACCTTGCGCAGTGCCGGGGCCATCTTGTTGCACAGCGTGCCGGCCACGATCATCACGTCCGACTGGCGCGGCGAGGCGCGCGGGGCGACGCCGAAGCGCTCCATGTCGTAACGCGGCATGTTGACGTGGATCATCTCGACCGCGCAGCAGGCAAGGCCGAAGGTCATCCACCACAGCGAGCCGGTGCGGGCCCACTGGAACAATTCTTCGGTGCTGGTGACGAGGAAGCCCTTGTCGTTCACCTCGGCATTGAGGCTGTCGAAAAACGCCTGGTCCGGCGCCGAAACGGCACCGGCATTGGCAGTAACGAGCGGGTTAGTGGCCATGTTGCTCATTCCCAGTCCAGCGCGCCCTTCTTCCAGGCATAGATGAAGCCGATCACCAGTTCGCCGAGGAAGACCATCATGGTTGTCCACCCGGCCCAACCGGTTTCCTTCAGGCTGACCGCCCAGGGAAACAGGAACGCGGCTTCGAGATCGAAGATGATGAACAGGATCGCGACGAGATAGAACCGCACGTCGAACTGGCTGCGCGGGTCTTCGAACGCGGGGAAGCCGCATTCATACTCGCTGAGCTTTTCCGCGGTGGGATTGTGCGCGCCGGTCAGGCGCGACACGCCCATTGGCAGGAACACGAATGCGGAAGAAAGCGCCAAGGCGATCCCGAGAAAGATCAGGATCGGCAGGTATTGAGACAGATCGACCAAAGGGCTGACTCGCGAAGCTGCAGGTTCGCCTGCGCCCTAGTCCCGACCGCGCCTGTACGCAAGTGGGGTGCATTGCACTAAGGGCGGAATTGCCTGCCCTTTTCCCAGTGCAGCGTGATTGGGCGACGTACGCCGCCGCCCTGCCATTCGTATGCCTTGCTTACTTCAGCTGCATCTTCAGCGTGCGCGCCGTGGCGGCACCGTATGGCGGCTTGAGGCCCGCGATCCTGGCGAGGTCGATCTTCGGTTGGCTGTAGACGGCACGGGCATGGCTGAACGAACGGAAGCCTTCCACGCCATGATAGCTCCCCATGCCGGAAGGCCCCACTCCGCCGAACGGCAAGTCGTCGGCCGAGACATGAAAAATAACATCATTGACGGTCACCCCGCCCGAGATCGTCCGGCTGAGCACTGACTCACGCTCGGCCCGATCCTCGCCAAAGTAATAGAGCCCCAGCGGCCGGTCGTGGGCATTGACGTAATCGATGGCTTCATCGATCCGCGAATAGGTCTTCACCGGCAGGACCGGCCCGAAGATCTCGTCCTGCATGACCTTCATGTCGTCACTGACGTTGCGCAGGATCGTCAGCGGCAGCTTGTTGCCGTTCGACCCCTCGAAGTTCTCGTTGCCCGGATTGACGACAATCGCCTCGGCGCCCTTTGCCACGGCATCGTCGACCAGCCCCGCCAGTCGATCACGGTGACGCCGGTTGATCACCGAAGTGTAGTCGTCGTTCGCCAGCAGCGTCGGATACATCTGCGCCACGCTCGCCTGCACCGCTCCGATGGCCTTGTGCTCCAGTTCCTCGGGCACCAGCATGTAGTCCGGCGCCAGGCAGATCTGGCCTGCGTTCATCATCTTGCCGAGCGCGATCCGCTCCGCCGCCTTGGCAACGTCGGCGCTGCGTCCGAGAATGGTGGGCGACTTGCCGCCCAGTTCAAGCGTCACCGGCACCAGATTGTCCGCCGCCGCATGGAGCACGTGCTTGCCGATCGAGGTCGCCCCGGTGAACAGCAGGTGATCGAACGGCAGCGAGCAGAAGTCCTGTCCCGTCTGAGGCCCGCCCAGAATGACGGCCACCTCGTCATCCCCGAAGAACTTCGGAAACAACTCCGCCATGAGTTCCGAGGTCCGCTCGGTAAACTCGCTTGGCTTGAGCATCGCCCGGTTCCCCGCCGCAAAGGCCTGCGCTAGCGGCCCCATCGTCAACCCGACCGGGAAGTTCCACGGCGCGACGATGCCGATCACACCCTTGGGCTCATAGCGCACCTCGGCCCGCGCCCCCAAAAGGTTGAGCGGGAAAGCCACGTGGCGCTTCTCCGGCTTGCTCCATGCCTTCATCCGCTTCTGCGAATAGCGGATCAGGCTGATCGAAGGCATGATGTCGGTCAGCATCGACTGCTCGCGGCTGCGATGGCCGAAGTCGGCGCTCATTGCCCTGGCGAAGTCCTCGCCATGCGCCAGCAGCATCCTGGCGCAGCGCTCCAGACGGTCGTTGCGCGTCGACAGCGGCTCGGGCCGGGCTGCCGTGAATGCCTCACGCTGCTTGCCCAGCGCAGTCATCATCTCGTCGCGCGCCGTTTCGTCGAACATGTCGCCCCGCTCCCCGAATCGCTTTCAGCCCGGCCCCTGCAACAGGAAGAGCAGCCATGCCGTAGCGGCAAGGCAGGTACCCAGCGGCAGGGCCGTGTCAGCGTCGATCTTACGCTTGCTGACAAGCATGACAATAGCCGCTGCAATCCCGATGATGCTTGCACCAAGCATCGTCTCGACGACACCCAGCGGCCCAAGCCAAAGCCCGATCGCGCCGAGCAGCGGAGGATCGCCCGAGCCCATCCCCTCGCGCCCGCGAGCCTTGAGATAGAACCTCGCGATCAGCCACAGCAGAGCATAACCCACCACGCCCCCGGCAACGGCTATACCGATCACTCCTGCGTCATCGATCACTCTGGCGCGGGCGATTGACACAAGCAGCCCGCTTGCGGCCAGCCAGCCCACAAGCAACCGCGGCAACCACAAGTGTCGCAGATCGAGCAACGCCAGCAGCAGCAACTGCCACCCCAGCAGCATGGCGGCGAGCGCCAGGCCTTCACGCGCCAGCAACAGAGATGCCACGCCAATGGCGGCGCCGCCCAGTTCGCAGGCAAGCTGCCATCCGCCGATGCGCGCACCGCAGGAGCGGCACTTCCCCCTTTGCATCATCCACGACAGAACAGGCACCAGTTCGACCACCGTCAGAGCCTTGCCGCACCCGTCGCAGGCGGACCGACCGGTCACGACCGAACGTCCCGAGGGCAAACGCTCCAGAGCAGCGCCTAGAAAACTCCCGACAATTGCGCCCAGAATGGCCGAACCGACCAGCGGAACGCCTGCAGGCAGGCTCGAAAATGCAGGACCCAGCATCTGTTCGACCAATGCCCCATTTGCGTTCGCTGCAGTGCAGCACTATGTACGCGGATGAACGCGGGAGCACACAAGCCCGCGCATCAGCGCCCAGACACAAGGGCCAAATGCAAAGGTCAGTCAAGACATGGCACAGTTCTCGTCAGCCGATCCCGTCGTCATCCTGTCCTATGCCCGCACCCCCATGGGCGCGATGCAGGGAGCCTTGGCAGATGTTTCTGCCACAGATCTCGGCGCCACCGCAGTCAAGGCCGCGGTCGAGCGCGCAGGCGTATCGCCCGATGGCATCGACCGCATTTACATGGGCTGCGTGCTTCCTGCAGGCCTCGGTCAGGCCCCTGCTCGCCAGGCGGCTATCAAGGCTGGCCTGCCCAAGTCGGTTCAGGCGACCACGGTCAACAAGGTTTGCGGCTCGGGCATGCAGACGATCATCATGGGCGCCGAAGCCCTCGCCTCGGGCAGTGTCGATGTCGTTGTTGCCGGCGGGATGGAATCGATGACCAACGCGCCGTACCTGCTCAAGAAGCACCGCTCGGGCGCGCGCATCGGCCATGACACCGCCTACGACCACATGTTCCTCGATGGCCTCGAAGATGCCTATGAAGCCGGCCGCGCCATGGGCACTTTCGCGCAGGACACCGCCAACGCCTATCAGCTGACCCGCGAACAGCAGGACACCTACACCGTCGAATCGCTGCGCCGCGCCCAGACTGCTGTTGCCGATGGCACCTTCAAGGACGAGATCGCCCCCGTCACCGTCAAGACGCGCGCCGGCGAAGTCACTGTCGACACCGACGAGGCACCCGGCAAGGGCCGCCCGGACAAGATTCCGTCGCTGAAGCCTGCCTTTGCCAAGGACGGCACGATCACCGCAGCCACGTCCTCGTCGATTTCAGACGGTGCCGCGGCTGTCGTGCTGGCCCGTGAAAGCACTGCCAAGGCGGCCGGCCTCGCCCCGGTCGCAAAGGTCGTCGCGCTTGCCGCCCACGCCCAGGAACCCAAGGACTTCACCACGGCCCCCGTCGGTGCGATCCAGAAGGTTCTCGACAAGGCCGGGTGGTCGATCGCCGATGTCGACCTGTTCGAAGTCAACGAAGCCTTCGCCTGCGTTGCCATGTTCGCGATGCACGACCTCGGCATCCCGCACGAAAAGATCAACGTCCATGGCGGCGCAACGGCGCTCGGCCATCCCATCGGTGCGTCGGGCACCCGCATCGTCACCACGCTGATCGCCGCCCTCAGGAAGCATGGCAAGACCAAGGGTGTCGCCAGCCTCTGCATCGGCGGCGGTGAAGCGACGGCCCTGGCCATCGAACTGGTCTGATCGGCAACAGTCCGGCACAACGCCCGGAACAACGAAAGACCCCGACCGCAAGGCCGGGGTCTTTTCGCATCAGGAACAAGGCAGCGTCAGGGCTTGCCCGCGCCCCACACGGTCGTCGCCTTGATATAGCCTTTGCGACCGTCAACGTCGAAGCTGCACCAGCCAGCCTTGCAATCGCCGATCTTGCCCATGACCCCCGGGGCCACGCGCCAGAGCAGACGCCCGGATCCGTCCTTGTTTTCGCGCAGGCCGGTGATGGCGCCCTTGACGATTCCGGTCTGGTCCCTGCTCAGGAATTGCGCGAGCATCCAGCCGCGCGCCCCATCGGGATCTTCGACCAGGCGCCACCCCCCCATCACGCGCAGCACTTTCATGGGTACGCCCTTGCGCGTGTAGGTCCAGTTTATCCGATATTCCCGACCCGGTCCCACGCGCATGTTCGCGGTGTCCTTGCGGGTCGATACCCAATACGGCACGCCGTCTTCTGCGTCCTGCGCAAGAGCCGTCGGCGCAAGCAGGGCGCAGGCGACTGATGCGATAACGGCAGCAGGGGCACGACTGTAGCGATTGATCATGTACCAGCCGTCGCAAAAATGACCGGCAAGAGCAACACCACAGCGTGCTCTGTCCACGATGGCGGGCCGTCACCATGCTTGACCGCTGCCCCACCCCGGGCCTAGCTTTGCATCCATGCCGAGTTCCGCCGACTATCGCCCGACCCGCCGCGTCGATGGCACCCCGCGCGTCGCCGTCACCCGCCGCCTGCTCCCGGAAACGGAAGCGCGGATGAACGAACTTTTCGACGTATCCCTGAATGCCGAAGACCGCGCCATGTCGCGCCACCAGCTTGTCGCGGCGATGCAATCGGCCCATGTCCTCGTCCCCACCGTAACGGATCGCATCGACGCGGCAATGATCGCCGAAGCGGGTCCGCAGCTCGGCCTGATCGCCAACTTCGGTGCGGGCACCGAACATATCGACCTTGCCGCCGCCCGAGCGCGCAAGATCATCGTCACGAACACGCCCGGCGTATTTACCGACGACACTGCGGACATGACGATCGCCCTGATCATCTCGGTCGCCCGCCGCTTGAACTATGGTGGCCGCACGCTGCGCGCCGGCAAGTGGGAAGGCTGGGCTCCTTCCACCATGCTTGGCCACCGGCTCGCCGGAAAGACGCTGGGCATCATCGGCATGGGGCGCATAGGCCAGGCCGTGGCGCATCGCGCCCGGGCCTTCGGCCTCAATGTCCTCTACAACAGCCGCCACCGTCTGCCCGAAGCGCTCGAGACGATGTTCGGCGCAAGTTTCGAGCCCGACCTCGACAGACTGGTCGCCGAGGCGGACATTCTGACGCTGCACTGCCCGGCAACGCCCGAAACGCATCACATGATCGACGCGCGACGCATCAGCCTGATGAAGCCGCACGCCTACATCGTGAACACGGCAAGGGGCCAGCTGATCGAGGAGGAGGCCCTCATCGCAGCGTTGGTCGATGGCCGCATCGGTGGTGCCGGCCTGGACGTGTTCGAACACGAACCGCAGGTCGATGCGCGTCTCCTGGCCCACCACAACGTCGCAATCCTGCCACACATGGGCAGCGCCACATTCGAGGGCCGCATCGCTTCGGGTGACAAGGTCATCGCCAACATCCGCTTCTGGGCAGATGGTCATCGCCCGCCAGACCAGGTGCTCGAGGGTCTCGTCTGACGACTTGCAATTGTCCGAAACTGGAACCGTTCGTCGCGTTTCGCACAACAAACGGTTGCTGGCGCGCTTGTGCGCTGCCGCAATGTTGCTCTAAAGCCCCGCGCGGAGAGGATCTGGTGCAGCACCGCTGCGCGAGGGGGAGAGTCACGCATGCGTAAACTACTGGCGATGGCCTGCGCTGCAGGAGCAATCCTGCTGCCCGCATTGGCCCATGCCCAAGGCGCTGTCAGCGTCGAAGACGTTGCCGATACCGGCGACACCGCCTGGATTCTGGTTTCCTCCGCCTTCGTGCTGATGATGGCGATGCCGGGGCTTACGCTGTTCTACGGCGGTCTAGTCCGCGCCAAGGGCTTCCTTGCCGTGCTCGTGCAAGTGGGTGCAATCGCGGCCGTCGCGTCTGTGCTTTGGGTGATGGTCGGCTATACTCTGGCCTTCGGCGACGTCTCGGGCGGATGGCTCGGCGCTGGCAACGCCTGGATGCTCCTGAACCTCGGCAACGTCCGCGCCAACACGGCTATCCCCGAAAGTGCCTTCGCACTGTTCCAGATGTGCTTTGCGCTGATCACGCCCGCGCTGATGGTCGGTGCCTGGGTCGATCGCGCGCGCTTCGGCTGGGTCGTCGCCTTCTCCGCACTCTGGAGCCTGCTGGTCTATGCACCGGTCGCACACTGGGTCTGGGGCGGCGGCTGGCTGGCAAGCCGCTTCGGCACGCTCGATTTCGCGGGCGGGATCGTGGTCCACACCACTGCCGGCGTATCGGCGCTGGTCGTCGCGATGCTGCTGGGCAAGCGCTCCGGCTTCCCCAAGACGCTGATGCTGCCGCACAGCCCTGCCCTCACCATGGCGGGGGCCGCCCTCCTCTGGGTCGGCTGGTTCGGCTTCAACGGGGGCTCGGCCCTCGCCGCCAATGACGATGCTGCCTCGGCCATCATTAACACGCATCTCGCAGCCTGCGTCGCGGCGCTGGTCTGGATCGGCATCGAAAAGCTCAGCGTCGGCAAGGCCACCTCTGTCGGCTTTGCCACCGGTGCCATCGCCGGCCTCGCCACCGTGACGCCTGCCGCCGGGTTCATTGCCCCCGGTTCATCCATGCTGTTCGGCGTGGTGGCTGCGGCTGTCTGCTATCCGATGATCCAGCTGGTCAAGCAGCGGCTCGAGATCGACGATTCGCTCGATGTCTTCGCCGTGCACGGCGTTGGCGGAATGATCGGGTCCCTGCTGCTGGCCGTGTTCATTTCGCCATCCTTCGGCGGCACCGGCTTTGCCGAGGGCATGACACTCGGCCGCCAGGTCGTCGCCCAGGTTGCCGGCGTCGGGATCGTGGCGATATGGAGCGGCATAGCGACCGTCGTCTGTTCGCTCATGGTTTCGATGGTCATCCCCATGCGCGTCAGCGAAGACGAGGAGCGCGAGGGGCTCGACATCACCAGCCATGGCGAACGCGCCTGGGAATTCGATTGATCGGTCGCTGGCAAGGCGTGGCTTGCCCAAGTCGCGCCTTGCAGCGGCCAAAGCCCGGCCATAGTCTGCTGCCATGACCGCAACCGAGGCCGAAGCCCCGTCCCTCCTCGAACAGGATCTGTGCACAGGCTGCGCAGCCTGCTGCGACGGCACGATTTTCACATACGTCGAAGTCAGCCGCGACGAGGAGCAGGCGCTTGGCGATCGTTTCGCGATGCAATCGCGCGAAACCGATGCGATCTTCTTCCAGCCTTGTCCGCATTCGGTCTGCCAGAGCTGCCAGATCTATCCGATCCGCCCCGAAACCTGCCGGAAGTTCCGTTGCAAGACGCTGAAAGCCTTGCGCGCCGACGAGATCGAGAGTGCCGAGGCGTTCCGCCGCGTGGACGAAATGTTGAGGGCGCGCGAACAGTTGCAACCATTCCTGATCGCAGGCGAGACCCTCAACGCTGCACGTGACCGCCGCGGACAGCTCGCCGCCAGCGCCGAGCGCACCGCATCAGAAACGGCTTTCGTGCTCAAGCTGACCGCGTTCGACCTCCTTCTGGACCGCTATTTTCGCGATCCCCGCAAGGCGATGTTCCGTCAAGAGCCTTCCGGACAGCAGGCCGCGTAACCTCCACGACCCAACACCGCCTTCCTTTAGTTATGATCGGCACCTGTAAAATTTTCTGCGATTCCATGACCTTCGATAAGTAGCGAGCCTGCGCTGCCGTCAGTATCATCACGCCGATGCCCGATGCTGACGACCTTTCCACGGCAAGCAGGCTTTGCCTGGCCTGCGGCCTGTGCTGCGATGGTACAGTGTTCGGCTTTGCCCACATCGAGGAAGAAGAGGTCGAGGACACGGCAGGGATCGGCCTGCAGACCATACGCACGACCAATGACGAGCCGGCATTTCTGCTTGGCTGCCACTATCTCGATGGTACGGCCTGCACCCGATACCGAGATTGGCGGCCCTCGGTCTGTGGCGATTACTTCTGCCAGGTCCAGAAGCGCGTAGGCAAGCAAGAGCTGGCCGAGGATGAAGCTTTCAGCATCATTGCCCGCGCCCGGCAGATGACTGAGGAAATCAAGGCCTTGCTGCCACCGGGGGTGCCAATCTCGCAGGCGCGCAGGCTCTTCAAGGATCTCGCAGCGAAGCGCCCTGATATCGCGCCCGATGAAGCCAATTTCGTCGTCAAGATGTTCGTGCTGGAACGCTTCCTCGACAGCGCGTTCAGAGGAGCGAAGCGTGCTCATCTGCGCAGTGCGGCACAACCGGCACTCTCCCGGCAAGACGCGGGCGCAGCTTAGCGAACCTTGGTCGCGGCCTTGCCTAAAGTTATTCGGGCTTGGTGACTAATTTCCCCGCCATGCTTGCCTTCCGACAAATGGCGGCGCGCCGATGTCAAATATATGCTCGCCGGATGTCGGCACTCGCACCTGATCTCACGCTGGAAAGCAGGCTTTGCCTGGCATGCGGCCTGTGTTGTGACGGCACGCTCTACGAAGATGCCAAGATCCGCGAAGACGAAGTCCGCGATGTCGAAAGCATCGGTCTGACGACATCGCGCAACGCGCAAGGCCATCCCACTTTCGTATTTGCCTGCCGATATCTCGATGGTGCCTGTTGCGCCCGCTATGAACAATGGCGCCCATCGGTCTGTTCAAAATTCTTCTGCAGGGTCCAGCAAAGGGCGCGCGCAGGGGAATTGACCGAGGAACAGGCCATGGAAAAGATCGCAGCTGCTCGCCAACTCGTCACCGAGGTCAAGGCTACGCTGCCTGCAGGCATGCCGATAGTCGAAGCGCGTCACCATTTCACGCGCATCGCGGCGAAGAAGCCCGATCTTTCGCCCGTGGAAGCCCGCTTCGCGGTCAAGATGTTCGTGCTCGAACGATTTCTCGATCTCGAATTCCGCAAGCCAGACAAGGGTCATCTGCCAGCCGAACGCAGGTCCAGCATTCCGGCCTGAACGGAGCGTCGCGCCGGCAAAGCGCGGGACGCTCCGTTCAGGCCGGCAAGTGTCAGTCCCCGGTCAGGATCCGGTCGACGAGCTGCTTCACCGTCGGGGTGAAGTTGTTCGAATAGAACGGATCCTGCTTGAAGCGATAGGCCGCGTGGCCTGCGAACATCAGGTTCTTGTCGATGTCGCCGCCGTGCGCGATGTCCTGCAAGGTCTTCTGGATGCAGAAGCTGCGCGGGTCAGCGAGGCGCCCGGTGGTGTAATCGTCATGGTCTTTCCATGAAGAGAACCCGCAGTGCGACAGGCAACCCATGCAGTCTTTCTGATCCTGCTGGATCTCGTCACGCTCTTCCGGCGTCACGAACACCATGGTGTCGTCCGGCGTGCGCAACGCGTGCACAAACCCCGCGCCATGCCATTCACGCGCCCGGGCCAGATCGTTCGGCGTCACCCAGAAGTTCTTGCCCCGCACACCAACGTCCAGCTGCGCGGTATGCTCACCGGCCTCGACGCGCGAGTACGGGATCTGCCGCTCGGAACGTGCTTCCAGGGCGCGCAGGAAAGGATTGCGCACGGCCGAGGAATAGAAGCCCGTGGGCGAGAAGCGGTGCAGCAGTACGTCGCCCGGCTCAAGCGTGCGCAAGTGATCCTTCCACCCCTGCGGGATCGGACTTTCCTCGGTCAGCAACGGGCGCGTGCCAAACTGGAAGGCAATCGCGCCCAGTTCCGGATTGTCGATCCAGTCGTTCCACTCGCGCAGGAACCACACGCCACCTGCCATAACGATCGGCACGTCATCCGAGACACCCTCGGCGCGCATCACGTCGCGCAGTGCCTTGACGCGGGGATAGGGATCTTCCGGCTTCCTGGGATCTTCCGCGTTGGAAAGACCGTTGTGCCCACCCGCCAGCCACGGATCTTCGTACACCACCGCCGCCAGCAGGTGCGAGACCTTGTGATAGGCCCGCTTCCACAGCGCACGAAATGCACGGCCTGAGGACACGATCGGCAGATAGTTCACGTTGAACCGCGCCGCGATCTCGGAAAGCTTGTAGGGCATGCCCGCCCCGCAGGTCACGCCCGTCACCAGCCCGCGGGTCTTTTCCAGCACGCCTTCGAGCACGGCTTGCGCGCCGCCCATTTCCCACAGCACGTTGATGTTGATCGCGCCCTTGCCACCGGCAATGTCATAGGCACGCCTGACCTGCTCGACCGCGCCATCGATGGCGTACTTGATCAGTTCCTCGTGGCGTTCCTTGCGCGTGAGGGCATTATAAACCTGTGGAATGATCTTGCCTTCGGCATCGTAGCTGTCGGCATTGACCGCGCTCACCGTGCCGATCCCCCCGGCAGCGGCCCACGCGCCCGAGCTCATGTGATTGGTCGCCGCAACACCCTTGCCGCCCTCGACCAGCGGCCAAACCTCGCGGCCACCATAGAGAATCGGCTTCAACCCCTTGAACGCAGACATCAATTTCCTTTCAACGCGCTTGTCGCGCTCGCACCCTTGGCCGTCTTCAGACGGCACGGCTTTATCTCGCCCGGTTCGGGACGGCTCTTCGCCGCGACGAACTGGGCATAATACCCCGCAATCTCTGGTTTACGGTGAAATTCATCCAAGCGAAAGCCCACGGCTTCCAGTTCGCAGATCAGCAACGCCGGAGGAATGCCGTGCCGGTCGGTCGAACGATCGAGATCGACCACCACGATCTTGCCCCCCGCCTTCAATGAAGGCCACATTCGCCACAGGAACGCATAAGGCTCAGTCACTTCGTGATACATGTGGATCATCAGCACGCGGTCGAAGCTGCGTTCGGGCAAGCGCGGATCGTCCACGCCGCCTGGCTTGATCGAGACGTTGTCCAGCCGGTCATGTTCGACACGTGACCCAAGCCGCCGCAAGGCGTCGCCATCGATGTCCTGCGCCAGCACGCGCCCCTTGGTGCCGACCCGCTCGGCAAGGCGTACGGTGTAGTAACCTTCGCCCGCCCCGATGTCGGCAACGCTCATGCCCGGCTGTATCCCGGCCAGGTTCATCACCATGTCCGCCTCGCCCAGGCGGTCACGTTCCTGCTCGTTGGAAAAAGCGTTGCTGACCACGCCGGAAACGGGGCGGTCAGCGGTAGGAAACTCGCGCGACGTTTCAGGACGCTTGTCGTCCACCTGCGGCTTGCACGCAGCAATGGCCAGCGACGCCAGCACGGCGAGTGCGACTGAACGATGGGCCGAAGCCCGCCGCATCAGTCGTCATCCTCCACGGTCACCTTCTCGCCCGTCACCTTCTGCGAAAGTGCGGCAGCCATGAACGGGTCAAGCGCGCCATCGAGAACTTCGGTCGGGTTGGTGGAGACCACCCCGGTCCGCAGGTCCTTCACCTGCTGATAAGGCTGCAGCACGTAGGACCGGATCTGGTGCCCCCAGCCGATCTCGGTCTTGGCGGCATATTCGCCGCTCGCCGCAGCCTCGCGCTTGGCCAGTTCTGCTTCGTAGATGCGCGCCTTCAGCATGCCCATCGCGGTTGCACGGTTCTTGTGCTGGCTGCGGTCGTTCTGGCTGGCAACGATGATCCCGGTCGGAATGTGCGTGATGCGCACCGCCGAATCGGTGGTGTTGACGTGCTGCCCGCCCGCACCCGAAGCGCGATAGGTATCTATCTTCAGGTCCGCCGGGTTGATCTCGACCTCGATGTTGTCGTCGATCTCGGGATATACCCAGACCGAACTGAACGAGGTGTGCCGCCGCGCCGAACTGTCATAGGGGCTGATGCGAACCAAACGGTGCACGCCGCTTTCGGTCTTGGCATAGCCGTAGGCGTTCTCGCCCTTGATCAGCAGGGTGGCAGACTTGATGCCTGCGGCTTCGCCCGCGTGATAATCGACCAGATCGACCTTGTAGCCATGGCGCTCCGCCCAGCGCGTATACATGCGCTGCAGCATTTCCGCCCAGTCCTGGCTTTCCGTCCCGCCGGCGCCGGCATGGACTTCAAGGAAGCAGTTGTTGGCGTCAGCCTCGCCGGCAAGCAGGGCCTGCACCTTGTCGTTGTCGGCACGGTCGGCCAGCGCGGCAAGCGTGGCGAGGCCTTCGTTTACCGTGGCCTCGTCGCCTTCCATTTCGCCAAGCTCGATGAATTCTATCGCATCGGCCATTTCCTGACCGATCTCGTTCACCGTCCCGATCGAGGCCTCGAGCCGTCTGCGCTCGCGCATCACCTCTTCGGCCTTCTTGGGATCATCCCACAGCTTCGGGTCCTCGACGCGGGCGTTCAACTCGTCGAGACGGCGCACGGCGCGATCCCAGTCGAGGAACTTGCGCACCAGCGCCAGCGCGGCATTGATGCGGTCGATATGGGCCTGCCCTTCGGCACGCATGGGGCTGAACTCCGGTCAATTCGAAACAAAACGAACTGCGCCGCTTAGCGAAGCGGGCAGGCATGTAAAGCCCAAGCGTGAAATGCCGAGTGCGTAATGGGGCGCGCTGTCAGCCCTTGAGCTTGCGCACCGCAGCAAGCGTCATCTTAACGTGGTCACGATAGTCCATGTCGGAATGAACCATCACGATCTTGCCGTTGCGGGCGATGACATAGCTGGTGCGCTTGGTAAGTCCGGTCGAGGAACCATCAGGCTTGCGCAGGTCCACATCATAGGCCTTGATCAGCGCGGGGCTGGCGCTGGCTACAGCGAACTTGTCGCGGCAGGCCTCGGTCGAGAACTTCTGCAGCGTCGCCACGTCGTCGTTCGACATGCCGATGACCGTCGCGCCCGCCGCCTTGAACTGTGTCGTCGCTTCGGCAAAGGCGTGCGCTTCCAGCGTGCACCCTTGCGTGAAGGCCTTGGGGTAGAAGTACAGCACCACCGGTCCCTTCTTCAGCGCCTGATGCAGCTTGAACGAGAACGGCTTGCCAGCCAGCGCCCCTTGCGCTGCGAAATCCGGCGCTCTCGCACCGGTCGGCAGCTCGGCAAGGGCCGGAGCGGAAACGGAAACGGCGAAGGCTGCGGCGGCAGCAAAGAGGGTGCGGATCGTCATGCGGGGACGCTAACAGACCTCACCCCTCATCGCCAATGCCTTTCGGGGCAGCTCTCCGCTCTTCGGCTGATCAGTAGATTCCGCCCTGCTCCTCCAGGAAGTCCTGCTCCACCGGCGCTTCCTCGGCGCCGCCTTCCGGAATGCCGCGCGCGGCACGCGCTCTGCGCAATGCGTCAATCACCGCCTGCTTGGCACTGACTTCACCTTCGCGGGCCGTGCGGCGGGGTTCGGTGTCCGGCTTGAAGGCTTCCCAGATGACCGACGCCTTCGCCACGTCGTTCTCGGGCGTCCCACCGAACACGCGCTTGCCTGAAACGCGGTCGATCTTGACCATTCGCACGCCCTCGGGAACTGCGAAGGGAATGTCCTTCCAGCGCGCCCGGGTCTCCTGTACCAGCTGCTTGAAGACCGGCGCCGCGATGCGCCCCCCCTGTGCGTATCCGCCAAGGCTGCGCGGCTGGTCGTAACCGATATAGACGCCCGCGATGATGTCCGGCGAGCCCCCCACGAACCACACGTTGGTCGGGCCGGAGGTCGTCCCGGTCTTGCCGAACAGCGGCAGGTTGAGATCGCGCAGCGTCACCGCCGTGCCGCGCACCACCACGCCTTCGAGCATGTGGACCACCTGATAAGCCGTGCGCGCGTCCATGACCTGCTTGCCGGTCGGCTTGAAGCGCGGCATCGGCTTGCCGTCCCACTGCGCCATGGAGCAGTTGTCGCAGCGGCGGTTGTCGGCGCGCCAGATCACCTTGCCGTTGCGGTCCTGCACGTAGTCGACCAGGCTCGGGTTGTGCTGACGCCCCTGGTTGGCCAGCGCCGCATAGGCGTTGACCATCTTGAGCACCGTGGTGTCCCCGGCGCCCAGCGCCATTGAAAGGTAAGGCTCGTACTCGCCGATCCCGACGTTCTTGATCGTGCGCACCACCTTGTCCATGCCCACGTCGTTGGCCACCCGCACCGTCATCAGGTTGCGCGATTGCTCGAGCCCCCAGCGCATGGTGTGACTGCCCGATCCGCCTTCGTTGCCGAAGTTGCGGAAGCATTTCTCGCCCAGTGCCGCGCCCTGATAGACGCAGAAGGTCCCGTCGACGACCATCGAGGCCGGCGTCATCCCGTTGTCCAGCGCCGTGGCATAGACGAACGGCTTGATCGTCGAGCCCGGCTGGCGGTTGGCCTGCGTCGCGCGGTTGAACGAACCGAGCCGCGCGTCGAACCCGCCCTGCATCGCCAGCACGCGGCCGTTCTGCGGGTCCTCGACCACCATGCCGCCCGAAACCTCGGGTACCGTGCGCACCGCGTAGGTCGAGCCATTGACCGGCGCCACCGCCGTCACGTCACCCGGCTTGATGCTGTCCGGCAGCCCGATCAGACTGGCAGTCTGTCCATCCGAAAAACCCACCTTGCCCGAAGAGCCGCTGCGCGAAAGCAGCACGCCGATCCGCCAGTTCTGGTAGTTGATCGAGATGTTGCTGGTGATCAGCTCGGTCTGCCAGCGATCGTTATCTACATCCAGCCGTGCGATCGGCCCATGCCAGGCGCGGCCACCGGAGTAGCGCAGCAGCGCCGCCCGCAGCGAATTCTGCGCCGCGGTCTGCAACTGCGTATCGAGCGAAGTGCGCACCCACAGCCCCCCGGCATAGACGCTGTGCGGGCCGTCCTCGGCCTTCTCGCCGAATTTCTCGATCAGCTGGCGGCGTACTTCTTCCAGGAAGTAGCCCGCATCGGCCGTATAGTTCTCGGCGCGACGCGGCTTGAGCCCCAGCGGCATGGCCTGCGCAGCGGCTGCTTGTTGCGGCGTCGCCCAGCCGTTCTTGACCATCTGGTCGAGCACCCAGTTGCGACGCTCGATCGCCATGTTTTCATACTGCGCGCGCCCATAGCGTTCCGGGGCCTTGGGCAGGATCGCAAGGAACGCGGCCTCATGCAGCTGCAGGTCACCCACGTCCTTGTCAAAGTAGGCGCGCGCTGCGGCCTGCACGCCGAAGCTCTGCCGTCCCAGCGGAATCTCGTTGAGATAGAGCTCGAGGATCTGCTGCTTGTTCAGCACACCCTCGATCCTGCGCGCGAGGACCATTTCCTTGAGCTTGCGCGTGATCGAATACTCGTCTCCGATCAGGATGTTCTTGGCCACCTGCTGGGTGATCGTCGAACCGCCGCGCGCGCGTTCGCCCGAGCCGTACTTGGTCACATAGTCGACCACCGCCCCGGCAAAGCCGAGGTAGTCGATCCCGCCATGGCTCCAGAAGGTCTTGTCCTCGGCCGACAGGAACGCGTTGATCATCGGTTCGGGGAAATCGACGAAACGCAGCTGCACGCGGCGTTCGCGGGCATAGCTGGAGACGATTTCGCCATCATTGCCCCGCACCATCGTCGGCAAGGGCGGCTGGTAGGTCAGCAGCGTGTCAGCCGAAGGCATCGTGCGGATCACCGCCACCCACAGCACGAACCAGCCTACCAGAATCGCGCCAATGGCGTAGTTCAGGAAGCGGAAGCGGCGGCTCTCGCCCCACTTTGTGCGATACCACCGGGAAAGGTTACCCCACCGTTCACGACCTTCGTCGCGGATGAGCTTGAACCGGGATTGCTGGGACGTCTCTTCGGCCATGTTGCAGGGCCTCTAGCACGCCCGCGCCGTGGCAAGCCAGAGCGAACCTGCAGCCAATGCACTCAGGGCATCGCACTATTCGGCGAAGCGCCAACCTGCCCCTCGGCAAGGAAAATCTCGATCGCCCGCGCCACCGATCCGGAAAACGCGCGCCGCCACGCCGGATCGCGCATCTTCTGCGCATCGTCCACGTTGCTGATATAGCCTGCTTCGATCAGCGCAGAAGGCAGATCGAGCGACTTCAGGACAACAAAAGCCGCTTCGCGCTGGGGCGTCTGGTGAAAGCTTACCGTCTCCTGCCCTTCCCGGACGACCAGTTGCCCGAACCGCAAGGACCGTTCCCGCATTTCTCGCCGGGCCAGATCGACAAGGATCGAGGACACTTGCGCCCCCTGCCCTTCAAGGTTCACGCCATTGACAGTGTCGGCCTTGTTCTCCCGCGCCGCCAGCGCCTCGGCAACACCGTCCGACGCCTTGTCGGAAAGCGTGTAGACCGTCGCACCTTGCGCCAGGTCATTCTGCGCAGCGTCGGCATGGACCGATATGAACAAGTCTGCGGCAAGGCGGTGCGCAATGTCGGCACGCTCTTCCAGCACCAGAAACCGGTCCGAGTTCCGGGTCATCGCCACCCGCACCTTGCCATCGGCCAGCAGCGCATCGCGCAGGGATTGCGCCAGCAACAGGGTCAGGTCCTTTTCGCGCTCCCCCGCCGAACCGCTCGCACCGGGATCGTGGCCGCCATGCCCGGCGTCGATAACCACCAGTGGCCGGCTGACATCGGCCGGCCCTTCGACCGGCGGAAGCCCGACACGCCCACTGCTTGGCGGCATCTCCAGCCGCAGCACGGATCGCGGTTCGATTTCGGCAAGGCCCGATGAAAATGCCGCCCACATCAGTGCCGCCGCCGCAACCGGCGCGGCAAAGACCGCGATCAGGACCCCCTTGTTCTCCATCTGAACCGGTCTATGCCCCGCCCCACCCCTGCCGGTCCAGACCCAAAACGTTGGCATGGTTAACGGGCCGTTCCCGGCATTGTTTTAATTGCCGGTTTGCAATTGGGGTGCTAGCACCCATCTACCGGGGCAAGCCAGCACCGGCGCATCCACGCCGAAACCGCCGGAAAGCGCACATCTTTGCGCCGCGGTGGGCGAGGGAAAGCCCGCTGGTGAAGATCCCGCCAACGTGGAGAGAAAGAAGCGCAAGCGCCCTCCTCCACGCCACAAGGTTGATGCCGTGATGATGAGCCGCGTTTCGTTCCTGCCTAGCTGCCCCACCGGGGCGGTCGCGGCTTGGACGCTTGCCGGCACGCGCACTTCGCCGCGAGTTGTCTTCACAGCAGACACAAACCAACCGCCGCCGGGCGGCGAGCGACAGGGCAAGGCAGTCGATACGCTGCGCGCCGCAACGCTCCGATCCGGCAAACCCGCATTCGCGAATGGTATTCGCAACGGAGTGATCCGTGCAATTGCCGTTCGTGCATCCCAAACGAACCGCGCCAGAAACGCATTGGTAGCCCCAGAGGCAATCCAGCGGCAGCGCGGCTGGAGTATTTGTAATGACCACGCGCATGCTGATCGATGCGCGCCACCAGGAAGAAACCCGGGTGGCGGTGCTGAAGGGCAATCGGATTGAAGAATTCGACTTTGAATCTGCTGATCACAAGCAGATCAAGGGCAATATCTACCTCGCCAAGGTAACCCGTGTAGAACCCTCGCTTCAGGCGGCGTTCGTCGATTTCGGCGGCAATCGCCACGGTTTCCTGGCGTTCAGCGAAATCCACCCTGATTACTACCAGATCCCCAAGGAGGATCGCGAGGCTCTGCTGGCGGAAGAAGCCGCACACGCCGAGGAAGAAGCAGCCCTGCGTGCCGCTGAAGACGCGGAAGACGAAGACTACGCCGATGGCGAAGGGTACGATTCTGATGAAGGCGTGACCGAAGTCGACACGTCCGAAAAGGACCAGGTCGCCACCATCGAAGGCGGCGTCGTCGAGAACGGTTTCGACCACGAAGGTGAAGAGGGCGACGAAGGCGAGGAAACCTCGCAAGCTTCGGACGAAGGCGAAGAGGGTGACAGCAACCGCCGTCGCGGCCGTCAGGGCCGTCGCCGTCAGGGCGGTCGTTCGCAGGGCAAGGAAGCCGACGAACTGCGCGCCAAGCGCATGGCGCTGCGCCGTCGCTACAAGATCCAGGACGTGATCCAGCGCCGCCAGGTCCTGCTCGTCCAGGTCGTCAAGGAAGAGCGTGGCAACAAGGGCGCCGCCCTCACTACCTACCTCAGCCTCGCCGGCCGCTACTGCGTGCTCATGCCGAACAGCAGCCATGGCGGTGGCATCAGCCGCAAGATCAGCTCCTCGGCCGATCGCAAGCGCTTGAAGACGATCATCTCCGAAATGGAACTGCCGCGCTCGATGTCCTGCATCGTCCGCACGGCCGGCCTCCAGCGCACCAAGCCCGAAATCAAGCGCGACTTCGACTACCTCGCCCGCCTGTGGGACGAGATCCGCGAACGCACCATGAAGTCGGTCGCGCCCGCCCTGATCCATTCGGATTCCGACCTGATCAAGCGCGCCATCCGCGACATCTACAATCGCGAGATCGAGGAAGTCGTGGTCGAGGGCGAGCATGGCTATCGCGCCGCCAAGGACTTCATGAAGCTCCTGATGCCGAGCCACGCCAAGCGCGTGAAGGCCTATGCCGATCCGGTGCCGCTGTTCCAGCGCTATGGGGCCGAAGACCAGCTCACCGCGATGTACGACCCGGTCGTGCAGCTTAAGTCTGGCGGCTACCTCGTCATCAACCCGACCGAGGCCCTGGTCTCGATCGACATCAACTCGGGCCGCTCCACCAAGGAGCACGGCATCGAGCAGACCGCGGTTGCCACCAACCTCGAAGCCGCGCGCGAAATTGCCCGCCAGCTCCGCCTGCGCGACATGGCCGGCCTCGTCGTGATCGACTTCATCGACATGGAATATGGATCGAACATCCGTAAGGTCGAAAAGGCGATGAAGGACGCGCTCAAGAACGATCGCGCCCGCATCCAGGTCGGTCGCATTTCCGGCTTCGGCCTGATGGAAATGAGCCGCCAGCGCCTGCGCACCGGCGTGCTCGAAGCCACCACCCGCGCCTGCCCGCACTGCGACGGCTCGGGCCTCGTCCGCACCGCTTCGTCGGCCGGCCTGTCCGCGCTGCGCCTGATCGAGGACGAAGCCGCCAAGGGCAAGGGCAACGTCGTCACGCTCTACGCCAGCCAAGAAGCCGCAATCTACGTCCTCAACGCCAAGCGCGGCGATCTGGCCGAGATCGAGGAGCGCTACGGCGTCACCGTCGAAGTGATCCCCGAAGGTGAGAACGAAGGCGCCAAGATGCGCGTCGCCTCGCGCGGGCCCAAGCCTGAATTCGTCCCCCGCTTCGAACCGATCATCGAGCCCGAAGAGGACGATCTGGTCGAAGAGGACTTCGACGACGAGGAAGAAACCGAAGAGCAGCCCCGTCAGCAGCGCTCGCGCGACGGTGACGAGGGTGACCGCGAGAGTCGCCGCAAGCGCCGCAAGCGCCGCCGTGGCCGCAACCGTGATCGCCGCGATGAGAACGGCGAGACCGAAAGCTCGGCCGAAGAAGGTGACGAGGCCGAAGGCGAAGAAGCTGAAGGCAGCGAAGCCGAAGGCACCGAAGGCGCTCACACCGACGAAGGCGATGACGGCAACGACCGTGGTCCGCGCAAGCGCCGCCGTCGCGGTCGTCGTCGGCGCGGTGGCCGTGAGAACGGCGAAGGAGCTGGCGAACACGCTGAAGGCGATCAGGGCGAAGTTGGTGCCGAGCAGGGTGAACCTGCCGAAGCCTCGGCAGAGCCCGCCCCGAGCGAACCCGTCGTCGCCGAACCGGTCGTCGCCGAACCGGTCGCAGCCGAAGCGCCTGCCCCGGTCGAGGCCGAAGCCGCTCCTCTTGCAGAAGCAGCACCGGCCAAGCCCAAGCGGACGCGCAAGAAGAAGGCTGATGTCGCAGGTGAAGCCGAGGCTGCCCCTGTAGCCGAGGAAGCTCCGGTTTCTGCCCCTGCAGTCGAGGAAGCTGCGCCTGCGCCGGCCAAGCCCAAGCGCACCCGCAAGAAGAAGGTGGAAGCCGCTCCTGAAGCGCCTGCACCTGAAACCGAAGCTGCGCCCGTCGAAGCTGCGCCAGTAGAAGCTCCTGCGGCCGAAGCTGAAGCCCCGGCGGAAAAGCCCAAGCGCACGCGCCGCAAGAAGGCCGATGCCGTGGCTTCCGAAGCTGCTCCGGCAGAAACGGTCAGCGCAGAAGCGCCGGTCGCCGAAGACGTCGCGGCAGAAGCAGAAGCCGGCGAACAGTCTGCACCCCGTCGCGGCTGGTGGCAGCGCACCTTCGGCGCCTGACCACAGGCTCCGGCCCCAGACAGAAAGGCCCCGCCAGCAATGGCGGGGCCTTTTGCTATCGGCTCAGCACCCATGCTGCTCCGGTTGACCGGCGCTGTCGGCCCCGCCATGGTAACGCAAACAGCATCTGGGAGATGGACATGCGCAAAGGATACCTGACCACGGCGGCAGCCCTCGGACTGGCCCTCGGACTTGGCTTGGGCGCGACGGCCCATGCTGCGACGGCCCCTGCCGCGCCGGTGCTTGATTGCCCCCTCGGCCGCCAGCCGCTCTCCACCCAATCCCCCCTGGCCGACGTGCTCTCTGTCCCCGCCGGCAAGGCGGTGGTCGAAGCCGCCTCGCCCGGCCTTGCCGATGCCATGATGCACCCCTTCGGCGGCGGCGCCCTGCCCCCCGGCTTCGATCGCATCGTCACCCCGCGCTCGGTCCTCGCCATGCTCGGCAAGACCGACCCGGCCCTCAGCGCCCGGCTCGACAAGGACCTGGCCAAGGTGCGCCTCACCAATGCCGACGTCGCCATCCGCTGCCGCACCTACGACAATGACCGCCCCGCGATCCCCGCCGATCTTCCGCGCCCGGCCATCCTTGTCTTCGGCAAGATCACCGGCTTTCGCGACAGCCCCTCGGTCAACGCCGCCGAAACCGCGCTCAAGGGCATCGCGGCCCGTCATGGCTGGGGCATCGTCTTCACTGACAGGGGCGGCGTCTTCAACGCAGCGGACCTTTCCCGGTTCGACGCTGTGGTGTGGAACAATGTCAGCGGCGATGCCCTGACCATCCCCCAGCGCGCCGCGTTCCGTAAATATGTCGAAAGCGGCGGCGGCTATGCCGGTATCCATGGCTCGGGCGGCGATCCGCAGTTCTTCTGGAACTGGTACGCCGATACCCTGATCGGTGCGCGCTTCATCGGCCACCCGATGGCCCCGCAGTTCCAGGAAGCCCGCGTCGTAGTGGAAGACCGCGCCCACCCGGCAACCCATGGCCTGCCCGGCGAATGGCGCATGACCGAAGAATGGTACTCCTTCGATCGCAGCGTCCGCCCGCTGCCCCGCACCCGCGTCCTCGCTTCGCTCGATGAAACCACCTACAAGCCCGGCGAAGGCTTCGGTCGCAAGATGGCGATGGGCGATCACCCGATCGCGTGGACCCGCTGCCTCGGCAAAGGCCGCAGCTTCTACACCGCCATCGGCCACCGGCCCGAGAACTACAGCCAGCCCGAAAGCCTGCAACTGCTCGATCAGGGCATCCTGTGGGCCATGGGCCTCAGCCCCGAAGGCTGCGCCGCAAAGTGAAATCCCCCGCAGCGGCCGATTGCGCCGCGCCGCGCTCTTTGCCAGTCTGCCCGGATAACAGACGGGGAAACGGGATGGGACTGAAAGCCGTTTGGGACGCGCATGTCGTTCCGCGCATGATCAAGTGCGCCTGCGCTTCGCCGGCCATCATGGAGCTTCGCGCAGGCGTCGTGCCCCGCGCGCAGGGCCGCGTGTTCGAGATCGGCTGCGGCGGCGGCCTCAACCAGCAGTTCTACGATCCTGCCCGCGTCACCGGATTTGCCGGGATCGACCCGTCGGGCAAGCTGCTCGACTATGCGCGCGAGGCCGCCGCCCGCAAGGGCTGGCAGGCCGACATCCGCGAAGGCGTGGGCGAGGACATTCCTTTCGGTGACGAGACCTTCGACACCGCCGTCTGCACCTACACGCTCTGTTCGGTCGATGATCCGGAGCAGGTCCTGTCCGAACTGCGCCGCATCCTGAAACCCGGCGGCACCCTGCTGTTCCTCGAACATGGCCTCAGCCCCGATGCCGACGTGGCGAAATGGCAGCGCCGGATCGAGCCTGTCTGGAAACCCCTGATGGGCGGCTGCCACCTCTCCCGCGCCGTCACCGCCCCGGTCCTCGGTGCCGGCTTCCAGCTCGAACACCCCGGCCACCAGTACATGCCCGGCATGCCCAGATGGGCCGCGTGGATGGAATGGGGCGCGGCCACCAAACTGCGCTGACCCCATCCCCCCCCCGGTGCGCCTGTCCCTGCGGAGGCCGGGAGGGAGGGAGACCCCGCAGGTGGTGGAGGGGCACCCGCAAGACCACACACCCGCACGTCGCGTCCCGCTAATCCTGCGCCTATCGCAGGATCATGCGACGTCTGTTAGACGGAAGATTTCCTGCACAGCTAGGGCGCGCCAGCCCGTAACTCGCAACAGGATGGCACGTCCGTCACTCCAACGCGCGGTATTGGAAATTGCGGAACAGGACTCGGCCATCGCCCGAAGCGAAAAGCGCAGGCCGCAGGCTCAGCAGGTTGTCGACAGTGTTGGCGTTATAACCGGTCACTTCCGAGCGTACCCCGTGGCGGGTCCAGTTCTTGCCATCGAGGCTATAGTAGAAAGTCACCACCTGATCGCGGTTGGTGATGCGCATGAACATGCGGCGGGCCGGTGGTGCAGGCTCCGGCCAATAGGACGCCTTGCCACCGCGATAGCTGGTCATCCGCGTGCCATCGATGCCCATGCCGAGGTAAAGCCGGTCGTCAAAGAACAGCAGAAGGCCGCCGGTGACCTGGCCTTGAAGTTCGACATCCACGGTCACCTCGTAGGCGCGGTCACCGACCTGCTGGGTGACGACCACGCCGTTCGACGGACCGGTGCCCTTGGCCTTCAGCGAAAGTGTGCGATCGGCAACGGCGATGCGGGCTTTCTCGGCAGGCGTGCTACCGTAAAGGCTCCACAGTGTGCCGAAACGGTCGCTCTCGAAGGCGTCGGAATGCGGCATCCCATGCACTTCTGCCGCAGCCGCAGGCTTGGGCAGCGGCTTCGAAAGGTCCCCGCCCGTCGCGCGGAACCATCCGTCGGCAGTCCATTCGATCGGTTCGAGCAGGGTCTGGCGGCCGAGCGTGTGATAGCCGTTCTCATAGCCGTGGTAGATCATGTACCACTTGCCGCCCGGCCCTTCGACGCACGTGGCGTGCCCGCGTGACCACCACATTTCATCCTTCGAAAGCGTGCGCTGGATCGGATTGTGCGGGCAATGCTCCCACGGTCCGTTGATCGAACGCGACCGCGCCGCGACGATCATGTGACCGGTGGCCGGGCCGCTGGTGCCGCCGACCGCATTGACCAGATAGAAATAGCCGCCCTTGCGGAACAGCTTCGGGCCTTCAGGAGACCACGCCTCGGTGATCCAGTCATCGGGATATCGCCAGGCCTCGTAGACGGTCTCGATCGGGCCGGCCGTGGCAAGGCCATCGGCGGTGAGGCGAACGCGCTTGCCATCGTTGAAGAATAGATAGCGGTGGCCGTCCTCGCCGACGACGTGGCCCGGGTCGATCAGTCCGCCAACCTTGAGGTCGATCGGATCGCTCCAAGGGCCGGCCATCGAAGGCGCATGAATCACGTAAGTGTTTGCGAAACTTGGGAGATCGGGCGACCATGGCGCTTTCATGAAAGGGATGTAGATGAAATAGCGCCCGTCATGCTTCGCGATGTCGACCGCGAACACCGTCCCCAGTGGCTTGGCCAGAGCCGGGCCGACCGGACGCCAGTTCACCAGATCGCGCGAATGCCAGATCAGCAGCCCGGGCGCAGAATCGAACGAGGAGTGCGTCATGTAATAGTCGTCGCCGTCCTTGAGCACGGACGGATCGGCATAGTCACCTGAAAGGATCGGGTTCAGATAGCGCCCGTCACCAAGGTCCGCGATGCGCTGGCCTTCGATACCAGTTCGCCATACGGGTGTGGCTGCAGGCTTGGATTTGCCAACGGAACATGCCCCCGCGGACTTGGCGGAAGCGCTGGCGCGAGACCCGGGCAAGCCTGCAATTGATCCCAAGACACCTGCTGCGGCAAGCTTTATCAACGTTCTGCGCGATTCCACAACCCACTCCCAGAAATTAGGATGCACATTCTATTTCATAGTGGAGAGCCGTGCAATCCGACAAGGACATTCCTCGAACAACAGGTCGGCGTTTTTGCAAGTGGAGACAGCCGACCCTCTTTGCTGTCCTACACGGCGGCGAAATGGCATGGTGGCGAAATGAGCGCTCAACCCTCTCCGCCTGCCTTCCGGCCCGAAACCTCTCACAAGGACTCCCCCAATTTTTCCGAAGGACAAATGGGAGGGGTGGCTGCCGCCACAGCGACTGACGGGGGGCACTGCGCTCCACTTCACATATGCGAACAAAATCTGAACATCGCGTCAGGAATCCCCGAAAGCGCCCGGAACTGACCGACCCCGAATTTCCCTGAACAGTGTAAACCCTGTAAACCCTTCTTCACATCCATGAAGAACCGCACCTCTACTAACGGGCAGTTCAGAGCCTCTTGCCCCCCGCGCTGCAATCGCTAAGGACGACTCAGCAAGCCGCAAAGCACGCAACACAGGACAGAACGATGGCGACCTTCTCGCTCCCGAAGAACTCCACGATCACCGGCAAGGCCCGCCACCATGCGTCGGCCACCAACGGCAAGATCCGCAAGTTCAAGGTCTATCGTTACGATCCCGACAGGGGCGAGAACCCGCGTTATGACACGTTCGAGATCGATCTCGACCAGTGCGGCCCGATGGTGCTCGATGCGCTGATCAAGATGAAGGGTGAACAGGACCCCACCCTCACCTTCCGCCGCTCCTGCCGCGAAGGCATCTGCGGTTCGTGCGCGATGAACATGAACGGTCGCAACGGCCTCGCCTGCACCACCGCGATCGAGGACCTGTCCGGCGAAATCCGCATCACCCCGCTGCCGCACATGGAGGTGATCAAGGACCTCGTCCCCGATTTCACCCACTTCTACGCGCAGTACGCCTCGATCCGCCCCTGGCTGCAAACCGTCAGCCCCACGCCTTCGGGCAAGGAGCGTCTGCAGTCGCCCGAACAGCGTGAAAAGCTCGACGGTCTTTACGAGTGCATCCTGTGCGCCTGCTGCAGCACCTCGTGCCCGAGCTACTGGTGGAACTCCGACAAGTTCCTCGGTCCCGCCATCCTGCTCCAGGCCTATCGCTGGCTGGCCGACAGCCGCGACGAGATGACCGGTGAGCGTCTGGACGAGCTGGAAGATCCCTTCCGCCTCTATCGCTGCCACACCATCATGAACTGCGCGAACGTCTGCCCGAAGGGCCTCTCGCCCGCCCGCGCCATCGCCGAAATCAAGAAGATGCAGGCAGAGCGTCTCGTCTGATCCGGTGAGCGAGCAAGCCTTCCGTTACGAGCCGGCCGAGGACCACCCCGGCTGGTTCACCTGGAACCTGACCGACGAGACCCGCTTCAACGCCCAGACCATGGGCCGGATGCTGACGCGGATCGAGGAAGGCGCCGATGGCATCCGCCGCGCCCGCCTGCGCATGTTCCCGGAGCGTCGGCACTCCAACCTGCTCGATGCGGTCCACGGCGGCGTCACCCTCGCCCTCATCGACATCGCGCTCTTCGCGGCGATGCGCACTCTCCTTGCGGGCGACGCTGCAGGCTCGGTCACCCTCGACTTGTCCAGCCAGTTCATCGGTGCAGGCCGCATCGGAGAGCCACTCGACGCGGTAACGGAGGTGCTGCGCGAAACCGGCCGCCTGGTGTTCCTCCGCGGTCTCGTCGTTCAGGGCGATGACACGATCGCCGCATTCAACGGCACGATCCGCAAGCCGAGTCCGAAAAAGCCGATCAGGCGATGACATCTGTCCTCTCCCGCTATCGCGAGCTGGTTGCTGCGGGTGAACTGCGGCCCGACCCTGAGCAGGCCGCCGCCGCTGCTCGGCTTGACGCGCTGCAGCAGGAACTTGAAACGCCTCCGCCCTCACCTGGCCTGTTCGGCAAGCTCTTCGGCGCGAAGCCAGCGCCGCCGCCGCGTGGGGTCTACATGTGGGGAGGAGTTGGGCGCGGCAAGTCCATGCTGATGGACTTGTTCCACGACAACCTCGCTCTACCCGCCAAGCGCCGCGCGCACTTCCACGAGTTCATGCTCGATGTCCACGCCCGCCTGCGCGAGGAGCGCAAGAAGGAAAGCGGCGACCCGATCATCCCCGTCGCGGCGGCCATCGCGGCGGAGACGCGCGTGCTCTGCTTCGACGAAATGGTGGTCAACAACAGCGCCGACGCGATGATCATGAGCCGCCTGTTTACCGCGCTGATGGTCGAGGGCGGCGTAACGGTCGTCACCACCTCCAACCGTGCGCCACAGGATCTCTACAAGAACGGTCTAAACCGCGAACACTTCCTCCCCTTCATCGAACTGATCAGAAGCAAGCTCGACGTCCTCACCCTCAATGGGCCCACCGACTACCGGCTGGAACGCATGCGGGGCGTGGGCACCTGGCACGTGCCGGTTGGACCAGAATCGACCGCCAAGGTGCGCGATGCCTTCTTCCGGCTGACGGACTATCCGCCAGAAGACAGCGAACACGTCCCTTCTTGCGATCTTGACGTCGGCGGCGGTCGCAAGCTGCACGTCCCGAAGAGCCTGAAGGGCGTCGGCGTGTTCAGTTTCAAGAAATTGTGCAGCGAAGCTCGCGGAGCGGCGGACTATCTGGCGATTGCCCGCAATTTCCACACCGTGATCGTCGTCGCGATACCGCGTCTTGGCCCGGAATTGCGCAACGAGACAGCACGCTTCATCACGTTCATCGACGCGCTTTACGAGCACAAGGTAAAGCTGATCGCCACCGCTGACGCCGAACCGGCAGACCTTTACGACTGGGGCGGAAAAGGCGACGACGAAGGTCGCTTCATGTTCGATCGCACGGTCAGCCGCCTGATCGAAATGCAGAGCCAGGACTATTTGGCGCTAGGCCACGGCGAAGACTGACAGATTCTGAAGCGTTAACCAACTCCGTCAACGCGGCTAACCACGAATCGCGTCAAACCTCACGGTGATCCAATGAAACAGGCGCTGCCGCTCATGGAGCGGGCAGCGCCTTTTCGTTTAAACCCCTGTTTTTCAATGAAAAACTAGGGCCGAAATAGCCTTACTGGAACAGCCAGCGCAGGATTTCGATAACGGCGTTTACTGCGGACATTCGTGCCTCCATCCACGATTGGAGACACATGGTTAACACCGACCTGTATGGTTAACAACTTCTAAACGAAACCAAATCGGCGCTGTCCCATTTTGAGAAGCCCCTGACAGAACTCTGGAAAAGCTTGCGGCCGGCCGAGGTAGTAGCCCTGCCCGACGTCACAGCCCAATTCGACGAGAGCGCGATAGGTCGCGTCATCCTCGATTCCCTCCGCGACGACAGTCTGGCCAAGAGCATGCGCGAGACCAATGGTTGCGCTTATGATGCTGCGCTCGCGATCGTGCGTTAACAGGCGTGAAACAAAGCGCCGGTCGAGTTTGAGTTCGTCGCTAGGCAGGTCAGCAAGGTATGCCAGACTCGCCTCACCAGTACCGAAATCATCGATGGAAAGGCGGAATCCCATGGCCCGGAGTTGGGAGAGATTCTGAACTGCGGCCGGACGATTTCGCACGCTCGACGTTTCTGTTATTTCAATCGTCAACAGCCTGGCATCGATGTTTCGACGACGGACAATCTCGGCAAAGTTGGAGACGAGAGATGGCTTGTCCACCATCTGTGCTGACAGATTGATGCTCATTTGAAAACGTTGACCCGCCGCATTCAGAGCGAGGGCAGCGGTGATCGCCTCATCTACCACCCAGTAGGTCAGTGCATCAATTCGGCCAGCGCGCTCCGCTTGCAGTATGAACGCATCGGGTGCGATTGGCCCCCGGGTCGGGTGATTCCATCTGATGAGAGCTTCAGCACCGCAAGCGTGACCCAATCGCATGTCCCACTGGCTTTGGTACGCAAGCCAGATTTCGCCGTTTCGCAATCCTTCATCTATGCGAGCATGAAGCGATAGCTCCCAACTCGCTTCGGCAAGCCGCTCCGCTTCGAACAGTTCCACAGAGCGGCCAGAACTGAGCGCATCGTTCGCACTCGCGAGCGCCGAATTGACGCGAGTCTGGGCATCCAGCCCTTCATTTCGATCGAGTCCGAAATGAATGTTGGTGTCAAAAGTATAGGTGCCAATCTGCAAAGGCGCAGAAAACAGTGCACGCAGACCTTCAAGGTGATTGAGTTGCATTTCGAGCGGACGTGCTTCTTCGGTCCACGCAAAATGACCACCTTCACCGTTGAAGATTGTCTCGATACCCGAGCCGACGGATAATCTCCTCGCAATCTGGCGAGCGCATTCTCCATGAAGATCGCGCGGCAAGGTTGCCAGAATCTCCTCGTAGCGACCGATCACCGCGACGATGACGTCACGACCAACTTCAAGAGGCTGCGCACTGAGAGCCAGAAGGTTGGGCAGACCGGACGTGCTGGTATGCTGGACTCGCCTGACCCGCAATTGCCAGGCGCGAGCAACGCCGTAGATCATAAGCGACAGGAACGCTGCACCGGTATCAACGGTGACGCCAATAAGCTGAAGAGCTGGAGCAAAGACGAAGGGAGCGAACACTGCAAGGGCGTGCAGTGTGAACTTCGACTTTCGAGAGTCTGCACGCGATCCCGCTCGAATCAGCAACCACGATATGATCAGCAGCGGCAGTTGCCCGAGAGAGAGCGAGATCGGCTTGGCCAGGCCAGATGCCCCCGCGATATCGACGGCCAGAGGGTGTATGCGTCCCTTGCCATAATATCCGATCGTGGGGACATTCTGGGATTGCGTGACCACGATCGTACGACCGGTGAGCAACCCCGGCGTATAGGATCCGCTAAGCAGCATCCTCTCGCCGACCTTGGGGATCGTGTCAGGTTCGACCAGAAAATCCGGTTCAAAGGTGTCCTGAAGCCCGGAATACTTCCCTGCAAGGGACGCAGCAAACGTGGGGTAATCGCGTCCGGCGATGTTCACTGAATAAGGAGACGAGACGGCATAATCGATAAAGTTGCCGTTCCACACAGAGACAACAATGGGCGCCACGTCCGACAGCGCCTTTGGCGGCATTCGGAAATCTCGCAGCGTGAACGTATGGCCGAGACTTCCCACCGTCTGGCCACGCACCACGAGAGAAACCCCTGATCCAAAGGATCTGATTGTTTCAGCCAGCAATCGATCGCCCGCAGCATCTGTGCCGTACTTCACTGGCGCATCTACATAGACCCGATAGGGCATCTGGGGACGCAGTTGCTCCAGCACCCGCGCAAGCCTGGGTGCAGCAACCGTGTCAGAATCGGGGTGGTCACTGTCACTCTCAAGTTCGACGATGACCGTGGAGCCGTTGGCTTGGTGTTGGTTCAGCTTGTGCCGAACATTCCAAAAAACGTGATCAATCGGTGTCAGAAAATCGGTAAGCGCCAGCAACGCCGGGATCAGCAGCGCAAGGAACAGGGGGGTGCGCAGTTTCTTCAGCATGGACCCACGGGCGTTGTTTCCGAACCCGATTAGTCCGCAATGGTGAAGATCACCTTACCGGCTTGGGACGCTTAACAGGCAATCAACCAAGGCGATCCAATGATTTCCGCAGCATGAGAAGCTGCCAGATCAATCGGCTGTGGTCGGCACGGCCCGTCATGTGGGCCTCGGCAAGCGCGTCGATGCGTGTGCTGTTGAACCAGCCGGTGGCAGCTAGAGATCCGCTGGCAGCAAGACCGCGCGCTTCCGCTGCCAAGGGACCGCGCAGCCACTGCGCAATCGGCGTGACGAATCCCATCTTCGGGCGAAACAGCACGTCCTGCGGCAGATAACGGCGCATTGTCTGCTTCATGAGCCACTTGCCCGTACTGCCTCGCACACGCATTCGTTCGGGCAGTCGCGCGCCGAATTCGACAAGCCGATGATCAAGCAGCGGTTCGCGCGCTTCCAGACTGACCGCCATGCTCGTCCGGTCGACCTTGGTCAGGATATCGCCGGGCATGTAGAACTTGAGGTCCGCATACTGGGCACGGTCCAGGCCAGAGCGGGCGGGAGCCTTGCGCATCAACTCCATCAACGGCTGTTCGGCCCGGTATTCACCGCGCAGCGACATGAAATCAGGCGTATAGAGCGTGTCTCGCAAGTCCGCCGACGTCACGGCTAGGGCGCGCGCGTATCCTTCCTCACCGCTGCCGGCGAGGCTGAGCAGCGTCGTCCTTGCGCGAAGCGGACGAGGTGCCCAGTCCGCCTTTGGCCACAGACGGCCCATGGTCCCGAACACCGGCTTTCGCAGCGCGGAAGGCAACAGGCCCCTCGCCTGTTCCTCGCGGTGCTGGAATGTCTGCCTGCGGTAACCGGCAAAAGCCTCGTCCGCCCCGTCGCCGGAAAGGGCCACCGTGACATGCTCGCGCGCCAGCTCGCAGACCCGGAATGTCGGGAGCGCCGACGCATCGGCGAAAGGCTCGTCGAACATGGCAGCAAGTCGATCAACCAGCGAGAAGTCTTCCGGCGAAACCGTGCGCTTCCAGTGCTGGGTGCCATATTGCGCGGCGATCCGATCCGCATAAGCGGTCTCGTCGAGCGCAGCGACATCGAAACCGATCGAACAGGTCTTTACCGGTGCCGTACTTGCCTCGGCCATGAGCGCGACGACACTTGAACTATCAACCCCGCCCGAAAGGAACGCCCCCAAGGGCACGTCGGCGAGCATGCGCGAAGTGACGGCCTCGCGCATATGGTGGAGCAGATGGGCCTCAAGATCCTGCCGACTGCCGGTGGCACGATCGGCGAAGGACACGTCCCACCACTGCACCGGCGGCGATGGCGGTGCATCGGCTCGAAGCAACTGGTAGTGCCCGGCAGCAAGCTTCTGCACGCCCTTGAGGATCGAGCGGTGATCCGGGACATAGCCCCAGGCAAGGTAATCTTCGACAGCCAGCGGATCGATTTCACGCCGCAGCGACGGGTGCGCGAGCAGCGCCTTCAGTTCCGAACCAAAGATGACGGCGCCGTCGGCAAGGCGCGCGGTGAACAGCGGCTTTACGCCAAAGCGATCTCGCGCCAGCAAGGTGGTGCGCTGGCGCAGATCGTGCAGCGCGAAAGCGAACATGCCGTGAAGGCGCGGCAGGCAGTCAACGCCCCAATGCCGCCAGGCCTGGAGAATGACCTCGGTGTCGCCATCGGTGCGGAAGGTTGCGCCGAGCGCAATCAGGTCACTGCGAAGTTCCCTGTAGTTGTAGATCTCGCCGTTGAAGACGATGGCCGCATCGCCTTCAGCCGCGAGCATCGGCTGTGGCGATCCGGCGAGGTCGATGATGGACAGGCGGCGATGGCCGAGGCCGACGCCCGGCGCCGTCCAGACGCCTTCGCCATCAGGCCCGCGATGGGCGATGACATCGCACATCCGCCGGACCCGTTCCGGATCGACAGGCTTGAGACCTTCGGTATGGATGATTCCGGCAATTCCGCACATGCGAACGGGACCTAGCGCCCTGCAGCCGTGCGGTCCATCCACGCTTCGACCGGCCCGATCGCGGCAATGGCGGCACGAAGGGAGGCTTCGGCGGGAGGCTGGCCGGGAACCCCGTCTTCCGCAGACAGGATCAGCGCGGCCGTGCTGCGGGTCCGCAGCAGCAGACGGTCAACGATGTTGGCAAGCTTCAGGCGCGTGTTGCTACCGGTGATGAGCGGGCCGGAGCGATAGTAGCTCTCGGCAAGACGATGGACCGGACCTGCTGCCTGGATGCGCTCGGCATGGCCCCCGGCGAGCGGAGCAGCGGACCTTTCCCACGCCCACCCGCTGTCGAGCGGGATCGCGCCCTGTCCGAAGCCGCCGGCCTCGCGGCCATCGGCCTGCGCCGCGTAGAGCGCGAACGAAATGTCGACGACATGGCCGGAACTATCGCGGAAGCGACCGAGGAGAACGTGCGAGGCGCCGGTATGCAGCGGCTTCCATGGCACCTGAGGCGTGAAGTCGATCTGCTGCCAGCCAGAGATCGGGGCAAAGTCTATCCGTGCCGGCATCGGTGCCTCGAGGCGACCGGCCCAGGCGCTCCACCCGCTGAAGATCAGCGCCAGAGCAGCGAGCGCCGCAGACGCCCTCGGCGGTCCGATCCGATATTGCGAAAGTGCGCTCAGCAGACGGTTGGCCTGAATGGCTTCGGCATCGATCATCCGATCATCGATCGCGCGGTCGAAAAAGCGCCAGGCCATGACCATGACCAGCGCCATCACCAGCGCGAAGAAGATCCAGCCGTAGAAGATATGATCGAACCCGGCGGCGAATTCGATGCCGCGGTGTTCGGCGATGAAGATGGTGCCCCAGGCCCGCACGCCATTCGCCAGGATCGGCATGGCGATGCTCAAGCCCATGAACGCGATGCGACGGCTCCACGAGGCGAAGCAGACGTTGGCGACCAACGCGCCGTACGCGATCATCGCGATGAGGAACTTGACGCCAGAACAGGCCTCGGCCACTTCGAAATAGCCGCCCGGCGTGGTGATGAAGACACCTTCGATATGCGCCGGTACCTGGCTCGCATCGAGCAGCGCCATCGTCATGTGTGCGGTGATCGTCTGCAGGAACGGGATCAGTTCGTCTCCGGCCGGCACCAGAAACAGCATGTAGGCAATCGGAAAGAGCAGACCGGCGCAGACCCTGGGGCCGAGGAGGACCACTGCACTTGCCTGCGCCATCAGGACGACGCCAAGCTGCGTGGCCAGCGACAGACCCGCAAATGTTCCGAGAAGCCAAAGGAACGCCGCCCCGCCAAAGAACACCAGGCCGGGCCACCAGCCCTGCGGCTCGAGTTTCACCACCTCGCGCCAGCGTAGCGAGATCAGCCATACGAGGATGAAGGGAATCAGAAGGACGTGATTGTAAGTCGAGCTGTCCCACCATTGCAGGAACATCTCGCGCCAGTCGGTAGCGAAAAGCGCGACGTTGCAGGCCCAGGCGATGGCAAGACAAGCGAGCGCGCGCCGCCACGCTGCGGGCAGATTGGCCCAGCGCTGCTGGAGCGGCGCTTTCAGGGTCAGATCAGGCTGCGGCACGTGAACCCTCGGGCCCTGCAAGGCCGAGCAAGCCGGCCAGCGGGGCAAGTACGCCTGCCCAGCCGCACTTCTCTACGACGAAGGAGCGGGCAGACTGACCGATCGTGCCCGCCCGGACCTTGTCGTGAAGCAAGCTCAGCGCGGCTTTCGCCAAGGCTTCGGCGCCGTTTGCGACTACGAGTTCCTGCCCGTCGCGCGCGGGGATACCGGTGGCGGCTTCGGGCGTGGCCAGCACCGGGCGTGCCATCGCCATGGCTTCGAGCACCTTGTTCTGCACGCCGCGCGCGATGGTCAGCGGAGCAACCACCATATCCGCGCCAGCCAGCCACGGTCGGACATCGATCACCGCGCCGGTCACGCGAGTGCCGTGGACGCCTTCGAGCGCGCGAACGGCGAGCGTCGGCGCGCGGCCCACGACGTTGAAGCGGGCTTGCGGAAATACCGCGCGGATCTGCGGCATGACCGCCCGCGCAAACATCTCCACGGCCGCGATGTTCGGGGGGTAGTCCATCTGGCCCGTGAAGGTGATGTGCGGCCCCTGCCCCTCAAGCTCGGGAGCAAGCGGCATTCCTTCAGGGTCAAAGAAGTCGGCGTCGATGCCATTGCCCAGCGCCAGAACGGCGGGGTCAGCGCCCGGCAGAAGGCGCTGGCGAAACAGGGCGGCTTCTTCCGGCGTCACCAGCAGGCTTGCATTGACACGGCGAGCAACATCGCTTTCGAAACGCGACAGCAGCCGAGCTTCACGCGCGTAGAGATGAGCCAAAGGAAAGCGGGCCTGCCCTGCGTAGGATTCGAACTTTGCCGAATCGACGTCGACAAAGTCCATCACGACACGACCTGCGAAGTCCGTCGGCACGTATTGGGCCATCTGGCCGGAGAAAACGTAGATGGCCGAGATCGGACGGGTGGCGAGAACCTTGGCCACGTAAGCCGAGATGCGCTTGTCCGCGAAAGCCGTCAGGCTCACGGGCTTGCCCGACGCCAGCGCCTCAATCGCGGCGATCTTGAGCGAGCGCGACCGCCGGACAAGGCAATGGCAAGCGGCGACGGCGGCAAGGTCGGGCTCGTGCGCCATATCGCCCTCGTCGTCGGCGAAGCACGCCACGTGCACCGGTGCAAGGCCTGCAATGTGCCGGAGGACGTGGCACGACCGGATCTTGTCGCCGCGATCGGGCGGAAACGGGATGCGATGGGCAAGGAACAGGACCTCGCTCATGCCAGGCCTTGCGCGATCAGCGGGCCGACACGGTTGGCGAGGCCAAGCGGCAGCTTCTGCCACAACGCGATCTTGGCCTTGTAACGCGGGCTGAGCGGATTGACGTCGCGCGGAGCGTGCCCATCGGCGGTCCACGTCTGATAAGCCAGTGGCTCTGGCGTGAAGCCCCAGTTGCGCTTGAAGTGGTAGGCGCCGGTATCAACCTTGGACCTGCCAAAATCGAACCGATCGCAGCCCCGCACGCGCGCATGGTTCATCAGCGCATAGTACATCACATCGTTGGCACGCATCGTCCGCGCAGCGAAGGTGCCGCCGCCCCAGTAGGGCATGACTGCGCCGCGGTGATAGAGGCTCAGTACCGAGGCGAGCGGCTGCCCGTCACTGACCACGGTCAGGATGTCAGCGTCATCGCCGAAGCCGTCCAGCACTGCATCGAACAGGCGTTTCGGGAACACCGGCGTACCGAGATTGCGGACGGATTCGGCATAGACCGCATAGTGCATCGCGCGATCCTCGGCGCTGCTGCCGGTCCGCACTTCCATACCATAACCCAGGCCACGCCGCACCTCGGCGCGCTGCTTGCGCGGGATGGCCAGTAGTTGCGCTTCATCATCTGCGGCAAGCGCCGTGACGAAGCCTGCGTGGCTGTCTGTCTTAACGTGCCAGCCCTCGCCTTCCGGCAAAGGACCGCCGCGAAGCTCGATGGTCGGACAGTTCAGGCGCACGGCCAGTTCCTGCGCGGCAATGAATAGCGCCGGACTGCCCTCGCCAACAACGCCGCCGCCCACGCCAAAGCCGGTGGAGACCAGCGCGCGGCCGAACAGCGGTGAATGGACTTCGTGCAAGGGCAGCACGGCGCGGATCACACCGTCCTGCTCCGAAATCAGGATGTGCGTGCGGTGGCCAGTCGAGCGTTCTACCGCGTCAAGCCATTCTGGCCGGTGAAAGGCAGTGGCATTGGGATGATCGGCCAAAAAGCGCGCCACAGCCCCCCGGTCATCGGGACCGCCGAGGCGTGCAACGGAACTGGCGAGAAAGAATGGCGCGTTCATGCTGCGCGGCTCAACGGCGTTCGCGCAGATTCCGTGGCGGCAACCTCGTCCATCCGGCCCCAGCGGAACTCACGCACCAGACGCGACAGCTTTGCCGCCATGACATCGAGATTGGTGTAGTGCCGCAAGCGCGACTTGAGCGGGGCGGCGGCGGGGCGCGGCTGGTCGGGGTCGATTTCCCAAGGGTGGAAATAGAACACCGCCGGCCGGCCGTCGCGTTCGTTGACCTGACGGATCGCCCAGCGGGATACGGCATAGGGCAGCAGCCGGAAGAAGCCGCCACCGCCTGCCGCCATGCGTCGTCCTGCGACCTCTGCCGTCGTGACCGGTATCTCGATCAGGTCCGCGCCCTCGATGGGGCGGAACGCAAACCGCGGTGCCTCGCGCCAGCCATAGTGGTCATGCACGACAGGCGCGACCGAGGAGGAATAGACGTAGCCCTGCTCTGCCAGCACTTCATGCGCCCAGGGAGTGCGGGCATCGATGGAAAAGCTTGGCGCGCGATAACCGGTGACGCGCTGCCCGGTCACGTCTTCCAGCACCTTTCGTGCGCGCGCGATGTCGGCAGCAAAGGCTTCGCGGCCCAGCGTGAATACGCGGGCGTGATCCCAGCCATGGCTGGCGATCTCGTGCCCTGCGCCAGCGATCCGGCGCATCATCGCCGGGTAGCGCTCGGCAATCCAGCCAAGCGTGAAGAACGTTCCCTTCACGCCCGCTTCCTCGAACAGAGAAAGGATCTGCTCGCAATTGCGCTCGACCCGGCAATCGAGCCCGTCCCAGTCCTTGCGGTCAATCACGGTTTCGAACGCGCCGACCTGGAACCAGTCCTCGACGTCGACCGAGAGTCCGTTCAGCATCTGGCCATTCAGCACTTGGCCGTTCAGCACCCCGGACGACATCTGTTCACCCCTTTTGACGCCGCTCACGCAGCGGCGCGATGGAAGTCTTCGGCCTCGATCCACTCGATCAGCATGGTCAGGGTGTGGCGAATGGCCTGTTCCTGCTCGCTGGTCCGTGATTCCAGCGCAGCAATCGTGCGCTGCGCCTCCGCCAGTGCAGCCAGCACACCGTCATCGCCGGGACGTGCTTCGAGAGCGGCGATGCGGCGATTGGCTTCTTCAAGCTGCGCGGCAAGATCGAAGTCCGGCAGCGGCGCGACCGGCGCAGCGCGCATGTCGGCCAGTTCGATGATGGCCTGCTGGAGTTCGGCAATCTGCTCGTCGCGTTCAGCCAGAGCGGCACGCCATGCGCTCTCGTCCAGGGCCGGCGCGGCAGCAGGCGCCTGAGCGGCCGGGAGGTCAACCTGGGGCACATCGGCCAAGGGAGCGGGGGCGACCGAGACCTGCGGCTTGCCGAAAGCGCCATCGCCCGCAAGGTCCGCCAGCACGGCCTGCAGCATTGCTGCATCGATATGATCGCGCTGCTCCACCGCGCCCATCAGCATCAGACGGTTGACGATCTGGTTGATCCGGCGGGGCACGCCGCCGCTGGCCTTGGCGAGATCGGCATAGACGCGCGCATCGAACTGCGGACGCCCTTGCCAGCCGACCAGCGCAAGGCGATGCTCGACATAGCTGCCGACTTCAGCCGGCTCCATCGCATCGAGGTGATGCGATGCGATGACGCGCTGGCGCAATTGCTCGAGCTCGGGCGACGTCTGGATCAGCGTGCGGAACTCAGGCTGGCCGAGCAACAGGATCTGCAGCAGCGGGTGCGCGCCCAACTGGAAGTTGGAAAGCATGCGCAGCTCTTCGAGCGCTTCGACCGAAAGGTTCTGCGATTCATCAACCACCAGCAGGCAGCGGCGGCCTTCGCGCGCTTCATGATGCAGGAACGCCTCGATCTGGGCGAGTGCGGTGGCCTTGTCGTGGCCCGCCACTTCCAGTCCGAAGGCGCGAGCGGCGACGTGAATCAGTTCCTCGCCATCGAGCGCCGAGGTGACGATCTGGGCAGCGGTGAGTCGCTGGCGATCGACCGTCGCCATGAGGTGCGCTGCGAGCGTCGACTTGCCCGCGCCGACTTCGCCGGTGATGACGATGAAGCCCTCACCCTGAGCAAGGCCATAACCGAGGTAAGACAAGGCCTTACGGTGCGTTCCGCTTTCGAAATAGAAGCGCGGATCGGGCGTCAGCTGGAACGGACGGCCGGCAAGTCCATAAAATTCATCGTACATCGAAGCCGTCTCCGGGCATCAGAAGGAATAGCGCAGGCCAACAAGGCCCGATGCGATTACTTCGTCTTCAATCACTTTACGGTTAACACTATCCAAACCGACCGCTGCGGTCGCCACGAGGCGGTCCGTCAGGTTGCGGAAGTAGGCGGCGTTGACGCCCACCGTGGTCACGTCGCCAAGGCTGGAAGCGCCTGACTCGAACCACGCGGCATAAGCCGAAACGGCGAAGCTCGACCGCCGGTCGATCGGGCCGTTGAGCCCGGCGTCGACATAGAAGCTTTCGTCCACCACGCCATTCGCAGCGCCAAGAACCGAGTCCTCCCGAGCGATGTACTTGCGGCGGATGTAGCCTGCGCCAATCCCGGCCTGCAGGCGGCCGATGCGGTGGGCATAAGTGGCGTTGATGCCGCGGGCACGGAACACCGAACTCGCGACCGAGGACAGCGCGTTGTTGACGCAGCCGCCGGATTCCGAGCCGATGGCGCAACCGCTGATCTGGCCGTTGAACGGATCGCGGTTGACCTGGAAATCGGTCGGCAGATCGCGCAGCGCGCGGTTCACCTGCCCGCCAAAGCCCGACATGTTGTCGTAGACGGCGACTGTCAGGGAGCTGCGCACGTTCGGGTTGTAGGAGAAGCTGCCATAGTAGGTCGTGCTGTCATAGCGGCGGCCGACAAAGGCAGAAAGCGCAGTGCGGCGGCTCGGCCGCCACATCACGCCTGCGTCCCAGGTAAAGCCTTCGGTATCGTAAGCCAGCTTGCGGGCCTGCGACTTGTCGGTGACGTAGCGGCCATTGCTTCCGATTACCGGCACGCCAGCGGCATCGCGCACGGCATCACGGGCAGAGACCTCCACATCCTCGTATCCGACCGCGCCAACGAGGGCGAGTTCCATCGTGACGGGATAGGTGACCTGCACGCCTGCGCGCATGTCACGCACGCGCTGATCGAGGTTGCTCACGTCTTCCTGATAGTACGATCCGCTGGCCGTGATGCCCACCGGAAGGACCGTATCAGGCGCAATGCCTGCAGAGACTTGCGCCGACTGCGATACGGAATCGTCGAAGATGTCGGTCAGTGCCTGCCCCGGGGAAAGCTGAAGGGCATCCTTCTGCTGCACCTTGGTGTAACCGAGGATGTAGGAGCCAGACAGCGCAACGTCGCCCACGTGGGTGGAAACGGCAGGTCCGGCGTAGAGCGAATAGACCTGGCTTACCGCGTCGTCGGCGGCGAGCGGATTGAGCGTTGACGCACCACTGCCCTCGACGCGTGTGCGGGCCGCAAGCGCACCAGCTTCGACCGAGAGAGTGCGCGGGATCAGGTCATGCTTGACGCGCGCGAGGCCCGAAAGCGTATCCCCGTCACGCACGCGATCCGTCTGCGATATCCGCCGCTCATAGCGGACCGAGACTGCGCCTTGCGTGCGGCGACCGTTGAGCGTCATGTCGACACCGGCCGCGATCGTGCTGTAGGTCAGCACTTCGTCGCCGGGCGAAAGCTCCCACAGCACGTTCTGCGTTGCTTCGATGTAGGGCGTGATCGTGGCGCGAGGGCCGCCACTGGCACCGCGCGAGGTCAGGCCCCCGCCCTTGCGCGGAGCATCGGCCTTGCCCGAGGGCGCATCACCATCGACGCTCTCGTAATCGAGCGATTGCGCGTGAAGCGGACCTGCCACGAGCATTGCCCCGGCAAGCGCGAGCAGGCGCACTGAAAGGCGCGAAGGAAGCCGCATCCGGGTCATTCCTTGTATCCATAGTAAGTGCCGAAGCGGCGACCGGTGGTCGAGAACCGCGTGCCGTTGAGCAGGAGCTTGATGTCCTCGCAGGCCGAGAGCAGGCTCACGGCATCGCGCAGCGCGGCTTCGCCGGTGATATCGGCGCGCACCACCATCACGGTCTGTCCGACGTGATTTGCCAGGACGCTGGCGGGTGACGCTGCCAGCACCGGCGGCGAATCGAATATGACCACGCGGTTCGGGGCATGGGCCGTCAGCCGGGCCAGCACATCCTCGGTACGGGCGGAGGCGAGGTATTCGGTGTCGGACCCCGTCGCATTGCCGGCTGGCAGGACGTAGAGCCCGGCGATGTCGGTGCCGATCACGCAGTCTTCCACGGCAATGTCCGGATCGGCCAGCGCGTCCATCAAACCCTTCCCGCCCGGCAGGCCGAGCGTGGAGAGAACCGAAGGCTTGGCGAAATCGGCATCGACCAGCAGGACTTCAGTGTCCTTCTCCGCCGCCATCGACAGCGCGAGGTTGACCGCACAGAAGGTCTTGCCCTCACCCGGGTGGGCCGAAGCGACAAGAATGCGCTCGCCATGCTCGACCCGCTCGTCTGCCGCCGTGCGCAGCAACTGGCGCTTCACGATGCGGAATTCCTCGAGCAGGCCGGTCACCCCGCCCTCGGGCTCGATCAGGCACTGTTCGCGCAAATGCGCGCGGTCGATCGCGTGGCGCTCGCCAGTGAACGGACGCACCGGCGGCTCGGACCGGACGATCGGTTCAGGCGTGACGGGCTCGGCCACAGACCTGGGCGCTGGCACTGGCGCGACCTTCGGCACCGGCGCGGGCCGAAGGTCGGGCACAACCGGGCGCGTCAACGTGCGGAAATCGAAGGTGCCCGAAGCGCGCTCGATCAGCGAGGGGCCGCTTGCCGGGAGAGGAATCTTGCTCTGATCGGTCATCGCATGTCTCCTCAGGCCACCATGCCGCGCTTGAGCATCTCGACGCCGAGCAGGACGAAGAGGACGACGAAGAGGCCCGCCACGCCGCCAGCCCAATATTTCAGGCGCTTGGCGCGCTGGGCACGGGTTTCGCGCGTGATCGCTTCGGAAATCGCGCCGAGCACGGGCAGGCCGGTGGCGCGCTCCAGCTGGCCGGTGGTCGAATAGGCGGACTTGAGCTGGCCCAGCGCGAAGGCGCCGCCACAGCCCGCGCCAACGCCGACAATCAGCACAAGGAACAACAACAGCGGCCGGTCTGGCGCAGCAGGGCCGCGTGGCATCGTCGGCGGATCGATCACCTCGAACTTCACCGCATCGCGCTCGGTCTCGACCTGGCCGCGCAGGCGCAGCTGCTCACGGTCGCGCAGGAGCTTGTCGTATTGCTCCTTGAGCACGTCGTAATCGCGATTGATGCGCGCAGCCTCGGCTGCCACGGTCGGCTCGCTGTACTGCTGCGCGGTCAGTTGCGAAATTTCTGCCTGAAGCGACGCGCGGCGCGACTGCAAGGAAACGAGGCTGGCCTCGCGGTCGGCCTTGATCGACACGAGCGAGCTATAGGCAGGGTTGGGCGCACCGCCGCCACCGCCCTCGCCTGCCGCAGCCTTCTGCAGGTTGGCAATTTGCGCCTTGGCCGAGATCACGTCGGGATGGCTGTCGGTCAGCCCCCGCGCGCGCATCGATCCCAGATCCGACATGGCCTGGGCCAGAGCGCCCTTGGCCCCGCCCGAAACGCCGGGAATGGCAATGGTCTGCGGGGTGCCCGAAAGCTGGCCGTTGATCGAGGCCAGCGCGCTCTGTGCCGCGAGCAGGTTGGATTCGACATCGCGCATCTGGTTGCGCGCGGCCTCGAGCCGGGTGGTCAACGAACCTGCGCCGGGGATGAAGCCAGCATTCTTCGATTCGAACTCGGTGCGCTTCAGTTCTGCTTCTTCGAGGGCCTTCTTCCGGTCGGCCAGCTGCTGGTCCATGAAGGCCAGCGTGTCGGTCATCTCGCCTCGGCCGCCTGCAAGGTTCTCCTCGCGGAAGATGTCGATCATCTTCTGGACCACGTCCTGCGCAAGCTTGGCGTTCTCGCCATCGTTGCGGCCACCGCCTCCAGCCGTGCCGGTAATCTCGAACAGGTTGTCCTGCTGGCTGACCACCGTCACCTGCTTGCCGAGGCTCTCGACCGCGGCCTGCATCTGCTTGTCGGTCGTAACCTTGTCGCCCAGCCGGGTTGCGCGGACGACCTTTTCAAGGTTCACCGCGCTCGTCAGGGTCTGGCGGACACGCTCGATATCGCGCTTTCGGTCGCCACCAATGCCGATCTGGTCGGCCAGGACGTCATCGATCTGGACGAAGATGCGCGCCTTGGATTCATAGCTGTTGGGCACCATCGCCACCACCAGCCAACCGAGCAGGCAGACGGCCCATGTGATGCCCAGCGCAATCCAGCGCCGGTGCCAGATGCCATGGAGCGCAATGCGCACTTCCTCGTAAATGCTGGTCATCGGCGCGCGCTCAGAACGTGCTCTCGGGGATGATGATCACGTCGCCGGGCATCAGCAGCACGTTGGCCTTGGTATCGCCCTTGCGCAGCAGATCGCCGATGCGCACCGCGTATTCCTTCTGCGCGCCCGACTGCTTGTCGAACCGCACCAGCCGCGCCTTGTTGCCCGCGGCATATTCCGAAAGCCCGCCAACCGCGATCATCGCGTCCAGCAGCGTCATGTTGGCGCGGAACGGGATCGAGGCCGGCTTTTCGGTGGCGCCGACAATGCGCACCTGCTGACTGAAGGTCCCGGCAAACTTGTTTACGATGACCGAGACGATGGGCTCCTGGATGTACTGCGAGAGCTGAAGCTTGATGTCCTCGGCCAGCATGGAGGGCGTCTTTCCGACCGCAGGCATATCGGTGATCAACGGCGTGGTGATGCGCCCGTCCGGCCGGACCTGCACGCTCGCGCCGAGTTCAGGATTGCGCCAGACGAAGATGGTCAGTTCATCGAGCGGGCCGATCACGTACTCCTCGCCGGGCCCCTCCTGCAGCGCCACGAACGAGGCAGGTGGCAACTGCGGACCTGCTCCAACTCCGCCACAGCCAGACAGGGCAAGGCTCAGCATGGCCGTGCCGGCAAGCATACGGGTCAGGCGGGAATTGAACGGCATGAACTGTCCTTCTTGCTGCGGTGGCTCCTGCGCAAGCCTCGTCAACCGCATGCGCAGGTCCGCAAATCACCGCTGGCTATCGCCAAAAAGGGTGAAGATTGCGTTAGCCTTGATTGCTTGAAGGCGTGACGCCAAGCGCCCATTCGCCGCCGTCCCGTAACGGGACTGGCGCGGAGTCATCCGTTAACAGCCGGAACCTATGCTCTTGTCAGACAAGCATTTCCGCGGCCGGCCCCTGGCCAAGGAACATCGCCGGGCTGGCGCTCGCTCCATAGGCACCGGCGCAGAAAATGGCGACGATATCGCCGGCATCAGCCCGCGGGAAACCACCCTTGTCGGCCAGCCGATCGAGCGGAGTGCACAGGCATCCGACAATGCTTGCCTCCTCCTCTACCGGCGCATCGAAGCGCGTGGCGATGGCACTGGGATAATTGCGCCTGACCACTGTGCCGAAGTTGCCCGAGGCGGCTAGCTGGTGATGCAGGCCGCCATCGGTGACGAGGTAGATCTCGCCATGGCTCTCCTTGCGATCCACCACGGTCGCAAGATAAACGCCTGCTTCGCCAACGAGATAGCGGCCAAGCTCGATGCAGAAGGCCGTGTCGCGCAGAACTTCGGGCAGATCGGCAAAGCGCTCGGCCAAGGCCTCGCCGACCGCGCAGATGTCGACCGGTTCATCCCCCGGGAAATAGGGAATGCCGAACCCGCCTCCGAGATTGCACTTTGGCAGAGGAACCCCGGTTTCCTCGGCAAGGCGCGCCGCCAGTGCCAGGGTCTGGCCCTGAGTCTGGATGATCGCGTCGGCTGAAAGCGCCTGGCTTCCGGCAAAGATATGGAAACCCTGCCAGTCCGCTCCTGCAGCAAGCAACTTGCGCGCGAGCGCCGGTACGCGTTCCGCATCGATGCCGAAGGGCTTGGCCCCGCCGCCCATCTTCATGCCCGACCCTTTGAGGTCGAAATCCGGATTGACCCGAATGGCAAGCCGGGGACGAACGCCCACTCGTTCGGCAATGGCCAGAGCGCGGCTGGCTTCCCCCTCGGATTCGAGGTTCAGGGTTGCTCCCGTCGCAATCGCTGCCTCAAGCTCCGCGTCGCGCTTGCCGGGGCCCGCGAAGCTGACCCGGGCCGGGTCAACGCCGGCCGCGCGGACGATGGATAGTTCGCCGCCTGAGGCGATATCGAAACCATCCACCAGCCCGAGCATATGCTTGAGCAATGGCCCGTAAGGGTTTGCTTTGACTGCATAATGGATGGAAAGCCGTTCCGGCATCGCGGCGCGCAATGTCGCCACCCGCGCCGTCAGAAGATCGCGCGAATATACGAACAGGGGCGTTACGCCCGCTTCCGCAACAAGTTCGGTCGCCTTGCGCCCGGCGATTGCCAGGACACCGTCGATGGCGGTGTAACCCGATGGAATGGGGCCGAGCGGCTTCATGCCTGCGTCTCCTCGGCCAGTTCTGCAGCCAGCGCAACCCGGTCAAGCTTGCCATTCGGACTCACGGGCATGATCTCCCGCCAATGGACGTGGCGCGGCACCATGAAATTCGGCAAGGCGCGGGTCAGGGCAGGAATTAGGCCGTCCTTGTCGGCACCGAGCATCGCTCGCGCCACGAGATGGATCGCTTGCCCCAGTTGCGGATCGGGCAATCCCAGCGCTACCGCCTCGGCAACGATGCCTGTGGCAACTGCCGCTTCTTCCACTTCCTGCGGGCTGACGCGATTGCCGCTGGTCTTGATCATGGCGTCACGCCTGCCGACGAAATGCAGCAACCCTTGCGCATCGCGCTTCACCCGGTCCCCCGACCAGACGGCCATGCCGCCAAGCTTCGAGAACGCCGGCGCCGGCCTGAACCGCTCCGCCGTGCGCTCTGCGTCCTGCCAGTACCCTTGTGCGACCAGCGGCCCAGCGTGGACCAGTTCACCTTCTTCCTCGGCTTGAGCTTCTTCGCCCAAGTCATTGATGACAATAATTTCTGCAAAGGGAATGGCACTACCGATCGAAGTCGGGTGCTCGTCGACCAGCGCGGGATCGAGGTAGGTCGACCGGAAGGCCTCGGTCAGCCCGTACATGGGATAGAGGTCGGCCGCCGGGAACTTTGTCCGCAGCGCGCGGACCAGCGAGGGCGTCAAGGCGCCGCCGCTGTTTGTCAGTCGCTTGAGCGATTGCGCGGCGTCCTGCGGCCATTCCAGTTCCACCAGTTGCAGCCAGAGCGGCGGCACGGCAGCGATTGTGGTGATGCCATGCCGGGCAACTGCCTTTACCACATCGCGCGGCGTGAGGTAATCCAGCGGTACCACGCTGCCCCCGGCGTACCACGTGGACAGCAGCTGATTCTGGCCATAATCGAATGCCAGTGGGAGTACGGCGAGCACGCGGTCCTGCGGCGCGATCCGCAGGTAATGCGCAACGCTGACGGCCCCCAGCCAAAGATTGGCCTGGCTGAGCATCACTCCCTTCGGACGCCCGGTAGAGCCACTGGTATAGAGAATGGCGGCAAGGCTGTCCGGCCCTGCATCAGACGGCGGAAGTGCGCCACCTTCGGCCTCCGCTTCGGCCCAGACAGCAGCCTCCTCAATGGCCCGGCAAGATGCGTCCCCCTCCTCCAGCGTATCGAGGCGGCCCTTGTTCGAAATCAGCAGCGCGGCCCCGCTGTCGGCCAGGATGTGCGCCGCCTGTGCGCGCTTGAGCAGCGGGTTGATCGGTACGTGGATTAGCCCTGCCCGTACCGCAGCCAGTGGCATCAGGCAGGCAAGCTCGGTTTTGGGCAGCCAGGTCGCCACCCGGCCACCGGGTTCGCCGACGCGCGATTTCAACCACTTCGCAAGGGTTCCTACACGTGCATTTAACGCTTCATGGCTAAGCGTGCGGTCCTTGAGCACCAGTGCAGGGGCATCACGCTCGCCGCGCAAGGCAAGGTGGTCGAGCGGATACACAGTGGGATCGGGCGTTTGTGGCACTCGGGTCTCGATAGGGAATGGCAAGAGCGTTGGACGTCTATCACGCCAGTCTTAAGGAAGCGCAAGCGGACCTGCGCGTTATCGCGGCTCAGGGCGCTTCGCCGTTCGAGCGGCTCGACTGGCTTGCCCTGCTCGCAGCGCATTGCCTCGACGAGGCGAAAGCGCGGGTCACCATTGCCGCGGACGAGCAGGGATGCACCGCCATGCCTTGGCTGGAAGACCATGGGCAGATTGCAACGCTTGCCAACTGGTACAGTTTTTTCGTGCGTTTTCTGGGTGATGGAAGACATCTCTCAGAGATCGTGCGAAGCCTTCCCCATAACCGGGCGATGTTTGCTCCTTTGCCGGAGGACGACGCCACAGCCCTTGCTTCCGCATTCCGCAAGGCTGGCTGGATCGCGCTCGCCGAGCCCTGCGACAGCAACCACGTGCTTGCCGTGAACGGACGGAGCTTTGCCCAATACTGGGTAGATCGCCCCGGGGCATTGCGCGAAACCTTCCGGCGCAAGAGCCGGAAAGGCGAAGTCACGCTGCGGCTCGCAACGCAGTTTTCCCAAGCCGATTGGGACGCTTACGAGACGGTCTACAAGCTGAGCTGGAAGCCCGGCGAAGGATCGCCCGATTTCCTTCGGGCATGGGCCGAAATGGAGGGCAAGGCCGGCCGCTTGCGCCTTGGCATTGCCGAGGTGGCTGGCCAACCAGTCGCCGCGCAGTTCTGGACTGTCGAGGGTGGCACCGCTTTCATTCACAAGCTTGCGCATGACGAACGCTTCCGGAAGCAATCGCCGGGAACGCTGCTCAGCGCGACAATGTTCGAGCATGTGATCGACTGCGATAGAGTATCGCTTATCGATTTCGGCACTGGCGATGATCCCTACAAGCGCGACTGGATGGAAGATGTGCGGATCCGCTGGCGCGTGCGGGCATGGCGCAAGAACGCCATCCGTCACTGGCCTTCCCTGGTCCGCGCGCTTGCCGCACGAACACTGCGCCCCCTTGTCTCCAGGAACCGCCATGGTTAAGGGCCCGATGAAACTGATAACGGCAGCTGGACACTGATGAGCGACACCGACAGCACCCTGCGCGCGATCCTCAAGGACGTTCTTGGCCTTTCGGCCGAGCGCGTGGCCGCTTTCGATGCCTCGACCGGCCTGTTCGGGGAACTGCCCGAGCTTGATTCGATGGCTGTGGCCGGCCTGCTCACCGAGATCGAGGACCGGCTCGACATCGTGATCGAGGACGACGAGGTCGATGGCGAACTGCTGGAGACCTTCGGCAACCTGCGATCGTTCCTGGAAGCCAAAGTCACGGCGTGATCGCGCGCTGGCCTTGCCCCGGCCCCGAAGGCCAGAGCGAGGAGTATGCGCTTGCCTTCGATCGCGGCCGTGAAAAACGCCTGCTGATCGTCCCGCCTTTGTTCGACGAAGCCAACCGCATGCGGCGGATGCTGGTCGATGCCATGCGCCTGCTGGATGACGCAGGAATCGACAGCTTCCTGCCCGACCTGCCAGGTTGCCACGAAAGCCTGCAGCAGTTCGAGGCGCAGAGCCTCCACGGTTGGCGCAGCGCGATGCAGCTGGTGTCACGCCACTTCCGGGCGACCGACGTGCTGGCGGTACGTGGTGGCGCTCTGGTGTTTCCCAACGCACTGCCGGGCTGGGCGCTCGAACCTGCAAAGGGTGCGGCGATCCTGCGCCAGATGATCCGCGCCCGCGTGATTGCCTCACGCGAAGCCGGTGTGCAGGAGGACAGTGCGGCGCTGCTCGAACTTGGCCGCAGCGAAGGGCTGGAACTTGCCGGATGGCGCTGCGGTGCGTCGCTGATTGCCGGGCTGGAGAATGCCTTGCCACAAATCGAGGGGCACCACCTCATTGCGCAGGGCCAGCTTGGCGGTGGCGGCTTGTGGCTGCGGGCAGAACCAGCGGCGGCGCCCGAACAGTCCGCCGCCCTCGTCCGCGTGATCCTGTCCGAGATCGACGCATGACCAGGCGCCACCTCACCTTCACGTGCGAGGGGGCGACGCTTATCGGCACGCTGGACCGCGAGGCTGCGAGTCACTCGACCGGTCTGCTGATCGTCTCCGGCGGCAATGAACTGCGCGCGGGCGCCTGGAGCGGACAGGCGCAACTGGCCGCTCGCATCGCCAGCGAGGGCTATCCGGTGTTCCGCTACGACCGACGCGGCGTCGGCGACAGTGAGGGCGAGAATCTTTCGTTCCGCCACTCCGGGCCGGATATTGCAGCAGCCCTGGCCGCATTTCGCGCCGCAGCACCGCATGTTGCCCGCATTGTCGCGTTCGGCAATTGCGATGCGGCCGCAGCGCTGATGCTGAACGCGCCTGCGCTGCCGATCGATGCTCTCGTGCTCGCCAACCCTTGGACGATAGATGGCGAGGAAGCCCCAAACGCCATGCCCGCCTCGGCAATCCGCAGCCGTTATCTCGCCAAGCTCGCCAACCCGCGCGAGGTCTGGCGGCTGCTGACCGGAGGGGTGAACCTCGCAAAGCTCGCCAGAGGGCTATGCAGCGCGGCATCGCCGACGCCTGCTCCAGCGGGCCTTGTCGAGGAGATGAGGACAGGCCTTGCGGCTTTCAGCGGCGCCGCGACGATCCTGCTCGCCAGCCGCGACCGGACGGCGCAGATGTTCAGCGAAGTCTGGGACAGCGCCGACTTGCGCATCCAGCGCATCGACAGCGCGTCCCACAGCTTTTCAGACGAAGCCGCGCGCGAATGGCTTCACGCGCGGCTGATCGAGGTGCTTGGGCCCTAAACTGCTGCGACTTCCGCCTGAGCGGCCTTGAAGTCCAGCTCGGCAAGGAAGCGTTCGGAATCGAGCGCGGCCATGCAGCCGGTCCCGGCCGCCGTCACGGCCTGGCGATAGGTATGGTCCATGACGTCGCCGCAGGCGAAAACGCCGGGGATCGCGGTCTTCGGCGTGCCGGGTTCCACCACGATGTAGCCGCTCTCATCGAGTTCGAGCTTGCCCTTGAACAGTTCGGTCGCCGGGGCATGGCCGATTGCCACGAAAGCGCCGTCGGTCTCGACGACGCTTTCCGCGCCGGTCACGGTGTCGATCACCTTCACGCCGGTCAGGCCCTTGCCCGCTTCGCCGATGAAGCTGTCGACCTTCTGGTTCCACAGCACCTTGACGTTGGGGTGAGCGAACAGACGGTCCTGCAGGATCTTCTCGGCGCGCAGGGAATCGCGGCGGTGGATCAACGTCACGTCGGGCGAATGGTTGGTAAGGTACAGCGCTTCCTCGACGGCAGTGTTGCCACCGCCGATCACCACGACCTTCTTGCCGCGATAGAAGAACCCGTCGCAGGTAGCGCAAGCTGACACGCCCTTGCCCGAAAATTCCTGCTCGCCCGGAACGCCGAGCCACTTGGCCTGCGCGCCCGTGGCGATGACAAGCACGTCGCCCTCATAGATGTCGCCGCTGTCGCCGACGGCGCGGAACGGGCTGCCATCCAGGCTGACTTCAAGGATCGTGTCCCACATCATCCGCGTGCCAACATGTTCGGCCTGGGCCTGCATTTCCTGCATCAGCCACGGGCCCTGGATCACGTCGCGAAACCCCGGGTAGTTCTCGACATCGGTGGTGATGGTCAGCTGGCCGCCGGGCTGCAGCCCCTGCACCACGATCGGCTGCATCCCCGCGCGCGCGCCATAGATCGCGGCGGAAAGCCCGGCCGGGCCGGAACCGATGATGAGCATGCGGGTCTTGTGCGTGGTCGCCATGGGAAAAGTCCTCCAGTCGCCAGCGAGATAAGCAGCGCAGGGCGCAAAAGCCAGTCCGCGCCCCCCGCTTTTTCCGCAGCTATCCGACAGATTTTCTTTATTCGACGAGGTTGGCTTCGATCGCGGCGAGCACCTGCGGTGTCACGCCGAGCACCTCCCGCGCATAGGCCTCCACGCTGCCGTGGCGTTCCCGGATCGCTGCGAACGCGCGCTCGAGAAATTGCGCCTCGACGCCCATCAGCACGCGCACCGCGGCATCATCCATCGATATGCCGAAACCCTCGCGCACATGCCGCGCCCCGGCTTCGATGCGCGCCTCGGCATTGCCCGCAGTATTGGTGAGCAGATAGTCCGCCACGATATCATCGTGGTGCACGCCCAGCATATCGTGGACCAGCGCAGCGGCGAGGCCGGTCCGGTCCTTGCCGGCCAGACAGTGCAACAGGCTCGGCGTGTCGCGTTCGGCCAAGGCGTGCATGTACAGACGGTAGGTCCCGACCAGGACAGGCCGGAATGGCAGCGTTTCGTAAAGAGCAAGCATGGCCTCTCGCGCATCGTCGGCAGTGCGCACATCGCGCGCCATCTCTTCGTGCACCGCGCGCCCAGCCGCACTTGCAGTTTCGCCAGGATGGAAAAGCACGCTGCCCTCGAACTCGGGGTGCCTGAGGCAGCGATTGGCAGCGCGCTCGCTATCACCGCGCAGGTCGATGACGGTGGCGATCTGCAAGGCGTGGACTTTCTCGAGATCCTCAGCCGTTGCCTCGCTATGCTGACCCGAGCGCCACAGGACGCCCTTGCGCAACCGACCACCGCGCGCGGCATAGTTGCCATAGTCCCGGAAATTGTGGATTCCGGCCATCGCCAGCACCCTGGCCTGTTCCTGCTCGCTCATTTCACCGTCCTTGCCTGCGCTCAGCAATGGCAGCTTTGCCCGAGCGTGCAAGCGAGTCGGTCTGACGTTTCACGTCGTGACGATGCCTCCCGACCCGTAGCGGGTTTGGCCCTTTATTGCCGCACGGCCAGCGGTTCGAGCGCGCGCGCCACAACTACTGCGGCCGGTGTCGGCTTGGGCACCAGGGTTCCGCCCAGCCGCCGCACGGCTTCGTCCATGCGATCAAGGTCGCCGGTGTGAAGCACGTAAGGAACGCCCATTGCCGCAAGCGTCCGTGCCACCTGCTCGCAGGTTTGCCCTTGGCCCAGCGAAACGTCGAGAATGGCCGCGGAAATCGCGTTGTTCTGGACGATGGAGAGCGCCTCCATCAGATCGAGTGCCGTCAATGGTTTGCACCCGGCATCTTCGACCGCAAATTCCAGATCGAGCAGGATTAGCGGTTCATCATCAAGCACGAGCACGCGGCACGGCTCCGACGAAGCGTGATGCATCCCGCTCATTCGCCGGCATCCCGCAAGGGGATGCTGAGACGGGCGTGAAGCCCTTCGCTGTTCAGTTCTCTCACAATTCCTCCCCTGGCCATGCCAAGCATGCGGTCTACGATACCATCCACCCCGACCGAACCTGCCGCCGCCTCTTGCAGCAAAGCGTCGGTTCCGCGCCCATGTTCCACCCAGTCGATGCGTATCGCCGGGCTCTCGGCGGAACCATTGCGCTGCCAGCCGACCGTCACCCGCCCGTCATCCCGACTGAGGGCGCCGTAACGGATGGCGTTCACCGCCAGTTCGTGAAGCGACAGTCCGAGCACCGAGACCGATGCAAAATCCGACCTGAGCCCGTTGCCCTCGAAAATGATGCGCGTCCCATCCGGATCGTAAGGCGCCAGGACGGCACGGATGGCCTGACCAACCTCGACGGTGCCGCGATGAGAATCATCGAGGGTGGTTTCGTAAGCCCGGCCAAGCGCCTGGATTCTGTCGTTGATTTCCCGCGCTTCGGCCTCGATGCCGCGAACCCTGCCGGTGAAGTTGACGATGCCGCCGATCACGGCAAACATGTTCTTCATGCGATGCGACAGTTCGCGTGCCAGCTCGCGCGCGTGCAACTCGTCGGCCCGCGCCGCGCGCACGTCGGAACATCCCACTGGCTGCCGAAGAAATAGACCAGTTTTCCTTCGGCGTCGTAGACCGGCCCCAGATGCAGGGCATTCCAGAACGAGCTGCCGTCCTTCCGGTAGTTCAGCAGTTCGACAACCGTTACGTCCTCGCGATCCAACGCGTTGCGGATCCGCACCAGAGAGGAACGATCGCTATCCGGGCCTTGCAGGAAACGGCAATTGCGTCCGACGATTTCGTCTTCGTCATATCCGGTGAGGTGACGGAACGCCCGATTGGCAAAGACGATGGGCATGTCATCCTGATGCGGATCGCACAGGCAGATCGCCATGCGCGTCTGCGCCATCGCCTGCTCGAACAGAACGCCAGATGCTCCGTCGAACGTATCTTCGGGGTGTTGCGCACGAAAACGCGCCACGGATGGATCAAACACGGTGTGGGCCTGATCGATCGGGCCGGACTCAGGGATGTTATCTGAAGTGTTACGGTTCATATCAGTGGCTACCTGCCACCGAAAATGCAGTTCCTACTGCTTGGTTCCGGAAAAAAGCATTAAATTCATGGGCATCATTTTCGTTCCAGCGGAATGACGGCGAGTGTCAACCGGGATATACAAGCGAGCTTGTCCAGTTCATCGACGATCCGGATGGACCAGACGTGGGTGCTACGCCCCAACGCCTCGGGCCGCGCCGTCGCATAAACCCACCCGTCGCGCACCGGTCGCAGGTGATTGGCGTTGATTTCCATCCCCACGCAAGCGAACCGGTCAGGGTCCACCACCATGGCTCCTGCCATGGAACCGATCGTTTCTGCCAGCGCAACCGATGCGCCACCGTGCAACCGACCAAAAGGCTGATGCGTGCGATGGTCGACCGGCATGCGCGCGGAAATCCAGTCATCGCCACAATCATGGAACTCGATGCCAAGGTGCGCCGGCATCGAGGAACTGCCCAATTTCGTCAGTCGCTCGAGCGAGGGCTTCTCACCATTCCACCAGATCAAGCAGCAAATCCTTCCGCAAGGAACCGCACGGCGCAGCCTGCCAGAACGGCAGTGCCGAGCGGCAGCACGCTTTCGTCCACCATCATTCTGGTGGAGTGGATCGAACAGCAAGAGCGCCAGTCTACGCCTTCATGGGCCACGCCAAGGAAGAACATCGCTCCGGGCACCTTTTCAAGCACATAGGAAAAGTCTTCCGCCCCCATGATCGGAGCGTCCAGCCGGTGAAAGCCATGCTCGCCGGTAAGATCGCGAACCACCCTCTCGCCAAGGTCAACCGCGCGCCCATCGCATACGGTGACAGGGAACCCCGGTGTGATCGCGACTTCGGCCGTAATCCCGTGGGCCGCGGCGATGTTCGTCGCTACCAACTTCAATGCTTCATGGATGCGCGCGCGATTGGTGGCAGAAAGCGTGCGCAACGTGCCGCGCATGGCGACCCGGTCGGCGATCACGTTGTGGGCCGTGCCCGCCTCGATCTTCGCGACTGTGGCGACGACGGGATCGCTCACCGGGAATTTCCTTGTGACGACCGTCTGGAGCGCGGTGACGATCTCACAAGCCACTGGCACCGGATCGAGCGCATCGTGCGGCATCGAGGCATGGCCGCCCCGGCCGTGCACGACGATGTCGAACTGGTCTGCCGAAGCAAGCAATGGCCCTGCCCGACCGGCCACAAGGCCATGCGGACTGTTGGGCATGATGTGCAGGGCAAAGGCAGCATCGGGCAGCGGATCTATCAGCCCGTCTTCGAGCATGAAGCGAGCGCCATGGAATCCCTCTTCGCCCGGCTGGAACATGAACTGCACCTCGCCTGCAAGGTCATCAGCCCGGGCGCAGAGCAGTTCGGCGGCACCTGCCAGCATGGCGGTGTGCGTGTCATGGCCGCAGGCGTGCATTGCGCCCGGGATGGTGGAGGAGAAGTCGAGCCCGGTCTCTTCGGTCATGGGCAGCGCGTCCATGTCGCCGCGCAGGAGGACACGCCGTCCAGGTCCGGCCCTGCCTTTCAGCGTGGCCACCAGCCCGGTCGTCGATGGCCCCTCACGCCATGTCAGTGGAAGATGAGCGAGCGCGGCGCGGACCTTGTCCCGGGTCTTGGGCGTGTGCAGGCCGAGTTCGGGTTCGGCATGGATCGCACGGCGCAGCGCGACGATCGAATCGGAAAGGCCTCGCGCCTGTTCGAGCAAGTCGGGATGAAGCATCGGAGGCCTCTTGTGGAAGGGATCGGCACTAGGCTGGCACGTTGCAGCGCTGCTGTCGAGACTTGGCCTTGGGACTTGCACCAGCGGGCAGAGCGCGTTAATCGTTCGATTAAATAGTCCACTGACGGAGAGAGTCCCGATGCCCGAAGCCTATATCATCGATGCCGTCCGCACTCCGCGCGGGGTCGGCAAGCCCGGCAAGGGCGCGCTTTCGCACCTGCACCCGCAGCACCTCGCCGCGACTGTCCTCAAGGCCCTGAAGGAGCGCAACAATCTCGATACCGCGACGGTGGACGACATCATCTGGTCAACCTCCTCGCAGGTCGGCAAGCAAGGCGGCGACCTGGGCCGCATGGCGGCGCTGGCAGCGGGGTACGACATCAAGGCGTCGGGCACGACGCTTGACCGCTTCTGCGGCGGCGGCATCACCTCGGTGAACCTGGCCTGCGCCTCCGTGATGTCGGGGATGGAAGACTGCGTCATCGCCGGCGGTACCGAAATGATGAGCTTCACCGCCGCGCACGGAGCGGAACAGGCCAATGCGGGCATCAAGCCACTGGGCATGGGCTCAGGCAACCTGGCGCTCGACGCCTTGCATCCGCAATCGCACCAGGGCGTGTGTGGCGATGCCATCGCCAGCATCGAAGGCATCAGCCGCGAAGCGCTCGACGCGCTTGCCCTCGTCAGCCAGCAGCGCGCCGACCGCGCGATCAAGGAAGGCCGCTTCAACAAGTCGGTCGTGCCGGTCCTGAACGAGGACGGTTCGGTCGCGCTCGACCGCGAGGAATTCCCGCGCCCCGAAACAACTGCCGAAGGCCTCGCCGCGCTGAAGCCGAGTTTTGCCGGCCTTGCCGACTTCGATCTTGGCGGCACGTCTTTCCGCAAGCAGATCAACCGCCGTTATCCTGACGTGGAAATCCAGCACTTCCATCACGCGGGCAACTCCTCGGGCGTGGTTGATGGCGCAGCGGCGCTGCTGATCGTTTCGCCCGCCTATGCCGAAAAGCACGGCCTCAAGCCGCGCGCCCGCATTGTGGCTTACGCCAACCAGGGCGATGATCCGACGTTGATGCTGAACGCGCCCGTGCCTGCCGCCAAAAAGGTGCTGGCCAAGGCCGGGCTTTCCAAGGACGATATCGACGTCTGGGAAATCAACGAAGCCTTTGCTGTCGTTGCGGAAAAATTCATCCGCGACCTCGAACTCGATCGCGAAAAGGTGAACATCAACGGCGGCGCCATGGCGCTTGGCCACCCGATCGGCGCAACCGGTTCGATCCTGATCGGCACCGCTCTCGATGAACTCGAACGTTCGGGCGGACGCTACGGCCTTGTAACGATGTGTGCTGCTGGCGGCATGGCACCGGCGATCATTATCGAACGCATTTAACCAAAGTAAATACTCGAGACAATTAGTGGCCCGGCGATCGAATGCCGGGCCATTGTTTTTCAAGAAGTTGCAAATGTTACGTTGCAATACGTCGCCAGCGCTGGCATTTGTCGAGCTAATATGCCCGCATTTCCGCGAACTCTTATCAGACCCCTGCGCGGTAAGCTGTCCGGCTACGGCGTGGCGATTGGCCTTGCGATAATCGCCACGATACTCAGGCAGGCAGCCGACAATCTTCTACCTCCCGGCTTCCCATTCCTGACGTTCTTTCCCGCCGTGATCGTCACCGCATTTGTTGCCGGACGCGGCCCCGGCGCGCTCTGTGGCGTGCTTAGTCTGTTGTCTTCATGGTATTTTTTCATTCCGCCAGCGAATACTTTCGTGCTCTCTGCTCCAGTGGCGACCGCGCTGCTATTCTTCGCAGCAGTGGTGATTGTGGATGTCCTTCTGATCGACGGGCTGCAACAGCGCCAGGAGCAGCTGGTCGAAAGCCAGCGCCAGCTGAGCGCGATGGCAGACCAGCAAACCCTGCTTTTTCAGGAACTTCAGCACCGCGTGGCGAACAACCTCGCCTCGGTCTCCTCGATGCTGCGCATCCAGCGCCGACAGATCGAGCGGACGCCGGAAATCGCTCTCACGGTCCTTGAAAGCGCCGACCAGCGCATCGAACTGATGGGCCGCGTGCATCGCCAACTTTACAATCCGGCGGCCCGTGAGATTCCCCTGCCCGAACAGATCGAAAATGTCGTGGCTCAGGCGCAGGACGTGGCCGGGGCCGAGGACGTCAAGGTAATCATCAACGCTGTCGATGCACCCCTTGCCGTAGACCGTATGATGACGCTGATGCTACTCATCACGGAAGTGCTCAACAACTCGATAAAACACGCTTTTCCAGAGGGTTCATCCGGCGAGGTGCGTCTCACGCTGGAACCAGCCAGCCCCGGACGGCTGCGCCTGACGATTGCCGACAACGGGCGCGGCCTTTCCCCGGAACACGCCGACGTCCCGCGCCATCGCGGCCTGGGCACTGCCATCACCAAGGGCTTTGCCACCCAGCTCGGCGGCACGATCACGGTCGACGGCAGCAACGGGGTGAGGACGATTGTCGAGTTTCCGGAGGGCTGAGGGCAGTTTCCAACTCTCCCCCAACTCTACCGCAACTCACCCCTAACTCCCCCCTGACTCGTGTAGGCAAGCGCCCCACTGGGCGGGGCTTTGCCCATGCACGATCACGGTGCCGCAGCGATCGGTCCCGCTTCGTTGGCGACGACCTTCAGGACCTCGGCCCAGGCAGCGACATTTTGCGCCAATTCGGCGGGATCGACCTTGTCCAGGGTGTCGTCAGGCGTGTGATGAAGATCGAAGTAATGGGTGCCGCCCTGGTTCAGGTCGACCACGCTGAGCTTCTGCTTTTCGATCACCGGCTCGACGTCGGTCCCGCCATCGGCCTTGCCGCTCCCACGGACGATACCCATCGGTGACAAGGCTGCGGCGATGCGGTCGGACAGGGCCTTGTCGGCCATGTTGAACTGGACGCGCCAGACGCGGGCGGCGCCGAAGTCGCTCTCCATCGCGAGGGCGTGGGGTTCGCTGTGCTTTTCCGCGTAAGCCTTGCCGCCGAAGCCGCCGAGTTCCTCCGAGCCTGCCCAGAGAACGCGGATGGTGCGCAAGGGCGCGCCGCCCTCCTGCGCCTTCAAGGCGGCAGCGGTGATGATGGCGCACCCCGCTGCGTCGTCAATCGCGCCGGTGCCGAGATCCCAGCTATCGAGGTGGCAGCCGAGCAGGATCGGCGGGAGCGAGGGATCGCGGCCCGGCAGATCGCCGATGACGTTGCCCGAGGGAAGATTGTCGGTGGTCTTGCCGGTGAGCGTGAGACTGAGGCGGATTGCCTTGCCGCTGCGCGCTATGCGGGCGATCAGGTCGGCATCCGGATTGGAGACCGCGCCTGCCGGGATCGGCTTGACGCCATCGGGGAACGTGGTGCCGCCGGTATGGGGGTTGCGGTGACTGTCGGTACCGATGGAGCGGATCACCACGCCGATCGCGCCCTTGCCCGAGGCGATAGCTGGCCCCGCACGGCGGACCTGCCCGTAGGGACCATAACCGCTGCCGTCCTGGTTGCGCTTCATCGCGTGGTCGATGAAGGCGATCTTGCCGCTGAGCGAGCCGGCCGGCGCGGCCTTCAGCGCATCGAGCGTGGGGAAATAGACGACATCGCCTTCGATGCCCTTTTCCGGGGTAGTGCCGCTGTAGCCCAGTGCAGTAATCGCAAGCTTGAACGGGATCGGCGCGAGAAGGCTGCCTTCGTCCCGACCGCGCACGTAGCCGCGGATCCTGAACGGCTCGACCGCGACCTTGCTGAAGCCCAGCGCCTTCAATCGCGCTTCGGCCCAGACGCGGGCGCGCGCTTCGGCTTCGGACCCGGGCATGCGCGGCCCGACTTCGCTGGTAAGCCCGGCGAGCAGGTCCCAGGCGACATCGCCCTTCGGATCCTGCGCATAAGCGGTTGAGACGGAAAGGGTGGCGATGAGCGCAAGGGCGCGAGCATGGTTTCTCATGCAACCGTGCTATCGCCCGGCCCACCGCCTGCCAAGCCCTGCGCGCCGCCCTTGTCGCACAAGCCCCGCTTGCCCGACCCTTCGCGCTCGGATAGAGGGCGCGCAACAGTTTTTGCCTTCTACCCAAGGACCCGAGATGGCTGCCCAATACGCCTACGTCATGAAAGACATGACGAAGACCTTCCCCGGCGCGCAGAAGCCGGTGCTGAGCAATATCAACCTGCAGTTCTATCAGGGTGCCAAGATCGGCATCGTCGGCCCGAACGGTGCCGGTAAATCCACCCTGATCAAGATCATGGCCGGGATCGACAAGGACTTCACCGGCGAAGCCTGGCCGGGTGAAAACATCACCGTCGGCTACCTTGAGCAGGAACCGCAGCTCGACGAGAGCAAGACCGTGCTCGAGAACGTCAAGGACGGTGCGCGCGAGATCGCCGACATGGTCGAGCGCTTCAACCAGATCGGCATGGAAATGGCCGAGGAAGATGCCGACTTCGATGCGCTCGGTGCCGAGATGGCCGAGTTGCAGGACAAGATCGACGCGGTGGATGGCTGGACGCTCGACAACCAACTCGAAATCGCGATGGAAGCGCTGCGATGCCCGCCCGGCGACTGGTCGGTGGCGAGCCTTTCGGGCGGTGAAAAGCGCCGCATCGCGCTGACCCGCCTGCTCATCCAGAAGCCTTCGATCCTGCTGCTGGACGAACCGACCAACCACCTTGACGCTGAATCCGTCGAATGGCTGGAAAACCACCTCAAGGATTATGCCGGCGCGGTGCTGATGATCACCCACGACCGCTATTTCCTCGACAACGTGGTGGGCTGGATCCTCGAACTCGACCGCGGGAAGTACTTCCCCTACGAGGGCAACTATTCGACCTACCTCGAAACCAAGGCCAAGCGCATGGCCCAGGAAGAGCGTGAGGAAAGCGGCAAGCAGAAGGCGCTGCAGCGCGAACTCGAGTGGATCCGCCAGACCCCGGCCGCGCGGCAGACCAAGTCCAAGGCGCGTATCCGCAAGTTCGAGGAACTGCAGAACGCCCAGGACAACCGTCCGGTCGGCAAGGCCCAGATCGTCATCCAGGTGCCCGAGCGCCTTGGCGGCAAGGTGATCGAGGTGAAGAACATCTCGAAGGCCTATGGCGACAAGCTGCTGTTCGAAGACCTGTCGTTCATGCTGCCGCCCGGTGGCATTGTCGGCGTGATCGGGCCGAACGGTGCGGGCAAGTCCACGCTGTTCAAGATCCTGACCGGCAAGGAAACGCCCGACAGCGGCACGGTGGAAATCGGCTCGACCGTTCACCTCGGCTATGTCGACCAGAGCCGCGACGACCTGAACCCCGCCAACAACGTGTGGCAGGAAATCTCGGACGGCCTCGATTACATGAAGGTCAACGGGCAGGACATGTCGACCCGCGCCTACGTCGGCGCGTTCAACTTCAAGGGTCCGGACCAGCAGAAGAACGTCGGCAAGCTTTCGGGCGGTGAGCGCAACCGCGTGCACATGGCCAAGATGCTGAAGGCCGGCGGCAACGTGCTGCTGCTGGACGAACCGACCAACGACCTTGACGTGGAAACGCTGGCGGCACTGGAAGACGCGATCGAGAACTTCGCCGGTTGCGCCGTGGTCATTTCGCACGACCGCTTCTTCCTTGACCGTCTGGCAACGCACATTCTGGCGTTCGAGGGCAACAGCCACGTCGAATGGTTCGAAGGCAACTTCGCGGCCTATGAGGAAGACAAGCGCCGCCGCCTGGGTGACGCGGCAGATCGTCCGACCGCGTTGGCGTACAAGAAACTGACGCGCTGATCTTCTTTGTCAGTAATGGGCGCGCCCCGCTGGCCATCTTGGCGGGCGGGGCGTCATCCTATTTCGTCACCCTGAACTTGTTTCAGGGTCCATCTCGCCACACGCACGGACGGTGTTTGGCGAGGGATGGATGCTGAAACAAGTTCAGCATGACGGTGAGAATGCACCGACCTGCCGCACAAGATGACGACCAAGGGGATCAGCCCTTGCGGCGGAAGCGGAAGGTGAGGGTTTCGGTCTTGCCGCCTTCCTTGACCGTGACCGAGGCGGTCATGGTGTTCTTGCCGGTGCGTTCGTAGACAAGGCCGGAGAAATCGAGGCGGTCGCCCTTGCGCTCGGTCAAGGGGAAGGACGTGACCTTGTCCTTTTCCTCCCAGCCGGTGAGGTCGGCGTTAAAGTGCTTGAGGCGGTAGGTGAGCGAGCCGCCTTCTTCGACGATGGTGATGAGTTCATAGAACATCACCGTGCCGTCCTTGTTCAACTGGCGGAAGTGGCCGACCATCTGCCCGCCAGCTGCCGGGGCATAGGCTTCGAGCGCGGGTGCGCCTTCGATGCCCTCGCCTTCCCAAGAACCCTCCAGCCAGGCGACGTCCGCCAATGTTGCAGGCGGTGCGGCGTGGGCGGTGATCGGGGTGAGCAGCAGGGCGGCGAGGGCGGACAGGAGCAGCTTCATGGTTTCCTCTCCTCAGTCGAGCGCCAGTGGCAGATAGACGTGCGCGCGCTGGTGTGGCGGGGCTACTTCGTCGGCATCGTCGAGGTAGTTGATCAGGACAGGCCCCTCACCCAGTTCCAGATCGCGCGCGAGCAGCTCTGCGTAAAGCGTGTCGATCAGGCCATGCAGGTCATCATAATTGCCGGTAGCGAAGAACGAAAGGTGCGGGCCGCCCGGAATCTGGCGCTCTTCAAGGTCGCCGCCGGGCGTGCCGAGACCGCCGGTATCGAGGGCGCAGGTAAAGCGGCAGGCTTCGGGCGCGGCGTGGCGGGGATCGTCGTGCGGCATGCCCCAGATCGCCTGCAGGCTTTCCGGCCCCATCTGGGCAAGCACGAGTTCGAACAACCGTCCAAAGCCGCGGTTCAGTTCGGAATAGGCGCCGACATTACGGACGGCGAGCAGGCGCAGCGGGGCGAGTTCGACGATCTCGATGCGCAGCGCGCTCTGCGGGTCCGATCGGGGCTCGCCCAAGGCTTTGGCGGTGTTGCTGAGGCTTTGCGGGTCACTGCCGAGGGCAGACGGCGTCTGGCCCGTCGTGGCACGCAGGGCGCGGGCATAGGCTTGCGTGGTGGCATAACCGCTCTGCCCGGTGGCGGCGCTGATGCCTTGCGCTGACAGAGCGGGCAGGCTTCCGGCGAGGCGTGCGCGGGTAATGGCGGCACCGGGAGCTTCGCCGGTCATCAGGCGAAATATCCGGTGAAAGTGATATTCCGACATCGCCGCTTCGGCTGCAAGGTCCGCGAGGCTTGGCACTTCGCCTGTGGCGAGACTGCGTTCGAGCAGGGCAATGGCGCGTTCGATGCGAGTGGCGTAGCGGCTGCGTTGGTCAGGCTTCATGCGCGTCCTTCCGGGTCTCATGCACTGCCCTCATGTCTCGCTGCCGGGGTCTTGTCGTTCCCGATCTTGCGCTTTCTAGGGAGCGAGCCACGCAGCTTGCCACGGAGAGGCTGCGTCTTGGCGGGTGAAGCGGGCGCGGGTGCCGCCTTCGTGGGTGAGGTGCAACCAATCAAGGCTCCGCACTTCGACCAGCAGGACGGCGAAGTTGCCGCGGCCGGGCAAGGTTTCATCGATGGTCGGCGCAAGGTGCAGGAGGTGTTCGGGAATGGTCGACCCGGCGGCCTCCAGCACGGCGCCCGGGCCTTCCCCGGCGAGGTAACAGCGACGGCTGGAGGCGGTGGCGCACTGCCATGCGGCATCGGCGACAGGACCGCGATGTTCGATCCGCCCTTCACCGCGCATGCGGATCTGGACGCGGGTTTCGGGATCGTAGGCAAGGACGCTGACCGGGGCGCAATTGCCGATCAGCGCGCACTTGGGACTGCGCAGGTCGGTGTGGAAACGCAGGGTCAGGTCCGGTGTCGCCTCGCGCAGGACCATCATCCTGAGATCGCCATCAGCAGTGCCGACGACCGGCGTGTGCATTGCACTGCGGCGCTGCCTTGCAGCCTTGGCAAGGCGATCGGTAGCATCGGCAAGAACGCTATCGAGCGTCAACTCCATTCATCTTTCCCCATACGAACCTGAACAAAAGGCTACCAACCCGGTTCAGACATCGGACAGCGCGAATCGTTTACTACCATCGTATTAAAGCTGCGAAGGGTGTCGCGGCTCTTCATATCGGGAAAGGGTCGGTCACGATGTCCGGCAAGTCAATCTTCAGAAGCAGTGCACTTTACGCACTGGCTGTGGCCATGACCGCAACAGCAATTCCATCCACGGCATTCGCCCAGCAGCAACAGCGCGAAGAGCGTGGTGGCGGTTGGCAGCGCGGCGGTGAAAATCGGGGCGGTGAGAACCGCGGTGGTGGCAACTGGCGCGGTGGTGGTGATTTTCGCAACCAGCAGGCGCAACGTCCGCAGGCACCACAAGTGCAGGGTCCCGCCGCACCGCAGGTTCAGCGTCCGGCTTGGGGCGGGTCCAACCCCCAGGCGCAGGCAAGGCCAGAGCAATCACGGCCTGACCAGTCACGTCCCGCATGGCGGGGGCGGACCGAGGGTTCGCAGCGGGATTGGGGACGTTCGCAGGGCCGCGACTGGCAATCGGGCACCGTGAACCGCCCGGCACCGGCGCAGAACGCGGGCAGGCCTGCCGTGCCGCAGCGCGGTTGGGACGGCAGACAGTGGAACGGGACCAACCCTGGCAACCAGAACGCCGGGCGGGATTGGAACCGCGACGGTCGTGACTGGAACCGTGACCGTGACCGGGACGGGCGCAACTGGAGCCGTGATCGCGACGGGCGTGACTGGAACCGCGACAACTGGCGACGCGACGATCGCCGGGGCGACAACTGGCGCAACAGTTATCGCGGGGACTATCGCCGCTGGAGCAATGACTGGCGGCGGGACAACCGCTACAACTGGAACCACTACCGCAGCGTGAACCGCGGGATCTACCGGATGCCACGGTACTACTCACCCTATCGTGGGTACAACTACAGCCGCCTGTCGATCGGCATTTTCCTGAACTCTGGCTTCTATGGCCAGAACTACTGGATCAATGATCCCTGGGCTTACCGCCTGCCCCCCGCATACGGTCCGTATCGCTGGGTGCGTTACTGGGACGACGTGCTGCTGGTCGATGTCTATTCCGGCGAAGTGGTGGACGTGATCCACGACTTCTTCTGGTAAGTCGGGCAACCCATCCGGCCCCTGCACCAGACGGTGCGGGGGCCTTTTTCGTGCGCGGTCAGGCCCTGCTGTACTCCGCCAGCGCGCGCAGCACGTTTGTCATCATTTCACGTCCTTGCCCCGTCAGCCGCACATAGCGGCGGCGGGCATCAGTACTATCCGGTTCGCGAAAGATCAGCCCTTCCTCTTCAAGGCGAGCAATCCAGCGCAGGATAGTCGTCGACGGAATTCCCGCATCGAGACAGACGCTCGACACCTGGATATCGGTGCGGCGGCAGTCGGCGATGAACAGATCAAGAAGGATGTCCCAGCCGGGCTCTGCGAAAAGGCCTGGTCGCCCGCTTGCCTCGTCACGTTTGCGACGCAGGTTGTAGAGCGCCTTTGCAAGACGCAGGATTTCGGCGTTGGGATCTACGTAAGCGTCCAAGCAATGCTCCATGCGAGCGACAAGAAATCACGAGGAGCGTGCTGGCACCCGGCGCCGACAAGTGGCATTGCGGCTTTGCAGATACCGACCCTTGAAGGTCTGGCAGCGTTCATGATCTATTGGTGACCCGAGATGACCTCATAAGGAAGTTTGGTTAACGCAAAGGACTGCAGAAAGCTTCGCCAAATCCATAGTATTAGTCCGGTTCGGATCAATTGAACTGGATTGCGGTGACGAGCCGATTCCAACATGAGATCGTGCAATATGGGATTGTTTTCAAAGAAGAGTCAGTCATATGCAGAGACTTCGGCGCTGCGTTTGATCGGAGAGACAGTCCGCAAGCGTCTCGCAAACGACTCTGGCGTCTATCGTATCCCGGTGGATGGGCTCGAGATCTTTGGCGTGGCGGATTTCTTTTCGGCCGCAGAGTGCGAAAGGCTGATCGCGATCGTCGACAAGGTGGCGCGCCCCTCCCCCACCTACAAAGGTACGGACGCGACTGGCCGAACCAGCTATACCGGGGACGTGGATCCGTTTGACCCTTTCATCCTCATGCTGCAGCGCCGGATTGACGACCTGATCGGAATCGATCCCGCGTTCGGCGAGACGATCCAGGGGCAACGCTACGAACCGGGACAGGAGTTTCGTGGCCACTATGACCACTTTCTGCCTTCGCAGCACTTCTGGGATACGGAACAGAAACGCGGCGGCCAGCGTAGTTGGACGGCCATGGCGTATCTCAACGCCGTGGAGGAAGGCGGGACAACCGACTTCACCCGTGTCAACCTCTCCATCCCGCCGCAACCGGGTGCGCTCTTGCTCTGGAACAACATGAAGCCCGACGGCACACCAAATCCTGATGCCCTGCACGCCGGAACGCCGGTTGTGCGCGGCAAGAAGTATGTCCTGACCAAGTGGTACAGGTCGCGCCCGTGGCACTGAAATGGGGGGCCTGGCACGGCCTGATTGCACTCGCTTTGTTGCAGCCGGGCGCAAGCCATGCTGCAACTGCTGCAACTGCTGCCACAGGTTCTTCCGTTGTCGCCGCGCAGATCGACAATGGCCCTCAGGCATCATCCGGTCTTCCGGAAAATGCCCAGCTTGAGCGGATCTTTGCCGATGAAATGCGGCAAGGCTTCGCGCTCGATCCTGTTGGCGCCCTGCAGCAAGGCCAGCGCGTTTCGGTCGAGGCATTCCTGCAGTTGTTCTCGCCAGAACTTGCCAGGGAGCGGCGCGAGGCAAATGCGCAACTGCTGGCGCGGCTGCGGCAAATAAGCCCCAGCAAACTGGACGAGCAACATCGCCTGTCGCGCGAAGTGCTGATCGATGCAAAAAGCGCAGACGCCGCACTGCTGCAACCCGATCTTCTGGCATTGACCGAGGTTCGCCCGTTCAACCACTTTGGCGGTTTCCACGTTTCCTACCCCGAACTGTCATCTCCGGGCAGCGGCATCGCCCTGGAGACGACGCGCGATTACGAGCTTCTGATCGCACGGCACCGCGTGCTCGGGCGCGTCTTCGATCAGGCTACTGCGCGCTTCCGCGAGGGAATGGCAAGCGGAGTGACCGAGCCGAGGCTGACGGTGGACAACATGATCGCGCAGATCGATGCCCTGCTGGCCCAGCCGGTCGAGCGATCGCCATTCACCAGCCCGGCGCGCAGCTTTCCCAGCACCTTTTCAAGCGCGGAGAAACTGCGGCTGCGCAGGGATCTGTATGCAGTCACACGGCGCGACATCTACCCGGCCTATTGGAAGCTGCGTCGGTTTCTGGCGGATGACTATCGCCCTGCAGCCCGCGAGCAGGTGGGCCTCTCTGCCTTGCCGGGAGGTGGCCCGCTCTACCGCGAACTGATTCGGGCCTATACCACGCTCGATCTCGACCCCGAGACCGTTCACGCAATGGGCCTGGGCGAAGTGTCGCGAATCCAGACCGAGATGGAGCAGGTCAAGACGGAGCTGGGCTATACCGGTCCCTTGCGCGGGTTCTTCGACGATCTGCGAACCAATCCGCGCTACCACCCCAGAACCGAACAACAGCTCGCGGAGGGCTTTCGCGCGGTCGGTCGCAAGGTTGATGCGCTGGCTCCACGCTACTTCCTGCATTTGCCGCGCACGCCCCTGCAGATCCAGCCCTACCCTGCCTATCGCGCGAAGTTCGAAGCAGGTGGGAGCTATGCGCAAGGGACGCCCGATGGCGTGCAGCCGGGCACGTTCTTCTTCAACACCTACGACCTCAAGAGCCGATACCTGACGGGCGTGACCACACTTTACCTGCATGAAGGCGCGCCGGGCCATCACTTCCAGATCAGCCTTGCCCAAGAGAACACGGCACTGCCCGATTTCCAGCGCTTTGGCGGCAATAACGCCTACATCGAAGGCTGGGCGCTCTACGCCGAAACCCTGGGTTTCGAGATGGGTCTCTACAAGGACCCGATGCAGCATTGGGGCACCTTGGACGACGAGATGCTGCGGGCGATGCGGCTGGTGGTGGATACGGGCCTTCACGCAAAGGGGTGGACCCGCGAGCAGGCGGTAGATTACATGCTTGCCAATTCGGGCATGGGCCGCAGCGACGCCGAGGCGGAAGTCGACCGCTACATTGCCATTCCGGGACAAGCGCTATCGTACAAGATCGGGGCGCTTACGATCCAGCGGCTGCGCAAGGAAGCAGAGTCTGCGCTTGGCCGAAAGTTCGACATCCGCGCATTCCACGACCAGGTGCTGGGGAGTGGAGCGCTGCCGATGAAAGTGCTGGAAGGCAAGGTGCGCGGGTGGATCGCACGCACCCGCGCTGCCCGTTGATCAATCGCCGAGCGCTTCGGCGATCAGCTTGCGAGTATTGCTGACGCCGTAGAGCGCAATGAAGCTGCCCATGCGCGGTCCGGCGCTGGAGCCCAGAAGCGTTTCATAGAGGCACTTGAACCAGTCGCGGAGCTGCTCGAACCCGTAATGCGGGTCCTTGCCGATCTCGTAGACGATGTTCTGCAGTTCCTCTGCGGTGGCATCGTCGGACGTACCGGCGAGTTCCTCGTCGAGCGCTGCCAGAGCCTTTGCCTCGTTCTCTTCCGGCTTGCGGCGCTGCAAAGTCGGGGCGATGAAATCGCGGTTGTAGGCCAGAGCGCGGGTGACGAGGCCATCGAGTGCGGGGTGCGCTGCAGGATCGGCGTTCTCGACATAGTTGCCAAGATACGACCAGACCTGATCGCGCGTGGCCTGCGCGCCCAATACGCCGACGAGGTTGAGCAGCAGGCCGTACGTGACCGGGAGCTTTTCGCCCTCACCCTCGGCCGGACCGTTAGTGCGCAACAGGTGCCATACGGGGTTGCCGAGCTGCTGTTCGATCGGTTGGGTCGGGATCTTTTCGCGGAACTGCCAGTATTCGTCGACCGCGCGGGGGATGATCCCGACGTGGAGCGACTTGGCGCTCTTGGGCTCACGGAAGAGGTAAAAGCCCAGGGACTCCTCACTGCCGTATTCGAGCCACTGCTCGATGGTCAGGCCGTTGCCCTTGGACTTGGAGATCTTCTCGCCCTTCTCATCAAGGAAGAGTTCGTAGATCAGGCCCTCGGGGCGCTGGCCGCCGAGCACGCGGGCGATCTTGCCCGACTGCGTGACGCTGTCGGTGAGGTCCTTGCCGCACATCTCGTAATCGACGCCAAGCGCGACCCAGCGCATCGCCCAATCGACCTTCCACTGCAGCTTGGACCAGCCGCCGAGGATGGTGTGTTCGATGGTTTCGCCATTGCTGTCGGTGAAGCGGACGATGCCGGCTTCGGCATCGACCACCTCGACCGGCACCTGCAGCACTTCGCCGGTGGTCGGCGAGACAGGCAGGACCGGCGAATAGGTCTTCCGGCGTTCCTCGCGCAAGGTGGGGAGCATGATGTCCATGATCGCCTGCCAGTTGCGCAGCACGCCCTTCAATGCGTCGTCGAAGGCGCCGGAATTGTAGCGGTCCGAAGCCGAGACGAACTCGTAATCGAAGCCGAAGCGATCGAGGAAATCGCGCAGCATGGCGTTGTTGTGGTGCGCGAAGCTTTCGAACTTCTCGAAAGGGTCGGGAATGCGGCTGAGCGGATGGCCGAGATGGGCATCGAGCAGCGCCTTGTTCGGCACGTTGTCCGGCACCTTGCGCAAGCCGTCCATGTCGTCGGAGAAGGCGACGAGGCGTGTGGGATGGCCTCCCGTCAGCACTTCATAGGCACGGCGAACCAGCGTGGTGCGCAGGACTTCCTGGAACGTGCCGATGTGCGGCAGGCCCGAAGGACCATAACCGGTTTCGAACAGAACCGGGACCAGTTCGCCTGACGCATCGCGTTTGCCGCCGGGGAACCGCTTTATGAGCTTGCGGGCTTCCTCGAAGGGCCAAGCCTTGGAGGTCTGGGCGGCGGTGCTGATTGCGTCTGTCATGGTGCCCGCCCTTTTGCGCGTGGGCGCGACGGGTGCAAGAGAAAACCGGGGATGACCAGACGACGAAAGGGCGGGCGCCACGCTCACGCGACGTCCGCCCTTCCGTGGAGGCTTCTGAGGGAGGCTTACTTCAGAAGCGAGAGCACGTTCTGCTGGGCCTGGTTGGCCTGGGCGATCATGGCGGTCGACGCCTGGCTGAGGATCTGTGCCTTGGCCATGGCGGTGGTTTCCGCCGAATAGTCGGTATCGAGAATGCGCGAGCGGGCATCCGACAGGTTGGTGATGTTGTCGTTGAGGTTGTTGATCACCGATTCAAGACGGTTCTGCCCTGCACCAAGCAGCGAACGCGCGCCCGAGATCGAGTCCAGTTCGGAGTCCAGCGTACCGAGCAGGGTGTTGGCTGCGGTTGCCGTCGATACATCGTATGAGCCGGCAGCACCGCCCGAGGCCTGCAGCGTGGTGAGATCGGCGATCTCGAGGATGACCTGGTCCGAAGCGTCCGAGCCTGCCTGGATCGTGATTGACGTGACGGTGCCGTCGAACAGCTGCACGCCATTGAAATTGGTGTTGGTGATGATCTGATCGACCTGCGCGGTAAGCTGGTCGACTTCGCTCTGCATGTAAACGCGGTCGGTGGCGTCCTGATAGGTGCCCGAGGCCGATTGGACGGCCAGTTCGCGAATCCGCTGCAGCATTGCGGTCACTTCGTTCAGCGCGCCGTCGGCGGTCTGAGCAAGGCTGATGCCGTCGTTCGAGTTGCGGACGCCCTGGCCCATGCCCTTGATCTGCGAGGTCATGGTCGTGCTGATGGCGAGGCCTGCGGCGTCGTCCTTCGCGCCGTTGATGCGCTTGCCGGTCGACAGACGCTCCATCGCTGTACCCAGCATCTTGTTGGCCGAGTTCGAAGCATTCGTAGCGCGTATGGCGCTGATATTCGTGTTGATGACTGCCATTTCCCATTCTCCACTATGGGCCGGAGCATCTGGTGGGACACGCCGGTATTGGTTGCTGTGGAGAAGGACGGCTGCGGGGCGCAGGTTTTAAGGGGGACGGTAAATCGCGGTGAAAGGCTCTGTTTTGGCTGGCCGTGGGGTTGTGCGGTGTTCCATTCCTGTTCTAACGCTGCAGGGTGACCGAACGCCCTGCCCTTGCCCTGCCAGCGATTCATGCAAGCCACGGCGGATGCTGGCTGCGTGACGGCTTTGCCACGCGCGGACTTGGCAAGGGCGAGGCGATCGTGGCAGCCGCCGATACGCCGCTGCTTATGCTCAATGCACCGCTGGTGGCGAGCAGGCTCGGCTATCCGGACCTTTCGGGGCTCGATCTGCTGGAGCTGTTCGCGTTCGTGCATCCGGCGCGGTTCATGGTGCCTACGCCGAAGGGCCTGGCCCATGCTTTGGGGCTTGAGGAGCCATCCGGCGACGACAAGGTGCCGCAACTGCTGCAGGAAGCCGCAGAGGCTTTGCTTGCCACATGCGAGAGTGCGGACTGGGCCGAGCGGGAGGGAGCGTGGACAGCGCTGCAATCGCTGGTTCGGATGCGCTGGCCTTGGGGCACCTTGCTGACCCCGCGCATTCGCAAGCCGGACCGGGCCGAGCGCTGGCTGTTTGCCAAGCTGCCGGAGTGGGAAGAGGCGGCCGAGCGGCCTCAGCCGGCGCAGGTCGTGTTGGGCGAAGCGGCAGTGGTCTCGCGACTTGCCGAACTGACGGGCGCCGGGGCCGAGGCGCGGCCGACGCAGCAGGACTATGCGCGCGAAGCCTCGCGCATGTTCGCGCCGCGACAGGGACAGGGCCAGCCGCATGTGGTGCTGGCACAGGCGGGCACGGGCACCGGCAAGACATTCGGCTATCTCGCGCCGTCCTCGCTGTGGGCGGAGCAATCGGGCGGGACGGTCTGGGTCTCGACTTACACCAAGGCGCTGCAGCGGCAGTTGCGGCGCGAGAGCCGGCGCGCGTTTCCAGCCTCGCGCAACGGCAAGCCACCCGTGGTGGTGCGCAAGGGGCGCGAGAACTACCTGTGCCTGCTCAATCTGGAAGACGCGCTGCAGGGCGGCTTTGCCGGGCGGGCGGCGATCCTGGCGCAACTGGTGGCGCGCTGGGCGGCCTACTCGCAAGATGGCGACATGATTGGCGGTGACCTGCCCGGCTGGCTCGGCACGCTGTTCCGCAAGCGCGGCATCGCGGCTCTGACCGACCAGCGCGGAGAGTGCGTCTATGCCGGGTGCCCGCATTACCGGAAGTGCTTCATCGAGCGCGCTGCGCGGGCCTCTGCCGATGCGGAACTGGTGATTGCCAATCATGCGCTGGTGATGGTCAACGCCGCGCGCGGGCGCGACGCTGCGCAGCGGCCGACGCGGATCGTTTTCGACGAAGGGCACCATGTGTTCGAAGCGGCGGATTCGACGTTCTCGGCGGCACTGACGGGCGCGGAGACAATCGAGCTGCGGCGCTGGGTGATCGGGCCTGAGGGCAAGTCGCGCGGAAGGCGGCGCGGGCTTTCGGCCCGGCTTGCCGATGTGGCGAGCTATGACGAGGAAGGCGAGCGCGCGATTTCGCAGGCGCGCGAGGCGGCTGAGGCCCTGCCCTCGGAAGGCTGGCTGGCGCGAGTGGTGGAAGGGACTCCGTCAGGGCCTCTGGAGGAGCTGCTGAGCGCGGCGCGGGCGCTGGCCTATGCGCGCGACGAAAGCGGCGGGCAGGAAGCGGGCTATGGGCTCGAGACCGAGATCGCGCAACTGGACGGCGGGTTCATCGAGGTGGCTGGGCGCGCGCAGGAGGCGCTGGAGGCCTTGCGCAAGCCGCTGGTGCGGCTGGGGCTGCGGCTGGAGGCCATTGTCGAGGACGGACCGGACTGGCTCGATGGTCCGGCGCGAGCGCGGATCGAGGGGGCGCGCAGTGCGATCGGCTGGCGCAGCGATCTCATCGCGGGATGGATTGCGCTGCTGGCGCGGCTGGGTGGGCCGGGCGACCCCGATTTCGTCGACTGGATTGCGGTGGAGCGTTCGGACGGGCGTGAGTGGGATGTCGGGCTGCACCGGCATTACCTCGATCCGATGAAGCCCTTTGCCAATGCCGTGCTGGCGCCTTCTCACGGGGTGATGATGACCTCGGCCACGTTGCGTGATGGCGATGAGTGGCAGAGCGCGGTCGAGCGCAGCGGGGCGCCGCATCTGGACATTGCGCCGCGCCTGTTCACGGCGGACAGCCCGTTCGACTATGCGTCCCAAGCCGAAGTGCTGATCGTGACCGACGTGCCCAAGGGCGACATTCCGGCACTGGCAGCGGCCTATGGGCGGCTGATCGAAGCTTCGGGCGGCGGGGCGCTTGGGCTGTTCACTGCGATCAGGCGGCTGCGCGCGGTCTATGGCCGCATTGCCGACCGCCTGGCGCGGGGCGGATTGCCGCTGTTCGCGCAGCATGTCGATCCGATAGACACCGGCACGCTGGTCGACATCTTCCGCGACGATCCGCGCGCCTCGCTGCTCGGCACCGATGCCCTGCGCGACGGGGTGGACGTGCCGGGGGATTCACTGCGGCTGGTGGTTATGGAGCAGGTGCCGTGGCCCAAGCCTTCGATCCTGCACCGCGCGCGGCGACTGGCCGGCGGTGGTTCGGCCTATGACGACCGGATCATTCGCGCACGGCTGGCGCAGGCCTTCGGGCGGCTGATCCGCTCGGCGGGGGACAAGGGACATTTCGTGGTGCTGTCCTCGGCCTTCCCCTCGCGGCTGCTCTCGGCCTTTCCGGCAGGCACGCCGATCCGGCGCGTGACGCTCGATGTGGCTTTACAAAGCGTCGGTGCCAGTGTTTCTGGGCGAGAGAGTGCACAGACACCGCGCGAGGGGATTTCGTGAAGACACTGGCCCTGTTTCGCCACGCCAAATCTGACTGGAGCGATGCGCGCGCGCGGGATTTCGACCGCCCCTTGAACGAGCGCGGCAAGCGCGGGGCGCGGGCGATGGGCGAATATATCCGCGATACCGGCCGCACCTTTGACCGCATGATCGCCAGCCCTGCCGTCCGCGCCGCCGAAACGGTGGAGGAATGCAGCAAGGCGTGGAAGTGCACGTTCAAGATCGAATGGGACCGGCGCATCTACCTTGCCAGCTCGGCCACGCTGATCGACCTGCTGAAGGAACTGTCCGGCGATCCGAAGAGTGTGCTGATGATCGGGCACAATCCGGGGCTGGAGGACCTGATCTTCGACCTCGTGCCCGATGACGGCTCCAGCCCTTTGCGCGAAGTGGTGGAAGAGAAGTTCCCGACCGCGACCTTTGCGGTGATGGAGCTTGATGTGGACGACTGGGCGGACGTGACCGAGGGTTGCGCAAGGCTGGTGGAGATCAAGCGGCCGCGGGATCTGGATCCGACGTTGGGGCCGGTGTTGGTGGATTGAGGTTGTAACGGATGATTGGCAGCTTTGCCGCCGAGTGTCTGCTATTCAACTATTTGCAGCGAAAGCCGACTTTCCGGAAATGACGCCGTTGCGGGCGTGAGACTCAACTGCGAAGATGCGCAGATGCGGTATGTTTCCATCATCATTTCTCTGACTACACTGGCAAGTTGTGCCTCGTCTCAAAGGGATAGCCATTCAGCCTTGATGGACCAGATCGAAAGCGCGATACAGCTACCACCCGAAGCAGAGCCTTTAGAAAGCTATGCGCGCTACTACACTGAGTATAAAGGGTCGGTGCGCGGAACTTACACAACCCAAGTAGAACCGCCCAGGCCCTCCGACTACGGCTGCGAAGAGGTACAATCGGATGGCAGCTTAAAGACGGTCGACTGTCCTGCGCCGGCCGACGCTAGACCTGGCGAACGACGGTGGGTGAAGTTTGATGACTACCCTGCTGTTGCAGGTGAGAACTGCACTGCAATTCAGCTAGAGTATGATCTGCGGACAAGGAAGATTACCTACCTCGAATGTGCGCGACCTTATTATTGACGCTCATCGTCAACTAGCCTGGCTCGCTGCAATCTTGCCGAAGGTTCTTTACCACCACTATCTTTAATCTGAAGTCTACCAACCACCACCGGAGGCCGTTCAATCGGAAGTGAAAGGTCAGCGCGCCCTACTCTTCCAACGCAGCAGCCAGCCGGTCGCGGATGGATTGCAAGTAAGTCACGAGTGGGGCGGCGGATTGTTCATCTGGAGCCATGGGCGCAGGCTCTGCCGACGGGGCTGCGTTCGCAGCAGTCCCCTTCCTCCCCCGCAGCGCTTGCCTTGCGCCCTTGATCGTGAAGCCTTCCTTGTGGAGGAGGCGGTGGATTTCGGTGATGAGGGCGACGTCTTCGGGGCGGTAGTAGCGGCGGCCGCCCGCTCGGGTGAGCGGGCGGAGCGTGGGAAACTGCTCTTCCCAATAGCGCAGGACGTGCTGACGAATGCCGAGCGCCTTGGCCACTTCGCCGATTGTGCGGAAAGCTGCCGGGTCTTTACCGTCGTCCGGAATAGGTCCGGCATCGGGAAGTTCGGGGACGCTCATCCGCTGGTGATCAGCCCTGGCCGATGCGGTCCTTCAGCATCTGGCTGGCGCGGAAGCTGAGGACGCGGCGCGGCGTGATCGGCACTTCGATACCGGTCTTGGGATTGCGGCCGATCCGCTCTGCCTTGTCGCGCAGAAGGAAGGTGCCGAAGCCGGAAATCTTCACGTTTTCACCCTCAGCCAGTGCATTGCACATGTGCTGAAGAATGGATTCAACCATTTCGAGCGAATCCGCACGGGAAAGCCCCACGCGACGGTTGATGCTCTCGGCCAGATCGGCCCGGGTCAGTGTACCTACAGAACGCATCCTTTATTCCCCCCAGAAGTCAGAAGACGCCAAGGGGGCTGACAATAACGCTGATTCTGCGGAACGCAATGCAATCCATTGCTTGCGAACGATAAGACTGGCTCGACGTGGGACGTCCCGAGTCCGTCAGATCGAGTCCGTCAGATGCGGACGAGGCTGGCGCCCCAGGTGAAGCCGCCGCCCATGGCTTCGAACATCACCAGATCGCCCTGCTTGATGCGGCCATCGCGCATCGCGACATCGAAGGCGAGCGGCACCGAAGCAGCGCTGGTGTTGGCATGTTGGTCGACTGTGACGACCACCTTTTCAGCGGGAAGATCGAGCTTGCGCGCCGTGGCGTCGAGGATGCGGAAGTTGGCCTGGTGCGGTACGACCCAGTCAATCTCGCCGGCATCGTGGCCCGTCGTCTCAAGCACTTCGCGCAGGACATTGGCGAGATTGGTGACAGCGTGGCGGAAAACCTCGCGGCCTTTCATGCGGACCTTGCCAACTGTACCGGTTGTTGACGGACCGCCATCGACATAGAGCAGTTCGTTGTGCGCACCATCGGCGTGGAGGCGCGAGGCCAGTATGCCAGGCGCCTTGGGATCGTTTTCGTCAACGTCCTGCGCTTCGAGCACGATGGCGCCGGCACCATCGCCGAACAGCACGCAGGTGGTGCGATCTTCCCAGTCGAGAATCTTGCTGAACGTCTCAGCGCCGATGACCAGCGCGCACTTGGCCATCCCTGTACGGATCATCGAATCCGCAGTGGCCATTGCATAGAGAAAGCCCGAGCAAACCGCCGCAACGTCAAACGCGATGCCGCCGTTGCAGCCGAGATTGTGCTGAACGATGGTGGCGGTTGCTGGAAAGGTCTGGTCGGGAGTCGCCGTGGCCAGCACGATCAGATCGACCTGCGCCGCTTCAATCCCGGCGGCTTCGAGGGCGCGTCGGCCAGCCTCGGTGGCGAGGGTGGAAGTGGTCTCCCCCTCCCCTGCAAGATAACGCTGGCGAATCCCGGTGCGCTCGACGATCCATTCGTCGGTCGTATCGACCATGGTCGCCATTTCGGCATTGGTGACGCAGCGCTGTGGCAGCGCCGAGCCGCTGCCGCGAATGATCGAACGTAGGGTCATGCCGCGTCCTCACCGGTTGCGGCAGGGGCCGCGCTGCGGCCACCGCGACCGGAGGTGCGGCCAGAAGTCCTGATCGTCTCGGCGCCAAGGCGCGCGAGGTCGGCTTCGATACGCTCGGTCAGGTTTTCCTCCAGCAGGCGGGCCGTGACGGCAACGGCATTGGCGACGCCGAGCGCCGATGCGCTGCCGTGACTTTTCACAACCACGCCATTGAGGCCAAGGAAGACCGCGCCGTTGTGGTTGTTGGGATCCAGATGGTGCTTGAGCAGCTCGGTCGCCGGGCGCGAAATCAGGAAGCCGAACTTCGAACGCAGCGACGAGGAGAAACTGCGGCGCAGCAGATCGGCCACGAAGCGGGCCGCGCCTTCCATCGACTTCAATGCGATATTGCCCGAGAAGCCATCGGTGACGACAACGTCGCAATCGCCGCGCGAGAGCTTGTCCGCCTCGGTGAAGCCGTCGAACGTCATCGCGAGATCGCCGGCCAGCTCCTTGAGCTGGTTGGCGGCATCGCGCAGGGCATCGGTACCCTTGGTCTCTTCGGTGCCGATATTGAGCAGGCGCACACGCGGCGCGTCGAGCCCGTTGACGATGCGAGCGTAGGCCGCCCCCATGATCGCGAACTGGACGAGGTTGCGGGCATTGCAATCGGTATTGGCGCCAAGATCGAGCATGATCAGGTCATGTTCGCCTAGCGTCGGCAGCAGGGCCGAGAGTGCGGGGCGATCGATACCTGGCATGGTACGCAAGGCGAGCTTGGCCATGGCCATGAGCGCGCCGGTGTTGCCGGCGCTGACAGCAGCGCCGGCGTGGCCCTGCTTCACCGCGTTGATCGCCAACCCCATCGAGGTGGTCTTGGCGCGACGGAGGGCCTGCGTCGGCTTCTCGTCACCCGACACGACATCAGGCGCGTGAAGGATTTCCGAGGCTTCGCGAAGATTGGGGTGGTTTTCGAGGGCCTGCTTGATGCGGCCCTCGTCACCAACGAGAAGGAACTTGAAACGGTCATGGCGACGACGGGCAAGTGCCGCGCCTTCAACCATAACGCGCACGCCCTCATCACCGCCCATCGCATCGACGGCGATACGCGGCAGGCTCATGTCCTCAGTCCCCCCGTTTTAAGGCTTAGAGCCCGACGGCGATGACTTCGCGACCGTTGTAGTGACCGCAAGCATTGCACAGGTTGTGCGGGCGCTTGAGTTCACCGCAGTTGGAGCATTCATGGAACGCTTCGACGCTCAGCGCGTCATGGCTGCGGCGCATGCCACGGCGTGAGGGCGAAGTCTTTCTTTTGGGGACGGCCATCTCGGCACCTGTTCTTAGAATTGCGTAGTTTTGTTGCGGGCGCGATAGGGAAAACCGGTCCATCGCACAAGCCCTGTTTGCGGCAGGACCCGTACGCGGCGAAGGACGCCAGACAGACACGGGATTCGCCAATCACTGGGCGAAGGCGCGCCTATACGGATTTTCTGGTGCTTTGCAAGCGCACCCGCGCTAGCCTTGGCCGCAGATCCCAGGACGGACGAACACAAGGGGGAGTACCTGAAGGCATGACTATACTGCCAATCACGCTGTGCGCGGCTGCGGCCGCTGCGGCGATCAACATCTGGCTTTCGATCCGTTGCGGCATGGTCCGCTCTGCCAAGAAGATCAGCATCGGCGATGGCGGCGACATGGATCTGATCGCGAGGATGCGGGCGCAGGCGAACTTTGTCGAGAACACGCCTGTCGTATTGGTGCTGATTGCGGCGGTGGAGCTGGCGCGGACCAGCAACCCGTGGCTGATGGGCGTGGCCGCTATCTACATGCTTGGCCGCGTAGGCCATGGCGTCGGCATGGACGGCGGGCCGCTCGGGTTCCTTCGCGGCGTGGGTACGCTGACGACGATGCTGACCCAGCTTGGTCTTGGCGTCTGGGCGGTTTCGATCGCTCTGGATATGTGAGAGTTGCAGGGGTGGCGCAGCAACATGCCCACCCCCAACCCCTCCCGCCTGCGGGAGGGGAGATCCCTCAGCTTAGGGCATAGTCGCTGACATAAGCGTTGGTCTGGCGTTCACGGCCGAACGTGCTGTTGGGGCCGTGACCGGGAACGAAAGTCACGTCGTTGCCGAGCGGCCAGAGCTTTTGCGTGATCGAATCGATCAGGTCCTGATGATTGCCCATGGGGAAGTCGGTGCGGCCGATCGATCCCTGGAACAGCACATCGCCTACGATCGCTACCTGTGTGGGGGCGTGGTGAAAGACGACGTGGCCGGGTGTGTGACCGGGGCAGTGGATTACGTTGAGTTCAACCTCGCCTACGGTGACCTTGTCTCCATCATTGAGCCAGCGGGTGGGTTCGAACACTTCGCCATCGATGCCATAGCGCTGGCCGTCCTCATCGAGGCGGCTGATCCAGAAGCGGTCATCCTCGTGGGGGCCCTCGATCGGCACACCGAGTTCACGGGCGAAGATACCGACGCTGCCGCAGTGATCGATGTGACCGTGGGTAACCAACAGCTTCTCGATGGTGACGCCGGTCATTTCGATCGCCTTGCGCAGCTTGTCGAGATCGCCGCCGGCATCGATGAAGGCGCCGCGCATGGTCCTGGTGCACCAGACCAGCGTGCAGTTCTGCTGCAGCGGCGTGACGGGGATGATCGCGACCTTGAAAGGCGGCTGGGCGGCGGTTTGGGTGGCGGCTACGGTCATGCCTGCCGATTTGGAGCGAAGGCACCATAATTGCAATGCTCCGGTCCCGGGCTTAGGTTTGCCCGATGATATCGATCCGCCCCTCCCGCCCCACAGATGGTGAGCGTGCGCTGGAAATCTGGGCCTCTGCAGTGGATGCGACCCACGACTTCCTGTCGCCCGAAGACCGGCTGGCGATTGGCAAAGAGGTTGCGGGCTTTCTTCCCGGTACGCCCATGACTGTAGCTGTGGATGCGAGCGACCGCGCCCTCGGCTTCATGATCGTGGACGATGGAAGCATCGAGGCTCTGTTCGTCGATGCCGCCTGCCATGGCCAAGGCGTTGGCAAAGCCCTGATCGAACATGCGATTCAGGCACTTGGAGCACATCGCCTTGAGGTCAACGAGCAGAATGCACGCGCCCGGGGGTTCTATTGCCGGATGGCCTTTGCCGAGATCGGCCGCAAGGAGATGGACGGCCAAGGCCGGCCCTATCCGCTGATCCTCATGGAACTGCGCAGCTAGAGTCGGCCGCCTTTCCAGACGACCCGGCCGACGAGCTCGACCTCGTTCAGCGAGCGCTCAAGGCGAGGATAGGCGGGATTGTCTGAAATGATCCGCACTGTGCCGCCAGGGCCGGATTCGAGGCGCTTGACCAGCAGCACGTCGTCGAGCCGGATCACGTGAATTCCCGCGCGCAACGGGCGCGGAGTGCGGTCAACGAGGATCTCGTCGCCATCGCGCAAGGTCGGCTCCATCGAATCACCTTCGACTTCGATCACCGAAAGCATCGCCGGTTCCAGCCCCTGCCCCTTGAGCCAGCGGTGATTGAAGCGCAGGCGACCGGAAGGAATCTCCTCTGCCGGGAGTGTGCCGGGACCAGCTGAAGCGCCCAGCGGCAGGCGGGGAATGTCGGCCCATTCGGCGGCCATGGACCGAGTGGGCTTGACGCCACGCGATGCTCCCTGCCCCGCGGTAATTACACCGCCGCGGGGCGAGGCACCAAGATCGGTTTCCGGAACGCCGAAGAACTCCGCAAGCGTTCGGCGGTCATTCTCTTCCAGCTTGCGCGGACTGCCTTTGCGGACGAATTGCTGGAGATAGGTGGTGTTACGACCGATCAGCGCCGAGAGCGCCGAGAGGCTGACGCCGCGCTGCGTGGCAAGGCCCACAAGACGGGTGCGTGTGCCGTCTTCCGATTCGCTGTCTGCCGGGACCATTTCGCCTTACTCCGATTTCGAAGGACTTTTCCTAGCATTGTAGGATTTGAGGATCAACATAGGAAAAATCCTATTTCGAGTCGTCTCGCCGACTCCGCAGCTGGAGGTTTAGAAACGCCATGTTGCTCCGCAAGATCGAGAGCTTCCTTCGCCAGACGGGCATGTCAGTCACCAAGTTCGGCCGCCTTGCCGCCCACGATCCCCGTCTTGTGGGTGATCTGCGCAACGGTCGTGAGCCGCGTTCTGGAATGGTGGAACGCGTAGAACATTTCATGAACAACTTCGGAGAGAATGTCCATGCTGCTTGATCCTCATGCTTTCGAGACCAAGGCGCTTGCTGAATGCGTTCCTCCTCCTCTCACCCCTCGCCCATCTCCCGCCGAGCGCCTGTTGCGTGGCGTGCGCGAGATCAGTGGGCCACATGCCGAAGTTGTCAGCCATGACGAGACGCCGTGGGCGAGCATCACATTTTCAGGCTCGCGGCACCGTCTGGTGCTCCGCTTTGCCGGCAGCGAGGCGGTAAGTGACGGCGAGAGCTTCATCGCGGTTCTGCCCGAACACGAGTTCAAGTTGCGAGGGCGGCTGGTGGCCGATGCTGCGGTGACCCGGGTTGACCATGAGGTCCTGCCCGCACCGCTCATGGAGGTGGAGTGCGAGATCCTGCTGCTCGACGAGAACTGAGGAAATCGGCGGGTGCTCTTGAGCGCATGGACTCAAGGCACAAGGGCTCAAGGCACCCGCTCTCCTCTCCAACCGGTCAATTCGTCTTCGCAAGCAGCGGCGCAGGCTTGGCACCGACCCAGAGGCCCATGTCTACAGCGTTGGTGACGCGGAAGACATCGCCCTTGCTGTTGAGGAACAGCTCTTCCATTTCCGGCCGGGTGAACGGGCGGGAACCAAGCCGACCAAAGACAGCCATTTGCCCTCCGGTTTCATCGACACCGCGATCGCGATCAAGCCCCTTTGACAGCGCCAGGGCCGGTGTCGGTGTCCGAGCCCATGCAATGAGCTCGGGCTTGGGCTCGGGCGAGAAGCCGTAGAAGTTCGGCTGACTGGCTGGCGAGGTCAGCTGCAGCACTTTCATCCCGTTCCGGCCATCGGCGACATAAGCAAAGAGCGAGGCGTTGGTTGACGCCACGATCACGTCCTCGGCATCGTTCAATTGCCCGTCAGCGGTGTAGCTCGTGTAGATCGACGGTCGCGTCGGCGCGGTGATGTCCACGATGACCAGCCCCTGCGACTTGGCTGCGACATAGGCATACGTGCGCGCAAGGTAGACTCGGCGAGCGTCGACCATCGGCACAGTTGCCGATGGTACGGCCCTGGGCTGGGCCAGGTTGGTGATGTCCATCAGTTCTAGGCCATTGGCCGTCGTCACCCACAGGTAACGGAACTGCACCGCCGTGGCGCGAGGATCGCGCAAGGGCACGACCGAAGTGATGCGCGGATCGAGGCAAGTTTCGCCGCCCTTCTTTTCACTGACTTCGCACGGCTTTTGCGCAGACCATGGCTTGGGCAGATGAACCGTGACCAGCGCCTTGTCGGTGACAATATAGGCGTAGTCCCCGGCGAGCGTGATGTGACGAGCGCCAGTTAGCACGCCGTCCGGGTTGAAGGTCAGCGCGCGATTGAAGAAATTGTTGCGGAATTCGCCGTCGGCGAGAGTGTCGACGTTGACCGCGATCAGGCCTTCGACCGCATCGGTCACAAAAGCGTAGGAATAGATCGGCGAGAACGGCTGCTCCTGATTGAGCGTGCGCAATTCGGGTGTGTTGCGGGTCGGCGCGATGGACTGGTTGGTCGGCAGGGCCATGCAGGTCGCGTTGGTGGTAGCGACATGGGTGTCATGGCCCAAGGGCGAGAAGGGAGCAGTGACGATCCGCTCCGAGAAGCCCTTGTTGCCGATGGCGGCAATGTCATAGGCTCGGAATCCGCCCTTGCCCTCTGCGACGTACATGTACTCGCCGCGCATCTGCAGGCAGCGGACCGCGTCCTTGGTGCCCTCCACCACGTTGGCAAACTGTTCCTGCCCGGTTGTTTCCCCCGAAAGCTTGCCATCGACGATCTTGCCTCGCGTCCAGTTCTTCAACTCGCGCCCGTTATCTTCGACGTGCTGCTTCCAGTAATCAGGGTAGGCGTAGCGGTGCAGGTATGAGCCAATCACCGCTTGCGGCTCATCCCATTCTGTAACGCGGACAGCTTCAAATCCGCCGTCCAGACCGAACCAGGCGTTCATGCCCACGAAGTTCACGTAGTTCGTGCCCAGCAGGAGAAGCTGCGCCATCGTGGCGTTATTGTCTTCGTCCTGGCTGACGTGGCAATCGGTGCACTGCTTGGTCTCGTTCTTGCGAACAGTGTGCGGGAAGTGCGGCGCGAAGGCCTGTGACGAGTAGCCGATCGAGGAAATTGGCGGCTGCTGCACGTAGATGCGTTCGCGGTTGATGTTGGTTGACGACAAGATCAGAGCCGAAGTTGAACGGATCGGCGCGGTTATCGCCTTGCCCGACACCGGATTGCCCGAGGCGTCATACTGCACCGGGTCCGAACCCGACGACTTGTTGCGCTGGTGCTTGCCAAGCTGGAACATGTCATCGCGCGCGACCTGCGGGTTATAGGTCGCGTAGTTGCGGGTGTAATCTTCCTCGTACTTGTGCGTCGCCGACTTCCAGTTCGCCTCGATCGGGAGGTGGCACCCGGCACAGGAAGTGGTCCACGACAGGTGGCAGGTGAAGCAAGCCATATCGTCGTCACGATGGGCGCGCGCTTCCTTGGCCACGCCGGTGCCGAACTTGTAGACACCGTCATCCGACGCGGACTTGGCCATCAGTTTCGCGCGGGCGGCCTTGGGGTTGAAGATCGGCTTGCCGGACGTGTCCATTTGCCCGGCAAAGCGGGCGTCGACCGAGTCCTTCACCAGGCTGACGCGCCAGGACAACTTGGGATCGATGATCGAGCGCTGGATCAGCACGCGGCGCCCATCGGCCTCCTTGAACCATTCGAAGCGACGCTGGCCGTCTGCATTGCGCAGCAGCGCAAGATTGTTGCCCTTTTCGGGTGCCGCCATGTTCGAAGTCAGCAGCGTCGGGTAGGCATCGGGCGTGCCGTGGCAGTCCTTGCAGCCGATCTCGACCGCGTTGGCGACTTCGCCATAGATCATGCCATTGCCGTGGCTGTCCTGCGAGAAGTGGCAATCGGCGCACTGCATGCCGATCTGGGCGTGGATGTCCATCATGTGGACGGCCTTGCCGGGATTGCTCTCACCCGGTTCGACGAACTTGCCCTCGCCGGCCTTGCGGAACTTTTCCGGATCGTCAGGCGAGATGATGTGCGCCTTGTCGGTGCCGTAGGAGGACATATCCCCTTCATCGTCGAGCAGGTTGCCGCGACGGTCGCGCTTGAGGATGGCGCGGAAGTTCCAGCCATGGCCGTGATAATCGGCAAACTGGGTGCGTTCCAGCTTGTCGTTCAAGTCATAGACGTTGCGCAGGAATTCGACATCGCGCCACAGACCGCGCGTAGACGCGCCCTCGGGATTGCGGTCCAGCACTTCGCGCTGCTCGTCGATGTTCGGGTAGAACTGCTTCTTGAACGTCTTTGCGTAGTCTTCATCGGACATGCCGGCGGGCTTGGGCGCGCGATTCTCTGGCCCGGGCCACATGCTCGGCGCATCGGACTCGTAGTCCCACATCGTGTAGCCGAGGTAAGAGTTCAGGAAGATGTTGGGCTGGTGCATGTGGCAATTCATGCACTGCGCGGTCGGGATGGCGCGGGTGAAGGCATGGACCAGCGGGTGGCCGCGTTCGCGATCCTGCATTGCGACTGGGCCATCGGCCTGGTGCGCATCTTCGCCGTGGGCATCCTTCTTCGGGTGCCCCTTGGCGTCCAGTCCGGCCATGGCGTGGGCCGAGGCCTGGTCCATCTTGTCGTTGTCCATCGAGCCATGTGGCGCGACACCCTTGCCCGGCGAGTAGACCAGCTGCTCGGCCGAGGAAATGGCGCGGGCGCAATCGCCCTCCATGTCTCTCGACTGTTCAGGATCAGTGTTGTCACCGCCGAGATAGCCGCGCTTCCCGCCGAGAACCGTGCCGCGCACCTTGTCGTGATGTTCTTCTTTCTCGGCGTTGTAGTAGCCATAGGCACCCTTGCGATGCTGGCCTTCACGCAGGGAGTTTATGGTGGGGTCAGCCGTGATGGTCTGCCCGTCACGACCGCACTTGCCGTAGTTCAACGAGTGACGCGGTTCACGGTCGTTCGCGTAGATGACATGGCACGCCGCGCAGCCCGAGGAGCGATAGTCGCCCGGCTGATCATTGGTGCCCATCTGAAACAGGAACGGGTCATTCAGGCGCGTCTTGTGGATGTTAAGCACCGGGATGGCGACGCGCAGGCCCGTGGCGGGGCCGCGGTTGGACTGCTTGAGATCAGGACGCCCCGGTTCGTCCAGGCGCTGGATCAGACCCGTGGAATTGGGCAGGCCGATTTCGGGGAACTGCGGGTTGATCGTACGGCCACCATCCTCGAACACGCGGAACACGTCGCCCGGCGGGATGGTTTGCCAGCGCGGCAGTGGGTACATGATGGGCAAGGCGCCGCGCGCCTTCTCCCGGGGCGTGACGGTGCCCCACATCGGCGTGCCGTCCGCGCCGATCTCCTTCGAGGCCGACTTCAGCAAGGCAGGCTCACCATTGCGGGTGAAGCTTTCGCCAAACATGTAGTTCTTGAAGGGGACGATGCCGTTGTTATAGGCCGCCCCGCCCCACAGCATTGCCCCCGTCGACATCAGCGAGCGTTCGGACGCTTCGATGATCTGCATGTGGCAAGCACCACAGGAGTCACGCGCAACGCGATAGTCCGACGGGTTGACGAAGCGGATGAACTCGGGGCTTTCCTTGCCCAGAAGCGCGTAGGAACGCTTCGGGTTGGCTGACGACGGCCAGCCCCATGCGGCCGGGTACTTCGGCAGAACGTGTGCATCTTTCATGGCCGCGACATAATCGATCGAATTGCGGTTCCATGACCGGTCAGCCATGACCTTGGTGTTGCCGCCATGGCAATCGGCACAGGACAGCACCACAGCTGGGCTGGCGTGCATGGTGCGGTGGTCGCTCTTGGTATGGCAGCTGACGCAGCCTGCGTTCTGCTTGTCGACGTAGGCCCACTGCTCCTCGACCGTATCACCGGGCTGGCCGCGCGGCGCGGCGGGTGCGCGAGTATGCGTAACCTTCTGGGCTTTCTCTTCACCCGAAGCGTAAAGAGCGCTCGGGATCAGCAGGGCGGCGAGCGCCGCTATCAGCCATGCCAGCGAGAGTTTGCGGAAGCTGCGCGTGTCGGTCATGGGCTGGGTCATCAGAAGGCCAGGGTCGCGTTGGCGAGGACGGAATAGAAGCGGCTTGCCTTGCCCATCTGGGCGAAGAGATCATCGAAGCCCGCCCCAGGATCAAGCACGGCGCCCGAAAGGCGGAAGACGAGGTTCTGCGAAGCGTTGGGCCGCCAAATTGCCGAGACGGAAGCATCCCAGCCAATGTCGCGCGGGATCGAACCTTCGTTGCGCAGCACCTGCAGGATCTTGGTGTTCTCGAACCAGAGATGGTTGAGGTTGGTCGAGACCCGCACAGTTGGAGTGAGGTCGAAATCCGTACCCAGACCAAGCAGCATCGTACCCGGGTTCGTGAAGTTGGACTGCCCCTGCTCCTTGGATGAGCGAAGCGAGTTCAGGATGCCGTTGCGACCATTGACCGAGATGTTGCGGCCACCGCCGGCGAACGGGATCGTCTGGCGAATCCAGTAGCTGGTGTCCGCGCCTGCAAACTGGGGATTTTCGAAGATGGCGTCGAAACCGCCTTCGGTCTTGTCATAAGGATCACTGTCGCCACTTGCCCAGAGGCCGGAAAGGCGGACGCGGGTCCAGTCGAAATCATAGCTGACTTCGGCAGCGGCCATGAACGCCTTGATCTCGGCCGCGCGGCTGGTGAGGAAATTGTTCCGGTCCTCGCCCAGTGCAGCGTAGGCCTGCGCGGTGAGGTTGAGGCGTCCGATATGGCCGTCTGCAGCATAGCCGAGATAGACCACGTCGTACTCGCGACCGCGCAGATCACCAATCAGCGCCGGGCGAACCGGGAAGCCATTGGTATCGACCGTGATGTCGTTGCGTTCACGGTTCATGTTGTAAGTCACCGAGACCTGGCTGGTCAGGCCGACAACGGGAAAGTCCTGGCGATAGAGGTTCGCCATGAACACCCAATCGTTGCGCGGCGCCCGGCTGACGTCGTTCAGCCCGGAATTGGTTTCCTTCTCCAGCCGCCAGAACGCGGCGAGGTTGAACTGCACGCGGTTGTTGTCGCGGTTGCCGAAGAGGCGCACGCCCAACTGGTTGTCGTTGAAGAGGAACCCGCGAAAGTCCGACTGCATCGGCTGGATGCCGGCACGCAAGGATATGAAATCGTAGCGCTTCGTATCGAACCGGCCGATGTGATAATCGATGAAGGCTTCCTGCAGTCCGATGAAGCCATCGGTACGCTTGGTTCCCTTTGAAGGTTCGACGAACAGGACGCGCCGTTCCGGCACCTCGACGTGGTTGATGTTGCCAGCCACCGCAATGCGATACTCGACCACGGGCGGCTTGTAGGCCGTCATGCCCTTGAGCAGCGAGAGGCTGGCGATGAAGGTCTGCGACAGCACCAGGCTGTGGCTACGACCAAAGACGTCAATCGCGTTGGGATTGGTCGTGGTCTGGTTGCCGACCGGGATCGGGAAACTGCGCGGCTCGACCACGGTATCGGAAACCGCGCCGGCCAGCAGATACCAGTCATCCCCTTTCAGGAAACCGGGGCGCTTGCCCCGCGCCAGGGGACGATCGCCTTTGAGCAGGTTATGATGAAACGGATCGAGCTGCGAATGACAGACGTATTCGAGCTTCGGGAATAGCGTGTAGAGCGAGCGGTCTTTCTTGCCGGTCGCCTTGTCCGTCTGTGGACAGAGCGAAGACATGATACGCCAGCGGTCAGGCAGGGCCACATCAAGGCCGAGATCGCCCACGGGCCCCTCGCCATCGTACTTGTCGTAGAAGGCTTCCGGCGGCGGAGCATTGACCGCACCGGGATTGTCCTGCTCGACCTTCTCGGGAAGCTGCTTGTTGAAGCCGGGGCGGCGACGCCCATCGATCAGCGCACCATCGGCATCGGTTTCACCACCCGGGAGCGCAGCAGCTTCCTGCCCGGCCGCGGCATCGCTCTGCGGGTTCGCCGCCTCCTGCGGATCCCCCGCACCGGGAGAAGCCGCGTCTACGGCTGCCAAAACGTGGAACGGCAGGGTGACGGGCTGGGAGGCCGGCGTGGTAATGCCGAGAACCGGTCCGAGAAGGAGAGCGACCTGCTGCATCACTTGCCCTCGCAGACGTTCTGGTCAGCGGTATCGAGGAACGGGGCGAAAGGACAGTTCACATAGCGCAGGCGAACGCCCTGGCCGACCGGGACGACGATGGTATCGGCCCGAATTTCCTTGGGCGCGTTGCCGATGGTGCCCACCTTGGCACCGCCATTGTGCGTTCCCAGGAAAGCGATCATGTCGTCCTGATCGATACCGTCACCGGAAATGCCGATGGCACCGACCAGCTTGCCGTTGCGGTAGATCGGAACCGAACCCGGAAAAATCTGGATGCCGTTGGCAATGCGCTTCTTGCCGGTAGGGGTGTCCGGGACCGCCGTGCAGCGCTGAACCACGTCACGCGCGTTGAGAGAGCCTTCGACGAAAACCGCGTGCTGCAACAAGTTGGCCTTGACCAGAGCGATCTGGAGGCCAGTGGCCAAGGGGCTGAAATCCGTGATCGGGCGAGAAAGCGGTCCATGGGGACGGCCAACTTCTCCGTCAGGGAAAAAGGGCCGCGACAGGTTACCGCCCGATCGGTCAGCGAAAGCGATCTTGCCGGTGAGAGCCGTCTGATCGCCGAGGAAATCGCGGGTACGCTGCACGAATGCGGGGATTTCCGCATCGGTATTGGCGAGAAGCTGCTCGGCTGCGACCGGATTGGAAAAGAATGCAGCGGTGCGCGCCTTCTGGAGCGAAACGTCGATCCCGAAGATGGGCGCGTCAGGCCCGCGAACAAGGCCGAGCACCTCGCCGTAGGTGTCGACAACGGAAATCGAAACCTGTGCGCGGCTATCGAGGGGGCGGCGGATCTGCGCGCGGGCGCGCGTCATGATCGTGAAGGCCTCTTCGAGAACGGCACGCACCTCTGCAGCGGTCAAAGCCGTGCCGACGGCAGCGGAATCGGTCCCGCCCTTGATGGGATAGCGGTTTGCGCCAGACCCGTTGCTCAGGACGTAGGCGTCGGCCAGCGAGAACTCGCTCGGGGTCGCACGCCGAATGCCGCTGGCTTCTGTTCCATAGGGCGTTCCAGCAAGAACCGCGGTGCCATCATAATAGCCACGCACGGGAATGAGGGTGCCTGCCGTGTTGTTAATTGCGGAAAAACTGGTCTGAAGCGGATGAAGGCCTTCGACCCGCGCATCGGCAAAGCGCAGCGTGGAACCATCGACCGGAATGCGATCGGCGCGAATCTCTGCCGGTGGTGCGAAGCCCTGGATGCCGGCGAGCGCCATGAATTCTTCCGGATCGCCGTCGACGTCGGTCACATCGGGATCGTAGGCATAATCGCCGTCGGCCATGATGCCGATGCCGCCAACCACGACCCCGTTCTTGTAAAGCGGGAGTCCGCCTGGATCGGCAGCCAGCCCCAACGGAGCGCGCTTTGGACCGATAAAGGCGGCGCTTCCGGCATTGCCCGCGGCAAATCGGGCGGAAAGGTCCGAGCACGGCAATTGACTGAACTGCACGCCGAAGAGCGGGCCGGATTCCAGGCCGGGCGTATTCGGCGCCGGCGGGAAATGCTCCTGCACGATCATGCTGGCCGTGCGGGTGGAAAAGGCATTCCCGCTCGACGAAAGGTAGGCGGCGGTGACAGCCTTCGAAATGGCTCCCATCGTCGCTTCGACTTCGAGCCCCTGCGCATCGACTTCACGCGGCGATATCTCGCCCGTGGCGGTGCGCGGGCTGATGATCATCCGGGTTGCAGCACCGTTCATGCGGAAAACGGCAAGCACGTTGCCGACACGATCGACCACTGCGATGATCGCCGGGTAGTTGAGGGCCTTGGCCTCGCCCACTGCCTGCGCAATTATTTGCTGGACTTCCGCGACAGTCAGGGCTTCCTGCGCTGGATCAGCGAAAAAACGCGAAGACGATGTCGGGGTAGGTGTCGGCGTGAATGTCCCGCCCGAGCCAGAGTCACCACCGCCGCACCCAGACAAAGTGAGAGAGAGCGCGAGTGCGACGGCGGTGGTCTGCCGGAGAGCCAACGGCATGCGCATCAGCGAAGGCTCCGGATGGATCGTACCGCGCTGCCGAGGGCGCGGCGGAATGAGAGAGGCTGGAAACCGTTCGGATCACGAACGGCGGCATAGGCCTGGTTGATCTGGACGCGCAGACCGCTGGCGGAACCTGGCGAGACCATGCCTTGATTGACGAGACCATTGAGCAGCGTATCGACAGCCATGACCGACTGCACGGCCCCCTCGTAATCAGTGAAGCGTTCGCCAATCGCGTCGCTGGCAATCGAGTCCATGATCGCGAAGGTCTGCTCCCGCGTGAAGCTGGCAGAGGCGAAGCGCGCAGACAGCGCATCGGCAGACTGGCGAAGTGCCTGGGCCGCGGCGACGGTCTCTGCGCGGTTCGCCAGCATCGCCCGGTGGAACGCCTTGGCCCGCGCGTCGAACGTGGCAGCCGCATCCGGCGCGATGACACGCGCAGCCGCCAGAAGCATGATCATGTTCTCGTCGTTATAGGGAGGCGTGCCAAGATCGACGGGGCGGCCGGGATTGCGGATCGCCGTGACGTTTCCATCCTCACCGTCATAAATGCGGCGGTGGCATGAGTGGCAATCGTAGAAGGTGAACTCGGGGAAGATGCCATCCATGGCCCGCGCCGGCTGGCTGAACAGCTCAAGGCTGCGCTTCACGGCCTCGGCTTGCCCCACGGCCCACATGCGCATCGAGTTGGTCTTGCCGCCCTTGCGCTGAACGTAGTCGGCGTCCTCATCGTGGTGCTGCTGGAGCGTGGTGAACAGGTCCAGCTCGAACGAAATGCGCGGGTGGCCTGCGGCCATGATGCGGTGGGCGATGAACTGGCCCTTGGCATCGCCGGAGAAATGACAATCAAGGCAGACCTGCGCCTTGACCTGCGGGCGGGTCAGGTCGGTCATGCCCTGGGCGACGTTGCGGGCGTGGCTGGCGCCGACGGTGTAGTGGGAAGAGAGCCAGCCGCCAGAGGCACCGTGGCACGCTTCGCAATCGACGCCATCGGAAGGACGCGCAGATCCCGGCGAGGCGTGGCAACCCGCACATTCACGCTGAATGCCAGCAGCATCGAGCCCCATCCGCCTGACGATGGCCTGCCCACGCGGCTCCTGGATCACGCGCCAGGCGCGGCTGTGCGCACCCGAAGGCGAGGAATCTTCCTGCCAGCGCATGAGTTCATCCTGCCGGACGACAGCACCATCGGCGACGCTACGGCCGTGACAAGTGGAGCCCGCGCATGACGCGACACCGACGTGGCCGCGCAGGACCGCCGGCGCAGTCCCCTGGGCCTGCAGCGAAGGCGACACCAGCGAGGATGCACCGAGGGCGGCTCCGGCCATGACAAGGCAGAACGCCATCGCCATGGCGGCGGAGCGCGGTAGGGCCCGGCAAGTTGCCGCGAGCTGCCTGATTCGCAAGATAGTACCCAGCATTGCCCCTCGTCCCCACCGGCCCTGCATATCGCGCGGCTTTTGCCTTGTGCGATAGCTCCTGCCGGAAGTGCTGCAATGCGACCCCGTTGATCTTCAGGTTAGGACACTCTTACCCCTTGGTTCAAGTGGCTAATCGGCATCTTTGGAAACATATCGGAAAGACAGGCACCTTTCTTTGTCGGAAATCACTTCCGGCGGATGACCATGTTCCTGATCTCGGACATGTCTTCCATGGCGAAGCGGATCCCTTCGCGGCCGAGGCCCGAATCCTTGACCCCACCGTAGGGCATGTTGTCGACGCGGTAGGAGGACACGTCGTTTACGACGATACCACCGACGTCGAGCTTGTCCCAGGCGTCCATCACCTTGTGGATGTCGGCCGTAAACAGGCCCGCCTGGAGCCCGAACTTGCTGTCGTTCACTTCCTCGAGCGCGGCATCCCAATCCGTGAACCTGGACAGGATGACGACGGGACCGAAGGCCTCTTCGGTATAAACGTCCATATCGCGGCTGCAGCCTTCGAGCAGGGTGGCTTCGAGCATGTTGCCATCGCAGTCACCGCCGGCGAGCAGCGTGGCTCCCCCGGCCACTGCGGCATCGATCCAGGTCTTGAGGCGCTGCGCTTCCTTGGCCGAGATCATCGGACCGATGAACGTGTCGCGGTTCTTGGGGTCACCCGACTTCAGCGTCTTGACCTTGGCGGCGAGCATGTCGCGGAACTGGTCGTAGATGTCGGCGTGGATGATCACGCGCTGGACGTGGATGCACGACTGACCGGACTGATAATACCCACCGAAGATGATGCGGGCGAGCGCGTGTTCCAAGTCGGCATCCTTGTCGACGACAACGGCTGCATTGCCGCCGAGTTCGAGGACGACCTTCTTCTTGCCCGCCTTCCCCTTGAGGTCCCAGCCCACGCCTGGCGAGCCTGTGAACGACAGGAGCTTGAGCCGATCATCAGTCGTGAACAGGTCGGCGCCATCGCGGCTGGCAGGAAGGATCGAGAACGCACCTTCCGGCAGGATATCGCATTCCGCCAGCACTTCGCCCATGATGATCGCGCCCAGCGGGGTGAGCGAAGCGGGCTTCATCACGAAGGGGCATCCCATGGCGATGGCGGGCGCGATCTTGTGCGCGGCAAGGTTCAGCGGGAAGTTGAAGGGCGAGATGAAGCTGCACGGACCGATCGGCACGCGCTTCCACATGCCCATGTAGCCCTTGGCGCGGGGGCTGATATCGAGTGGCTGGACTTCGCCGTAGTTGCGCGTGGCTTCTTCGGCGGCAATGCGGAAAGTGTCGATCAGGCGGCCCACCTCGCCTTCGGAATCGGCAATGGGCTTCCCGGCTTCGACGCAAAGGGCATAGGCGAGCTCGTCCTTGCGCTCGGCAAAGCGGCGGACGCAATGGTCGAGCACGTCGCGCTTCTCGTAGGATGCAAGCTTGGCCATGGGTTCGGCGGCGCGGACCGCACCGGCGATTGCCTCATCGATCACGTCTGGCGTGGCGAGCGCGGTGCGGAACGCGATCTCGCCCGTGAACTTGTCCGTCACCGCAAGGTCGGTGTTCGGCTGCACGGCCTTGTTGTTGAGATAGAGCGGGTAGACGTCCTTGAGCTGTGACACTTGATAACCTCCAACGTCATCCCGGGCTTGACCCGGGATCCCGCTATTTATCGAACCGCCGCAGGTGGAAAAGCGGGACCCCGGGTCAAGCCCGGGGTGACGACATGATGAATCGCCTGAACCCTAGAGTGCCTTGGACAGTTCCTTGATATCCTTGTTGAGAATCTGGTCGTTCTCCGAATAGTCGACCGGACAATCGATCAGGTGGACGCCCGGCGTATCGCGGCAATGTGCGAGCAGTTCCTTGAGGTGCTCGGAACTTGTGACACGATGCCCGTGCGCGCCGTAGCTTTCGGCATACTTCACGAAATCGGGGTTGCCGTAGGTCAGGCCAAAGTCCTCGAAGCCCATGTTGGCCTGCTTCCAGCGAATCATGCCATAGGCGCTGTCATTCAGGATGAGCACGGTGAGGTTGAGACCAAGGCGGACCGCGGTTTCCATCTCCTGGCTGTTCATCATGAAGCCGCCATCGCCGCAGATCGCCATGACCTTGCGCTCAGGGTAAAGCATCGCGCTCATCATCGCCGAGGGCAGGCCAGCGCCCATTGTCGCCAGCGCATTATCTAGCAGCACGGTGTTGGGATGGTAGGCGGTGTACCCACGCGCGAACCAGATCTTGTAGACGCCGTTGTCGAGGCAGATGATCGCGTCCTCAGGCAGGGCATCGCGGATCTGCTGCACGAGGTGCGGCGGGAAGATCGGGAAACGAGTGTCGGCGGCGAGCGGTGCGGTGTGCGCGACCTCGGCAGCGCGATAGGCCAGCATATGATCGAAGTTCCAGGCCGGGTTTGGCTCGACCGCTTCCTTCATCTGCCAGACCGCGTTGGCGATATCGCCGATGACCTCGATGGCGGGGAAATAGACAGGGTCGACTTCAGCCGTCTTGGTCGAGACGTGGATGACCGGCGTACCGCCTTCACGCATGAAGAACGGCGGCTTTTCGATCACGTCATGGCCGACATTGATGATGAGGTCGGCGTCCTCGACGGCACGGTGGACAAAATCACCGGCCGAAAGCGCTGCGCAACCTAGGAACTTGGGGTGTCGCTCGTCGATCACGCCCTTGCCGAGCTGCGTAGTGAGAAACGGTATGCCGGTCTTCTCGACAAACTCGCGCAGCATCTTGCCGGTCATCTTGCGATTTGCGCCCGCCCCGATGACGAGGACCGGAGCCTTGGCGTTCTGCAAGGCGTGAACGGCCTGCGCGATTGACCTGGCATCGGCATTGGGGCGGCGCACGAGACTGCGCTTGAGGGGGACGGAGTCGGTGTGTTCGTCAGCGATATCCTCGGGCAGTTCGATATGCGTTGCGCCGGGCTTTTCTTCCTCGGCGAGGCGATAGGCTTCGCGCACGCGGCTGGGGATATTGTCGGACGAGGCCATCTGATGGGTGAATTTGGTAATCGGCCCCATCATCGAGACGACATCGAGAATCTGGAAGCGGCCCTGCTTGGACTTCTTGATCGGCTTCTGACCAGTGATCATCAACATCGGCATGCCGCCGAGCGTGGCGTAGGCGGCGGCGGTCACGAAATTGGTCGCGCCGGGCCCGAGGGTGGCAATGCAGACGCCGGTCTTGCCGGTGTGGCGACCGTAAGTGGCTGCCATGAATCCGGCACCCTGTTCATGGCGCGTGAGGATCAGCTTGATCTTTTTCGAGCGGGACAGCGAATCGAGGAAATCGAGGTTCTCTTCGCCCGGAACGCCGAAAATGTATTCGCAGCCTTCTTCCTCAAGGCACTCGATGAACAGGTCTGACGCCTTCTTGCCTTCGGCCATTTTTGGTCGCTCCATCAACGGGAACGCGCGGCCAAGGCTGCGTTACCCTCCCCAACTTGGATGCGACCGCAGGGAAGTTCCCGGCGCGTGTCGTTATGGCCCCCGCGCCTGCCCTTGCCCGCATGGCTATCAAAGGTGCGCGCCGCTGTCACGCCCCGCCGTCAATAGCCGAGCGAAAGATCCACCTGCGGCTGGAGCGGCTCGCCCGAGCGGAAGCGGGCGAGGTTTTCGAGAAAGCGCGTGACCGAACGCTCGAACATCCGCGTCTGGGCACGTCCGGAGAGATGGCTGGTGATGTGGGCATTAGGCACGTCCCACAGCGGGTGCTTTGCCGGCAGGGGTTCGGGGGTGACGACATCGAGAAAGGCGTGGCCCGGGCGGCCCGCCTTCAGGCCCGCAATCAGCGCTTCCTGATCGACGACACTGCCTCTTGCGACATTGACCAGCGTGGAGCCGGGTTTCATCGCGGCAATCTCAGCTTTGCCGATCATGCCTTCGGTTTCGGGCGTAGCCGGGACGGCAAGTATCACCCAATCGAAGGTACCGAGCTGACCACGCCACTCGTCCGGGCCGAGCGTGCCCTGCCCCTGCGACCGTCGCACCTTGACCACATCGACATCGAAACCCTGAAGCATGCGATCGACCCTCTGGCCGATAGCACCATAGCCCAGAATCAGCGCGCGGCTGCCGGCCAGTTCGACCTTGCCTGGACTATCGAGCAGCCATTCGTGCCGGTCCTGCGAGCGCACAACTTCGCGATAGCCCTTGGCCACGGTCAGCATGCCCATTACGACATATTCGGCGATGGTGATAGCGTTGATGCCGGTGCCGTTGGTAAGGATCACGCCCCGCTCCCGAAGCACATCGAGCGGGAAGAAATCGACTCCGGCATAGACCGAGTTCAGCCACTTGAGCCCTGTCGCCAGCCGGATTGCCTTGTCCATGCCGCCGGGCTGGTAGAGGTCAAACCAGCCGATCTCCGCCTCCGGTGCCAGTTCGAACAGTTCCTCGGCGCTGCGAAAATACCGCGGCTCCACCCACCTTGGCAGGTGCGGCTCGATCAGCGGCGCGGCCATGGCATTCATCACGAGGACGGTCATGCTGAGCTCTCTCCCGAAAACATCTGCGAGAGACTTAGCCTATCGATTGCGGATTGAAACCCGTTCAGACGAGCTTCCATTCCCAACCAAGCGGGTCGCCGTCCATCACCTCCACACCCTTGGCGGCCAATTCGTCGCGCAGAGCGTCGGAACGGGCGAAGTCCTTGTCCGCGCGCGCGGCCCTGCGGGCTTCGAGAGCAGCATCAATTTGAGCCTCTTCGATCTCGACGCCCTTGGGCCTGAGGCGGAGCGCCTTTCGGTCAAGCGTTAGCAAACCGATGCCAAGGACCGCATCCATTGCTGCCAGCGCCGCAAGCTTTTCCGATGCATCGACCTTTTTCAGCGCGAGCACTTCCTCGAAAACGGTGAGCGCGACCGGAGTGTTGAGATCATCCGACACCGCTGCATCGAAACGTTCGAGGAACGATGTGAATCGTGGACCGGGCTGGGCCTCCGTTTCGCCCGCCCGCTCCTTGAGATGGCCCACCGCGATCAGCATGCGCTTGAGGCGCGTGAGTGCGGCTGAGAGCCCGTCCCACGAGAACTCGAGTTCGCTGCGATAATGTGCCTGCAGGCACATCAGGCGATAGGCCAGCGGCGAGTAACCCTTGTCGATCAGGAGCTGAAGCCGCAGGAATTCACCGCTCGACTTGCTCATCTTGCCTGACCGCTCGACCAGGAAGTTGTTGTGCATCCACACCCGAGCGCCGGAATTTGCGGGCAGGTCCAGCCCATTCGTGCAGCAGAACGCCTGGTTTTGCGCGATCTCATTGGGATGGTGGATCTCACGGTGGTCGATGCCGCCGGTGTGGATGTCGAACGGGAAACCGAGCACTTCGCCGGACATGACCGAACATTCGAGATGCCAGCCAGGAGCGCCCTTGCCCCATGGCGAATCCCACTCCATCTGGCGCTTCTCACCCGGCGGTGTCTTGCGCCAGATGGCGAAGTCAGCGGCGTTGCGCTTGCCTTCGACTGCTTCGATGCGACCCTCCCCGTCCTCGGTCTGCGCACGAGCGAGGCGGCCATAATCGGCCACGGTCGAGACATCGAAATAGAGGCCGCTGTCGAGTTCGTAGCAGTGCCGGGCCGCGATCTTCTCGGCAAAGGCGATCATCTGCGGCACGTATTCCGTGGCGATGGTCCAGCGTGCCGGCTGGCGAATGTTGAGCGCCTTGACGTCTTCCCAATAGGCTTGCGTGTAGTGCTGCGCGATGTCCCAGATCGACTGGGCCTGCGCCTTCGCCATCTTCTCCATCTTGTCCTCGCCATCATCGGCATCGTCGGTGAGATGGCCGACGTCGGTGATGTTGATGACGTGGGTGAGCTTCAGCCCCTTGAACGACAGTGTGCGACCAAGGATGTCGGCGAAGACATAGGCCCGCATGTTGCCGATGTGGGGATAATTGTAGACCGTCGGCCCGCAGGAATAGACGCGCGCCTCGCCTGCGTGGACGGGCTGGAACTCCTCGAGCTGTCGCGTCAGGCTGTTGAACAGCTTGAGCGGTGCGGAGGGCGCGAAGGGGGCGGGGCCGTGGACTGACATGGTGCAGCCATTGCCCCGCACCCCCGCTTCAGGTCAAGTCACTCGCCGGTTTCGCGCGCCTCACCAAGCAGATCGTCATTGCCCGTGCCCGTCACCGGCTCGTCGATCAGCGGTTCGAAGCCCGCTGGCGCGATCTGGTTCAGTTGGATGAGCGTTGTCTTGGTGAAGCTGTCGACCACCTGCAGCGCGTTCTCCGCGGGATCGGTCTTGAGCACCTCCTCCACGAGATCGCGCAGTTCGATGATCTCGAAAGGCAACTTGTTGCAGGTATTGGCACTGAGGATAACGCAGCCGTTGACCGACGAAAGATCGGTGAAGCTTTCATCGAAGGCGATTTGCTCGATCGTATCGACACCGACCTCGCCATTCACGATGCCGTTGATCGCGATATCGAGCTGGCCTCCGTCACGACTACCAATGCTCAGACTCTTGGCAACCAAGCCCCGTCGATCATCGAGACGGGTGCCCAGCGAGGTGTTCTGGATGTAAACCTCGCGGTCTGAACGAAGCTGTATCGCATCTGCTTCCACCAAAGTACGACCGTCAGTGACCCCATCATTCAGGGCAAGTCGATCCGTGATGAGCGCCGTGTCCGTCAGTTGCGCTATGTCCTCGAGCGCGCTGCGGGTGACCATGGCAATGCCAGTCCCCGATATCCGCAGGGTGCCCCCAGCATCTTCATTTTCACGCAAGCGGATCGAGCCGGTCGCGGCGTCGAGGAACACTCCGGCCTGACTGTCCACGGCCAGTCTGTTACCGCTGGCATTGCTCATGCTCAATGCACCGAGGAATGACGCCAGTCCGCCCGAAGCAAGCGAAAGTGTACCATTTTCCCCGATCTGGCCCGGCACTGTGCCAGCTTGGGCGGCCACTGCCAGATCGCCTACCAGCAGCGCCTGGTTGGCGCGGATGGTCAGATCTCCTCCAGAGCGGATGTTCGCAAATTCCGCCTGCGAGATGGCATAACCGCCCGCTGCCGAGGCAATGTTATCACCAAGCTTCAGTGGCCCCTGCCCGGTGTTGCGCAAGGTTATCTCGTTGGTATGCGTGGCCTCCCCAAGTCGACCGCTGGCCGCAATCGCAAGATCGGCCGAGGTCAGGTCCATCTTCGCACCCGTGGCAAGTCCATTGACACGGATTGTATTGCCCGCGTTCAAAGTAAGCGTCTCTGCGGCATCTGCCACGTCGTTGATCACGATGTCGCCGCTGGCCGCGATATCGATATCCCCTTGCCCCCTCACACCGGGTGTAACCAGTGCTAGCTGCCGCAGGCCTGCCCCATTGGCAAAGTCGTATCCTGCAGACAGATCACTGACGATAACGCTGCCGTTTTTCGCAAGCAGATCGATATCGCCCGCCGCGGCGACGGTTCCACCTCCGATCGAGCCATTCGCCGAGACAACGACGTTGCCGTCATTGGCGACGATGCGAATGATCTGCAGGTTGCCCAAGGAATCAAGGCCAACAGCATCGGCTTGGACGCTGATCGCGCCCGTCAGCTGCAGGCCCGAGATGTTGACGATCCCGCGAGACGAAATCCGCGCGGACGCACCAGACAACGCCGAAAGTGCGAGATCACCCTGTGTCGTGAGATCGATGTCACCTCCTGCGGAGATGGAAGTCCCGGTCATTGCAGTATTGGCGGACCGGAATGCCCCGCCCGCAGTGATCGACGAGAAGCCGAGGTTCCCGGCCACGATGTCGACGTCTCCGGCGGCATCAATCGCGCCCAGACTTGCATCGCCGTTCACGGAGATGGCGAGATCAAGGGTGCGTGCCCACAAAGCCCCTCCCGAAACCGTCCGGCCGCTTATCGCAATGCCCCCACCCTCGATCCGGCCATAGGTGAAGCTGCCGGTTCCAGTGGCAATCCGGATCTGCCCGGTGGCGACAAGATCACCGCCAACCACGTTCCCGCTGGTGATGACGCCCAACGAACCGCCGCTCGACATCCGGGTGAAGGTCAAGGACTGGCTTGTCACGTCGAGAGCGGTGCCCGCCGTTGCCGTGCCGACCTCCACCTTACCCGAACCTGCCAAGGTGAAGCTGCCGGAAGCACCGAGAACCGGAGCACTCAGCGAGCGGACACTTGCAGAGAAATCTGCGCCGGATTGCGCACTCGCAAGCGTTGCATCCCGGGCAGTCAGCTCAAGCGACCCACCCGCGATGAGCTGGCCGGTCGTCAGATCGCCCACGACATCAATGCGGAGCTTACCCGTGCGCGCCGTCATCGCGCCGCCACGAGCCGATGCGGCATTGATGGTCACGTTGCTTCCGTCGACGCTGCCGTAGGAAAGCGCGCCTCCTGTTGCGATGGCGACTGTATCCGCTGCGGTCGCACGACTGATCGTGACATTGCCATCGTCGTCGATGGTGATGTTCGCGCCTGCGATGAGATCACCGCCTTGCGTACCGGCAAGCGATCGGATCTGCGCATCGCTCGCAGCATCGATCAGATTGAAATCAAGTGCACCGGTAGCGGCGGTGAACATCCCGCCCGCAGTGGCTGTATCAATCAGGCTTGCTCCCGTGCTGGCGATCGTGATGTCGCTCCCCGCAGTGAGTGTTCCAGCATCAATCGTATTGCCGACCAGCGACATCGCCGTTCCTGCATCGGCACTGCCGAGTTGAAGAGCGCCGCCAGCATCAAGAGTGATGGCAGATGTGGCCTTGGCGGTGCCGATCGTGAGATTTGAGCCGGTCGTCACGGTGACGCTGGCCGGGTTGCTCGCCGGGCCACCGCTTCCTGCCCCCAGCCCGAAGTTGAAGGATATGCTGCCGGTATTGTCGCCGGAATTCGAATCCCAGTAGCCAACCGAAAGGGTTCCCGTTGCCGGTGCCGTGATCGTGCCGTTCGCGCCGACAAGAACTCTCTGTCCCGCGACCTCGCCTACCAGTGCACCGAATGGCGCCGTGAAGTTGCCGATCGTCAACGAGCCGAACTGCGCGCCAATTTGCGTCCCCGGCTGGACGCCCGAGTCGTCCTGGGCGGTAGACAGGCGGAACGCGACCAAGCCATCCGCGTCAGAGAAGCGCGGTAGCGGCCCGGCGCTCCACAGGTCGTTTGTCGATGACGAGACAGTAAAGGTCTGGCCCTGCACGACATCGAATATCGGCAACAGTTGTCCGCCAGTGTAGGAGTTGCCCAGCGCCTGCACCACAACCTGCACAAGATTCTGACCGGTATCAGCTAGCCCCGCCGAGATGCTGCCGATCTGGGCGCTCCCCGAAATTGCTAGCACGCTTTCCAGACCGGACCTGCTCGTGCCCAGCAGTAATGACGCAGCGTTCAGGTTGAAGGACCCGAACACCGACACAGTGCCGATTTCTGCCCTGTCACCGATTGTCATAGACAAGTTGCCATCGCCGGTCAGGCTGACCGCATCGAGGCCTGCCGCATCAATCGAAACCGCACCGCCCGCCCGCAGGTCGGTCAGCGAGACGCCACCGGCAGTCGAGATACCGAGATCGCCGCCTGCATCGAGCGTGACTGCCTGCAGGCTGTCGGCGCCAAGCGTCATCGTCGTGCCAGACGTTGCCGAGGCCAGCGTCAGCGCGCCGGTTGCCGTCACGGCGATGCTGGTGCCGGCATCGAGCGTGCCGCCGGTGATCGTCCCGCCTGCCAGCGTGATCCCGCCCGCAGCGCCGATCGCATCGAACGTCAGCAGCGCAGGGTCGATGAACACCGAACCGCCGCTCGAGGTGACCGTGCCCAGCGTTGCCGTGTCGGTCACCGTGAACGTGCTATCCAAGCCGGACGTGCTGGTGTCGAGCAGAAGCGACGCTGCGGTAATGTCCAGCTTGCCCAGGACGTTGAGTGTGACGGAATCGGCAGAGTTGCTTGCATCGAGCGATACATTGGAACTTCCGTTTACGACCGATACCCTGAGGTTTGCTCCGCTGATCGTGACGCCTCCTTCGGCATTCACCAGCCCAAGCGCAACATCCCCGGCAGCCTTGGCGTCGAGCGTGCCTGCTTCGATCGTATTGCCGATTATTCCAAGGCGAGTGCTGATGCCGACACTATCTGCGGCGCTCAGGGTGTCGAAGGAGAAGTTACGAGCGGAGACGAGTACCGCCGTCCCGGTATCTGTCGTTCCGATGCGCACTTCGCGGCCAGAGTAATCGACAAGGGTGCCTGCGGTCACTACGTTGACGTCGATATCTCCTCCAGCGAGCGTGACGCCCTCCCCAGCCGCAACCTTGTCGAGGAGCATGGAGTTGCTGGCATCGATAATGGCAGATGTACCGGCCTCCACAATTCTGCCGCCGATCGTGATGGCGTTCAGTTGCACTCGCCCGGAAGCCTTTGCCGACCCGACGTTGATCTCCCCTGCAACAACGGCAATGGTTCCACCGAATGCCGAGACATCACCAAGAATGGAGCTACTGTTGGCAGCCAGCGAAACGTCGCCTGCCGCTGACTCCACCACCGGCGCCACGAGACTGCCCGCAGTGATTGAAATCGCACGTCCAGCACCAGCACTCATTTCTGCCCGACCCGTTGCGACAACGGTCAGCGCGTTTCGGGCATATAGCCCCCCACCGTTCAGCGATCCTCCATCCACCTGAATATCATTCGCCGACATCGCCTCGAACGTGAGCGTTGGTGTCGAGATGGACAGAAGTCCTCCAACACTGGCGAAATTGACCGAAGCGCTGTTGCGCAGTTGCAGATCGATCCCGCCGTCAGTCGTGAGCCTGAATGCCGTAAGGTCGGTCGCTGCAATCGACATATCGCCCAAGGCCGCCGCGTTGTCTTGGATTTTGATCGTGTCGTTGGCTGTCAGCGACAAGTTGCCTCGCGCTGTCAAGGCGCTGGCGGAGATGGTATCTGCCGTAAAGGCGAAGTCTGCAAAAGCATCGGCGGTGACTAGACTTGCAACTCCTAAAATCCGCAAATCGACATTGTCACCATAGATTGCTTGAGCATCAAGTTCCCCCGCAGAAAGGTTGAGCGAACCACCGGCAGAATAACCTTGAAGCGAGGCAAGACCAACAACACCACCATCGAAGTTTCCAATAACGTCGATTGCCGCACCGCTTGCGGTCTGCGCCTTGAGATGAAGGCTGCCATATCCGGTAAACGCCGTGACAGCATAATCGCCAGTCAACGCTACGGCAGCATCGCCGACCGCAACGATTTCCCGCCCAGCAAGATTGGCCCCCGCAAGATCGAGCGATCCGCCTGCATTAAGGCCGACGAAGTCGAATGTGCCGAAGCTGGCCCTCATCGTGCCCGCCGCATTGGCGATGTCGGCCAGATTGAGAGCAGTGTTCACCGCCAGAGTCAGATCGCCCCCCGCATCGAGCGTGCCTGCCTGCAGGCTGTCGGCGCCGAGCGTCATCGTCGTGCCAGACGTTGCCGAGGTCAGCGTCAGCGCGCCGGTTGCCGTCACGGCGATGCTGGTGCCGGCATCGAGCGTGCCGCCGGTGATCGTCCCGCCCGCCAGCGTGATCCCGCCCGCAGCGCCGATTGCGTCGAACGTCAGCAGCGCGGGGTCGATGAACACCGAGCCGCCGCTCGAGGTGACCGTGCCCAGCGTTGCCGTGTCGGTCACAGTCAGCGTCACGTCGCCCGCCGCCGCAAAGCCCGTCGCCGTGAGGTCCGTCGCGGTGATCGACAATGTGGTTCCGGCATTGACGGCGTCGCCCGCGACACTGCTGCCGACAAGGATGGCTCCGCCAAGCGTGTCGAGGGTCCCGAACCGCAAGGTCGTGGCGCGATAGTCGAGCTGGCCCACGCTCGCCAGATCAAGGTTCGCCGTGCCATCGACAAGCACAAGCGCAGCGCCGTCCGTCAACAGGTTGGCAATCTGCAGGTTGCCAGCAGTCAGATCCAGCGAGCCTGCAAACACATCGCCGAGGCCGACATCGCCTGCCGACCGCACGGTCAGGAGTGTGCCCGCCTCGACGAGGTTGCCGGTGATCGCATCTGCCGTGAGACTGGTTGTCGCAAGGGATGCGACATCGCCGAACGCCAGCGTCCCGGCGGTGATCGCCACCGTGCCGGTTGGTGCGCGGACGCTGCCCAGCGCGGCGTTGCCGGTCACACCGATCGTGACGGCCCCCGCCTCGATCAGGTCGAGGCCAAGGCTGCCGGCGGTGATGCCCGCGTTGCGCCCCGCCGTGACCCCGCCGAGCGTCGCCCCGTCCGTCACCGCGACGGTCAGGTCGCGCACGGCATCGAGCGTCGTCGCGTCGAGCGTTGCCGCCGAGATGAACAGGTCGTTGCCGCTCTGGATCAAGGCGGCGGTGATGTTGCCCGTGGCATTCAGCGACATGTCGTGGCCCGGACCGCTGGTCCCGCCCAGGACACTGCGCACCACGATGTCCTGCGCGGTGAGGTCAAGCCTGCCCGTGAAGACATCGCGCAGGGTCAGCGTGCCGCTGGCAGTGCCGGTCAGCGCGTCGCTACCGACATCGCCGCCGGTGATCGTCCCGCCCGCAAGCGTGACCGCGCCGCTCTCCAGCGATGCAAACGTGATCGTCGGCGCCGCAATGGTGATCGCGCCGACGCCACCGGTGCTGGCACTGGTCGTGATGTTCACGCTGCTGGTGCCGGTCAGATCGATCGTCGTCCCCGCAGCCAGCAGGCCCACATCGATCGTTGCGCCGGACAGCGCCATGCCCTCGACCGCCTGCGCCGAGGCCAGCGTCAGCGCGCCGGTTGCCGTCACGGCGATGCTGGTGCCGGCATCGAGCGTGCCGCCGGTGATCGTCCCGCCTGCCAGCGTGATCCCGCCCGCAGCGCCGATCGCATCGAACGTCAGCAGCGTGGGGTCGATGAACACCGAACCGCCACTCGAGGTGACCGTGCCCAGCGTTGCCGTGTCGGTCACGGTCAGCGTCAGGTCGCCCGCCGATTGCACGCTCGTCGCCGTGAGGCTGCCTGCGGTAAAGTCGAGCGTGCTGCCGGCGGTGGCCGAACCCAGCGTCGCCGTGCCGCTGACATTGCCCGCGATCAGGCCATCGGCGCTGATCGTCGTTGCCAGCAGCGTGCCCGCCGTGAGCGACAGATCGCCACCTGCGGCAATGTCGGTGATATCGGCAAGGCCGCTCACCGTCGCATCGAGATTGCCCAGTGCGGCCAGCGACGTGCCGCTGGCACTGGCCGCCTGAAGCGCAAGGTCCGTCCCCGCGCTCGCGCCGCCAACCGCATAGCTGCCGCCCAGCAGCGCCGTCAGGCTCGTCCCTGCACGGATGCTGCTGCCGGCAAGATCGCTGCCTTCCAGGCTCACCAGGCCGCTGGCATCAAGCGTGGTGAAGTCGAGCGTGCCGAACTGCGCCGAGACATTGCCACCGGACGTCGCCGCACCAGTCAGCACCGCGCCACCCGCCACGGTCAGCGCCAGATCGCCCCCCGCATCGAGCGTGCCTGCCTGCAGGCTGTCGGCGCCGAGCGTCATCGTCGTGCCAGACGTTGCCGAGGCCAGCGTCAGCGCGCCGGTTGCGGTCACGGCGATGCTGGTGCCGGCATCGAGCGTGCCGCCGGTAATCGTCCCGCCTGCCAGCGTAATGCCGCCCGCAGCGCCGATCGCATCGAACGTCAGCAGCGCAGGGTCGATGAACACCGAACCGCCGCTCGAGGTGACCGTGCCCAGCGTTGCCGTGTCGGTCACGGTCAGCGTCACGTCGCCCGCCGATTGCAGGCTCGTCGCCGTGAGGCTGGCCGCAGTCAGATCGAGCGTGCTGCCGGCGGTGATCGTGCCGCCGGTGATCGCCCGCGTGGCACCCAGGGTTACGCCCTCGCCCGCGCTCAGGCTGTCGAAGGTGAAGTTGCGCGCAGCAACAAGCACCGCCGCCCCCGCATCGGTCGCGCCAATGCGGATGTCGCGCCCCTGGTAGGTCGCCGAGGTTCCGGCATTCACCGCGTTGACCGTTGCGTCGCGGCTGCCCAGCGCGACGCTGGTGCCTGCCGTGATCGTGTCGAGGGTCATGGCACTCGTCGCGGTCAGCACCACCGACGTGCCGGCGTCGAGCGTGCTGCCATTGATCACCACGCCGCCGAGTTGCACCTGCCCGCTTGCGCTGGCAGACGCGAAGGTCAACCGCCCGGTCGTCGCCGCGATGTCGCCGCCAAGCGCGGACACGCTGCCCAGCGTGGCAAGCCCGCCGATGGTCAGCGTCAGGTTCCCCGCTCCGGACTGCAGCGTCGGCACCGCCAGCGTGCCAGCACCGATCGCCAATGCCCCACCGGCCAGCGCAGAATCCAGCACCGCGCCGCCCGTCACGGCAAGCGACAGATCGCCGCCTGCATCGAGCGTGCCTGCCTGCAGGCTGTCGGCGCCAAGCGTCATCGTCGTGCCAGACGTTGCCGAGGCCAGCGTCAGCGCGCCGGTTGCCGTCACGGCGATACTGGTGCCGGCATCGAGCGTGCCGCCGGTGATCGTCCCGCCTGCCAGCGTGATCCCGCCCGCAGCGCCGATCGCATCGAACGTCAGCAGCGCAGGGTCGATGAACACCGAGCCGCCGCTCGAGGTGACTGTGCCCAGCGTTGCCGTGTCGGTCACGGTCAGCGTCAGGTCGCCCGCCGCCGCAAAGCCCGTCGCCGTGAGGTCCGTCGCGGTGATCGACAATGTTGTTCCGGCATTGACGGCATCGCCCGCGACACTGCTGCCGACAAGGATGGCTCCGCCAAGCGTGTCGAGGGTCCCGAACCGCAAGGTCGTGGCGCGATAGTCGAGCTGGCCCACGCTCGCCAGATCAAGGTTCGCCGTGCCATCGACAAGCACAAGCGCAGCGCCGTCCGTCAACAGGTTGGCAATCTGCAGGTTGCCAGCAGTCAGATCCAGCGAGCCTGCAAACACATCGCCGAGGCCGACATCGCCTGCCGACCGCACGGTCAGGAGTGTGCCCGCCTCGACGAGGTTGCCGGTGATCGCATCTGCCGTGAGACTGGTTGTCGCAAGGGATGCGACATCGCCGAACGCCAGCGTCCCGGCGGTGATCGCCACCGTGCCGGTTGGTGCGCGGACGCTGCCCAGCGCGGCGTTGCCGGTCACACCGATCGTGACGGCCCCCGCCTCGATCAGGTCGAGGCCAAGGCTGCCGGCGGTGATGCCCGCGTTGCGCCCCGCCGTGACCCCGCCGAGCGTCGCCCCGTCCGTCACCGCGACGGTCAGGTCGCGCACGGCATCGAGCGTCGTCGCGTCGAGCGTTGCCGCCGAGATGAACAGGTCGTTGCCGCTCTGGATCAAGGCGGCGGTGATGTTGCCCGTGGCATTCAGCGACATGTCGTGGCCCGGACCGCTGGTCCCGCCCAGGACACTGCGCACCACGATGTCCTGCGCGGTGAGGTCAAGCCTGCCCGTGAAGACATCGCGCAGGGTCAGCGTGCCGCTGGCAGTGCCGGTCAGCGCGTCGCTACCGACATCGCCGCCGGTGATCGTCCCGCCCGCAAGCGTGACCGCGCCGCTCTCCAGCGATGCAAACGTGATCGTCGGCGCCGCAATGGTGATCGCGCCGACGCCACCGGTGCTGGCACTGGTCGTGATGTTCACGCTGCTGGTGCCGGTCAGATCGATCGTCGTCCCCGCAGCCAGCAGGCCCACATCGATCGTTGCGCCGGACAGCGCCATGCCCTCGACCGCCTGCGCCGAGGCCAGCGTCAGCGCGCCGGTTGCCGTCACGGCGATGCTGGTGCCGGCATCGAGCGTGCCGCCGGTGATCGTCCCGCCTGCCAGCGTGATCCCGCCCGCAGCGCCGATCGCATCGAACGTCAGCAGCGTGGGGTCGATGAACACCGAACCGCCACTCGAGGTGACCGTGCCCAGCGTTGCCGTGTCGGTCACGGTCAGCGTCAGGTCGCCCGCCGATTGCACGCTCGTCGCCGTGAGGCTGCCTGCGGTAAAGTCGAGCGTGCTGCCGGCGGTGGCCGAACCCAGCGTCGCCGTGCCGCTGACATTGCCCGCGATCAGGCCATCGGCGCTGATCGTCGTTGCCAGCAGCGTGCCCGCCGTGAGCGACAGATCGCCACCTGCGGCAATGTCGGTGATATCGGCAAGGCCGCTCACCGTCGCATCGAGATTGCCCAGTGCGGCCAGCGACGTGCCGCTGGCACTGGCCGCCTGAAGCGCAAGGTCCGTCCCCGCGCTCGCGCCGCCAACCGCATAGCTGCCGCCCAGCAGCGCCGTCAGGCTCGTCCCTGCACGGATGCTGCTGCCGGCAAGATCGCTGCCTTCCAGGCTCACCAGGCCGCTGGCATCAAGCGTGGTGAAGTCGAGCGTGCCGAACTGCGCCGAGACATTGCCACCGGACGTCGCCGCACCAGTCAGCACCGCGCCACCCGCCACGGTCAGCGCCAGATCGCCCCCCGCATCGAGCGTGCCTGCCTGCAGGCTGTCGGCGTCGAGCGTCATCGTCGTGCCAGACGTTGCCGAGGCCAGCGTCAGCGCGCCGGTTGCGGTCACGGCGATGCTGGTGCCGGCATCGAGCGTGCCGCCGGTAATCGTCCCGCCTGCCAGCGTAATGCCGCCCGCAGCGCCGATCGCATCGAACGTCAGCAGCGCAGGGTCGATGAACACCGAACCGCCGCTCGAGGTGACCGTGCCCAGCGTTGCCGTGTCGGTCACGGTCAGCGTCACGTCGCCCGCCGCCTCCAGTTGGTCAGCAGCAAGGTTATCTCCGGTGATGGCGAGCAGACCACCCGCTCTTGCACTCGTGCCTTCGATTGACTGTGCATCGATCGACAGATCGCCGTCGACAACCAGATCTCCGAACGTGGCCCCGGTCCCGGCAGTGAGGGACAGATTGCCCACATCGGACGCCGAACCCACGCGAAGCGAAGTTGCCGCATCGAAGGTGCCATCAAGGCCAGCCAATGTGAGGAAGCCGATGCGGATCTCGGCCGCAGCTGAAACTGCGCTTGTTGCCCCAAGCGAAAGTATGCCTGTGCGCAGCGCACCGGCAGCAGCAAAGCTTCCCTCGGTTTCACCGCCGACATCGACGGCTGAAGTCAGCTCACGTGCAGCAACGAGAGAAGCGGCATCGATGTCACCACCGATCGAGAGACCGATGTCACTGACCGTTGCTTCGATATTCCCCGTGCCCGACAGATTGGCAGCGGCTGTCAGACTGACGAAACCGCCTTGCAGCGTGGAACCGCCAAGGAGAGCGATGCCGCCTTGCTGGGACGTGATCGAAAGGCCATCGACCGCCGCGATCTGCGCTACAAGCTCCGGCCCGCCGATCGCTATGTCACTGGTCGCGTAAAGCACGACGGACTTGCCGGATATCGCGCCGTAGGAGCGGATATCGAAAGCCTTGAAATCTCCGTCACCGATGCTGACGAAGTCAGCGGCGTTCACATCGTCGATGCAGATTGCGCCCTCAAGGCAATCGGCATCAAGCGTATCGCCATCGTTCCGGCGGATCGACGACCCCGAAATCGCTCCTGTGACATCCGCGCGGAACGATGCTCCGGCAAAGCTGGCCAGCCGAGCATCAATGGCGGCACCCGAAATCTCGATACCGCCCGTGCCAGCATCAATTGCCGAGCCTGCCCCGATTGAAAGGACAGCGATGTTGGTGGGCAAGAGGTCGTAACTTATCGGCTGACCGCCGGCTGCAAAGACCAACCGTTCGGGGACTGACGATGGCCCGGTGTTGGCGAGGAAGCTGTTGTTCCTGCCAATCAGGATATCATTACCGGACCGAACTCCGATGCCCGCTCCGGCTGTGAAAGCAGTGCCATCCAGAGTCAGGACGGTTCCGCCGCTGTTGAGATCGAGACTGCCCGAAGCGTTGAAGCGGCCGCCGCCCGAGGCCTCTCCGAGGGTCAGCAAGCCATCGACGTAAAAGTAATCTCCGTCGAGCAGAGCGCCAGCCTCGGCTATGACGTTCGTGCCGGAGATATTGCGGATCGTGGCGTCGTTCCCGGCGCGAACGGCTACGTTACCATTCGAATAGTATCCGCTGCCAGCATCGCCAGTGATGTTTCCGCCAGCGTAGACGGTGAGATTGCCGAGACCGGCCAATTCGGCCGGACCGACAAGACTGAAATCGCTTGATGCGTCCACGTCGAGATTGCTGCTCGCCTCGATTGGGCGGCAGACTGCTGCGGTGCAGGCATTGCTGACGATATCGATGGTGTCGAATGACGAGAGCCTGATCGCCCCGCCAGAGAAGCGGCCATTGCCCTCGCCGGTCACAACGATGCCGGTATCACTTTGCACATACGCAGTGTCTGCGGCGAGCGATGCACCGTCGGCTAGCGTAATTGCAATGTTGCCGCCGGAGAGCAGGGTCAGCTCTGAATCGACCGCGATTGTCCCGCCGGTGACCGCAATGCCGATCGTTGGATCCAGGCTTGCAGGAAAGCCGGACGCTTCGCCGGTGAAGCTGGTGAAATGCAGGCCACCACCGGCGGCAGTCGCGGAGTTCGACAGCGAGATGCTACCCGGTGCCTGGTTGAAGCCGAAACCGAAATTGACGAAGAACTGTCTGCTCGTGACGTCTGCCGTTACGTCGAGGGCAGAAATCTGTCCAAGACCACCGCCGCTATCGTCGCTTGCAGAAAATGCGATTGTTCCCCCCGTGGCGGGAACGACAGTGGACGTTCCGGGATTGCCCGATCCGCCGGGCCCAGTGCCACTCGTCCCCGCCAGGTTTCTGAACCGGGTAGTGCCTGCCGCCGTGGCGACGAGATCGCCGAAGCTTAGCTTCCCACCCTCTGCGCCCATGGTGATTGCGCCACCGGCTCCAGCCTGCGCAAGTCCGGTATTGCCGCCATTGCCACCCGCGACCCCGGCTTCGCTGGCCGACGCACCATTGCCGCCCGCACCGCCCAAGCCACCGACACCACTCGCGGTGAGTGTCGTGCCGCCAAACAATCCAAGTGACGCCTCGCCAAGCCGATTGGCCGATAGCCCTATTGTTCCTCCTGAACCCGCACCGCCAGCGCCGCCGTTGCCCCCTGAACCGCCGCTCGATCCAGTTGCATCCACGCCACGCCCGCCGTTGCCGCCAAAGCCCGAAGTTGAAACCGCCAGTCCGCCATCGGTTTCGGCGATTGCGATAGAGCCTTCGAGGTCAGCAAGCAGGTTGAAGACGCCGCCGGAACCGTCACCGCCCGCGCTGCCAGCGGTGCCGTCACCCGGAGCGGAATATCCGGCTCCATCCGCACCAGCACCGCCGGTGCCGTCAACGGTCGCCGTCAAGCTACCGAGAGAAATGCTCGAATTGGCCCCCGTGGAAGTGAGAGCAATCAGGCCGCCGCGACCGCGGCCGCCCGTGCCGCCGACCGAGGGTCCGGGCGTGCCGCTGCTGCTGGCATCGACGCGGCCACCGCCAGCACCGCCGAGGCCGCTAGCGATCATGGTCAGGCCATCGGATGCCAAGCTGCCGCCACCCGACGCAGTTGCGGTTATGGCGCCACCCGAACCGTCCGCCCCATTGCCGCCATCGCCTTGTGCGACGCCGCCGAACAATGCAGAGTTTCCACCAAGCCCGCCATTTCCGGCTCGACCGGAGGCTTCTATCGCGGGGCCCGAAACCGTCAGCGTTCCGAGGTTTGCTGCGGCGAACGCAACCTCTCCGCCTATGGCCTCGCCGCCATCTCCGCCAAGACCAGCGCCAGCGGCGTCGGCTCCGCCGTTGCCGCCGTTGCCGCCGACGCCTGCCGCAGACAATGCTGCACCGGTTACGGTTAGCCCTGTACCGGATCCCCCGGAAGCCACCTCGACCCGACCACCAATGCCCGAACCGCCCTGTCCGCCATTGCCGCCGGATTGCCCATCACCACCCGCGGCACCCCTGCCTTCGGCGGTCATGGTGAGATCGCCAAGTGCCGTCGTGCCCGCGCCAACCAGAAGGCGGCCAATGCCGCCAGTACCATTGCCACCATTGCCCCCGTTCGTCCCCGCTTCGCTAATGGCACCGATACCGTCGGCGGATAGGGTCACTGTGCGGAGATAGTCGAGCGACGTGGAAGCGCCGAAGTCGGCAGCAATCTCGAATGTTGCCGTGCCGCCGGTGCCGCTGCCGCCACTTCCTCCGAAAAAGGCATCATTGGCATCGTTGATGAAATTTCCGGCACGTCCGCCAATGCCGGTCGCATCGACTGCGATGATCCCAGCATCGAACACGCCAGAGAGGTATCTGATGGTCGCAGTTCCGCCAACGCCGTCTCCTCCGGGACCTGAGTACTGGGGAGTACCTGATCCGAAGGAATAGCCACCAAGCCCGCCATTGCCGATCGCCCTTACCTCGACCTGAGGCGGGACATCGCGATATGGAACAGTAGCTGACAACGAGCCGCCATCGATCGTGACGAGCGCCACCCCGCCGGTGCCGAGTCCCCCCTGTCCCGGTTGCAGCGTTCCACCGAAATCGTAACCGCCGTTCCCGAAGTAACTGATACCGCCGTAAATCGGATCCGAAATCGGCGTGTTGCCATTGGCTTCAACCAGAAGGGAATCCGTGCGGATCGTTCCGGACGTGAGAGTTGCAGTTGCATCACCGCCGGTGCCAGCGCCGCCAACGCCGCCATCAATGTCGAGGTCCGTGTATGCTCCATCGCCACCATAACCTGATGCGGTGACAGTGATACTGGGTACGGAAACCAAGCCGCCGCTGACGTTCAGCGCTGCCGATCCGCCAAGGCCGAGCCCACCGGCGCCCGGTCCCGCACCGGCCACGTTCCGGCCAGTGCCGCCTTCGCCTGTTGCGCTGATGTCGAGCGTGCTCGTCGCAAATGTGCCATCCGTTATGGTGAAAGTTGCCGTTCCACCGACCCCGCTGGCGCCGTCTCCCGCCTGAGCGCCAAGACTGGTGCGGGCGGATTCAAATGCTGCCCCGCCTTGGCCGAGACTGGACACAGTGACCTGCGCCCCCGTGAACGATGAAGTCTTGCCAGACTGGGTGAAAGTGACGTCGCCGCCTGTTCCGACACCCGAAAGCCCCGCTACGTCGTCTCTTCGGCCTGCGCCCCCGATCGAACGCATCGTCAGGTCACCCGAATAGGATGAATCGGCGAGCGTGAAGCCCACTGCGCCACCGGTTCCGCTCCCGCCGTCGAAACCGCTCCCGCCGCTTGCCTGCGAGCGCAATGACGCTCCGAAGTCAACGATTGCCGAAGACCCGTTGCGCAAGATCGCCGTGACAGTGCCGGACTGGGCGTCCTCTCCGCTCTCGTAAGAGCTCGCATCGGTTGTCAGGCTCAGATATCCGGTGCGCAGCGTGCTGGCGTCGCTGACGAACGAGACATTGGCCGACCGCTGTGTTCCCAAAGCATTACTGCCGTGCGCCGACAGATACACACTTGCGCCCGCCGTATCGAGCTGGGCGTTATTTGTAAGATTGAGCGACACCGTGTTCGGGTCGATCAGATCGCCATAAGCACTCGATCCAAGATTGATGTAATTGGAGAAATTCCCCCCGTTAGTGAGGATTGAGGTCGCTAGATTGGCATTGTCCAACGACAGCGACACGTTGCCGAGCGAAGCGATGCCTCCATCGCTGGCCGAGGCATAGTTCGACGCATTGATCGAACCGGTCTGAAACCGTGTCGGGATGCCAGAAAAGCTGACGGATACCGCTCCAGCAGTGGCATCAAGTGGAGACTGATCGCTGCCGGAGTAGGTGATCGCATCTGAATGGAGCGAGAGTGAGCGCGATGCATAAGCACCACCGGACACCGACAAGGATACATCACCCGATGTGGCATTGCCGCCACTGATCGCCTGCTGACCACTGAAAAAGCCGTGGCTCGCGGTCGACGAAATGGTGACGTCACCGAACGAGACACTGTTGCTGGTCGAACCGACGGGAGCGGAAACCTGGATTGCCGCTGGACCCGACGTGGCACTTCCTGTCGAAAGAGCGCCGACTCCCGAGGTGGCGTCGCTCAGCAAAGAGGTCGAACTCGCAAAGACACTGCCGTTGGTAACCGTCAGCGAGACACTGCCCGCAACGGCGTCGTCACCGACCGTGTCAGGCAACAGCGCATCGCCGTTCATTGGATCGGTCTGGATCGCTCCGATCGCGGTCGATGTCAGACTCAGGCCTCCGCTCACGGAGAGTCCCGCCCCTCCCGCCACAGATACCGCTACGTTGCCCGCCTTGGCGCCATTCACCGATGCCAGCGACAGCCCACCTTCGACGGAAACGAAATTGCCGTTGTCAATCTTGGCAGACAGATTTCCGCGCGCGTCAAATGTGGCGCTGCCGTTCACGACCGTCGATGAAGTCGTCGCGTCAATTTCAATGCCACCGCTGGCACGACCGACGAGCGTGTTGGTCGATCCCTCGGAACCGATCGTGAGGTTCGAGACGACAAGGGAAGCATCGTTGCCCACGATCGTATTCGGATCGACAGCGCCCGACGCAATATTGTACCCTGCCGAGAGCACGACGGAACCATCCACCACTTCGGCGGTCGTCGCGCTGTCATAGCCCATCCGCCCCGAGACCATTGCGGTCATCGCCTGGTTCTTGGGCACCGCCACGAGGTAAACCCCGTGGTTTGCGTCGGTCGAGTTAGTGTTTGCGGCCCATGTGGTGCTGCCGGTATGGGAGACCCCGGTATCATCGGTCGACCCACTATCGACCACGATGTCGAATAGCCCGTTGTTGATCGTCAGGGTCGCCGCCTCTGCGGCAACGAATGCGGCGGAACCGTTTACCCGAACTGTGCCTGCCTGATCGACCCGCGGCGCTACCAGCGCAACGTAGCTGCTGTTGAACAGCGTCGCGTTGATCTGCGCGCCCGACTGAATCGTGACGGACGACTTGGGATCGAGGGCAGCGCCGAAACGTATCTCGTTCTTGTCGCCATAAAAACGGGTACCCTCAGCGGTCACCGGGTCAACCGTGATGGGCAGAGACGTGAGTACGAGGCTGCCGACATTGAAGACGCCCTTCGCCCCCACTACCCAACCGCCGGCATTGTAGAACCAGATCCTGCCAAGCGGATCCGAAGAGACTGTTCCGGATATCGACAGTGGGCCAGTCGTCGCCGTGTCCGTGACACGGTTCAAGACAGTGAATGGCGTGCCGGTGTCGGCGTTGAACCGCAGGGTCATGCCTTCGGGCAGGAACTCGCCGGACGGACTGGTAACGGCCCAGTCGATCAGGGCCTCGTTCGCATTGACAAAGATCGTGTCGGTGTTGGTGCCGTTGAAGACCGGCGCACTGGCGCCAAACTGGACCGTTGCCGTACCCTGCACCGCCTGTGCGCGGACCTGCGCGGGCGCAGTCGCAAGCGCCAGCGATGTTGCCCCGCAGGATATTCCGCACAAGAGCTTGGCCAAGGATAGTTTGCGCATTTTCGGGCTTGTGCTTTCAGGCGAATGGGCAGGCGAACGGGCCATCACAGCCTCCACGGCAGGAGCTGGAACGAAAGATTGAGCATGAAGCGGGCCTTGCCCTTGACGTTCAGTCCCAGGGGATCATGCAGCGGCACCGCCACGCCGGCATCCAGACGAATGGAATCCTTGATTGCAGCTCGGAGGCCCCCGCCGACCGAAATCACCTTCTGCGGATCGATCCCATCGAATGCGGCGTCATTGTTCCACACCCACGCCGCATCGGCGAAGGCGTAAGGCTGGAAAGCACTGCCACCGGCAACCTTGGGCAAGAGGGATCCCAGCCGGATCTCGCCGCGCACGCCAACGCCGCTGTCGCCGATCACGGCACCGGGATCATAGCCCCTGCCCACGGTGTAGTTGCCACCGGAGAATTCTTCATAGGAAAGGAGCCTGTCGGGCGAGTATTGGGCACGGGGCTGAATACTGAGCGTAACCTTGCGCACCGGACGGTAATCGAAAACACCAGAAGCTCGCAGGACAAAGCCCTTTGCGGTACCCTCAATCCGGCTCGGAGTAACCTTTCCGAAGCCGCGGCAACTGGGCGCATTGGCACCGACGCAGCCCTTGGTGGCGTCGAGGACATCGAGCCCCTGTCGGGCTTCTAGAGTCAGTCCCCACGACCAGTGCGGTTCGAACGGCGTGAAGCCGTCGCGGCCTGTCAGGCTCGGTCGGCTGATACCGCTGGCCTCGGTCCTGGCGTAGATCACCCGCAAGCGATCGCGGTTCAGCGGAATGCTGCCGAAGTCGAGATCCTGGTTGGATATCTGTCCCCCTGCTGCAATCGACAGGTTGTATGCCTGTGACCGGACGAGCGGAAAGCTGCCCTCCAGCGATGCCGACAGTGTCCTCGAATGAAAGTCGGCCCGCGAGTCCGTCACAGTCGGATTGGTCCAACCGTACGTAAAGTCACCCCGAAGTGCGAAACCTTCTCCTCCAAGCCGCATCTCGTGGCCAAGTTGAAGCACCTTCTGCTCATGAAGGTCGGTGGTGGCAAAAAAGCTCGCCGTGGTGGAATCGCCCAGCCCCGTCAGCCCGTTGAACTGCACCCTCGCAAGTCCACTGTACCGACCGACTGCGCGAGAGCCGTAGTTCTGCAACCCGATTTCAGCATAGGCTGGCATCCTCCGCACAGAAACCTCGCCCACGACTTCGCCCGGCGACCCTTCCAGCGGGCGAAGCGCCAGCCGCACATCCATGCCAGGCAGGTCCTTCGCCAGTAGCAGGTAACGCTCTGCGCGACGGGTGTTGAATACGGGATCTCTGGTCAGCTTCTGGAGGTACCTGAGGAGCGCCTGTTCGGACCGCCCCACATCACCTTTGACCTGCACGCGCTTGAGATGGGCAAGGAGCACATCCAGTCGGACGGTTCCTCCATCAATTTTTTGCGGCGGCACCTGCACCGCGGCGAGATATCCGGCCTGGCGCAGCTTGGTCGCGGCGCGATCACGAATCTCGCATATCACCGATACCGGCTGCTCCGCTCCGACAAACTCTGCGTAGCTGTCCGCCAGATCGAACCCCGCAAGATCCTGCATGCCGGTGAAGGTGACGGACGAAAGCTTGAAGCGGATCCCGGCGAAATCGGGAGCAGCAAGAGGGCATGGCGCGCGTTCGACTTCGGATGTGTCAACCGTGACCGGGCCACTCCGATTGAGCGTTCCTTCTGCTACGCCACGCTGAATTTCTTCGCGGGTGGGTGGCTGAACGTTCTCCGGAGGAACCGACTGGGCGAGCGCAGTGCTCACCGAAAAGGATAGGGTCAGAAGAGGAAACAGGCCTGCCGCGGCTGTCCCGCGAAGCCTGAAGAACCAGGCTTTGCCTCGGAAACGAACTGGTATCGTGCCCCCGGGCAAGGGCAAAACAGCAACAGGATCGGCCATTTGAGTCGAATCTCCACAGGCGCGACCCGTGATGACTTAACTTGTTGGCCCGGTAAGGCTCTGTAATGTTGGGAATGACCTTTGGTGGAGAATCACCCTAAGTAGTTCCACTATGGATGTTGCTCTTGTATGTCCGTTTCTGCAAGAGTTGCCGCAAGCCAATCGAATTGCGCTTTGCAACCGTTGTCCAGCAACAACGTGCCCAATGACGCGGCATCGGCCGGAACGTCTTCAGGTTCGAGCATGACGATCCGGAACTCTGCCGCTTTGTCCGGCGCCGTTTCATCGTAGATACGATAGGTCCGCCCTTCTTGCGGGGCGAGCATGGTCTTGGGCCAGGCGATACCCACGGTCTTGGGGGGCCATTGCATGCGCACCATCTCGCCGCCCGCACTTTCGGTCAGCCAGGTGAAGCTCCGTGCTTTGGCTTCCGCTCGCCAAAGATAAAGGTCGCTCCCCCGCGGAACGCAGACGTTTCCGCCCTCGCTGGTGTCCGCCAGCCAGATGCTTACGGGCAGAACGTTTTCGCCTGAGGTATCCCCGGCCCCACGCACGGCCCCCGCCCTGACGGACGCAGGATTGCTGAGAGACCGAGCCAGCAGCGCCGCTGCACTGCGATCACGGTTAACTGCATTGTCGAGCGTGAAGGTGCCAACGCCCCTGAGAACCCTCGTCCCGGCCTTGTCCAGCACGGTAACCACGTCGCCGGCTTTCAGCACCACTTGTGCATTCGCCGGGAGCCGCTTGCCCTTTGGGTATGAGGCGGCAGACGGACCGGTCGATCGCACGACAACGGCCTGTGCGAAGGCGCTGCTCGATATTGCCGCAAAAGCTGAGGCAACTACGATACTGAACGTGACCAGTCCCTTGCGACGCATTGGTCAGCCTCCGGCTTGCGTTGATTGGGCGAGGTTCGCAAGGAGATCGAGCTGCGCGTTGCAGCCCTTGTCCGCCATGGCTCCTGCCACTTCAAGTTCGTCGGTCGGGACATTCGTCATGACCATGGTGCGGATTTTTACCGGCGCGCCCACGGCATTGCTGAAGGTGTAGGTCTGCCCGTCGACGACGGGCACGCTCGCGGCCGGCCAGACCTTGAGCGCACTCCCGGCACGCCATGTTACATCAGCGGAACTTCCGTCCTGCGAAAGCAGCTTGCCCGTGCCCTCCTCAACTTTCTCCGGACGCCAAAGCACGACCGTTGCAGGATCGGCAATGCAATAGGTCCCGCCCTTGCTGACGTCGATGTACCAGACGTTTTCCGGGCCGGTCGGCGCAGCCATCGCCGGAGCGCTTGCCGCGCCGCGCACAGCCCCGGTTCGCGTACGCGACGCGCCGCCGCGGGCCATCATCGCAGCGAGCTGCGTCCCTGCTGCCGCATCGCGGTTGACCTCGCCGTTGAGGGCGAACGTTCCAGGACCGTTGAGAACCCGTGTACCGGCCTTGTCGAGAACCGTCACATGGTCGCCGGACTTCAAGACAACCGATGCTCCAGCGGGCAACTTGCGCCCCTGCGGATAGGCACCTGCCGAAGGTCCGGTTGAACGGATCACAACCGATTGCGCCATGGCCTGGCCTGCCAGTGCAAGCACGGCAATGGCCGAAGCGCCCGCCACCAGGGCGCGCAACTGCTTGCCATCAACCAAGAACATAACTCTCTCCCTTGTGCGTCTGCCGCAACCTCTGGATCAAATTCATCATCGCGTCATCATCATGGACCGATTCGAGAATTGTGTCTGTGAGAGCTTTCACACGTTCCACCTCTCCCCGCGCGTGCGCCTCTACCGCCGCGATCGCAAGGCTGCGCTGTTCCTCGGGCATGTCCGGAACCGGTTCGAAAATTTCGACAGGTGTCTTGCGCCCCCGCAGCGTGACAGCCCCCATGGGACGGAACCAGTCAAGGCCAGATCGCTCCGCTGCTTCTCGGCTGACGAGCACACGCGTATCCAGAGGCTTGTTAGCCCCCTCGAGGCGGGCGGCCGTGTTCATGGCATCGCCAAGCGCGGTGTACTGGATCCGACCTTCCCCCCCGAAATTGCCGACGACCGCCTCACCGTAATGGACCCCCACGCGGGTCCGGCCAATCTTGGGCACACCTTCAGGTACCGACTTTCGAAACTCCTCGCCCGCCAGGTACATCGCCCATGCGGCCTTCACTGCGCGCTCACCATCATCGGGGTAAGCAATCGGAGCCCCCCAGAAAGCGACCACGGCATCACCCACGAACTTGTCGAGCGTACCGCCATACTCGAGTACCACTGCACTGAGCCGGTCGAGGTAATCGTTCAGCAGGCGCGCGATCATTTCCGGCTCGACTGCATGAGTCAGCTTGGTAAAACCTTCGAGGTCGCTGAAAAGACAGAATATCTCGCGCTTTTCTCCGTGAAGCGAGAGACGGTCCGGGTTGCGCATGATCTCTGATGCAACCGATCGGGGAAGGTACTTGCCAAGTGCGCCCTGGGCGAACTCGCGCTGCGCTGCATTGATGGCTCGCAAGCCTGAACTGATGGCAGTGTAGGCTATCAACCAGCCGATCAGCCAGCCCGTCGCCGGCAAGTCCAGCGTGTCATATCCCGCCCGCTCCACCAGGAACGGCACGGCGAGGAACAGCGAGAACTGCGCAAGTACGCCGATCGCCAGGACCCAAGTGCGGGTCTGGACCATGGCCGTGGCAGCGCCAAGCGCAACGGCAAGGATGCCAGCCAGGATCTTGAGACCCATCGCGGGTCGCTGCTTCCAGGCCTTGTCCAGCAGTTGCGCAAGCATCGAGGCGTGGACTTCGACGCCGATCATCCGCGTTTCGCCGGTCACGGGATTACCGGTGCGGGTAAAGGGCGTGTCAAACTGGTCGAAATCCGAAAAATCGCCGCCAATCAGGACATAGCGACCCCTGATCGCGTCTGCGACCAAGGGCGCCGTCTCGGGATCGGCAACGAGATCGATCGGAATCTTGTCGAACACCGGCCGATCGCTCGCCGAGGGCACCCGATAGCGGATCGGTCCTGTAAAGCTCGCAAACCGAGGATCGGCATCGGCACCGCCCTGCGTCAAAGCGATGGAAAGCAGAGGCGGCAAACCTCGATATTGTCGAGGCCAGCGGCGGGCAACGCCGTCCGTGTCCGTCTCGAGAAGGATCGAGGCCGGCTTTGTCATCACACCACCTGCACTTTGCATGAAGGCGCGCAGGTCCTGCTCCTGCTCGTACGTGATGGCTTCCGGATTGGTGCGGTTATCGGCAAACGCCAGAAAGACAGGAGTCTTCATGCCCTTGAGTGACGCTCTCAAGAGGTCATCGTCATCCTGCGGGCTGTCGAACAGGACGTCGATACCGACGCCCTTCGCTCCCAGTTGATCAATCTGCCCGAGTGCTTTCGCGAGGATCGTCCGATCGACCGGAGAGATCTGTCCCGTCGCCCGATTTGTATCGGCTGTGTAAACGACCAGGGTGATACGCTTGTCGGTATCGGTCGGCGGGGCGAAATTGGCTGCCCGCAGATCGTACAGCGCTGCTTCCGCATCACGCAAAAGCGGCAACCGCCAACTGTTCAAGGCAATGAACAGTGCCAGGGCCAACAGGACCAGTGCCACGAAACTGCGCTGCCAGCCGAGCTGCGACAAGCTGCGTCGCGCCGTCCTGCCAATCTCGCGCGGTACATCTTTGGCCGCGCGCGGCTCTTTGGCCATGCGTTAAATTCCCTCCGTTATCATTGAGGGCGCGCCCGCTTTGCCCTCCACAGATGCAGCCATCCGCGCGCCTTGCGATACGAGCGGCCTCGCTCCGTCTCCGATAACCGCAAAGCCGGCCCAATAATAAGGATGAGATGTATCGACATCGGACATGAGCCCCTGCTGCGCCTTGAGCAAAGCCTCTCCGGACGGCGTGCCGGGGGCAGCTGCGAACAGTCCGTTGATCAGTCGCGCCGTGGCATCGAAGTCGTCGGGCGCTGGCCAATGGCTGGCAAGTACGGATCGACTCCCGGCACCGATGAACGCACGGACCAGGCCTTCCAGCGCTGACCCGCCACCTGTGGCAAGGCCAGTCTCGCGCGTGGCGATCACGTCCGCTTCACCTGCCGTATCGCAGGCGGAAAGGATGACCATGTCAGCATCGAGCTTCAGATCGAATATCTCGGCAAAGCTGAGCAGGCCGTCCGACCCCTGCGCCCCGAACGACGTGACAAGCGCTGGCCGTGCCGCGCACGACGGCTGCGGCGGCGTAACGAGGCCATGCGTCGCGAAATGGAGGATCCGGAAATTGTCGAGGTCGCCCCGCGATTTGATCGCAGTGTCCGAAAAGGCCGGACCGACCATCAGATCAGTCCCCTGGCCGGACAGCAGCATCCGGGCCTTGAGAAGCTCGGCCTCGGAGATGGGCCTGCTCCACGTCGTCAGCGGCCAATCGCAATCGTTGCCTGCCGCCCCATCGCTTCCCCGCACCCTCGGACCAACTTGCCCGCTTGATTGTACAACCGCAGCATTGCGGCCCATGCCGAGATAGGCCTCGTGCGCCTTGGAGGCAGGCTGCTTCCGGGCATCCATGAAGGAGCGTGCAGAAACGGCAGTTGAGACAAGCTTGTCCTTTGCCAGCCATTGCACCGCTCGCAGATCGAACGGATCGCCCGCCGGGCTTTCGGCCTGCTGAAGATAGTCCTGCGCCGACCCCTCGTCGGCAATCAGGACATTGACCGGCAATTTCAGCATCGCCCCGTCTGGTTCAAAGATCAGATGCCTGGCTGCCTGCAAATCCGATGCGACAGGACCAAACAATGCCTTGTAGACGGCTACCGCCTCTTTTGCCGCAAAAGTCCCGGTCACATACTGCTTGCCATCGAAGCGCGAGATCGAGTCACGGATCGCCTTTACCGATGCTTCCAGTTCCGCCGAAGTGATTGGCGCCCGATAACCAACGGCCTTGTCCTTGTTCGCGAAGAACACGAACACATCCGGACCAAGGACGGCCATCTTGGCATAGGCCTCGTTCGGCGCAAGGCCTTCCTGAAGCTCCTTCTGTCCAATTACCCGCTGCGTCACAACGCGGTAGCGCGCATAGTTGGCAAGTTCGATGACGGTTGCCTGTTCCTGCGCTTCGAGTTCGTTGACCCGTTTTGCGGCATCCGCAATCTCGTCACTCCGGGCTGATGCATCATCCAGTCGCTGCAAGGCCGCATAAGTCATGCGGGCGCGCTCAACGGCGCGCGTCAGGCTGTTGGATTGCCGGAACAGCCGGGCTGCTTCGTCGCTGCCTCCTGATAGTTCGCGCGATAGCACGGCCTGTGTTTCGGCAACGCCTGGACGCACCAGCACTTGTGACGCCTGGAAGAAGGCATCGCTCGTTGCCGCGTCGCCGCTCATCCTCGCTGCCAGCAGATCAAAATAGGGGGACATCTGCCGTGAAAGGCCGGAAAGACCATTCTCGCGCTCGACAGAACGGGCCACGACCTGACGATATAACGGCTCTGCTTCGGCCGTGCGGCCATGACGCATCAGGTAGGCTGCCAGCCTCGCCTGGGCCGCTGCCATGCTGCGGGTTTCCGGGTATTGAACGCTGACGATCTCGAGCGCAGAGCGCAGCAGCGCTTCTGCGTCAGAGATGCGCCCCTCGTCTTCGGCGATCGTTGCAAGTTCGTTCAGAACTTGCGCGCGCATCCGCACGATCGAGACGACGCGGCCGTTGCGCACCGCCAAGGCCCGAGCCTGCGCCTGTTCCAACGCGGCGCGAGCCTCGACCTTGCGCCCCACAAGACGCAGCGCCGTTCCGCGCAACTGGAGGCTCTGTGCATCCAGAATTGTGGCTCGTTCGTCATCTGTCAGCCGCAGATCATCGACCAATCCCATGGCGTTGGCCGTCAGATCCGAGGCGTTGATCCGTCGCGAAACCGAAGGCGTAAGTTCCATGGTGGCGCGCAGGCTGTCCGCGCCCATGGCGCTCGTTTTCCGCAGGGGCTGGCCCAGCCGGTCCAACGCCTGAGCATACCTTTCCTGATTGAGCAGGTGAATGGCTTCGTAATTGCGACGCAACCGTTCCACCACGCCGCTACCGGCGGGCATGGCAGCGGCTTCGGAAAACAGGCGGTCTGCCTCGGCAAACTGGCCAAGGTTGGAGCGTTGCAGGCCAGCGTTTACAAGGAACTCGACGCGATCGATCGGAACATCGCCTGTCGAAGCCTGCCGCTGGTCCAATGTCTCGAAGTATGCCGCGGCCTCGGCGTAATCGCCAGAATTGTTGCGACGATAACCTTCTGCCAGCGCTGTTGCTGGATCAAGCGTTAGGGCCTGTATCCGGGCATAAGCTTCGGTGTCGTTGATGGAAGTCGTGGCAATCTCGATCGGTTCGTCCAAAATACGATCCGCATAGATCGACCGCAGAGCCAGATCGAGCGCACCGTGATAGGCGGAGAAGCCTTCCACCACGAATGTCGTGTTGCCTCTGGCCACGCTCACCACTTCGTAGGCCAGATCAGGGTCTTTCCACCGGCAATCCGTCCGCATGCGCCCAGCAACGGACGCGCGGCTGGCGTCTAGGCAGGTGACCTTCTGGCGACGCCGATCTGCCAGACGGGCAAGTTCATCGTCCTGGCCGTTCCGCAGGGCAAATACATATCCAACCGGCAAGGCGGAATCCCGGCAGACGATGGCCCATGTCCTGTCCAGGGGCGATCGGTTGGCCTGATCCGTCGTGCGCGACTGAACCTGGCAAAGCGCCTTGCTGCCGCCTGATCCGAGCGGGAAACTGTCGCGCAGGAGCAGCGATTCCTCAGCTGCCGCCGCGTGGCCAACCGAAGGGCCGCACACCACTGCAAGCGCAGCAACGCCCGTTGCCAGTCTAATTCCGAAGCTCGCCAATCGGTTACGCATCGCCTGCTCCCTTAGCCCAGCCTTCACGATTCACGTGAAGACCAAGACCACTGCATCGAATTACTGCGTATCCCGAAGACTCTTGTACCCTTTGCCACAGCATAGGCGCGTCGATGCGGCAATGCCAAGTGATACACCGGCAATGTGTGACAAAATGTCGCGGTCAGGCGTCAGAAGCCCTCGAAAGTCACTGCCTCTTCCAGCGCCGCGCGAGGTACTTCAAAGCGATTGATGGCTGCGTCCTGATCGCGATAGCCGATCGCCAGCCCACAGAAGAATACGTGATCCTCGGGGATGGCGACGCATTCCCGGACTTGCTTCTGGTAAACGGCCCAGGCCTCCTGCGCGCAGGAATCAAGCCCTTCCTCACGCAACAGAAGCATGACCGTCTGCAGCCACATGCCGATATCCGACCACTGCGGCGGCCCCATGTAGCGCGGCGTGTGGACCAGCATGAGCACTGGCGCACCGAAGGCCCGGAAGTTGCGCATGAACTGGGCCAGGCGACCGCGCTTGTTGTCCCGTTCGATGCCAAGCGCAGCGTACATCGCTTCGCCCACACCAAATCGCCGCGCTTCGTAAGCACCCTCAAGATCCGGCGGATAGATGGCGTATTCGGGCACGTGAGCATTGCGCCCCATTGGTATTACGGCACCTACGGTTCTGACCAGCCGGTCGAGCGGCTCACCCGAAATGACGTGGGCGTTCCAAGGTTGGACATTGCCACCCGAAGGAGCTCTTTGCGCCTTCGTGAGGACACGCTGAAGGATGTCGAAAGGTACGGGGTCCGAGCGAAAAAGACGCACCGATCGCCGCGTCAGCACTGCCTCGGTTACGTCCATCGAACCGCTTCAGAAACCGAGGAATCGCACGTTTCCGTCGATCGGCTCGCGCTGGCGACTGAAACCGTTCACGGGATTGCCATCATCACGGTATCCAATCGCAATGCCGCAGAAGAAGATGTGGGTCTCATCAGAAACGCCAATGAACTCCTTGATAAGCTTGGCATACATCGAGAGGAATTCCTGGGGGCAGGAATCAAGCCCCTCTTCCCGCAGAAGCAGCATGAACGTCTGCAGCCACATCCCGACGTCCGACCACTGCGGCGGCCCCATGCGACGATCGAAATAGCAGAGCAGCACCGCCGGGGCGCCGAAAGACGTGGCATTGTTGCGAACGAAGTCGGCCCTTGCATCCGCATCGGCTCGTCCCACGCCCATCGCCTGATACATGGCGGCTCCGACCGCATGGAGGCGAGCCTTGCATTCGGGAATGACCTCGGGATCAGACCACGAATATTCGATCGGATCCTGCATCGGTGACGAAAGCATCTTCGCCTGCAACTCGGCCAGGGGAGCGCCGGTCACAATGGTCGCTTCCCAAGGTTGAAAGTTACAGCCAGACGGCGCCCACCTTGCTTTGTCCAATACGCGACGCAAGGTCTCGAGCGGCACAGGGTCAGGCCTGAAAGCCCGGATGGAACGACGGGAAAGTACGGCTTCGCTGACGGTCATCGTGCTCATGCCGGATTAACTGCCCGGTTAAACCAAGGCAGTCAACCCGGCTTGCAACAGAATTGGCTCAGGACTTGGTCTTGGTCGCAGCGACAGCAGCAGCCACTTCCTCCGGTCGCAGCGCGCCCGGTCCAGGCCCCATATCCTCAGCATCGACAAGGCGGTCAGTGCTCGATTTTACGAATTCGGCTTCAGTAGACGGACGCAGATCCGGACGCCCGGCCATGATCCCCATCTTGATCTTGCACATCGCATACTGCGTTTCGTCAGCTTCCACCTGAAGCGCAAGCACGTCCTTGGCCTCGCTCTTCACGGTATATTCGTGACGGCCCGGTTCAGTCACCAGAATGAAATAGCGACCCGCGCCCAGCGAGCTGATCTTCTGTCCCTTTTCGTTGACCGCGCAGCCCATTGCCGCACCCATGATCGTTCCCGTGCGATAGAAAACGATCTGGCCCTTGCCAGCAGGCGGCGGCGGAATGACCACTGGTGCCTTGTCGGCGGCTGATGCGCCTGATGCGGCAAGCGGCATCGCTGCTATCGCAACCGCAGCGCCAATCGTCCTGAATGTCGAAGTCTTCATCGATTACCCCTTCCCTGCGCTCCGGCACCGTCGCCGGTTGTCTTTTCAAGCTGTGCGGCTCCCGTTGGGGAGCCAGGCGGTTCGATTGCAAAGGCCTCAGCGGTCTTGGCCGGGAGAATGGTCCCCATAGGCAACGTCTTCTCGCCACCAGTAATGAACAGACCGAGCAGAGCAGCGGCAGGAACGGTCGCCGCTGCGGCGGCGCTCACGCCGGTTACAGTTCCCATCTTGTCGTTGCCTAGCGAATCCAACTTCAGAGAGCGCAGTCGCAATCTGCGAGCGCCCAGCTGCAAATACTTCGCTGCCAGAATCAGTTCGCCCGGAGCACCGCCACCGCCGCCCTTTTTGGCGTGAATTACCTCGCCCTCTCCTGGCGTGCCAGCAGGCACCACTTCCACGCCCTCAAGGATGATAGGCTTGGCCAGATGAAAGGGGAACGTCTCACCGGTTTTGCTGATTTTACTGCCCAAAGCGACATCGAGCACGATTTCTACCGTGGTCAGCGGAGGGATCGATTTCGCTTGATCGACGGCGGAAACAGCTACCGTAGTTGATGCCGCGGCAGTCGACTCCTGCGCCCAGCCGCACGATGATCCAGCAACGGCGGCGCCGGCAGACAGCGCACCCAAAACGATCCGATTTAAACCCCGCCCCATGGAGTATGGATGTGCCTGCTCGTCACAAAGATGACAAGTGGAATCGGATGAAGTTCACTCGTCCTCGAACAGATCTGCCAACTGTTCGATAATCGTGCCGCCCAATTGTTCGGCATCCATGATCGTCACTGCGCGGCGGTAATATCGGGTCACATCGTGACCGATGCCGATCGCGACAAGCTGGACCGGCGATTGCTTCTCGATCCAGTCGATCACCTTGCGAAGGTGCTGTTCCAGGTATCCCGCGTTGTTGACGGACAAAGTGGAGTCATCAACCGGAGCGCCATCGGAAATGACCATGAGGATGCGGCGGTCTTCGGGCCGGGCCAGCAGGCGGGTATGCGCCCACAGCAGCGCTTCGCCGTCGATGTTTTCCTTGAGCAGACCCTCGCGCATCATCAGGCCGAGGTTCTTTCTCGCACGGCGCCAGGGCTCGTCGGCCTTCTTGTAGACGATGTGGCGCAAGTCGTTCAGACGGCCCGGTTGCGAAGGCTTGCCACCGGCCAGCCATGCCTCGCGGCTTTGCCCCCCCTTCCACGCGCGGGTGGTGAAGCCGAGCACTTCTGTCTTGACCCCGCAACGCTCAAGCGTGCGCGCAAGAATGTCGGCGCTGATCGCTGCGATCGAGATGGGGCGCCCGCGCATCGATCCGGAATTGTCGATCAGTAGCGTGACGATGGTGTCCTTGAACTCGACATCGCGCTCGATCTTGTGGGACAGCGAATGGCCCGGCGAGATCACCACGCGGGCAAGCCGAGCCGCGTCCAGCAGACCTTCTTCCTGGTCGAAGTCCCAAGACCGGTTCTGCTGCGCCATCAGGCGACGCTGTAGCCGGTTGGCGAGGCGCGTGACCACGCCCTGCAGCCCCTTGAGCTGGGTATCGAGGTAGGCGCGGAGACGCGTCAGTTCTTCCTCGTCGCACAGGTCGTTAGCCGAAACGACCTCGTCGAACTGCGTGGTGTAGCTCTTGTAGTCGAAGTTCTCGGGCAGGTCGGTCCAGGGACGGTTGGGCCGCGTCGGCAGCATGCCCTCCTCGCCCTCGTCGGCCATGTCCGAATCGGCCGCATCGTCGTCCTGTTCGATTTCCTGCTCGGACTCCGAATCCTCGTCGCCCTCGCTGGTGTCGCCAGCCACTTCGGACGGTTGCTGCTCCTGATCGTCGGAGTTCGAGGGCTCTTCCTCGCCCTCGTCTTCCTGCTCCTCGCCCTCGTCGTCCTGCGTGTCCTCATCCTGTTCGGACGCGGACTGCGTCAGGTCGAGATGCTGCAGCATGTCCAGTGCAAGCTGCTGAAACGCCCGCTGGTTGTCGAGCGAGAGGGCAAGGCCTTCGATGTCCTGGCCAACCTTGCTCTCGATCCAGCTGCGCACCATCGCCATGCCGGTATCGGTCGACGCCGGGGATTCCTGTCCCGTCAGCTTCTCGCGCAGGAGCAGCGCAAGCGCGGTTGGCAGGGGAACGTCCTCGGGCTTTGCGGCGCGACTGATCGGGTCGGAGGCCATGCGCATGGCGAGGGCCGCACCGAGGTTGCCGCGCATGCCGGCATAGGCGTTCGCGCCAAGCGCCTCGTAGCGGACCTGCTCCACCGCATCATAGCAAGCGCGCGCCAGTGCCTCGGTCGGCGCATTGCGGCCGTGCATGGCAGCGTTGTGATGGCGCAGCCGCAGCGCCATCGAATCCGCATGACCGCGGGCTTCTGCTACCTGCTCTGCCGGGAGCGAACGCCCTGGCATTGGCACGCGCATGGACTGCCCGGACTGCACCGGCGCATCCGCCGTCCACGCCACCTCGACCTCGGGATCGAGCGAGATCGCCCGCGCAGTGCCGGTCAGCACCGAACGGAAACGGTCGAGGGGAGTTTCGTCAGCCAATGCGCAAATGCCCGTGATTCAGAACGTTCAGCCGATCTTCTGGCCGGTCTTCGCCCAGTCCGCAAGGAAGCCTTCGATACCCTTGTCCGTAAGGACATGTTTGAACAGGCCCTTGATCACGGCCGGAGGCGCAGTGATCACGTCGGCACCGATGCGTGCGCTTTCCAGCACGTGAACCCCGTGGCGGATCGAAGCGACGAGGATTTCGGTCTCGAACGCATAGTTGTCGTAGATCAGGCGGATGTCGCGGATCAGGTCCATACCATCGAAGCCGTTGTCGTCATGACGGCCGACAAACGGCGAGATGAAGGTCGCGCCGGCTTTGGCCGCCAGCAGCGCCTGATTGGCCGAGAAGCAGAGCGTGACGTTGACCTTCGTACCGTCGCTGGTCAGCGCCTTGCAGGTCTTGAGACCGTCAATCGTCAGCGGGACCTTGATGCAGACGTTGTCGGCGATCTTCCGCAGGATCTCGGCCTCGCGCATCATGCCTTCGTGGTCCAGCGCCACGACTTCGGCCGACACCGGACCATCGACCAGACCGCAGATCTCACGGGTGACTTCAATGAAGTCCTTGCCCGCCTTGGCAATCAGGGTCGGGTTGGTGGTCACGCCATCAAGCAGGCCAGTGGCAGCAAGGTCGGCGATTTCGGCGGTATCGGCAGTGTCGACGAAGAACTTCATGGGACGAGGCCTTCCAGCAGGGAGAAGTGATTCCCCCGTGCCTATAGGGAAAGCCTCGGCCAATGTCAGTGCCCGAGCATGCGAATTTGTCAGACTATTTCAGGCCAAAAGCGGCCATCAGCACCGGATCGTTGGTCGAACGAGGGTCAGAACGGATGGCGGCCTCTTCCCGGCCGATTGCGCGGAAGATTGCATTGTCCGCCTCATAGGCCAGCGAATTGGCAATGCCGCCAACGTCAACACCTGTCAGCGCGCCAAGGACCTGCCCCAGCAGCGGGTCCCGGCTCACCCGGATCGCATCGCCGAACTCCGGCACCATGATCTCGACAAGGCTCGTGCCCATCTCCTGGTGCAGGAACGACGTCGCCCCCATCGGATCTGAACCGCGCAGCAGCGCGAGTGCATTGCGAATGCCGATAGTGCGCACCGCGTCTGTCACCGCAGGCGCTGCGCGTTCCGCCGCGTCATAGGCCATGTCGTTGAACGCCCGCTGCAGCCGGTCCCTGACGATCGGTCCGGTCAGGATCCGCTCGAGCACGCCGCCGCGGTTTCCGATAGCCTGGGGCAGGGCAAGCCGGGTTACCTGATCGTCCCAGAACCCGCCCGGCGCCAGCAAGCGCGCAAAGGCCCTATCGGTCGAGAGGAACAGCAGCCGACGCACGGCCTCTTCCAGCGAGAACTGCGGATAGCTCGCACAGCCGGAAACGGCGAGCACGGCAGCTGACGTCATGCCGCCAAGCAGGACCCGGCGGTTCAGGATGGTGGAAGCCTGCGACACGTTTTTCTCCTCAATTCCTTTGCGCCCGGGCTTTGCCCGTTGCGATGCAGCCCCATATAGACCGGCGAACATGAACCGCGTCCGATGCCTTGTCTTCAACTCCGCGCTCGGCCCGCTCGACTATCGCGTGCCCGCCGGGATGGACGTAAAACCTGGCAGCGTCGTGATCGCACCACTGGGGCCGCGGCAGATCATCGGCGTGGTCTGGGAAGCGGAACGGCTGCCGGGAACTGAAGTTCCGGATGCCAAACTCCGCCCATTGCTTCGGGTTCTCCCTGTCCCTCCCCTGCCCGCACCATTGCGGCGCCTGATCGAGTGGACTGCCGACTATTACGTCGCGCCGCTTGCGGCAGTGGCGCGCATGGCGCTGTCAAGCACGGCCGCACTGCAAGGCGGCGGCACCGTCACCGAATATCGCCTGACCGGCCGCGAGCCGGATCGAATGACGCCCCAGCGTCTCATCGCTCTGGACCTGTTGCAGGACCAGCAGGCAACGATCCGCGAACTGTCGGAAATCGCCGGGGTCTCCGACGGCGTGCTGCGCGGAATGGTCAATGCCGGGCTGCTTGAACCGGTGGTGGTCGATTCGGACCGGCCCTATCCCCCCGCGGATGCTGGTTTCGCCGCGCCCGACCTGTCGGATGAGCAATCGGAAGTCGCCGCCCGCTTTGTCGAGTCGGTCAATGCACATGCCTTCCACCCGTTTCTGCTCGACGGCGTGACCGGCTCCGGCAAGACGGAAACCTATTTCGAAGCGGTGGCAGCCGCGATTGAGCAAGGGCGGCAAGTCCTCGTGCTCCTTCCGGAAATCGCGCTCACAGAAACCTTCCTCAAGCGCTTCGAAGCGCGCTTTGGGGTACCGCCGGTCACGTGGCATTCCTCGCTGAAATCGTCCGAACGGCGGCGCGCGTGGCGGGCTGTGGCAGCAGGAACGGCGCAAGTGGTGGTCGGTGCACGCAGCGCACTGTTCCTGCCCTTCGCCCGCCTCGGCCTCATCGTCGTCGACGAAGCGCACGAGATCTCGTTCAAGCAGGACGACGGGGTGCGCTACAACGCCCGCGACGTCGCAGTCATGCGCGCTCATTTCGAGAAAGTGCCAGTCATCCTCGCCAGCGCCACGCCGGCGCTGGAAAGTCTGCAGATGGCCGAAGCCGGGCGTTACGAGCGGGTGGTCCTGCCCGCACGCTTTGGCGGGGCGACGATGCCAGACATCCAGATTGTCGACCTGCGCGAGCAACAGCCCGAGCGCGGACACTGGATCGCGCCGCCATTGGTCGAGGCACTGAAGGATCGGCTCGCCAAGGGCGAGCAGTCACTGCTTTTCCTGAACCGGCGCGGCTATGCTCCGCTTACCCTGTGCCGGACCTGCGGCTATCGGTTCCAGTGCCCCAACTGCTCGGCCTGGCTGGTCGAGCACCGCCTCTCGCGCCGCCTCGCCTGTCACCATTGTGGACACGAGATCCCGCCGCCCGATGCCTGCCCCGAATGCAGCGAGCCTGATTGCCTTGTCGCCTGCGGCCCCGGGGTTGAACGCATTGCAGACGAGGTTGCGGCGATCCTGCCCGAAGCCCGCGTCGCGCTGGTCACTTCCGACACGCTGACCAGCCCCGCGAAGGCTGCAGAGTTCGTCGAGATGGCAAGCAACAAGGCGATCGACGTGATCGTCGGCACCCAGCTTGTCACCAAGGGCTACCACTTTCCGGAACTCACGCTGGTCGGCGTGATCGATGCCGACATGGGCCTCGAAGGCGGTGACCTTCGCGCTGCCGAACGCACCTATCAGCAAGTGGCGCAAGTCGCAGGCCGCGCCGGCCGTGGTGAAAAGCCCGGCGAGGTGCTGATCCAGACCCGGCACCCCGAAGCGCCGGTTATCGAGGCCCTGGCCAGCGGCGATCGTGACGCCTTCTACGCCGCCGAAGCCGAAGCCCGGCGCGATGCCGGAGCGCCACCCTTCGGACGTTGGGCCGCGATCATCGTTTCAAGCGAGGACGAAGCCGAAGCGCGCGACGCTGCTCGCGGGATTGGAGGTTCGGCGCCGCGACTGGACGACGTGCTGATTCTCGGGCCTGCCCCGGCGCCGCTGTCGCTCCTGCGCGGCCGCTATCGCTACCGCCTGCTGATCAACGCACGCCGCTCCACCGAACTGCAGCGCGTAATCCGCGACTGGCTCGATCCCCTGCGCTTCCCGCCGGGCGTCCGTGTCGCCGTGGATATCGATCCCTACAGCTTTGTCTGACGCTTAGGGGGCCTGACCCTTAGAGGCAGGTTGAACCAAAACGCCACTCGGCCATTCCGCAAGGATGACCGGCCCCGTCCTCGTTCCGATCCTTGGCGACCAGCTTTCGCCTGACATCTCCAGCCTGGCTGATCGCAAGCCGGACGACACCGTGATCCTGATGATGGAAGTGGCCGAGGAGACCACCTACGTCCTCCATCACAAGGCCAAGATCGCGCTGATCCTCTCGGCCATGCGCCACTTCGCCCAGGAATTGCGCGAGGCTGGCTGGACGGTCGACTACGTTCGCCTTGATGACCCGGAAAACACCGGCAGCTTCAGCGGCGAAGTTGCCCGCGCCATGGCTCGCCATGACGTACGCGGCGTGCAGGTGACCGAGCCAGGGGAATGGCGGGTGCGACAGGCAATGGAGCAGTGGCGCACGGACCTCCCGGTCCGCGTCCGCATTTTGCCCGATAACCGCTTCATCTGCCCCCTGCCCGACTTCTTCGAATGGGCGGCAGGCCGCCACGAGTTGCGCATGGAATGGTTCTACCGTGAAATGCGCCGCAAGACCGGACTTCTCATGGACAGTGACAAGCCAATGGGAGGTCGCTGGAATTTCGACGCGGAAAACCGGAGAGGACCCGAGAAGAGCCTCGCGCCGCCAGTTCTCCCCGCGTTCAAGCCGGACGAGGTGACGCACGAGGTTCTCCAAATGGTCGCCGAACGATTTGACAGGCACTTCGGCTCGCTCGGCAACTTTGCCTGGCCGGTTTGCAGGGCCGAGGCGGAGCAGGCAAGAGACGCCTTCCTCAAGGACCGTCTGCCAATGTTCGGCAGGTATCAGGACGCAATGGTGACGGGGCAGGATTTCCTGTTTCACGCCGCACTGTCCCCCGCGATCAATATCGGCCTCCTGGATCCGCTCGACCTCTGTCGCCGTGCCGAGACGGAATGGCGCGAAGGCCGCGCACCACTGGAAGCCGTCGAAGGCTTCATCCGCCAGATCATCGGCTGGCGGGAGTACATCCGCGGCATGTACTGGCTGGAAATGCCGGCGCTCGCCGAAGCCAACGGCCTTGATGCCCACCGTCCGCTACCCGACTTCTACTGGACGGGCGACACGCAGATGCACTGCATTGCCGAATGTGTCCGCACCACGCGGGACAATGCCTATGCCCATCACATCCAGCGGTTGATGGTGCTCGGCAATTTCGCTCTGCTTGCCGGCCTTGACCCTCGGGAAGTGGCGGAATGGTATCTGATCGTCTTTGCCGATGCCTATGAATGGGTCGAACTGCCCAACGTGGCAGGCATGATCCTTCATGCCGACAAGGGCCGTCTGGCGTCCAAACCCTACGCGGCCAGCGGCGCCTACATTGATCGCATGAGCGACTATTGCGGCAAATGCACTTACGACGTGAAGCAGAAGACCGGCCCCGGCGCCTGCCCGTTCAATGCACTCTACTGGCATTTCCTCGCGCGGAACGAGCAGAAGCTTTCCGCCTATCACCGCCTCGCTCAGCCCTATGCCACGTGGCGGCGGATGAGCGAGGACAAACGCGCGGAGTATATCCGGAGCGCGGACGCCTTCCTCGAAACGCTTAAGCCCGCAGAGCCCGGTTGGGCGCGCTAACGCCTGACCCACATCGGCGGCCTGATCCCTCCTTGCCGCACGACCCGCACCAACAGGAACAGGCCCGCTCCCGTGGCGACCAGCATCGCAATCACGCTGGCTTCAAGCCCGAAGGCTCCACCCGTCAGCCAATCTGGCCCGTTGCGCGTCGTGACCAGCAATCCGTCAGGCACTGCGCCCCCTGAAACCGGCACGCTGAACACCCAGCCCTGGGTGAAATTCCACGCGGCATGAATGCCGATCGGGATCCACAGCCTTCGTTTCCAAAGGTATGCCGCGCCGAGCAGGATGCCGGCTTCCATGGCAATGGCGAAGGCGGCAAAGAAGGTCGCTCCCTCGTTTCCCAGATGGGCCGCGCCGAACAATGCCGCGGTAATGCCAAGCGCCGCCCAGGTGCCCAGCATCGCCTCGATGTGTCGCAGCAGGATGCCCCGGAACAGGATTTCCTCGATCGTCCCCGATGTTACCGCCATCGCCAGCATGGCCCACAAGGCCCCAATGCCGTTCACGCCTTCGACCGCAAACCCGCCCAACGCGGCAACGATCCCTGTCATGAAGCCGAACAGCGCGGCCCCGATGAAGAATCCAAGAGACACTTCACGCCCGAACATGACCAGCGGCAGTTCATCGTTCCCGCGTCGCTCGATCCATCGCCGACAAGCGAGGTACGTCGTGATGGCCAGTGCCGCGATGATCAGGGCGGCAAGAAAGTCCAGGAAGGTATCGTCCGGCACCACCCTCTTCAGCAACAGCGAAGCCAGCGATGCCACGAAGGCAACAAGCCCGAATTCGATGATGATCAGGACTGCGGGAAAACCGACGATCCGCCGCAACAAGCTTGGCCTTGTCGGTCCGGAAACATCATTCATGCTGGCTTCCCTTCTGGTGCCGTTCCTTGTCGAGCAACCGTTGTTTGATTTCGAGCCCGTAGGCGTAACCACCGAGAGAACCGTCCGACCGGATTACGCGGTGACAGGGAATGAGCACCGCCACGTTGTTCGCCCCGTTTGCGGTGCCTGTTGCACGCACCGCGCCCGGTTTGCCAACGGCTGCCGCGATTTCTGCGTAGGAGCGGGTCTCACCAGGCGGTATCTGCCGCAAGGCCTGCCACACAGCCTCCTGAAATGACGTTCCCTTCACGTCGATCGGAATATGAGAATGATCGCCCGGAGCCTCGACGGCCGCGATGACCTCCTCCAGCAGATTGGCGAAATCCGCCCCCCCTTCTTCCAGAGCGGCCTCGGGAAAGCGCCGCCGCAAAGCTTCGTCGCTCTCGTTGAACGCCAGACGGCAGATGCCTTTGTCGGTCGCAGCGACGAGCATGTTCCCAAGAGTTGTGGGAACGACTGCCCAGCGAATCCTCACTCCCCTCCCACCATTGACCCAGGCCGATGGCGTCATTCCCAACCGCTTCCCAGCAGCCGAATAAAACCGCGAAGGTCCCGAGAAACCGGCATCGTAGATTGCATCGGCAACCCTTTCCGTTCCTGAGAGCGCCTCGGCCATCCGGGCATTTTGCAACGCCCGCGCATAGGCTGTTGGCGACAGTCCCGTTGCCTTGGCAAATACGCGCTGGAAGTGAGCGGGCGAATACCCGCAGCGTTTCGCCAGATCGGCCAGACCCACCGGTTGGCCCGCCGACTTGATAGCCTCGATAGCCGTCAGCACGGCGCGCTCGTCGCGCGATACATCATCGGGGGAGCAACGCAGGCAGGGCCTGAGACCTGCCCCACGTGCAGCCTCCCCATCTGGGAAGAAGCGCACGTTTTCGCGGCGGGGATGCCGTGCAGAGCAGGACGGTCGACAGTAAATCCCGGTGGTCAGCACACCTGTGACAAAATGGCCATCATAAGAGCGATCGCGTGCCAGCACCGCCGCCCACGCCTCGTCGTCGGCAATCTTCGATCCACTCGTCATAGGCTTTCGATAAAGCTCCGAACGATAGCTGCAAGCCCGCGTCGCCTTGTGCATGGTCACATCTCCTTCTTGTGGAGAGTTTCTGCCCGCGCTCCATGCCAAAAGCGTCCCGCACCTTGCGGTCAAAGCAATATGGCGCAAAAAGCGGGTACATGCGTGTCGCCAAACAGATAATTGCCCTCCTTGCAGCTCTTTTCGCATTGGTAGCGGCGCCTGTCGCCATGGCCGATCCGGCGGACATCAGCGCGGCAAGCCGCTCCGTGGTTCGCGTGGTGATCATTGAAAGCGACGGCGATCGCGCCCGGCTGATTACCCATGGCACGGGATTCGCCGTGACCCCGAACCTGATCGTCACCAATGCCCATGTCGTCGAGGAGCTGCGCGGAGACGACACTCTCATCGCCGGTGTCGTCCCCGCCGAGGGCCGCAACGGATATCCGGCCAAGCTGGTCGCCTATTCGCCCGGCAATGACCTTGCCCTGCTGCGCATCGAAGGTGGCGGCACCCTTACGCCAATCACGCTCTTTCCCGGTGCACCAACCGATGGTTCGGAGGTCTATGCCGTCGGCTATCCCGGCAACGTCGATCTGGCGCAAGGCTTGTCGATGGCCGATCTCGTCACGCCGCAGGAAGCGGTCAAGACACGCGGCTATCTGTCCGGGGGCCGCTCCTCGCGGTCATTCGATACCCTCTTGCACACGGCCCCGCTTGGATCGGGAAATTCGGGCGGCCCGCTGCTCGATTCCTGCGGCCGCGTAATCGGCGTCAATTCCTTCGGCACGGTCAGCGACAACAGCACCGATTCGTCCTTCTACTTCGCCATTTCGATGCGCGAGCTTTCGGCCTTCCTGCTCCGCGCCAAGGTGGACGTGCATAGCAGTGGCCTGCCATGTCGCTCGATAGCGGATCTGGACCGCGCCGAAGCGCAACGCGCAGCCGGAGAACAGGCCCGCATGGCTGCCGAACGCGAAGCACGCGCGCAAGCCAGCCAGCAGCAGTTCGAAACTGCGCGGCGCGAGGCTGAAATGGCAGTGCTGTCCGAGCGTGACAACGGCATGGCCCTGGCCGCCCTGCTGCTCGTCGGCGCGCTCGGCGTTGGCGGTTGGGGCATGGTCCAGGCCTCACGGCGGCGCGGAAAATTTCAGCGCAAGCACGTCTTTGGTGCTGCGGCGCTGCTTGTGTCCGCTATCGCAGTATGGTTCCTGCGCCCGTCGCTCGCATCAATAGATAGCCGCGCACGGGAAAACCTCGAACAACCCCAGGCGTCTTCCAGCAGTTCGGCAGCGGCACTCGATCGCCCTGGCTCAGGACGCATGATCTGCGTGCTCGATCCCGAACGCAGCCGCGTCACCGTTTCCGATATCACCGATGTTCCGATCGAATGGACCGAAACTGGCTGCATGAACGGAAAGACGCAGTACGGCCTCGCCAACGATGGCTGGAGCCGAATCCTTGTGCCGAACGGCGAGGAAACGATCTCGGTGAATTCGTATGATCCACAATCCCGGACCTACACCGTGGAACGGTTTCTCGTGGGTCTGGATGCCATGACCGAGGCCCGCGCTGCACGCGCAAAGCTCAATGCGCCCGCATGCGGCGCCGGTGAAGAAGCCGCCCGCCAGTTCGGCCAGAACCAGCAGTCCATCAAGGCACTGCTTCCTCCCGAACCCAATGAGCGCATGCGCTACAACTGCCAGCCTCAGCCCTGAGACCTGTCGATCGGACGTCGATCGAGGAAATCACGATCATACCTATGCACAAGAAGCCAAGTCGCATCTTGTCATATGGGCCTGACGTTGCTAGGCGCGCCCCGTCTGCAGGCCAACCGGTGTTCATCGCCGGGTAATGGTCTGCCTCGGCTTATCCTGGATGAAGGAACTTCGGCGCGTGGAGATTTCCAGCGGCATTACGGCCAGCCTGTCAGGGCGTTACGCCTCGGCATTGTTCGATCTGGCCAATGAACAGAGCTTCGTTTCGGCGGTCGAAAGCGATCTCGAGAAGCTCGATGCTGCACTGCGCGAATCGGCTGACCTCAAGGGCCTGATCAGCAACCCGCAGCTTGGCCGCGATGCAGCCGGCCGCGCAATGGATTCGGTTGCCGGCCTGCTCGGTCTTGGCGACCTTACGAAGAAGTTCCTCGGCGTGCTCGCTTCGAACCGCCGCCTCTCGGCCCTGCCCGACGTGATCCGCGCCTTCGGCCAGATCGCTGCCGCCCATCGCGGCGAAGTCAGCGCCGAAGTCGCCAGCGCTCACCCGCTCGACGATGCACAGATCGCAGCCCTCACTGAAAAGCTGAAGGCCCGTACCGGCAAGTCGATCAAGCTCAAGACCAGCGTCGATCCCGAAATCCTTGGTGGCCTCGTCGTCAAGATCGGCAGCCAGATGATCGACAGCTCGATCCGCACCCGTCTCAATTCTCTCGCCCAGGCGATGAAGGCCTAACGGCCCGCACAGGTTCCAGGAAGGACAGAACATGGAAATCCGCGCCGCTGAAATCTCGAAGGTCATCAAGGACCAGATCGCCAGCTTCGGCACCGACGCCCAGGTCTCGGAAGTCGGGTCGGTTCTCTCGGTGGGTGACGGCATCGCCCGCATCCACGGTCTCGACAAGGTCCAGGCCGGCGAGATGGTCGAATTCGCCAATGGCGTGAAGGGCATGGCCCTGAACCTCGAAGCCGATAACGTCGGTGTCGTGATTTTCGGCTCGGACGCCGAAATCAAGGAAGGCGATGTCGTCAAGCGCACCGGCACGATCGTCGACGTTCCCGTCGGCAAGGGCCTCCTCGGCCGCGTGGTGGACGCTCTCGGCAACCCGATCGATGGCAAGGGCCCGATCGTCGACGCCACCCGCACCCGCGTCGAAGTCAAGGCTCCGGGCATCATCCCGCGCAAGTCGGTGCATGAACCCGTGCAGACCGGCCTCAAGGCGATTGACGCTCTCGTGCCCGTCGGCCGTGGTCAGCGCGAATTGATCATCGGTGACCGTCAGACCGGCAAGACCGCCGTCGCGATCGACACCTTCATCAACCAGAAGGCCGTCAACGCCGGCACCGACGAAGGCAAGAAGCTCTACTGCATCTACGTCGCCGTGGGTCAGAAGCGCTCGACCGTCGCGCAGATCGTCCGCCAGCTCGAAGAGAACGGCGCGATGGAATACTCCATCGTCATCGCCGCCACCGCTTCGGAACCGGCTCCGCTCCAGTACCTCGCGCCCTACACCGGTGCGACCATGGGCGAATTCTTCCGCGACAACGGCATGCACGCCGTGATCGTGTACGACGACCTTTCCAAGCAGGCCGTTGCCTATCGCCAGATGTCGCTGCTGCTCCGTCGCCCGCCGGGCCGCGAAGCCTACCCCGGCGACGTGTTCTACCTTCACAGCCGCCTGCTCGAGCGCGCCGCGAAGATGAACGACGAGAACGGCGCTGGCTCGCTCACCGCTCTGCCGATCATCGAAACCCAGGCGGGCGACGTGTCGGCCTACATCCCGACCAACGTGATCTCGATCACCGACGGCCAGATCTTCCTTGAAACCGGCCTGTTCTACCAGGGCATTCGTCCGGCCATCAACGTCGGTCTGTCGGTGTCGCGCGTCGGCTCGTCGGCCCAGACCAAGGCGATGAAGAAGGTTGCCGGCTCGATCAAGCTCGAGCTCGCCCAGTACCGCGAAATGGCGGCCTTCGCCCAGTTTGGGTCGGACCTTGATGCGTCGACCCAGAAGCTCCTCAACCGCGGTGCACGCCTGACCGAGCTGCTCAAGCAGCCGCAGTTCTCGCCGCTCGGCTTCGAAGAGCAGACTGCGGTGATCTTCGCCGGTACCCAGGGCTACCTCGACAGCGTGCCGGTGAACCGTGTCACCGAGTATGAAGCCGAACTGCTCAGCTTCCTGCGCACGCAGCACGCTGACCTGCTCGGCCTGATCCGCGACACCAAGGACCTTGGCGACGAAGCCAAGGGCAAGCTGGTCGCGGCGCTCGACGCTTTCGCCAAGCAGTTCGCCTAAGTCTTTGAAGTCAACGCCACCCCGTCCAGCGCGGCGGGGTGACGGATCAAGGGAGCCGTCATGGCCTCGCTGAAGGAACTCAAGGGCCGGATCAACTCGGTCAAGTCGACCCAGAAGATCACCAAGGCCAAGCAGATGGTCGCGGCGGCCAAGCTGCGCAAGGCGCAGGCGGCTGCCGAGGCCGCGCGCCCCTATGCCAGCCGCCTCGCGGAAGTCATGGGCAGCCTCGCTGCCAAGGTCGCGGGCCAGGACAACGGTCCGCTGCTGATGCGCGGCACCGGCTCCGACCAGCGTCACCTCCTTGTCGTGGTCAACACCGACAAGGGCCTGTGCGGTGGTCTGAACTCGAACATCGTCAAGGAAGCCAAGCTGCAGGCGCGCGCGCTTGAAGCCGCGGGCAAGACGGTGTCGTTCTACCTCGTCGGCAAGAAGGGCCGCGCCCCGATCCGCCGTGACTATCCGAACGGCATCGCCGCCGGATACGATACCGGCAATGTGCGCACGCCCGGCTTCGATGAAGCCAGCGCGATCGCTCGCGAACTCCTCGAAATGTTCGAAGCCGGCAAGTTCGACGTTGCGCACCTCGTCGCGCCGGAGTTCAAGAACGCGCTGACCCAGCTGCCGGTCACCACGCAGATCATCCCGGTCCCCGCCCCCACCAACACCGTCGCTATCGATGCTGTGGTGGAATACGAGCCGGGCGAGGAGGAAATCCTCGAGGAACTGCTGCCGCGCTACGTCACCACGCAGCTCTTCGGTGCCCTGCTTGAGCGTGAAGCCTCGGAACAGGGCGCGTCGATGACCGCGATGGACAACGCGACGCGCAATGCGGGCGAGCTGATCAACAAGCTCACCATCCAGTACAACCGCAGCCGCCAGGCCGCGATCACCACCGAACTCATCGAAATCATCGCTGGCGCCGAAGCGCTCTGACGACGACATAGAAGGCAAGGAAACAACAATGGCCACCGCAGCAGCTACCGGCAAGATCAGCCAGGTCATCGGCGCCGTCGTCGACGTCGCGTTCGACGGCGAACTCCCCGCCATTCTCTCGGCGCTCGAAACCGACAACAACGGCAACCGCCTCGTTCTCGAAGTCGCGCAGCACCTCGGCGAGAACACCGTTCGCACCATCGCGATGGACTCGACGGACGGCCTGACCCGCGGCCAGCCCGTGACCAACACCGGCGCGCAGATCTCGGTGCCGGTCGGCCCCAAGACCCTTGGCCGCATCATGAACGTCGTCGGCGATCCGATCGACGAGCGTGGTCCGGTTGGCGCCGAGCAGACCGCTCCGATCCACGCCAAGGCTCCGGAATTCATCGAGCAGTCGACCGAAGCCGCGATCCTCGTGACCGGCATCAAGGTCATCGACCTTCTCGCTCCTTACGCCAAGGGCGGCAAGATCGGCCTGTTCGGCGGCGCAGGCGTGGGCAAGACGGTTCTCATTCAGGAACTGATCAACAACATCGCCAAGGGCCACGGCGGCGTGTCGGTCTTCGCGGGCGTCGGTGAACGCACCCGCGAGGGTAACGACCTCTACCACGAGTTCCTCGACGCTGGCGTTATCGCCAAGGACGCCGACGGCAACCCGACCCCCGATGGTTCGAAGGTGGCTCTCGTGTTCGGACAGATGAACGAACCGCCGGGCGCCCGCGCTCGCGTCGCTCTGTCGGGTCTCACCATGGCCGAGTACTTCCGCGACCAGGAAGGCCAGGACGTTCTGTTCTTCGTCGACAACATCTTCCGCTTCACCCAGGCGGGTTCGGAAGTGTCGGCACTGCTCGGCCGCATTCCTTCGGCGGTGGGCTACCAGCCGACGCTCGCGACCGACATGGGCGCGCTGCAGGAGCGCATCACCTCCACCACCAAGGGTTCGATCACCTCGGTGCAGGCGATCTACGTTCCCGCGGACGACCTTACCGACCCGGCACCGGCCACCTCGTTCGCCCACTTGGACGCAACGACCACGCTGAACCGCGCGATCTCTGAACTCGGCATCTACCCGGCGGTCGACCCGCTCGATTCGACCTCGCGCGTGCTGACGCCCGCCGTCGTCGGTGAAGAGCACTACCAGACCGCCCGCCGCGTTCAGGAAACGCTGCAGAAGTACAAGTCGCTGCAGGACATCATCGCGATCCTCGGGATGGATGAGCTTTCGGAAGAAGACAAGCTCACCGTCGCCCGCGCCCGCAAGATCCAGCGCTTCCTGTCGCAGCCGTTCCACGTCGCCGAAGTGTTCACCGGCATCTCGGGCAAGTTCGTCCAGGTCGAAGACACCGTGCGTTCGTTCAAGGCTGTCGTCGACGGCGAGTACGACCACCTTCCCGAAGCCGCGTTCTACATGGTTGGCGGCATCGACGAAGCGGTCGAGAAGGCCAAGAAGCTGGCTGCTGAAGCCTGATTGAGCTAGCTCCCCGGGCTGGCCCCGGGGAGACCGAAAGGCAAGAGATGTCGCTCCACTTCGAACTCGTCACCCCGGCCCGCCTCGTCCGTTCGGAAGAGGTCCACATGGTTGTCGTTCCTGGCACCGACGGTGAATTCGGCGTGCTGGAAGGCCACGCGCCTTTCATGTCCACGGTCAAGGACGGGACGATCAAGGTCTACAAGTCTGCAGGTTCGGCACCTGAAGAGATCACGGTCCAGGGCGGCTTCGCGGAAGTCGGCGCCAAGGGCCTGACGGTTCTCGCCGAACACGTCGAAGGCTGATTTGCCTTAACCGACACGCAAGGGGGCTGGTCCGCAAGGACCGGCCCCTTTCGTTTTTGCAGAACCGAACCCGGTCGTATGTGTCACATACATTTTTTGCGCAATTCAGCATTCCGAACTTTTCAAGCACGCGAAAATAGGGCAAAGCGACTCCACATCCGCGAAATCGCATTGGGAGAGCCAAGAAACCATGTCCCAGACCCTCGAACAGGTCATCCAGAATGCCGGTGACCTCGTAAACTTCGTCCGCAACCAGCAGGTCGGCCCCAACGTCTATCCCGGTGTTCCGGCAGAATACTCGAACTGGCGCAACGAACAGTGGGCGTGGGCGCACTCGGCGGTGCTCTACAACCAGTCGTACCATATGGTCGATCTGGCGGTTAAGGGGCCTGACGCCTTCAAGATGCTCGAACACCTCGGCGTCAACTCGTTCAAGAACTTCCAGCCCGATCGCGCCAAGCAGTTCGTACCGGTGACGCCCGACGGCTACGTCATCGGCGACGTGATCCTGTTCTACCTCGACGAAAACCACTTCAACCTCGTCGGCCGCGCACCGACGATCGAGTGGGTCGAATACCACGCTGCTTCGGGCAACTGGAACGTCACGGTGGAGCGCGACGAACGCTGGGCGATGCGCACCGATGGCAAACGCAATTCGTACCGTTTCCAGGTGCAGGGTCCGAACGCGATGAAGATCATCGAGAAGGCCACCGGCAAGACCGCGCCTGACCTCAAGTTCTTCCACATGACCCGCATGACCATCGGCGGCAAGGAAGTGCGCGCGCTGCGTCACGGCATGGCCGGGCAGCCCGGGTTCGAACTCATGGGGCCCTGGGAAGATTACGGCGCCGTCCACGCCGCATTGGTCGAAGCCGGCAAGGAGTTCCAGATGGCGCTGGTCGGCGGTCGCGCCTACTCGTCGAACACCCTGGAATCGGGCTGGATCCCCTCGCCCTTCCCCGCGATCTACACTGGCGAAGCGCTCCGCCCCTATCGTGAATGGCTCTCCGCCAATTCCTACGAAGCCAAGTGCTCGGTCGGCGGCAGCTACGTGCCCGAAACCATCGAAGGCTACTACACCACGCCGTGGGATCTCGGCTACGGCCCCTTCGTCAAGTTCGACCATGACTTCATCGGCCGTGTCGCGCTCGAAAAGATGGCCGCTGAAGGCAAGCACCGCACCAAGGTCACGCTCGCGCTCGACAACGAAGACGTCATGCGCGTCCAGTCCTCGACACTGAGCAAGGGCGATCGCGCCAAGTTCATGGAGTACCCGAGCGCGGTCTACTCGATGCACCCATTCGATCAGGTTCTCGCCGATGGCAAGATGGTCGGCCTTTCCACCTGGATCGGCTACACCGCCAACGAAGGCAAGTTCCTGACCCTCGCGATGATGGAACCGGGCTACGTCGAGCCTGGCACCGAGGTCAGCCTGCTCTGGGGCGAACCCAACGGCGGCACCACCAAGCCGACGGTCGAACCCCACGTCCAGACCGAAATCAAGGCCACCGTTGCTGCAGTCCCCTACTCGGAAGTTGCCCGCGACAGCTACGCCGAAGGCTGGCGCACGAAGAAGTAAGTCTCAGGGCGCAAGCCTGACAGCGAGAGCGCCGGCCCATCCCGACGGGTCCGGCGCTCTTTGCATTGTAGCACTTCCTGCGCTGCTAACGCCTCGTCATCCTGAACTTGTTTCAGGATCCATGTCTAAATGCAGGCAGCCTAGTGAGGGGACGGATGGACCCTGAAACGAGTTCAGGGTGACGGCGGTCGAGGCACAAATTTCGTTTGTGTTACTAACAATATCTGGCAAAGTGCTGGCGACAAGAACCGAGCCAGAAACCCGAGGATGCCATGGCCGCCAACAATACCATTACCTTCTACGACCTCGCCCTTTCCACCGGTGCGACGATCAGCCCGTTCGTCTGGGCGACCAAGTACGCGCTCAAGCACAAGGGCTTCGATCTCGACGTCGTGCCAGGCGGCTTCACCGGCATTCTCGAACGCACCGGCGGCAAGACCGAGCGCCTGCCTGCCATCGTGGATGACGGCGAATGGGTGCTCGACAGCTGGGGCATCGTCGAGTACCTCGACGCGAAGTACCCGGATCGCCCTGCCCTGATCCCGCACGAAAGCGTTGCCGTCACGCTCAAGGCACTTGATCACTGGTTCTGGAACGCCGCCGTTGGCCCTTGGATGTTCTGCTTCTGCGCCGACTATCGCGATCTCTCGGTGCCGGCAGACCACGAATACGTCACCCACAGCCGCGAAAAGATGCTCGGCCGCAAGCTCGAGGATGTGCAGGCCGGCCGCGAAGAGCGCCTGCCCAAGATCAGCGCCGCGCTTGAACCACTGCGCGCGGCGCTCGGCCAGCACGAATGGCTCGGCGGGTCGTCGCCCAACTATGCCGACTTCCGTATCATGGGCGGCATCCTGTTCACCGCATCGGTCTGCAAGACTCCGGTCCTTGCCAACGACGACCCGCTCCGTCCCTGGATCGAACGCTGCCTCGATCTCTACGGCGGCCTCGGGCGTCATCCCGGCCTCTTCCCCCTGTTTGGCCTCGAACAGCGCGAAGGCGATCCGGACCTGTTCAACCGCTCGGCTGGCCAAGGCGGCATCTACAAGCGCAACACCGGCCCGGATTCGACCCGCGCCGAAACCCAGCGCATCACCGAAGGAATGAAGAAGTAAAAGGAATGGGCCGGAGCGATCCGGCCCTTACTTCCTGAGCTTGGCCAGCATGTCCCCGAACGTCAGCCGCGTGTCGATCGTGGTATAGACGCGGATCGGACGTCCCTTGGGGTTCGGCCTGCAGGTGCCATCGTCCTGCACCGTAGGCGCAGGCACAACGGCGTAATCGCTCGAAGAAGGGTCAGGCTCGAACGCGGACTGAAGCACCGTCAGCGTGACCAGCGGGCTGTCGCCCAAGGCATAGGCTTCGCCTACCTTAAGCCCCATCTTCGCTGCGGCCTCGGACAGTCCGGATATCTGACCCGCCAGCCAAGCCCCGGTCCCGCCATTCTCCTTCATCGCTTGGAGTTCGGCCATCGAGAATAGCATTCGCCGATACGTGTTGCGCGGCACTTGCCATATCGCAACGTCGGAGCGGTTGAAGACGACCTGTGCTGCGGCAACGTCAATTGTTATGTTGTACTCGCCCGGAGATCCACCCGGCACGGGCAGGCCAAGCCCGGGATACTCCGGCCCGCCAATCCACACCAGCGTCAGCCGCTTGGCGATGCGCGGCTCGATCAGCAAGGCTGAAGCAAGATCGGTCAACCCGGCCCCGGCGCAATAGAACAACGGCAGGGGATCGTCCCGCATCGCCTCTGCAATGATCGCATCGACCGCTGCCGAGCGCGCCGGGACGAACGCGGAGACCATCGCTTTCTCCGACCCGACGTGGACGGGAACCTTGCCGGTCAGCCCCATGACTCCAAGCAATTCGCGGGCCTTGTTTGCTCCATCCGTTGCCTGATGCTCTGATTTTGCCCAGATTTCATCGGCATGAAGATGCGATCCGATGATCGCCCGCACTTCGACCGAAGGCGAGCGCAAGTGGTGCGCCAGCTGGAACAGCCCGTCCGGGTCGCCGGAAAAGTCGTTATCGCAAATCACGCGAAAGCGACGTTGGTCTGCCGAGGCTCGTGCCAGGCCGGGTACGACCACCAGACCTGCAGCGGCGTGCAATAGCCCCAGAAAAGACCTGCGCTTCATCACTTTACCGCTCCTGCCACGCGCAGCAAAAGTTGGCGCACCCGCTCGGCCAGTTGTTCATCGAATCGTACCGCAGGGACAGCCACGCTGAACGCACCGGCAAGCTGCTCGTCGATCCATACCGGGACCGCCATGCCGCATATCCCGACCGTCGCTTCTTCCTGGGCGAGGCTGAAGCCAGTGGCCATGATCTGCGCAAAGTCGGCGCGAAGCTCCGCCTCTGTCGTCCTTGTCTGCGGCGTCAGCTTGGCGCGTTCGGTCTCGGCGAAATAGCGCTCCATCTCGGCCGGCGGCAGCCACGCTGCCATGATCTTGCCGGCGGCCAGTGCATGGAGCGGGCGTCGCGTGCCAGGGTCGACGGCATAGCGCAGCGCCTGATCGCTGGACTCTGTGACCAGCGCTTCGACTTCCCAGCCACGGCGCACCATGAAAGACGATGTCTCGTTCAACTCGCTGCGGAGGGCGCGGACCAGCGGCGCCACCCGATCCTCAAGCGTCAGTGCCGTTTCAGGGGCTCGCAGCCGCTGCAGGCCCGGCCCCGGCAAATAGCGTCGCCCTTCCCGCGTCAAGTATCCACGCTCGGTCAAGGTGGCGAGCAGATAGGACAGGCTGCTGACCGGAATGGCCAGCGCGCCCGCAATCTCCTGGGCCACCGCGCCCTGCCGATGCGCCACGACGTACTCGATTACGTCGAGCGTCCGCATCGCCGACTTGACGGGGTTGGATGCGGTTGGTGCGTTCACTTGAACGTCAGGCTGCCGCGGCGCTCTGCGAACCGCCAGCCGTCGGCGGTAAGCGCAAAGCGATCGTGGAAAGAGCCGACGAGCGGGGCGCCGTCGCCCGTGAACAGCAGCATGGCGCTGGTGCCGCGTGCAGTCGCCGGCCCTTCAACATCGATGACCACGTTCGAACAGACATGTCGTGTGGTGCGCGGCGGACGCGCCTTGAACGCGGCGAGGATCGCTTCACGTCCCACTACTCCCTGATCTGGCGCGGTCGGGCGGTACATGACACCATCCTCTGTATAGAGGGCTGCCACTTCCTCCCAACGCGCCTCGTCGTTCAGGTTGGCATAAAGCGCAACCAGCCGGGCGCAATCATGCTCGGCCGCGCGGCGGTCTTCCGGACTCACAGGCGGCTCGCTGCGATGTCTGCGCCTTCGCGCAGCGACTTGAGCTTGCGCCACGTCACGATCGGATCGAGCTTGCCATAACCGGCAAATGTGCCGAAGCCGCAGTCGGTGCTGGCGACCACGCGGTCCACGCCGACGAAGCTGGCAAAGCGCTCGATGCGCTGGGCGATCAGTTCGGGATGCTCGATATAGTTCGAGCAGGTGTCGATCAGGCCCGGCGCAAGGATCTTGTGATCCGGCAGCTTCGCGTCCCTCCACACCGTCCATTCGTGTTCGTGGCGCGGGTTGGCGCCTTCGAACAGGATCGTGGCGGGTCGGGCCTTGATCACGATGTCGACCACGCGTTCCAGCGGGATATCATGATCGTGGGGGCCTTCGTAGTTGCCCCAGCAGATGTGCATGCGCATCTTCTCGGGCGGAATGTTGGCTGTCGCAGCGTTCAGCGCTTCGACGTTGGCGGCGGCTACCTTGAGGAAGTCCTCTTCCGACATGTCCTGATAGCCGGTGTGACGGCTCATCGCGAGATCGGGACAATCGAGCTGGAGGTAGAAGCCCGCGTCCACGATCGTCTCGTACTCCTCGCGCATCGCATCGGCGAGGTCGGCGAGGTAAGCTTCGTGGGTGGGATAGTGGCGATTGACCTGGAAGGCGGTGATCAGGCCCGGCGAGGCCGCATTCATGAACGCTTCCGTATCGGGCGCTGCGTGCTTTTCCAGCGCCGCCTTGAAGCGGCGGATATCGTCGTGCAGCGGCTGCAGCGTGACCTTTCGCACCGGCCCGATGCACGAAGCGCGGACGAATTCCTGGCTGCCCATGATCGCCGAGAGCTTCTTCGCAAGATTGGGCACTTCGGCAAGGTCAGCAGCGGGCTTGCGATCGATGTGGCCGCCGAAGCCGGAGAGGCGCTCCATCATGTAGGTGGAGTAGCCGACCTTGCCGAGTTCGCCATCGGAGACCACCGAGACTCCGGCATCGACCTGCATCTTCACCGCGGCATCGACGGCGGCCGAAACTTTCGCGTCGAAATCCGCGGCGTCGTAAGGCTCACCCTTGTCCCGGGCGAGGAGCAGAGGCGTCAATTCATCCCCGCGCGGGAGGCTGCCGACGTGGGTTGTCTTGATCTTGGCCATTTCAGTCGCCTCTTCCGCAGTTCATATCCATGAAAAATTCATAGAGAACTTGGCGGGCGAAACAAGGGGAATTGCTGGCTTTTGCGCGGAAACGCCGCGGGAGGGAGTTTACGGGTTTACAGTGTCTTGAGAAAAATGCCGCAACCGCCCCGGGTACACTTCAAGCGGCAGATCAAAGCACTGAGCCATCATTCCCCACGCCAACGACGCTGCCATATTTCCATGCTGTAGGACAGCCCTGCCGATCAGCGGCAACGAATTGACACTGCCTTGAGCCGGAATGGGACAAACGGACAGAACCCCACAATATTCCAGCGAATCCATTCAAGTTGGATCCGTCGTTAGTAACGAATGCAAGACTCTGATTCTAATGGCTTAAGAGTATGAAACACCATCGATCGTGCTGCCTTTTCATACCGAAGGTTAGTAATGCACGCTTGCTGACACAATGGTTAACACAGTTTTAATACTTGTTAACTTCGCGTATACCAAAGTTCGACCCCCAACAATCGAGTCGCAACCGAAAAGGGGCAGCAAACTCCAATCCAAGGATAATTCACATGCGCAGGATGATGATTGCGGCCGTTGCGGCCACGGCCCTTATTTCGACTTCAGCAATTGCCGCCGTTTCGTTCAATTACGACACCGGCACAGGCTTCGTCGGCAAGGGCGACGTTTCTGTGCTTTACGGCTGGAACAACGCCCAGGCGAAGGCCAACATGACGGCAGACACGCTGTCATTCTACACCCTCTCCAGTTCCGAAGTCGAAGCCACGTGCGAATGGACGACCGGCGTTAAGAAGAAGACCACACACAGGAAAGTACGCAAGATCGCAGTGATCGATGCCAATGCCGTGAACTTTGACGTTCGCAACAACAAGAACGGCACCGTTACGGGTATCAACCTGCTTGGCTATGGCGCTGATCTTGGTTCGACCACCGACGCTCCCGAAGTCGGTTCAGTCTGCGTCGGCGACGGTAACGAAGACAATGGCGCCAACGGCATCATTACCAGCGTCGTGGAAGTCCCCGGCTCGGATTCTGGAGACATGCTTTACGTGTCGTTCGGCGGCGTCGACTATGCCCTGCCGAACACTCCGATCGTCACCACCACGATCTGATCGACGGCTTGATGTCCTTGGAGAGGGTGCCGGGCAACATCGGCACCCTTTTCCTTTGCGCCAGCGTGAATCCCTTCCGATTGCATCGGACGGATGGCTCCTAACTCCTGTTCTACCGCGTTTTCAGGGTCACCTGATGATGCCATCTGGTTCGAAAACGCCCAAGAGCGCCTTCGTCAAAAGGTCTTGCGGACGCCGATCTGTATAGAGCGGCCCACAGCGTCGAGCAGGTAGGGCTGGTAGCGCAAGGGCGTGTTGCCGGTCCCGTCCGTAACGCGCTGTCGACTGTCGAAAAGATTTCGCGCATTGATGCTGACGCGTGTGCCGCTTGCCCAAGTTGCATCAGGCAACACGCGCCCAAGGTCGGCAAACAGGCGGACATCGATCAATGCGCGCGGCGCATAGCGCAGATCTGCAGCAGACGGGGTAGTGCCGGCCCGGATACTTGTTGCACCTTTCCATGTCCCGCTGGACTGCAGCCCGAATCCCTTTCCTGCAATGCCGGCATTGAATTGAATGGCGTGCCTGGCCTGTCCGCCGCCATAGCCGAATGCGCCGCCGTCAAGAAGATCGACGATCGGCAAACCTGCACGGGCCAGGCGTTGGGCCTTGAGCGTCCACGTGTGGTTCAGGGAGAAGTTGACGCGCCAAGGCTTGGGCCCTTCCAGGCCCGGGCTGCCAGCCGTGCCATCTTCGTCGTTGTCGATCAGCGCCGTGCCCAGTTGACGGGCCAGTTGACGGGCCTGCCGGACCTGAGCCTTGCCGAAAAAGCGTGAGAAGTTGACGCCCCATCGCAGTTGCTCATGCTCCTCGCGCGCAAAGGACACCGGTCTATTGTCCACCCGGACGAGGCGGCCACTATCATCCCGCCCAAATCGGTCAGCGAAAGCCTCCTGCACTTCGGCATTGAGCGGTGGCAGCGCACCGATCCTGTTGAGATAGCGTGTGCGCGTGAAATCTGCGTTGAGATTAAGCCTGCCGCGGTCCTGCAAGGCCAACGTCCCGCCGAAGCTCAAGGTTCTGCGACTTTCGTTGCGCAAGGCGGCATTCCCGCCACTGATGACGGTGACGTCCACCGTTTCATTGCGAATGAAATCGAAGAAGCGGACGTTTGGATAGACAATAACTGGAGCATTGATGATCGCCAGCTGCGGGGCAATGTCCTCGCCCGTGAACCCGCCCCGCAAGGAGACACTGGAAACCGGTTGCCAGTTCAAGCCGTAGGCGTGGTTCCACAAGCGCCCCACGCCGCTTGCGTTTCGCAAGCCCAGCGCAAGATTGGCCCGGAGATCCCCGATCGCAGCCAAGACATTGTTGCGCCGGCTTGCGAGGGGCACATCGACCGACACCTGCCCGTTCGCATCGTTCCTTCGTGTCGAAACGAGCGAGCCGTTGCTTTCCGAACGTTGCCAGTGGATGCCGCCCCCACCCCGGAGCGAAACCATGATCTCCCCAGTTGGCAATTTGGCGGCCGGGCCAGTCAACGTCGCCTGTGCACTGGCCAGATCGCTGTTCGAACGGGCGATATCACGCCGGGAAATGCCGAGGAAGGCATTCGGCACTTCAGCAAATGGGCTGAACAGGTTTGCATCAATTGCCGCTTGCAGCGCCGCAGTATCAACGCCCCGATCGGTCAGTGTCCGATCTTCGCGGTGATTGTAATTCAATGAAAGCGTGCCGGTCCACTTGCCCAGATTGTGGTTGATGGTTGCTGCCAGATTAGCACCGCCTCCTTGCCGCTTGGCTTCCAGCGGCACCGGCAGATAGCGCGCCACATTGACAGCTTGCGAAAAGACCGAGGCTGGATTGGCAGGGTCCAACCGCAGGAGCGCCGTGGCCGCCCCCTGCAGCGAACGGCTGCGGGTCAGCTCACCATTGGCGGTGATGTTGACATTCGTGCGGGGTCCGAGCCGGCGCCCCAGCGTCGCATTCATCGACCAGGTCCGGGAATCCGGCACCAGGCTGCGGTATGTCGCAATGCCATTCAGGTTCGTGGCATTGGCGCTGGCTACAAACTGGGCCAGTGTCGGGTTAGTGGACGGAACGGCCGCCACCGTTACCCGGGTGCCGGCAAGCTGGCTGAACATGGGGTCGATTTCGTTGCCCGATCCTGCAAGAGCCACGACGTTGCCAACAAGATCGTAGGGTGTCGCCCCTGCCGGAGTGGGCAAGATCGGGCGGTCGCTCTCAAGCAGCATGTCGGTGTCACGCATGCGCGCCGTGATCGTGGTCCGGTTCGAACCTGATATCTTGGTGTACCCGGCGGCGGCGCCGGCGCCAGTCCCCTTGCCCGCAGTGGCGAAGGCGCCCTCGGCGTTGAGCGTCGCCTGGCGGAAAGCGGGCTTCAGTTGAATGTTGACGACACGACGCTCCGGTCGCTGACCGATGCGCGATGCGGTATCACGGGGAAGCAGCTGGATCTTGCGAAGCGCCTCGGGCGGCAAGTCGGCAATGTCATCAATTCCATTGGCCAACTGGCCATTGATCAGAACGACCGGGCCGTCATCGGAAGCGTCAATGCCGGATGCAACCTGATCGAGAAGGTCCCCCACCGTATCGGCTCCATAGGCCGAGATATCCGCTTCCTCGAGCTCATCCTCAGCAATGATGCCGTCTATGATCGACGTTTCGCGCTGCCCCTTTACGACGATGGGATCGCCCGTGTCTCGAGGATTTGCCGTCAGGGCGCCGGGAACCTGCGCATCCTGTTCAGCACCGGCGCCGAATGCGGGATGCGGCAAGAGGAGGCACGCAGCAGACAGCGCGACCGCTTCGCTTCTTGTCAGCGCATGAGACAAAGAGGCTCCCCCGTTTACCCCTCGAAAACAGGACCGACCTTGGCAAAGATTTGCCATAATTGCCAGCCGATCCCGTTAAAGAGGAGCAGTAATCTGAAGAGCATTACTTTATTTAAAGATGACTGCGCGATAAGCAGATTTGACGAGACACAGGTCGACGGTGATCCGTAAACATGACTAAACAGGTCTACGCCTTGTCTTGCGAAGGCCGCCGACCGGTAACCCGCTGGTAGAAGCGGGAGAAGTAGCTGGGGTCTTCGAAGCCGAGTTCGGCGGCAACCTGGGTGGCGGTGGCATTGGTATAACGCAGCAGGCGGTGGGCTTCGAGAGCGAGGCGGCGGTGGATCAGGTCCATCGGCGAACAGCCTAGCCGCGTGGCGGTGAGGCGCGAGAGCGTGCGCCGGGTCAGGCCAAGCGATCCGGCGTAGAAATCGAGATCGCGGTGCTGGCGGTAATGCAGTTCGACAAGTTCGCGGAAGCGGTCAAGGCGCCGGTCGGAGCGCTCGAGCGCATCCCCTGCAGGCACATCCCTGACCAGCGTGCGGATCAGGCTTTCGGCCAACGAGAGGAACAAGGGGTCATGCTGCTGCCAGTCCTGCTGGAGCAAGAGCATTTCACGCGCCAGCCAGAACGCGCGGGTGGCAGCTTCTTCGGAAAGGGCAGCGATTCCGCCTTGGGCCAACGCGGGGAGCAGCGGGTCTGAAGGCTCTGCTGCGCGTGTGGAAAAGTCGGTGGACAAGGTGAGGACAAATCCGCTCGTCCCCTGACGGAAGCGGAAGCCGTGGACGGCAGCGGCAGGAACGATAACCCTGCCCGGCCCTTCCAGCCCGACGGTGCGCGTATCGAGCGTGATGGTGGCGTGTCCTTCCTCTACCAGAAGGACCTGCACGAAGTGGTCATGCCGATGGATGCCGATTTCCCAATCGTGCAGCGCGCTACGCTCGGCAATCGTCTCGATATGCGCAAAGCCGCCAGCGGTTGGCGCCATCCCTTCGCCATAGAGCGCGTATCTGGGAATTGCCTCGATCATGTCCCAAAAGTGCCAGCTGTTTGTCCTGACGCTGCATTCCTCCAGATGCCGCACTCTGTCAAATTCCGCAGGATCAGGCCCGCATCCCAGTGCGGGCCGCGTGGGAGAATTGTCATGAAGACCCAGGTCGCCATCATCGGCGCAGGCCCGGCCGGCCTGCTGCTCGGACACCTGCTCAAGGCCGAGGGCATCGATTGCGTGGTGCTCGAACGGCAGACGCCCGATTACGTGCTTGGCCGCATTCGCGCCGGGGTACTCGAACAGATCACGGTCGGCCTGATGGCACGCCTCGGGCTGGATGCGCGCCTCAAGGCCGAGGGACTGGTCGAGGAAGGCTTCAACCTTGCCGATGGCGAACGCCTGATCCGCATCGACGTCGCCAATCTCACCGGCAAGACGGTGGTGGTCTATGGCCAGACCGAGATCACCCGCGACCTGATGGACGCCGCCCCCGAACGCGGCCTGCAGGTGATCTATGGTGTTGGTGACGTTGCGCTGCATGACATCGAAAGCGAAGCGCCCTACGTCACCTATGCGGCCGACGGCACGCAGCTGCGTCTCGATGCGCGCTTCATTGTCGGTTGCGACGGGTTCCATGGCCCCAGCCGCAAGGCCATCCCGGCCAGCGTGGCGCGCGAGTATGAGCGCGTCTATCCGTTCGGCTGGCTCGGCATCCTTGCCGATGTGCCGCCGTGCAATCATGAGCTGATCTATGCCAACCACGAACGCGGCTTTGCCCTCGCCTCGATGCGGAGCCACACGCGCAGCCGCTATTACGTCGACGTACCGCTGACCGAAAAGGTCGAGGACTGGTCGGACGAGCGCATCTGGGACGAGCTGGCGGTGCGCCTTGGGCCCGAGGCTGCGGCGAACATGACGCGTGGGCCTTCCATCGAAAAGTCGATCGCGCCTTTGCGCTCCTACGTGTTCGAACCGATGCGCCACGGCAGCCTGCTGCTGTGCGGCGATGCTGCGCACATTGTCCCGCCCACCGGCGCAAAGGGCCTGAATCTTGCCGCCAGCGACGTGCATTATGCCGCCGAAGCCCTGAGCGGATATTTCAAGCGTGCCGATAACGATGCGATCACGGGATACTCCGCCAAGGCGTTGGCCCGCGTGTGGAAGTCCGAGCGTTTCTCGTGGTCGCTGACCAAGCTGATGCACCGCTTCCCCGAGGACGGCCCGTTCGAGCGCGCCATGCAGGTGGCCGAGCTGGACTACATCGCGTCCAGCAAGGCAGCGCAGACGAGCATCGCCGAGAATTACGTCGGCTTGCCGGTGTAACATCGTCATTTCACCGTCACAAAGTCGATACAGAAAGCTCCTGGAAACAGGGGCTTTCTTTACATGCGGCATATCGACATCCTGCTGACAGGCAACCTATCCGGAGGACGGGAACCCTTCGTTCATTCCGATCTGCGCGTGGTGTTTCACCGCTGGAAATCGGAGGCCCCCCTGCCCCTCATGGAAGGGCGGCCCTGGGCGTTCATCGATTGGGTGCTGGACGAAATGTCCGGCCTTGAACTGTGCCGCCGTCTGCGCTGCGGCGACAGCTTGGGGCAGGAAGCGCATATCACGATGATCCTCGAGGAAGACGACGCCGAGGCCAAGCGCCGCGCCCTGCGGGCCGGAGCGGATGACTATATCGTCGGTCCCGTTGACCGAGGCGCGATTCTCGACCGGGTGCTCTCCATCCAGCTTCCCGAGCACGAAGCGCCGACGCGGGTGCTGCGGTTGGGCGAACTGACGCTGGACCTTGCTGCGCTGCAGGCCCGCTGGCGGGAGAAGCCGCTGCTCCTGATGCCGAACGAGATGCGCCTGCTGCGCTACCTGATGGAGAAGCCCGGCCACGTATTCAGCCGCACGCAGCTGATTGCGGCATTGGGCAAGCACGATCAGCCAATCGACGAGAGGACCGTCGACGCCTGGATCAGCCGCCTGCGCCGCGCTTTGCGCGATGTCGGCGCAGGATCGCCGCTGCGCACGGTGCGCTCGATGGGCTACGTGCTGGATCGGCCGTAAGGTCAGGTTCGCAGGAATTCATCAAGTTGATGCAGGCTTTCCGCCGTTCCATCGCAGGCGCCTGATGCCAGTTCCTGTTCGAGCGCTTCGGCACTTGGAAACAGGTTTGAAATGGTGACTTCGGTGCCGCCATCGCGCTCGGCAAAGGTGACCGTGGTTATCGCTCCGTCGGCGCTCTCTTCGTTGGTCCAGACGATCCTGCGATCCCGCTCGACTTCGAGATAGGTTCCGTAGAACGCCATCGGTCGATCCATGGACACGTGGCCGATCTCGAGCCGGTAAGTGCCGCCGACGCGCACGTCCATTTCGCACGAGACGAGCGTCATGCCGTATGACCGTGGCACCCACCACTGACGGAACAGCGCGGGGTCGGCCCATGCGCGATAGACCAGATGCACCGGCGCCCTGAAGCAACGGATGACGACCAGCTCCCTGTTGGACGGGCGTTCCACCCGCGTTTGCGGATCGGGGCTATCAGCTTGACTGACCATCGTCATTCTCCCTTCGCATCATTGATTCAAGAACATTGTCCAGCGCGCCAAATCGGGCGTCCCAGGCCTGCCGGTAGCGCTCGATCCACGCGGCTTCGTCTTCCATGCGACGAGGCCCCAGCCGGCACTTGCGCACCCGTCCAATCTTCTCCGTGGCGACAAACCCGGCGGCCTCGAGCACGCCGACATGCTTCTTCATGCCGGTGAGCGTCATGCCGAAACGGGAGGCGAGATCGGTGATCGAGGCATCTGCCTGCACAAGGTGCAGCATGACTCCGCGCCGCGTGGGATCTGCCAGCGCCGCGAAAGCTGCATCAAGGCCGGACGACTCATACTGAACCATATGGTTCACTTTCTCACGATCAGGCCATTGCCACAACAAAAAAGAGGCGGCCTGTTGTGACAGGCCGCCTCCCGAGGGTGGTTGATCGGTGCGGCGTCAGAACGTCATCGAGGCCGAGAGCGCAAACGTGCGGCCAACATCGTAGGAGTTGACCTCGACGCGGTTGGCACCGGACTGCTGGTATTCGTAGTTGCGGCGGCCCGTGATGTTGCGCGCTTCGAACTTGAGTTCGAGATCCTGCTTGAACAGCTTGAAGCCCTGGCGTGCAACGAAATCGATGCGCAGGCCCGGGTCCTGCACCACATCGGGCTGACCGGTGTTGAGCAGACCGCGGCTGAAGACGCGCTTGCTGGCATAGCTCAGCAGGATGGTCTGCTGCGAGAGCTTGTCGGTGTCTTCGAGCCCGAGCTGGACGTTGGCTATATGCTCGCTCTGCCCCGTCAGTGGCGCGCCATTGGTGAAGTAATCGAGCGCGCGAGTCGATGCGGCGAGGTAGTACGACGTCTGATCGCCTTCCTTCACCTTCAGCTTCGACTTTGTGTAGGTATAATTGGCGATCAGGGCAAAGCGGCGAGACTCCCACATGCCGCCCCAGTCGGACATGTCGAAGTACTTCTGCAGTTCGACTTCGGCGCCGTAAAGATCGGCCTTGGGCGCGTTGGCGAAGCTGGTGATGAAGTTGTCGCTTTCGAGGCTGACGAAGCTCTCGATCGGCTTGTCGATGCGCTTCCAGAAGCCTGCGATCGAGAAGCGCTGGTCACGCGCATAGTACCACTCGTAGCGGGCCTCGGCGTTGGTCAGCGTGCTGTCCTGCAGGTTGGGGTTGCCGCGATAGGTGCGGTTGGTGTCGGGATCGAAGTAGAACTGGTAGATCAACTCGCGGAACTGCGGGCGGGCGATCGTCTTCGAGGCGTTGGCGCGCAACTGCATGTCGTCGCGGAACGACCAGGTCAAGGTGGCCGCAGGCAGCCAGTAATCGTTGTTCAGGTTGGTCGGCGCGGTTATCGTGGTCACGTCCTTGAACACCGGGATGGCCGCAACGCCCATCTTCGCCGTTTCATAGCGAACACCGGCATCGAGCTGCAGCGTATCGGTCAATTGCGCATCGAACTTGGCGTAGGCACCGTGGTTCTTGAGCGTGGCGAGGAAGGCGGGGTTGCCTTCGTTCGTATCGACCAGACCGATGTTGAACGCCTTGATGACGGCGTTGCTCAGCAGGTAGTCCGGACGGAACAGGTTCACGCCATCGGGCAGATCGACGGCACGCCACTGGAAATCGCGGCGCGAGCTGGTCCGGCGGGTATGGGTATAGGCATAGCCAACCGTCGCAGTGATCGCGGGCGAGACCTTGTACGACACGTCGATGCCACCCGACCACAGGTCTTCGTTGAGATCGGAGAAGCTGACGTTGGCGCGACCGGCGTTACCATCGAGGTTGTTGACGAAGTATTGGCCGAGCGGGTCGGAGGCCACGTTGGTTCGGACGTATTCGAAGCCCAGTTCGTAGGGCGCCTCGCGCTGCGAATTGGCGAAACCACCGCGCAGGTCGACGCTCAGCCCATCGAGCGGCTTGAGTTCGGCGACGATCTGGCTGTCGATCAGCTGGCGTTCGTACCAGGCGGTTTCCTGCTGCTGCCAGTCTGCCGAAGTCTGGTTGCGCTGGCCAAGGCTGATGCGCGTGTGCTTGAGCGTGTCGCGGATGTAGAGGTTGGTCCAGCGGATCTTGTTGCGACCGAATTCGAGGCCAAGACCGAGCATGCCGTTGACGACAATGCGATTGTCGGTGGTCACGCGGCGGAAATCGGACTGGAGGTCAGCGAGATCGGATTCGACCGAAGTCTGGCTGAGCACGTCGCGAGTCAGCCACTTGTTGTTGTAGCCTGCGGTGGCGATGACGCCGAGCGTCGCGCCGCCGAGCTCGAACGACTTGCCCGCCGAGAACGAAAGCGATCCGTTGCCCGGCATGTTGGGGATGCGCTGGGTCAGGCCGTTGCGGGTGTTGACGATGCCCTGCCCCACGGCAACCGCATCGACATTGCCGGAACTCAGGCGTTCACCGCTGGCAAAGAAGCTCTGCAGGGCCTTCGTGTAATCACGCTGGCCGTTGTCGAAACCGGTCCAGTCGGTGCTGGAACCATAATAGGTGTAACCCAGCTGATTTGTGGTCTCGGTATCCCATGAACCGCCGATGCCGACGTTGACGAAGGCTTCCTGCGGGACCGACTTGGTGGTCAGATTGACCACGCCGCCGCCGAATTCGCCCGGGTAGTTCACCGAATAGGACTTCTGCACCAGCGACGAGGCGATGATGCTGGAGGGGAACAGGTCAAGCGGGACGACGCGTTTGAGCGGCTCCGGGCTTGGCAGAGGAGAGCCGTTGAGCAGCGCGAGCGAATAGCGATCGCCCAGGCCGCGCACGTAGACATAGCCGTTGCCGACGACGCTGAGGCCCGTCACGCGGCCAAGCGCGCCTGCGATGTTGCCTTCACCGGTTCGCGCGATTTCGGCGGTTCCGAGCACGGAGACGACCTGCGGGGCGGCACGCTGCAGGTTGCGGTCTCGCTGGCCGGTAACGACGATCTCGCCACCCGGAATGGAGACTTCCGGCGCTGCTTCCTGCGGCTGTTCCTCAACCTGAGGACCAGTCGCAGCCTGATCGGGCGAAGCCTCGGATGCCGGGGGCGGTGTCCGCATGGCCTCTTGCGCGTGGGCGAGCGCCGGGCAGATCAGCGCGGTGGAGAGCAGCAGCAGGTTTGCGAGCCGCGAGGTATTCATCTGTCGTCCCCCCTGGGGAAAAGGAATGTTCTGTAGTGCGGGAAAGGGGGCAGCCGTTGCCGGCCACCCCCCGGGTTTCCCGAAAGGCGCCGATCAGGTGGTCGGCAGCAGCGTGCAGGACTGGCTGGTGGTGCCGAAGTTCGCGGCCGTGCTGTTGCAGGTCCAGCCGGCGTACCAGGTGTCCGAGCTGTTGCGGACGGCACCGACATACGGTGCAGCCGAGAAGAACGAGGACAGCGTCGTTACGTCGAACGCCGTGACAGCGGTTTCATTGGCGCCGTTGATGTACAGGCTCGCCAGCGTGGACGCGAAACCGGCGTTGTTGTTGTTCGCACCCGAGCCGAAGAAGCCGGCGACCTGTGCCGCGGTGTAGGCACCCGTACCGATAAAGCGGTCGTCACCGGTGCCAGCGCAGGACATGACCAACGAACGTGCGGTCAGGGTCGAGGAGGCCGTGCCGCCCGAGCCGTTCATGCGGATGCACTGGTTTGCCGGAGCGACGACGACACCGTTGTAGAGGTTGATGTCGGAGTTGCCGCGGAAGAACAGCGCCGCCTGGCCATTGGCTTCGTTGTTGCTGCTGGTGGCGGGCTGGATCGCGGTGAAGTTGGCAATGCGCGAAACCTGACGCGGCGTCTGGCTTTCGTTGCCATTACTGTCGAGCTCCATCAGCGTGTCGCCCGCGCCCGAACGCTGGATCAGCAGCAGATACTGCAGGTTGGCCTGAACGCCGGTATCCATGTCGAGGCTGTCATCGTCAGCACCGACAGAGATGTAGTGCTTCATGTTGACAGTGCCGCCGAAGAACTCGGCGCCATCGTCCGAACTGTTGTAGCTCTGGATATAGTCCAGCTCGGTGCCCGAGCCGACGCCTTCGAGCGTAAGGGCCTGCAGTTCGGAGTTCGAACCGAGCACGTAGCCCGAATAGCGGATCTGGACGTACTTCAGCGCACCACTGCTGTCGGCGCTGTTGGTGCCGCCGTAGAGAGCGGGATCCGCCGAACCTTCGGTCTGACGCTCGCAGGTGCTGGCGGTCGAACCGCTGGCGACCGAACCGGTGGTGCAGTCGGTGATCGGCGCGCGGCCCATCAGCACGACGCCGCCCCACTGGCCCTGCGAGGTCTCGGTGTTGAGACCGAGCACGTTGTCGCGGCTGGTGAAGACGATCGGTGCGCTGGCAGTGCCGACCGCATTGATCTTGTTGCCACGGTTGACGGCGAGCCAGGACGTTCCGGTATTGCCGAACAGGATCACGCCCGGCTGGATGGTCAGCGTCACGCCAGTGCTGGTGCTGCTGAAGCCGGCATCGGTGCCGACATCGACGCGACCGTTGATGGAGTAGAGCAGACCCGCGATCTTGGGGAGCGTGGTTGAACGGGTGATGCGGGCAGGCAGGGTGCACACGCGCCATGACCCCTGAGCCGAAGTGACCGTGCCCGCATCAGTCAAGCCGGTGGGGTCTTCGATGGTGGGGCAACCGGCTGCCGCGACGACCGGGCTCGTGGTTGGCGTGGGCGTGGGCGTCGGCGTCGGGGTCGGCGTAGGATTGATGACGACATTGCCGCCGGTGCCCGGCGAGGCGATGTCGGTCGGGCCGCAACCGGCGAGCGCAAGTCCGCTGCAGCCGACGAGCATAAGGCCGTGGATCTTCTTCACTTGGTATCCCCCATGGATAACAGCAGGAGCGATTCCCGCCAGGTCGAGGGGTGATCTAGGCGCGCAAAGTGACAGCCACTTTGCGGTTTCCTGACAGAAATAAGTCAGTTTCTCTGACGGTTATTTGACATTTATGACGACCGAACGGAAATCCGCCGGACAGAAAATTGCAGTTTTGTGACAATGTTTCACTTTGATTGCAGTCACTGTCATCGGGTGCATAATCAGACTCAACAAGCCGATGCGCTGACGGAATGCGCAGGAAGCCAAGCAAGGAGAGTCCCGATGTCTGCCACCCTGTATCTCGCAGCCGCACTGATGGCGCAGGCTCCCGCCACGCTGACTGTACCGGCCCCTGCAATCGAGAGTGGTGATGTTGGATACGGCGAGATCATGGCCGGGCGCCCTCGCGCTGCGATCAGCAGAATTGAGGGCAGCGATCTGTTGCGGAAGCAGGATCCGCTGGCCATGATCAACCTTGGCACCGCCTACAAGCTTGTCGGTGAAAGGGAAAAGGCCGCGAAGCTCTACCGTGGCGCAGCTTCAAGCGATCAACGTTACGACGTAGAGCTTTCCGACGGACGCTGGATCGATTCACGCCGCGCCGCGTCGCTGGCAATGAAGCAATTGGACACAAACGAGGTTCTGGCGCTGCGGTGACTAGCGCTCCGGATTTCATCTGCGAAAAATGAGGAAAAGGATCGCAATTCCTAACCTTCGTTGAATTTTCAAAACGGAAATTCTTTGCTTCACTTCGGATGTAGATTCTGGGGTGGGTCTCATATGGTGTCGTTGAAGTGCTTTCTGGGCTATCATCGCCCGGTACGATCGAAAGTGTCGTACGATCTGGAAGGTTATGTAGGACAGTGTGAGCGCTGCGAGCGGAGCATCAAGCGCTTGCGCAAGGGCCGCTGGATCGTACGAAGGCAGTCCCGCCGCTGATCACGGCGTGACGCGAGAGAGACAGCATCAATCACGTTGGGCTCGTGGCGTCGTCGCGCCTTATCGGGTGACGCGCGGGCCGAACGTGAGCGATGCGGCGCGCCAGTTGCGGCGGGCAGCCCTCACCATGTTCGTGGCCCAGATCAGCTTGATCTGGTGCGGCCTTATGGGAGCCGCTCGCCCCGTGCCGCGACAAGCACGGCGTACCAATCCGTTCGTGTCCACCGTACCTTGAGCGCGGCTGCGCCCTCGGCAATGCGCTGTGGCTTCTGCGATCCGATGATCGGCACGATTCCGGCCGGGTGCGCCATGAGCCACGAATATGCCGCGACGGTCCGCGATACACCTTGTGCGTCTGCCACCGTGTCGAGCGCGGATGCCACGGCCATTTCGCGATCCAGCTTGGGGCCAGCCACGCGGCCACCACCAAGCGGGGACCAGGCCATCGGGGTCAGACCCAGCTGCATTGCCTGATCGAGTTCGCCATTTTCGAAGCAGTCGATGCGCAGAGGGCTGATCTCGGGCTGCGTGGTCGCCAGCTTCTCGCCGAGAAAATGATTGAGCGCGGCGATCTGGTGAGTGGCGAAGTTCGATACGCCAAGTGCGCGAACTTTGCCCGAAGCCACCGCATCATCAAGCACGCGCGCGGTTTCGTGCGGATGGGCAAGGATGTCGGGACGGTGGATCTGCCAGAGATCGATCACCTCGGTCCTGAGGCGGCGCAGCGAAGCCTCGATCGCCTTGCGCAGGTAATCCGGGCTCTGATCGTAGGGCAGAGGCGGCAGGATGCCGCCTTTGGTGGCCAGAACCACGCGCTGGCGCAGCGCAGGTTCTGCGGCCAGAACTTCGCCCAGCAGCGCCTCGGCATCACCGAAGCCGCGCTGCCCGTCGAAGCCATAGATGTCTGCGGTATCGAAGAAGGTGATTCCGGCATCGAGCGCAGCGTGAACCAGCTTCGCCGCATCGGCGGCGCTGCGGCCGCCTTCGGCGAGACGCCACATACCCCACGCAATCGGCGATACGGCAATGCCGGTGTGGCCCAGTGGGCGGAAAGCAGGCGGAAGTGGCAGTTCGCTCATGAAACAGTCCTGTATGGTGGTGCGACCGACGCGCGCTCTACGAGGATAAGGGGCACGCGACGATGGGTTAAATCATTACCATCAATGAGAATTTCGGTGGTAGGACAGACAAGCGCCGACAGACGGCGCGGGCAAGCTCGGTGCTTCGGGCGTAGTCCCCTCGCCAGCATGCAGCATGGTGCTGCTTTTTTGGCCTGGATGACCTCCACCGGAAAGGCAGACAGCACGGAAAAATCGCCCCGGAGCACGACAAATCCCTCGAAAAAGGTTAATATTTCCTAATTTTTCATTGGTATTCAAAGGTTTGTAATTGCAAGACAAGAGACATTACAGCATATGTATGGTTGGGGTGGCCAGAGGTATAGCAATGAACAGCCAGGAACGAGAAAGGATCGCAAGGATCACGCTCCTGCTTAACGAATTGCTATCTGCGCCCGAAGAACAGACGCCCACCGACACGCCTCCATCGACCGCTGACCTGGTCGCCATCGCCAAGAGCGAAATCCGCGCCCGCCGTCGCCGGCAGGAGCTTTTCCCGAACATTCAGGTTGCTGACCCTGCATGGGACCTGATGCTGGAGCTGTTCATCAATCAGGCCGAGGGCCGGCGCATCTCCGTGACGGGTCTGGGATTGAGCGCGAATGTGCCCGGCGCAACGGTGTTGCGCTGGCTTGCCATGTTCCACGAATCCGGACTGATCCTGCGCGAGCCGGATTCGGCTGACCGGCGGCGCATCTGGGTATCTCTCACCGAAAGTGGATGGGAGAAAATCGCGATGGGAATCACCCCGTCAAAGGCGGGGCAGCAGTCCCAGCGTTCGGAACGAGCCGAAGAAAAAGGCTCCGGCTCTTCCTGGTTGGCAGCCTGACGCTTCAACCGCGACCGCGATAGGGCGCCACGCCTTGGTCGGGCAGCCACAGGCCTGCCGGGGGGGCATCGGACTGCCAGAACACGTCGATCGGAATGCCGCCGCGGGGATACCAGTAGCCACCGATCCGCAGCCAGCGCGGCTTCATTTCGGCAAACAGCCGCTGGCCTATGCCAACCGTGACGTCCTCGTGGAATCCTGCGTGATTGCGGAAGGACCCGAGGAACAGCTTGAGCGCCTTGGATTCGACGATCGTCTCACCCGGAGCATAGTCGATCACCAGATGGGCAAAGTCGGGCTGGCCGGTCACCGGGCATAGCGAGGTGAATTCGGGCGCGGCAAAGCGGATCATGTAGAGCGTGCCCGGACGCGGATTTGGCACATAATCGAGCACGGCCTCTTCCGGCGATGCCGGGAGGGCGGTGTTCTGCCCAAGGAAGAGAGGAGTCTTGGTCATTGTCTGGCCTCTGGATGCGCAGGCGGTGCGAGTTGGTTTCCCGCCAAGCGATCACTTCAAGAATAGAATTGGCTCGCCCATGCACCCGTCGCAGACCGGGAGCAAGTGGCCCGATCGTGCCTCTTGGTTCACGAGGCATTAAACTGGCGGGTTGTCATGCCCCGGCGATGAGGTTGTTCCCGGGGTCATTTGTCATTTCGGCGGCGGCGCTAGCGCTTTGCGCAAGCGCGGCGCGCGCGCAGGATGCCACCACGTGGCAATTGCCCCCGTCGGAGAAGCCAAGTTCCGCCGCGCAGGGCCCGGTCGTTCCCGATGCGCCCCCACCCCGCGCCACGACCGGGCAACCCGGTGCAACGCCGTCGCCACCGGTTATTGCCGTCCCTGTACCGGCGCCGGTACCGTCACCGGCAGCGCCTGTTGCGCTCCCTTCTGCCAAGCCAGCGCCTCGGCCATCCGCCCAAGCTGACGTACCCGAAGCTGAGACCGCGGCCCTGCCGACGCAAGCAGCCGAAAGTGCGCCTCCGCTTCCCCAACCGACAGCGGCTACACCAAATTTGCCCGAGCCGATGTCGCCTCCCGCGGTGCCGGTCACGGCGACGACGACAGAGCCCGAAGCGAGAGGCGCCACGCTTTGGCCGTGGGTGGCAGCGCTTGTCGGCTTGCTCGCGGCCGGGGCATCATGGGCGCTGCTCCGCCGTCGACGCACGGCGCCGCCCGAGGTTGCCTTCGAACCGCCAGCGATAAAGGCCGCGTCCCCCGCCAGCTCTCCTGCACAAGGTCCCCACCTGGCGGAGACCGCGCTTGTGCCGGACGCTGCCCTGACGCTCGACCTCGCTGCCGCGCGCATGAGCGCGACCCTCGTCAATGCCACGCTTTCCTATCGGCTGGTGCTGTCGGCCACAATGCAAGCGCAAGACGTGGTGATTTTTGGCGGAATGACTGCCGCGCACGCCTCGCGGCCAGTGCAGGACCAGCTCGACCCGCGCAATGCGCCCGAGTTGCATACGATTCGGTCAATAGGCGCTGGCGAGATCATCGAAGTTGCGGGCGAAATACGCCTGCCCCTCGCCGAAATCACACCGATCCGTCATGGCAATGCCGCCTTGTTCGTGCCACTCGTCAGACTTGAAATGACGGCCACCGTCGACGGACGACCGTTCACCATGCGCGCGGCCTTCGTCGTCGGCCTGGAAGAAGGTGCAGCGGGGCAAAGGCTGCAGCCCTTCCGGCTTGACCTCGGCCCGCGCATCTACCCGAAGATCAGCCAGCGCGCGCTCACCGTTCCAGCGTTTGCGTGAGTTCATCGGGAAAGGTCGCGCGGCTGTCCGTTTTTGTGGTCGACGCACCCGATTGCCGCGTCTAGTCTTGGCCTAACGAACCCGCGCCAGACGGGTCGCACAGCAGGCAGGAGCACGATTAACCATGGACTCACTGGTTTCGACCCAGTGGCTCGCGGACGAAATGGGCGCGAGCGATCTACGTATTGTCGACGCTACGGCATTCTTGCCAGAGCATGGTCGCGTGCCGCGCCTCGAATATGAGGCATGCCACATTCCCGGTGCAGTCTTCATGGATCTGGCCGAACTGGTCGATGCGGCCTCGCCCGTACCCAACACACTGCCGTCGGCCGAAAAGTTCGCCAGCCGAATGCAGACGCTAGGCCTTGGCGACGGCAGCCGCATCGTGATCTATGATGACAGCCCGGTGAAGACATCGACCCGTGCCTGGTTCATGCTGACCAAGTTCGGCGCACAGAATGTGGCGCTGCTCGATGGCGGGATCGCCAAGTGGAAGGCGGAGGGCCGCAAGTGCGCGCAAGGTGTTGAAACCTTGAGACAACGCCACTTCACGGTGTGGTCTGACGAGAGCCATGTGCGTTCGAAAGCCGATGTGCTGGCCAATCTCGACAGCAACGCCGAGCAGGTCATCGACGCGCGTGGCGCCGGGCGCTTTACTGGCGAAGTGCCGGAGACCAACCCTGCGCTGGCGAGCGGCCATATACCCGGCGCGCGCAACCTTCCTTATTCGAGCCTGTTCAATCCCGATGGCACGTGGAAATCGCCTGACGCGATCCGCAGCCTGTTCGAGGCAGCCGGCATCGACCTTTCGCGCCCGCTGATCTCCTCGTGCGGCTCGGGAATGACGGCCAACGTGCTGATTTTCGCGGCACATCTGATCGGCAAGGAAGATGTCTCGCTTTACGACGGATCGTGGAGCGAATGGGGGATGGACCCGGCAACCCCCAAGGCAACCGGCGCGGCCTGAGGTTCCTGTCAGCGATCATTGCTGCTATCGCCCGAGGCCATGAGCAGTTCTGACGATTTCGAGAATTATGGGGCGGCGACGCGGGGCGTGCTGGCTGGACGGCGCGAGGAATGGACCGGGACGCCGGGGCATCCCGGGGCCGTCGTCAACCCCGCCGTCTGGCGCGCTTCGACGCATCTTTATCCCGATATGTCAGCACTCAGGGCCCATCCAGCCAACGAGGACGGGCGGTTCTATTATGGGCGCAGGGGATCTCCAACTCAGTGGGGACTCTCCGAGGCATTGACCCAACTCGAGGGCAACTCTGCGGGAACTGTGCTCTATCCCTCAGGCGTCGCGGCAATAGCCGGAGCGCTGCTCACGGTGCTGCGTCCCGGCGACGTGCTGCTGATGACGGACAATGCCTACGAACCCTCGCGCGTCATGGGACGGGGGCTGCTGAAGGACTTCGGCATCGAGACGCGCTGGTTCGATCCGACCGACCTTGCCTCCTTCGAAGCGGCATGTTGCGAACGGACGCGCTGCGTGCTGCTGGAAAGCCCGGGTAGCCTGACCATGGAGGTGCAGGACGTGCCCGCCATCGCAGCGGCGGCCAAGGCACGCGGAATCGTCAGCGTACTCGACAATACCTGGGCCTCGCCGCTCGGCTTTCAGGGGCTGCGCCATGGTGTGGACATCGTTGTGATGAGCCTGACCAAGCACGTTTCCGGCCATTCCGACTGCATGATGGGCAGCGCCAGCGCCGGGCCGGAGTGGTATCGCAAGCTGCGGCTGCGCTCGCAGGGCATGGGGACAGTAGTCTCGCCCGACGATGCCGCGCTGATGCTGCGCGGCCTGCGGACGATGAAGCACCGGCTCGAGGCGGAGACGGCATCGGCGCTGGGAATCGCACAGTGGCTGGAGGGGCGGCCGGAGGTGGCGCGGGTGCTGTGCCCGATGCTGCCGCGATCGCCCGGGCATGAGCGTTGGCGCCGGGACTTCACCGGCGGCTGCGGATTGTTCAGCTTTGTGCTGAAGGGCGGCACGAGCGCGGCGCGCGATGCGCTGATCGATGCGCTGACGCTGTTTGGCATCGGCTATTCATGGGGCGGTTTCGAGAGCCTTGCCACGCCGGTCGATCCGGCGGGCATCCGCACGGCAAGCCAGTGGCCGCTCAAGGGGATGGACGCCGAGGATCGCTTCGGCGTGCGACTTTCCATCGGGCTTGAAGATAGCACCGACCTGATTGCCGATCTCGAGCGTGGGCTTGCTGCATGGGCGGGAGCGAGCGCATGAACAGCTTCAGGCAGCGAGTGGCCGACGTGATCCGGGTGCTGAACGAGATCGGGTTCGATCTGGGGACCTATCACATCTCGGTCTGGGGCGCGCTGCGCATCGTGATCGTGATGCTGCTGGTGATCGTCGCGGCGCAGCTGATCGGCAAGCTGGCGCGGCGCACGTTCCGCCGGTTGACCAGCCTTGACCGCACGCAGCAACTGCTGGGCGAGAAGATCGCGACGATCGTGGTCTGGGGGATCTCGATTCTGGTCGGGATCGACGTGCTGGGGATCAGCCTGACCGCGCTGACGGTTTTTTCCGGCGCGTTCGGCCTCGCCATCGGTTTCGGCCTGCAGAAGACCTTCGGCAACCTGATCGCCGGGATCATCCTGCTGATGGACCGCTCGATCAAGCCGGGCGACGTGATCGCGGTGAACGACGGCAAGGGCAATTCGTTCGGCGAGGTCAAGAAGATCGGCATCCGCGCGGTTTCGGTGACCACGCGCGACAATCGGGAATACCTGATTCCGAACGAGAACCTGATGACCAGCCAGGTCGAGAACTGGTCGTACTCCTCGCGCGAGGTGGCGATCAACATTCCCGTTGGCGTGGCTTATGGCAGCGATCTGGAGCAGGTCGAGAAGCTGATGCTCGAGGCCGTGGCCGGCGTGCCGCGCGTGCTGAGCTTCCCCTCGCCCGGCGTGCTGCTGAGCGCCTTCGGGCCGAGCAGCATCGACATGACGATCGTGGTGTGGATCGACGATCCCGAGGGTGGCGTAGGTAACGTGCGGTCGGACATTCTCAAGGCGGTGTGGCGCCTGTTCCGGGACCACGGGGTTCAAATTCCGTTCCCGCAGCAGGATCTGAACCTGAAGGACAGCGAGGGTTTGCGGGTGCTGGTAGAGGCTTTACGGGGCGAAGGTTCCCCTCACTCTCCACCGTCACCCCGGACTTGATCCGGGGTCCCGCTTGTTTCTGCACCGTCGCCCGAAGTGAAAGCGGGACCACGGGTCAGGCCCGGGGTGACGTTAGATCTTGAAGATCGTGTAACCAGGTCCAGCGCAGCCGCTAAAGAACATCTAGGCGGGGGGAAAAGCATTCTCGCTGGTGACTTGGGCTCACCGCGCCCATCTGCCCCCCATGAGCAATCCCTCTTCAAGAGTCGGAACCGTATTCCTTGTCGGCGCGGGGCCCGGTGATCCGGACCTGCTGACGCTGCGTGCGGCGCGGCTGGTGATGAATGCGCGCGTGCTGGTCCACGACGGGCTGGTCGATCCGGCGATCCTTGCCATGGCGCCCAAGGGCTGCCGGATGATCTCGGTCGCCAAGCAGCGTTCGCGCCACACCATGCGTCAGGAAGAGATCAACGCCCTGCTGGTGCGCGAGGCCCTGGCCGGGAATGACGTGGTGCGTCTCAAGGGCGGCGATCCTTTCGTGTTCGGGCGTGGTGGCGAGGAAGCGGAAGACTGCTTGGCCGCTGGTGTCCCGGTGCAGGTCGTGCCCGGAATCAGCGCCGCCATGGGCGCGGCTGCTTCGGCGATGATCCCCCTCACCCACCGCGACGCGGCAAGCATCGTCTCGTTCGTTGCAGGCCAGTGCAAGGGGCTGACCGATCAGAACTGGGCTGGCCTGGCCGGGGTTGGCAGGACGCTGGTGATCTATATGGGCGTGGCGACTTCGGAAGCGATTGCCGAAAAGCTCATGGCAGACGGGCTCGCGCCCGACATGCCGGTGGCAGTCATCGAGAACGCGGCGCGCCCGCAGATGCGCGTGCTGCGCGGAACGCTGGCGGCTCTCGGGCCGCTGGTATCGGAAAACAAGGTCAAGAGTCCTGCCCTGATCGTGATCGGCGAAGTGGCAGGCCGGGGAGACATGATGGAATTGAAGCAAGTTTTGGAGGCAGTGCAGTGAAGATCATCACTGGAAGTGATCTGCGCACCGGCGACGTGATCTGGTGGACCGGCGAAGGCTGGTCGCGCCATGTCAACGATGCGGTGGAAGCAGGCGAACATGCCGAGGCGATCATCGCCCGCGAGAACGCCAAGCAGATTGTCACCGACACGCAGGTGATCGAAGCGACGCTGACCGACGAAGGCGTGCGCCCGGCGCACATCAAGGACCGCATCCGCGCCCTCGGGCCGACGGTCCGCCTCGACCTTTCCCTCAAGCCTGCCGACCCCAATGCCGGCACCTGGGTGATCTGAGATGTATCAGTACGACCAATACGACCAGGCAATGGTCGATGCCCGCGTCGCGGAGTTCCGCGACCAGGTGGAGCGCCGCCTTGCCGGTGACATCACCGAGGACCAGTTCAAGCCGCTGCGCCTGAAGAACGGCCTCTACCTGCAGCTTCACGCCTACATGCTGCGCGTGGCCATTCCCTATGGCACGCTGAGCAGCCGCCAGATGCGCATGCTGGGCGATATCGCCGACAAGTATGACCGCGGCTATGGCCACTTCACCACGCGCCAGAACATCCAGTACAACTGGATCAAGCTGCAGGACGCGCCCGACATTCTCGCCGATCTGGCTTCGGTCGAGATGCATGCGATCCAGACCAGCGGCAACTGCATCCGCAATACCACCGCCGACCAGTTCGCCGGTGCCGCCGCGGACGAGCTGGTCGATCCGCGCCCCTATGCCGAACTCCTGCGCCAGTGGTCGACGTTCCATCCGGAGTTCGACTACCTGCCGCGCAAGTTCAAGATCGCGATCATCGGTTCGGAAACCGACCGCGCAGCGATGAAGCTGCACGATATCGGCATCCAGCTGGTGCAGAACGATGCCGGCGAGATCGGCTGCCGCTTCTACGTCGGCGGTGGCATGGGCCGCACGCCGATGATCGCTCCAGTGATCGGCGATTTCGTGCCGCCGCTGCAGATGATCTCGTACCTCGAAGCGTGCCTGCGCGTGTACAACCTCTATGGCCGCCGCGACAACAAGTACAAGGCGCGCATCAAGATCCTCGTCCACGAGATCGGCGCCGACGAATACCGCCGCCAGGTGGAAGAAGAGTTCAAGCACATCCTGACGCTGGGCCTCGAGCCGCCAGCGGCCGAGCTGGAGCGCATCAAGGGCTACTTCGAGCAGCCGGGCTTCGATGCGAATGCATCCGACGAACTCGACCTGTCCGATCCCGACTTCGCGCTGTGGGTGGACCAGAACGTTCATGCCCACAAGCAGCCGGGCTACGCCATCGTCAACATCAGCCTAAAGCCGGTTGGCGGCATTCCGGGCGATGCCACGGCTGACCAGATCCGCCTGATGGCCGACCTGGCGCTTGAGCATTCGTTCGACGAACTGCGCGTGACCCATGCGCAGAACATCGTGCTGCCGCATGTGAAGAAGGCTGACCTCTATGGCCTGTGGCAGAAGCTGGACGAAGCAGGCCTTGCCTCTGCCAACCTCGACCTGATCGGCGACATCATCGCCTGCCCGGGTCTGGATTACTGCGCGCTGGCCAATGCGCGGTCGATCCCGGTGGCGCAGAAGATCTCGGAGCGCTTTGCCGACCTCGGCCGTCAGCGCGAGCTGGGCGAGCTGAAGCTGAAGATTTCGGGCTGCATCAATGCCTGCGGGCATCACCACGCAGGCCACATCGGCATCCTCGGCGTCGACCGCAAGGGCGTGGAGAATTACCAGCTCCTGCTCGGCGGCTGCGAGGGCGCGGACACCTCGCTCGGCACGATCACCGGCCCCGGCTTCAACGAGGACGGCATCGTCGATGCAGTCGAGAAGGCAACCGATGTCTATCTCGCCCAGCGCGCCGAAGGGGAGCGTTTCGTCGACACCTTCCGCCGCATCGGCATGGCCCCGTTCAAGGAGGCGATCTACGCCAAGGAGACCGCCAATGGTTGAGCAGAACCTGCGTTTTCGCGATGACGAGCCGGTCGGCGATCCTGCGGTGACGGTCGACGCCTTTGCCGACCAGTCGAACGCAACTGCCGTGCGGATCGAACCGGGCGACGATGCCCGCGCGCTGCTGCCGCATCTCGATCGGCTGGCGCTCGTGGAAGTGAACTTCCCGGCCTACACCGACGGGCGCGGCTATTCGGCGGCGCGTATCCTGCGCGAGCATGGCTATCAGGGCGAACTGCGGGCCGTGGGCGATGTGCTGCTCGACCAGCTTTCGCACATGCGCCGCTGCGGGTTCGACAGCTTTGCGCCGAACCAGCCGATCAGCGTGGAGGCCGCCGAAAAGGCCTTCGCGACCTGGCCTGAAGTCTACCAGAAGACCGTCGACGGACGCCCGGCAATCTGGGCGAAGCGTCACCCCGCCTGAGCTGCGGGAAAAGGACTTAGAAGTATGGACAGCACCGTGAACCGCAAGATCGACCTGATCGATGTGCGCCCGCGCTTTACCGAGACGGACGCGATCCGCCTGAACAACCTGTTCCGGGGCACCGACACGCACGAGATGCTGCGTTCGGTGATCCGCGACGGGCTGGCGGGCGACCTTGCGGTGGTTTCGAGCTTCGGCGCGGAAAGTGCTGTCCTGCTTCACCTTATTGCCGAGGTCGATCCTTCGGTGCCGGTGCTGTTCCTTGAGACGGGCAAGCACTTCCCCGAGACGGTAGCCTATCGCGATGAGCTGATCGGGTTTCTGGGGATGACCAATCTCCAGATCATCGAGCCCGATCCGGAAGTGATCGCCAAGAAGGACGAGAACGGCCTGCGCTGGTCGTGGGATCCCGATGGCTGCTGCGAGATCCGCAAGGTCGAGCCGCTGGCCAAGGCGCTGCTGCATTTCGATGCCTCGCTGACCGGGCGCAAGGGCTTCCAGTCCAAGACCCGCGCCGGCCTGCCGCGCTTCGAGATCGACCACTCCGACGCGCAAGGGCGGCTCAAGATCAATCCGCTGGCATCGTGGGACAAGACCGCGCTCGAAGCCTACTTCGCGCAGCACGGCCTGCCGGCGCACCCACTGGTGGCCCAGGGCTATCCGTCGATCGGATGTGCGCCCTGCACCAGCAAGGTCGCCCCCGGTGAAGATCCCCGGTCTGGCCGGTGGAAGGGCTGGGACAAGACCGAATGCGGCATCCATTCGCCGACGGATGCCAGCAAGCCGGGCGACGAGCTGCCACCGGGCTACGATCCGATCTTCTGATCGGCATTTGCCAGTCGCGACAGTGCTCTGCTAGGTCCCTGCGCCGGGACATGGGGGAGTAGTCGGTTGGCAGTGGATGCGCGCAGGATCGGGTTCTGGGCCGGACCGCTGGGGTTTGCCGTAACGCAACTGGCGGCAGCACCGGCTGGCATGCCCGATGCGGCATGGAGTGCGGCGGGCCTTGTCTGGTGGATGGCAGCCTGGTGGATGACCGAGGCGATGCCGCTTTCGGCAACGGCATTCCTGCCTTTCCTCGTGCTGCCGCTGACCGGCGTGGCGGATGCCAACAAGACGGCTGCCGCCTACTACTCGCCGATCATGTTCCTTTTCGTAGGTGGCGCCTTTCTGGCGCTGGCAATCGAGCGGACCGGGCTCCACCGGCGGCTGGCGCTGTTCATAATGGGCCTGGCCGGTGCAAGGCCGCGGCAGTTGCTGCTGGGCGTGATGACTGCGACGGCAGTGCTTTCAAGCTTCATTTCCAACACATCGACGGCGCTCATCATGATGCCGATGGCGATTGCCATGCTGCGTGCGGGCGGCGTGCGCGAAGGGGAAACCGGGGGCATGGCCGGAGCGCTGCCGATGGGCATAGCCTTTGCCGCATCCATCGGCGGACTGGCGACGATGATCGGCACGCCGACAAACGCCATCGCGGCAGGACTGATCGAGAAAGCGCTCGGGACCCGGGTCACGTTCCTGCAATGGGCGATGTACGGCGTGCCGATCGCCGTTGCCGCCGTGCCGATTGCCGCGTGGATCATCGCGCGGGTGCAGAAGCTGAAGGAGGATGCGTTCGATCCTGCCGCTGCGCGCGCTGCCATCGGCCATTCCGCGCAATGGAGCGTGGCCGAGCGGCGGTTGCTTCCAGTGGTGCTACTGGCCTTCCTGGCGTGGGTGTTCCAGCCGCTGATCGAAGGGGTGTTTCCGAAGGGTGGCTTCACCGATGGCACGGTGGCTGCGATCGCGGGGCTGGTCCTGTTTTTCCTGCCCGACGGCACCGGCCGCCCGATGCTGACCTGGCCCGAGGCCAATCGCGCACCGTGGGACGTGGTGCTGATGTTCGGCGGCGGCCTTGCCATGGCGATGGGCATGACCGAAAGCGGGCTGACCAAGTGGATGGGCGAGATGCTGCTGCCGCTTGCCCATGTGCCACTTCCGGTAGTTGCACTGGTTCTCGTTGGGTTCGTGATCGTGGTGACGGAGTTTGCCAGCAACATCGCGGCGGCGAGCGGAATCATGCCGGTCGTGGCAGCGCTGGTGGCGGCGCTGGGGGCCGATCCGATCCTGCTGGCTCTTCCGGCAGCCTTCGCCGCGACCTGGGGCTTCATGCTGCCGGCAGGAACCGGCCCCAATGCGCTGGCCTGGGCAACCGGGCACTGTTCGATGCGCGCGATGGTCAAGGCAGGCTTCGCGCTCGACGTGGTCGGGGTGTTCCTGCTGGTCGGCGTAGTTTGGACCGTCGCCGCCTTTTCATGATCATGTTACGTAGTCTTGCTTGATTTGGGCTTCACCAATCGGTGCAAAATAGTCTAACATCGAAGAAACAGGCCTCCCGCTGACTCCCTGTGAACCAGTTCACAGCAGACGGCGCAGAATGAGGCGAAAGAGTGGTCGCACGTTCTTTCGTCAGAATTCGCAGTGGGGAGATTCGCCGTGCGCCGCATTTTCAAGACATTGCTGGCGGGCAGCGCCGGGGCCGCCAGCCTCGCCGCGCTGATGCTGGTGCCGACCGGCGTCGCGACAAGCGCCGACCACCTCGATCCGCCGAGCCGCACCGACGGCGGCGTAGATCCCAACCCGGATATTCCGGCCGACATCGCCGACGTGTTTGCCTGGCATTCGAATGGCACGACCAAGATCGCGATGACCTTTGCAGGACCCGTCTCCGCCGCCGCGACGACGCCGCTCTATTATGACCGGGACGTGCTCTACAAAATCAACATTTCGACTGCGGCACCGGGCAATACCCCCGAGTTCACGATCAAGTATCGCTTCGGGCCGGGCCAAAATCCTGGCGAATGGGGAGTACGAATCGAAGGCGTGCCCGGCGTTAACGGCGTGATCGAAGGTCCGGTCGAGCAGAACCTCCAAAAGGATGGCGTGAAGGTCCGCGTTGGCCTGTTCGACGAACCTTTTTTCTTCGACCTGATCGGTTTCCGCGAGACGCGATCCACCGGCACATTGAAAATCCGCAACGACCGCAACTTCTTCGACACCCAGAACGATACCGCGATCGTGCTTGAAATTCCTGACGCGAACCTTGGCGCAGGGGTAACCAATCTTGGCGTCTGGGGACAGACCGCCCGCTTTGGGGGGAACATCTGATGAGCCTGCGCAAGATCATCCGGATCGCGACGCCGTTCGCTCTGGCCCTGACGCTGGTCGGGTGCGGCGATGATGGTGCTGGTAGCCAAGTCGTCGTCCCGGCCCCGCTACCGAGCTCGACATCGACCGCGACGCCGACTGCCACGGCAACCGCGGTTGCCTACGACTCGACCAAATGCTTCCTGCAGCCGATCCAGGGCCAGAACGGCGCGAACCTCAAGTCATTCATCATTCCGGATACATTGAAGCTCGACCTGACCCGACCGACCAAGTTTCCGAATGGACGCCATCCCGAAGATCAGGTCGTCGACATTCTGCTTGCAACCCTGCTGCTCGATATGAGCGTTACCGGCCAAGGACCATACACGCTGGCAGATGTGCCACTGAATCCGCAGCGCAATGACAAGTTCTTCCTGCTGACCTTCCCGTTCCTGGCAACGCCGAACGGCACGCCGCAGGTAGCAACCGGCACCGGCACAAACTTCAATTTCCGCACCGACCCGGATTCGGCCTATGTCAGTGTGGACCGCATGGGCAATCCGGCTATCGCTACGGCGCTGGTTAGTTCTTCGATGAAGCTGAGCTACAACGATGATACGCCGACCGGAGACGTCGCTGGCGACAAGTATCTGACCGAATACGAGCACGAACTCGACAAGCTGTTCGGGCTGATTGGCGACGATCTGGAAAAGCTGCAGTTGAAGATCTGCGCGACGAAGTCCTGACAGGCATGAGCGACAAGCCCGGCCCCAAGTGGCCGTGGATCCTGCTGGCGGCGGTTTTCCTGATAACCGCCGCCAGCATTGCCTTTGACAAGTACAAGGCTCGGCAAGGCCCGCCGGATCCGCTGCCCTCGGAAATCAAGCCATGGTTCGGACCACGCAACCAGCTCGAACTGGAGCAGGCGGCGCAAGTTGCAGTGGATGGCGCACGCGCGCGGTTGGCGCTGAATCCTGAGGAGTGGCTGCGGCAGGAGGTACTGGCACGAGCTCTCGTCAGGCGCTTCCGCGCGACAGGCGCATATGCAGATCTCGCCGAAGCGGACGGATTGCTGGACAAGGGGATGGCGGGTGCCCCCTTCCCCGCCGGGCCGAGCCTGTCTCGCGCCGAAGTTTCGGTCCTGGCACACCGCCTCGACGCTGCCGGAAAGGGGCTCGAACGGTTCTTCGCGCAAGTGGGGGAGCCGGACGACGGCGAATCTGCCGGCGCATGGAGCCTGAAGGGGGACATCGCCTTCCAGCGCGGCGACATGAAGGCAGCGCGCCTCGCGTTCAGCCGCGCGGAGGAATACGACAACAACGCCGCCGTTGCTTTAAGGCAATCAATGCTCGCATTGCGCACGGGCGATCCTGATCTTGCCCGCCGCCGTATCAACGCAGTGCTGCGCGCCCCGAAGCTGAGCCGCTACGTCAAGTCGCAGGTCGGCTTGCAGCGGGCGACGATCGCATATGCCACGGGAGACTGGAAGGCGGCGGGCACTTGGGCCCGGTTTTCCGAGCGCTTCTTCCCTGGCAACCCGCTCGCCATGGCGCATGTCGCACAGCAGAAGGCTCTCGAAGGGGACGTGGCTGGCGCAGTTCGGCAATATGAAGCGATCTTGGCCAAAGCCCCCTTGCCGGAGATCATGGACGCGCTTGCTTTCACGCTGCGCCTGCAGGGCCGCGGCGCCGAAAGTCGGGCGTGGGCCGAGAAGGCCGGCGCGATCTGGACCGAGCGCTATAGCGTGATGCCAGAGGCGGCAGCGGCGCACGTGGTGGAGCACGAACTGGCCTTGGGCGATCCGGCCAAAGCCCTGCCAATCGCGAAGGCCGATGCACAGGCGCGTCCGCACGGGGCCAGCCTGATCTTGCTGGCGCGGGCGCAGCTTCTGACCGGCGATGCCAGAGGTGCACTTGCAACGCTTGAACGTGCCGAGAAGACCGGCTGGCGGACGGCAGGACTTTACCTTGCCATGGCAGACGTCCACACCGCGCTTGGAGACACCGATGCCGCCGAAGATGCGCGGGAGGACGCGCTTGATCTCAATCCCAAGGCCACCGATCCGGCGGCGCGCTACATCTGGTTCGGTCACGATTAGGACGCTACTGACGGCGCTGGCCTGGCTTTGCCTCGCCAGCCCTGCCGCCGCGCATCTTACGCCCAACTCGGAAATCCGCCTCGATTTCGCACCGGGGCTGGTCAAGGCTGACATCGTCGTGCCGCAGGCCGAATTCGGCTACGCCACGGGATTGCCGACGGACAACAGCACGGCCAGTCTTGCCAAAGCGCAGGCGCGCGTAGTGGCCGACATGGCCGTGCTCGACGCAAATGGAAAGCCGTGGCGCGTCGCTGTGGATCGCATCGCATTCGAACAGATTGCCGGGCCGCCTGACCTGCATCTGGAGCTGTCCTTGACACCCCCGCCCGGTTCTCCGGACAGGTCGTTGCTCTGGCGCTGGCATGTCGTGACGCGCGAAGCGCCGAACCACTTCGCCCTGTTGGTGGTGGACGGGGATCTGGCGGGAGGTGTGAGTGGGGAGCGCGAACTGATTGGCGCGCTCACTGCCGGTAAGTCAGAATTGCTGGTGGAGCGCGGAAAGGCGGGGCTGGGAGCGTTGTTCCTCAATGCCATGGCGCTTGGTGCCCGGCATATTGCCGAGGGCTATGATCATCTGCTGTTCCTGCTGGCGCTGCTTCTCCCTGCCCCGATGCTCGCGGCAGGCGGACGCTGGGGCGAGGCGCGACCGGCAGCAGCCACGTTGCGCAAACTGGCGTGGATCGTCACGGCCTTCACGGTCGGTCATTCGACGACGCTCATCCTGGCCGCACTCTTCGCCGTTCGGCTTCCACCACAGCCGGTTGAAGCGGGTATCGCGCTTTCTGTTCTCGTCTCGGCAATTCATGCGGCGCGGCCCGTGTTTCCCGGCAAGGAACCACTCGTTGCGGCGCTGTTTGGCCTCGTCCACGGGCTTGCCTTCGCCACGCTGGTCAGCAACTTCGGGCTTGGCACGACCACGCGCATCGTCGCCATCCTTGGCTTCAATTTGGGCATCGAAGCCGTCCAACTCGGCGTCGTGGCGGTCACTCTGCCAGTCCTGCTGATGCTTGCCCGCTGGCGATACGGCAATCGCGCGAGGCTGGTTCTGGCGGTGCTGACCGGTATCGCTGCCCTTGTCTGGCTGTCGGAGCGGCTGGGCCTTTCCTGATATGGACATATCGGCCCGCGCCACCCTATCAGAAGGCTGAGGGGGCTGTGAATGATACGCGATGATGACAGCTCTGCCTTGACGCAGGGGGCAAATTCGGTGCTGGGGTCGCCGCTGCGCCTGCTGACGGGGACGCTGATCTTTGTTCTCGCCGTCTATGTCGTGTCGACGTGCGGGTTCGTCTATGCGGGCTGGCCGTTCGGCGATGCCGCCTACATGGTGCTGCTGACCGTGTTCTCCGTCGGCTATGGCGAGATCCGCCCGGTCGATACCCTGTTCCTGCGCTGGTGGACGAGCGCGACGATCATGCTGGGGTGCACCGGAATGATCGTGCTGACCGGTGCGCTGGTTCAGGTGTTCACACTCTTCCAATTCCGCCGCCTGCTGGGTCTGGACAAGATGATGACCGAAATAGAAAAGCTGACCGGCCACGTGATCATCTGCGGTTACGGCCGCATCGGCGTGCAACTGGCCAAGGCGATGACCGAGGCAAAGAAGCCTTTCCTGATCCTTGAGCGAGACCATGCCAAGGCCGAGGATGCCAAGGCGCAGGGCTTCCTGTGCATGGTCGGCGAGGCAACGCACGAGGAGACGCTCAAGGCTGCGGGGATCGCGCGGGCGAAGGTGCTGGCATCGGTCCTGCCCGACGACGCGGCGAACGTTTTCATCACGCTATCGGCGCGCAATCTCAATCCCGCAATCGAGATCATCGCCCGCGGCGAGGCGCCGACGACCGAGAACAAGCTGTTCCACGCCGGCGCCGACAAGGTGGTGATGCCCACGCATATCGGCGCCGAGCGCATTGTCGAGATGATCCTCTACCCCGCCACCGGACAGCTGGACGACATCGGCGCGGTGCGGCGCAACCTGCACGATTTCGGGCTGGACATCGAGATGGTGGAGATGGGCGCGGACAGCGCCCTCACCGGCGAGACCGTCGGCGAGGCCGAGCGACGCGGCAACGGCGCATTCTTCGTGGTGCAGATCGATCGGACGAGCGGCCAGTCGATCCAGCACCCTGGCGAGGACGTGACGCTGGAACAGGGCGACAAGGTCATGCTCGTCGTTCGCGGCAGCAGGCTGTCAGCCGGGGCGGTGTTCAGTGCCGCGAAGGCACGGGTGCGGCACGGGCGTTCGTTTGTGGGGTAATTGAACGCCCACCCCCCCCTCCCGCCTGCGGGAGGGGTCGGGGGTGGGCTTTTTCCTGTTACCCGTGGGCGCCGAAATAATTGGCGATGGCGACGGCGACGCGGATGTTGAGGGCGTGGGCGCGGTCGATCGGGTCGATGAAGCGGGCGCGGATGGCGCCGTAGTCCTCGCCGCGGTGGTCCGGATAGTCGGTCGACTCGTCCACCGGGAAATCGGTGATCTCGGGCTCGATCACCGGATAGGCGCGGCGCAGCTGGGCTAGCGCATCGTCGACGCGCAGCGAGAGGACCATCTCCAGCACGTCCTCGCGGCTGACGTCGTTCGAACGGGCGAAGGGCGGGACCTGCACGGCGCGGATGAACATGTGCATCAGCAGAGCGAGACGCACCGATTGAAGCAGGCCGATGTTGCGGCGGTCAGCGTCCTGCGCGGCATCGCGCCCGGCCTTCTGCCCCGGCACCAGCGAGAGCAGGCGGTGGAGCTTCATCCAATCGACCCGCAGGCGCGAGGTCAGGCGGCGGAATACTCCGGCCCTGTCATCCTTGGTTAGATATTCGGCAAGCGCGAGGCATGCGCCCTCCAGCGCCGTTTCGGTGCCACGATAGGGGCGGCTGGCCCAGTAGGCAGAGTTGAACAGTTCACCGTACGCAGCCACGGTCTTGATCGAGGCGAGACCGTTGGCAGCGCGCAGCAGGCGGACCAGCTGGTTGCCGCGTTCAGACCGTCCGAGCAGTTCGGCGACCGATTCCATCTCCTCGCCAGCCGCAGTCCCTGCCCCGGCGACGACGTTCACCGGGTAACCGATCTGCTGAAGGATGGCGTTGTGCGGGATCGCCCGGATCTGGCGCAGGCTCATCGTGCGGTCGGCGCCGATATCGGACTGGCGGCGCGAGACGCGGCTGCCGGTGCCCTTGAGCAGGCCGAGGCCGAAGGCGGTCAGAGCGCGTGAGTACGTGGCGCTTTCGAGATGTTCGCGCTGAACGCGGCGGATCGAGCGGTAGAAATCGAGGCTGAGATCGGTGCGATCGTAGAACGGGTCCTTGGCCGACAGGTCCTGATCGCGTGCCTCGTGCTCGGCAATGCGGGTGAGCGTGGCGAGGGCGAGTTCATCGTTGCGGAAGAACAGGTAGCCGTCACCACCCTGGAAGCTGGCTTCCGGCTCGATCGTCACGCCTGCGCGGGCGAAGCGACGGCGGGCCCACCCGGAGAGTGGCCACGTGAGACGGTCGGCAAAGCCCGAGGGATGCGCGCCGCGGCCCATGGATTCGCCGTGGGTGTTGAAGATCAGCGCGGCGACGTCGGTCAGGCCATTGGCCTTCATCGCTTCGGCAAGGCGGCCCTGCAGGCGTTCGATGGCGAGCGCTGCGGGGATCTGGCCCATGAAGCGGCCAGCGTCGGAAAAGCCGGTCTGGATCGAGACGCGGCCGCGCAGGCGGGCGTAGCTGCGGTAGGATTCTTCCGAAAGCAGCGCTTCGAGGAAACGACCGCCGTGTTCCAGCGCGGCCTCTGTCTCGAACAGGGGCGAGACATCGACCTTGCCTTCGATGCCGAACAGCTTGGCGAAATAGAGCGCGGCAAGCACTGTCTGCGGCTGCTCGCATTCGGCGATCAGCATGCGGATCGGCGCGTCGGCGTCGATGTGCTGGAGCATCTTCGCCATGACCAGGAACTGGCGCATCGCGGTGCTGGTTTCGATCGCCAAAGCAGCGAAGTTGACGCGCAGCGGCTTCACGTCGGCCAGCAGCTCGCGCAGACGCGACAGCGCGCTCTTGCTGCCGAGGTCCAGCGTGCCTTCGGGGTCGATCCGGCGGCGCAAGGCGTTGAGCAGCTGCGACGAGTTCACGCGGAAGTGGATCCAGCCGATGCCGAGGCCATCGGCGCGCATGGCAGCAGCGAGCGTGGCAAGCGGGATGGCCTTGGCCTCGTCCGCATTCCGCGCCTCGGTTTCCAGCGCCTCGATCAGCGGAGCAAGGCTGAGAAGCTTGGCCTCGTGGTCCGCGCTCAGGCGGTTGGCGGCAGCGGCAAGCGCTTCGGGGCTGTCGAGCGGCGAGGAGAACAGCTCGGCCATTTCCGCCGAATGGGCGTGCGCCGCATCGAGCGTGGCGAGGAGCGGGTGTGCCTCGTCGATGCCGCGCAGGGAGGCGGCGTAGCTGCCAAGGCGCAGCGCCTTTTCGCGCAGGCGGAAGGCGATGGAAGTGGTCCAGCCAATGTCGGTGCGGCCGTCCATGTCGTAGCCGACCCACGTGGCGAAGCGGAACGGCAAAGGCTTGAAATCCAGCCAGCGCCCGGGCCAGCGCTGGCGGGCGTGGCCGAGAAGCGTGGCGTTGATCGCGTCACGTGCCTTGGCGGCACGCTCGATCGCGTTGCACACCTCGACATGCTCGAATTCGAGCGTGATCTTCGGCCCCTCGTGCGGGACGGTGCAGACGGTCGAGGCCTGCGGATCGTCGGACAGGGCGGCCGTCGCCACCGCATCGGACTGTGCCGGGCTGAGCAGGAAAGTCGGGTGCGCTGTGAACACCGCGTGGAGCAGCGGCTTTTCCCAACGCTGGCGGAACTCGGAAAAGCCCGCCTCTTCCGGGTTCAGCGCCTCGATAGTGGCAAGGGTCTCGGTAGCCGCTGTGGGCGCGACGAGACGCTTGAGCCGGGCCGCGCGGCTCTTCAGCGCCTCGCATTCCAGTTCCGCGACAAGGGCATCGATGTCTGACAGCGAAAGGTCGCCACCCTCCAGCGACCGCGAAAGATCGTGGCTGAGCTGGAAGACCGGGTTGAACAGCGGCGTTTCCGCCGTCCGCTCATGGAGTTTCTGCAACCTGGCCTTGAGCTTGGCGACCGTCTTCATGGCCCTTGTATTCCCTTGAATTCGTTACTTCCCCAAAGCCGAGGCTTCGCGCGCTGCGGCTTCGATCGCTGCTTCATCGGGCGTGCCCTTGCCGACCACCCAGCTGCCACCGACGCACAGGACCGGGTCGAAACCCAGCCAATCAGGCGCGGTGGCGGCGGTAATGCCGCCGGTGGGGCAGAACTTGCACTGATAGAACGGCGCAGCGAGCGCCTTGAGCGCGGGAAGTCCACCCGACGTGGAAGCCGGGAAGAACTTGAAGTGGTTCAGGCCGAGGTCGAGACCGCGCATGATGTCGCCCGCAGAGGAAATGCCGGGCAGAAAGGGGATGCCCGATGCCACGGCGGCCTTGCCAAGATTCTCGGTCAGGCCGGGCGAGACGATGAATTCTGCGCCAGCGTCGATCGCGGCTTTCAACTCATCGGGGTTGGTGACAGTGCCCGCCCCAACGATGGCGCCTTCAACCGCCTTCATCGCATGGATGACGTCGAGAGCGGCGGGCGTGCGCAAGGTAACCTCGAGCACGCGCAGGCCGCCCTTCACGAGCGCGCGGGCGACAGGAAGCGCGTGGTCGACGTCCTCGATCACCAGAACCGGGATGACCGGCGCGGTGCGCATAATGGATTCGATCGGCTTCATGGCGTCTCCCCTGGCGCAGAACGGTTGCGCGCTTCGTTTGGTGAAGCGGACTTAACGCGACTCAGCCGGATTGTGCACCTGCTAAGGGCAGGCGCATAGCTATTCTTGGGGAACGCAGAACAACTGGAACTTCACACTGCCGAGCTGAATTGCCGCTCACCAGTGCGATAGGCGTCGAACACCGAGGCGATCGAACGGGCGTAGGGCTCGTTGCCCGACAACAGGCTCAGCACGTTGCCTTCGAGACGGGCGAGGCCGCGTGCGATAAATGGCTCCAGCCGGCTGCGGTTCATGGCCAGAAGATCGGAGTCGATCTGCGCCCTGCCCCGGCAGAGGATGTCGTTGATGAGCGCGCCGCGGCGGCGATCCTCGGCCGTGCGGATCACGCCCTTCCGTCCCGGCAACTGATCGGCGCCGACCAGCATGCGATAGCGGCCGGCGTTCTTCTCGGTCTGCACGTAAAGCTCGGGGAATTCGCTGATCGATGATGCGCCAAGGCCGATGAGCACTTCGGACTGGTCTTCGGTGAAGCCCTGGAAATTGCGGCGCAGGGTGCCCGCGCGCGAGGCGATGGCAAGGTCATCGTCCTGCAGGGCGAAGTGATCGAAGCCGACCGCCTGATACCCGGCACTGATCAGGCGCTGATAGCCTTCGGCGGCCATGCGGAAGCGCGCGCGCTGGTCTGGCAGTTCGCTGGCATCGATCCGCTGCTGGCGCGGGATCATGTGGGGCACATGGGCATAGCCAAACAAGGCGAAGCGATCGGCACCCATGGCGATCGACTGGTCCAGCGTCTGGCTGAGGATATCGTCGTTCTGGAACGGCAGGCCGTACATGAGGTCAAAATTGATGGAATCGACACCGGCCTTGCGCAAGCCTGCAACCGCGCGCTCGATATCGTCACGCGGCTGGACGCGGCCAATCGCCTGCTGGACGCGGGCATCGAGCGTCTGCACGCCGAGGCTGGCCTTGATCACGCCGATGCCGCGGATCGCCATGAACCAGCCGGGCTCGAGCGTGCGGGGATCGAGCTCGATCGACAGCACCGGATTGGCGAGGCGGAAGCTGAGGGTCAACTTGTCGACGAGGCGGACGAAATCGGTCGGCTTGATGGCGTTGGGGCTGCCGCCGCCGAAGGCGATGCGCGAAACCTTGACCGACGGGTGCAGCAGGCGCGAGACCAGGTCGATCTCGTGATGCAGCGCTTCCATGTAGGCGGCGAGGCGCTGGGTCTTGTTGGCTGCGCCAGTGTTGCAGCCACAGTACCAGCATATCTCACGGCAATAAGGGATGTGGAGATAGAGCGAGACCGTGCCGCGCAGGGCCTTCAACGCTTCACGCTGCCGGTCCTCGAAGCTCTCCTCGACGAACTCGGCAGCGGTGGGATAGCTGGTGTAGCGCGGAACCGGGCGTTCGAGCAGCTCTGGCCAGTAGGTCCATTGGCCGAAGACTTCAGGCCCCGTCATCATGTCAGCAGCCATCGCCTTCACCTTCTCCGTCGTCTCCATTTCCGCAACAGCTATCGGTGCCCGTGCGCTTGCGCATTGAGATATGACAAACCTTGCAGCAGGGCAGATTTTTGCTGCCATCATCCTTGGCGGGGATGCGGATCGGTATCGGTCCGCCGGTTCCGCCGCACGACGCAACCATCATGACGCTGGCGTGGCCGGACGACGGCATGGCCATCTGCAGCACGGCCAATGGCGCGAACAGGCGCATGAGGCGGTTCATGGCTGATCCTCTTCTTCGATCAGGATGCGCGCGGCGGCGCCATCGAGATCGCTGAACTGCCCGCGCTTCAAGGCCCAGAAGAACCCGGCCAGTCCGAACAGCCCCATGCCGAGTGCGATGGGGAGCATGAAGGCGATGCCGTTCATTTCGTCTCTCCGGCAAGGCGCAGCGAATTGGCGACGACGATAAGCGAGCTGGTCGACATGGCGACGGCGGCGATCAGCGGGGTGACGTGGCCGAGAATGGCCAGCGGAACGGCCAGCACGTTGTAGCCGATGGCGAGCGCGAAGTTCTGCCGGACCACGCGCATGGTCGCCCGCGAGACGCGGATCGCGCGAGGGACGGCGAGGAGCGAGTCTCCGGTGAACACCATGTCCGCTGCCTGCCGCCCGACATCGCTGGCGGAACCCGGCGCGATCGAGGCGTTTGCTGCCGCGAGCGCCGGGCCGTCGTTCAGGCCGTCGCCCGCCATCATCACCTTCCAGCCGACGCGTTGCAGGCGCTGGAGAGCCTCCTGCTTGTCGGCAGGAGAAGCTGCGGCTTGCGCCGTCAGACCGGTGGCGCGGGCTACTGCTGCCACTGCCGGGACCGAATCTCCGGAAAGGATCGAAGGATCGACATTCAGAGCCTTCAACTGCGCCAGAGCCTCATCTGCATCGGGGCGAAGACGGTCAGCAAAGGGAATGACGCGGACGGCATCGCCTTCGATGCGGAACGCCGTGGCCATGCCCTGCGACGAGGCAGGACGGCCCAGCGCGACCGCCAGACCGTTCCAGCGGGCGGTGATGCCCTGCCCTGCTTCCTCGCGCACATCTTCGACAACTGCGGCCCGCACGCCGCGGGCACCAAGGGCTTGCACCAGGCCGAGCGACAGCGGGTGGCGGCTATGGCTGGCAAGGGCCATGACGACCGAGCCTTGCGCTTCCGTCAATGCGCCGAGCGCGACTTCATCCGGCACGGGGCGTCCGAGCGTGAGCGTACCGGTCTTGTCGAGCAGGATACGGTTGACCTCGGCCATGCGTTCGAGCGCGGAGCCGTCCTTGACCAGAATGCCGCGCTTCAGCAGCGCGCCTGCCGCTACGACTTGCGCTACCGGGACGGCAAGGCCGAGCGCGCAGGGGCAGGTGATGATCAGCACCGCAATGGCGATGACCAGCGACTGGTAGACGCCAGCGCCCGCGATCATCCATCCGGCAAAGGTGAGCGCCGCCAGCGTGTGGACAGCAGGGGCATAGAGGTGCGAGGCGCGATCGGCGATGCGCACGAACTTCGAGCGCGATTGCCCGGCCGCCTCCATCAGGCGGGCGATCTCCGACAGCGCGGTGTCTTGTCCGATGGCGGTGACGCGCACGTCGACCGGTGCATCGACGTTCAGTGTCCCGGCGTGAACGACCGTGCCGGGCGCGGCTTCCACGGGCGCACTTTCGCCGGTCAGCAGCGACTGGTCGAAGCGCGTGGTGCCGCGCAGGACTTCCCCATCGGCGGCAAGACGCTCGCCCGCCGCGACGCGCATGAGCATGCCGGGATGCAGGGCTTTCGTGTCGAGCCAGCGGGTTGCGCCATCCGCCTCAACGACCATCGTGCCACTGGCGACCTGGCGCAACAGGGCATCGACGCCCGAACGCGCGCGATCGCGCATCATCGCATCGAGTACGCGCCCTGCCAGCAGGAACATCAGCAGCATGAGCACGCCGTCGAACCAGGCCTCTGCCCCGCCGGTCAGGGTTTCGTAGAACGACAATCCGGTGGCGATGGTCACGCCGATGGAGATCGGCACGTCCATGTTGGTCCTGCCATGGCGCAGCACCTTCCAGGCCGAAGCGAAGAACGGGCGGCCGGCATAGACGATGGCGGGCACCCCGATCATCGCCGAGACCCAGTGAAACAGCGATCGCGTCGTCCCGTCGGCGCCCGACCAGACGCTGACCGACATGAGCATGACGTTCATGCAGGCAAAGGCGGCGACGCCGAGTGGGGCGAGAAGTGGCCTGACGGCCGAAACGGGTTCGGCCTCGATCTCGCGCGGCTGCGCATCGAAACCGGTAGCTGCGAGCGTCGCCACGAGCGTTGGCGGCTCGACCTCCGGGGCGTGGATGACTTCCACCGTCCGTGCGGTCAGGTTGGTTCTTGCGCTGGCCACCCCGTCGAGCGCGGCGAGCGCGCGCTCGACCTTGCCCATGCAGCCGGCGCAGTGCATGCCCGGCACGGCGAGGACAGTGTGGACTGCATCGTCAGGGACAGCGCGAAGGCGGGCGGCGACGGTCACAGCACTTCACCTACGGCGCGCCAAACCTTGCCTTCGGCCTGGACCATGACCCGCAAGCGCCAGCGACCGGCTTCGAGCGGGGCGGCGTAAGTGCCCGGTGCAAGTTCGTGCAAGGTCAGGTCGGTCTCCGGACGCTGGCCGAGCGGATGTTCGGCAACGGCAGAGACCTTGGCGGCAGCGATGGCGCTGCCCTTGCTGTCGCGCAATGTGATCGCCGCCCTGCCTTGCTCGTCGCGGGCGATGTCGGCTTTCCAGCCGAGCGCCTGCTCAGCGCTGGCTTCCTTGAGCCAGCCGTTGAACTGCTGGCTGGCAACGTAGGAATTCTCGACCACCACCCCGCCGAAAGTGTCCGTGGCAAGCCGCGCCATGAGGACGTTGACCGCGATGACCACGCCGAAGAAGCTGACGAGGATCAGGGTGATGTGCTTGCCAGTGAACGGGCGAGCGGTACGGCTGTTCTGGGTCATTCGCCGTGTCCTTCAGGGAGGGTGAAGCTGGTTTCGCTGCGGTCCATGCCGCCTTCGTCATCGGGGGCCGTGAGGACGAAGGCGAATTCGCCGTGGCCCCTGTCATGATGGCCTTCACCGTGGCCGTCGCGGCGGTGTTCGCCATGTTCACCACGGCGCCGGGCAACGACGTAGATGCGCAGGCGCTGCGTGGTGTCGGCGGGGACGCGGAAGGTGAGATCGCGCTTGGCAGCGGCTGCGTCCATCTCGTCGGTGAACATGGCAGCGCCTTCAAGGCCTTCCAACGCGACGCGGAAGGTGCGCGGGCGCTCTTCCATGTTGCGCAGCTTGATCGTGTAGGCGTTGCGGATTGTCCCGTCAGACAGCGTCACGAACTCGGGATTGCGGTCCTTGGCCACCGAAATGTCGAGACGGGCGCGCTGGCCAAGGGCGAAGAGCATTGCCGCGCCGATCGCCGACCACACCCCGAGATAGATCAGCGTGCGCGGACGGAAGATGGTCTTGAGGACCGGGGTGGGCTCCTCGCCCTTCTTCTCCTTTTCGGCATCGACCAGCGTGCAGTAGTCGATCAGTCCGCGCGCGCGACCGACGTCGGCCATGGCCTTGTCGCAGGCGTCGATGCACAGCGCGCAAGTGATGCAGCCGATCTGCGGCCCCTCGCGGATGTCTATGCCGGTCGGGCATACGGCGACGCACTGCATACAGTCGATGCAGTCACCCAGCGGAGTGGCAGCCTTGACCGCGCTCTTGACCGAGCCGCGCGGCTCGCCGCGCCAGTCCTTGTAGGTGACGATCAGGCTCTTCTCGTCGAGCATCGCGGTCTGGATGCGCGGCCAGGGGCACATGTATACGCAGACCTGTTCGCGCATGAAGCCGCCGAAGATGAAGGTCGTCATCGTCAGGACGAATGTGGTGGCATAGGCGACAGGAGCGGCAGTGCCGGTCCAGAATTCGTATTGCAGCGTCGGTGCGTCGGCGAAGTAGAAGATCCAGGCCCCGCCCGTGGCGAAGCTGATGGCGAGGTAGATGGTCCACTTCAGCGCGCGCTTGCCGATCTTTCCGGCTGTCCACGGCGCCTTCTGCAGGCGCAGCTGGGCGTTGCGGTCGCCATCGATGGAGCGATCGACGTGCTGGAACAGGTCGGTCCACACCGTCTGCGGGCAGGCATAGCCGCACCAGGCGCGACCCACCGCCGAGGTGACGAGGAACAGGCCGATCCCGGCCATGATCAGCAGGCCTGCCACGAAGTAGAATTCATGCGGCCAGATTTCGATATCGAACATGAAGAACCGGCGGTGCGCCAGATCGATCAGCACCGCCTGGTCGGGGGCATAGGGGCCGCGGTCCCACCGAATCCACGGCGTGCCCCAGTAAATGCCCAGGCACACGATCATGACCAGCCACTTGAAGCGGCGGAACGGTCCGTTGATAGCCTTCGGGAAAACGCCTTTCCGCTTTTCGTAGAGGCCGATTTCGTTCGAGTGGTCCGCGCGGAGTTTGGGATCGTGCGCAGTCATGACCGTGTTGTCCTGTGTTCGGGTTATTTAGCCGCAGCGGGGGCTGCTGCGGGTTCGGGAGCGGCAGGAGCGGGTGCTTCCTCGCCGCCGCCCAGCGAATGGACGTAAGTGGCCAGCATCTTCACCGTCACCGGATCGAGACGCGTGCCCCACGATGGCATCACGCCGTACCGGGCGTTCGTCACCGTCTGGGTCAGCGCCTTGCGGTCACCACCGTAGAGCCAGATCGCATCGCTGAGCTTGGGCGCGCCAAAAGCCCGATCGCCTTCACCGCTGGCGCCATGACAAGCGACGCAGTTTGCGGCGTAGATCTCGGCGCCGCGCTGCGACGAACCGCTCGGCTTCTCCTGCGCGCTGATCACGCGGACATGGCTGACCACGTCCTGCACTTGGGCCGGCGTCAGGATGCCATCGCGCCCGAAGGCCGGCATCTGACTCATGCGGGTGGCGTCGTCGCCGGGCTGGCGCACGCCGTGGACGAGCGTCTGGTGGACCGTGGCGACATCGCCGCCCCACAGCCAGTCGTCGTCATTGAGGTTGGGATAGCCCGCACTGCCAGCGGCGCCATTGCCGTGACACTGGATGCAGTTGACCTTGAACGCGGCGCGTCCACCGTCGATCGCGGCGCGGCGCAGGCGCGGATCAGCGGCGATCTGTTCGATCGAGGCCTTGTCGAGTTCGGCCAAGAGCCCCGCCTTGCGCGCAGCTTCTGCCTTCATCTCCTGGTCGAGCTGGCCGCGGCTGGTCCAGCCGAAGGTTCCCGCCGTCGCCTTGTCGATCATCGGCCAGGCCGGGTAGACCACGCAGTAGGCGATGGAGAAGACGATCGTGGCGTAGAAGGACCACAGCCACCAGCGCGGCAGGGGATTGTTCAGTTCCTCGATGCCGTCCCATTCGTGGCCGACGGTTTCGACGCCGGTTGCGTCGTCGATGCGCCCTCCGGCGGAGGCCGGAATCTTGTTAGACTCAGACATCGGTTTCGTCCTTGAAGATCGAGTTCGCAGCCTCGCGGTTCAGCGGCTTGGCGCCGGGGCGGAACGGCCATGCGCTCAACCCCACGAAAATGGCCGTCATCACCAGCAGGCCCCAGCTGTCAGCGAGATGCCGCAGCATGTCGTAAGTGGAGTGGGTGCTCATCGGCCCTTCTCCTTGGCGAGCTTCTCCTGCGCAGCAGGGGCGTTCACGTCGACAAGCGTGCCCAGCATCTGGAGGTAGGCGACAAGCGCATCCATCTCGGTCAGACGCGTCGGATCGCCGTCAAAGTCGCGCGCCTGCGCCTTGGGGTAGCGCTTGAGCAGATCGGTCGCGTCTGCGTTCGGATCGGCCTGGGCCTTGAGGTCCTCGTTGGCCTTCTCGATGTCGGTCTTCGAGTAGGGCACGCCGACCTGGTAGAGCGTGCGCAGCTCTGCCGTCATGTCGCCCGGGTTCAGGTCATGCTCGGCAAGGTGCGCGTACGTCGGCATGATCGATTCCGGCACCACGGCGCGCGGATCCTTGAGGTGCTGCACGTGCCATTCATCGGAATAGCGATTGCCGACGCGGGCAAGGTCAGGCCCGGTACGCTTCGAGCCCCACTGGAACGGATGGTCGTACATCGATTCCGCTGCAAGGCTGTAGTGGCCGTAGCGTTCGACCTCGTCACGGAACGGACGGATCATCTGGCTATGGCAGGTGTAGCAGCCTTCGCGGACGTAGATGTCGCGTCCGGCCTGCTCGAGCGGGGTGTAGGGGCGCATGCCGTCCACCTTCTCGATCGTGTTGTCGATCCAGAACAGCGGGGCAATCTCGACGATGCCGCCCACGGTGACCGCGGCAAAGGCCGCGAGCCCGAGGAGCGTCACGTTGCGCTCCAGTTTCTTGTGCTTTTCCACGATTGTCGTCATGGGATTTTCTCCGGATGCGTCTGATCAGGCTGCGGCAGGCGCGGCGAGGATCGGACGGTCCTTTTCGGGATCGTAGGGGGCGTCGCTCATCGGCGCTTCGTCACGCAGCGCCCCAAGGATCGTGCGCCAGACGTTGACGGTCATGACCACGGCTCCTGCGAGGTAAAGCAGGCCACCGAAGGCGCGCAGGAAGAACATCGGCTTCAGCGCAAGGACGGTTTCGGCAAAGCTGTTCACCAGGTAGCCGTCGGCACCATATTCGCGCCACATCAGGCCTTGGGTGATGCCTGCCACCCACATCGAGGCGGCGTAGAAGACGATGCCCACGGTCGCGAGCCAGAAGTGCCAGTTGACCATGCGCAGCGAGTAGAGCCGTTCACGGTTCCACAGGCGCGGCACGAGGTAATAGACCGCCGCGAAGGTGATCATGCCATTCCAGCCCAGCGCGCCGGAGTGGACGTGGCCGATGGTCCAGTCGGTATAGTGCGACAGGCTGTTCACCGACTTGATCGACATCATCGGGCCTTCGAAGGTGCTCATGCCATAGAAGGCGAGCGCCATGACCATCATGCGGATGATCGGATCGGTTCGGACCTTGTCCCAGGCGCCGTTGAGCGTCATCAGGCCGTTGATCATGCCGCCCCAGCTCGGCATCCACAGCATGACCGAGAAGACCATGCCCAGCGTCTGCGCCCAGTCGGGCAGCGCGGTGTAGTGAAGGTGGTGCGGACCCGCCCAGATGTAGAGGAAGATCAGCGCCCAGAAGTGGATGATCGACAGGCGGTAGGAATAGACCGGGCGTTCGGCCTGCTTCGGAACGAAGTAGTACATCATCGCCAGGAAGCCGGCGGTGAGGAAGAAGCCGACCGCGTTGTGGCCGTACCACCACTGCACCAGCGCGCCCTGCACACCGGCAAAGATCGGGTAGCTGCGGCTGCCGACAAAGCTGACCGGCCAGTTCAGGTTGTTGACGATGTGCAGCATCGCCACGGTCACGATGAACGACAGGTAGAACCAGTTGGCAACATAGATATGCGGTTCGGTGCGCTTGACGATCGTACCGACGAAGACCGCGAGGTAGGCCACCCAGACGATGGTCAGCCACAGGTCGACATACCATTCGGGCTCGGCATATTCCTTGCCCTGCGTGATGCCGAGCAGATAGCCGGTTGCCGCCAGCACGATGAACAGCTGGTATCCCCAGAACACGAAACGGGCGAGGCCGGGGAAGGCCAGCCTCGCCCGGCAAGTACGCTGCACGACGTAGAACGACGTGGCGATCAGCGCGTTGCCTCCGAAAGCGAAGATGACCGCAGAGGTGTGCAGCGGGCGCAGGCGGCCGAACGCGGTCCATTCAAGACCGAGGTTCAGGACCGGCAGCGCCAGTTGAAGTGCGATGTAGAGCCCTGCCAGGAACCCTGCCATGCCCCAGAAGACGGTCGCGATCACGCCCCAGCGGATCACGTCGTCGTCGTAGCGGCCCTGATCAGGTGCGAGGATGGCCTTCGACAGATCCACCCCGCGCAGCGTGACGATCAGCCCGATGATGCAGGCCAGTGCCACGATGCCCATGTGGATCGCGAAACCCGTGTCGACGGCTGCAGCGCAGGCGGCGACGGCGATAAAGAGCGCAACGAGCCAGAGGCCCGAGCGCGATAGTGCCGATTCCATGGAGCCTTCCCTTCCATGAGTGATGTGCATGCCGCGCTGCACCCAAGGGCGAGGAGGAACATTGACCAGAGTCAAATCGCGCAAAATCAGCCTTATACTTTGGTCGTAGATCGCGTTTTCGCATTTTTGCGCTTCGTCAATGTCTCGTGATTCGGTGCGGTGCATCAGGCTGTCCAAGCCACGGACGATCTGGGGCCAGCGAGGGGCTGGCCATCCGTGGTGCAGGACAAGACCGATGAAGAAGCTGATTACCGCCGCCCTGCCCCTGGCCTTCGCAGCCGCCGCTCTTGCACCGGCATCGGCCCTTGCCGGCTCGGCCGAAGGCAAGCTGCAGGTCAAGGTGCTCGGCACTGGCGTGCTTCCGGACGGCAAGATCGTGGAAGTGAAGAAAGACCCCCTGGGCCTGACCACCGGCGCGCAGACCAAGGCCAACGACAACTATGTGCCGACCCTTGCGGTCGAGTATTTTCTGACGCCCAACATCTCGGCCGAGACGATCTGCTGCTTCACCCAGCACCATGTCAGCGGCGTGGGCGCCCTGGCCCCAGCCACCAACATCGTCGACCACGTGCTGGTGCTGCCGGCCACGCTGACGCTGAAGTATCACCTGCCGATGGGCGGCGGGATCAAGCCATATGTGGGCGCCGGTCCGTCGATGTTTCTGATCTTCGGTGAAAAGCCTGGTTCGAGCATCACTGGCCTGGGCGTGACCAAGGTCAAGATGTCCAACGAAGTGGGCTTTGCCCTTCAGGCGGGGGTGGACATTCCGGTCAACGACAAGGGCCTTGGTGTCAGCATCGATGCCAAGAAGTATTTCCAGGACACGACCGCCCACTTCTATGCCGGAAATGCCGAAGTCCTGACCACCAAGCACTCGCTTGACCCGTGGGTCGTGAGCGCGGGACTCGCATACCGCTTCTGACGAAATCCCCTTCCCGTCCGGCGCCCCCCACGCGCGCCGGATCAGGGGACGGCGGGCAGGAAATCACGAGGTTCTGGGATCGCCTCGCTGGTTTTCTGCCCGCCACTTTTTGTTTGTTCAACTTACAAATCCCAACATTTCCGGGCATTTCAGGCCTGTTGCGCCGCAGACACAGGTGTGGCTGAATAGGCGGAACTTCCCCAAAGCCTGATTGCGCCGAACCGTTGCTCTAGCGCATGGGAACTCCAGCACTTGTCAACGAACAAGTTGCCATCGCAACTACAATTGCGCCATTTCGGGAGGATACAACAATGGCTAACCCAGCCCGCATTCGCAGGATTCTGCTCTCGTCCGTCGCCTCGCTGGTGATCGCGACGCCTGCCCTCGCCCAGTCCGCCGATGAAGCACAGGCTGAAGACGGCAGCACCGGCAACGAAATCGTCGTGACCGCAACCAAGCGCGCCCAGACGATCCAGGAAGTGCCGTTCTCGGTGAACGCGCAGACCGCAGCCGACATCGAGAAGACCGGCGCCAGCTCGATCGAAGACATCTCGCGCTCGGTCGCCGGCCTCACTGTCCAGAACCTCGGGCCCGGCCAGAGCCAGGTTTCCGTGCGCGGCGTATCGGCAGGCCAGATCGTCCGCGACCAGCCGGGCGTGAAGGAACAGGTCGGCATCTATCTCGACGAATCCGTCACCTCGCTGTCGCTGTTCACACCTGATTTCGACCTGTTCGACCTCAACCGCGTGGAAACGCTGCGCGGGCCGCAGGGCACGCTGTTCGGTTCGGGTTCGGTGGGCGGTACCGTCCGCTACATCACTAACCAGCCCAAGCTGGGCCAGACCGAAGGCCAGGTCGCCGCTGACGTCAACGTGCTCGACGGCGGCGATGTCGGCTATTCGGCCAAGGGCGCCGTCAACGTGCCGCTGGGCGAGAACGCCGCGCTGCGCGTGGTCGGGTATGGCGAGCACTTTGCCGGCTTTATCGACGCAGTCGGCCCGGCGGCCGGCAAGAACATCAACGACGGCGAGCGCTACGGCGTTCGCGCAGCAGTGCTGTTCGAACCTGTTACTGGCGTGAAGATCACGCCGCGCATCGTCTACCAGGACATCAAGACCAACGGCTTCAACCGCGCGGACGTCTACCACTTCTACCAGAGCCCTCTGGCTGGCGCTCCCGCGCTGCCGGAAAACACGCAGTATCTGAAGCTGCGCGAAGGCTTCCGCGACAAGACCACCTTGGCTGACCTCACGATCTCGGCTCCAGTTTCGGATTCGATCGAGGTCACCAGCGTCACGACCTATATCAACCGCGATATTCTGGTTAGCCGCGATGCTTCGGCCCTGACCGGCTCGGTCTCGGTCTCGTTCGCCGGTTTGGAACCGCTTGTGGCGCCGGGCGCAAACCTGCCTTCGAACCTGCGCGATGGCACCAAGCTGAAGACCTGGACCCAGGAAGTGCGCCTGGCCTCGTCAGGCAAGGGCCCACTCCAGTGGGTACTTGGCGGGTTCTACAGCAAGATCGACCGTAAATACGCCCAGCGCCTGCCCACCCCGGGTTACGACGCCTTCGGCAACCTGTTCCTTGCCGCCCTGTGCCAAGCCGAAAACACGTGCCGCGTTCCCAACGCCAATCCGGCTTTGCGTACCCCGTTCGTGTCGACCGACGCTGCGATCGCCAACGGGTTCCCCGCGAACTCGCCTTACAATGCCGATATCCCATACGACATCGAGCAGTTCGCGATCTTCGGTGAAGCCAGCTACAAGATCGGCGACTTCAAGATGACCGCAGGCGGTCGCTATTACGACTTCAAGGAATCGCGCGATTTCATCTCGGGCGGCGTCTTCGCCAACGGTGACCGCCGGATTGCCGACAAGACCAAGAGCGACGGGTTCAATCCCCGCTTCATCGTCAGCTATCAGCCGAGCCGGGATCTTTCGATCAACCTGCAGGCTTCAAAAGGCTTCCGCCTTGGTGGCGTGAACGACCCGCTGAACCTGCCGCTCTGCTCGGCCAACGACAAGGTCATCTTCGGTAACAGCCAGACCTACAAGGACGAGACCCTTTGGAACTACGAGGCCGGTGTGAAGCTCGCCAGCGGCCCCGTCACCTTCAATGCGGCGGCGTTCTACAACGATATCCGCAACCTGCAGGTCACGGCCGACGCCGGAAGCTGCTCGTCGCGCGTGGTGTTCAACGTGCCAAAGGCGCACACCACCGGTGTCGAAATGGAACTCGCTGCCGACCTCGGCATGGGCTTCTCGCTCGCAGTCAACGGCTCGGTGATCGAATCGCAGTTCGACAGCAGCGTCAAGGACGGCACTGGCGCGATCATCGCGGGCATCCGTGACGGCAACCGCCTGCCGACCGTGCCGAAGTTCCAGATGTCGGCAACAGCCGGTTACACCACTGAAGTGTCTAGCGGCATGGAGTTGTCGGCCAATGCCAGCTTCCAGCATGTCGGCAACCGCTTCACCCAGCCCTCGGATCAAGAGGCCGGCGCAGGCGCGTTCGGCAACTCGCTGTTCTTCAATCCGGCAACCGGCGCCTACGGCAGCGGCGCCTACAACTTCGGATCGTACCAGCTGCCGAGCTACAACCTCGTCAACATCTCGGCGGGTCTGAACTGGGAGAACGGCCTGTCGGTTGTGGTCTATGCCAACAACCTGTTCAACGAAACGCCGCTGCTCTCGCTCGACCGCGAACGCGGTGGCCGCGCACGCCTCGGCTACAACGTCGGCACGCCGCGCAAGATCGGCATGACCGTGCGCAAGTCGTTCTGATCCTTCGGGATCGGACAAGAGAAAGGCCGGTCCCGCAAGGGGCCGGCCTTTTCCATTTCCAACGCTGGAGCCGGATTCAACCGGCGAGCGAGACCAACGCCTGCCGATTCAGTATCTCCACCTCGCGACGCGAGGGAAGTTCGATCACGCCTTCATTCTTGAGCTTGGTGAACTGACGGCTGACCGTTTCGATCGTCAGTCCCAGAACGTCAGCAACTTGCTGGCGGGAAAACGGCAGTGAAAAACGGCGTGCAGGCCCGAAAGCGGGAGTGCATCCCGTTTCCGCCAGGCGATCGGACATTTCCAGCAGGAATGTCGCGATCTTTTCCGATGCGTTCTTGCGCCCGAGGAGCATCATCCACGAACGCGTGCGGTCGAGTTCCGCAAGAGTGCGCTCCAGCAGCTTGTGCTCAAGCTCGGGATGTTCGCGGGCGAAGCGGTCAAAATCGTTGCGCGAGAACACGCAGACACGCGCATCGGTCAGCGCGACCACGCTTGCGCTGCTGGTCTGTCCGAACGGACGGCCGATGAAATCCGATGGATAGGCAACGCCGACGATCTGCTCGCGCCCGTCCTCCGTGCTGGTGGTCAGCTTGAGGACGCCTTCGATCACATTGGCGACGAGCAGCGAATCATCGTCTTCCCAGATCAGCGGTTCGCCCGCCGTCACTACTCTGCGTCGACCGATCTGATTGAGCGCTTCAATCTCACGGTTGTCGAGTCCGGCGCAAATGGCACGATTGCGGACGACACAGGTATCACAGGAAGACATGGCGCTTCGTTATCATTCCGAACCATTTCCGGCAATTGGCGAAAAGGATCGGTCTTCGGGCTCTCCGAAGCACGAAAAAATTGGGCGGTCCGTTTCTGCCGGGCCGCCCGAGTTGGGGAGAAATCGCCGAAGCGGGGCGGAGGCCGGTGGGGTGCATCCACCCCGCTTCGTCGAAGTCATGACTATCCGCGCGCGCCCGAGCCCGCGTTGACGGAAGTCAAAAACACCAACAATTTTTAGGATTGCTGCAGAATTCAGAGCGCGGGAAGCTGCGTCACGTCGTGATACTGGCCCCGGAAGAACAGCAGCGGTGTGCCGTCTTCGCGACGGTCCAGCGCCTCGACTGCGCCAACCACCAGAAAGTGATCGCCGATGTCCTCGACCCGCTCGACCGTGCAGTCGATCCAGGCAATCGCGTCCTCGAGAAGCGGCATGCCGGACGGCGTGTGATCGTGCGCAAGCTCGGCAAACTTGTCCTCAGCCTTCGCTGCAAAGCGCTTGCACAGCTCCAACTGGTCAGCGCCCAGCACATTCACGCAAAACCGGCCCGTCTCCGCGATCCTGGGCCATGTGCTCGATCGCTTGTCCGGGAAAAATCCCACAAGCGGCGGATCGAGCGAGATCGAACTGAACGAGCCCACGACCAGACCGTGCCGCGTTCCATCCGGCTCGACCGAAGTGATGACGCAGACACCTGTCGGCCAGGTACCGAGGACGTTACGGAAATGGCGGGGATCGATCATGCGCGCCTGCCTGTCGCCATTTCGCGCGGGCGTCAACCGTCCCTGAAGGTCTGGCGGGCTATTCGAAGTACGCGATACAGCGCACTTCGATGCTTTCCCGGATCTTCGCATCGGGCAGGCTGGTATCGTGAAACGCGGTGTGCGGGCAGCGCCAGGTGACCGAGTGATCGCTGTCCTGAAATTTGAACAGCAGCACGTCGTCTGCCTGCATGTTCGAGAAGTACCACCAGCGGTGGCGCTCGCGATGGCGGAAGATCGTCGCGGCGATCATCTGGTCCTCCCCTTCGACAGGAGCGGTCAGGGCGTCGCCGGTAGGGAATTCATCGACCACGAACAGGGTGTTCGAGGCGGTTTCCTCATCACTCACCGTGCGTCCGTCGCATACTGCCAGCGGCCAGTCCTGCGGCCCGGGCGAAAACGTCCGCCACAGCGAGAAGCAGATATAGCGCTTGTACCCCGGACCATCGGCAAACCGATCGGCATAGACCCGCGCGGCGGCGCGTTGCCCGGTAATCTCGTTATAATCGACGTGCGCTTCGCCTGCCGGTGGCTGGATTCCGCCGGAGTGCTGATAACCCTCGACCTTCTGTTTCGCCCTGGCCGACAGATCAGCCGACGTCCGGATCATCCACCCTTGAGCAGCGGTTCGGCTTGCCCCGGAAAGGCGCGTCACCAGGTCCTCGACTTCAGCCAGATAGGCGGCGTCGACCGCGGGCTTATCGTGGAAATCGGCAATGGCAGAGCGATGCTTGCCGAGCACGAAGCCATGCGTGTCAAGCGTGAAGTGATCGCGGATGGTCATCCCGTCGCGCACTTCGCAAGCGTAATCGAAATACTCGCCGGTGTTCATCTCGGCGCCCTGCGAGACATAACGCCGCGTGACGTAGTCCCCCTCGCCCAGATACCGGATCAGCGCGGGAGCGCGGCGGACAGATTCCTCGATCGGCTCAAGCTGCGCAGTGACGTTCATCTGCCTCTCCCAAGGCCTTGTTTCTGATCCGGCCGACCTTCACATATGTTAGCCTGCCTAATCAAGTGGTGCCTTGAAAAGAAATGCAAGCCAAACGCGTAAAACACGTGTAGGGGCCGCCGCACAGGTATCGCCGTGCACTGTGTGGGAACGGGCTGAGGCGATTCGTGCCGGGGAAGTACCCCGGCCACCCAGCCGATATTGGCCCAACACATATGCGAATGTCGCTTCGGCGGCAGGAATGGCGATTTTGACGATGACTTTTGCACACCTCCCCAGCCCGCTCGCGCAGGCACTCGAAGCGCATGGCTATACGGCGCTTACGCCCGTCCAGGCTGCCGTTACCGAACCCGAAGCTTCGGGGCGCGACCTTGTCGTGTCGGCGCAGACGGGCTCGGGCAAGACCGTGGCTTTCGGCCTTGCCATGGCGCCCGAACTGATCGGCGACGAAAGCGCCCTCCCCTTCGCCACCGCGCCGCTGGCCCTGGTCGTGGCGCCAACCCGCGAACTCGCGCTGCAGGTCAGCCGCGAACTGCAGTGGCTCTATGCGCCGACCCACGCGCGCATCGCCACCTGCGTCGGCGGCATGGACCCTTCTCGCGAACGCCGCACGCTGCAGGGCGGAGCGCATATCGTCGTCGGCACGCCGGGCCGCCTGCGTGACCACCTCGAACGCGGCGCGCTGGACCTCTCCGCGCTCGCCTGCGTCGTGCTCGACGAAGCCGACGAGATGCTCGACATGGGCTTCCGCGAAGACCTCGAGGAACTGCTCGACGCAACGCCGGAAAACCGCCGCACGCTGCTGTTCTCGGCGACGATGCCAAAGCCGATCGAGGCCTTGGCAAAGCGATATCAGAAGAACTCGCTGCGCATCTCCACCGTTGGCGAAAATCGTGGCCATGGCGATATCGCCTACCGCGCCGTCGCCGTTGCTCCTGCCGAGATCGAAGCCGCCGTGGTCAATCTGCTGCGCTTCCACGAGGCCGAAACCGCGATGCTGTTCTGCGCCACGCGCGACAACGTCCGCCGCCTCCATGCCACGCTGGTTGAACGCGGCTTCACCGCCGTCGCGCTTTCGGGCGAGCACAGCCAGTCCGAGCGCAACAACGCGCTGCAGGCCCTGCGCGACCGCCGCGCTCGCGTTTGCGTTGCCACCGACGTGGCCGCGCGCGGCATCGACCTGCCTTCGCTGAGCCTCGTCATTCACGTCGAGATTCCGCGCGATGCCGAAACGCTGCAGCATCGTTCGGGCCGGACCGGTCGCGCCGGCAAGAAGGGCACGGCCGTGCTCATCGTGCCGTTCCCGCGCCGCCGCCGCGTCGAGATGATGCTGCGCGGGGCCAAGATCAACGCCGAGTGGGCCGAAGTGCCGACGCCGGAAGCGATCCGCGCGCAGGACCGCGAACGCCTGCTCGAAACGATCCTCGCACCGGTTGAGCCGGACGAGGCCGATCTCGATATCGCCCGCACCCTGCTCGAACAGCGCAGCGCCGAGGAACTGGCCGCCGCTCTGGTCCGCGCCCATCGCGCCGCCCTGCCCCAGCCCGAAGAGCTGCTCTCCGGCACCGACGAAGGTCGCAAGCAGGCCGCGCACCGCCCCGGCTTTGACGATGTGGTGTGGTTCCGCATGGACGTGGGCCGTCGCCAGAACGCTGATCCGCGCTGGATCCTGCCGACGCTGTGCCGTCGCGGTCACGTCTCGCGCCAGGAAATCGGCGCGATCCGCATCGCGCCGAACGATACCTGGTTCCAGGTCCCTCGCGCCATTGCCGACCGCTTCGCCGATGCCGTGCGCCGCACCGCCGATCCCAAGGGCGAGGACGAGAACGGCATCCACATCGAAGCCGCGCCCGATGGTCCGCGCGAAATGGCGCGCGACAATCGCCGCGGCGCCAATGACGGCCCGCGCAAGTTCCAGCGCAACGACGACCGTCGCGGCGACGACCATCGCGGCCCGCGCCGCCCTCACCCGGCCGGCCAGCGTCCGCAAGGCAAGCCGCATCGCAAGGGCCCTGCGCAGCCACGCTGATCAACCTCGTGGAACGGAATCGCCTGCTCCGGCTTGGACATGATGTTCGAGCCGGAGTTTTCACATGTCCCTGATGCCCAAGCCTGCCACCTTCCGCCTGATCGGGGCGCTGGCCCTGCCCTTTGCACTGATGCTCGGTGCGTGCGACGCGGCGGATACGCCGACACAGCCCATGGACGCCAAGGATATTCCTGAGAACCAGGGCATGGGCGGCGCCTATGACGGAAACCCGACGGGGACTCCGTCAGGCACCGGCGCGGACACGCCTGTGAACGCACCAGCCGAGGACCGCTCCTCGGCTGACGGCACAACGCCAATGCAGTCGCAACCGCAGTAAGGCGGTTTATTCCTCGCCCATCCGCAGGGCGGCGATAAAGGCTTCCTGCGGGATCGAGACGTTGCCGTACTCGCGCATGCGGGCCTTGCCCTTCTTCTGCTTTTCCAGAAGCTTCTTCTTGCGGGTGATGTCGCCGCCATAGCACTTGGCGGTAACGTCCTTGCGCATCGCCGCGATCGTCTCGCGGGCAACAACCTTGCCGCCGATGGCTGCCTGCACCGGGATCTTGAACAGGTGGCGCGGGATCAGGTCCTTGAGGCGCTCGCACATGTGGCGTCCACGCGCTTCGGCCGCGCTGCGGTGGACAATCATCGACAGCGCATCGACTGGCTCGTTGTTGACGAGAATGCTCATCTTGACGAGATCGCCCTCGCGCAAGCCGATCTGCTCGTAGTCGAACGAGGCATAGCCACGGCTGATCGACTTGAGACGGTCGTAGAAATCGAACACGACTTCGTTCAACGGCAGCTCGTAGGTCACCTGCGCACGCCCGCCGACATAAGTCAGCCCGGTCTGCACGCCGCGCCGGTCCTGGCACAGCTTGAGCACCGAGCCGAGGTACTCGTCCGGCGTATAGATGGTGCCCTTGATCCACGGTTCGTCGATCTGTTCGATGCGGCTTGGATCGGGATAGTCGGCCGGATTGTGCAGCAGGATCTCGCGCGCATCATCGTTGCGGCTGGCGCGCAGCTGGATGCGGTAAACCACTGATGGTGCAGTGGTAATAAGGTCGAGATCATACTCGCGGCTGAGACGCTCCTGAATGATCTCGAGGTGCAGCAATCCCAGGAAGCCGCAACGGAAACCGAAGCCCAATGCTGCGCTCGATTCCATCTCGAAGCTGAACGATGCGTCATTCAAGCGCAGCTTGGCGATGCTTTCGCGCAGCTTTTCGAACTCTGCAGCATCGACCGGGAAGATGCCGCAGAACACGACCGGCTGCACTTCCTTGAAGCCCGGCAGTGCTTCCTTGGCGCCCTGCTTTACCGTGGTGATCGTGTCACCCACGCGGGCCTGCGCCACTTCCTTGATCTGCGCGGTGATGAAGCCGATCTCGCCCGGACCCAGTTCGTCGAGCGTCTCGATCTTTGGCCGCATGCAGCCGACGCGGTCGATCAGGTGTTCGGTCCCCCCGGCCATGAACTTGACCTGCAGGCCCTTCCTGATCACGCCATCGATCACGCGAACGAGGATGACGACGCCGAGGTACGGGTCGTACCACGAGTCCACCAGCATGGCCTTGAGCGGTGCGCTGCGATCGCCCTTCGGCGGGGGAATGCGCTCGACCACGGAGTCCAGCACTTCCTCGATGCCGATGCCCGACTTGGCGCTGGTCATCACGGCGTTGCTGGCGTCGAGGCCGATCACGTCCTCGATCTCGGCCTTGACCTTTTCGGGCTCGGCGGCGGGCAAGTCGATCTTGTTGATCACCGGGACGATCTCGTGATCGTGCTCGATCGACTGATAGACGTTGGCCAGCGTCTGCGCTTCCACGCCCTGCGCCGCGTCCACGACCAGCAGCGCGCCTTCGCAGGCGGCAAGGCTCCGGCTGACTTCATAGGCAAAGTCGACGTGGCCGGGCGTGTCCATCAGGTTGAGCTGATAGGTCTTTCCGTCCTTGGCCTTGTAATCAAGGCGCACGGTCTGCGCCTTGATGGTGATGCCGCGCTCCTTCTCGATATCCATGTTGTCGAGCACCTGCTCAGACATCTCACGCTCGGAAAGCCCCCCGGTGTACTGGATCAGACGATCCGCCAGCGTCGACTTGCCGTGGTCGATATGGGCGATGATGGAGAAATTGCGGATCAGCGAAAGGTCGGTCATGTCGGTCTTTGAATGAAAGCGGTGCGGTGCGCACCGGAGCGCCGTTAGCAGGTGTGATCCAGCGAGTCACGATGGCCCGAGTCTGCATCGGTGAAAGCCCCGAGACGCGATTCTTTTCAGATGTGCGTCAGTTTCTCGACATCGGACACAAAGCCGAAATATTATTTTTCCATTGAAAATCATATGGATAAATCGAATTCTACGAAGCGGAATCTGCCATTGCGTCAACTGGCTGTCACAAACTCGTCATTTTCAGCGCCTAGCGGCACCGGCAACACAGCGAACGGAGAAGCAAAGTGTCGGCAAGCAAGGCGTTCAAGGCGGCGTTGGCAGCAACCGTCTTCCTGTCTGCGCCGCAGATCGCGGCAGCGGCCGAAGATCAGGACGCAAAGATCGCCGATCTTCAGCGCCAGGTCGATGAACTGAAGGCCATCGTCAAGGCAATGCAGGCGGCCCAGGCGGCTCCGCAAATAGCGGCCGCGCCGGCCACCACCACGCCTCTTGCCCCGGCGGCGCCTGTTGCGACCAATCCTGCTGCGACGGCGCCGACGGCCACGCCCGTTGCCTTGGCCAGCGCCGCACCGGTCGAGAAGAAGAAGAAGGCCTGGCACGAGAAGCTGATGATCCGGGGCTACACCCAGATGCGCCTAAACGAGATCGTCAGCGGGCCGAAGAACGCGCCTGCAGGAGTATCAAGGCTGCGCTCGGTGCAGGACAGCGGGATCAGCGAGAATGGGAACTTCACGCTGCGCCGTGCTCGCCTTGTCGTGCAGGGTGACATCTCCGACCGCGTCTCGCTCTATATGCAAGGCGATATGGCGGCTGCGGTCAGCAACCAGTCGGCAAATGAATCGCGCCAGCATTTCTTTCAGATGCGCGATGCCTATGCAGACGTGTTCCTCGACAAGGCCAAGACATTGAAGGTGCGTCTCGGCCAGTCGAAGGTGCCCTATGGCTGGGAGAACCTCCAGAGCTCCTCGAACCGTGTGCCGCTGGATCGTACCGATGCGATCAACGCGCCCGTTCCCGGTGAACGCGATCTTGGCGCCGTCCTCTATTACACCCCGCCGAAGATCCAGAAGATCTGGGACGAGCTTACCCAGGATGGCCAGAAGCTGTTTGGCAATTACGGCGCCTTCGCCATTGCCGCGTACAACGGCCAGGGCATCAACAAGGTTGAACGCAACGGCGGTCTGATGACGGTCGCCATGGCGACGGTGCCGTTCCGGCTCGACGGCATCGGCCTCGACGGCCAGGTCGCGGAATTCGGCGTGACCGCAATGCGCAACCAGTTCCGACCCGAAGTCCGCACCGGCGGCGTCTCGACGATCTCCTATGACGACAACCACGTGAACTTCCACGGCATGATCTATCCCAAGCCCTTCGGCATCCAGGCCGAATGGACCTTCGGGACGGCACCGCAATGGGACCGCACGCTTGGCGCCATCCGTTCGCAGCGGGCGTCCGGCGGCTATGTCATGGCCATGTACCGCATGCCGGAAACCCCGATCGGCCAGCTCATTCCGTTTGCGCGCTGGCAGAAGTATCGCGGCGGCTGGAAGAGCGCGATCAACGCGCCACGGCTCGAAACGGACGAGTACGAGGTGGGCGTCGAGTGGCTCCCGTTGAAGGAACTGGAAGTCACGCTCAACTATGCCAACGTCTCGCGTACCGAAGCAGACGAGAGACGGACCGGGCAGGCCAAGGGCGATGTCATCCGCGCGCAGGTGCAGTGGAACTATTGATCATGTGGGCCTGAATGGTGCCGGTCGGTCCGGCACCGCGAAAATGCCTGTCCTTGGGCGTCCGCTTATCGCAGGCAAGAGGCGGATCGTCGCTTGCCGCGGTGATGCCGTCCCTGTTCATCCGACGTTGTGGATCGTGTCGCAAGGATCGCCGTTGTCGCAGCAAATCGGATCAACCGAACTGCAAGCATCGTTTCGACTACGGGAGCATCCCATGAGAAAGACCATTCTGGCCGCAACCCTGGCCGCCATCGCTCTTCCCGCCGCACCGGCGCTGGCAGATCCCCCGCACTGGGCTCCTGCCCACGGTCACCGGGCAAAGCATGACCGCATCTATGACAGCCGTGGCCGCTACCTTGAGCCGCGTCGCATCAGCAGCCGCGATACCGTGTGGCGCGGTCGTGACGGACGCTACTACTGCCGTCGCAACAACGGCACGACCGGGCTGATCATCGGCGCTGCAGGCGGCGCGCTGCTGGGCCGCACCATTGATACGCGGGGCGATCGCGCTCTGGGTACGATCCTCGGCGCAGCGGGCGGCGCACTGCTCGGGCGCGAGATTGAACGGAGTGGTGGTCGCTGCCGTTAAGCGAATTCAGCTTCAAGCATCAGGGCGGCTCGCAAGGGCCGCCCTTTTGCTATTTGCGCGCCAGTTCCTTGACCAGCGCGGGGGCCGGATAGATCACGTCCAACGCATGCTGGATCGCTGCAGTGCTGACGACGACGGTCCGGTTGACTTCACCTTGATAGCCGTAGTTGCCACCGATCGAATGGATATTACCGTCGAACGCCGCGCCGATCACGCTGCCGTCGCGGTCGATTACCGGCGATCCCGAATTGCCACCGATGATGTCGTTGGTCGTGACGAAATCGAACGGCAAGGACTTGTCGATCTTCGCCTCGTTCGCCGCAAATGCACTGGCCAGATCGAACGGTTCGGCACCGGTCGCCCGGTCGAAGGCACCTCCGATGGTGGTGACCGGCGCAACGTCCTGCCCGCGCTCCTTCCAGCCCTCGACCTTGCCATAGCTGATGCGCAGCGTGAACGTGGCGTCGGGATAGACACTGTTGCCATAGGCCATGAACCGCGCATCGGCGAGCCGGGCTCCTGCTTCGGCCAGAGGTCCGGCATAGCGTTCGTCCACCAGCTTCTTCAGTTCCCGCTCTCGGGCGTCGATCTTGCGGGCATAGACGATCATCGGGTCGGATGACGCCTCGATAGCCTTGCGGCCGCCTTCCCACAGCGCCTTGCGAACCGCCGGATCGGCCAGCGTCGTCCCGCCAACCAGTCGCTCGGCCAAAGCCTCCGGCGACTCCTTACCCAGCAACAGCCGGGTGTCAGCATCGTCGGCACCAAGATACTCGCGCGCCTTCGACAGGCTCCATGCCAGTTCCAGCTGCTCCATCCACGGATAGACCGGTGCATCGTCGAGCAGCGTCTTGGCCGTGAGTTCGAGGCTGGAATCGCGGAATTCCGGCAGGCGCTCGGCATTGGGCTTCTCCCGCTCTGCCGCGCCTTGCACCAGCTTCATGGCCTGATCCATCAGCGCCGAATGCGGCACGATGAAGCGCCACGGCACATAGATGTCGCGATAGGACTGGACTGCCTTTGCCGTATCGGCCCAGGGATCGCCGATCCCCGGTTTGCCCATGGTCTTCGCCTTCAGGTCCGCCTCGGCATCGCCAAGCATCTTGAGGAATGCCGTATCGTTCAACGCTTTCTGCCGCCCGATATAGACCTTGAGGCTGTTCTCGATCCCGAACAGTTCGTCGGCGCCCTCGCGCTTCTGCTGCGGGCTCTTGTCCATTGCCGCAATCAGGCGCCCGCGCAGTTCGGACAGGATGGTGGTTGTCAGCGGAAGTCCGACTTCGCGCTGGAAGGCAATTTGGTCAGTGGTGAAAAGCCTCTGCGTTGCCCCCGGGTTGCCCACCACGAACGTCGCTTCGCCTACCTTCGGCTTGCGAGAGTTCCATGAGAGATGGGCAGGAGTTGGAACCGGCTTGCCATTCTCGTAGGCCCGCAGGAACGCGGCATCGAGCGCATAGCGCGGGTAGTTGAAGTTGTCCGGATCGCCCCCGAAGAACGCCGCCTGAAACTGTGGCGCCCAGGCCAGGCGCACGTCGGAATACTTGCGATAGGTATAGAGCTTGTACTGGCCGCCGCCGAACAGCGTTACCACCTCGCACCGCGTGGTCTTGCCGTCTTTGCACCCGTCTTTCTCGATCCGCGCCACTTCGGCATCGCGCGCCTTGACCAGCGCCTCGCCGGTGGAATTGCCGATCGCCGCCTTGACCCGTGCGGTCGCGTCGGAAATTGCGGTCACGACCTCGGCCTGCTGGCCGGGGCACTTGAGTTCGTCTTCGCGCCGGGCGGGCACGAAGCCGTCCTTCAGGAGATCACGCTGGTCAGTCGAGTTGTCCTGCGCGCATTCGACGACGCAATGGTGGTTCGTAAGGATCAGCCCTTCGGACGAGACGAAGCTGGCCGAACAGCCGCCGGTCAGGCGCACTGCTGCTGCCTGCACGCGGGCCAGCCACTTCGCATCGGGTGCCCACCCGTAGTCCTTCTGCATCCTGGCCGTCGGGAATGCATCGAAAGTCCACATGCCCTCGTCAGCCAGAGCCTGCGCAGAATGGAATGACAACGACAGCAGCGCGGCGGAAGCGGCAAGACGGAATTTGGCCATGGCACCCGGTCCTGAAAGTTACAATTGCAATCGCATTGACCATCGCACGACATGAACGGATTTTAAAGTGACAATGTTACATGCAATCATCGTCAATAAACTCTTGCGACAGGATCGGCTTCGCATAACCTGTGGGCATGTGGCTGCTAGACCAGATGCTCAAGAGGCTGATCCGCAAGGGTAAGCTTGTCGTAATCGATCATGATGGCAAGGAGTACGCCTACGGCGAGCCAACCGCCCCGCCCCTGAAGATCCGATTCACGGACAAGGGCGCGGCCATGCACGTTGCCAAGGACCCGCGAGTCGGCGCGGGCGAAGCGTACATGGACGGACGCATGGTCATCGAACCGCCGCATGACGTGCGCGATTTCGTCCTGTTCGTCATGGGCAATGCCAGCAACGCGGGCGGCATCGACCGCAAGGGTCCGGTCCGCAAGGCGCTGTCCAAGGTCGTCTCGCGGATCGACCAGATCAATCAGCGGGCGCAGGCCTCGAAGAATGTCGTTCACCACTACGACCTGACCCGCCAGTTTTACGAGCTGTTCCTTGACGAGGACCAGCAATACACCATGGCCTACTTCCGCGATCCTCAGAACACGCTGGAGCGCGCTCAGGTCGACAAGAAGGCGCTGATCGCCTCCAAGCTCCGGCTTGTGCCGGGGCAGAGTTCAGGGATGCGCGTGCTGGACATCGGCTGCGGCTGGGGCGGTCTTGCGCTCTATCTCAACCGCCACTTCGGCTGCGAAGTGCTTGGCGTAAGCCTTGCGCCCGATCAGGTGAAATTCGCGCAGGAGCGCGCCGAAGAGGCTGGCGTGGCCGACAAGGTCAAGTTCCAGCTGATTGACTACCGCGATGTGCAAGGCCAATTCGACCGCATCACCAGCGTCGGCATGATCGAGCACGTCGGCGCACCCAACTTCGGCGAATACTTCGCGAAGACCAACGAGCTGCTCGATCCCGATGGGATCATGCTGACCCACACGATCGGCCGCAAGGGCGCGCCCGGCACGACCGACAAGTGGACGCGGAAGTACATCTTCCCCGGCGGCTACATCCCGGCGATGAGCGAACTGGTCTCGGCGCTGGAGAGGACCGGCTGGGAAGTGGGCGACATCGAAGTCCTGCGCTACCACTATGCCTACACGCTCGCCGAATGGTATCGACGCGCCACGATGCACCGGGACGAAATCGTCGCGCTGTATGACGAGCGCCTGTTCCGCATGTGGCAGTTCTACCTTGCCGGTGCCGAACAGAGTTTCCGGCACGGCGGCATGGTCAACTTCCACATCCAGAGCGTGAAGCGCCGGAGCGCCTTACCTATGACCCGCGACTACATGCAGCAGGAATGGGCGCGGCTGTCAGCTTTGGACGAGGCGCCGGAGTGGCATCTGGAGCGCAAGGCGGCGGAGTAGGCGCGGAAAGCGTCAAGCAATGCCGATTGCGCTGTTGGGGCAAATCGAGTGAACTGCCTCTTATAGACAGAGAGGACATCGCTTGAGCTGGGAACCCGAGGTCGAAGAATTGCGCCGCCGCGCGGCGCTGGCCGAGCAGATGGGCGGCGCCGAAAAGGTCGCCCGCCAGCATGGCCGCGGCAAGCTCGATGCCCGTGCCCGCATCGCCGGTCTTGTCGATGCCGGATCGTTCCGCGAAATCGGCAAGATCGCCGGCAAGGGCGCTTACGGATCGGACGGAGAACTGCTTGACCTTGCTCCGTCCAACCTGATCTTCGGCCGCGCGAACATCGAAGGGCGCCCGGTCGTTGCCTCCGCAGATGACTTCACCGTGCGCGGCGGGGCGGCGGACGCCGCCATCGCGCGCAAGTTCATCCAGTGCGAGCAGATGGCGCACACGCTCAAGATTCCGCTGATCCGCATGATCGACGGCACCGGCGGCGGTGGATCGGTGCGGACGCTGGAAGATATCGGCGCAACCTACGTTCCGGCGACGCCGGGCTGGGGTCATGTCGTCAAGAACCTCGACTCCGTTCCGGTCGTCGCGCTTTCGCTCGGCCCAACTGCAGGCCTCGGTGCGGCGCGCGTTGTTGCCAGCCATTACTCGATCATGGTCAAGGGCCTGTCGCAGCTATTCGCCGCCGGTCCAGCGGTTGTATCGGCCATCGGCGAGGATCGCAGCAAGGAAGAGCTCGGCGGCAGTGCCATTCATACCCGCAACGGCGTGGTTGATGAGGAAGTCGCGAGCGAAGCCGAAGCCTTTGCCCGGGCGCGCCGGTTCCTCTCCTACCTGCCAAGCCATACCGGTGCTCCGGCCCCTCGGCTTGCCTCGAACGATCCCGTCGAACGAAGAGCGGATTTCCTGATCGATCTTGTCCCGCGCGAGGCGAAGCAGGTCTATTCGATGCGCCGTCTGCTCGATGCCGTAGTCGACAAGGGCTCACTGTTCGAGATGGGCCGCCTTTGGGGCCGCGCGGTCATCACCGCTTTTGCCCGGCTTGACGGCTGGCCAATCGCGGTGCTGGCCAGCGACCCCAGCTATCTCGGCGGGTCGTGGGATGCGCGCAGCAGCGAGAAGGCCGAACGCTTCATCAAGCTGGCGGACCAATTCCGTCTGCCAGTCGTCCACCTTGTCGACAACCCCGGCTTCATGATCGGCCACACCGCCGAAAGCACCGGAACGATCCGCTATGGCGTCCAGGCGATGAACGCCATCTACAAGGCCACCGTGCCGCTTTGTTCGGTTATCGTCCGTCGCGCCTACGGAATCGCCGGCAGCGCGATGAGCAACGCCGAAAGCTTCCAGTACCGTTTTGCCTGGCCTTCGGGGGACTGGGGCAGCCTGCCGATCGAAGGCGGCATCGAAGTTGCTTACAAGTCCGAGATCGAGGCGGCCGAGGACCCGGCAGCGCACCTTGAAAGCATCCGTGACCGGTTGAACCGGGTACGTTCGCCCTTCCGCACTGCCGAGCGTTTCGGCGTGGAGGACATCATCGATCCGCGCGACACCCGCCCCCTGCTGTGCGAGTTTGCCGATCTGGCGTGGCGAACCCTGCCCTGAGCCATCAGGTGAAATGCGCGGTGGGCTGGGGCGGTCAACATCGCTGAGACGTTGCCATTCGCGGGGCGGTTCGTTAGCTAGGCTAACGATCAAATCTCATCAGGGTGCCTTTCGATGACCGCTCCTACCGCCGCCGACCTTTCCGCCGACATCCAGCGCGTGTTCGCGCTCCAGCAAGCGCATATGTGGGAAGCCAAGGCCTCGAGCGCCGATGTGCGCAAGGAAAAGCTCGCGCGCCTCAAGGCTGCGGTCGAAGCCCATGCCGACGACATCGTGGCAGCCGTGCTGGAGGACACCCGCAAGCCGGTGGGTGAAATCCGCGTTACCGAAGTGCTCAACGTCACCGCCAACATCCAGCGCAACATCGACAATCTCGATGAGTGGATGAAGCCGACGGAAGTCCAGACCTCACTCAACCCGGCAGACCGCGCCCAGATCGCCTATGAAGCGCGGGGCGTCTGCCTCATCCTCGGGCCGTGGAACTTCCCGCTCGGTCTTGCGCTCGGGCCGGTCGCCGCTGCGATTGCGGCGGGCAACACCTGCATCGTCAAGCTTACCGACCTGTGCCCTGCCACCGCGAAGATCGCTGCGGTGATCATCAAGGAGGCCTTCGACGAGAAGGACGTCGCCCTGTTCGAAGGCGATGTTTCCGTGGCAACTGCGCTGCTGGACCTGCCCTTCCACCACATCTTCTTCACCGGAAGCCCGCGCGTCGGCAAGATCGTGATGGCGGCAGCGGCCAAGCACCTTACCAGCGTGACGCTGGAGCTTGGCGGCAAGTCTCCGGTGATCGTCGACGACAGCGCCGATATCGACCAGATTGCGGCACAACTTGCCGCTGCCAAGCAGTTCAACGGCGGACAGGCCTGCATCAGCCCTGACTACGTGTTCGTGAAGGAAGACAAGAAGGCCGCGCTGGTCGAAGGCTTCCGCGCCAACGTCGAGAAGAACCTCTATGACGAAAGCGGCGCGCTGAAGAAGGACAGTATCGCTCAGGTCGTCAACAAGGCAAACTTCGACCGGGTGAAGGCGATGTTCGACGACGCCGTTGCCAAGGGCGCAACCGTCGCCGTGGGCGGCACCTTCGACGCGGATGACCTCACCGTTCACCCGACGATGCTGACCGACGTCACCCCGCAGATGACGATCCTGCAGGACGAGATCTTCGCGCCGGTCATTCCAGTGATGACCTACGACACTCTCGACCAGGCCATCGGCTACATCGAGGCACGCGACAAGCCACTGGCGCTCTACGTCTACAGCAAGGACGAGGACAACATCGAGAAAGTCCTCGCCCGCACCTCTTCAGGCGGCGTCACCGTGAACGGGGTGTTCTCGCACTACCTTGAGAACAACCTGCCGTTCGGCGGCGTCAACACCAGCGGCATGGGCAGCTATCACGGCTATTTCGGCTTCAAGTGCTTCAGCCACGAACGGGCGATCTACCGGCACATGTAAGGCGCACTCTGCGTCGTTCGGCCTATTCCTGATCGCCCGGTGGCTTCCTAGCCTGTCTGAAACAGGCATGAGGGACGACATGGCGATCAGGAGAGCACTTGCGGCAATCGGGCTCTTGCTCGAGACGGTGACGACTGTTCACGCGGGCGAAGTCCGCGTCCTGCCAATCAACGATCACCTCATCGCCTTCTATGACGGTCGTCCGGAAGAGAAAGGCGTCGATCTGTCGAAGGCCACCTGGGCGGACCATGGCGCGAATTTTGTCGGCGTCGCTACCTATGCCGTGGTCGATGGCGCCGAGGCCCTGGTCTACGACACCTACCCGAGCATCGAGCAGGCGCAGCAGGTGCGCGCCTGGCTTGAAAAGCGCGGCGTGAAGCACTTCATCGTCGTCAACAGCCACTGGCATCTCGATCACGTCGGCGGCAATGCGCTTTATGCGGACAGCACGGTGATCGCGACGGAGAAGGCCCGGGCACAGCTGATCCGGCACAAGGCGCAGATCGAGGATGGCACCTTGCAAGGCCCGCCAGCCATATCGCCGTTGAAGGTGCCCGAAGTTGGCATCACTGAACCGACAATGGTCAGTGTCGGGCGCTATATGGTCGAACTGCGCCCGGTGAACATCCACTCCGCCGACGGCCTCGTCGCGTGGCTCCCGCAGGACAGGCTCCTGTTGGCGGGGGATACGCTTGAAGATACCCTGACCTTCATTGCCGAACCGGAAAGCCTTGCGGAACAGTACCGCAACCTCGGCGCGATGAAAGAATGGGCGCCGGTGGGCATCCTGCCCAACCATGGCGATCCGGCGATCATCGCCAAAGGCGGCTATGACACCGACCTGATCGACATGACCCGCAATTACATTCGGAGCATGGCCGAGCACGCGCACGACAAGGATTTTGCCAACCAGCCGATCGAGCGATTCATCCCGGCCGAACTGAAGGCAGGCACTGTCAGCCTGTGGTGGGCCTATCGCGAGGCGCACCGCGAGAACCTGCAGAAACTGGCAAGCTACTACAAGGACAAGCCCCTGCCCGCCTTTGCGCCCTGATCGTCAGGCAGCCACATCCCGGCAAACCTTGCACCCCCGCCCCCTCCCTGTTAGGCGCGCGGCGCGTATTTCACGGGAGTCGTAGCGCTCATGTCCGATATCAAGAAGGTCGTCCTCGCCTATTCCGGTGGCCTCGACACCTCCGTCATCCTCAAGTGGCTGCAGGTCACCTACAACTGCGAAGTGGTGACCTTCACCGCCGACCTCGGCCAAGGCGAGGAGCTTGAGCCTGCGCGCGCCAAGGCCAAGCTGATGGGCGTGCCCGACCATCACATCTACATCGACGATCTGCGCGAGGAATTCGTGCGCGATTTCGTCTTCCCGATGATGCGCGCCAATGCCCGTTACGAGGGCGACTATCTTCTCGGCACTTCGATCGCCCGCCCGCTCATTTCCAAGCGCCTGATCGAGATCGCGCGGGAAACCGGCGCCGACGCCGTCGCCCACGGCGCGACCGGCAAGGGCAACGACCAGGTTCGCTTCGAACTCTCGGCCTATGCGCTCGAACCCGGCATCAAGGTCATCGCCCCGTGGCGCGAATGGGACCTCACCAGCCGCACCGCGTTGATTGCCTGGGCCGAAGCGCACCAGATCCCGGTGCCCAAGGACAAGCGCGGGGAAAGCCCGTTCTCGACCGACGCCAACCTGCTCCACACCTCCTCCGAGGGCAAGGTTCTGGAGGATCCGTGGGAGGAGACACCAGACTACGTCTACTCGCGCACGGTCAACCCGGAAGACGCGCCCGACCAGCCGGAATACATCACCATCGACTTCGAGAAGGGCGATGGCGTTGCCCTCAATGGTCAAGCCATGTCGCCCGCCACCCTTCTGACTGCGCTCAACGACCTTGGCCGCAAGCATGGTATCGGCCGTCTTGACCTCGTCGAGAACCGCTTCGTCGGCATGAAGAGCCGCGGCATGTATGAAACGCCGGGCGGCGAGATCTACGCTCGTGCCCATCGCGGGATCGAAAGCATAACGCTCGATCGCGGTGCGGCGCACCTCAAGGACGAGCTCATGCCCAAGTACGCTGAGCTCATCTACAACGGCTTCTGGTTCGCGCCTGAGCGCGAGATGCTGCAGGCAGCGATCGACCACAGCCAGGCCCGGGTCAACGGCACGGTCCGGCTCAAGCTCTACAAGGGCAATGCCTCGGTCGTCGGCCGCAAGTCGCCCGACAGCCTCTACTCCGAACGCCACGTGACGTTCGAGGACGATGCAGGCGCCTATGACCAGAAGGATGCGGCCGGCTTCATCAAGCTGAACGCGCTCCGGTTGCGCCTTCTGGCTCAGCAAGGCCGCTAAGGCGCCGCCCACTGCCATCCCGCTCATCCTGAGCCTGTCGAAGGATGCTGGTCCAGCGCGACATCCTTCGACAGGCTCAGGATGAGCGGGCGTGGTGCAGATAGGGTTGGAACGCAGCACCAAGTGCTGCGCTTCGGCGCTGCACAATAACTATCCACCGAAAGGTGCGGGGGTTGTGGATAACTCCCGCACTTTTTGCTTGCGCGACTCGAGCAACAGGCGCAGCTTTTGATTGTCGAGAGCGCACGAACCCCAAAGTTCAGGGCCCAAACCTCTGAATTTTCAGGATTAAGTGCGCAACGATACGAACACGGATAGTTTGCAGCGTAACCAACCGGCAGGCACCTTCGGGCTGATCTGCGGATGCGCGAAACTGCGGCCTTCGTGATCGGAAACGGAATGCGGAACGGCATCGTTTTCCACGGTACAGCGCGCGGGCAGGCTTCGGCCTCCATCCAGCGCGATGCGGCGAAGACAAGGATGGCGAGCAGCATTTCACCCCGGCGATCGGCGGCGTTCGTCCGGCCAGGTGAAAGCCAGGTCGGGAGCGAGCAACCAGACAAAGGGGAAACGCCCACGGACGGCTTTTTCCGGACCGCTTGAAAGAGCACCCGGAACAGTCGCGGTAAACCGGAGCGACGGAGGAGTGCCTGGCACTCGACCGGCGCGGATAGGCGGAAGGATGGATAGCGGCGCGACCTTGTGCGAAAGCAGGGGCTACGCGCCCCGGACGGCATCCAACCACACGCCCACCACGCGCAAAGCGCGCTCCGACGAGCAAAGCCACAAGGCGCATGGACGTCAGCAATGACGGACCAGCGCGGAAGGGCCGAAGCCAAACGCGACGAGACAAGCCCGAGCGGACGTAGAGTGGGGGCCGGCAGCAATGCTGGCCCCCATTTGCTGTTTGGGAGCCAGGCGGGTTTCCACTCGCCGTGCACCTTGGACGCTAGCTGTTACGGTTTCGCTTTTTGATACGTGACATAGGGCTTAACTTTCATCCAACCGGTTACCCAAGGGCCATCGCCGTGTGGATGTTTCAGTGGAGGGGCATTCTCTGGTTCTGGGATCCTTTTGCGGTAGCGAAGTTCAATCCAAGAACCTTTGCAGGCTATCATGGTCACTTCATCAGACACGTGAATGACATTCAGGGCACCGAATTCATCAACTACCTGAGCACCAAAATCTGGGGCAGAATACGCATAATCAGTACGACCCGAACGTTCTGGACCACTTACCGCGTAGCCCACCATTGACCGGGGTATCCAACCACGCCCAGTGAAGTTCTCTTTTGACAAACCCGAGCCTTCGCCCACCGGATCCGAACCTTCAATCTGCACCCAATCGCCAATCAAATCGGTGATGCGAAAACTGGGTGGCACATAACTTATAGCGTAAGGATCGCTCCCATCTTCTTCGGGCTGGGCAGACAATGTGTAGAGACGACCAAGAATACGCGCTTGGGGGCTTGGAGCGTCGCGGACAGGCAAGCCAGCGTCACTGACATCACGGGAGTAACCAGTGCCTGCGCAAGTTGTACTAAAAAGCGGCTCAGGCTCGGGTATGAGCAATTGTCCGCTTGCGTCGCCCGAATCAGTTGGCAGCTCTAATGGTTTGCAAGCGCAAACAGCTAGCAGTGGCAAGACGGCCAATCGATGTAGTATTTTCACCGGCTCCACAAATAGCGCTCGCGTCTAACAGGGAACATCGCCGTACGACATTTTATCTACGGCACGATTGCCCTTCGGAAAATCAGGCAAGATCACGGGCGCAGCCTCCGGACTCTCACTTCTTCTCAAGCTGCCCCCGCACCGCGCCCTTCGGGAAATCGGCGGTATGGACATTGACGTAATAGGCGCCCGGCGCGGCGATGATCTTCTTCAGCAGTTCGGGTTCCATCGCGATGCAATTGTCGCTGTCTTTGCCGGTGACCTCGATCGTGGCAACCGGCTTGCCGTCGCTTCCGGCGTTGCCTTCATGGACGTGGGCCATGGTCGGTTTTTCGGTTTTCTCCACCCACAGGGTGAAGCAGAAATCACCGGTCTCGTCGTCGCCATCGGCCTTGAAGCCGCCAATGCCATCAGGGTCGCCGCCCGCCGTCTCGGCTGCGCCGCCGAGCGTGGCGACAAGCGTTACTGGCTTGGCCATGGCTGGTCCGGTCGCGCCAGTGACAAGAGCAACCATTCCGGCAATCGCTGCAATATCCGCATGCTTCATCGAGGTCTCTCCTGTTCAGCCCGCTCGCCATCGACTCAGCATGGCTTCACGGCACCTGCAGGAGACTACACCCTCCCACCGCTTGCGGAAATTCATTGCGCGCAAGCCGTCAGTCCACGCTCCGGTCAGCCACAAGGATACGCCCCGCCTGTGCCGGTAACCCCCGGCGTGAGGTTGCGGTTGTCGCGGATGAGGAATGCCCCCTCCTTGCGCATAACGGGATTGTCGACAAACAGATCACCCATAAGCCCCTGGTGCTGATAGTAGACTTCGACAAACATCACCGCGCTGTTGGCCGACGCGGTGATCTTGGTCGGTCCACTTCCCATTCCGGCCAGCGCCGTACCGTTCAGACCGTTTCGCGTGCTGTCATTGCCATAAGCGGATTGCCGCGAGAGCTGTCCGTAGCAGCGCTGCCAGCGAATGTACTGCTTGCCCGTCGCTGCGTCGCGTTCAAGGCTCGAGAGAATGATCCTGCCTCGGGTTGCGAAATCAAGCCCTGCTGCCTGCTCCTGCGCGCCACGCATGACCTCGTTGATGTCGGCCTCGCTCACTGTCGGCGTGACCACGCTGTTGTCAGTCTGCCCGATGCGCGAAGCGTTGTCCGCAAGCGAGAGCGCTATCTCGCTGATCTTCATGTCGACAGAGTTCATGTAGGCCACTTCAAGCCCGTAGAGCGCAATCGACAGGATGAACGGCGTGATGATCGCAAATTCGACAACCGAAACGCCCGAGCGATCCCGGGCGAGGCCCTTGGCGCAATGGCCAAATCTGGCGGCAAATGTCTTCAGCATACGCGCGGTGTCGATCCGTAACTGCCGTCCTGCAGAGCGAAAGGCTGGTTGCGTTTCACTGCCGTTGCGGAGATCTCGCGGCGGCTCCAGTCAAGCGGCAGGAGGGGAATGGCGAAAACGGGATCGTATTGCACCCGCACCGTGTAGACGATCACATCGTTCGCGCCGCCATTGCCCGACCGCCCCAGATCTTCGTCCCACGATCCGTTGCCGTTCTCGTCCGTATACCCCTCGCCCGGTGAGCACGCCCCATCGCCGTTCTTGTCGTCGAGCGGCTCGCCCTTGTTGGTGCGGGCAAAGTCGTAATAGCTCTTGCGGGTGGAAGTCACCTGCGCACCGGGCACGATCGGGCGCATGGCGCTGACAACCTTGGCGTCGGCGACGGAAGTGTCGCCGGTCTCCAACGTGGAATCGCGTGCGGCCTTCTCGACCGCTCCATCGAGAACGCCCTTGGCGTAAACCATCTGGCCCAGATCCAGGCAACCCACCAGCGCCAGTAGAAACGTCGGCATCACGATCGCAAACTCGATGGTGGTGACGCCGGCGTCCTCGCCGTACAGGCTACGAAGTTTCCTCATTGGTACACCCGCAATTCGCCCACGTTCTTCGCAATTTCCTGAAAGGCGCTGTTCAACTGTGTCGCATTGGTCGCGAGAAACGAGCTGTTGCTCGATGCGCAGTACGTCAGATCCGAAGTGAGGCTCGAGGCGAAGGCGATCACCCAAACGCGAAACCCCTTGTCCTTGGCGTTGTCGCAAAGGGCGCGGAAGCGCAGCGTGTGGCGGGCAGCCTGGTTGCTCGAGCCATCGTCGGTTATCCGGCGATCATGCCATTCTATGCCATAGCTTGACTGGATCGTGGTGCTTGGCTCCATCTGCCCGTCGGTCATGAAGATGATGTGGCGCGAAACCTTGCCACCGTTGGTCGGCGCGATGTTCACGGTGTCGGCCCATGGTCCCTGCGGCGAACTCAACCGCAGCCCCCACAGCATGCCCAGATCGTGGTAGGTCGAACCGGCAGCAGCAAGGGCATCGGCATAGCTGTAGAACGCCGACTGGTTCATGGTGGACAGCAGTTGCGCCTGATGGGGGCAATAGGACGAGGCCTTGCTCCCTTGCGAGGTCTGCACGGCATCGGTGAGATATGTTGTGCCCCATACCGTCGTCGTTCGATAGTAGGCCAGTTCAGGCCACATGGGCCCCCACTTTGTTTCAGGATTGCCATCCGGAACAAGATCGACGTCAAGGTCCAGCGCCGTCGAAGGCGACATACCCGTGACGCTGGAGTAGCTGATGCTGCTCGTGGCATCGCTTTCGCGCTCCTCGATGCAGCCTCCCCAGGTGTAGCTGGCTGCCGTCCCGTTGCTGCCGTTGGGTTTGCTGACCGCCGTGAATGTTTTGTAAACGCTGGTATCGACGTTGCTGACTTGCCGGTAAGCCCAGCTCGAGAATTCCTGCCGGGTGCGTGTCTCGTAGATCGGATCCGAAGTGGCATAATTGCGCGTAATGAAGTTGCGGGTCGTATAATAGTAGAACACGCGCCAGCGGTTGCTGCTCTGTAGCTGGCAGACATATGTGGTCTTGCGCTGAGGTTGGGTGGTTGTGGTGGTGACGACCTGCTGCCCCGCCCCATTCGTCGTCGTGCTGGACGAACTTGTCGCGCTGCCGTTGTTGGCCCAGGCAACATCGGCAGGGCGCGCGTTGTTGCAGGTGGCCTGCGAATTGTAATTGGTCGAACTGTGCTGCGATGTGCTGCCGATGGTCTCGGTGGAGTAGGTCTGCTCGCTGGTATTGACCGCTGCAGACCAGCCGGTGAAGACCTGCTCGGTAATCGTGTTGAAGACCGGCTCGCGCGTCTGGATCGGCCACGTGTCGGCCAGATATGCCGGGTTGAGATTGTAGATCAGGCGCCCGACGTTTACCGACGAGCTGTAGGGAACAAACGAATAGCGAATTCGCGCGTTCGAACCTTGCGTGGCCGTGGCAACCGTATTGTAGAAGTTCTTCATTGCCACGCGCAGCGCCTGAATGCGGGTCTGGCTGGTGCCGGAAAGCGTGTTGCCCATGGAGCCGGTGGTATCGAGCACCATGGTAATGTCGCTGTTGCCCACACCCATCGTGGCGCTGCAGGCCACGCTGACAGGGATCGTGTCCACGCCGAGCAGATTCATTACTGCCGTCTGGACCGTCGTCGCAGCCGTTCCCGAGATCAGATTGCCGCCATTGGTCGACGCCGTGGTAAACGTCGTCCCGGTCGCGCCAAGCTCACCTTCCACGAAGTTGGTATTGAAGTAGGCATTCGCCTGGTTCCGGGCGGCAGCGTCATAGCCATTGGTCGTAACGGCGCGGCGGCCAGCGAGCGTGCCGGCATCACAGGCTGACTGCAACCGGTTGCGCGCCTTGTAGACGCGGTTGATATCAAGCCCGCCGCCGATCAACGCGACGATGACCGGCACGCTGGCAGCGGCGATCGGCAGCACGCTGCCGACATTGCTCGCAAAAAGCCTTTTGATGAACCTTGCCATGCCGTCCCGCTTGCCCCTGCCATTTCTGACATTGGCTAAAACGGCGCTCGACGGTTTCCAGAACCTTACCTTTATCGGGAATTCATAGGAGCTTTAGTCGGATTTAATCCGTAGTTTTATCAATAGAAACAAACAGATATCTTAACCATCTTTTGTGCCTGAAAAGGCCTGCCATCCGTAAGCTCTGATCTCTTCACTATCGGCGCCAGCCAAGGGAGGGAAAGAGACAGATTTACCATTTTCGGAAACCTCGAAGCGTACAGGCGGGGCCTGCTCGAAATAGGCGCCCTCAACCGGGTGCTCGCGTCGGCGGAAGAAGCCTGTCTCCTGAAGATGGGGATCATTCATCACGTCTGCCAGATCGCGTACGGCTTGCGCAGGGATCTGGGCAGCATGACACCGCGCCAGTATGTCCGCAGTCGGCAAGGCCGGCGTGAAACGCGCTATCGCCTGGTACAATTCCGGCTGCGCCTTGAGCCGAAGCTGCGGCGTCGAGAGATGCTCCTGATCGAGGAAGTCCGACTGCCCCAGCAGCGTGAAGATGCGTATCCACGCATCGTCGGTATAGGCAACGATGCTGATCCAGCCATCGGCTGTCGGGAAAGGCTGGCGATCGGGATCGACCTGCCGTGGGTATCCTGCGGGTCCATTGGGCGGATCGAATGTCAGGCCACCAAGGTGTTCAAGCAGCATGAAGCTTGAAAACACCTCGAACATCGGCACTTCAACCCGTTGCCCTTCGCCCGTCCGCTGCTTGTGCACGATGGCAGCGATTGCGGCATAGGCGGCATGCAGTCCTGCCACCTTGTCAGCGATCAGCGACGGAAGATAGCGCGGGCGCGGGTTGCCGTCGACGCGAGGCAACAGCGTGGCGGTGCCGGTGGCCGCCTGGATCACGTCATCGTAGGCCTGTAGGTCTGCATAAGGACCATCCTGGCCAAAGCCGACGCAGTGGACATAGATCAAACCGGGATTGATCGCCTTGAGCGCCTCGTAATCCAGCCCGATCCGCTCGAGCGCCTTGCCCCGCACGTTCACCACGAACACGTCTGCATCGCGCAGCAGGTCGAGCATCACGGCCCGGTCGCCCTCGTCCTTCAGGTCGAGCGCAACGGACTTCTTGCCACGGTTGAGCGCCATCCACGCCGGTGCCATGCCCGGCGTGACAGCCGCTCTTGCCGACCAGCGAAACGCATCGCCAATGCCTGGCGCTTCGACCTTGATCACGTCCGCACCCAGATCCGCCATGATCTGCGTGGCGTATGGGCCGAAGACCACGGTTGTCAGGTCGACAACGCGGATGCCCTCGAGGAGAACCGGATTTTCCGCCACCTGCCCTGTCCTTTCAGTCGAACGCAAAGCTGTTTGCCTTTTCACCCGTCGTAATGACCACGGGTCTGCCAAGCGGATCGCGCTCCAGCATCGCTGCAACGGTGGTGGCATCGCGTGTGGTGGCAACGAAGCGTCCGCCAGTGTCGAGTTCACCGATCACGATGGCCTGCTCCGGCACGCCTTTGGCGAAGGTCATCGTATATGTGCCGATGCGGCCGTTCCCTTGCGGCGCGAGCGCCATGGCGGCCTTGGGGACTGCATCGAGTTCAGCTTGCAGTTCCGCACTCAGGCACCCCGGCCATTCACGCGGGTCGCTGGACAGCACCGCTGCGCCGTACTTGGACTGGAAGCCGCCGTTCATGCCTACCAGGCCCTTGGCTCCAGGCTTGCCTCGCAAGATTTCGACCATGCTTGCCAACGCATGCGTGGAGTAGTTGTTGCCGGCTCCGCCGAAGTAGGGAAGACCGCCAGTAACCGTCAAACTACGCGGGTCATCTGCAGCAAGGCCAAGGCCGTCGATCGCGGCATTGAACACCGGGACGGGGAAGCAGGAATAAAAATCGAAAGCGGCGATTGCATCGGCCGTCACGTTCGCCTGCGACAAGGCGGCGGCAATGGCGGCATTTGCAGCGGGATAGGCCCCGATATCCGGCCGTTCCAGCAGTTCCCGCTCGTTGGCCAGGGCGGCCCCGTGAAGATATATCCACCTGGTCTCAGGCACCCCCGCCGCGCGGGCGGCCTTGATTGACATCAGCACGAGCGCTGCCGCCTGATTGACCTGGTCGCGCGAGACCAGCTTGAGAGGATAGGGATCGCAGATCATCCGATTGCGCTCGCCGGGAGTGGCGATTTCCTGCGCGCTCATCGGCTTGACCGCGGCTGCGCTGTAACGGTTTCCTGCCGCAACTTTCGTGAACGGCGCGAACAGTTTCCCCATCGCCTCGGCATAGGCCTCGCGCGATAGGCCAAGACGGGCTCTCCGGGAATTCTCGCACAATGCGTAAGCCGTTACCGGCGCGCGAATGCCATGGGCAATGCTGGCTGCCGAAAGGGTGCCCTCAAAGCCCCTGCCCTTGTCGATCCACTCGACGCCGGTGGCATCGGGATCATCGCTCTCGGCCCAATCCCGCGTCTCGCCCTTGGCCACGAGATGGCGCACGGTCGAGATCGCCTCGCTGCCGAACATCAAGGCTGCCGACACGGCACCTGTCGCGATGCGGTTCCCAAGATCGGCCAGCAAGGCCAGCGGAGACTGTCCCCCCACCTTCTCGAGGATGGCGACTTCCGGCTTGATGCCCAGCCTTCGCGCAACTGCCAGTGGCAGCTTGTCCGCCCGCCCGAACGGGACTTGCATCGCTCCGGATTCCTCGAACGTCCGGATTGAACCGACCGCCTGCACCTGCGCTGCAACTGCCGCACCTGCCTGCGTGTCGGCAAGAGCCTCCCGGGCGGCCGCAGCGGCCAGATCGGCAAACGACAGGCCGACATATCCAGGATTGTCGACCCGTTCGACGAACTGGCCGACACCGACAATGACCGGGGTATTCTCCGACAGGGGCATGGCATCCTTTCGCTTTTTCCCGCCAAGCTAAAAGCGCCGGACCGCACCGTCCAATCGATTTAATCTTTCGATTTATAGGGTATTCGAATATATCGAGCTCATGCAGCCCGATGTCGATCTGAAAGCTATCCGGTGCTTCCTCGCTCTTGCGCAGGAATTGAGCTTCGGCCGTGCGGCGAAGCGCATGAACCTGACGCAGCCCAGCCTTTCGGCACAGATCCGCAAGCTCGAGGAACAGATCGGCCAGCGCCTGTTCGACCGGACTACGCGCGCGGTCCAGCTATCGCCCGTTGGCACGGCACTGCTCGACCAGGCCGGTACCTTCGTCGCCCAAGCCGATGCCTTCGCCGCCCAACTTGCCGCTTGGCGGGATCGCCCTGATCGCCGGATCGTCCTCGGCGCGCCAATCTATACGTTCGAACTGCCTCAGCACGGAGCGCTGCTATCGGCGATCGCGCGCGAGCTTCCGGACATATCGCTGCGGGTGGACAACGATTTTGCCTATTCGCTTTGCGAGGGGCTGATCAAGGGCACCGTCGATCTTGCCATGGTGGTTGCCGCCGTCGTGCCTCACGACAAGTATTTGGCCGACATGGCCCGCCAGCAATGCGGCGAACTTGAAATTCCGGATGGTTTGCCTCGCCTGACTCTCAGCCGCGAACCGATCGGCCTGGCCATTCCGCAAGAGCACCCTCTCGCCCGGTTCGACGTCGTGCCGCAGGCAGCTTTGTCCGGATCGGTCATCGCGATGCTCGCCCCGCTGCACGGCAAGAGCCTGTATCAACCGATATCGACGTGGCTTGCGGCTGCCGGGGCAACGGGCTTCCTCCCGCCCGAAGCACACGCCTTTGCGCTGGAACGATATTGCCGCGAATATCGCATTCCGGCGATCTCCATCGCGCAATTTCGCCCGAAGGATCACGGAAACGTCGTTTATCGACCCGTCGCGGGCCTTTCCATCCTCACCGAGCTGGCGGTGCTGCGAAGCAACCGTCAAATGCGCGCGGCAAGCGAGATGCAGCTCTGGAAAATTGCAGAATCCCTTGTGCCTCAGGCATTTGCCGACTGACCATCGGGTGCCTTGCGCGGGCGCGTTTGCGCCATAAGGGCTCGCGCGCCGGTGGACATATGCTGACGCAGGAAGCGGCTTGCCGCGCTGGCGTCGGTATAGCCGAGGCGATGCGAAAGTTCGGTCAGGTTGGGTCGTCGGGCGGTGCGAAAGTATTCGTCGGCAGTATGCTTTCGCACCTGTTCGAGAATCACTGCGAAGCTCGTGCCCCTTTCGGCAAGGCGGCGCTGGAGGCTCTGCGGAGAAAGGCCGGCAAGCCCGGCAACATGCGGCAGGTTTGCCCGCCGCTCCGTCAGGTTGGTGGCGATGAAGTAGCGCACCTGCTGCATGAGATCGCCCGGCCATTGGCTATCGGCCTGGGCCAACTGCTTTTCAAGGTAGCGAACCATGTTGGGATTGGCCCGCTGCGAAGGCCGATGCAGATCCGACTTGCGGAAGACCAGCGCACAGCGATCCGACCCGAACTCGATCGGACAACGAAACACCGCCTGATGATACCGCCAACTCTGCGGCGCGGGATGATCCAGCTCCAGCCTGATCGGCGTCCATTCCTCACCAAGGAGCATCCGCGTGATGCGTAATTGGAGTGTCAGCGTGGCCTGCAGGAATTGCGAGCCGCCAAACCGCGCAGGCACCATGAGAACATGGCGCAAGGCCGCCTCATGCCCGGTAATATCCGTGCTCGAACGCATCGCCGCACTTTCGAGGTGCATGTAGCGTCGCGTTATCCGTGTCGCCTCGTCAAGCGTGGTGCAATGATCCCAAAGCAGGCTGATCGGGCCGAAGCCGCGCACATTGCACCACATGGAGAAGGCCACGCCAAGATCATCGCGGCCGGATGCGATCGCGGCAGCCTGCAGAACGTCTACGTGCGCACTTGCCGGCAGCCATTCCGCCTCGTTCGCCTGTTCCACGTGGGCAAAGACGTCGGGAGGGCAAAGGCTCCTCAGATCGAGCCCCGACACTTCCGCGAAGTGGGCGAACTGGCGCATGGCGCTGGCATGAGCGAGACCGCTTTCCGATTCCATCATGATGCAATCTGACAATACTGTGCCGCGATCCGTCAAGATCAATTAAACGATTAAACGCACAATGCCGCTGCAGTCAGCTTCTGTCCAGTCCGGGACAGCGTCTGGAACACCAATTACAGCCGCCACAAGGCGGCGCATGGGAGGCAGCCTTGAAAGCATTGTACTTGCGTAACGCAGCACTGGCCGCAATCGCGGCTTCGGTCACTTTGCCGAACCTGGCGCACGCCCAGCAGGCCGAAGAGCAATCTGCCCCCGGCCTTGCCGAGATCATCGTAACGGCACAGCGCAGGACCGAGAATCTTCAGGACGTGCCGATCGCGATAACTGCGGCCAACGCCGAAAACACTCGCCCAGGCGCGCGTCGAGAACGTCGCGAACATCCAGGCCATCAGCCCCTCTATCAGCTTCCGCGTCACCAACATCGCAACCTCGAGCGCGAACCTCATCATCCGTGGTCTGGGCACGACCGGAAACAGCCGCTCGTTCGAAGGCTCGGTCGGCGTCTTCATCGATGGGGTCTATCGCACCCGCGCGGCAGCGGCGCTGCAGAACTTCCTCGACATCGACAACCTTCAGGTGCTGCGCGGCCCGCAGGGGACCCTGTTCGGCAAGAACACCACCGCCGGCGCCCTGTTGCTCGCCTCGGCATCACCCTCGCTCAACGACGTCAATGGCGCCGTTGAAGTGACCTACGGAAATTACGACACCCTGATTGCCCGCGGCGCCGTCAATGCTCCACTCTCGGACAAGGTTGCATTCCGCATCGCCGGGCTCGCCTCGTCGGCCGATGGCTTCTTCACCGACAGCACCACCGGCCAGAGCCTCAACGACAACAAGACCCGAGCGGTCAAGGCGCAGCTGCTGTTCGAGCCGAGCGAGAACCTCACCGTCCGCCTGATTGGCGACTACTCGCACAGCCAGGGCAACTGCTGCTACGCCACCTCGGCCTTCATCGACGGTCCCACCCAGCCGATCATCGATCTGCTGACGCTCTACCAGCCAGCCAGCAGCCAGCAGTTCCTTGGCGTGCTTGCCGGCCTGATCCCGGCCTCGTCGATGACGCCGACCGGTCGCAAGCTTCCTGCCCGCGATCCCTCGAAGTTCGAGCAGACCCTGAATGGCAATGGCCAGCAGGAGATCGAGGATTACGGCGGAACCATGCTGATCGACGCACAGGTCGGCGAAGGCACGCTGAAGTCGGTCACGGCAGTGCGCCAGTTCACCGTCGACCAGCGCGATCTCGACCCCGATTTCTCGGGCGCCGACATCTTCCGGTACAATGAAAGCTTCTCCAGCCGCTTCATCTCGCAGGAACTGACCTACAACACGAAGATTCCGGCGCTCAACGCCGAGGCAGTCTTCGGACTGTTCTTCTCGGACGAGAAGCTCAAGATGGGCCGCAGCCTGCCATGGGCGAACCAGGCGCAGTTCTACTGGGATGCGATCTTCGCCAGCCTCGGCGTCGCCCCGGGCACTGCATACGCTGCCCCCGGTACATGGACCACCGAGCGCATGGGCGGCACGGCCAAGTCCTACGCAGGCTTCGCCCACCTCGATTTCGCGGTGAACGACAAGTTCAACGTCATTGCTGGTGTGCGCTACTCGATCGAGAAGAAGCGCGGCTTCTTCAACAACGCCTTCTATCGCCCGATCCCGACGGATGTATTCACCCTGCTCGGTATCGCCCCATCGCCGGCATACGACGCCACGACGACCAACAAGGCGCTCTCGGGCACCCTCGGCGTCCAGTACCGTCCGACTGACGACATCATGCTCTATGCGACGTACAACCGCGGCTTCAAGGCGGGCGGCGTCAACATGGACGTCAATGCGGCAGGCACGCTGATCAACAACGCCGCTGTCTACAATGCCCTGCCTGCCGCAATCCGCATCGGCTTCTTCGGCAATGCACCAGCACAGGCACCGCTGAACCCGCGCTACAAGCCGGAGAAGGTCAACGCCTTCGAAGTCGGCGGCAAGTTCCAGTACCTTGATGGACGGGCCCGCACCAACATCGCGTTCTTCTACTATGACCTGTCCGACCTCCAGATCGCGCAGTTCATCGGGCTGCGCTTCACAGTGCTCAATGCCAAGTCGGCGAAGGACTACGGTCTCGAGATCGAGAACCTGTTCCAGATCACCGACAGCCTGACGCTCGGCCTCGATGGTACGTGGATCCCGCATGCCCAGTACGGGAAGGATAGCAACATCGACCCGGTCCTGTCGGACTCGCGTTTCCGCTTCAGCCCGAAGTTCTCTGGCAACGCCACGCTGAACCTCGATCAGCCGATCAACGACAACCTCAGTGTGCTGGCTCGCGTGCAGGCACAGTATCAGAGCCGCCAGCTGATCAGCACCGCGACTACGGCTGAACAGGGACCGGTCACCCTGGTCAACGCCAACCTCGGGTTCAAGCTGCCGAAGACCGGCCTGCTGATCGAAGGCTGGGTGCAGAACCTGTTCGACAAGACCTGGTTCACCCAGTCATTCCCCACCCCGCTCCAGACCGGCGATCAGAACGCCTATCCCGGAGCGCCTCGCACCTACGGCATCCGCGTCCGCGCCTCGTTCTGACGTTGCAGGAATGGATGCAAAGACCCTCGCTTTCGGAAGACAGCGAGGGTCTTTTGCGTGGCGACCGGACCGTTAAGCTGATTGCACAGAGTCGCATGCAGCGGCCGAAAGGGAGAGCGATGATCGACGATACAGACTTCACCGGCAGGCATGTCCTTGTCGTTGGCGGCTCCAGCGGCATTGGCAACGGCATCGCACAAGCCTTTCGTGCACGCGGCGCCGCAGTCCACGTCTGGGGAACCCGGCCTGGCGCAGAAGACTATGATCCTGCCGATGGGTCTGATCTCTCCGGTCTCGGTTACACCTGCGTCGATGTCGGCAATCCCGATGCCATCGCGGCAGCCCCTTTTCCTTACTCCAGCCTCGACGTGCTCGTCCTCTGCCAGGGCACGGTGGTCTACAAGCGCGGCGAGTTTGCGCGGGAGGGCTGGGACAAGGTCATGGCCGTCAATCTCGACAGCGTAATGCACTGTTCGATGAAGTTCCGCGCGCGGCTTGGCGAAAGCAACGGCTCGATCATCGTCGTCAGCTCGATCTCCGGTCTCAAGGCCAATATCGGCAACCCGGCCTATGCCGCGTCCAAGGCCGGCGCGATCAGCCTGACCAAGACACTGGGGCAGGCGCTCGCTGCCGAGGGCATCCGCGTCAATGGCCTCGCCCCCGGTCTGGTCGATACAAAGCTGACCAAGGTCACCACCGCCCACCCGCAGCGCCTCGAAGGGGCCCTTGCCAGCATTCCGCAGCGCCGGATGGGCACTCCTGCCGACATGGCAGGTGCCGCAATCTTCCTCGCCTCCCCGCTTGCCTCTTACGTCACCGGCCACACCCTCGTGGTCGACGGCGGCCTCTCGCTCTGAAAGATTGCCGGATGCACTTCGAACATACCGACAAGGTCAAGGACCTCTTAGCCCGCCTCGAAGCCTTCATGGACGAACACGTCTATCCGGCCGAGCAGGACTATTACGACTTCGTCCATGACCAGCAGAATCTCTGGGCCGAATGGCCGGGGATGGAACCGCTCAAGGAAAAGGCCCGCGCGGCCGGCCTGTGGAACCTGTTCCTCCCTCACGAATATGGTGCGTGGTCGCCCGGCCTCACCAACCTTGAATATGCGCCTCTGGCCGAAGTCATGGGCCGCGTGCCGTGGTCCAGCCAGGTGTTCAACTGCTCTGCGCCCGATACCGGCAACATGGAAGTCCTCGCCAAGTTCGGCAGTCCCGAACAGCAGGAGCGCTGGCTGCGCCCGCTCCTCGAAGGCACGATCCGTTCCGCCTATGTGATGACCGAACCGCAGGTGGCCTCGTCCGACGCCACCAACCTTGAACTCTCGATCATTCCCGATGGCGATGACTACGTGATCAACGGGCGCAAGTGGTGGATTTCCAATGCCATGCACCCCCGCTGCGAACTCATGATCGTCATGGGCAAGACCTTCTTCGACGGACCGCGCCACAGCCAGCACTCGCAGATCCTCGTTCCGCGCAATACGCCGGGAGTCACCGTGGTCCGCCACCTCAAGGTCTTCGGCTCGCACAATTCACCGGGCGGCGAGGTCGAGCTGCGCTTTGACAACGTCCGCGTGCCCCGCGCAAATATGATTCTGGGCGAAGGACGCGGCTTCGAGATCGCCCAGGGCCGCCTCGGGCCGGGCCGCATCCATCACTGCATGCGCTCGATCGGCCAGGCTCAGCGCGCGCTCGAATGGATGGCCCGCCGCGCCGACAGCCGTGTCGCCTTCGGCAAGAAACTGGCCGACCAGTCGAGCGTGCGGCAGGACGTCGCCCGCTCGTTCTGCCAAGTGGAGATGGCGCGGCTGCTCACGCTCAAGGCTGCCGACGCGATGGATCGCAAGGGCAACAAGGAAGCGCGAGACCTGATCGCCGCGATCAAGGTCGTCGCTCCCTCGATGGCGCAGCAGGTCGCTGACCGCGCGATCCAGGTCCACGGCGGCATGGGCGTCAGCGAGGACGGCCCGATGGCCTATTTCTTCACGCTCAACCGCTACGTCCGCCTCACCGACGGGCCGGAGGAAGTCCACATGAGCCAGCTGGGCAAGCTCAAGATCGCCGAATACGTCGCCTCGAACGCCCGTTGAAGGAGCCGCAGCCATGAAAGCCCTGCGTTATTACGGCGCACGCGACATCCGCCACGAAAGCATGGACGACCCCGCGTTGCACTCGGATCGCGATGCCATCGTCAAGGTCGATGCCTGCTCGATCTGTGGCTCCGACCTGCATATCTACCATGGCCACGGCTTCTCTGAAGACGTCGGCTTCTGTGTCGGCCACGAAGCCGTGGGTGAAGTGGTCGAGGTGGGCCGCGGCGTCCATCGCCTGAAGGTCGGCCAGAAGGTGATGATCCCGGCGGCAGTCGGTTGCGGCGCCTGCCGCTCATGCCTCGCAGGCGTCGTCAACACTTGCGAGAACAACGGATCGGGCTGCTACGGCCTTTCGGCAAAACTCCAGGGCTCCCAGGCCGAAGCGGTGCGCGTGCCTGCCGCCGATGGCAATGCCGTTGCGATCCCGGACGGGATCAGCACCGATCAGGCTCTGATGATGACCGATGCCCTCGCCACCGCATGGTTCGGCGCGCGGCAGGCTGACATCCGCCCTGGCTCGTCAGTCGGCGTGATCGGCCTCGGCCCGATTGGCCTGATGGTGGTGGAAAGCGCCTTCGTCATGGGTGCGCATGTCGTCTACGCGATCGATCCGGTGCCCGAGCGCCGCGCAATTGCCGAAAGCCTCGGCGCAATTGCCCTGCACCCGGACGAGGCCGCTGCGCGGATAAAGGAAGACACGCACGGCAAGCGGCTGGACTGCGTTGTCGAAGTCGTGGGCGCCGATGCCACGGTGGACATGGCGCTGCGTCTGGTGCGCGTGCGCGGCACTGTCTCGGTGATCGGCGTCCAGCAGTCGCGACGCTTCCCCTTCCCGCTTGAACGCGCCTTTGCTGGCGGTCTTACCTTCCGCGTCGGCACCTGCTCCGTGCCCGAGGAACTGCCGGCGCTGTTCCCGCTGGTCGCCTCGGGCCGCCTCAAGCCAGAACGCTACATCAGCCACCGCTTGCCGCTGTCACAGGGCGCCGAAGCCTACCGCCTGTTCGAAGCGCGCGAGGCAGGTGCGCTCAAGATGGTGCTGACCCCGGATTAGCCTTTGCGCCGTGCCGCGAACCAGGGCCCGATCCGGCGCATCGCCTCTTCCACCAGAGGCGTCGAAACCGCGAAGCTGAAGCGGATGAAGCGTTTGCCGTTGACCGGATCGAAGTCGATCCCCGGCGCGGTCGCAACGCCCGTATCGCGCAACAGCTCCTCGCACAGCGCCAGGCTGTTGTCGGTGAAGTCGCTGGCATCGGCATAGATGTAGAACGCGCCATCGGGCGGGGCGATGCGCCCAAGCCCCATGAGAGGCAGTGCCTCCAGCAGGATCGCGCGGTTCCGCGCATATGTCTCGACATGCCCGTCCAGCTCGTCACGACACTCGAACGCCATGAGACCAGCCTTCTGCGCCAGGACCGGCGGCGTCAGGAAAAGGCTGCCCATCCGCGCCCGCGCCGCGTCGATGAGCGAGGCCGGCACGACCAGCCAGCCGAGCCGCCACCCGGCCATGCTGAAGTATTTCGAGAACGAATTGACGATCACTGCGTCGGGCAGATGCTCGAGCATGGACGCCGCCTTCGCGCCGTAGCTCAGCCCGTGGTATATTTCGTCGGAGATGACCTTGATACCCTTCCGGCGACAGACCTCTGCGATCGCGGCCAGTTCTGCCGGCTCTATGATCGTCCCCGTCGGATTGGCCGGGCTCGCCACGATCAGCCCATCGGGCACCGGATCAAGCGCTTCGACAGCGGCAGCGGTGACCTGAAACCGCTCTGCCGGGCCGCAATCCATCTCGACCGGCTCGAGGTACATGGCTTTCAGCGAATTGCGGTAGGCAACATAGCCCGGCCGGGCCAGAGCAATGCGCGCACCCGGCCGGAACAGGCAGGACAACGCCATGACGAACGCTGGCGAAGCACCGCACGTCAGGATCACCTGCTCACGCTCCACCGTCACGCCATAGTTCTCGGCATAGCTCAGGGCGATGCGGTCCTTCAGGGCCACGCTTTCCCAATAGCCCATCGCCTCGCTGTCCAGCACCGCGTGCGCCAGCGCAATCGCCTTGGCCGGAGCGCCAGTCGAAGGCTGGCCGAACTCCATGTGGATGACACTGGCGCCCGCTGCCTCCATATCGTGCGCGATGCGGGAAACGGCGATGGCGTGAAACGGTTCGACTTCGGCGATCATGGCAGCGTGCTAGTTACCGCCGAAACAAGTTGCAACCCTGCCGGCCGCGCCGATAACCTGCCTCCGATGCAGCGCCTCAAACTGAAGATCCAGCTCTACTGCGGCAACGAGATCGCGATGGGTCCCGGCAAGGCCGACCTGCTTGATGCGATTGACCGCGAAGGTTCCATTTCCGGCGCCGCGCGCGCCATGGACATGAGCTACCGCCGCGCGTGGCTGCTGGTCGACGCCATGAACCGCTGCTGGCGCGAACCCCTGGTCGAGACCGCTCCCGGCAAAGCCAAAGGCGGTGGAGCCAAACTGACAGCACTGGGCATTGCCGTTCTGCACCACTACCGGGCGCTGCAAAAACGCCTGCAAGGAAGCTCCGAATGCGCAGCTTATCTGGCCCTCGCCGAGGCGCTCCTGGCGGAACCGAAGGCAAGCCGTAAAGGTGACAGGACTTGAAATCGCACACGAATTGCCGCTGCGCAGAACTCGGCAACCTGGCAGTCATTGGCATAGGCTCTGAGCGAGACGAGGAAGTGCTCGGTTCGCTCGATCTTGTTGTCGAACACGGGGGCCTGCAATGGTGGCTCTACATGTCCCGGTGCAACCAATGCCAACAGTTCTGGATGATCGCGCAAGAAGAAAGAGTTCATGACAATTTCTGCCTGAAGCGCATTGATGCCGAGGATGCGGCACGGATCGTCACGGATGCTATCTGGCCTGAAGACTTTCTTGAGTTTGGCGCGGTGCTACGACTGGAACGTGAATGCGGACAGGTTGCACACTTCCTGGATCCGAACTGCCACGCATTGGTGGCCACCGCTCACGAGCTGAAACGTGAACGACCGGACATCACATCGGACGAAATTGGCTACTTGCTCGCCATAAGGCCATCGCATGCCGCCAGATTGCTGGCCCAGAAGCCTTGATAACTACCTAGCGCCCCACGGGCCCCTTCCACAGCACGCCGTCCTTCATCACCAGCGATACCTTGCGGATCGCGGTAATGTCGGTGAGCGGATTACCCTCGACCGCCACCAGATCGGCCAGCATTCCCGTCTTCACGCTGCCCAGCCGGTCACCGATGCCAAACATCTTCGCGTTGCCCGATGTCGCTGCGATTGCCACTTCGGCGGGCGTCATGCCCCCCTTCACCATCAGTTCGGCTTCCCGCGCGTTGTCGCCATGGGCGTAAACGCCGACGTCTCCGCCCATGCAGATGGCGACCCCGGCCTTGCGCGCCTTGGCGAGGGCCTCGAACCCCTCCTGCACGCCCTTGGGCACCGGCGCCTCACCATTCCATCCGCGATAGCGTGCAATCGCATCGCCTGCGGCAAGCGTCGGACAGAAGCCCACGCCCTTGGCCTTCATCGCCGCGAACACGTCAGGCGTCCCTTCGTCGCCATGCTCGATCGTGTCGACACCGGCTGCGACGGCACGACGCATCCCCTCTGCCGTGCTGGCGTGGGCGACAACCTGCCGTCCGGCACCGTGCGCAGCCTCCACCACAGTTTTAAGCTCCGCTTCCGTAAAGGTTGGCCTGCTCGGTTCGCCAGGTCCCCAGCGATAATCGGCATAGACCTTCACCAGGTCCGCCCCGGCGCCGATCTGCCGCCGCACGGCATTGATCAGGTCTGGCCCGCCAGCCTCCTCCGCACCAAGCGGCACCGTCACCCCCGGCTCGAACCCTCTGGGACCATAGCCCCCCGGCGCAACGATGGCGCGCGTCGCCACCAGCATGCGTGGCCCGGGCACGATTCCCTGCTCGATCGCCTGCTTTAATCCGACATCGGCATAGCCAGCGCCTTCGGTGCCGAGATCGCGCACCGTGGTGAAGCCCGCCATCAAGGTCACCCGCGCGTGAACCGTGGCGCGCGCCGTACGCAGCGCCAGAGACTCATGCAGGACCTGATCGTCCCACGGCCTTTCGTTGTAGGGGTGCAGGAACAGGTGCGAGTGCCCCTCGATCATGCCCGGCATCAAGGTGGTGCCTGGCAGCGCAATGACCGAAGCCTCGACTGGCGCGACAATGTCAGGACCGACCGCTTCTATGCGGTTGCCCCTTACCAGAACCGCCCAGCCCTTGCGCAGCACTGCGGTCTCACCGTCGAATACGGCGTCAGGCCGCAACAGGGTCAGCGCGTCGGAACGCTCGCCGGCAAACGAAGGAGCCGCAACGGTCAGCGTCAGGGCAGCAGCAAGAACCTGTAGGACAATCCGCATTCGCCATCCTTTCGAATGGCGCCATCATACCTGCGCAACAAGGAGCGGCAACAATCTGCGCCGTCCTTTTTCCTCAATCCGGGTTCAGGCCGCTTCCTCGTGCCGCAGTTCTGCAAGCTGCGCGTCGGTCCGAGGCAAAATACCCATGCCATTTATGGTCCGACGATCGAGATGCTGGAGCTGTATGTCAGGACTTTGGCGGGTAAGATCGCGCAAGTGTTGCACACGGATCACGGCCATCACGCAACCCAGCGTCGCGATCGATACGCCAAGACGCCACATGGCGAATTGCCCGCTCTGCACGGTCGACAGGAATTCGGCAAAGCACTGCCATACGGTCGCAGCGCCAAGCAGCTCGGTCGCGCGTTGGCGTGGCGCCGCCAATAGCAGGGAGCACGCGAGGAAGAACGAGCCGACACCGGCTGTCGTCACGCTGAGCTGGTCCGTCACATAACCGAAGCCGAGCGCAACCGCGCTGGCTACTGCCGCAACACGGGCGGTGCGGGAAATCTGACCAGGGGTCAGCATGTCGAGTGGGCTACGCATGCGCAGGATCATTGCCCAAGCCTCTCAACAATTCGTTACGGCACGAAAGGTCCAAAAATGATCTGAATAAATCCAAAAATTACAGTCCATAGCAGGACCGACAACGCCAGCGGCAGCCCGAGGCGAACCCAGCCCGAGGCACTTTCCGTTGGCGAATCACCCTCCGTCTGCCCGAATCGCCCGGCTATCAGCTCTTCCTGCAACTGATGGACAGGTGAACGAACCGGCGCGTCTTCTTGGCGCGCCGGTCGCGGCACCGCCAAGGTCGGCGCGATGTTCTCCGCAACACCTGAAGGCAGTTTGGCAGACAGTACCGGCGATCCCGACATGGTGGCTCCTCGGCAACACTCTGCCATGAGGCCACCAACGACAGCTCACCACAAACCTAGGGATTTACGCTTAGCCCCGTTGCGCCATTTCGAGCGGTTCGCCACGGACCGGGTAACCCAACCCGTCCGGGATCATTAGCCAGCGACGCCCCTCCCGCTCTTCCACAAACGGACTGATCGTGCCGATCGGTGTCGTCTCGGCATGATTGCGCGCTTCGTCGAAGTTGCCGAACAAAGCCAGGCGTTCAAGATTCCGTCGCGTCGGAAAGATGACCTTGATCTTGCCTTCTTCGGCAAGATCGAGCGCTTCGCGCGCACTTGCCCAGAAGAGGTGCCGGTTCTCGGTGGCATCAACCTCGATATCGACCGCCCCGGTGCCCAGATCAGCGAGATAGAAGCGGGTGTCGAAAATTCTTTCAGTCCTGTGTTTCGGCCACCAGCGAGCGAAGGGCACCAGCCGATCAATCTCAAGCTCCCAGCCAAACTCTGCCAGTACCGGCGCAAGATCACCGCCTGAGATCAGCATGCGTCGCGCTTCGGCCGCAAGCCTGCCATCGACCTCGCCCGAAATTCCAACCACCAGGCCGGTCTCTTCCAGGGTTTCGCGGACAGCAGCCACTCGCGCCGCCAGATCGCCTAGGTCTCCCCCAGCGCTCTGCCCCAGGCTTTCCGCCAGTGAAAAGTCCGATGGATCGATCTTGCCGCCTGGAAAGACGGTGGCGCCCCCTGCAAACTTCAGGCTGGCATTGCGCTCCACCATGAGAATCTGTGGCGCGCCACCGGCAGGAGCATGCCGAAAGATGATGACGGTTGCCGCCGGAGTGGTCTTGCTCAGCCAGTTTTCGGGCTCGATATCATGCGTTTCCATCCTGGCGATCATGTCCCGCCCGAGCGCGCTTGCCAAGTCTCGAGAAAGTGTCGGATCACTTTACATTCGCCGCTTCAGCCTGATGGTATCAGGCACAGAGAATCCCGAAAAACAGGCCCTTTCCGCAAACTGGCACGAAGAATGCTTAGGTCATCATGTCCCGAAGAGTAGCTTCTTCTCGAGGCGGAGCCAGTCCCCCCGGTCTCTATGGCTCCGCCTCTCCCGGGACCTCCCAGAAACCGGTAGAGCACAAAAAAAAGACGCGACCGGCATTGCCGACCGCGCCTCATGAAATGCCGAAGTCTCAGGGGATCAGGCGGCCTTGACGCCCGAATCTTCCATCAGCTGCTGCAATTCGCCAGCCTGGAACATCTCCATCATGATGTCCGATCCGCCCACGAACTCGCCCTTGACGTAGAGCTGCGGGATCGTCGGCCAGTCGGAGTAGGATTTGATGCCGCTGCGGATTTCCATGTCCTGCAGTACGTCAACCGAGGCGTATTCGACGCCCAGATGCTCGAGGATGGCAATGGCCTTGCTGGAGAAGCCGCACTGCGGAAACAGCGGCGTGCCCTTCATGAACAGGACGACGTCGTTGCCGTTGACGATTTCGGAGATGCGCTGCTCGGTCGACATGGTGGATGAGTTTCCTTTCCGCCCTCAGTTGGGAACGGCAGTGGTCAGTTGCAAGGCATGGAGCTCGCCGCCCATGCGCCCGCCAAGCGCATCATAGACCAGCTTGTGCTGCTTGACACGGCTCAGGCCGGCAAAGGCGGCAGACGTGACACGCGCGGCATAGTGATCGCCGTCGCCCGCAAGGTCCGTGATCTCGACCTCGGCGTCCGGCAAGGCCGCACGGATCATCGCCTCGATCTCGGCCGCAGGCATTGCCATCAGGCTTCGCCCATCAGCTGGCGGCGGGCGTCGACCTGCTTGGCTTCCATCGCCGCGCGGATTTCCGCTTCGTCGGTTTCGATGCCGGCCGAAACCAGATCGCCCAGCAGCTTGCGGATCACGTCCTCGTCACCGGCTTCCTCGAAATCGGCCTGCACGACCGACTTGGCATAAGCCTCGGTTTCGGCCGCATCGAGGCCCATGCGCTCAGCCGCCCAGGTGCCCAGCAGACGGTTGCGGCGGGCGTGGACGCGGAACATCATTTCCTCGTCACGGGCGAACTTGGCCTCAAAAGCCTTCTCGCGATCGTCGAACGTGGTCATCGGCCGGATATCCTTCGTAAAAGGGTTTCTCCAGCCGATAATCAGCGAGCGCGTTCCCTGCAAGGCATCACGAAAAGAAACACTGGGGCTCAGGCAGCGCGGAGTCAGATCCGCCCGCGGCGAATGTCGAGCAGCACGCCGCCTTCGCGGCTCACGTCGCAGGAGAAGCTGTCACCATTGCGAAGCGTGCCCGACACCCGATAGCCATCGCCATTGCGCGTGGCGTCGTAGACCTCGTCCACCTCGCCCTTCCGCTCGGCTTCGGTGACGCAGGTATCGACCGCGTCGTTCAACCCGCGCGAACCGACGCCTGCCCGGCTGTCGTCCCGCCAGTCATCGGGCTGCCCATCTCGCTGAACGTCTCGCGGGTCGTTGCGCCGATCCTCTTCGGGGCGATAGCGATAGCCATCATCCTCCCCGGAATTGCGCTTCTTCTCGGCCTTGCTCGCAGCGGTCGCGATTGCCGCAATGCCGCCGATGATCAGCAGCCCGGCCAGCACATCGCCGCCGTCGACGCCGCCGCGATCGCGGTGCCATCCGCGCCCGCCCCAGCCGCCGCGATCCCAGCGTCCATGCGCCTCGGCAGCAACCGGCAGTGCGGTCGTCGCCAGCGCAGCCAGCGCCATCGCAATCCTGGAAAAACGTCCCACCATGATCATCCCTTCACAACCGACCGCCTGCCCCGATCCATGGGCCAGCAGTCGGTGCCCGTCATTCTTGCAAGGCTAGGCGGCCCAGGCTTTCCGATGCCTGAACCGCCTGCCTTATTATGCTTCAGAGGCCGCGAATGCCGCTGTAGTCGAGGTCGACGACCCGGCCCCGTTCGAACTTGCACTTGAACGAACCGCTGTCATAGCCGCGCAGGGAATTGTTCCAGCCCCGATAGTCGCCACCCCAGCCGTTGCCGTAGTAGCGGTCGCCATCGCGCCAATCGCGACCGCGCGTGTTCACGGCGATGCGGCCGCGAACCTCATAGCCCCACCGCGTGTTCCGCACCTCGCGGACGTCGGTCACGTCGGCCCGGCCATAGCTGTAGCGGGCGGCGTTGCGCTCTGCAGTGCGCACGCACTGTTCGATCGCCTGGCGCGGGTTGCCACGGCCGTAGTAGCCATCGCGATAGCGCCCGTCGTTCCAGCCATCACGGCCCCGCCAGTCGTCGCCATAACCGTAGCGGTCATAGTCGCGGTTATTGTTGTTGCTTGCTGCAGCGGCGATCGCGGCAATGCCGCCGATCACCAGCGCACCTGCAATGATGTCGCCCCCGTCGATGCCGCCGCGATGGTCTCGGGCAACTGCGGGAGAGGCCGAAGACACCGCGACCGCAGCGGCGGCAGCAGTTCCGACCAGGGCCTTGGGCAAAGTCTTCATGGCTCAGATCCTTCAAAACGGCGGGCCTTTCCCGCCACGCATGAAGGATTGCCTGATTCGCCGTGATGGGACGCTGAACCACGCCGACAGCGATTGTTCATCAAAACAGCCCCTAAGATGAACGGGCCTGCTACCGTACTGCTTCGCTGTCCAGCCCCGTCCAGTAGGCCAGGAACGCCAGCACATCGGCGCCCGCACCAATCACCTTCTCCACCGGCTTGCCCGTCCCGTGCCCCGCGCGCGCCTCCACGCGCAACAGGCGCGGCCGCTCGCCGATCTCCGCGGCCTGCAGCGCAGCCACGTACTTGAAGCTGTGCGCTGGCACCACGCGGTCGTCATTGTCCGCAGTGGTCACGAGGATTGCGGGATAGGCCCTGCCCCCGTCTATATTGTGATAGGGTGAATAGCTGCGCAGCGTGTGCCAGTCTTCCTCCCGGTCAGGACGGCCATAATCATCCACCCAGAACCGGCCGGAGGTGAAGCGGTCAAACCGCAGCATGTCCATGACGCCCACGTCGGGATTGGCCGCAGCGAACAGATCGGGCCGCTGGTTCACGACCGCTCCCACCAGCAGCCCGCCATTGGATGCGCCCTGGATCGCAAGACCGCCCTTGGCCGCGATCCCCTCCTTCACGAGGTATTCGCCCGCAGCGATAAAATCGTCGAAGCTGTTCTGCTTCTTCTCGCGCCGTCCGGCCTCGTACCAGGAGCGCCCAAGCTCGCCGCCACCCCGGACGCTGGCCAGCGCGAACGCCCCGCCCGCCTCTAGCCAAGCCATGCGCACCGGCGAATAGCCCGGCGTCAGCGCAATGTCGAAACCGCCATAGCCATAAAGAAGGGTCGGCAAAGGCTTGCCTGCCGCCGCCAGCGCCTTCTTGCGAACGACATAGAGCGGCACCATCGTCCCGTCCTTCGAAGGGTACTGACGCTGCTCGACCAGATAATCAGCGGGATCGAACGCCATTCTCGGCACCGCAAACGGTGTTACCGTTCCCCTCTGCAGGTCCATGCGATAGATCGCAGGCGGCATGTTGAAGCTGGTAAACTGGTAGAATGTCTCCGGGTCGCCGGGTCGTCCGCCAAACCCGCTGGCCGTGCCGATCCCGTTCAGCGTTATCGCCTTGCCCGGCTTGCCCTTGCGATCGGTCATCACCGCCACCGTCTGGCCGTCCTTGAGATACGACAACAGGAAGCGGTCGCCGATCATCCGCGCCCCTTCCAGCGTATTGCCGCGCTCGGGCACGACCACGGTCCAGCCCTTCTTCGGGTGGGCCAGATCGATGCTGACCAGATGGTAATTGGCAGCGCTCCGGTCGGTCAGGAACCACAAGCGATCGCCGATGCCCGCCACCAGCTTCCAGTGATCTGCAATCTCGGGCACCAGCGGCTGCGCTTTCCATTCGCCCGACCTGCGCCCATCGAGCTGGATCAGATGCACCGCATTGCGCTTGTCGGTGCTGACTTCGCTCACCACCACGGCCCAGCGCCCGTCGCTCGTCACCAGTGCCTTGTGGCTCCATGCGGGGTTCTCTGGCGTTGCGTGGACCAGTTCATCGTGATCCTGCGCGGTGCCGACGCGGTGAAACCACACCGCCTTGTTGAAGCGCGGCGCCCGGGGATCATCGCCCGCCCGGGGTGCCGGAAAGCGCGAATAGAGGAAGCCCTCGTCGCCAACCCAGGCGATCTCCGTATCATTGGCCCACGCGATACGCTCGTCAAAGATGCGGCCGCTCGCGACATCCACCACGCGCAAGGTGCGCCAGTCGCTGCCGGCCTCCTGCTCGGCAAAGGCGACATACTTGCCGGATGGTGATGGCTCCCATTGGGCCAGCGCCAAGGACCCGTCCGCACTCCAGCCATTGGGATCGATCAGCAGGCGCTGCTTGCCCTCGACCCCCTTGCGCACCCACAATGCCGACTGGTTCTGCAAGCCTGCATTGCGCGTGTAGAAATAGCTTCGTCCAGCCTTGCGCGGCAGGCCATAGCGCTCGAAATCGAACAAGGCTCGGATACGACCGGCAAAGCGCTCACGGGCGGGTAGCCTCGCCAGATAATCCCCGCTCAAGGCATTCTGCTCTGCCACCCAGGAAGCGACCGCGCCATCCGTTCGCGGATCGGCTTCAAGCCAACGGAAAGGATCGGCAACGCGCTGCCCGAAAACCTGCTCGACCAGCGGATCGGCCCGGGTCGATGGATAAGCCGTCTTCGGAAGGACAAGCCTGGCATTACTGCTGCTGGGATTGGAACCTCCAGAGGCCTCCGGAAAGGCCACCTCGGAACTGTCCGCAACTGCAGGGCCTGCAGGCAGCACCGCCGCCAACAGAAGTGCGCCGCCCAACAGGCCGCGCGCAGACCTTGCCATCTCCCGCATCATCGTTAGCCAAGGCATAGCACAGCGCAACGATATGCGGGAGATGCCCTTCTTCCTCAGTCCGTGGCTTTTAACCCCGTCCAGTGCGCCAGAAACGCGTAGACGTCAGCCGTTTCCTCGATCAACTTCGAGATCGGCTTGCCCGACCCGTGTCCGGCGCGAGTCTCGATGCGGATCAGTTGCGGCTTCGGTCCAAGTCCGGCGGCCTGGAGCGCTGCTGCATACTTGAAGCTGTGCCCCGGCACCACGCGGTCGTCAGTGTCAGCCGTCGTCACCAGCACTGCCGGGTAGGGCGTGCCAGCCTTCACGTTGTGGTAGGGCGAATAGGCCCGCAGCACGCGCCAGTCTGCCTCGACATCAGGTCGGCCGTAATCGTCGGTCCAGTAACGCCCGGCGGTAAAGCGGTCGAAGCGCAACATGTCCATGACGCCCACCGCCGGATGCGCCGCCGCGAACAGGTCGGGCCGCTGGTTCACCACTGCGCCCACCAGCAGCCCGCCGTTCGAACCGCCTTCCACCGCAAGCCCCGTCTTGGGGGTCACGTTATTGGCAATCAGCCATTCGCCTGCCGAAATGAAATCGTCGAACACATTCTGCTTGCGTGCCCGCCGCCCGGCATCGTGCCAGGCATCGCCATATTCGCCGCCGCCACGCAGGTTCGCCACGGCATAGGCCCCGCCGCTCGACAACCACGCCATGCGTGCTGCCGAGTAGGCTGGCGGCAAGGAAATGTTGAAGCCGCCGTAGCCATAGAGGATCGTCGGCACCGGCCCCTTTGCGTCCTTGCGCCGGACCACGAAAATCGGGATCCTTGCGCCGTCCTTCGAGGGATAGAACACTTGCTCGACCTTGTAGTACTCGGGCGCGAAGTTCAGCGGCACCTTCTGCCATGGCGCCACTTTCCCGCTGACCGTATCGAAGCTGTAGACGGTTCCGGGGGTGGTGAAGCTGGTAAAGCCAAAGAATCCGGCCCGGTCCCCCGGCTTGCCGCTGAACCCGGTGATCGATCCGATCCCCGGCAGCGCCATCTCTCCGGCAGGAGTCCCGTCAAGGGCGTAGACCTTGATCAGCGATTTCACATCCTTCAGGTAATTGAGGTAGAGTTTGCCCCCGACGATCGCGGCCCCGTCGAGGTTCGCATCGCTTTGCTCGACCACCGTGGTCCAGACCGGCTCTGCCCCCGAAAGGTCGACCTTCATTACCTTCTTGAGCGGCGCGTCCTTGCTGGTCACGAACCACAGCGTGTCGCCTGTCGCGTCAAAGCAGTCCCACTGGGCGGTCATGTCGGGAACCAACGGGCGCAACTTCCAGTCAGCCTTGCCAATTGGCGCCACGAACACGGCCGAAAGGGGGTCGGTGCCTTCATGGCTGGTCACCACCAGCCAGCGCCCCTCGCCCTTGACCTGCGCCACATGTCCCCACTTCGGCTTGTCAGGGGTCGCAAAGACGGGCCGGTCCTCAGCCTGCGGCGTACCCAGCTTGTGATACCAAACGGTCTGGTTGTAATTCAGCGCCTGGAACGCCTCGCCCTCTTTGGGTGCCTCAAAGCGTGAATAGAGCACGCCGTCATTGCCGACCCATGCGATATCGCTGAACTTCACCCATTTGATCTCGTCCGCAAGGGCCTTCCCGTCGCCCGCGCCAACGAACTTCATCGTCCGCCAGTCCGATCCACCATCCTGCACGGTGTAGGCGAGCGTTGCCCCGTCCGGCGAAGGCTCCCAGGCGTCGAGCGCAGTCGCCCCATCCTTCGCCCAGCCATTGGGATCCAGCAGAACGCGCCCCTCAGGCGAGGCGGCATCCCGCACGACCAATTGCGCCTGGTTCATCAGACCCGAATTGTAGGTGTGAAACAGTCGGCCTCCTTCCTCGCGGGGAACGCCCCAGCGCGGATAGTCGAACAGCCCCTTGAGCTTCTTCTCGAACCCGGCCCGCTCCGGCAGGGCCTTGAGATAGCTATCGGTAAACCTGCTCTGGTCGTCGACCCACGCCGCAACCTTGCTGTCAACACGAACGTCCGCTTCCAGCCAGCGATAGGGATCGGCAACCTGTTCGCCGAAAAGGGTCTCGACCACCGACCCCCGGTCAGTCTCAGGGTAGTTCAAGGCTGTATCTCCGGCAAAGGCAGGTGCAGACAGGCTGACAGCCGCCACCGCAGTGGCGAACAGAATTTGGCGCATGGGCATGGGGGAGCTTTCCGGTGAATCATTCGGTTGCAGCCGAAACTAGCCAGCTTCCCGTCACGCACAAGCCCCGCGCACGAAAAACGGGCGGAGCCAGCGGCCCCGCCCGTCAATCTCGTCCGAAACGAAGCGCGAATTATGCGGCTTCGTATTCGTCTTCATCAGCCGTCATCACCGGGCCCGAGTCCTGGCCCTTGGCCGAGGTGTCACGGTCGACCAGTTCGATCACGGCGATCGGCGCGGCGTCCGAAGCGCGGAAACCGGCCTTGATGATGCGGGTGTAGCCACCGTTGCGATCGGCATAACGCTCGGCCAGAACGGTGAACAGCTTCTGCAGCTGGGCATCGTCAAGCAGACGGGCGTGGGCGAGACGGCGGTTCGAAAGGCCACCCTTCTTGCCGAGCGTGATCAGCTTTTCGATGTAGGGGCGCAGTTCGCGCGCCTTCGGCGTCGTCGTGGTGATCTGCTCGTGCTTGATCAGAGCCGCTGCCATGTTGCGCAGCATCGCGATGCGGTGGGCAGAGGTACGACCCAGCTTACGCTGGCCAAGTTTATGACGCATGGTATTTCCCTTCCGTTCGTAGGGGGGCCGTACGAGGTACCCCGATCCAGGCGGCAATTAGGGCTGCCGCCAAGTCACCCTTGAAAACAGGGCGCCCCGAAGGACGCCCCGAATTTCCTTAGCCGAGAAGCTCTTGCTCGAGCTTCTTGGCCATCTCTTCGATGTTCTCAGGCGGCCAGCCCGGGATGTCCATGCCGAGGCGCAGGCCCATCGACGAAAGGACTTCCTTGATCTCGTTGAGCGACTTGCGGCCGAAGTTCGGCGTGCGCAGCATCTCGGCTTCGGTCTTCTGGACCAGGTCGCCGATGTAGATGATGTTGTCGTTCTTGAGGCAGTTGGCCGAACGCACCGACAGCTCGAGCTCGTCGACCTTCTTGAGAAGGTAGCGGTTGAGCTGGTTGGCATCGCTCTCTTCCGGTGCATGGGCAGCGACGCCACCGGCAACCGAAGGAACGTGGCCGACCGGCACCTGGTCGTCGAAGTGGACGAACAGCGCGAGCTGGTCCTGAAGGATGCGCGCAGCATAGGCCACGGCGTCTTCCGGGGTGATCGTCCCATCGGTTTCGACCGTCAGGTTGAGCTTGTCGTAGTCAAGCTCCTGACCGATACGGGCGTTGTCGACCTTGTACGAAACCTGGCGGACCGGCGAGTACAGCGAGTCGACCGGGATCAGGCCGATCGGCGCGTCAACCGGACGGTTCGACACGGCGGGGACATAGCCCTTGCCGGTATCGACGGTCAGTTCCATGTTGAACGTCGCGCCTTCGTCGAGATTGCAGATCACGAGGTCCTTGTTCATGACCTCGATGTCGCCGGTGACGGCGATGTCGCCTGCCTTCACTTCGCCCGGACCAGTGGCCGAGAGCTGCAGACGCTTGGGGCCTTCGCCCTGCATCTTGAGGGCGATCTGCTTCACGTTGAGCACGATGTCGGTCACGTCTTCGCGGACGCCGGCGAGCGACGAGAATTCGTGAAGAACGTTCTCGATCTTGATCGAGGTGACCGCCGCGCCCTGAAGCGAGGAGAGCAGCACGCGACGCAGCGCGTTGCCGAGGGTGAGACCAAAGCCACGCTCAAGCGGTTCGGCGACGAATGTCGCGCGGCGCTTGGCGTCGTTGCCCGGCTTGATCTCGAGATTGTTGGGCTTCTTCAGTTCCTGCCAGTTCTTGATGTTGACAGTCATGGAATTCCCCTGGGGTTTGTGCGGGCTTTTGCCGGTTGCCGGGATGCTTAATTCCCGGCTCCGGTCGAGATATTGGGTGAAAGGGGCGCCGGTACCTGCGCCCCATCCACCATAGGCAGGATCAGACGCGACGACGCTTCGACGGACGAACGCCGTTGTGCGGGATCGGGGTCACGTCACGGATCGCCGTGATGGTGAAGCCGACCGCCTGAAGGGCGCGAAGGGCGCTCTCGCGGCCCGAACCGGGACCCTTGACTTCAACTTCGAGGGTGCGGACGCCGTGTTCCGCAGCCTTCTTGCCGGCATCGTCAGCAGCGACCTGCGCTGCGTACGGGGTCGACTTGCGGCTACCCTTGAAGCCCATCATGCCGGCCGACGACCACGAAATGGCGTTGCCCTGAGCATCGGTGATGGTGATCATGGTGTTGTTGAAGCTGGCGTTTACGTGCGCAACACCACTGGTGATGTTCTTGCGCTCGCGGCGCTTAATGCGCTGAGGTTCGCGTGCCATGGTAAATATCCTCGAGAAACTTTGGACGGAAGAAGGATCTGTTCAGATCTTACTTCTTCTTGCCGGCGATCGGCTTGGCCTTGCCCTTGCGGGTGCGGGCGTTGGTGTGAGTGCGCTGACCGCGGACCGGCAGGCCCTTGCGGTGACGCAGACCACGATAGCACGCGAGGTCCATGAGGCGCTTGATGTTCATCGCCACTTCGCGGCGAAGATCGCCTTCCACGGTGTGCTCGGCGTCGATCGTTTCGCGGATCTGAAGGATCTCTGCGTCCGAAAGGTCGGCCACGCGGCGGGTGTGTTCAATACCCAGCTTGTCGGCGATCTGCTTGGCCTTGTGTGCGCCAATGCCATGGATGTAGGTCAGCGCGATGATCACGCGCTTGTTGGTGGGGATGTTGACCCCGGCAATACGAGCCACTTGCTTCTCCGTTTGCTCCACAGGCCGCGCGAATCGCTCGCGCCGCCTATCTCATCGCGAAAACTCACTCGGGAAATCCCGGATTTCTGCATGGTTTCAGGATCTTGATCCTGATTGTGCAGACGTTGCCCGGAAATGAGTGAAAGGCGCGATTAGGCGGTTTCGACTGCAACGTCAACCGTTACGCAAGCACAAAAGGCGGACTGCGCGCCGTTCGTGGCACGGTCCTGCTCCGATATGGTGAAACATACTGCAAATCTGCGCTGGCGTCAAAACTACACGACCGTGCCTGGGTCCGCCTCGCCTCCTGACAGCGCGATTGCACGGCGAGCGAACTCATATTAGATGTTTCATTCTAAATATATAATGGAGAAGATTGGATGCCTGCAACCCCCATGCCCGCACTGGCTCGGCTCGCATTGCTCGTGCCGCTGACCCTGCTGCTTTCGGCATTCCACGGCTTCGTCGGCTGGCACAAGGTCTTCTCCTCCCGCGAGGAACTGATGCGCCATACGGCTTGGACCGTGCATCTGCCGGAATGGCTCGGACGCCTTGTCGGGATCACCGAGCTTGCGCTTACGCTCCTGCTGCTGCTGGCACTGTTCCGGCCGGGGTACAGCCGGATCGGCATGATGGCAGCATATGGTTTCATCGCGCTCGAACTGGTCTCGACCGTAACCCATCAACTCGCGCAGGACGGCGCGTCGCTCGTCCAGAACCTGCTGTCGATCTTTATAACGGCCGTCGTCGCATGGCTGTTTGCGCAAAGGGCTGCGGCCGCTAGATAGCGAAGCGTTACGGCGCCGACTGGGCGGCCGTCCCTCCAGCGTCGGATATCGCCATCACCACTCGCCTGCGCATCGCCGCATCGCTCGACTATGCCATGGCTGGCCCCGCTCCGGTGCTGATGCAGATCGGCGTTGCGGACTTGGCGGGACAGCGCCTGCTCGAAACCCGTTGCATCACCACGCCCGGCATCGCCCACACCGTCCCCGGGCATGACGGCCTGGGCGAGCGCCTCTGGCTCGAGCCGCAAACGCGGTTCGAGGTATCCTACAACGTCACCGTCGAGATCGACCGCCAGCCCCTGCCGCTGGCCAATCTTGCCGCCGACAGCCTCACTGCCCTGCCCGGCGAAGTGCTCGAATACCTGTTTCCCTCGCGCTACTGCCCGGTCGACACGATGCACGCCGCCGCGGTCGACATGTTTGGCCACTTGACTGGCGGTGCGGCGGTAGAGGCCGTGCGCGACTGGATCACCACCCACCTCGCCTATGTCCCCGGCGCGAGCCACGGCGGCACCACCGCGCTCGACACCTTCCACGCCCGCGAAGGCGTCTGCCGCGACTACGCCCACCTCCTGATCGCGCTGGTGCGCAGCCTTGGCATCCCGGCCCGAATGGTCAGCGCCTACAGCCCCGACGTCACCCCGCAAGACTTCCACGCCCTCGCCCAGGTCTGGCTGGCGGGAGACTGGCACCTCGTCGATGCCACGGGCATGGCCGACCCTGCGACGACCGCGATCATCGGTGTAGGCCGCGACGCAGCGGACATCGCGTTTCTGACGATCTTCGGGGCAGCGACGCTGAATGCGCAGGTTGTTGAGGTGACATTGCAGGACTGACGGACGCGACGCTCAACTCTGCCCGATGCTAAAATCTACCGTCACCCCGGGCCCCGACCCGGGGTCCCGCTTCTTCGGCCCTCGCTTCTGCGGTGCGAGTGACCGGCCGAGCCGCTCTTCCATCTGTGCGAGCCATTCGGGTGAGCCGATCGGGCGGCCGATGCTCTCCGCCCTGCGCAGGGCGGCATAGGTAAGCTCCTCGTCGAACGCTTCACCCAGGAATGCGGCGAAGTTGCCCACCCGCTCCAGCGCCGGGGCAACGGTGACGACGTGGTCGTCCTGCCCTGAAAGCAGGGCACGGGTGCTCGACCAGCGCCAGTCATAAGCCTTGGCCACAAGCCTTGCCCGGACCGGGTTCAGCGCGATGTAGCGCAGGGCGGTGACAAAGTGCGCCTCGTCCATGGCCACCGATCCGAAGCGGCCCTGCCAGAGATGGCCGGTCGACCGGCGCCTTGCATTGACGAAGCCGGTATAGCGCCGGTGCACATCTCCCAGCGTCCGTCAAAGGCCATCGGCGTCGGATGGCACCAGCACGAGATGGACAAAGGGGGAGTCGTTCCTTTTATCTTGCTTTCGCTAAATCGCGCCATTTATCGCCCCTTCGTCAATGAACTCGGGACCGATCATGTCAGCGAGCCAGACCTGATCATTGCCAAGATAGAAGGGCACGCCGGCTCGATACGCGTCGCCCGCCCTCACGCTGAGGATCACTGGCTTTCCGGCTTTGCGCTTGCCAACTTGCTCGGCGGTCGCCGTGTCCGCAGACAGGTGGACGTACTGTCGCCCCATGGGCCGTAGCCCACTTTCCTTGATCAAAGCGACCGTCGCCGGGGCCGTGCCGTGATACAGAACGGCAGGGGGCTGAGCCGCTTCTTTCGAGAGCTTATGAGGCACAGAGTGCCCATAAAGCGCGCGGATTTTACCGTCGCGCAGTTCGTGGCGCTTCTTTTCCGACTGCTCGATCATCTGCGCCAGATCGGCTTCGCTCAGGCTAGCCCATGTCGGCTTTTCGACCCGCACCGCCGCGAGCAGCCCATCCACGGAGACCCAGCCCGCGTCGTCCAGCTCCAACTCGTAGAGCCAAGGTTCGTGGCGCAGCGCATGCGAGACGACGCGGCTAAGGTCACTCAACATCAACGCCCTAGCCTTCGAACTCTGGCTCTCGGATTGTGCTGCGCGCAGCCATGCCGCGAAGGATGGATATCCTGCCCGTTCTTCCCAGCCAGGGGCAGCGAAGTCATGGACGATCCGAACCTCGAGAGGAGCATCCTCAATTACGGTGACACTTTACTAAATACACCGATCCCGCCCCCTCAAATCCGCTCCGCCTGCGCCACCGCCTCGCTCGCCCGCAACGCGCTGATAATCCGCGTCAGATGCGCCAGATCGCGCACCTCAAGGTCCACCTCATAAGTATGAAACGGGTTCTCCCGCTGCGTCATCTCGAGGTTGACCACGTTGGCGTGGTTCTTCGCGAAAATCCCCGCCATCTCTGCCAGCGTCCCCGGTCGGTTATACAACTCAGCACGCAGCCGCCCGATTGCACCGTCGGTGCGGGCGTCCCATGACAGGTCGATCCAGTCGGCATCGACGCCGTCTGCCAGCTTCATGCAGTCGATCGCGTGGACTTCCACGCCCTTGCCGGGGCGGCGCAGGCCGACGATGCGGTCTCCCGGCACGGGGTGGCAGCAGTCGGCCAGCTTGAAGGCCATGCCCGGCGTGAGGCCCCGCACCGCAATCGCGCGCTTCTGGCTCGGCCAGTTCTCTTCGGGAATGTTGGCGGCGCTTCCGGGCACCAGCGCTTCCATCACCTGCCGGTCATCCAGCTTGGCCGAGCCGATGGCGAACATGAAGTCTTCCTCGCCCGCCAGCTTCAGCCGCTTGAGCGCATCGTTCAGCGCCTTCTTGCCGATCTTGGTCGGCAGCCGCTCGACGATCTCCTCATAGAGCTTGCGCCCGATCGCGGCGACTTCGGCGCGCTCCTTCTGGCGCACGAAACGGCGGATCGCGGCCCGCGCCTTGCCGGTGACGACAAAGCCCAGCCACGATAGCTGCGGCTCGGACGTGCGGCTCTTGATGATCTCCACCACGTCGCCATTGCCGAGCGGCGTGCGCAGCGGCACGTGCCGACCATTGATCTTCGCACCCACCGCCTGCGCGCCTAGCTTGGTGTGGACGGCAAAGGCAAAGTCGATCGGCGTCGCCCCCTTGGGCAACTGGAACAGCGCCCCCTTCGGCGTGAAGGCGAAGATGCGATCCTGGTAGATCGCCATCTTGGTGTTCTCGAGCAGTTCCTCGGCGTCGTGGCTGGATTCGAGGATTTCGATCAGGTCGCGCAGCCAGCCCACCTGCCCATCGGGCGTGCCGCCCTGCTTGTAGGCCCAATGCGCGGCAAGGCCGAACTCGTTGCGCTCGTGCATCTCGTGCGTCTTGATCTGCACTTCCACGCGCATAGCGTTGGAATAGATCAGCGCCGTGTGCAGCGAACGATAGCCGTTCATCTTCGGCGTCGAGATGTAGTCCTTGAACCGCCCCGGGATCATCTGCCATTCGCGGTGCAGGATGCCCAGCGCCTTGTAGCAGTCGTCCTCGTTGTCGGTCAGGACGCGGAAGGCCATGATGTCGGTGATCTGCTCGAACGACACGTGCCGCTCGGCCATCTTGCGCCAGATCGAATAGGGGTGCTTCTCGCGCCCCGAAACCTCGACGCGCAGGCCGGCCTCGGCCAGTGCCTGCTTGATCTCCAGCGCGATGGCATCGACCTGGGCGCCTTCCTCGCTGCGGATCGCCGCCAGCCTGCCGGTGATCGTGGCATAGGCTTCGGGCTCAAGCTGCTCGAAAGCCAGCAGCTGCATCTCGCGCATGTATTCGTACATGCCCACCCGCTCGGCCAGCGGGGCATAGATATCCATGGTCTCGCGCGCGATGCGCCGCCGCTTTTCCTCGCTCTTGATGTAGTGGAGCGTGCGCATGTTGTGCATGCGGTCGGCCAGCTTCACCAGCAGGACGCGCAAGTCCTCGCTCATCGCCAGCAGGAACTTGCGCAGGTTCTCTGCAGCGCGCTCGCTCTCGCTCATCGTCTCGATCTTCGAGAGCTTGGTTACGCCATCGACCAGCCGCGCCACGTCCGGCCCGAACAGGCGCTCGATCTCGTCCACGGTGGCAAGCGTATCCTCCACCGTATCGTGGAGCAGCGCAGTGATGATCGTGTCCTGATCGAGCTTGAGCTCGGTCATCAGGCCGGCCACCTCCACGGGATGCGAGAAGTACGGGTCCCCGCTCGCCCGCTTCTGGGTGCCGTGCTTCTGCACGGTATAGACATAGGCACGGTTGAGCATCGCCTCGTCCGCATCGGGATCATAGGCAAGCACACGTTCGACAAGTTCGTACTGGCGGAGCATCTGTGCCCTAAATGGCGGCATCGGAGCGGTTCCCGCAAGGGGGAAAGCCGCATGAATGCAATCGTATTGGTCGATCAGCCGATGATCGGCTCGGTTCCGGCACTTTCCGGCAACAGTCCTGCGACGCGGGGGTCAGGAAAGATTTCAACGTGCCGTGCATAGGGCGCAAAGCCCTGTCCCATGTAGAACCCCAGGGCGCGTGGATCGTCGAGCGTGCAGGTGTGTACCCACACCCGCTCAACGCCGGGCACCCAGGCCATCTGCAGCGCCCGCCGCATCAACCACTTGCCAAGGCCCTTGCCGGTCGCTCCGGGGATCAGTCCGAAGAACGCTATCTCGCACGTCCTGGCCGCACGGAAGTCCAGCTCCAGCATGCCGACCTCGACCCGCGCCCTGTCCACCACGGCATGGACCTGCACCTGCGGATCGTGAATGATCGCCGCCAGTTCCGCGTCCGACATGGCCAGCCGCGACCACCACAGCCAGGGCTCACCCACGCGACGATAGAGCAGCCGGTATTTCTCGGGCGCGCAGTCCTTCCAGCGCACCAGTTGCACCGGAACGTCGCCTTCGGGCACCAGCCGACGCAAGCCCGCCGGCGGCTGGCGCATTTCGAGCGAGGTCACGACGCAGGCCAGATCGCCTGGCGCAACGTTGTGGAACCCAAGGGCCAGCGCCGGGCCTTCCGCCTCGATCACGTCAGCTCCAGACGGCTTCCGGTGGCAGGCTCATCAGGATGGCATCGATGTTCCCGCCGGTCTTGAGACCGAACAGCGTACCCCTGTCCCACACCAGATTGAACTCGGCATAGCGACCGCGATATTCGAGCTGGGTCAGCTTCTCTGCCGGCGAGTAGTCCATTCCCATCCGCTTCCTCACCAGACGCGGGAAGACGTTGATGAACGCCTCGCCCACATCGCGCGTGAAGGCGAAGTTGGCTTCGAATGCGGCATCGTCAGCACATTCGAGGTGGTCGTAGAAAATGCCCCCAACGCCGCGATGGACCTTGCGGTGCGGGATCCAGAAGTAGTCATCCGCCCACCTCTTGAACTTCGGGTAGTATTCCGGATCGTGCTTGTCGCAGGCCGCCTTGTACTCGGCGTGGAACTCGGCCGTGTCTTCCTCATAGGGGATCGGCGGGTTGAGATCGCCGCCACCGCCGAACCACGCCTTGCTGGTCGTCAGGAAGCGCGTGTTCATGTGGACCGCCGGCACGTGCGGATTGCGCATGTGCGCCACCAGGCTGATCCCCGTCGCAGTGAAGCCAGGCGCCTCTGCGCTCGCCCCGTTGACCGATCCGGCGAAGTCCTTCGAGAACTCGCCCTGCACCGTCGAGACGTTGACGCCGACCTTCTCGAACACCTTGCCCTTCATCAGGCCCTGCACACCGCCGCCGCCGTTTTCGACAGCTTCGCCGTCATGCTCCCGGTTCCACGGCGTATAGGCAAACGACGCATCCGACCCCGCTTCGCGCTCGATCGCCTCGAACTCCGCGCAGATCCGGTCACGCAAGCTCTCGAACCAGGCGCGGGCGCGGGTGGTGTGGGTCGTCCAGTCGGTCATGCATTCCCCCAAAGGTCTGTCATGGCGACTTGCCAAGGGAATCGCGATCCGGCAAGGGAAAGCCATGGTTCCCTTTTCGTTCGCTCCTTTTCAGTTCATGGGACAGGAATTCCGCCTCGGCGCATCCCGTGCGCTTTATTGGGTGGAAGAAAATGCGCTGCTGGTGGCTGACCTCCACCTCGAAAAGGCCAGCTTCTTCGCCCGCCACGGCCAGATGCTCCCTCCGTATGACAGCCGCGCCACTCTCGAACGGATTGCCCAGGCCCTGCGCGAGACCGGCGCTCGCCGCGTCTTCTGCTTGGGCGACTCGTTCCACGATGCCGCCGCCGTCGCTCGAATGGAGCGTTACGCCGCTGGCATGCTTGATGCCCTCACCCGCGCGACAGACTGGGTCTGGATCACCGGAAACCACGACGAAGACGCATCTGCCCCCGGCGGCACATTGGTTGACGAGCTGGCCGTTCGCGGTCTCACCATGCGCCACATCGCCCGCAAAGGCACCGACGAAGCCGAAGTCTCAGGGCACTTCCACCCCAAGCTGCGCGTCTCGATCCGCGGTCGCACCATCGCCCGCCCCTGTGCCGTCGCGAGCGAGAACCGCCTGATTCTTCCCGCTTTCGGCGCTTTGACCGGAGGCATGGACGCAGGCGACCCGGCAATTCTGGCGGCATTGCAGCCCGCCCGCTCGATCGATGCGATCGTTCCTGCCGGGGCAAAGCTGGCCCGCTTCAATCTCTGGCGCGCTGCAGCCTGAAAGCAACATGCTTTCGCGAAACCCGTCAGCTTCGGAACCAAGGGCAAAACCGCCCTTTATCTGTGCGCGCATTGTGATATGAGCGCGCGGAACCATATTGGGCAAAAACTGCAGGAGAAAGCACTATAGCTCCCCCACCGCGGCGCATGATGGCGCCCCCCGTCAAGAGCGGGCCTCGCTACAACCAGATGATCAACGTGCCCAAGGTGCGCGTGATCGACGAGAACGGCGAGAACCTGGGTGTGATGTACACCCGTGAAGCGATCGAACAGGCCGCCGAAGTCGGCCTCGACCTCGTTGAAGTTTCCCCGAATGCGGATCCGCCGGTCTGCAAGTTCCTCGACGTGGGCAAGTTCCGCTACGAGGCGCAGAAGAAGGCCAACCTCGCCCGCAAGAGCCAGAAGACGCAGGAGATCAAGGAGATTAAGATGCGTCCGAACATCGATGACCACGATTACGACACGAAGATGCGTAATGTCGTGAAGTTCATCGGTGAAGGCGACAAGGTGAAGATCACGCTGCGCTTCCGCGGACGTGAGCTTTCGCACCAGCAGCTCGGCATGAACCTCCTGCGCAAGGTGCAGGACGATGTGGCTGAAATCGCCAAGATCGAAGCCTTCCCCCGCATGGAAGGCCGCCAGATGCTGATGGTCCTCGCGCCGAAATAGGCACGAGACCGCGCTTATGCAAACCGCAAGGGGCGTGCCGCAAGGCGCGCCCTTTTCGTTTCCGAACAGGCGACAGTTATCTACCCTTCCCGCAGCCGGAAGGGGTCGGGGGGTGGGCATTCGCCACCTGCAATCCGCACGCTGTCGGATCGCCTTGCCTGCACACCGGTCATCGACGCCCCGAAACGCCCTGGCGCGCGTTCCGCAACTCGCCCCCACCAACCAACGCTCCACCGATTCAACCATGTCTGTTTGGCGCATCTGCGCGTTGCCGCTGCGGTTCGCCAAAAAACCAACAGGTTTCATCAAGGAGCATTACATGACGCCGTCTCTCAAGATCATCCCCGCCGTTGCGATTCTCGCTGGCTCGCTGGGCCTCGGCGGTTGCGCCACCAAGGGCTACGTCAACGAGCAGATCGCCACGGTCAACCAGCGCATCGATGGCGTGGAAAGCCGCCTCCAGGCAACTGACGGCGTTGCCCAGGCTGCCCGCAGCGAAGCGCAGGCCGCCAACGCGCAGGCCCAGACCAACACCCAGCGTCTCGACCAGCTCACTGGCCGCGTCGACAGCATGGACCAGCGCATGATGCAGGCCCAGCAGAAGCGTCCGCGCAACTAATCGGCCACTGTCGCGTTAAAGTGCCGGACAGGTCTTCTGTGGTCAGACAACCAGGGAAGGCCTGTCCGGTTTTTCGTCTTTGGTGCGAGTGAAGTTCGAAATGATGAAGGCTCTTGCGGCGCTTGCCGGCCTGGCGCTGGCTCTCCCCTCTGTGATGACCGACCCCGCCGAAGCGGCAACGGCGACAGCTTCGAAGGCCAAGGCGCAAAAGCGCAAGAGCACGAAATCCGTCCAGAAGCCCGTCCAACTGCCCGACCTGACGATCCCGACACAACGCGTGACGTCATGGGTGACGGAGACCGCAGACAACAACGGGCTGCCCTTCCTCGTGATCGACAAGCCAAGCGCCACGATTTTCGCCTTCGATGCGAGCGGCAAGCCGGTGGGCTTCGGTCCGGTGCTGATCGGCCGCGCCTTGGGTGACGACGCCACGCCTGGCGTCGGAAACAAGAGCCTTGCCGAAATCGGCCCCGCCGAGAAGACCACCCCGGCCGGTCGCTTCCTTGCCCGCTTCGGCAAGGCTGCGGGAAACACCCGCGTTCTCTGGGTCGATTACGCCACCTCGGTCGCCATCCACACCATCCCGCCGGGAAATCCCAAGGAGAACCGGGCCAAACGCATGCTTTCGCCCGACGTGGACGACAACCGCATAACCTTCGGCTGCATCAACGTCCCCAAGGCGCTCTACAACGGCAAGATCGCCCCCATGTTCGGCAAGAAAGGCGGCTACGTCTACATCCTGCCCGATAGCAAGCCGCTGGAAGACGCCTTCCCCCCACTCCATGCCAGGCCCTTCACCCCCGCACAGGTCGCAACAGCCGAGAGCACGCCCAGCCGCTGACCTGGCCGCTCGGCGGCAGCCCTGATGCGAAAAAGGGGAGCCGAAGCTCCCCTTCCCCCTTCCGAAGCCCGCGCCTCAGAACCGGTAGCGTGCCGCCACGCCATAAGTGCGCGGCTGGCTGGTATAGCCAGAGATCGATCCGGGCTGGGCCGGGGTATCGAAGATCTGCAGGAGATAGCGGTTGTCCGTCAGGTTGCGTCCCCACAGCGTCAGTTCGAACCCGCTCGGCATGGCCCAGGTGATCGAGGCATTGGCCTCGTTCACTTCACGGCGGAACGGCCGCGCCGCTTCGATCGCCACGCGCGTGCCGCCATCGAGGAAGCCGGGCAGCCCCTCGGCAATCTGCACCGGCGATTCATAATGGAAGTCGCCGCGCAGGATCAGGTGGTGTCCGCTGTCGAACTCATGGTCATAGCTCGCCGCGAAAGTCGACGAGATCGCCGGAATGCCTGCCGGTCGCGTCTTCGAAAGGTCGCCCACCGCCGAAAGCACGAAGCTGTCGTACTTCGGATCAAGGTAGGTCATCGCCACGTTGAACTGCCAGCCCTTGGCCGGCTTCACCGTGCCTTCGAACTCGATACCGCGAACAGACTGCTTGCCGGCGTTGGCCAGCACGAAGCCTGAACCGGTGAAGGTGTTGGACTGGAAGCCATTGATCCGCTGGTCGAACGCGGCAAGGTTTGCCGTGACCAGCCCCCAGTCAGCCTTCAGCCCGATTTCATAGACGGTGGAGCTTTCAGGGCCGGCAAACCGGCTGCCATAGGTCTGGTTGACGACTGTCAGTCCCCGCGCAATCAGCGCGTCGCGATCGCTCAGCAGCGGGCGGCTGTCGCGCGAGAGGTTGATCGAGCTCGCCTTGAAACCCGTCGCATAGCTTGCATAGACGTTGATGTCGTCGGTCAGGTCATAGGCAACGCGGACGATGTATGTGAACTTGTCGTCACGGGTCCGGCCCGGCTCCACCGCGTTGGGCACGGCCAGGAAGGGCGGCAGATATTGCAGATCCTGCAGCGCCAGCAGCGGATTGCCGACCGTAAGAGGATTGCTGTCCGCAGCCGCTTGCTGGGTCGAAAGGTTCGCGTTCAGCGCCGCAAAGCCTGAAGCCTGGGCCTGCAGGTTGGCAAACACCGTCGGATTGGCCTGTGCGAAGGCGGCAATGGCCAGCGGGTCCGTTGTGCCCAGCGCGGTCGAGATGAAGCCGCGGCTCAAGGCCGTGCCGCCGATCTGCACCAGATCGAGGTTCGCAAACACGTCAGACGACGTTGCCGAGGCGGCAAAGTCCTTCTTGTCCTTGGTGTAGTTGATGCCACCCGTCACGGTCAGCCGGTCACCGATCTTGAAGTCTGCCTGGCCGAAGACCGAGAAAGCCTCATTCTTGAGGCGATAGCGCTCGTCCAGCTTCTGCCCGGCCACGAAGAACCGGCCCGTGTAGTTGGTGCCGGTCAGCCCGCTGATCGTCGTCTCGATGCTCGAAAGCGACTGGGTGTTCTGCGTCAGCCCCCGGATCAGCGCGTCGGCATAACCGCGCGCGTCCTCGCCCCAGCCAAGCTGGTTGGACTGACGGATGCTTTCGTTGAAGTAATATCCGCCTACGAGGAAGTTGAGCGGGCCATCCATGTTGGTGGCCGCACGCAGTTCCTGCGTGAAGGTCTTGATGCCCTGATCCTGTGCATTGAACCCGATCAGATCCGCACTGGTGAAGTCGGAATCCTGATTGGTGAAGGCGTCCAACCGCCGGTAGGCAGTGATCGAGGTGAAGGTCAGCGGACCGAAGTCGTAGTCGACCTGGCCCGAAGCCCCCCAGTTTTCGATGTCGTTGACCGAATCGATATTCGAATAGACCCGGTTGGCGTAGATCTCGTCAGGTCCGTTGACGCGCCCGCCCAGAGCACGGATCGCCTGCGTCGCAGAGCTGGGCCGGAGGTTGACCACCCCGCAGCAGTTCTCGTCGATCTTCGAATAGTCGCCGATCAGGCGCACCCGCGCCTGGGCATTGGGTTCCCACAACGCCTGGCCACGCACGAACCAGCGATTTCGCTCGTTGGTTTCGTTGCCGGTGCCGAGGTCCTTGTTGTACCCGTCGCGCTTGTTGACGCCACCGGCAAGGCTCAGCGCCAGCTGCTCCGTCACCGGTCCGGTGACCACGCCCTTGAGTACGACAGCATCGTAATTGCCATAGCTCGCCTCGACATTGCCGCCGAAGTCGAACTTCGGCGCTGCCGTCACGATCGAGATCACGCCGACGCTGGCATTCTTGCCGAACAAGGTCGATTGCGGCCCGCGCAGCACTTCGATGCGCTGCACGTCGGGGAAGTCGCCGATCTGCGCGGCAGAGCGCGAGCGGTAGACGCCGTCGATGAACACGCCGACCGATGGTTCGATACCGGCGTTGTTGGCGCCGTTGCCGAAGCCGCGGATGATGAAGTTGGTGTTCGCGCTCGATTGCAGCTGAGTCACCCGCAGCGAGGGCACCACGCTCGTCAGGTCCTTCAGATCGCGGATCTGCGCCTGCTCCAGCGTCTTCGCGCTTGTTACAGACACGGCAATCGGCACGTCCTGCAGGGTCTGTTCGCGCTTCGTGGCGGTGACGATGATCTCGTTGCCCTCTGCCGCCTGATCGGGCGCGGGCGGTGCCGGCTGAGCTTCCTCCTCGGCCGCGACGGCAGCGTCCTGCGCGTGGGCGGTGGCGGAAAACGCAAGAGCAAGTCCGCAAGCTCCAGCAAGAAGCGCGGCCTGGCCGGCACGGCTGGCATACAAGGATTTCATCTGCAAAACTGTTCCTCTATTCACCCGCCGGGCCTTCGCCGGACGGTGGCCGTCATCCGGCCGGAAGGTCATCCTGTTTCCCACCCGACCTTCTAGGGCGCGGAAAACATGCGAACAATTCCAGTTCGATGAAATCCTTCGCGACCCCCATGCATTTTCATGCGCTGTTGCATGATAGTCACACCTGCAACCGCTTGGCTCCTATTCCACGCCAAGCTTGCCGCAAAGGGCCTTCCCGCATTCAGCGTGCTTGTAGCAATGCAGGCCTTTACAGAAACGTGCTTGCCGCAACGCATGCCTTTATAGAAGCGTGCTTGCCGCAACGCACAATTGCGAGTAAGCGCGCGCCGAAACCGGAGCGAGCCTTGCTTGTGCCGACTCCAGCCGATTCCAACTGAAAGCCTGTTTTCATGTCCGCCCAGCAGCGCAATATCGCGATCATCGCCCACGTTGACCACGGCAAGACCACCCTGGTCGACCAGCTCTTCCGCCAGTCCGGCACTTTCCGCGACAATCAGCGCGTGGAAGAGCGCGCGATGGATTCCAACGATCTCGAAAAGGAACGCGGGATCACCATTCTCGCCAAGCCGACCTCGATCGAATGGAACGGCGTGCGCATCAACATCGTCGACACGCCCGGCCACGCCGACTTCGGTGGCGAGGTGGAGCGTATCCTCTCGATGGTCGACGGCGTGATCCTGCTGGTCGACAGCTCGGAAGGCGCGATGCCGCAGACGAAGTTCGTCACCGGCAAGGCGCTCGCCCTCGGCCTGCGCCCGATCGTCGTGGTAAACAAGGTCGACCGTCCGGACGAGCGCATCCAGGAAGTGCTCGACGAAGTGTTCGACCTCTTCGTCACGCTCGATGCCAACGACGAACAGCTCGAATTCCCCGTGCTCTACGCCTCGGGCCGCAATGGCTATGCCAGCACCGATCCCGATCGCCGCGAAGGCACGCTGGAGCCGATGTTCCAGCTCATCGTCGATCACGTGCCGCCGCCGAACCTCGATGAAGACGCACCGTTCACCTTCCTCGCCACGCTGCTGGATCGTGACAACTTCCTTGGCCGCGTGCTCACCGGCCGCGTCCAGTCGGGCGTGATCCGCGTCAACGATCCGATCCGTGCGCTCGACATGGACGGCAAGGTCATCGAAACCGGCCGCGCTTCCAAGATCATGACCTTCCGTGGCCTCGATCGCGTGCCGGTCGATGAAGCCCGCGCGGGCGACATCATCTCCCTCGCCGGCCTCACCGTCGCCACCGTGTCGAACACCATCGCCGCGCCGGAAGTCACCGTGCCGATCAAGGCCCAGCCGATCGACCCGCCGACCCTGTCTATGCGCTTTGCCGTGAACGACAGCCCGATGGCAGGCCGCGAAGGCAGCAAGGTCACCAGCCGCATGATCCGCGACCGTCTGGAGCGCGAGGCGGAATCCAACGTCGCCATCCGCATCACGGAATCGGCCGACAAGGACAGCTTCGAAGTCGCCGGCCGTGGCGAACTCCAGCTGGGCGTCCTGATCGAGACGATGCGCCGCGAAGGCTTCGAACTCGGCATCAGCCGCCCGCGCGTGCTGTTCCAGAAGGACGAGGACGGCAACCTGCTCGAACCGTACGAAACCGTCATGATCGACGTGGACGACGAGCACTCGGGCACCGTGGTTGACAAGATGGCCATCCGCAAGGCCGAGCTGACCGACATGCGCCCCTCGGGCGGCGGCAAGACCCGCATCACGTTCTCGGCCCCTTCGCGCGGGCTGATCGGCTACCACGGCGAATTCCTCTCGGACACCCGCGGCACCGGCATCATGAACCGCCTGTTCGAGAAGTACGGTCCGCACAAGGGCAAGATCGAAGGCCGCAAGAACGGCGTGCTGATCTCCAACGGCACCGGCGAAGCCGTTGCCTATGCGCTTGGTCCGCTTGAAGAGCGCGGCATCCTCTTCGTCGGCGTCGGCACCCCGCTCTACGAAGGCATGATCATCGGCGAGAACGCCAAGCCGGAAGACCTCGAGGTCAACCCGATGAAGTCCAAGCAGCTGACGAACTTCCGTTCGAGCGGCAAGGACGACGCCATCCGCCTGACCCCGCCCAAGATCATGACGCTGGAGCAGGCCATCGCCTACATCGACGACGATGAAATGGTCGAAGTCACGCCAAAGTCGATCCGCATCCGCAAGGCCATTCTCGACCCGAACGAGCGCAAGAAGGCGTCGCGGAAGAAGGAAGCGGCATAAGGAATAACAAAGGGCGGCTCCCTCGGGCCGCCCTTTTTGCTTGTCCGTCAAGCGACGTGCGTAGAGCCGCTCCAACCTTCTCCGCACCGGCAGGCGGAAGGGTTCGGGGTGGGCATTCACCACCACGGGATGCTGACGCCCACGTCAGCATAAATGGCGAACAATCGCCAGCTTTCCTGAACAAAACAGGCACAAAAACCGCTGTCCTACAAGGCATCAGCTGACATAGCATCCCCGCCATGTCGCACCCTGCCCCCATCACGCTGCCCGCCAACACCACCACCGCTCAAACACCGGAAAACCGCCGATTTTCCTCGCTCCTGCAGGCAGGATGGGCCGGGGGTGGCCAGGTTCCGGGAATGCTGATTCGCCTGAAGGACGCCCTCTTGGAAGGCGCAGGCCGCGCATTCCCACAGCCAATCGATCTGCCCCGATCGCTTGCCCGCGATTGCGCTCCTGAACTGTGTAAACAGCGTCAACCCTCTGGCGCCCGCCGGGCGGTCGACGAGGTCCGGCGCGATGCCCATGCGGGCCGCGCGGGACACGAAAAAGCTGCGGCGATGCATGTCGCCGCAGCTTCTCCGGGTTCGCTTTCCCGCGCGTTTCTGGCGCGCAGCAGGTATTTCGTCTCGTTCTTAGAAACGCAGGCCAACAGTAGCGCGCAGAGCGTGCGTGTCGAACACCCGGTCGGCAACTCGCAGGTTGGTCCCGCCGCCGTTCAGCAGGAACGGGTTGGTCGCAGGCGCGGTCCCCTGGCCCACTTCGACTTCATACTTGTCGTCCTGATACCGGCTGTAGAGGTACTCCAAACCCAGCGACAGGTTGTTCGACAGCATGATCTCGGTGCCGCCACCAGCCTGCCAGCCCCAGATCATCTTGCCGTCATCGCGCTCGGTGAACGAATTGGCGGTATTGGTGGTCGAGAAATCATGATTGATCTTGGCGTAGCTGCCGCCACCGGTGACGTAGAACAGCGCGCCGCCGCCCGGGGTATAGCCAAGGCGCGCGCGCGCCGAAATGGCGTAGTCGAGCTGGCGGTCGATACGGTAGGACGCCGGCGTGGTGCTGAAAGCGGTCGAGCGATAGATCGATTCATTGCGCGAACCTTCGATCAGGCCGCCGAACACCATGTTGCCCGACCGCGCATCGAAGCCGACGCGAACGCCGTATTCCGCGCCCTGCTTGTCGGCGACGCATCCAGCCCCGCGCGTCGCGCCCTGGGCACCGCAGTTGGCAAACCCCGGCGAGAACGCATTGGCGCCCGTCGTCGTTTGGACGGTGTTGCCGTAGTTGCCATCGCGATCGGTATCGAACTCGAACTGGCCACGATTATTGCCGAGCAGACTGATGCCACCAAAGCCCTGGATGTAGACTCCGTCGAAGTGGCTGTCGCGATCAAAGCCATCGGCGGTGGTGGCCGTGGACATCGTGGTGTCGGAATTGTCCATGCTGTCCTGCGCCATGGCCGGAGCGGCGACGAGCGCCAGCGTCGCGGCCAGCGGCCACGTGAAAATGCTCTTCGAAGTCATTGATATTCCCTCTGGATTGCCTGAGACCGGTCGTGCAGCCCCAATCCCTGCGAGCGGGATTGGTTTCCGCAAAACCGCACCTTATCGGACGGGTACGGCACTTGGGGCAGGTTCAGTAGTCCGCCGCGCCCCAATTGCTGGGCGGATTCCGGTTTCCGGTATCCTTCGGAATTTCCGCCGCCATCTGCCGCGGCTGTTCGAAAGCCTGGGCACCCATGTAGCGATCGAATTCCTCAAGGAACCGCCGCGTCAGCCGCTTGTCTTCCTGCGGATCTATGGCGTGGCGCAGCTCCGGAAAGCGGCTGCCCTCTTCCTCGTAGACATGGTGGAGCACAGCACCGCGGATATGGCCAAGCTTGTCGCGCCAGTCCTGGCCCATCGGATCAAGCGTCTCCAATGCGCCCATCTGGATGCGCGTCATCGCGTGCTCCTCGAACGCCAGCCCAGCACTTGCCTTGCTGCTCTCATTGGCCATCGCTGGATAGAGAACTGCCTCTTCGGCATTGGCATGCGCGGTCAGCACCATCGAAAGGTCGCGCAGTGCGGCACGCCGCTCGGCGACGGAATTGGCGCCCAGCGCCAGTTCGAAGCATGCCTCGATGCGGCGATGATGTTCCAGCGCATGCGTCATCCAGTCGCCGGGCCGCGCCAAGGCCTGCGCCTTGTCTCGCGCCTCGCGACGATCTTCATCGCTTTCAGGTGGGGTGATGACGGCTACGATCTTGTCGAGAAAGGACATTTGCTCCACTCCTGCTGAGCCTTGCAGGGTGAGCGGACAGGCTTGGTGTCAGTTCCAAGGCTAGTTGCAGCGCTCGGCCAGTCGTGCAACGCCTGACGCGAACCGCGCAAAAGTCGCGCAAATCGGTCACCGTCACTCGCCATTCGGCTTCGGCCCGGCTATGGCGCAGCCGATGAGCGAGGCAAACTCCCCCTTCCCGACCGATCTTTCAAAGCTGCGCGTCGCGCTGTTCAGCGGCAACTACAATTACGTCCGCGATGGCGCGAACCAAGCGTTGAACCGCCTCGTCGGCTATCTTCTGCGCCAGGGCGCGGATGTCCGCATCTATGCCCCCAAGGTGGATGAACCCGCCTTCGAGGCAACCGGCACGCTGATCGGTGTACCCTCGTTCGCGATCCCGGGCCGTCCCGAGTATCGCTTCCCGCTTGCCCTGTCCCCACGCATCCGCCGCGATCTGGCCACGTTTGCCCCCCACGTCGTGCACGTCTCCTCACCCGACGTCGTCGCGCACCGCGCGGTTTCGTGGGCGCGACACCGCAGGCTTCCCATCCTCGCCTCAGTCCACACCCGGTTCGAGACCTACTTCCGCTACTACAACATGGCCTGGGCCGAACCCGTGGTCGAAGCCCTGATGCGTCGCTTCTACCGCCGCTGCGATGCGCTGGTCGCGCCGTCGGAATCGATGGCGCAGGTGCTGCGCGACCAGCGGATGAATTACGACATCGACATCTGGTCGCGCGGGGTCGATCGCGAGATCTTCCACCCCGGAGCGCGCAGTCTCGAATGGCGCCGCTCGCTCGGCATTGGTGATGACGAAGTGGTGATCGGCTTCCTTGGCCGCCTGGTCATGGAGAAAGGCCTCGATGTCTTTTCCGACTCGGTCGACCAGCTGGTGCGCAAGGGCGTCAAACATCGCGTGCTCGTGGTTGGTGAAGGCCCGGCACACGACTGGTTTGCCGCCCGGTTGCCCGATGCGGTCTTCGCCGGGTTCCAGGGCGGGCACGATCTCGGCCGCGCGGTCGCGAGCATGGACGTGCTTTTCAATCCGTCGGTCACCGAGACCTTCGGCAACGTCACTCTTGAAGCAATGGCTTGCCGCGTACCGGTCGTTGCCGCAGCAGCGACCGGAAGCCAGAGCCTCGTCGACGACAACGTATCGGGCCGCCTGATCACGCCGGGTGCCGTCCGCCAGTTTGCCGAGGCGCTGCGTTGCTATGTGGAAGACGCAGGGCTTCGCGCCCGCCACGGCATGGCGGGCGAGGAACGCAGTCTCGACTTCTCCTGGGACCGGATCAATCAGGCAGTCGCCGATACCTACCTCAGGCTGGTGCGCCAGAAGTCCAAGTCGCGGGCGGGTCAATAGACGCCAGGCTCAGTGCAGCACGCCTGCAGCCTTCATCCGGATCGCATACCACAGGAAGAACACGAGCGAGCCCCAGATCAGGAGGTTCATCGCCATCATTGCGCCCGAGTTCATGGATGTGGGCATCGTGCTGTCGAGAAGATGCGCAAGCTGGCTTGCGGCAAGGCCGCCCAGCGAAACCGCAAATGCCGTAACGGCATGGCGCGAACGCACCAGCAGCAGGAGCGAGCCTGCCAGCGAACCCCAGACACCAAGCGCCCAGAACGCGCTGAGCCAGGCGGGCATGGCGAGCATGTAGGCGATCTCGGCTTCAGTCATGCCGACGGACTTCATGTAACCAAGCGGGTCGAGCTTGCTCATCGCGTAGTCGACGCAACCAAAGCTGTTCCATAACAGACTGATCACGCCGACAGCCCAGAGATGGCCCGGTGTCTTCACGGGATTGTCTTGCAGGTTATCCATGGGTCCTCTCCCCCTGTTACCCGGGGAGAGGATATCATGGCCCAATGCATCCTCAAAGCGGCGCGAAAGCGCGGATTCATGGAGCATCAGAGGCGTTCGATCCTGCGTGCGGCCTCGTCGAGGATGTCGGCAATGGCATGGGCAGTCTCGGTATCGAAACCTTCTGCCATGACGCGATTGCGCACGGCTGCGTGAAGGTTGCCCATTGCCCGGCGGACCGGCGGACTGTCCGCACGATCACGCTGTTCGCCCAGCGCCTTGAGCCGGGCGAGGACCGCGTCGATTTCCGCATCCTTGCCAACCAGTTCGGCCCGGCCACTGTCGGTAACAGCGAAAGCCTTGCGCGGGCCTTCACCTGCCTCTTCCGCGATCAGCCCTTCGTCAACCAGCAGGCTGAGCGTAGGGTAGACCACGCCCGGGCTTGGCGCATATTCGCCACTGGCAAGCTCGCCGATCGCGCGGATCAGGTCATAGCCATGGCGCGGCTGTTCTGCCACGAGATGCAGCAGAAGCAGGCGAAGCTCACCGCTACCGAACATGCGCCCGCCCCGACGACCGCCACCCCGGCCGCCCCGGCCACCGCCGAACGGGCCGCCACTGAACGGGCCGCCACCGGGGGGACCATCTTCGCCGAAGGGTCCGCTCCTTCCGAACGGGCCGCCGAACCGACCACCCATCATTGCCATCATCGCGACGGCATGCCGACCGCGTCCATGGCGGCCTTTTTCGAATCTCATGTATTCATATCCTTTCATGATGCGTCTAAGATATATCTTAAATGTATTCTGACAAGTGCCCCGTGCAATTTTTCTGCGCGCACCTTATCTCGGCGGAAATGGCCGACCTCTTCGCCCCGCCTCCACAGGACCGCCCGCCGCCCGAAGCCAGCGCCGAAGCGCCGCTGGCCGATCGCCTGCGCCCGCGCGAGCTTGCGGAAATCATCGGGCAAGACCACCTGACCGGTCCGGACGGCGCGATCGGGCGCATGGTCGCGGCGGGCAAGTTGACCTCGATGATTCTGTGGGGCCCGCCCGGCACCGGCAAGACCAGCATCGCGCGCCTGCTCGCCGAAGCGGTGGGCATGCGCTATGTCGCGATCAGTGCCGTGTTTTCAGGGGTCGCCGATCTCAAGAAGGCCTTTGCCGAAGCAGAAGCAATGGCACTGGCCGGCCGACGGACGCTGTTGTTTGTGGACGAAATTCACCGCTTCAACCGCGCGCAACAGGACGGTTTCCTCCCGTTCGTGGAGAACGGCACGGTAACGCTGGTCGGCGCGACGACCGAAAACCCCAGTTTCGCGCTGAACGCGGCGCTGCTGTCGCGGGCGCAGGTGCTGATCCTGCATCGGCTTGATGCCGCTGCGCTGGGTACGCTGCTGGACCGGGCCGAAGACATCACCGGCCTGCGCCTGCCGCTTACCCCGCCCGCCCGGGAAGCACTGGTCGCGTCCGCCGATGGCGACGGACGCTTCCTGCTAAATCAGGCGGAAATGCTGTTTGACGTATCGCTGCCGGCACCGCTCGATCCCGAGGGCCTGGGCAAGTTCCTCATGCGGCGCGTGGCGGTCTACGACAAGGACCGCGAAGGGCATTACAACCTCATCTCGGCCCTGCACAAGGCGGTGCGCGGCTCCGACCCGCAGGCCGCGCTCTATTACATGGCGCGCATGCTGGTGGCGGGCGAAGAGCCGCTTTACGTCCTGCGTCGGCTGGTGCGCATGGCGGTGGAAGACATCGGCATGGCCGATCCGCAAGCGCTGGTGCAATGTCTTGCTGCAAAGGACGCGTACGAGTTCCTCGGCAGTCCGGAAGGCGAACTGGCGATCGTACAGGCCCTTCTCTACATTGCCACCGCACCCAAATCGAACGCGGCCTACATGGCGCACAAGGCGGCCTGGAAATCGGCCCGCGATACAGGATCGCTGATGCCGCCATCGAACATCCTCAACGCGCCAACCAAGCTGATGAAGGACATCGGCTACGGCAAGGGCTACCAGTACGACCACGACGCCGAGGACGGTTTTTCCGGCGCGAACTACTGGCCAGAAGGCATGGCACCGCAGACCTACTACGCCCCGGTCGAACGCGGGTTCGAACGCGAGGTGGCAAAACGCCTCGAATGGTGGGAGCGCAAGCGCCGCGAGCGCCAGGGCGAATGACAGCTGGCAGTCATGGAAACCGCTTCGGTCATTTCATTGCGATAGACTGGTCTGGCGCAGCAGGAGAGCGGCACAAGGGCATCGCGCTTGCCATGGCGACACGTGGCAATGCTGCGCCCAGGAGCATCCGCCCCGGCCATCGCTGGTCGCGCAACGAGGTGCTGGACTATCTGCGCAACGAATTGCCGGACGATGCGCTTGTCGGCATGGATCTTGGCATCTCGCTGCCGTTTGCGGATCACGGCGCATTCTTTCCCGGGTGGCGGGATACGCCAGCCAGTGCCCGCGAGCTTTGGGCGCTGATTGACGGGATTTGTGGGGACGAACCGCATCTCGGCGTCTCGGCCCTGGTCGATCACCCTGACTTGTGCGCCTTCTTCCGCCGTCACGGTGGCCGCGAAGGCGCTCTGTTCGGTGGCGGCCAGGGGAGGTTCCGGGCTACCGAGGCCGCCCAGCGCAGGATGGGTTGCAAGCCTTATTCGAATTTCAATCTCGTCGGCGCGGCGCAAGTCGGCAAGTCCAGCCTATCGGGGATGCGACTCCTCCACCGTCTGGCCGACCGGGCGAGCGTGTGGCCGGTGGATGGCCTGCCGGACGAGGGCCCGGTCATCTGCGAAATCTACACCACGATCGCGGCGATGGCGGCGGGACGGACGCCCTCGCGATCGAAGATGCGCTCGGCCTTGGAACTCGACGAAGCTCTCGCGGCTCTGGGCTCGCCTCCTTCCGGGCTTGCGGGTCCGCTCGACGACCATACCTGCGACGCGTTGGTAACGGCTGCATGGCTGCGCACCGCCGCCCACGATCCCCGCCTGTGGCACCCGCGCGAACTTTCAGACGAAATTGCCCGCACCGAGGGCTGGACGTTTGGGGCCGTCTAAGGCTAGGGAGCGCTACGCGCATCGCGCAACGCCGGCTTAGCTCAGTTGGTAGAGCACCTGATTTGTAATCAGGGGGCCACGGGTTCGAATCCTGTAGCCGGCACCATTCCAGAAGGCGTATGTAGTCCGACAGGGCTTTACAAGGTCTCCGAAATCCCCGTATTCATTGGCTTATCGGCTTTCACAACGTCTCATCCGGTCGCGGACAGTCGCGCCGTTTGGGGGGCTTTATGGGGGCCTTTATCGAAGCCCTGTCAATGCGAGGCCCCCAATGCCGCTTTCAGACTCAGCCATCCGGGAAGCGAAGCCTCGCGACAAGGCGTACAAGCTGAGCGATGGCGAAGGGCTCTATCTCCAGGTCTCGACCAGTGGTGCGAAGCTCTGGCGGTGGAAGTATCGAATCCACGGCAAAGAGAAGAAACTTGCAATCGGCATTTACCCGGCAGTGTCTCTCAAGCAGGCGCGAGAAAAGCGAAACGTTGCCAAAGCCGCCTTGGCCGATGGCAAGGATCCTTCGCGGGAAAAGCAGCGTCAAGCGATGCTGGACAGGCAGGAGGCGGGCAACACCTTCGCCCTAATCGCCGCCGAATGGGCCCACCTGAAGAAGAACAATGGCAAGGATAGTTGGGCACCTGCCACCGCCGCAAAGAATGAGTGGCTGATCGAAGAATTGACCCCTGCCCTCGGCAATCTGCCCATCGCGGAGATCTTGCCAGTCGAAGTGCTCAATGCGGTGCGCAAGATCGAAGCACGGGGAAAAGTGGAATCCGCCCGCCGTGCGCTTCAGGTCGCATCTGGTGTTTTCCGATATGCCGTGGCGACCAGCCGGTTAACATCGGACCCGACGCGCGATCTCAAAGGGGCCTTGCGCACACCGGACACCAAGCATCGCGCAGCCATCCTCGACCCCGCCAAGCTGGGCGAATTGCTCCGGGCGATTGACGGCTATGTGGGCCACTTCACGACGAAGTTTGCCCTCGAGATCCTGCCCCATGTTTTCTTGCGGCCCGGCGAACTCCGATATGCCATGTGGTCGGAAATCGACTTCGACAAGGCCGTTTGGCACGTCCCGGCCGAGCGTACCAAAATGCGCAAACCCCATCACGTTCCCCTGTCCCGGCAATCGCTCGCTATCCTGCAGCGGCTCCATGCCGTCCGCCTGAGCGATGGGTTTCTATTCCCTTCGATCCGGTCGGCCAGCCGCCCAATGTCAGAGAATACGATCAACGCCGCGCTTCGCCGTCTCGGCTTCGCCAGTGACGAAGTTTGCGCCCATGGCTTTCGGTCCACCGCTTCCACCATGTTGAACGAGGCCCTCGATCCTAAGACCAGCCGGCCACTATGGAGCGCGGACGCAATCGAAAAGGCGCTGGCCCATGGCGACCCTGACAAAGTGCGCGGTGCGTACCATCGCGGCCAGCATTGGGCAGAGCGCGTGGACATGGCCCAATGGTGGAGCGACCATCTCGAAACATTGCGCACGGGCGCTGACATTGTGCCCTTTCCCGACCGGGCAACCGGATAGAGATCACCGGGGCAATCCCGATGATGCGGGGCCGGGAAGCTGCGACCTTTCCCGGCCCCATCACCCCCGACGATAGGAGTCGAGAATGACTGACAACCCCGTAGAAGCCCCAGCCCCCAATGGAAAGTGGGAAGCAGAAATGCTGGCCGGCGGAGATCCGATCGCGCGCTATTGGGCGATGCATCTTGCTTACAACCAGAACGCGGCCCTTGGCATCGACTTTGATGAGGCAGTCGAAGAGATGGACGATCACCCGGCGCAGACTTGCCGGGACGTGGTGCGCAAGTTCATCGCCATGTTTTCCTATGACACCTCCCCGGAAGCATGCCGACAAGAGGCCCTGATCAATGAGGCCAAGCGCGCCCTTGAGCGGGAGGCATGAACATGCACGTCTCGAAAATCCGCGGCCCGGTGGTACCCGTGACGATGTTCATGGAGGTGTCTGGCTTTCCAGACGCCGCCACAGCCATGCAGGCGCTGAACGATGCGCGCGCTGATCTGGAAAAGGCTAAGGCGCGAAAGGCGCTGCTAGACGCCGAAAAATCTCAGCGATTCCCGGACCCAAAGAACTGGTATTGGCGCGAGCGGTGGGAGGCACTGAACGATTACGAAGAGGCAGGCTGGCAAGTTCGCAGCTGCCAAAACGCTCTGGCTGATGTGGAGGCGCGAATGGGCCTCTTCCATCCCAAGCATCGGGCATTGCTGGCCGGATGGGTTGAAAGCGCAATTGGGCTGCTAGATGTGCTCGACGCCCCTCAGAGCGAGGATGAGCCCGCTTTCGAGCTTGTGGGCAAGGCAACCATGGGCGGGCCAGGGTGCGCCTTGTCAGACCCTGATCACGTTGATGACGATCCTGAAGAGGAAGAGGGCGTGCTCATCCCCGATTATGGGGAGGACCAGACAGCAGGCCCAATCAACTATCGCGCTACCACGAACTGAATACCACGGCGCGGCCGGGCGACCAGCCGCGCCCAATACCGGGGCCCCAATGAGCGACGATGATCAAGGCCATGTGCTGGAGGATGGATTGCGGGCTTTACTAGCTGGCAAGGCCCATGCCGTCGATTGGGCGCGCGCAATGGTAGGTGTCTTGGAAAGTTTTCCGCCCGACCCTGACGAACTGCCAGACGACAAGGAAGAAGCTGCGCGGATGGTCAACAACGCGATAACCCGCGGCCTCGCCATGGTCGCGGTTAATGAGCGCTTTGGCTTCGCCCCTTCCGTCAACGAATTTAAAGCCACGATAGTAAATGCCTTTAAAGACAATTTGGTCCGCAAGTTGAGTTGGGGCGAAGAACTCTGCATCGCCACTGAAGCCTTCTATGCAAACGGGTTTGCCTTTGCATCTACAGCAGCTGACTATTCAGCAAAACAAAGCGCTATGATTGCAGCCGATATAACCATGCGAGCCGCCAAGAAGTGGGAGGCAGCCGGGGAAATCGGCGATCTCGCGGAATACATCGCCCGCGAACACAATGAAAAACTTGAGCGGGAAACAACGAAGGATCGGGGCAACTTCGATCCTGAGACGCCTAGAAAGGCTATACGCCGATTCAGGCGGGCGATCGAAGGTCAATTGCTCTTTCATTTCGACCCGGAAACCTTCACCGTGCAAGTTCACTCGCATGACAGCATCATGAAGGGCACAAGCCGGAAGCCCGGCCGGCCCCGCAAGAAAATCTGAAATGTCCCGTTTTTCGCGCAAGCGAACGGAATACGCCTTTGTCAGTCGCAACAAGACTGATGGAGGCTTTCAGTGCCCAAGACTTCGAATGTCACGCCGCTCCGGGAAGGTTCGCAGACCAAGCCCGACACCAAGACCAACAAGCCCCTTTCCGCCGACGCCGTTAGCGTTCGTCTCCCCAAGATGTGCGAAATCTTGGGCATCTCGGAGACCAAGGCGAAGGAACTGATCCGTACTGGCAAGGTGCGCTCGATCAAGCTGGGGCAAACTCGCCTGATCTCACTCAGGTCAATTGAAGCACTCTTTGACGGCAAGGCCGCCTGATCATGGGCGCGCCGCCGCTCGATCCCCGCGATCGCGTCACCATCACAGCAGCGCCAGGCGGGTATCACGTCACGATCAGCGCAGTACATCCGCCATCGGGCGTGCATCGCGTATTGGATCCGACGTTTTGGCCGACCCTCGCCGCGGCGCGCGCTCAGGCGAAGATCATCCACGATTGCACGAGGTATCCCGTTTACGAGGACCTGCAGGCGGGTGCGGCCAATGACTGAGCGCGTTCTCTCTCCCCTTGCCGCGTCCTTCAGGAGCGAAGCCCTCGACATCCTCGCAGGTCGGAACACTGCCTCGATCAAGGTGCCGGCGCGAAATGGGCGTGTGGTGCTGCAGCCGCTCAAGCACGGGTACCGGATTGATGTTGTCGGGCTCGACCAGACAGGGAAGCCCCAACGGCTGGCAACTGCACATTACACCACCCTTGAACGGGCGCGCGCCGTCGGTCGGATGCTCGGGCGGAACATGCGCATCCGCTTCGATGACAAGACCCGGAAGGGGGGCAAGCCGTGAAGCTCTTCACTCTTCCCCAGGATGCGGGGCTCTGGCTTGGCGTTCGCCTCGATAGCATCGAAATCGCTGGCTGCACCTTGTGGCGCGTGACCATCAAGGGCCGCGACCGGGCGGTGGAACGCGAGCTTTTTGATCACGAGCAAGTGGCGCGAGATTGGGCGATTGCTCAGGCCGATGCGCGGCATTTGCCCTTTCTCGACCAGCGGGAAGCGGAAGCCGCATAATGGGCGGAGGGACGCAGAAACCTGACCACAGGGGCAACTTTGCACAGGTCCCCAAGTGTGTGGTGGATAGCGTGGCTTGGCGTCATGCTTCGCTGCGAGCGCGCGTCATTTTGCTGATCTTTCAGCAGGCCCACACAGGATTCAATAACGGGGAGATTATCCTCAGCATCAAGCAGATCGGGCGCGCATTGGGCGACCAGTGCCACGGGGCCAACGCCAAGGCCGTCGCCGAACTAATAGAGCTTGGGTTCCTCGAATGCACGTCTGACGCTTGCCACAGCCAATCGAAGGCGCGTTCGTATCGGATCACGTTCATTGCCAGCGGGAAGGGAAAGCCGACGCCAGCAACGAACGAATATCTGAAGTGGCGCCCGCAACCAGGAGCAACCCGCGCTTTCGGCGGTGCTCGCACGGCTCGGAAAGTGAAATTCGGCGGTGCTGTGACTGCAACGCCAAGCGTGGAATTCGATGCTGTAACAGCAACGCCAGTGAAATTTCACGATGCAGTTACAGCAACGGGGGGGTCTGGAATTGCTACGATTCCACACCCTGCCTGCGTTGCTGTTACAGCACCCTATCTAGTTAACCAGTCTGCGGATCATTCCACCGTCTCCCCCCTGTCTGAAATTTCATCTCGAACAGGTGCTGATTCCATCGCGGCCGATTTCGATGATCTCCGGGTATGGGTGGAAGAAGCAATCTCGGCCTTGGGGTATGGCGGGGCAAAGGTTCTAGCGACCAAGGCGAATGTGCCTACGTCCAACCTATGCCGCTTCAGGACAGGCAAGACCCTTTCCGAAAAATACCGGCTCCCATTGCACGAGGCCTGCGCCCGGATCGTGCCCAAAGACAAGCGGCAGGTCGCCGCCTGACCCCTCACCAAGCGAAAGGAACCACCATGACCAATGTTACCCCCCTCCGTCGCAAGCTGACACCGAGTGAAGAGCGCAGCCTCCGGGCTTGGGAGAAGGCGAAATCGGGCGAAGGCATGAGCCTCTCGGAAGCATCCGCGACACTGGAAAGCATCGGATACAATCAGGATTGGTCCTTCGAGCAACTCATTGAAGCCGTGGAAGCCGTGCCCGAAGTTGCGATCGACCAGATTGTCACTGCCCTCGATATCGCTGCAGGCGCTCACTTCGCTGAGGCCGAAGCGCTCGACAGCTACAAGATCCAGCGGCGCGGGGAAGCCTGAGATGCCGCGCCTAGCCGCCAAATTTGAGCGCGGGAACTTCGCCGGGCCGTACCGCGCGTTCGGCCTCAGCATCGATCGGCGCCTCGAACTCGCCGCTTTGGAAGCGACCGACAAGGCCGCGAAGATTGCCGTTCGATCGATCCGGGATGCCATGGCGGGCGCGGGGCTGGGCAGGTTGGGCAATGGGCTTGGCGCGGCATCCGACTTGTCATCGGGCCGGGGAATCCATCGCAGAGAGGCGGGCGGCTGGAGCGCGAGCGGGACCGTGTTTGTCCGCAGTCGCAGCGAGCGAACGCGCGGCGCTCTGGAGGCATACACGGCCGGCGCAGATATCGCACCGAAGCGCGGGCGCTGGCTCTGGATCGCCACACCGGACATTCAACGGCTTGCGGGTGGCAAAGGCCGTCGCCAGCGCGTGACACCCGGTAATTGGGACAATCTCGGGCTAGACCGCAGGATTGGCCCTCTAGTGCAACTGAAGAGCGTGAACGGTTATCCCCTTCTCGCAGTCCAAGGCGCGGGGGTTTCACTCACCGGGGCAAAGGGCTCGGCAAGGTCCCTCAAGAAGAACGGGCAAGCCAGGCGCGGACAGGTGCGGCGCGAGTTGCTGATTGCCTTCGTCGCCATCCCGCGAACGTCCCGCGCCGCCCGTGTCGACGTGAACGCCATCCTCGCCGGAGTGCAAGCGGACCTTCCGCGCCTCTTCCGCGAAGCATTCGAAAGGACGAAGAAATGAGCAATGCTCCCGTATTCCCCGGTTACATCCGGCTTGAGGCAAAAGGCGCCGACGAAGCCAAGGCCTCATTCATGAAGGCCGTCGCCGAACTCACGGCGGCCACCGCAGATCGCATGAGTAAGTTCTCGACCGATACGCAGGTCGAAATGGTCAAGGCCTTCACCATGCCGCCATCGGCCAAGAACGCGTTGACCAGCGAAGTCGACCGCGTGACCATGCAGGCACTCGGAAAGCTCGAAACCTTCTCGGCATCTGCCCGGCGCAATCTGGACGCCGCCCTCAGTGGCAGGACCACGCCATCGGGCGGGATTGACGTTGACGTTGCCGGGGCCCGTGAAGCTGCAGCCGTGGCAGAACGCCGCGCCATGGTCGCAAGGCAGTTGGCTGAGGCGACGAAGGTTGCGGCCCTCGCCGAACGTGACTTCAGCCAGGCCACCCGGCTATCGATCGCCGCGGCAAAGGAACTTGCGGACAGCGAAGGGCAGGCCGCCGCCGCCGCGCGAGTACAGGCAGAGGCAGCGGAAAAGCTTCAGCTTGCCATGCAGCGCGCGGGAGTGACCGCTCAGACGTTCGGCGCGGCCAATGACAACCTCACGGGCAAGAGCGCCGCCGCTCGGCAAGGTATGCTCCAACTCGGGTATCAAATCGGCGATGCCGCGACCATGTTTTCGCTCGGGGCGAACGCAAGCCAGATCTTCGCCTCGCAGCTTGGCCAGACGGTGCAGGCGGTGCAGTTGATGACTGGCGGGACGTCTCGCCTCGCGGGATTTCTGGCGGGACCATGGGGCGTTGCGCTTTCAACGGCCGCGATCGTGACCGCGCCTTTCATCGGCAAGCTTTACGAGATCGCGACCGGGGCCACCGTGGCAACCGGGGCGCTCCAGAAGCTTATCGAGAAACAGCGCCAACAGCAGGCGGAGAAAAGCACCGTCCCGAATGCGCAGAAGGATATCGATGCTCTGGTAAAGCGCCGCGCCGAACTGGAGGCGGATATCGCCAAAAGGGGCGTGCGCAATCCCAAGACGGGCGAACTGCAATTCGTCTACAAGCAACAGCAGGAACTCAAGGCGATCAATGCGCAGATCGCGGAAGGCCGCCAGGCTCTCGACAATGAGCGGGCATCGGCCGTGTCGCTCGACAAGATCATGGGCGACCTCGCCGCGAAGCGCCTCAAGGACGCCTACGCGACCGAAAAGCAGACGAAGGCCAAGACCGCCAAGGTGAAGGCTGACAAAGACGAGATCGCGGAACTCAATAAGCAGTTGGCCGCGGAAATCGCATCGATCCAGAAGTTCGCGGACTGGAACAAGCAGGCGCTCGGCAAGGGACTGGACCGCGGAACAGATGGCATGTTCGAAGCGCTCGCCGCCAAGCAGCGCCGCGCCACAGACGAAGTTATCCGGACCGCGAACGCGCAAGGTGCATGGAACGACCAGCTTGCCGAAACGATCGCGCTCTTAGAGCAAGTCGGCGGCAGCGCCTCGGGGCTCGCAGGTATCGCCAGGGCAGTGGCGGGCTTGGCGACCGGTGACTATTCCGGAGTGCGCGGCCCGGCCGGGGTGTTGCTCAAGACTATCGGCTCCGTTGGCTGGGCGTCGACCGATGCGAACGGCAATCGCGAGATCAAGCTTCTCGGGGATGAGATCCTGTCCTCGCTGGACAAAGTTTTCGGCTCGCGTGGCAGCTTCTCGAAAGTGCTGGAAAGCGCCGGCATTGGCAGCGCGGCAGGACAAGTATTCCTCGGCAGCAAGGGCAACAACGCCGGAAGCGCCATCGGGGGCATCCTCGGCGAAGTAGCGGGCAAGGCGCTCGGCAAGGGCATCGGGGGTGCTCTTGGCTCTGCCATGGGGCCTATCGGCTCAGTGCTCGGCGGTGTGCTTGGCGGCGCTCTCGGCTCTGCCTTCAAGAAAACGACCAGCGGATTTGCGGTCATCTCGAACCGGGGCGTTACCAGTGGCGGGAACAACCGCGAACTGGCCCAAGGTGCGCAGAACACGGGCGACAGCATCTCAGCGCAACTCCAGTCCATTGCAGAACGTCTCGGGGGCACGGTTGGCGACTACGCGGTCAGCATCGGTACGAGATCCTCGGGCTGGATTCGCGTTTCGGCTTCTGGTTCTTCCGATGTGGCAGGCAAGAACTTCTACAAGTCTCCGGATGCGATCTACAACGGCAAGGACCCTGCAGAGGCCGCCCGTATCGCGCTTCTCAATGCCCTGCAGGACGGCGCCATCCAGGGCATTCGTGAGGGCGCAAAGCGTCTATTGCAGACCGGTAAGGACGTGGAGCGGGCGCTCAATCGTGCGCTTTCGTTCGAGCAGGTATTCAAGGATTTGAAAGCCTATCGCGACCCGACCGGGGCCGCGCTGGACACCTTGAACCTCGAATTCCGCCGCCTGATCGACATCTTCAAGGAAGCGGGTGCGAGCACGGCCGAAATGGCCCAACTCGAAGAGTTGTACGGCATCCGGCGCGCCGACGCGGTGCGGGATGCCAACGAACGGATCCTCGGTTCGCTCAAGGGCCTGAAAGAGTACCTGACAGTCGGCTCCGACTTCTACTCTCTCCGCGACCGCCAGGCGCAAGCCGAAGCGATCTACAACCCGCTCAAGGCCCGGGTGCAGGCAGGGGACGCCACGGCATTCGACGCCTTCTCAAAGGCCGCTCAGGACTTGCTCGAGATCGAACGGCAAATCTCCGGCTCTACGGGGGCGTTCTATGCCCGTGCTGATGAGATCCGCGCTCTGACCGACAGCGCGATTGCCGGGAAGGAAGCTCAGGCCGCCGCCGCCTCAGCAAGTGATAGCCCCTTCACGCAACTGGCAACGCAACAGCAGGCCACAACCAGCGCGATCGACAACCAGACGCAGGCGCTCATTGCAGCGCTGGGCGGGCGGCTGGACGCGATCAATGACAACCTCATCACCTCCGTACGCGCGCAGCTTTCCGCAGCAGCCGCGAACGGCTCCACCTCCCTCGCCATGCCGGCGCGCGGATACTTCTGACCCTCATTTGTGCCCAAACTTCGAAAGGAACGACCATGGAAGATCTAAGCAGATTCACCGGCCCGGTAGGCGGCTCATCCCGCCTCGCCGCCTATCGTGCTCGCCTTAACGGGCAGAGCGCCGCACAGATCGGCCTTGCCGCGGCGCTCTCTCGCAACAGCGCCCCTATTGCCGCCCGAACCGTGCCGGCCGTGACCACCGTTACGGCCAAAGCTTCCCCGGCTAATCATCAATCCGCCAAGGTCGACCGCGCCGCCATCATTCAGAGCGCGAATGAAGCGGAAAAGAAGCGTTGGGCAACCGTGCTGGCACATGAGGCAAGCCAAGGCCGCGAAAAGATGGCCGCCCATCTCCTGAATTGGCCGCACCGCTTCACGGCCTCGCAAATAATCGCGGCACTCCAGACCACCGGCAACCGGGCCGCGCAGATCGGCAAGGCGGTGAACTGGGAAGAGGCCCGCGCCGAAATGCTCGAGCGGACCGGGAGGGCCTGATCATGACCGAACATCTCGAAGCTATTCAGGCGCTCGACCTCTCGACCTTCAATGCCAAGGCCGACGCTCTCACGGCAGAAATGGCGGAGATCCGCGCGGCCATCGCGAAGGCCGACGATCGCCGCGCAGAGATCGGCGCCGAACTGGCCAAGAGCCCTGCACAGAACGCAGAGGCGCTTGCCAGTGCCCTTGTTGCGGGTGGGGAAGCCAGCGAGGCCGCAGAGGTTGCGCCTGATCGCGACAGGCTCATTCTTGAGCGGGAGAACCTGAGGGAGGCCCGGACGGAACTAGACCAGCGCCTGAGGCAAGCGCAGATCGATTGGCAGGCCAATCAGGACGAAGCCGCAAAGCGCGTGCAAGAAGCTCTCGCCCCCATGGCCGCAGAGATCCGGGCAGAAGCAAGGGACGCTGCACAGCGCCTTGTCGACTGCTACGCCGCGGCCCGCGCGATCGAAGATGCCGTTAAGGGCTTTGCGGGGCTTGTGCTTCCTTGCCGTCTCGCCGTGGAAGGTGTGGCAGGTACAAGCCGAATTCTCGACTATCGCCGGTTTGTCCCCGTACCGCCTGCAGTGGTCGACGTGGTTTCGAATATCCGCAAAATCGGCCCGGTCATGAAGGGCGTGACAGTGCGAAACGAGGTCGGGATGCCATAGCCGGGCGGTTTCCTTTCCCCGCTCGGCTTGGGGGGCGGTAGCGAGTTGGCCGCCCCCCTCATTATTGGGTCCGTGCCCTCTTGCTTTCGCACGTGGCCTTTCACTGGCTCCCGGTTGTGCCCACCGGGGGCCTTTTTTTGTGCCTTCAGGACTCGAACCCGAAACTCATTCGAACCTGAAAAATCGGGGGGCGATGCTTTTTTGCGGTCTGCCAGCGCTTAGGGTCCTGATTGGTCGCAGGTAGGACCCGCGTTTTCTCCCTGATCATCCTCGCCCTTCCCGCCAGACGGGGCACACAGACGCGACAGGAGGCTTCGACGTGTCCGCGTGACCTCGACAGGGCCAACGCGCTCCCTGCCCTTCCTACGGCACGAGAACAGACTCCAAGAACTCTCGCTATCGCTGCAAATGCGGTGGCACATTCGATCGTTCGGAAACGGCGCAATTCCGCCATTGTGGGCGATGCAGACTGCAAGAACTCTCAGGCGAAGGGGGGTTGAGAGCAACTTGCAGTCTGCCCCCTGCTTTAGACCAGGTACGCAGCGACCTCAGAGCCAGTGAGATCGAACCGACCTCCAGCAACAGCGCCGCCCGTGTCGGGGTCGACCAGCATGTACCCGCCATAGTTGTCTATCGATCCTGCCCGCCAACGGGACTTGCGCAGGACATAGCCAGCGCGGGCCGCCATACGGCGCAGACGGGAATCATCAGACGGACTTAGGACAAGTTCATTCGGGATAGGCATCATGGCCTCCTTTGTGCGCAGTGCACTTAGGGTTGAACATGGGCCATGGTCCTCGGACACGCTCGACCATGAGCCTTTGCCTTACCGCGCCGCTCCGAAGAGCAAGCCCCATCTAGGTCCGAGTCGATGGAGACTGTGAAGCGAACATATCATCGGTGCAGAGCACGGGCAAAGGGGGCGCCGTGGGGGCGTTGGGTCCGAACTGGTGAAAAAAGTTTGGGGCACCGTGGGGCTTTGGGGGCCTTAATCTGGGGCCTCGGAAATGCAGTCAAATCAGAAGTCTAGCGTTTTCAATTCGCTATCGGGACAATGCGTTTCCTGTAGCCGCACCATTGCCTGCAGCGCTGTGAACGTCAGGTGTCGTTGTCGGCAATTCGCGCAAGCAATCGCTCGAGACGCTGGACCTGTTCCGTCTGAAGCGCCCTTATCTCCTGATATATCTCAGCCAGTTCAGGGGAATCGACGGCTGTTGCAAGGTCGGAAAGGGTCACGTCATGATCGTCGCTGACGCGGAAAGCCGTGCGCAGATGCGCGGCAATCTCGCGCAGGCGCTGATCGCTGGGACTTGGCCGAACCCCACCATGCATGGCTCCTTCTAACATAGTTGCCTGAAAATACGAAGAATTCGATCCATGCCTTGCGGCGCGGCATTGGCACGGTTCGGCTCGTCGCAAGGCAGCGGTGGTGCGACGCGTGCCGACCTGGTGCAGATTGTGCACGACAGGCAGGCTTCAATCTGGTATTAAATGAAACCAGTTTTGCATAAGCACCGCTTTCGCGCGGGTGAATCGGAGATATCCTTGAGCCAGTCCCCAAGTTCGACCGACCTGTTCGAAAACCCGTTGGGCCTCGATGGCTTCGAGTTCATCGAATTTTCCGCGCCCGAGGCCGGGAGCCTCGAACCGGTGTTCCGGCGAATGGGCTTCACCCATATCGCCAACCACCGCTCGAAAGCCGTGCAACTGTGGCGCCAGGGCGGCATCAATCTCATCGCCAACTACGAGCCGCGCAGCCCCGCCGCCTATTTCGCCGCCGAACACGGGCCGTCCGCCTGCGGCATGGGCTGGCGCGTGCGCAACGCGGCCAGGGCCTATGCCACCGCGATCGAACGTGGGGCAGAGCCGGTCGAGGTGCGCACCGGTCCGATGGAACTGCGCCTGCCGGCCATCCGGGGCATCGGCGGTTCGATCATCTACCTGATCGACCGCTACGAGGGCGGCGCGTTCGGCGATCTTTCGATCTATGACATCGACTTCGAATACCTGCCGGAGGTGGACCGTCACCCCGTGGGAGCGGGCTTCCACACGATCGACCACCTCACCCACAACGTCTACGGCGGGCGGATGGCCCACTGGGCGGCGTTTTACGAGCGCGTGTTCGGCTTCCGCGAGATCCGCTATTTCGACATCAAGGGCGAATATACCGGCCTCACCAGTCGCGCGATGACTGCGCCGGACGGGAAGATCCGCATTCCCCTGAACGAGGAGGCAAAGGCCGGTGGCGGGCAGATCGAGGAATTCCTGCGCGCCTACAATGGCGAGGGCATCCAGCACATCGCCTTTGCCTGTGATGACCTGATCGGCGGCTGGGACAAGCTCAGGGCCACCGGCACACCGTTCATGTCGCCCCCGCCCGACACCTACTACGAGATGCTGGACGAACGCCTGCCCGGCCATGGCGAGCCGGTGGACGAACTGAAGCGCCGCGGCATCCTGCTCGATGGCTCGACCGAAAAGGGCGATCCGCGCCTGCTGCTGCAGATCTTCTCGGAAACCCAGATCGGCCCGGTGTTTTTCGAGTTCATCCAGCGCAAGAAGGACGAGGGCTTCGGCGAAGGCAACTTCACCGCGCTGTTCCAGTCGATGGAGCGCGATCAGATGCGCCGTGGCGTCCTCCAGGTCGAGGAGACGGCAGAATGATCCCGCAGATCAAGCGCATCCACCATGTCGCCTATCGCTGCCGCGACGCGAAGGAAACGGTCGACTGGTACGAGCGCGTGATGGGCATGCGCTACACCACCGCATTCGCCGAGGACAAGGTGCCCTCCACCGGCGAAGACGACCCCTACATGCACGTCTTCCTCGACTGCGGTGGCGGCAACGTGCTGGCTTTCTTCGAACTGCCGAACCAGCCCGAAATGGGCAAGGATCCCAATACGCCCGCTTGGGTCCAGCACATCGCCTTCGAGGTGGAGGACGAGGCAGCCCTGCAGGCAGCCAAGGCTCATCTCGAGGCGGAAGGCGTGGACGTGCTGGGGCCGACATACCATGGCATCTTCCGCTCGATCTATTTCTTCGATCCCAACGGCCACCGGCTCGAGCTGGCCTGCAACATCGGCACGGCAGAGCAATATGCCGAACTGGCCGATCTTGCAGCGGTGATGCTTGAGGAATGGAGCCAGACCAAGCGCGCCCCACGCCATGCCGAATGGCTGCACAAGGACCCGGCAACGGCCTGACCAAAGGAACAGGGACGCGCCCTCCTTCGCTGTTCAACGGCGGAATTTGCCGTTAGAACAGTTTCTTCATCGCGGGGGAGTTGCGTGTGACCAAGATCGTCGTCAACGGGAAGCAGCGCGAGGTTAAGGCTTCGCCCGATACGCCTCTGCTCTATGTCCTTCGCAACGAACTGGGCGTGATGGGCGTGAAGTTCGGCTGCGGCCTTGCGCAATGCGGGGCTTGCTCGATCCTGCTTGGCGACGAAGAGGTGCGCGCCTGCGTGACGCCGGTCTCGGCGGTGGAAGGCAAGCCGGTCACCACGGTTGACGGCCTGCCCGCGCGCTGGGCCGAGAAAAAGGGCCTCGCGCCCGACCCTCAGCGGCTGCACCCGGTCCAGCAGGCCTGGGTGGACGAACAGGTGCCGCAGTGCGGGATCTGCCAGTTCGGCATGATGATAAAGGTTACCGAACTTCTCGAGGCGAACCCCAAGCCGACCGACGCGGACATCCGCGAGGCGCTGACCAATTCCGGCCCCTCCCCGCACTTGTGCCGCTGCGGCAGCTATGCCGCGATCCTCGAAGGCGCGCACCGTGCGGCCAAGCTGATGGCCGAGGGAGGCGCAGCATGAGCGCAGCCCTCGACATCCACGGCGCCCGACTTTCCCGCCGCGCCTTTATCGGCACCGGGGGAGCGCTCGCCGTCGCGGTCAGCCTGCCGGTCAAGGCTTCGCCAACCGCCGCCCCGGCCTCGCTCGACGCAACCACGGCTGCCAGCTGGATCGAGCTCAAGGCGGATGGAACGGTCACGATCCGCACCGGCAAATGCGATTTCGGCCAGAGCAGCGTCAACACCGCCTATCGCCAGATCGTCGCCGAAGAACTGTGCGTCCCGCTCTCGGCGATGACCACGGTGATCACCGGCGACACCGACCGCACGCCCGATGGCGGCGGCACGTTCTGGTTGCTTGGCTATGTCCAGAACCTGCGCAAGGTTGCAGCCTACATGCGCGAGGCGGCGCTTGAACTCGCCGCGGGCAAGCTTGGGGTCGACCGCAAGGCGTTGAGCGTGAAGGACGGCGTCATCTCCGGCGGCGGCAAGGCGATAAGCTATGCCGATCTCGTGAAAGGACAGGACCTCAAGCTGACGATCCCGGTAGAAGGCGAACTGACCAGCCCGATGGGCCTGACGGTCAAGGGCGAGCCGCCGCTGAAACCGGTGTCCGAATACACGATCATTGGCAAGCCATCGGCCAACCCCATGACCCGCCCCAAGGTTTCAGGCGAAGCGGTCTGGGTCGGCGACGTCAAGTTGCCGGGCATGCTCCACGCCCGCACCATCCACCCCGCAACGCTGGGTTCGAAGCTGGTCAAGGCCGGGAAGCTGGACGGCGCGCAGTTTCCGGGCGCGCGACTGGTGACGATCGGCAACCTCCTTGCCGTGGTTTCACCTGACGAGTGGGAGGCGGTACAGGCTGCTCAGGCTGTTGCCGCCGAGACGCAGTGGAGCGATTGGCAGGGCCTGCCCGGCCACGAAGGCCTGGCAGACCATTTGCGGTCGAAGGCCGACTGGACCGTCTTCCCGTCACGCGATGGCGCGGCCAACAAGGGTGAGCCCGAAAAGGTGCCCGCTGCGCGGGAGCACAAGGCATCGTACTTCCTGCCTTACCATAAGCACGCCCCGATCGGCCCGATGGTCACACTGGCCGACTACCGCCCCGATGGCTCGGTCACCCTGCACACTCTCAGCCAGAACCCCCAGCATCTGCGCCACATGATCGCCAGGATGCTCGGCGTGGGCGAGGACAAGGTGGTAGTGCGCACCTATCCAGGATCGGGCCACTATGGCCGCTCCAATGGTGGCAGCGCAGGGAGCGAGGACGAAGCCGTGCTTCTCTCGCGCGAACTTGGCCGGCCGGTGCGTGTGCAGTGGATGCGCGCCGACGAGATGCAGTGGACCACGCAATCCTCGTGCGCGCTGGCGGATATCGCCATCAAGCTCGACAAGGACGGGCGCATCGCAGGCTATGCAGCCGAACACCGCGTGCCGCCGATGCAGGATGATCGCCTGGTCGGTGCGCTGCTTGCCGGCCTGCCGGTGATCGATGCCCCTGCGGCCGTTACCAAGGATCCGTTCCAGAACGGCATCAATGAGATGCAGGATACCTGGGTCTACGGCAACGTCCCCGCCGTGCACGAAAAGGCGATGAGCACCTGGCAGATCGGCGAGAAGGAATCGCCGATCGCAGTGGGCCTGCGGGACCATTCGATGCGCACGCCGATCCAGTTCCAGCAGAACTTCCCGCGTGAAGTGGCAATGAGCGAAGCGGCCATGCTGGCGGGCAAGGACGCGTTGCAATTCCGCCTCGATCACGTTACCGACCCGCGTTTCAAGGCGATCATCGAGAAGCTGCGCACCGAGTCCGCGTGGGACAGCCGCCCCTCACCCGCCCCCGGCGCCCGCGCCAGCGGAAAAGGCGTGGTCAAGGGCCGCGGCATGTCGATCATGCTGCGCGACAACGGCTACTGGGCCTGCGCGGCGCACGTCGCGGTCATGCCGGAGAGCGGTGAAGTCAAGGTCGAACGGATGACCATGGTCGCCGATGTCGGCATCGTCATCAATCCGCTGCAGTTGCGCCGCCAGATCCAGGCTGGCTGCCTGATGGGCGTGAGCCAGGCGCTGCATGAGGAAGTCAGCTTCGACCGAGGCGCGATCACCGCGGCCGACTGGGCCAGCTACCCGATTCTGACCATGGCCGAAGCGCCCGAAATCAAGGTGGTGTTCGAAACCAACCTTGCTGCGGGCAACTATGGCCAAGGTTCGGAAAGCGCCAACGCCCTGGCCGCCCCGGCCATTGCCGCAGCCGTCCTTGACGCCACCGGCAAACCCGTGCGCCGCCTGCCGCTCCGACCGGCATACGTCAAAGCGGCGCTGGCCTGAGTCCTAGAGCGAGTTCCTTCGCGCGATCGAGCCCAGCATTTCGGCGCTGGGCTTGGCCGTGCGCTTGAACGTCTCGCGGTCGAACGAATGCAGCCCGAAGCGGTGGTGGTAGCCGAAGCCCCATTCGAAGTTGTCGATCAGCGACCAGTGGAAATAGCCGCGCACCGGTACGCCATCGTCCATTGTCCGCTTCAATTCGGCAAGCGCGGCCGGGATCAGCCACTGGCGCAAGGCATCGTCGTTGGAATTGACGCCGTGCTCGGTGACGTAGACCGGTAGCTTGGTAACCTCGTAGGCATACCGCACCGCACCAGCCAGAGAGCCCGGCCAGACCTCGATCCCGCCGGCATTGCGGCGCGCATCGGCAGGTGCGGGTAGCGGACCTTTGGCATTCCACACCTTGCGCTCATAGTTCTGCACGCCAATGAAATCGCAGGTCTCACGCGCCAGGCGCAGCCACTCATTGTAGTAGCGCTCGCGGATCTGATCGCGCATGGAATTCTTGCCGACCGCCTGATCGTCGAGGATTGCCAGGCTCACGCCCACCGGAAGGTCAGGCCGCACCGCCTTGATCGCAGCAACGCCGCGACGATGCCCTTCCATCATGTTGGCGCGGTAGGTCTTCGGGTCCTTGATGTAGAGCGAGACGCCCGGCGTATAGAGCGGCACGCCAAGCTGCTTTGCGGCGGCTTCCTGCGTTGCCTTGTCACCGGCAAGCAGCTGCGGTGGCAGGATTTCGCCGATCACGCCTGCGAGGTTGGGCTCGTTCAGCGTTGTTGCAAGTTCGATGCCTGTAGCCAGATGCCGCGCGGCGCGATCGCAGAAGCGGGCGAACAGCGTGGGCGATTCAGGATTGTGCCATCCGCCCTTGGCAGCGAACCAGCGCGGGGTGGTAAAGTGGTTGAAGGTGACGACCGGCTTGAGGCCCCGCGCGCGGCACCCTTCGATCATCGCCTTGTAATGATCGAGCATGGCGTTGGAGAAATGTCCCTCGTCGGCCTCAATCCGCGCCCATTCCAGGCTGAAGCGATAGGAATTGAGGCCCATGCCCTTCACCAGATCGAGATCGACCGGCCAGAGTTCGAAGCTGTTTGCGGCATCGCCCGACCGTTCGGCAAAGATCGTGCCGGGGACGTTCTCGATCACCCACAGGTCGGCGTTGAGATTGTTGCCCTCGATCTGGTGCGCGGCAGTTGCAGCGCCCCACAGGAACCCTTCGGGAAACCTCGGATCAATTGGCTTCATCTTCGCACGCCGCGCGAGCGCACTACCGCTGACCGCGGCGGAAGCGCCGAGGGCCACGGCCGAAGCCATCAAGCTGCGACGATCGATCATCTCACTTCTTCTCCGTTGCCAGCAGGCCCTGCGTGCGCATCCAACGATACATCAACTCAAGCCATCCTTCCGCAGGAGAGCCAGCGGGTCCGGCCCCGAAACCGTGACCGCCCGATGAAAGAAGGTGGAACTCGATCGACTTGCCAGCAGCGCGATAACTGTCGAGCAGCGGCAGGCCCTTTTCGCGCGCCAGCAGAAAATCATCGGCGGCAATGGCCACGAACATCGGTGGCGCATCGGCAGGCACGGTCATCGGTCCCATGTTGGGGTAGATCGGCGCGGCAAAGTCGGGACGGTCAGCGCCGCCTTTCTCCACCACGCTGCGCGTCAGGAAGCCACCAGCGGAAAACCCCATAAAGCCGACGCGCTTGGGATCGATCCCGAAGGTGGCGGCATTGGCGCGGACGTGCCGCAGTGCTGCAAGTCCATCTTCGAGCGCTTCGGCGGGCGTGTCGGCCGGAGGAGCAAAGGCGGCCTTCTGCCCGCTGATCATCTTGTCGAGTTCGGCGACGAAGACTTTCTGGTCAAGCGGTGTTGGCAGGGTGCGGTACTTGAGCACGAACGCGGTCACGCCGTGATTGGCGAACCAGCGGGCTACTTCCCACCCTTCCTTGTCCATCTCGAGGCCGAGGAACGCGCCGCCAGGAGCAATGATCACCGACGCGGGCGACGGCTTGCCGACGGGCTGGAATACGGTGAGCGTCGGCCGGGTGACGTTGCGCACGGCATAGCGCCCAAGGTCGCTGGGATGCCAGACCTCGCGGTCCACCTTCCCGGCCGTGGGCAGGATGACGGTGTTCGGTTGGGCCGGTGCGGCGACCGTCTCGGTCGAAATGCCGCTCTGCGCATGCACGGATGCGCTCGCAAGGAGCGCGAGGCTCAGGCCAAGAATCGAATGCCGAAGTGCGGCCATGATCATCCAGTTCATCCTTCTCGACAGGTGCCGGTCCGCTCTTCGACGGATGCGACAGAAGCAAAGGCCGCCACCCGAAGGCGGCGGCCCCTCTTGCATCAGAAGTTGATGCCTGCCCGCACGCCGACGGTGCGGACCGATTCAAAGCTGAAGCGCTGGTTCAGCGTCAGCACTGGCGGAGCAACACCAACCGGGTTGGCATCGCCACCGTCCGAACCGACAGAGATCGGACGGACCTCGTTCGTGCAATTCTTGCAGAACAGGCTGATGGTCCAGTTGTCTGCCTTCACGCCGGCACGCAGGTCGATCGTATCCCAGGTCGGGATCGTGAACGGTGCGCCGATACCCGCAGATTGCGGCGAGCGGTGATAGTAGCCCATGCCGAACTGTGCTTCGAGGCCTTCCGAGATCGGCGCAGCATATTCAGCGCCAAGCGTCGCGGTGAACTTCGAGGACAGCGGCAGCTGGTAGCCCTTGGCGTTGAACGTGCCGACGAAGCCAGGCAGCGACGAGTTGATGTCGGCCTTGCAGCCGCCGGTCGTCTGCGTCGGGTAGCACTGCGCGCCCGGGTAGTCGTCGAACGTCGCATCAGCATACGACGCCGAACCCGACAGGGTCAGGCCTTCGAAGGGCCGTGCCTGGAACGAGAAGTCGATGCCCTTGGTCGTTGCCGTGGCCGCGTTGCCCAGCACGAAGGTGCGGAGCGCCTGCACGAAGGCCTGAACCTGCAGGTCATAGAACTTCGTGTAGAAGCCTGAAACGCTGAAGGTCAGCGCGCCGTCGAGAGCCTTGCCCTTGATGCCGAGTTCACCACCGCGCGAGATTTCCGGACGTACGGCGAGATCGGCATTCGGCGCGGGTGCCGTGTTCGAGAAGCCCGGTCCCTTGAAGCCTTCGCCGTAGAAGCCGTAGACCATCAGGTCCGGCGTCGCCTGCCAGTCGAAGCCCAGCTTGTAGCTGAGATCGGTGGCGTCGGTGCTCTGGTCGGTGACGTTCTTCTTCACGCCAAGCGTGACGAAGTAGTTTCCGAAGTTCTCGCGCAAGTTGATCTGCGCCTTTTCGTAGGTCAGGCGCGCACCAGCGGTCAGCTTGAGGGTGTCGGTCAGCTGGTAGCCGAGCTGGCCGAACGCTGCATAGCTGTCGTTCTGCAGGCGATACTGGAAGTCCTGGCCGAGGAACGAGCGGTTGTTCACGCCACAAGCGGGCGGCGGCCCTTGCGTGACAGTGGCACCGATGCAGAACGGGAAGCCGACCGCGACAAAGTCTGGCACGCCGTTGTTGCCACCACGGTAGCCGGAACTGTTGCCGACCGAGCGGTAATAGTAGAGCCCGAACTGACCCGACAGGGCATTGCCGCTGGGGAGGGCCAGACGCAGTTCCTGCGAGTACTGGTCGTACTTCTGATTGGCACCGTTGAAGCTGAAGAAGTTGAACGGCGTCTGGTCGGAATCGAACTGGAAATCGACCTTGGCCTGCTTCCACGCGGTGATGCTGCTCAGCTCCATGCCGTTGCCGAGGCGCAGGTTGATGTTGGCCTGAAGGCCGCCGGTATCGCTGTCACGGAAATTCGGCGCTTCAGCCGCGAAGTTCAGGTTGTCCGTACCTGCGACAAGGCCACGCGCCGGGTACTGGCTGCCGGGGCCGAACTGGCGGAAGGTGATGTCATAGCGGCCAGTGATGCCGCGCTGCCGGTTGTAGTCGCCAATCACGTAGACCGAGAGGTTGTCGGTCGGCTCGAACAGCAGCTTTGCACGCAGGCCAAGGTTCTCGAGGCCCAGATCGTTGCGGACTGCCGGATTGACCTTGGGGACGGTGATCGGGTCCTGGTCGCTGTAGATGGCGTTGAGGCGCAGCGCCGCCTTGTCACCCAGCGGAGCGTTGACCGTCGAGCGGATCTGGTACCCCGTGCCATCGTCGCCCGGGCGCGCGCGCTGCACCAGTTCGCCATCGGCGGTGAATGACAGTTCGCCGAGCTTGGGCTTGTTGGTGGTGATGTTGACCAGACCGGCCGAAGCATTCTTGCCGAACAGGAGGCCCTGCGGCCCGTTCAGGACTTCGACGCGAGCAACGTCGTAGAAAGGCATTGGCGGCATATTCACGGTTGCCGAGAACGACATCGTCGATGACCTGCGAGACGCTGGCCTCGACAGTGTTCGAGAACGTGGCCGTACCGACACCCCGTACCGAGAAAGTGTTGTCCTGCGCCACCTGAAGGCTCGGTGCGAGCTTGGTCACGGCGGTAAGATCATTGGCGCCGCGCTGGATCAGCTGCTCCGAGCCGACCACGGTCACGCTGACCGGGACCTTGAGCACGTTCTCGCTGCGACGCTGGGCAGTAACGATGATTTCGCCGGGTGCCGAGGCTTCGTCCGCTGCCGACTGGTCGGCAGCCTGCGCGAATGCGGGTACAGACGAGAACAGCGCGATGGCTGCAATTGATGCCGACTGCACGAGCCGGGTCTTCCTGCTGATGTTCACGGATTATCCTCCCTCTGAACGATTATGCGGAAATGTGCTGGTGCCCACCGGTCCGCACCGCCGGCGCTCCACCCCGGAGGTTCGGCCCTCCAGGGGAGGATGATCGTCGCGTGGCGTTCGTTGCGGACGATGGCGGGTTGAAATTCTGGCGGAAAATAGGGGTGGCGATATCGGATCGCGCTGCCGACGAGATGAACCCCGCGCGTCAGGCCGCCCTCCTTGGGAACGACCACGGTGAAGTAGTCGCCAACGTAAAGACGGGTCTGCGTCGCTTCGTTCAGTTCATCCCGGGTATATTCCTTGTCGCCGAGACGAAACAGGTTGCCCTCGGCGGGATAGACGACGCCGTCGACGGTAATGTCCACGCCCTCGATCAGGCTCAGCCGCGAGGAGCGGTAGTTGGCCTGGCGGATGCGGACCTCGAACCCGGTGCGGGCGCCTTCAGGCCCAACATTGCGGAAGCCGGTGCTCTGGATATGGCTGCGCTCAAGCATTGGCCGTCTCCATGTTCGCGGCGTCATATTCTTCTTCGAGCTTGCGGATCAGTGCGTGCTGGCGGCGCACCTGCTCGATCGCCACCCAAGGGTCGCGCTTACCCTCGTACTCGCTCGACAGATAACCGGCGTAGCCGAGCTTCTTGAGCATCGGCACGATGCGCTCCCACGGGATCTGGTGGTCGTGCAGCGTCTCGTCGATGTTGTGGAACTTCGCCTGGATGAACGGCACGTACTGGATCACGTCGGCCAGATGCTCGACCGGCGTGTTGATGCCATTGAGGAAGCTCAGCGCACCCTTCTTGATCTCGTCGGTGATGCCACCACCCCAGTGATCGATCGGGCGATCCTGAAAGATGCCGGTGTCGATCATCAGGCCGAAGTTCTTGGTGCCGGTGCGCTCGATGAATTTCACATAGGCGTCGGTGACGGGATGACGGATCGGCGTAGGTGAATGGATCTCGGGCAGGATCACCAGGTCGAGCTGGTGCGCCAGATCGAGATTGCGCTCGACCGCACCTTCCCAGATCGGGTCGGGCGTCAGGTCATGGTCGATCACGCCGAACTTGGGCCGGATGAACTTGAAGCCCAGCTTGTGCGCCAGACGCAGGTCTTGCGCGATCTGCGCCGCGCCCTCTTCGACGCTCATGTTGCGGTCCAGCTGGATGCGCGTGTCGACCCAGCAAGCAAAATTGGTCGGCTCGAGCCGAAAGCGCTCAAGCTTGGCAAACCAGTCGTCGATCCACACAACGGCCGGCTCAGGATAGAGCGGCACGCTCGTCTCGCCAAGGATCTCGATGCCGGTCGAGCCGGTGTCGGCAACATGATCGAACGCATCGTCCAGCGTCATCACCGTGCCGAAGTCATCAGTGTAGCTGTACAGCGATACGCCGTACTTGAAGCTGCTCACGCTAACCTCTCCTGTCGCGGCGGCGTCCGGATTGACGCTATTGATCACCGCTTATTTGAGCGCCTATTAATCGATGATCAATACGAGGGCAAGGGGGGCGCAAGAGGGTGCGCAAGCGGCTTGCGCATTGGCGTCAAACCAAGCAAAGCTGCAGGAATGACGGGGAACGCAGCGATACGGGAACGGCGGGGCAAGCCTTCGCACCGCGACGATCTACGCAGCGAGCTGCTCGCAGCGGCCTGCGCGTTCGTCGCGCGCGAAGGTCATGAAGGGTTGTCGATTCGAAAGCTGGCTGAAGAGATCGGCGTGTCCCCCGGGGCGCCGTATCACCATTTTCCCGATCGACGGGCGCTGCTCGTTGCGGTGGCCCTCGAAGGGTATCGCCAACTTTTCGCCGAAACCGAAAAAGCGGTCGCAGATGCGCCAGAGGAAGTGCTTTTCGCCAACCTTCTTCACTTCATCCGGTTTGCTGCTGCAAATCCGAACATGTTCACGCTGATGTACGAAAGCGAACTGGTCCGCCCACAGCTAGCGCCCGAGCTTGCCCCTGAACAGGAAGTGGGCTTCCAGATGTTGCGACGTGAAGTCTCGCGCGCCACGGGGCACTTGTCCGAGCGTGAGCGCAGCCTGCGCATCGCCACGATCTGGAGCGCGATCTTCGGGTTTGCGCTTCAGACAAACCGAGCGATGCTGCGCGCACATCCGTTGGAACCAATGCCGGACGAACTCGCACCCGAGATCGTCCGGCAGGCACTCAGGCTGATGGCCTGATGGTCAGGAAAACGGCTGGCTCAGCGGGCAAGTCCGTGCTTCAGGTTGCGCATCTGGTCATGGCCTTCGCGCACTGAGCCCCAGGCCTCGTTGACGGCCTGCCTCGCAATAGCCGAGAGGTCCGCATTGTTCATCGCGGTCTCGAACTTTTCCTTCAGGTAGTCTTCGCCACGTTCGACCTCGTTGATGATAGCCTTGTCGTCGCGGCCCATGACTGCCGACTTCAGATCGACAAACGCGCGATGGATCGCCCCCATGGTCGAACTGTCGTCCTCGGGATTCCCGCCCAGCTGGCCAACTGCAGCCTGCAGTTTCGTGACAACTGACTGCCGTTCGCGGGCACGGTCAAGGAAGATGCGGCGATATTGCTCGTTGTCGACATCTTCGGCTGATGTCTGGTAGCCCTCGACGCTGTCCAGCAATGTCGCAATCAGCGTGTTGAGTACGGTGACATCGCCATCCGGATCGCCGCCAGTCACACTCGCCCCGTTCATGCTTGCCCCGTTCGTGCTTGCCGTCGTGCCGAATGTCGGGTTGTTCGAATCCATGATTAATCTCCGGTTGAGGGTGTCCCCCCTTCAACGGTCGGAAGCCGTCGGCGGGTCCGGGCCAATTCGCTGCCGTGGCAACGGCATCCCCCACGCAGCGGGCGTTCTGTCGATTTACCAAGCCGATCTGTGGCGTCGCCCCAGGCGGGAGACGATGAGCGATGCTGCGTCGCCTCGCCTTGCCCCGGCCGGGCACTGTGGATGAGCTGTCCGATGGCGTGGATGGTTGCAAATCGGAGATTCGCAAGTTTGCGGAATTGCATTTGACAGGCCAAGCCGTGGAATGCACGGAGGCTGCGCGGAAGGCCGCTCACGGCCCTGATCTGTCCGGGAAACCCGTGCTTGCGGTATCTCCTGACCGGCCTGCGGGCTGCTGATACAGGGTTGAGAGCGCGCTGTGGCGAACTTTGCACCAGTGAACAGGGCGGCAAGCTTCATGCTTCCTGCGTACTGGTGGTCGATATGGCGCTCGGCGCCAAGGAGATGTTGAATGAACGTCCATGAGTACCAGGCGAAGGAACTGCTTGCGAAGTTTGGTGTCGGCATTCCGGCTGGGATTGCGGCGCTGACGGTTGAGGAAGCGGTTGCTGCGGCCAAGCAGCTTCCGGGGCCGCTCTATGTGGTCAAGGCGCAGATCCATGCCGGCGGTCGCGGCAAGGGCAAGTTCAAGGAACTGCCTGCCGATGCCAAGGGCGGCGTGCGCCTGGCCAAGAGCATCGAGGAAGTCGAGGCCTTTGCAAAGGAAATGCTCGGCAACACGCTCGTCACGGTGCAGACCGGCGAGGCCGGCAAGCAGGTCAACCGCCTCTACATCACCGATGGCGTTGATATCGCGAAGGAATACTACCTGTCGATGGTCGTCGACCGCGCTTCGAGCCGCGTTGCCATGATCGTCTCGACCGAGGGTGGCATGGACATCGAGGAGGTCGCGCATTCGACCCCTGAGAAGATCGCCACGATCACCATCGACCCGGCCGAAGGCTTCATGCCGCACCACGGCCGCGCCGTCGGCTATGCGCTCAAGCTGACCGGCGATCTCAACAAGCAGGCCGGCAAGATCGCCAAGCAGCTCTACAACGCCTTCGTGGCATTGGATTGCGACATGCTCGAGATCAACCCGCTGGTGGAAACGAAGGACGGCAACCTGCTCGTCCTCGACACCAAGATGAGCTTCGATTCGAACTCGCTCTACCGCCACCCCGACGTGATGGCGCTGCGCGACGAAACCGAGGAAGACCCGGCCGAGATCGAAGCCAGCAAGTACGACCTTGCCTACATCAAGCTCGACGGCAACATCGGCTGCATGGTCAACGGCGCCGGCCTTGCCATGGCGACGATGGACATCATCAAGCTGAACGGCGAATTCCCCGCCAACTTCCTCGACGTGGGCGGCGGCGCGACGACCGAGAAGGTCACCGCGGCGTTCAAGATCATCCTCAAGGACCCGGCGGTGAAGGGCATTCTCGTCAACATCTTCGGCGGGATCATGAAGTGCGACATCATCGCCGACGGCATCGTTGCCGCGGCCAAGGAAGTGAACCTGCAGGTTCCGCTGGTCGTCCGCCTCGAAGGCACCAACGTCCAGCAGGGCAAGGACATCCTCGCCAACTCCGGCCTGCCCATCGTCCCCGCCAACGACCTCGGCGATGCCGCCAAGAAGATCGTCGCTGAAGTCCGGAAGGTTGCATAATGAGCATTCTCGTCGACAAGAACACCAAGGTCATCACGCAGGGGATGACCGGCAAGACCGGCAGCTTCCACACGCAGGCTGCGCTTGACTACGGCACGCAGATGGTTGGCGGCGTGACCCCCGGCAAGGGCGGCACCACCCACATCGGCCTGCCGCAGTTCGATACCGTGGCCGAGGCCAAGGCCGTCACCGGTGCGACCGCATCATGCGTCTACGTGCCGCCTTCGGGCTGCGCCGACGCCATCCTCGAGGCGATCGACGCCGAGATGGAACTGATCGTGGCGATCACCGAGGGCGTGCCCGTGCTCGACATGGTCAAGGTCAAGCGCGCGCTGTCGGGTTCGAAGAGCCGCCTGATCGGTCCGAACTGTCCCGGCGTGCTGACGCCCAACCAGTGCAAGATCGGCATCATGCCCGGTTCGATCTTCAAGGAAGGCTCAGTCGGCGTGGTCTCGCGCTCGGGCACGCTGACCTATGAGGCGGTGTTCCAGACCTCGGCCATCGGCCTTGGCCAGACCACCGCTGTCGGCATCGGCGGCGACCCGGTCAACGGCACCAACTTCATCGACGTGCTCGAACTGTTCCTGGCCGACGAAGCCACCAAGTCGATCATCATGATCGGCGAGATCGGCGGCGATGCAGAGGAGCAGGCCGCACAGTTCCTGATCGACGAGGCCAAGCGTGGCCGCAAGAAGCCGATGGCCGGCTTCATCGCGGGCCGCACCGCGCCTCCGGGCCGCCGCATGGGCCATGCCGGCGCCATCGTCTCGGGCGGCAAGGGCGATGCTGAAAGCAAGATCGCGGCCATGGAAGCCGCCGGCATCAAGGTCTCCGCCTCGCCCTCGCTGCTGGGCGAGACACTGGCCGAGGTGCTGAAGGAAAGGGTGTAAACCCAACGCCTTGTGGCAAGAACATCAGAGCCCCTGCGAAAGCGGGGGCTCTTTTTCTTGTGCGTCAGGTCCGCCGTCGTGCCGCAGCCTCACTGGCATCTGCGCGAAAAGGCAATTCTTCGTAAGCCGGGGTAAAACCAAGCCGGCGATAGAGTTCGGGACGGAGGTAAGGGAAGGCGTCGCCGGCGTCTTCGTGGACGCGGGCGCATTCGCCCAGGAATGTGTCGATCGTGCGAAAAAGGCCGCGTTTCATGGTTTGCCAATTGTTAGCGGGAATGCGCCGTAGACTTTTGCGGCAGGCCTGCTGAGTCGCGCCAACGCATTCGAATCTCGTCAAGATTCCGCAACGTGGTCGCCATCCGGAGAGCTTTCCAACTCTTGCGGACTCTCGGGCAACTCTACCCCAACTCTCCGGGGCAGAGCCGAAACTCTTCCCGGAGGTTGAAGGGCAAAGCCTATTCGCCGACCTTCACAGCAGGGACCTGTGCATCGGGCAGTTTCGCCCCCATGGCATTGGCCAAGGTCGGAGCGATCGCGCGCATATCGATCTCGCCCAGACTGCGCCCCCTGGCCACGCCCTTGCCCATCACGAGGAAGGTCGATCGCATCTCGGGCATTGCCGGAAAATAGCCGTGCATCCCCTTGTAGCGCGAGGGTTTCGAGAGCGGCGCGTCGACCGCAAAGTTCCCTGCCAGTGCGCCCGGCTTCAGATCGACGAAGAGGCTGGCCTGCGGATTGCCACCCAGTCTGGCAATCTCCGCCCTGTCGATGACCCTTGCGATCTTCGCCTGTGGATCGGCGGCAAGCTTTTCCAACAGTGTTCCGACCAGACCGCTGAGCGCGGCGTCATCGGGGCGGGCGAGGACGATGGCGATCGAGCCGCCCGACGGCCACGGCATGGCGTCCCACGATGCAACCTTGCCGTCGGCGCCAAGCTTGATGAGGCCAGCGTCGATGAAGGGGCGGAACAGGTTCACTTCGGTGTCGGTGGCGACGAAGCCGTGGTCGCTGACCAGTGCGATTGTCGCGTCGGGGCGCGCGGCGAGTTCGGCGGCGACGAGCTTGCCGACAGCGGCATCCAGACGTTCGAGCACGGCGTTCGCCTCTGCGCTCCCCGGGCCAAAAAGGTGTTCCTCATGGTCGAGCGCCGCGAGGTAGACCGTCAGGAACTCCGGCTTCTTCGTCTCGATCAGGCGCACGGCGAACTTCGTGCGGTTCTCGTCCGCCTCGACACCTTCGTCGATCCCGTCGGCATAGGCGCCGCAATCGTGTTCGAGCGCTTCGTAGAGGCCGTCCGTCGCCAGCGCGCGGATCAGCTTGCGGTCATCGCCGTGGCCCGAACGCCAGATCTGCGGCATGTTCCAGGTGAGCGACTTGACCCCGACGCTGACTGGCCAGTGGACGTTGCCGGTGGTGAGGCCCGCCGCCTTGGCGGCGTCCCACAGCGTGGGCGCGGTGATGTCCTGCGCGTACCAGTACCAGCCGCCGTAGTTGATCTGCCTGGGATCGAAGGTGGTGTTGCTGACGATGCCGTGCATCGCCGGGGCGACGCCGGTGAGCAACGTAGTGTGACTGGGATAGGTGACAGTGGGAAGATTGCCCATCACACCAGTGGCATAGGCCCCTTCCTTGAGGAACCGGCGCAAGTTGGGAATCCTGAGGCCACGCTTGTCGGCTTCAAGCACGTCGCCGGGGCGCAGACCGTCGATCGAGACCAGTAGGGCGGACTTGCGTGCTTCCTGGGCCTTGACGACGACGGGCGCCGTGCTGCCAAGCAGCACGACGCCCGCAATCAGGGCTCTTGCGGATGAAAGGCCGCGCATCATCAGAAGCCCGCCTTGAGCGTGACGAAGACCTGACGCGGCGCGCCTGCCAGCAGGGTCTGGCTGTCACCGCTGAAGCCGAAGCCGTTGGAGCCGATTGTGGCGACATAGCGCTTGTCGAACAGGTTCACCGCGTTCACCTGTAGTTCGATCGGCTGGCGCTGGCCGATGTTCAAGCGATAGCCGATGGTGGCATCGACGAGCGCGCGACCGGGCACCGACTGGTCGTTGAGGTAGGTGAAGTAGCGCTTCGACATCCAGTTCACGCCGACCCGGCCGAACAAGATGTCGCTGTCATACGACAGTTCGGCGCGCAGCAGGTGCTTGGGAGTATCGACCACGGTCTTGCCCTTGGTGGGACGGATGGTGGTGACGCCTCCTGCAGTGATGACGACATCATCGCGGTACGTGGTATCGTTGTAGCTGTAGGACGCGAAGGCGCCGAAGCCACCCGGCAGCTTCACGTCCATCGCCGCTTCGATGCCGAGGGCGCGAACCGAACCAACGTTCTGCAGGGCGTTGGTGGCCCCGACGATGCCGAGCGAAGTCGGGATGACCAGCAGGCGATCGCGGAAATCGACATAATAGCCTGCGAGCGAGGCATTCACGATACCGGTGTTGTACCGCAAGCCCGCTTCATAGGTGTCCGAGCTTTCCGGCTTGATCGTGTCCTTGATCGCATCGAAGCCAGCCTGCGTTGACGAGAACGGGCCGCTGGTGGTGGAAGCCTGATAGGCGCGCGTCACCTGCGTGAAGCCCGCAAAGGCTTCGAGACCGTTGCCGAACTTGTAGTTCAGGCCGACATGCGGCTGGAACCAGTCCTCGACCTTTAGGTCACCGGTGGCGCGGCTGTTGGTATTGACCAGCGCGAAGGCGTTGGTGTCGACCGAATAGCCCTTCCAGCCCAGATTCACCTTGAGATCGCCAAGGTCGATATCGTCCGAAACGTAGTATTGCAGCGTGTCGGTTTCGAACGCGATGGACCACTGCGTGAAGAACGGGTTGCGCTGGAAATCAAGGTGATCGCGGCCCGGATTGGTTCGGCTTTCGTATCCATAGAAGCGGCGCGACTGGATGAAGTCGTTCTTTTCATACCAACCGCCGACGAGCAGCCTGTTGAAGCCGAATTCGCCCGTCCAAGAGGCGAACACGCCCTTGCGCTTGATGTCGTATTCGGTCGTGCGGATCGACATCGGCACGCCCGACGGGCTGGCCAGATACGGCGTGCCCCAAGTGCCCTGTCCGTCGTTCTCGTGGTAATAGCCCTTGATGGCGAACTTGCCGGTATCGCCGGTCTGGATGGTCAGGCCCAGCGCGGCAAGTGTATCCTTGCGCAGGCCCGAAGCATCATAATAGGCGTCATCGGCAATTACGATCGGCGACGGATAGGTGGTGCCTGCAGCGGGGTTGGTCGGCGTGACGCCGCTGTAGCCGGTATTCGCGGCAATATCGGCAATGTTGATGGCTTCGGCATAGCGCGAGGGACCGAAGTTGTCCCAGTCATAGCCAAGGCGCTCGATCATCTCGAGGCTGAGATCCTGGTAGTCCTGCTCTGCGCGGTCGGAATAGCTGATGTAGCCATCGAGATCGACGGTTTCGCCCAGCGGCAGCACGGCCTTGGCATTGGCCATGAACGTGCGCTGCTTGCCATCGCCCTTCCACTTCTTGCCATCCTGATACTGGATCGAGGCGTAGCCGCGCGCGCCGTCAGCCGTGCCGAGCGCGACGCGGGCGAAACCACGGTATGTCTCCGCCGAACCATAGGAGGCTGACACGTCGGCTCCGAGCACGTCCTTGGGATCGATCGAGAAGAACTCGAGCGTACCGCCGAGGTTGTTGGTCGACTGTGCCGCAATCGAGCCCGAACCCTGGCTGACGCGCGTCACGCCGATGTTCTCGGGGCTGATCGCGCGGCTGATGTGAAGGCCGTTGGCATTGCCGTAGGACATGTCGCCCAGCGGAATGCCATCGAGATTGAAGCCAAGCTGGTTCTGGCTGAAACCGCGGATCGTGACGCGGGTGGACCATTCGTAGTTGCCGAAAGCGTCGGCCGACTGGAAATTGACCGAGGGCAGCTTTTCGATGGCCTTCAAGGGGCTGGTGCCCGAGGCGAGGATGGTCAGCTCCTGCGTGGAAAGCTCCTGCACCTGGCGGGTCTGGCCCGAACCCAGGACGACGATTTCGGCGTTGGCGGAATCCGCAGTGGCAGCCGCGTCAGCAGCTGGGGCGACGTCTTCTGCGGCAAAAGCCGGGGCAGCCACTGCAAAGGCAGCAATGGGCGAAGCGCTGGCGAGCAGCACGGCGACGATACGCATGGTGTTATCCCTCATAGACCACATCGGTGTGGCGAGGGCCTGCTAGGCGCGGGCTGTTGCAGGATGATGGAGATTCGGCGTCAGATCAGCGACATCGGCGTGACGATGAGTTGACAGCAATCATCCGGAACAGGACTGTCACGCGACTGTAACGCGAGATGCGCAATGGCCTTTAAGATGTCAGCGGGGGAATGCAGCGTGCAGATTGAAGACTTGCCGCCGGTTCAGGAGCGGTTCTTCAATCGCGAGCTGAGCTGGCTGGCCTTCAACCGGCGCGTCCTGGCCGAGGCAGTCAACCCCGACTATCCCTTGCTGGAGCGGCTGCGCTTTCTTTCGATCAGCGGCAGCAATCTCGACGAATTCATGATGGTGCGCGTGGCAGGGATCGCTGCGCAGGTCCGCCGCCAGATCGACGAACTTTCGATCGACGGAAAGACCCCGCAGCAGCAGCTGGGTGCGCTGCTCGACGCGGTGAAGGACCTTATCGATTCCCAGCAGGACGTGCTGGCCGATCTGAAGGACGAACTGGCGGAGGCCGGCATTCGCATCATCGACAACGATGCCCTGAACAAGGGCGAGGCCGAGTGGCTGCGCGACTACTTCGAAGAGCACGTCGTCCCGGTGCTGACGCCGCAGGCCATCGACCCGGCACACCCCTTCCCGTTCATCGCCAACCAGGGCACCGGCATCCTGTTTCAGCTGCAGCGCACCGCCGATGGTGCAGCAGTGACGGAAATGATCCTGATCCCCCCTGCCCTGCCGCGCTTCGTGCGTCTGCCCGGGCCCAAGGCTTCGTGGGTGGGGATCGAGGAACTGGTTCGGCGCCATGCGACACTGCTTTTTCCGGGCTTCAAGATCCTGGGTGACGGCACCTTCCGCGTGCTGCGCGACAGTGACATCGAGATCGAGGAAGATGCCGAGGATCTCGTCCGCTACTTCCGCACCGCCATCCAGCGGCGGCGCCGTGGCAAGGTGATCCTCCTGCACCTGCAGGAGAACTTCGACGCCGACGCCGAGAAGCTGCTGCGCCAGCAGCTCAGGCTTGATCATGCGCTGGTCATCAAGAGTCGGGGACTGCTGGCGATCAGCGGGCTGTCTGCCGTGATCGAAGAGGACCGCCAGGATCTGAAATTCGATCCATACAACCCCCGCTATCCCGAACGCATTCTCGAGCATGACGGCGACTGCTTTTCCGCCATCCGCGAGAAGGATCTGGTGATCCACCACCCTTACGAAAGCTTCGAGGTGGTGATCGACTTCCTGCGGCAGGCCGCAGCCGACCCTGACGTGGTGGCGATCAAGCAGACGCTTTATCGGGCCGGGAAGCAGTCCGCCGTGATCGCGGCGTTGATCGCGGCAGCCGAGGCGGGCAAGTCGGTGACGGCCGTGGTCGAACTCAAGGCGCGCTTCGACGAAGAGCAGAACCTGATGTGGGCGGCACAGCTGGAACGCGCGGGCGTTCAGGTGATCTACGGCTTTGTCGACTGGAAGACCCATGCCAAGGTGAGCATGGTGGTGCGGCGTGAAGGTGGCGGATATCGCACATACTGCCACTTCGGCACCGGCAATTATCACCCGGTTACTGCGCGCATCTATACAGACCTGTCGTTCTTCACCGCCGATCCGCGCATGGGGCGCGATGCCGGGCAGCTGTTCAATTTCGTGACTGGCTATGTCGAGCCCAAGCACACCGAACTGCTGGCGATCAGTCCGATCAACCTGCGCGAGAGGCTTTACGAATGCATCGAGCGCGAGGTGATGCTGGCGAAGAAGGGCCGTCCGGCGATGATCTGGGCCAAGCTCAACCAGCTGACCGATCCCGACCTTATCGACCGGCTCTATCTTGCCAGCATGGCAGGCGTTGAGATCCGGCTGGTGGTGCGCGGGATATGCTGCCTGAAGCCCGGGGTGCCGGGGCTTTCGGAGACGATCGAGGTCAAGTCGATCATCGGGCGCTTCCTCGAACACAGCCGCATCTGGGCCTTCGGCAATGGCGCGAACCTGCCGAACAAGCGGGCGCGGGTGTTCATCTCGTCGGCCGACGGGATGAGCCGCAACATGGGTCGGCGGGTGGAAGTGCTGGTGCCGGTGAAGAACCCGACCGTGCATGACCAGATTCTCGACCAGGTGATGCTGGCGAACCTGCTGGATACCGAGCAGAGCTGGGAACTGGGGCCGGATGGCGAGTACGATCGGTTCGAGAAGCCAAAATCCGACAATGCCCCCTCGTTCAACCTCCACGGCTATTTCATGACCAACCCGTCGCTTTCCGGGCGCGGTGCGGCGCTTTCCAAGGGAAGAAAGGTTCCAAAGCTTGCGTTGCGGCGCGGGGCGGCTAACCGTGGCTGAGTGAAGGCCAAACCAACCATCTACGATTGGGCGCAATCGCGCGCGATCATCGACATCGGCTCCAACACCGTGCGGCTGGTGGTCTATGGCGGACCGCCGCGCGCGCCGGTGACGCTGCTCAACGAGAAGGTCACGGCCAAGCTTGGCAAGCACGTGGCTGAGACGGGCCGGCTTTCCGACAAGGCGGTGGAGAGCGTGCTGGCGGCACTGCGGCGCTACAAGGCTCTGCTTGACCTTGCACGGGTGCCGCGCGTTGACGTGGTGGCGACGGCTGCGGCGCGCGATGCGACAAACGGGCCGGAGTTCCTGGCGCGCATTCGCGAAATCGGCTTTGAGCCGCGACTGCTTTCGGGCGTGGAAGAGGCCGAGACGAGCGCGACGGGCGTGCTTGGTGCATTTCCGGGGGCTTCGGGGATCGTTGGAGACCTTGGCGGTGGCAGCCTCGAACTGGTTGACATTGCCGATGGCGGGACGAGCCATGGGGTAAGCCTGCCGCTGGGCTCGCTGCGCCTGCCCGCGTTGCGGGCGCGGGGCGACAGGGTGTTCGTGCGCGAGATCAGCCGGATGCTGGCGGGGGCCGACTGGGTGGCCGAGCCCGAAGCGACGCTCTACCTCGTCGGCGGGTCAATGCGTGCGCTGGGCCGGGCGATGATGGTGCAGCTGGACTGGCCGCTGGATGACACCCACGGCTTCGCGCTCGATGCCGGCAAGGCGCTGGAGCTGGCAAAGCGGTTCGCGCGACGGGGGCAGGCGCTGCAGCAGATCGATGGCGTTTCGGCGAGCCGGGCCGCAAGCATTCCCGACGCCGCGGCGTTGCTGGCGGTGCTGCTGCAGAAGCTGGAGCCGAAGGGCATCGTGTTCTCGTCATGGGGCCTGCGCGAGGGCGTGCTGTTCGGATCGCTGCCCGACGCGGTACAGCGCGAGAATCCGTTGCTGGCCGGAGTCAGCGCCTTCGTAGAGCCGCTTGGCGTCGATGCAGTGCTGGTCGCGGCGACGGTGGCGGCGATGAGGGAGGTTGCGGCGCTGGCGGACTCGGCAGTCGGGCGTGCGGCGGTGATGCTGTGCCTTGCCGCCGGCAGGGTCGAGCCGAACCTGCGGCGCGAGCTGCCGATGGAATGGGGCCTGCAGAAGCGCTGGGTGGGCGTGGACAACGCCGGGCGCGCCGCGCTGGCCAGCGCCTTGCGGGCGAGCCTTGGCAAGGGCGGTGCCGGCCAGGTGCCGTGGAGCGCCCTCGCCCCGGACGACCTGCTGTTCGAGGCGCGGACCCTTGGACATGCGGCGCGGCTGTGTCGGCGGCTGAGCGCGGGATCGGCGCGGGTGCTGGAGCAGGTGCGGCTGCGGGCCAAGGGCGACACAATCGTGATCGACAGCCCTGACCCGGACCTTGTCGGCGACAGCGCGTTGCGCGACCTGCGCGAGCTGGTGCAGCACTGCAGCTTGCCTGCCGCCTGACATTTGCGTGACAGCTTGTCGCGTGTGAACCGAACACGCGCCCTTCTTTCCACAATTGTTACGGCTGTTTGAAACGCATTCTTCGTTCTGCCTTCGAACTGTCGCGTGACCGTCAAACGCAGTGCCTAGGGGCTCCCCAGCCAAGTCATTCAGGGGGCTTACCATGACATCTGTATTTTCCGCGGCGAGCAGCCGCACCCTTCTTCGTGCGATGCTGCTGGGTTCGGTTGCCGCACTCGCTGCCACGCCAGCCTTTGCCGAAGACCTTGCAGCCGAGGAAAGCGCCGAAGCGCCGATCGTGGTAACCGGCGAGCGTCCGATTGCCGAATCCGAAGCCGCCGCGCTCGACGTGCAGAAGAAGTCGGATTCGCTGGTCACGGTGCTTTCGTCCGATGGCGTCGGCCGCCTGCCCGACCAGAACATTGCGCAGGCCACCAGCCGCCTGCCGGGCGTTGCCATCGAGCGCGATCAGGGCCAGGCGCGTTACATCTCGCTGCGCGGTGCGCCAAACTACTGGACTACGCTCAGCTTCGACGGGATCAATGTCGTCAGCCCCGAGGGGCGCGATGCGCGGTTTGACTCGATCCCCTCGGCCATTGCCAAGCAGGTCATCGTATCCAAGGCGGTGACGCCGGACATGCCGGGCGAGACGGTTTCCGGCAACGTCAACGTCATCACCCGGTCAGCCTTCGATTTCGACGGACTGCACGTGCAGGGCAAGGCCGGGATCGGCTATGCCGAACTTGGCGACCGGCGCGAATACGAAGGATCGCTGGTCGTTTCGGATCGCTTCAAGGCAGGCGACGGCGAAATCGGCGTGCTGCTCTCGGGCAGCTTCTTCGAACGCAACATGATCACCGACAACTTCGAGATCGACTGGGAGCGCGTCAGCCAGGATCAGCGACCCGGCAACGGCACGCGCTTCTGGGCGCGCGAGACCGAGAACAAGCTCTATCGCCTGCGCCGCCGCAACTGGTCCGTTTCGGGGCGCATGGACTGGAAGCCCGACAGCCAGAACACGATTTCGCTGCGTTCGGTCTACACGATCTTCACCGACGACGAGGCGCGCGACAATTACATCTTCGACATGGATGACAAGCAGAGCGACCTTTCGAACAGCTCGGCCGCCTGCCCGACTACGGTCAACACCATGCCGACGACGACTGGCTATGCCGACGTGTGCATCGGCAACACGCCGCTGAAGGGCACAGTCTACGGAATCGACATCAACCAGCGCTCGACGCTCCGCGCGTTCCGGCAGTCGATCTTCACCAATACCCTCGAAGGAACGCACGAGTTCGGCGAAGGCTGGAAGGTGAACTGGCTGGGCAACTACACCGAGTCCAAGGACGACCGTTCGGTGGTGGGCGAAGCGCGCTGGAACAGCCCTTCCACGCGTTCTGCCCGTCCGACGATAGCTTACGACTTTACCAATCCGGGCCGCAACACGCCGCTGTTATTCACCACCGTGCAGCTTTCGAGCCCGACGCGCTACACGGCGGGCAATGCGGTTACCGCGATCGACACCTTCGCCAAGCCTCTTGCCGAGTTGCGCCTGCTTGATGCGGTGGACACGACCAAGGCCTATACCGGCCGCCTGATCGTGGCGAAGGACACCAGCTTCCTCGGCGGCGACGCCACGTTCAAGCTGGGCTTCCAGTTCGACCAGCGCACCAAGATAGTGGACGAAAGCCAGATCTCGCTGACAGCGGCGGGCGACTTCGCCACGATCGGGATTCCCACCAACTACAACGATTTCTCGCTGGATCAGGCATTCCTCGGCGCGATCCCGATGGGCTACACCTTCCGGTATTTCGATACCGACAAGATGCGCCAATATGCAGATGCCGCGCGGGCCAACTTCACCTTCACGCCCAACACCGCGAACATCTATGACGTGCGCGAGCAGGTCTTTGCTGGTTTTGCCATGGGCACGCTGCGGTACGACTGGGGTTCAATCGTCGGCGGTGTCCGTGTCGAACACGTGAAGAACCGCGGGATTGCCGAGGCCGACATCGCCGGAACCACCGGTCTCGTCACCGCAGAGGCAAGCCAGACCCTCGCGTTCCCCAGCCTCCACGTGAATTACGACCTCGCCGAGGACAAGAAGCTGCGGCTTTCGTTCAACAGCGGTGCGGCGCGTGCGGACTATGACCAGATCCGCCCCAACGTGACCGTGAACGATGCGAACCTGACGATCTCTGGTGGCAATCCCGGCGTGAAGCCCGAGCGCGCCTATGGCGTGGACGCCTATTTCGAATGGTACGTGCGTCCGCAGGGCTACCTGATGGCCGGCGTCTTCTACAAGAAGGTCGAGGACGTGCTCTATTCGCAGCGCCGCACCTTCGGTTCGGACGCGCTGAACAGCGGCGGCGTGGATCGTTCGCAGTACACCTTCACCGGCATCACCAACGGCGGTGACGGGCGCATCTTCGGCTTCGAGGTGGCAGCGCAGCTGCAGCTGGAACCGTGGACCGAAAGCCTTGGCCTGCCAGACTTCATGGGCGGCTTCGGCGTGAGCGCGAACCTTACGTACAACGACAGCGAGGTGACCAAGCCTGCGGTGGGCGACGTCCCCGCCCGCAAGCTGCGCCTGCCCGGCACTTCGGACTGGGTCTACAACCTTGGCGCCTATTACGAGAAGTACGGCCTGTCGCTGCGCCTGCAGTACCAGCGCCGCAGCACCTGGCTTGATGGCTATGCCGACGACCTAACCGATGCTGGCGATACCTATTGGGCCGCCGACGACGAACTCGATTTCTCGGCACGCTATGCGATCACGAAGAACTTCGAGGTCTATTTCGATGCCTCCAACCTGCTGAACAAGCCGGGCCGCCGCTATTCCGAGCCGGGTAATCTGCTGACCGCCACGGGAATCCCGACGCCGCACACCGACATCTACACCATCGAGTACGAACGCTTCGGCCGTCGCTATGCGGCGGGCGTGCGGGTGAACTTCTGATGGCGGCACTTCGCAAGTTCGTCACGGCAGGATCGGGGGCTTTGCTCCCGGTCCTGTTCCTCTCTGCCTGCGCCAGCGTGGCGGAGTTCCCGCGGCCATTTTATCCGGCGGTAGACGTGGCAGCGACGGCCGAGACCGCGCCGGTCGGGTCCGCCAATGCCGATGCCGCCGATGACCCGGCAATCTGGCGCAATGAGGCCGATCCTGCCGCCAGCCTGATCGTCGGCACCGACAAGAAGGCGGGGCTTTATGTCTATGGCCTTGACGGCAAGGTGCGCGATTTCGTCGCGGCGGGTGCGCTCAACAATGTCGACTTGCGCGAAGTGCGCCCGGGCTTCGTGCTGGTGGCGGCAAGCGACCGCACCGACGTGGCTGAGCCAAAGATCACGCTGTTCCGGCTGGATGGAGTGACGGGCAAGCTGACCAGCCTTGGCGTGAGGAGCTTCCTTGGGGCCGGTCACGCTCCAGCCGAGGCCTATGGCTTCTGCATGGGCAAGGCGCTGGCTGCAGGCGAACTGGCGCGGGCCTATGTCGTGCTCAAGGACGGCACGGTGGCGGAAAGCGCACTGGAAGAGGTTGGCGGCATGATCACCGCGCGGCATCTGCGCTCTATCCGCTTCCGCACGCAATCCGAGGGATGCGTGGTGGATGACCGCACCGGCCTGCTCTACGTGGCCGAGGAGGACGTTGGCATCTGGCGGGTCGACTTGCGCGCCGCGGTCCTTCAGGCGGAAGCCTTTGCCATGGTCGGCGCGGAAAAGGGGCTGGCAGCCGATGTCGAAGGGCTGGCGCTGGCACCCGAAGGACGGGACGGCGGAATGCTCGTCGCATCGAGCCAGGGTGACAATGCCTATGCGCTGTTCGATCTGACCACAGCGCAACCGCGCGGCCGCTTCCGCATTGTCGCAGGCCAGTTCGGCGCAACCAGCGATACCGACGGGATCGAACTGATGCTTGGGGACTTCGGCCCTGCCTTTCCTACTGGCCTGTTCGTGGCGCAGGATGGCGATAACGCGCCGCGCGCGCAGAACTTCAAGATGGTGCCGTGGCAGGCGGTGCTGGACAACCTCAAGCCGCAAGCGGTGCGCGGGGGCGTCTCCGGAAGCCCCCGCGCTCCGCGTCAGTCGTCGATGCTGCGCTTGTAGGTTTCCGGCAGGAAGACGAGGCCGATCACGCAGGTGGCAGCGGCGACGATCACCGGGTACCAGAAGCCGTAATAGATATCCCCGTTGGCCGCGACCATGGCAAAGCCGATGGCGGGTAGCAGGCCGCCGAGCCAGCCGTTGCCGATGTGGTAAGGCAGGCTCATCGAGGTGTAGCGGATACGGCTGGGAAACAGTTCAACCAGCATCGCCGCGATCGGGCCATAGACCATGGTCACCAGCAGCACGAGGTAGAACAGGATCGCCACGACCAGCGGCTTGTTGATCTCACCGGGATCGGCCTTGGCGGGATAGCCAACCGTCTCCAGGCCAGTCGCAACCTCTCTGGCGAAGGCGGCGATGGCGGCTTTCTTTTCCTCGCCGGCAACCTTGCGCGGATCGGGCGCCGCCAGTGTCGTGGTTCCGATCAGGATCGTGGCCGGCGTTCCCGCAGCAGCGGCGACGTTTTCGTAGTTCACGGCCGCCTTGGCGAGCGCGTTCTTGACGATGTCGCAGCTGGTCGTGTCGAACTTGTTGGCGCCGACCGGGTCGAACTGCGAGGAACATTCCGCCGGATCGGCCATGACCTTGACCGGGGCATTGGCCTGGGCATGGGCGAGCGCCGGATTCGCCGCTGCGGTCAGTGCCTTGAACGCCGGGAACATGGTGAGCGCAGCCAGCGCACACCCCGTCAGGATGATCTTCTTGCGGCCGATCTTGTCGGACAGCCAGCCGAAGAACAGGAAGAACGGGGTGGCACAGGCCAGCGCGATAATGATCAGGGTATTGGCGGTCAGGCCATCCACCTTGAGCATCTTCTCGAGGAAATACATCGCGTAGAGCTGTCCGGTGTACCAGACCACCGCCTGTCCGGCGATGGCGCCGAAGAACGCGATCAGCACGATCCTGAGGTTCTTCCATTCACCGAAGGCTTCGGACAGCGGGCGCTTGGAGGAGGTGCCTTCCGCCTTCATCTTCTGGAACACGGGCGATTCATGCAGCTTGAGGCGCAGCCACAGGCCGATGCCCAGGAACACGCCCGAAAGCAGGTACGGCACGCGCCAGCCCCAGTCCTTAAAGGCCGCTTCGCCAACGCCGGTGACAGGCGAGCGTACGAGGATCACGATCAGCAGCGCCATGGCAAGGCCCGCCGTGGCGGTGATCTGGATCCAGCTGGTATAGAGGCCGCGCTTACCCTCGGGCGCGTGTTCGGCAACGTAAGTCGCCGCGCCGCCATATTCGCCGCCAAGGGCAAGGCCCTGGAACATGCGCAGCACGACCAGCATGATCGGCGCGGCGACGCCGACGCTTTCATAAGTGGGCAGGCAGCCGACGAGGAAGGTCGACAGACCCATGACCAGCAGCGTGACAATGAAGGTGTAGCGACGGCCGACCATGTCGCCGATCCGGCCAAATACCAGCGCGCCGAACGGGCGGACGATAAAGCCCGCCGCGAAGACCAGCAGCGCCATGATGAACGACGTCGTCTCGTTGAGGCCAGTGAGGAACTTGGCGGCGATGATCGCGGTGAGGAGGCCGTAGAGGTAGAAGTCGTACCACTCGAACACCGTGCCCAGCGATGAGGCCGTGATGATCAGCTTCTCGCTGTGAGTGGCCTGGTGATGCTTCGGCAAGGCCGAGATATCATCGGGAGTTTCCAAGTCGGGCATCCTCGTTCAATTTGCTTGTCGTCCTCTTGATACGGTCTTTGACGGCAAAGCCGAATTTAATCGTCGGTCCGCCTCGCTACTCGATCAGGCCAAAGCCGTAAGTCTCGTCGAAACCCTGCGTACCCAGATCCTTCGCCGCTTTCCTGAGCAGCAGCCGGCAGGCAGAAGCATCCGCGCCGGTAGCGCGACAGCGGCCGAGCCAGGCTGAAACGACCGGCGTGGCGAACGATGTCCCGGTGAACCTCGCTAGATTACCCCCGGCCTCTGCCGCCAGGACATCGACTCCGTAGCTGGCAACGGCGATATGCCTGCCGCGCTGGGCCAGCCGATAGACCCGGCGATCTTTATCGACCGCGGTTACTGCGATTACGCCCGGAACGGCTGCCGGATAGGACGGCGGGGCCGTGGGGCCACCGTTTCCGGCCGCGGCGACCACCACCTTGCCAGCCTTCACCGCATCACGAATGAGGCGGTCGAGAATAGCGTTGCGCGGTCCGGCCAGGCTCATGTTGATGACCGGAGCGCCCTGGAGCAAAGTCCATTCCAGCGCTGCGGCAATGACTTCGGCAGAGGTATATGGGCGATCCGCCGGGCCCCTGAAGATGTTGGCGCTGTAAATGGTCGGACGACCGGCACTGGCCAGCAAGGAGGCCACTGCAGTGCCATGCCGGGCCTGCGCCTGCGGCGTGGCCCCTTCACTCCACGGAACGATCCGGGCCTTGGCGAGCGCTTGATGCGACAAGACTGCGGTATCGATCACGCCAACCGAAAAGCTTTCGTTTGCGCGGGTTGGCATTGTTCTTTCACGTGTCTTGTGCGGTTTGCTGCCAGCTGTCAGGTCCATGCCGTAATAATGGACGACGTCGACTGTGGCGCCTGGGGCAAGTTCACGCAGCCGATCCCTGGCGAGAGTTCCGCTGGTTCCGCTAGGGGCCGCAAGGCGCAGCAGGTCGCGGTCGAGCGCTTCGAGACGGGTCCGCTCGATGATCCGGTAACCGGAGCGCTGTATCTGCACCAAGACGCCTTCGGGCACATCCAGAGCAAAGACTTCGCCGCGCCGGACCGGAAATCCGCGCTCGTCATGTTCGGCGCGTTCGCCATCGGCGATGTCCCGGATTTCGGCGCTGCTTCCCCGTTCAAGGCTGTCGTCGTCTGACTGCTCGGCAAGCTCGGCGGCATCCTCAAGCTCGTCCTCGGCTTCGTCCGCCAGTTCCTTTTCGTAGTCCGCTTCGGCCTTTTCGGCATCCTCGGCAGCCTTGGCTTCATCCTCGGCGCGATCGGCTTCCAGCTTGGCGAGATCCTCGGCGGCCTTTGCCGGTTCGCGCACCTCCCGTTCTTCAATGCGACTGCGATCACGTTCGAAGCGGGCGGCGCGCTCTTCCGCGCGCTGGGCAGCGCGATCCTGCTCGCGCTCCAACCGTTCCTGCGCACGCTGGGTTTCGGGCGGATCGCGGTCATGCGGGAACACGGGCACTGCAAGCAACCCGATGGCAATTCCTGACAGGATGGCGCGCATGTCCATGGATGAAATCCTGCTTGATACGCGCCGACAACGACTGCAAGTGCCTGCTATTCCGATGGTCGGCAACTTTTTGTAGCGCGACCGGGGGCGGGTTGGAATAGCCGGACGCACAAGGCGTTGTGGGGGCATGGATGGAGCAGGCAGATCACGATGCAGGAGCAATGCGCGCGGCTATAGTCGCCACATTGCCGCGCCTGCGGCGGTTCTGCCAGGCCATGGCCGGCAATGCTGCCGATGGAGACGATCTGATGCAGGCGACGGTTGAAAGGGCGCTGCGGCGTGCCGACCAGTTCGAGCCAGGCACGCGGCTCGACAGCTGGATGTATCGCATTGCGCAGAACATTCACATCGATGGTGCGCGCGCTGCCCGGCGGCGCGGCACGGCAATCGATGTCGATGCCCTCCACGGTATTGCCGGCAGCGATGGGCGCGAGACCGTCGAGAACCGGTCGCAACTGTCCGCTGCCCAGCGCGCGCTGCAGGCGCTGCCCGATGATCAGCGTGCGGTCTTTGCCCTCGTGGTGATCGAAGGCCGCAGCTATCGCGATACCGCCGAAACACTGGAGGTGCCGGTGGGCACGGTCATGAGCCGACTTGCCCGGGCCAGGGCAAGGATCGCCTTATGCCTTGGCGAAACGCAATTCACGCAGAAGGATGCCCAACCATGACCCCTTCGCGCGAAGAACGGCTTGCCGCATGGCTCGACGGCGAGCTTACCGGCGCAGACCTTGACGCATTCGAGGCTGAACTTGCTTCCGACCCCGAGCTCAAGGCCCTTGCCGACGAATGGGGCGCAAACGACGCCCTGATCGCCGGGGCTTTTGCGCCGGTGACAGAAGCGTCAATCGATCCGGCAATGCTCGAACGGCTCGGCCTTGGCGAAGCGGCTCCGCTTGCGGTTCCGCCCCCACCCCCGTTCCCACCCTCATCCTTGGCCGCCAACGACAATCCGCCATGGTGGAGACGCCATGCCCTGCCACTGGGCGGAGCGATTGCGGCGAGCCTCGTGGCCGCTGTGGTGCTTGCCCCTCGCGGTGGCTCGCCTGATCGCGATCCGTTCTCGCTCGCTCTGGATCGGACGCCTTCGCTGGCTTCGGCAGAGCTGCCCGATGGCCGCAGGATCACCCCGGCGTTGACCGCGCGCGCGGCCGATGGGCGCTGGTGCCGCGAATTTGGCGAAGGTGGCAAGGTGGCCGTGGCCTGTCGCGACACGAAAAGCGTCTGGACGATCGAAGCGCAGGGGGCTGGCGGAACCTCTTCCAACACCGGGGACTACGCGGTGGCAGCCGGGGCCGACGATGCCGTGCTGGACGCAGCCCACCGTCGTCTGCAGCTGACCGATCCGCTTGATGCGGCTGCAGAACAGGCGCTGATCGCAAACGAATGGGGCGGCCACCCCAGCAGGTGACCGCCCCGGCGGAAGCCAACCCGAAAGGCTCCGCTTTAGAAGATCACCTGAGCACGCAGGACACCCACGCGATTCTTGACCGGCGCGCCCCCGCTGGGGAAGCGGACGCGGTTGTCGGTGTATGTGGCCAGCAGGCGCAGATTGGTGCTGATCGTCCAGATTGCGCTGGCACTGAGCGCGCGGCCGATGCCCCTGTCGAAAGTGCCATCGACCAGATCGAGGCGGCTGTAGCGCGCGGCGATTTCAACAGCACCTCCGCCCTTGCGACGTTCCGGACCGCCGAAGATTCCACTCGACGCACTGTAAGCATGGCGCTGACCGGTCACGATCCAGCCGACCTGGACGGTCTGGCCATTGAAGCTGCGATCGTCCCGCAAGGTGCGATGCAACTTGAGCGACAGGGCCTGCGCCTGAACCAGCACCGGGCCAAGCGAGACGGCTGCTTCGACGTTCAAGGCCCTGAGCGTTTCGAGCGATCCGAGCGTACCGCTGGACATGATGTTAGGAGCGAAGACGGAGCCAGGGTCGGCGGTAAAGCGTACGCGCTCGATCGCTGAAAATGTCCTGCGTTCTCCTCCGACGCCCAGATGCACGATTGCCTTGCGTGAGCGAACCGGCGCAAACGTGAGCCTGCCCACCACACCCTTTCCGCGCTCGGTGGTGCGGCCTTCATCGTTGGCGAGAGCATCGGTGAAATACCCCACGCTGGCGCTCCAGTTCCGGCCGCCGGAGGTGATCGCGCCACCAAGGCCGAAGCCGCCGGTCAGGGCAGATGCCATCGAGCGTTCGGCAAATGGCGTGGCATTCGAACTTTGCAGGTCCTCCATCGAGAACGGCACGATCATGTTGCCGCCCTTGATCTCGAGGTTCTTCACCGGTTCGATGGAGACCCAAAGATTGCGCCAGCCTCTGGCCCCGGCAAATTCGCGATCGACGCGAAAGCGCAGGATTTCACCAACCCGACCGGACAGCTCGATGCGGGCGCGGCGGACGTCGGCGCTGGTCACTCCTGTACGTTGCAAGGCGGGATCGTCGAAGACGCTGGCGTCAAGATGCAGGCGTCCGCCGAGGTTCAGTTGCAGCGGGCCTGCATCAAGCGTGAGGCCTTTCTCATCCGCTTTGACCTCTTGCGCATGGGCAGGCAGAGCACAAAGGGCGATTGCGGGGGCGATAGCCCTTGCAAAGGTGTTCATGTTTCAGGTTCCTCGGGTTTGGCCCGGCGCGTGCCGAGCTGATGTAGGACAAGCGGGACGAGGCCAAGCTGGACGGCATCGCCGAAGGCGTGGCTCAGGCCTGGAATGATCGTGAGGCTGCATGAAAAGCCCGCCTTGCGCATGGCCCGGTCCCAGCGCCGGGCGCGCTGGAGGCGATGTACGCCCTGCACGGCGTCAATGGCATCGGAGCGCCGCAAGGCTTTGTCCTGCCGCCGGTCAAGCGAGCCGACCAGCACGTCGAAACGGACATGGGCGAGCGCGGTGTGATCGATCGGGCCAGGAGCGTCCTGAAGGCCGAGTGGCCACGGGAGGCAGCAATCGGGCATGGTGTACCATCCGGCGGCGGCAGCGATGCAATGACGCACCTTGTGAGGGTGGAGCATGGCGAACCGGTGGGCGAACTGAGCCCCGCCGGAAAAGCCGAACAGGTTGCACTGCGCGCCATGCATGCCGAACCGGACAGCCGCATCTGCAAGGATGTCGAAAAGGGCGTCGTCGCAATGCAGAGCGCCATCCGGATCGCGCACTTGCTGATATCTGCCGAAGCTCCCGCGCTCGAACAGAGGGGCGATCACCGGGATGCCGTGCAGCGCAGCAAGTTCGCCAAAGCGCAGCGCCAATTCTGGGGCGTTACGTGAAATCCCATGGACCACCACGAGCGGGACGGCATCGCTTGCGCAGTTCTCGGGGATCACCGCGTAATAGCGGCGGGCTGGCGTCGCCGGCACGGTAACGAACTGCGGCAGGGTCATTGTGATTGCAGCCGTTTGCGGGATCGGGAACAGAGCGGTCATGCGCAGTCCTGTCTGTTTGCAGGTCGAAAGCTGTGCCTGGGCTCGGAAAGGTCGACCAGCACTAGGGAATCCGGTTGCGGAGGCGCCTTGGGAAGGCGCATCAGGCGCCGGATGCGGAGCGCCGAAATACGCGCCGAGATCCATAGCTCTGCCGCGCGGGCAAGGTCGTTCAGGGCAAGGCCAGCTGTGCCGATCACCACGACCGTTCCTGAAATCGCGCCACCATCGAGCAGCACGACCAGCACGATCAGGCTGGTCAGCAGGTGCGGCAGGCCACGCAGGGTTCCGGTCCACCAGGCACGCCGCAACGCGGCACGGTTCAGGGCATCGCTGCGCCGCCGAAGGCGCCGCAGCCGAGCTCGCTGCCGTGGGGGAACGGCACCGTCCGCCATTTCTGCAATCGTGTCAGAAGCAAAGGCGGACAGGCGCCCACGGGTGCGCCGCACCTCGCGGACCGCGCGCGACATCGGACGCAGAAGTACGGCTCCTGCCGCCATGCCAAGCAACAGAAGGATGGCGATCCTTGCGCAAAGCCATGGGGATTGCGCCGCGGCCCAGGCCAGAAGGGCAGCCACGAGGATTGGCGCTGTGGCGGCACGCGGCAACCCATCGCTCAACCACTGGCGCCGGGCGGACAGGTCGCCAACAAAGACCTGCAGCAGGGCCCCATGGCGCTGGCGGGCGATCTGCGACGGATCGGCCCGCAAGATGCGCCGGAACAGCCCGGCGCGCACTTGCGCCACTTCGTGCCAGCCAATCGCCTCGCACAGCCTTCGGCGCGCCACCTCCAGCCCGAAAGCGCAGAGCAGGGCGACCACCGCAAGCGCAACAGTGGGCGAGGCGGCCGGCTGCTGCGCCGCACGGTGCACGAGCGCGGCGCCGACGAGCGTTGCGCAGGCTTGCGCAACGGCCACCGAAACCGGAGGCAGCATGCGCCGCGCGATGGATGGGGAAATCAGGCGAGGCACGATTTCGCATCGCCAGCGAAGCAGATCTTCGGCGCAGTCAGGGGATCGCGCAGATCGGCCAGCGACAGGACAGGCCAACCGAGCGCCGCTTCGGCTTCGCGCACAGCAAGCGGTGACGCACTGAGCAGACCGGACACGCCAAGCACCCGATGCCCCGCCCTCACCAGCCAGTCATGGCCAGCCACCGCGCCCATTGCATCGCCTGCCGCGAACAGCACGCCGTGCAGCGCCTCACGCAGGCGGCCACACTTGAGGAGGGCGCCGGTTTCGCGCTGCAGCAAGCCGTCGGCCACTTCGATGACGATGATGTCCGGTTTCGATACCGCGCTGTGGGCGATGAGCGAAAGGGCGACACTCTCGATGCGGTCAAGCGTCAGGCCAGCGGTCGAAGTATGACCATGATCGGTGTAATCGAGAACAGAGCGCGCGCCAGCATCAAGCATGGTCCACAGATCGCCACCGGAGCCCGTCCCCGTGACCTTGCTCGCAGCGACATTGAGGCCGGCCCGCGACAATCCATGGATCAACCCGGCCGCAGCAGTCGTCTTCCCGGCATTCATCGACGTACCGACCACCGCGACGACGGGGGGCAGGAGAGGTGGCAGGGTCAGGCGAGGCAGTCCGAACCAACCGAGGTTGATGACCTTGCCATCATCATCGGCCAGCAGGCCAACCGGCTCGATCCGCGTGGCCGACCGCATCTTGGCGTGGCGGCTGAGGACAAGACCGGCGACGCCACCACCGGCGACCAGATCACAGGCCGAAAGGTCCTGAGGTACGATGGCCTCGAACTGGTCGGGTGCGTAGCGTTCGCCATAGGCGACGATGATTTCGTCGCCGACATAGAGCTGGGCGCGGCGGCCATGGGGCGATTCAAGCTTCTGGTGCTGGCCGAGCTGAGCCACCCGCGCCAGCACCAGATCCCCCGCCCGCGGCCTTACGTCGCTGCGCAGCCGTGTCGCCAGATCAAGGTCGACACGGCGCGTGGTGAAGGCCCGCTTTGCAGCCATGCGGCGATCCTCGCGCAAGGCCCGCCCCTTGCGCGCGATGGTCCCGGTTACGTCCTGGCTTGGTGCAACCAGGCTTCCCTGGGCTTGCAGGTCCTGCAGCATGTCCAATCACCCCTTCTTTCCAATCGGGGCGACAACGACAGCAATTCAGGCTTATTCCATCGGCTGCAGAATTTTCTTCAGCTCCCCAGTTCGGCCCTCAACTCAGGCGCCAGCTAAGCGACACGCCTCCCGCGAAATCGGTGCTGCGTGCGTTGAAGCCGGTGCTGGCAAAGACCTGCAGGCGCAGCTTTCGCGAAAGACCGAAGTTGATCCAGCCGGTAGCTTCACTGCTGGCGATGCGACCGGGTGTCGCCGATTCCTGCCAGTCATAATCTGCACCGACGATCGTGCCGCCGGGAAGCCGGTAGCTCACCCCACCGCTTGCCCCCCAGGTGTCCTGCAACGTCGATCCCGCCGGTTTGCCGAGAAAGCGATAGCGCGCACCGGCAAACAGGCTGAAGCTTCCAATGTCCTGCACGATATCACCACTCACGGTGACGTCGGCCTTGCCGGTACCAAGGCGCTTCGCCCTGGAGGCGGTGGGCAGCTTCACGCGCGTGCCAAGGTCGAGCCAGGTCGACCGGCCGAGTTCCAGCGAGTAGCCCAGCGCGACCGAGACATCGCCCAGCCCGCCCCGGCTGTTGGATATGGGCGCACCGGGCACGGTCGGTGTAATGATGCCTCCGCTGCCGCTGTCATCATCGCCGCCCGACGAGCCCGAACCGCCGCTGCCAGAGCCGCCAGAGCCGGAATCGTCAGATCCCGAACCTGAACTTCCCGAACCGGAACCCGATGAGTCATCGCTTCCGGACCTGCCGCTATCGTCGCCCGAGCTGAGGTCTCCAAAACCGGCATCGCGCCCCTGCGGCGTGTCGAGAATGCTTCCCGGACCATCGATATGGACCCAAGGAACGGAAAGGCGGATCGAGAAGCCGCCCTTGCGGTACTTGATGGCGACAGGCGCGGAGACGACTTTCGTCGTCGCGGTATCGCCATATTTGCCTTCGGAGTAATTGGCTCCGGCACTTGCGCGCCAGACCGCAGGCTCATCATCCTGCTGCGTCTGCGCTGCCGCCTCTTGCGCTGCCGCTGCCTGCACAGAGGCTATGCCCGCCAGCAGGATAGCGCCTGCACGCAATGTATTCTTCATCGTACCCCCCTCGTCTGGCCGTGTGGTGATCCATCACAGCCCCCCATAACGACACGACTTGCAGCATTATTCCGGGCAGAAAAGCAATTTTCGCACGGCCGGAGCATCCGGCACCCAGACAGATGCGCGAAAATCGATCGCTGCGTGCAGGTTCGCCAGAGCTTGAGGGACTCGACGCAGTCGTCATGGTAGCAGGAAGGTCATCTTTGCGATGAAAAGCATGGGGCACCTGGGCTCTCCGCCGGGTGGCCTGGAAGCAGCTGTACGCCCTTCAGATTCTTTCCATTGTGCCGCAAGTCGGCTGCTGGCAATCCTGAAGGGCGTCGGTGAATCGCTTCGACCACCACATCACGTCCTGCTCTTCCACGCCGTTCATGAGCGCTCGCCAGCGGCGGATCCTTTCCTCGCGCGGCATCCTGATGGCGCGGCCCAAGGCGTCCGATATCTCTTCGGCGCTATGCGGATTGACCAGCAGAGCCTCGGGCATCTGCTCGGCGGCACCGGCAAAGCGCGAAAGGATCAGCACGCCCGGATCGTCGGGGTCCTGCGCGGCAACATATTCCTTGGCGACAAGATTCATGCCATCGCGCAGGGGCGTGACGAGGCCCACCTTGCTGGCGCGATAGACCCCGGCGAGCATGTCGCGTGTGTAGCCCTGATTGACGTAACGGATCGGCACCCAGTCAAGCCCGGCATGCGCCCCATTGATGCGCCCGGCCAGCCCTTCAAGATTGCTGCGGATGCGCTGGTAGCTGTCGACCGTCCCGCGCGATGGCGGTGCGATCTGCAGGAGGGTCACCTCCTTGCGCTCCTCCGGGTGCTCGGTAAGGAACCGCTCATAGCCGAGGAAGCGCTCCTCGAGGCCCTTGGAATAATCGAGCCGGTCCACACCGACGATCAGCGTGCGGCCAACGGCGCTGACGCGGACCCGTTCGTAAGTTTCCCTCGCCTTCTCGCTCGCCGCAAGGGCGGCGAATTCCTTCGCATCGATGCCGACCGGGCAGGCGATAAGGCGCAGGCGACGCTCGCCCACTGTCAGCCAGCCATCGTCATCGATCGTACCGCCCAGCTCATGCGACACGTAATCGCAGAACGATTGCAGCCATTCATCGGTGTGGAAGCCGATGAGGTCGTATGCCAGCAGGCTTTCGGTCAGCGCACGCGCCTCGGGCAATGTCGCCAGCAGACGGCGCGGCGGCCAGGGAATGTGCAGGAAGAAGCCGATGCGGTTTTCAACGCCGCGTGCCCGCAGTTCCCTGCCCAGCGGGAACATGTGATAATCCTGCACCCAGACAAGATCGTCCGGTTCGATCAGCGGCAGCGCGGTCTCGGCAAAGCGTTCGTTGGCGCGCCGGTAGCCATCGGCGAAGCTGCGTTCGTATTCGGCCAGGTCTATCCGGTAGTGGAAAAGCGGCCACAGCGTGCGATTGGCGTAGCCGTCGTAGTACTCCTCTATGTCCTGCTCTTCCAGATCCACTGTGGCCGTGGTCACGCCGTCAATGCGCTCCATGTTGATATGGCCGGTGAACTCGCTGGTCTCGTTGCCCGACCAGCCGAACCAGATGCCGCCATGTTCGCGCAAAGCTGCCGAGAGCGCCACGGCGAGCCCCCCCTGCGCACCGCCGCCGGCACTCACCCGGTTCGAAATGACTATCAGCCTGCTCATCGCACAGTGTTCCAGGGTTTGCTCAGCAGGACGGCGCAATTGATGAGCCCGACCAGAGAGTAGGTTTGGGGGTAGTTGCCCCAGAGTTCGCCGCTTGCCGGATCGATATCTTCGGAAAGGAGGCCCGATTGCGTGCGGCGCCCGAGCATCTCTTCGTAAAGCGCGCGCGCCTCGGCGCTGCGTCCGGTCAGGTGCAGGGCCTCGATCAGCCAGAACGTGCAGACGTTGAAGGCTGTTTCCGGCAAACCGAAGTCGTCTTCGGTGGCATAGCGCAGCATGTGCGATCCCCGCCGAAGGCCCTCTTCGATGGCCGCCAGTGTCGAGACAAAGCGCGGATCATCCGGCGCCAGGAAACGCAGGTCGAGCAACTGGATCACGCTGGCATCGAGATCGTCGCCCGAGAACGTGGCCGACATCCGCTCGGTGTCGGGCCGCCATGCGGCGCGCTCTATCCGCTCGCGGATCGTGGCCGCGCGCTGGCCCCAGAACGTGGCCCGGTCATCAAGGCCGATGGCTTGCGCGGCGTTGCCCAGCCTGTCGCAGGCCGCCCAGCACATCGCCGCCGAATAGGTATGGACCGACTGCCGCGTGCGCAGTTCCCACAAGCCCGCATCGGGCTTGTCGAACAGGTCCCATGCCCTCTCACCCACTTTCTCCAGCGCTTCGAAATCGGCAAGGCCCGACATGCGCAACAGGCGCTGGTCGAGGAACGCCTGCGTGTTCGACAGGACGATTTGACCATAGGCGTCGTGCTGGACCTGGGAATAGGCAGCGTTACCCACCCGTACCGGACCCATGCCGCGATATCCGGGGAGCTTTTCGGCCACCCCCTCGTCTATCCGCGCCTCGCCCAGCACGCCGTACAGCGGCTGGATATGGCCACCGCGGGCATTGTCGACGATGTTGCGCAAGTAGGCGAGATAACCTTCGAGCACGTCCAGCGCGCCAAGCCGGTTGAGCGCCTGCACGGTGTAATAGGCATCGCGGATCCAGCAGTAGCGATAGTCCCAGTTGCGTTGCGATCCCGCATGTTCGGGGACCGAAGTGGTCAGCGCGGCGACGATGGCGCCGGTCTCTTCGTGCTGGCACAGCTTGAGCGTAATGGCCGAGCGGATGACCACGTCCTGCCATTCGACCGGCGTGGCCAGACCGCGTACCCAGTGGCGCCACTCGGTAACGGTCGCATCCAGCATCTGTTCGAGCGTTTCGGCGAGATTGCCGGAGAAGCTCTCGTCCGGTCCCAGAAAGAAGTACTGTGCCTGCTCGACCCGGAAGACACGTTCCTCCGCCACAAGGCCGACCGGTGCAGAAGTGGTCAAGCGCATCGTCATGGCTTGCGAAAGGAAGCGGATGTGGTTCGATCCGCCGATGGTCACGGCGCAGGCGTTACCCCAGTTACAGGTCGGCCGAAGGTGCATGCGGATGCGCGGGCTGCCGGCCACCGGACGCACGATCCGCGCATAGGCGACCGGACGATAGGTGCGGCCATTGCGCCGGAAATAGGGGCAGAAGTCGATGACCTCTATCTCGCCGCCATTCGCATCGCGGTGGCGCGTGACGAGCACCGGCGTATTGCGCAGATAGCGCTGGGTGATTTCCACACGATCTTCAAGATCGATGGACCACAGGCCTGTTTCCGGCTCTGCCCCACCCACCAGCGCAGAAAAGAACGGATCGCCATCGACTCGCGGAATGCAACCCCAGACAAATGCGCCGGAGGTATCGATCAGCGCCGAGACCTGGCAGTTTCCGATTGGCCAGAGATCGAGCGATGCCGTCATGCCAGCGCCTCCCACAGCCATTCGCGCAAGTCGCCCGGAGACCGCAGGCCATAGGTTGCAGCAGTAGGTCGCGGCTCGCCCACAAGGATGGCGTGTCCGCCAAGGTCTCGAACCGCTGCAAAGCCCGGTTCGTCAGTCAGGTCGTCGCCTGCGAAAACCGGCGTCGTGCCTGCGAGGTCAGGATGCGCCATCATCGCCCGGATGGCACTGCCCTTGTCCGAACCTGCATCGCGCAGTTCCGCCATCATCTTCCCTTGCTGAAGAAACAGACCGTGGCTTTCAGCCAGTTCATGAGCGAGGGCGACAGCGTCCGCCTCGGCCTGCGGCATCATGCGATAGTGCAGGGCAACGCCAAGGCTCTTCTCCTCGACAAGCACGCCGGGGTGTTCGTCTGCGAATGCACAGAACCGCGCTGCCACGTCATCCAGCTGGCCGGGCCGTGGAGGACTTATCGTCACGCCACCCCAACGATGCTCGCCACCGTGGCTGCCTGAAATCCAGATGTCCCGGCTGACTGCACCCAGCATCCCGTCGATCTGAGCCAGGGAGCGCCCGCTCACCACAGCAAGCCTGCCGTCCAAACGGTCGAGCAGTGTATCGAGCAGAACCCGGGTCTGCGCATCGGCACAAACATCGCCGGGACAGTCATCAAGCTCGAACAACGTCCCGTCGAGGTCGAGAAAAAGCGTGCTGTCTTCAAAAGCCAAGCCGGCCGGAGGCGATAGGGGCATTGCCGCAAGCTTGATTGGGTCTCTCCTGAAAAGTCCCGGCCGCAAAGGGCTGCGCCCGCCTCTTCCGAACCAGGGCACAGCAGGTTTTGTTCCTGCGATCAGCCAATTAGAACGGGAAGTAGTGGTGTATCGCCGCTACTGCCACAGCCCATGTCAGCAGGTTGAGTGGCAGGCCCACCTTCACGAAATCCATGTAGCGGTAACCACCCATCTGGTAGACGAGGACGTTGGTCTGGTAGCCGAAGGGCGTGGCGAAAGCCGCGCTTGCCGCCATCATGATCGTCACGAGAAACGGGCGGGGACTGACGCCAAGGCTTTCGGCGAGTGCCACTGCCACCGGCGTCAGCAGGACCGCAACGGTCGCATTCGACAGAAGTTCGGTAAGCAGCAGCGTCGCGCCATACAGCAGGATCAACGCCGTCAGCGGTCCGACCCCGTTGACCGAGCCGATCATCCACTGCGTGACTTCGGCGGCAAGGCCGGTCTGTTCCATGGCAATGCCGATGACCACCATCCCTGCGATCAGCAGCAGAATCTCCGGCCGCAATCCGGCATAGGCCTGATCGGGTGAAATCACGCGCAGCACTATGAGCAGGACCGCGCCGGCAAAGGCCGCTGCGGCAATCGGCACAAGGTTGATCGCCGCCACGGCAATCACGCCGATGAACACCGCCACGGAAATGAGCGCCATCCTCGGCTGGAACTCGTGGACCTCAGCGTAGACCTTGGTGTCTTCGAGCGAGTCTCCCGTGAGATCCACATGGCTGACGGAATGGCGCTCGAAATCGGCCCGGGACGATGTCCCTTCAGGCTCCCCGACGGGTGCCGGCGCGCCTTTGACGAGCTTGCCGGTAAACAGCACGAGATAAAGGCCTCCCACTGCCGCCATGGCCAGCCCGACCGGGGTGATCTCGAATATGCCGAACGGCGCTTGTCCGGACGACCGTGCCATGTCGTCGACCAGCAGGTTGGTGGATGTGCCGATCAGCGTGCAACTGCCCCCCAACACCGCGACATATGACAGGGGCATCAGGAAGCGTCGCGGATCGAGCCCGATGGATTTCGCCACATCCCTGATGACAGGCGCCGCAACCACCACGATCGGCGTGTTGTTGAGGAAGGCCGACCCGAAGCCGGACATGCCGATAAGCCCCCACAAACCCGCCGCGCCGGTCCTGCGGCAAAGCACGACGGCTTTCTCGATGGCCTTGTCGAGCAGCCCCGAAAGCTCCATCGCATAGGCAATCACGAACAGCGATGCGAGCGTGAGAATGGCGGGGCTGGCAAAAGCTCCCTGGACTTCGCTGGGGCGCACGGCGCCTGTCACCAGCAGGATGGCAGCGCCGCTCAGGGCAATGACATCGGCCCGCATTCGATCGGCAATCAGCGCGACGACAACGCTGACAAGGACCACAAGGGTCAGAATTTGCTCGATCGTCATGATTATCGAGCTCTTACAGACACATGACCTTTCCGACAATCGGTGCTAGGTCTTGGCGATGATAAGGGCATGTCGCAGTACGGAATGGTCGGCCAGTCGATCAGCCAACTGGTCGTTGGGCCGAATGTTGGTGCTGACAGCCTTGTTCGCCACCACCCTCTTCGCCCTCGCCGGTTGCCAGCAATCCGATCCGGAACCGCAGGCATCCTCTGCCCCAAAGGTCGCCATCGAGGCTTTGCCGACCACGACGCCCAAGGCGCTCTCGGCATTGGGCCGTGCCGATATCCTGGCCGCGGTTGCCGCGGCAGCAGACGAGGTCGCCGCTGGCAACCCCCTGCCGCAATCGAACCTCGAACTCGCGAACAGAAGCTTCGAACTGACCATGCCGATCGCCTGCGCGGACGGCGTGACCGGCGCCTGGGGTTCCTGGCGCCTGGATCCTTCATCGCGTGTCCTGCGGGTTAGCTTCAGTCGGCAAAACTGGGCCGCCGAGCCGCTATTTGCGGACCTTGCAAACGGCCAGCCGTTCGAGGCGGCCGAGGGCTTCTGGGTCGAACGCCCCTGGACACGCTCGGAACAGTGCCCGCGGCCGGTTGTCAGTGCGGCCGCGCCGGGAATTCCTGAGAAGGCGCCGCCAAAGATCGCTGAAGCTGCGCCACGGGACCAAGCCGCGCCGGACAACAGGCTCGCGCTCGTGCAGTATTTCTCGTCCGACGCGCCGCGTACGCTGCTTCGGGGCAAACGGCCTTATGCCTATACGGCGAAGGTGCCAAAGGATGCCGAGCCAACGGTGCGTGCATTCCGGGTCAGGATCGAAGGACGGATCACCGCCTTTGGCGATGGGCAGCCGGTGCATTGCGTGAATCAGCAGACAAGCAAACCGCCAGTTTGCGCGGTGGCGGTCGAATTCGGCAAGATAACCCTCGAAGATGCCGCGACCGACGAGACATTGGCAGACTGGGACAGCTAGGCCCTCGCATCAGGCGGGGTGTATCACCAGGCAATCGGGCGTTGCATCATCATCGCGGGTCGCCCGGCGCTCACGATTGGGGAATATCAAGGCCTCGGCATTGCCGGCATGGGGCATCGAGACATTCGGGCCGGTCATGCGGTTGATCGGCCCTTTGAGCGACGCATGGTAGCACCAGTCGGCCTTACCCCGGCAATGTACGAAGCGGCGATCCCATCACATCGGACGGCACGAGCGTATACGGGCAATGACCTCGACGGACATGCCCTTTCTCCTCAATGCTTCAAACGCTCGTGATTAACATAGGGACTGCACATCCACTGCGTCGAAATCGGAACCGCCCTTGTCATCGTCGCTGGCCTTGTGCCGATAGCAGTTGACGAAAGTCACGCTCAATTTCCGTCGACCGACGTTTCGCCAAAAAATCGAGGCGTTGGGCAGTTCAGTGGAAACCTTCAGGCTAATGGCTGGCGGAGAGGGTGGGATTCGAATTTAACTCCTCAGCCTAAGTTATGTAGGCTTTGGAGATCTGCCAATCTGCACTTGTGCCCCCACGACTGCCCCCAGAATAAGCGGACGCGTCTGAACGGCTTCGCTCACGCGCGGCTCAATTGCGGAGCGGCGTAGCCCGACCCGCGTGACAACTTCCGGCAGACGTAAAAGCCGAACTGGCGGCAGTGTGTCGGCTGGCTGTGTGTGGGCGGGCTCGCGGGTGTTCGTTTCATTTTGAATTGAATGCGGCATTGCTGATCTCAACCGATTGGGTCCGGTCCCCTCCGAACTCTGGGATCTAACGGGACAGCGACGTCGCAACTTCGCGGTCCACAAAATCATCGACGTGATTAGTAAGAATTCGTGGAACATACTGTGCGGTGCCGTTGGCCCATCGAGGCCACGGATCCTCAATCCGGCGCCCCATGGTGCGCAGCAGATGGACGGCCTGCAGGCTTGTGAGGCAGTCGCAGACGTAGACCGCGATTCCCGTGCAGAGGACTTCGTTCGATATGGGCAGCCAAGGTCAATTGCGTCACATCGAGCCAGATGGGTGGCGACGCAGGGAACTGGCGGTTCAGTGGCTCTACTCAGCGATTTTCTTCTGAGCCCCTCCGACGATAACCACCCAGCCCCGAGATCCCGCGTCATTCCCGCTGTGCCAGGCAACATCTGAACCCTCAAGCTGCAGATTTCGCCACGCTTCGAGTCTGCCATGGACCATCAAGCTGGCGGGGATAAACGAAGCCGAAGTTTGGTTTGATCCATCCGTATGCTATCGCTACCTTCTCCTGCTTTAGGAACCAGATCGTGCACGACGTGGCATCCAATAGCTTTGGGTCATAAAGATGGAAGATATGAATGGCGTCGACAATTAAAGATGTTGCAAAACTTGCTGGCGTATCATTCAAGACCGTCTCCCGTTACATTAACGGGGAAACAAATATCCGGGAGGTCTCCCGGAGGCGGATTGCCGCGGCGATCCGCGAGCTCAATTACCAACCCACGCTCGCTGCGCGTCAACTAAAGAGCCAAAAAAGTTACGTGATCAGCCTCGTCGTCGCGCAAAGCGTCTTCAGCTATAATGCGAGGATGATGTTGGCGATTGCTGCTGAATGTCGCCGGGTTGGCTATCATCTGATGACAGAGGTACTTTCTGGCGGATTTCTGGAGGGCCAGAGCGAGGGTGGGATTGATTTTTCCCTTCGCCCTGATTGCGTCATCCTTATTCCTCCGTTTCCTGACGACACCCGGCTCCTCTCTCAACTTGAGGAGCAGCAAATTCCAGTCGTTCGAATTGCTGCAGTTCGGGAAGGGTATGGCAGTTGTATCAGAGTGGACGATGAACTTGTCTCTCTGGAGCTCATGAGGCACTTCTTCGAGCTTGGCCATAAGCGCATTGGCATGATTGCGCCTCCCCTTCCGGAACGTGCGTCCGAGTCCCGGGTCAGAGGCTATCGCCGAGCGCTGGAAGAAGCAGGGCTGGAGTTTGATCCTGCGCTGTTCATTCGGGGAGAGTTTTCTTTCGCCAGCGGAGTGAACGCGGCAACCGAGTTATTTGCTCTTGCCAACCGGCCAACGGCACTATTCGCAGCAAGCGACGAGATGGCTCTGGGCGCGATGGCCCGCGCCCACCAACTGGGCTATCGGGTACCGGAAGATGTCGCGATCGCCGGCTTCGACGATGGGCTTGAAAGTCGCTTGTCCTTCCCTCCTCTCACCACGGTCAGGCAGCCTATCCACCAGATCGCCACTGCAGCAGTTGTCGCGGCAACTGGGCGGGGAGGCCCGGCACCTGACGCCAAGCCGGAGCTCATCGTGAGAGGCTCTACGACGGGGGATCGGATAATCTGCCTGCAGACAGACGTAGTCTAGCTGTTCACGGAAACTCTCGATGAGAATTGAGTTTCTTGACAACTTCAGCGTGCCGAGAGCGATTGATATGGTAGCGTGTCAACGGAATTAGCGCGGCCAACGAGAAAGCTCCTGCCACAGGACCGAAAAGCACGCCTATCGCCTTGGTTTCGGTGAGGCTTATTCCATCCGCAGGCGAAAAATCAAACAAATCCAGCGCCCAGCCCGTCATAAGAATGGCTAATCCGTTGGCAACCTTGTTTGCAAACGCGGTGACTGAAAAGAAAGTCCCCTGAAGACGTGTTCCATGAGCCAGTTCATGCTCGTCTGCAGCGTCTCCCATCATGGAATTCAAGGTACTGCCCGCGACCCCCAGGGACAATCCGGCAAACAGGCTGGCGACGATCAGGACGCAGGTGGTTGCCTCTGGTCCAAACCCCGAGACAAACAAAAGCTTTACGACCACAGGTCCCGCTTGAGCGAATACGAAGCTAAACAAGCCGCAACATGCAATCAGCTTCTTCTCAAATCTCGGAGCAAGGGCGATGGCCAAAGGAGCAGCAGCGAGCAGTCCAACGAAGTAAGCAATCAATACCAGTTGTACGTGCCAGGGCGTCAAGTCCCAGAACTCCAGCTTTGCGTGCAAGTTCAGGAGATTGCTTATGCTGAAGCCAGTAAAGAACAAACCAGAACCAGTTAGCAAAAGAACGAACGTGGGGTTCTGGAAAGCCTCTCGCAGTACCCTGGCAAGTGGCTTTGCCGTAGTAGCTGCAACGCGCTGGGCTGATCTGCCGCGCAACGACCACGCCGCACTGCAGCCGCTCAACCCGCCCAGTGCGATAGTAAAAGCCAACAAGAGTGCGAAACGTTCGAAAGCTTCGGGCGCAGCACGCTCCGGCTCTATCATATGCCAACTTAGGCCTGCTATGACCACGACAAGGCCACCGATGATATTGAAGAACCAGCGGAACGCGGACAGCTGCGAACGTTCGGCATACTTGAGAGGCAAATCTGCGCCGAGAGCCAGATGAGAAACCTGATACATTGCCAGAGATGTTCGTGCTGTAAGTGCTGCTAATGCCAGCATCGGCACGAGCAGGGACGGCTCGGAAGCAGGTAGGGTGAAGGCTTCATGGATCGACCATGTCGCGAGCGGCAGGGCCACCATCATGATTGGCAATCGACGACCTAACGTGTGGAGCGGCGTGCAAAATTGACCCCCATAGCGGGGTGATCGGCGTCTAAAATTGACCCCTTCATTCCTGGGTGTGAGGCACCGCCGTTTGGGATTTCCAAGCGGTGGGGGATGGGGATGTTGATTGTGGAGACGACGGCGAAGATCCGACGAGAAGCGAGGCAGGGTAAACCGATCAAGGCGATCGCGCGGGATATGCATTTGTCGCGCAATACGGTGCGCAAGGCGATCCGGGCACCCGAGGCGCAGTTCAGTTATGAGCGGCGAGAGCAGCCACGTCCGCAGACCGGCCCGTTCCGGGAGCGCCTGGATGAGTTACTGGAACAGAACGAGGAACGGCCCCGCCGTGATCGGCTACGGTTGACCCGGCTTCACGATCTGCTGGAGCGGGAGGGCTTCACCGGTTCCTATGATGCGGTCCGGCGGTATGCGGCGCGCTGGAAGCGGGAACGCCGGGTGGATGCCGGGGACATGAGTAAGGTGTTCATCCCGCTGCTGTTCCGCCCCGGCGAGGCCTACCAGTTCGACTGGAGCCACGAGGACGTCGAGATTGCAGGCAAGCCGATGCGGGTGAAGGTGGCCCATATGCGGCTGTGCTGGTCGCGCGCACCGTTCGTACGGGCCTATCCGCGCGAGACGCAGGAGATGGTGTTCGATGCCCATGTGCGCGGCTTTGCCTTCTTCGGCGGTGTGCCCACCCGGGGCATCTACGACAACATGAAGACCGCGGTGACGACCGTGTTCACCGGCAAGGAGCGCATGTTCAACCGACGGTTCCTGATCATGACCGACCACTACGGCGTGGAGCCTGTGGCCTGCAGTCCGGCGGCGGGGTGGGAGAAGGGCCAGGTCGAGAACCAGGTCCAGACTGGCAGGGAGCGACTGTTCAAGCCTCGCCTGCGCTTTGCCACTATCGAGGAGTTGAACGCCTGGCTGGAGGCCGAGTGCCGGCGCTGGGCCGAGCGCTATGCCCACCCGGACCTGGAAGACACGACCATCGCTGCGGCCCTGGAGAGGGAGCGCGCCATGTTGCAGCCACTGCCCGTGCCGTTCGACGGGTTCTTCGAGAGCGAACATGTTGCCACCGCGACCTGCCTCGTCAGCTTCGATCGCAACCGCTACTCGGTCATGGCCAGTGCCGCTCGGCAGGTGGTGCAGGTACGCGCCTATGCCGACCGGATCGTGATCCGCCATGCCGGCAAGGTGGTCGCTGAGCATGCCCGCATGTTCGGACGCAACCAGACCGTGCTGGATCCCTGGCATTATCTGCCAGTGCTCGCGCGCAAGCCCGGCGCCTGGCGCAACGGCGCGCCGTTCCATGACTGGGAGCTGCCGCCTGCACTGGCACAGCTGCGTCGCAAGCTAGGCAGGAGCGACGATGCCGACCGGCGCTTTGTGCGGGTACTGGCTGCCGTGATCGACGATGGCCTTGCCGCGGTTGAGGGCGCGATACGCGAAGCCTTGGCGGCAGGCGCGGTCAACGACGAAGTGGTCCTCAATATCCTGTCGCGCCGACGCGAACCGCAGGTAGCGCAGCCCATCGACGTCGTGGTGGACCTCAAGCTCAAGCATCCGCCCATTGCCGACTGCGCGCGCTACGACACGGTGCGAGGCCTTGATGCAGCGGCATGAGATGATCAGCGCCCTGAAGGGGCTGGGCTTGAAGGGCATGGTCGCAGCCTTCGACGATGCGGTCACCCATGGCATCCGCCGCGACCGCTCCGTGATGGAGATGTTGGGCGACCTCCTGCATGCTGAAGTTGCACACCGCGAAGCAGCGTCGATCCGTTACCGCATGACCGCAGCCCGCCTGCCTGCGATCAAGGATCTGGATGGCTTCGTGTTCGACGATACACCGATCAATGAAGGGCTGGTTCGTTCTCTACACGCCGGATCGTTCCTGCCTGAACAGCGTAATATCGTGCTGGTCGGCGGCACCGGCACCGGCAAGACGCACCTGGCCCTTGCCATCGCTGCCGCCGTGGTCCGTGCCGGGGCACGAGGGCGGTTCTTTAACACCGTCGATCTGGTCAATCGGCTCGAGGAAGAGGCCCGTCAGGCCAAGGCAGGCAGCCTTGCAGCGCAACTAGCCCGGCTCGACCTCGTCGTGCTTGATGAGCTGGGATATCTGCCGTTCGCCCGATCAGGCGGCCAGATGCTGTTCCACCTGATCAGCAAGCTCTACGAAAAGACCTCGGTGATCATCACCACCAACCTGGCGTTCGGCGAATGGCCGAGCGTGTTCCACGATGCCAAAATGACGACGGCGCTGCTCGATCGCATTACCCACCATTGCGATATTATCGAGACGGGCAACGACAGCTGGCGGTTCAAACACCGCAGCTGAACCCCTTCCCCCGGACCCCCATCCCCGGCGGTTAACCCGGTGGGTCCACAGGTACCTCCCACGGACGCCGCCGCCAGCGCTCCTGACGGCGCGCGTCGTCGTCCGCGGGGCCCTCCTATGGACTACCGGGATAACCGCCAAAACAACAATCAGCTGGGGTCAATTTTGGACGCCGATAGGGGGTCAAATTTGCGCGCCGGTTGACACGCCGCCTTGCATCGATGTAGGCGTGCAGCTCAACCAGGACGCTGTTGGATAGCGGCAATATCCTGGTCTTGTAGAACTTCGTTTCCCGGATCGTGATCGTGCCCGCTTGCAGGTCCACGTCACCAAGATCGAGCCATGCCAGTTCGCTTCGCCGTAGCCCGGCGCAATAGGCCAGCATTATCATGGTGTAGAGGGTCAACGGCCGCAGCGGAGCGTCCGGCGACGGATAAGTCCGGGCGGTATCGAGCATACGCCGAACGTCAGCGGGGCTGAAGATATGCGGACGCCTATGGTCACGCCTGATTTCCGTCTCAGGCCGGATGTTGAACGGCTTCGGTGGGATGGTCGGATCAAGGCGGAACCGCGCTTTGGTCAGGATGCGCGCTAGCTTCTGGCATTCCGCCGCGTGGTTGCGGGTCGGCTTGGCAGCCGCCCAACTCGTAAGCATTGCCTCAAGTGGTTTCTTTGCTAGCTCCGGATGGACCTGAAGGAACCGATCGAACCGCAGCAGCCAGTGAGCTTGTGCTTCATATTGATATCCCCTGCTGCGCATCAGCATGACATGGTCGCGCATGAAGTCCCCCAGTACGCTGCCGAAGGGCACCGGCCGTCGTAACGCGGCCAAGGCCTCGTCGGGATTGGGCGAAGCCAGCGCCCTCCAGATCGGCTTGTTTTGTTTGACGTTGTACTGACTGCGCAACAACGCGATGGGGTTGTTGGCGATCCGCCCGATTTCCACGAGGTGGTCGAGGAAGCGATCCACGATGCAGACCTGGTTAAGCAGCGTCCGCAAGCGCCAACGCTTTTCCATGTCTCTCAGCCAGGCGGTGAGCATCTGCCGGTCAACCGCCGGATGACACCGGGCTGCATCCTCGAAGCTGCGAAGGAACCAGCGATACGTTGGCCTGCTTCCCGACCGGAACTGCGATTTTTCCAGGAAGATATTGACGAGGGTGCGATCGGGATCGTGCCAAGCGCTCATGACAGCACCTCCGTTCCCGGTACATCGAGCGCCACGGCTCGGAGATCATCTGTCGCCAGCTTGAGGTAGGTATTGGTGGATTCGGTGGATCGATGCCCAAGCAGGTCGCCGATCAGTTTTTGCGGCACAGACGCCCGCAGCATTTCGACCGCACGCGCGTGGCGGAAGACATGCGGCCCCCGCTTTCCTGACGGCTTGACGCCTGCGGCCGCCAACCGGCTGCGGACCATACCGTACAGGTTTGTCATTGCGATGTAGGGCGCGAGGGTTCGGATGAAGATTTCCCGGACCTCGACCTGCGGGCGCCCAAGTCGGAGATAGCCAAGGAGGGCTTCACCGACAGGCACCAATAGCGGCAGGTAGGAGTACGCATTGGTCTTGGTATGGCGGATGCGCAGGAATTCCCCGTGCCAGTTCACGTCTTCGAGGCGAAGCCGGCAAATCTCACCTTCGCGCAACCCATATGTGGCAAGTAACTGAAGTATCGCATAATCGCGTAGTCCCCGCGGCGATTTGTCCATCCTCGTTGTCGCCAGCACTGCGACGATTTGCTCGTTGTCCAGCGTCGAGGGCACATCTTCGTAGGCATAGAGCATGGGGCCGATGATGTGCGGCGTGAGATCGGCCGGAACGCGCCCCGTTCGATGCAGATAGCGCACCACCGAGCGGAGACGCTCAGCGACATCGGCTAATGATTTTCGCCGTAAGCCCGGCGCGCGCATGTCCATGTAGAGATCGACATCCACGACGCTCAATGTCTGGAGACTGCCAGCACCGCCGCGGTCGAACTGCCATCGCAGGAAGTTTCGGGCCTCCCACATAAGCGCCGCAATGGTCGCATTTGCTAAGCCGCGCTCCTCGCGCAGCCATGCCTCGTACTCGCAGCAGATCGCCTGTCGGACTGCGGCATCCGGACCGATCAGCTCCGCCTCAGGGGGCCATTTGCCTTGGGCAAGGCGAAGGAGCTTGGCGATCGCAGTGCGCGGCAACATATGCCAGCGCACGCTGGGCAGCCGACCATACTCGGCCGCAAAGTCCCGCGCTGCATAGGCAAAATATTGAGCAACCTGCGCCGGCGTCACAGTGGCGACTTGGATATCGCACTCGGCCAGATAATCGAGAAACGCGCGTGCGTAGAGGCGATGGTTCGCTACGACCACCGGGTTGTAATTCTGCGTCGTGAGCAAATTCGAAAGTTCGGCGATCAGTTCGTCGTGTAATTTCAGCATGATTGACTCCTCAGCTGGTCCAGAGACCGCCGAGGTTCGCAATCAAAATAATGCGCAGCAACTTCGTGCCGCACCCCTGGAATCCCGCGCCTACGCCGCGTTCCTTCGCATTACCGCTTCCTCGCGATAAACGATCTTATGGCGAGCTGCGCATAAGATCGCCCAGGCTTCAGCATAGGCATCGTAAACCGCGATCTGATCCTCGCTCAAGCGATGCTCGAGGATCTCGTATTCGACGCCTGCGAAGGACAATGCGCGCGCGGTGTAGAGGCCGAGCGACTTAAGGTCCCGGGCGACCAGCTCCATCGCTGCGATACCGCCGTCACGAATGTCGGCGACAAAAGCCTCGCGATTGGCGAAGGCAGTCTCCGGCCCCCAAAGACCGAGGCGCGTGGCATAGGCCAGATTGTTGACGTCGGACGCGCCGGTTGCCGAAGCATATAGCACGCGTGCCCGCGGCAGGAGGTTCTGCAGGCGAACGCCCGCGATACCCTGCTCCGATCCCTTGACCTTGCCCAGCGATCCTTCCCCGCCAGCGGCATTGGCCATGGCGTGCGCCTCGTCGAACACGATCAGGCCGTCGAAATTCTCACCAGCCCAAGTCAGGATCTGGTCGAGGCGGGTTGCATCGTTTCGGCCCGAACGCAGGGTCGGGTAGGTCACGAAGAGAATGCCCTCGCGCATGGCGATGGACGTGCCGAGCTTCCAGGATGCCAGAGGCTGGATGTCGATCGGCAGGCCGCCAAGCGCAGCCCAGTCGCGCCGGGCATCTTCGAGCAGCGCCTCGTTCTTCGAAATCCAGATATGGCGGCGTTCCCCGCGCACCCATCGATCAAGAATGACGCTTGCAACCTGTCGGCCCTTGCCGGCGCCCGTTCCATCCCCGAGGAAATAGCCTTGGCGGTACGTTTGGCCTTCCGCAGATGCCTTGAGCGAACAGCCCTTGTCCTCGGGCTCGAACCGGCCGGGAAGATCGCGCGCATGGGCGCTTGCCGCGTAGATCAGAGTCTCTGCCTGGGCAGCCGACAGCAGCCCTTTGGCAACCAGACCGTTGGGCAGCTGCGGCACAGCTTCGGGCATCGGTGCGGCGATCGACCCCATGGCAACAGACTCGACGAGCGGCGTCGGATGCTCGGCCGCGTCATCGATCACGATCCTGCTCGGGCGATAAGGCAGATAGTGGCCGACCTGAGGGGCAAGCGGCGCAGGGGTTTCGAGCGACCGGTATGTGAGCGAGCCGATGGTGGAGGCTGCAGGAGTGACCCTGCCTGGAGATGGCATCGGCCTGCGCGGTGCGGCGACCAGACGAAACGGCGCACGAGCCGGAAGGCTCGATTGCTCGGTAACGGCATCCAAGCTGGCGCGATCCGGCAAAGCATCGACAAGATCCACCAGCTGGCGGAAGTCGTTTGTGCGGATAGCGACAGGTTCATTGGAGCCTTCCACCTTGTCGAAGACTAACAGCTGCGTGGTGATACCGGTGCCCTGCCTGACGAACGCGCGTTCGACGGCGGCATTGAGCCGCAGCGAGATCGGTCCCTTCAGCCCCGCCAGGAACTTCGCGCAGTCGAACCATTCAGGCATGATCGCGACAAGCCGCCCGCCGGACGCCAGACGGTTCCAGGCCGACCGCAGATGGCGCGAGCCAGTGCGACTATCGTGCCCCCGCTCGATGCCGTGCGAATAGGGAGGATTCATCAAGACGACGCTCGGGATGATGGCTTGATCGAGCAGTTCGTCGATCAGCTCGGCGTCATGGCCGGTCACTCGCGCTGCCGGGAACACAGCATTCAGGCAGTCGCGGCGGAGCGGCGAGATTTCGTTGAGGGCAAGGCGCGAGCCGGCCTTGGCGGCCCAGACCGCGAGCATGCCCGTTCCGGCAGAGGGTTCCAGTACGAGCTCGTCAGTGGCCAGCGCGCAGGCTCGCGCAGCAAGCCAGGCAAGGCGCGGCGGCGTTGCAAACTGCTGCCATTCGATCTGCTCGTCGCTGCGATTGGTCTGGGTCGGCAGTCGGGCATCGAGGGAGCAGAAGAATTGTTCCGCCTCGTCGATCGACGCCGAGAGCAGGATCTGATCCGCTGCTCGCAGGTATTGAACCTGTGCCAGCTCAAGCGCTGCATGAGCGTCACGAACTGACCAACGCCCGAGAGCATCGTTGCCCCCGAAGTGCTCAGTCATGATACGCGTGACGTCGCTGCGTGAAAGCGCGCGGCCTGCCGCCAGCTCGGAAGCCATGGTCAGGGCCGCCATCACAACGACGGGCGGTGATGGGTCATCGAATGCAAAGGCGAGGGAAGAGTTGGACATGGGAACCTCCTGACGAGGTCCTGCGGCGGGCAGGCCTCAATCAGCCAAAGGCTCCCTCCCCTCTGCCCGATGGATCGGGTTGTCGGGCGAGCCGCGACTTCAAGTCATCGTTCCAGTCAAAACCGGGTGAGGCTGGCGCGCGTGAGTGGATAACGCGATCAGGCGCAGCGTAGGCCTTCAACGCTCGCTCCTCAGCGAGAGCGCCTCCGGCGTCATTGTCGATGAACAGGAAGAGTTCGCGCACGCTCTCCGGGATCGAAACGACACCGAACCGCTCGTTCCCAAGTGTTGCCCAGCAAGGGACCCCGAACAACTGCATGGCAGAGAGGGCGCTCTCGATCCCTTCGGCGAGGCCCAGACGCCCCTGCACCGGCGGCGCAAGTCTGACGGCACCACAACCAAGGCTGCCAAGCGCACGCTTGGGGCGCTCGAAACCGGCCAGCCTGCCGCTCGCCACATCAAGAAATGTCCTGTGTACTGCGATAATGCCAATGTCAGTCGTGACTGCCGCCAACATCGCAGGGATAAATTGAACTGCCCCGCGTGGTCCGAGCGGCGTACGTTCCAGGTAACGGAACTGGTCAGATGCGCGCTGGAGACCGCGCTGAGAGAGATATCGTTCGACGGGACTGTCGGAGATCGCCGAAGCCGATTGCCACAAGCGTCGCGCATTGGGACTGAAGTCACCCTGATTTTGCCGATCGGCGGTCCCGGTGCCAGAATCGTCAAAGAGCTCGCGGCTGCGAACTCCTTTGCGATCCAATGCTGCAATGACGTCCTCATTCGAACATCCGGCGAAGCAATGGAACAGGATGGCCTTTCGCCCCAAGGTCACGCTGAGCGACGGTGTGCGGTCGTCGTGGGCGGGACAGCAGCACATGCCCTTGCCCTGGCGCCATGTTCCGTCGAGGCGTTCGACGATCGTGCGGGCACGGCGTTCGAGTTGAAGACTTTTCTCTAGCTGGGGCATCGACCTACTCCGGTTGAGGTGCCCTCCCCGTGCAGCCTCCGCTCTGCACCAGCGCCAAAGCATTTTCCTACATCACTTGTTCTTTATATGTTCTCACTCGATTCGGCTATAGAAGGATCGAGAAATGACAATGAAAGCCCTTTTGATCTTTGGCATTGCCATCGCATCAGCCATGCCTGCCAATGCCCAGGAACTGCCAATGCCAGATTTACCGGAGCAATATGCCGGTCCTTCAGGCGGCATTCGGATTGCCGAAGCATCGAACGGATTTCAGTTGGTCGAGCATGGGTTCTGGCAATCCGCGCAAGCCGCCCCAGCACCAAGTTCGAGCGTTGCAGAAAATGGACGGGTCAACCTGCCGTACAGATACGAGCCCAAGGCCAAAACTGCCCCATCCGGGTTTCGGCGGGCGAGCTACCTGCCCCACGTCTATGCGGCGGAAGCGAAGTATTCATTGCCCACCGGCCTGCTCGACGCGCTCGTCTGGACGGAATCCCGCTATAACCCCCTTGCTGTCAGTCCGGCAGGCGCTGCGGGCCTTGGCCAGCTCATGCCTGCAACGGCAAAGGAACTCGGGGTCTTCAATCGATTTGACCCCATGGCCAATATCTTCGGCGCGGCGCGGTATCTGAGGCAGATGCTCGACAGGTTCGGCGTGGTTCACCTCGCTGTCGCAGCCTACAATGCCGGTCCAGGCGCAGTCGAACGCGCGGGCGGTATACCGCGAAATGGTGAAACCCCCGGCTATGTCCGCGACGTCCTTCGCCATTGGCGCTTTTAGCGGTCGCTCCGAATTGTAGAGCGACAGTCGATGTGGGAGCTTGCCCTCTCCCCTGCTGTCGCGCGACAGCTTAGGTAAGCTGTTCCGACCCTCAGGCCTGCGGAGCTGCCTTGTCCGAGGCCGTTGTCACCCCCAGACAATAACGCCCCCAGGCATCCATCAACTTCACGCGCGCGCCCGGCTGGTCTGGGGTCCCGAGATAGGTTGTGCGGCGATAGGCGGCCTGCACCGCGTCGGGCGTCTTGTGCGCTAGGGCCGCTTCTACCACGGCATCGGGGATGCCTTCATTTGCTGCCCAATCCGTGAACGAGGAGCGGAAGCCGTGGACGTGGTACGGTTCGCTCATGTCGCGCAGCACCTTTAGCAGCGTCATGTCAGACATGGGCTTCCCAGCCACCCCGGGGAACACGACGTCGCTTTCCGACATCCGCAGGGCATCAGCTTTCCCCAGCACCGCCAGAGCTTCGTCAGATAGCGGCACGATGTGTGCCTTGCTGCGCTTCATATGCTCGGCGGGGATCGTCCACAGACGGCTCTCCAGGTCAAACTCGGACCATGTCGCCAGCCGGACCTCCTGACTGCGCACTCCAGTCAGGATGAGCAGTTCCAGCGCAAGCCGCCCGAAGGATGGTTTGCGCCGCAAGGCAGTGAGGAAACCGGGAAGTGCGACATAGGGCATGGCTTTGCGATTCTCACGCGCCTTCACTTGCCGTGGCAGACCACGACCCGCCTTCAGGCTGCCATTGCCCGATGGGGCCTCGCGGGAGCGCCAGCCCTTCGCATGGGAATAATCCAGCACGGCGCAAATCCGGTTACGCACTTGGCGGGCGGTATCTGGGATTTCCTGCCAGATCGGCGTCAGCACGGCGATGATATCGGCACTGCTGATGCTGCCTGTCGGCATGTCCCCCAGTTTCTTGAAGGCGTAGTTTTCAAGACTGGCGAGCCACTGGCGCGCATAGACTGCGCTTTTCCAGCCCGCCTCATTTTCGCTGTGGTACTGCGTCGCGGCAGCTCGGAACGTTACCTTGGCGGCGGCATCGTCTTTTTTCTCGGCGAGAACATCGCGGTGGTCGACCTTGACCGCCTTACGCAAGACCGTGGCTTTTTGCCGCGCTTCTGCAAGTGTCATCTGCTTTGCGCTACCCAAGCCGATATCCTGCCGCTTGCCGTCTCGCTGGAGCCGTAGGACCCAGTAGGCTCCACCGCGCTTATCCACCCTCAAAACTAATCCATCGCCATCCTGGTAGGTTCCAGGATTCGCCATCGCTGCCTTGACCGCTACCGCCGTGAGCTTGCCCATTTCTTACTCCCACACTTTCAAGCCCACCTTGGGAGGGGTCGAAGTGTGGGAGTAAGCCATTCTACTCCCACACCCCTCCCACACTAGCCTCCGGCTGCATGCAAACAGCAGCGGACAAATGCGGGCTGTGAAGTGCAGAATACCCTAGGTTTTCCGGGATTTCCACGGTCATTCGTGGATGCTTGCGGATAAGGGGGTGGTGGACAGGGCTAGATTCGAACTAGCGTACGCTTGCGCGGGCAGATTTACAGTCTGCTGCCTTTAACCACTCGGCCACCTGTCCACACCAGTGCTGCCGGTGCCGGTTCCTCCCGAAGGAAGAGCCGATTTTCGAAGTCTCCGAAGAGACCGTCCGGCCGAGTGGCGGCCCCTTTGGCGAAGCTGGACTTGCCTGTCAATGGGCAGGCTGGCATGCGCAACACGAAATTTTTCAACAAGCTTGCAGAGAAGGTCTCCTGATGCCCCGCAATGACGATCAACCGAAGGGCCGTGCGCTGCGCGGCCGCGCCGGCCGCAACAAGGGCGGACGCGGTTCGGGCAGGGGCAGCGCGGGCTCGATCCGCCTGTGGGGCCGCCACGCGATCGAGGCTGCGCTGACCAATCCCAACCGCGACGCCAAGAAGCTTTGGGGCACGCGCGAGGCAATCCAGGCCATGCTCGACGATCACGATGCCGAACTGCCCGCCTCGTTGCCGGTGGAATACGCTCAGGCCGCCGACCTTGCGCGCCTTGTTGCCAAGGATGCACCCCACCAGGGCCTCGTGCTCGATTGTGCCCCACTCGACGATGTCGCTCTCGACGATGTTCTCGACGAATCCGATGGCCGCACGATTGTCGTGCTCGATTCGGTAACTGATCCGCACAACGTCGGCGCGATTCTCCGCTCCTGCGCTGCGTTCAATGTCGCCGCGCTCGTCACGCAGGACCGCCATGCCCCGCCCGAATCGGGCACGCTCGCCAAATCTGCCTCAGGCGCGCTGGAAATCGTGCCGTGGGTCCGAGTGGTGAACCTGTCGCGCGCGCTCGAGCGGATGAGCGAGGAAGGCTACTGGCGCATCGGGCTCGACGGTGATGGCAAGGCAGTATTCCCCTCCGCCATCCCCGCAGGTCCGGTTGCACTGGTCCTCGGTGCCGAGGGCGAAGGGCTGCGCCACAATGTTGCCCAGCACTGCGATTCGATCGCGCGCCTGCCGATTGCGTCCGCGATTGAAAGCCTTAACGTATCGAACGCGGCGGCGATCGCGCTCTACGCGGTGGCCACGCGCGAGGGGTAAGCGCGACAGGAGGGGCAGATGCAGCGTTCTTGGGCTTTGGCGGCGGCAACGCTCGCCACACTCCTGCTGGCAGGCTGCCTGCTCCTCCCCGGCAAGTTCACTTCCGCCATCGACCTGCGCAGGGACGGCAGCTTCAGCTTCACCTACAAGGGTGAAATTCATGTCCTCGCCCTGTCGAAGCTCGCTGCCGAAGAGCGCAACCGCAAGAACGAGACCGCCCCTTTCGAACCTTCGAGCTGTTTCGACGATGAGAAGGGCGAGGAACGGGCCTGCACGGACGGCGAGATCGCGGAGCAGAAGAAAGCCTGGGAAGAGGATGTCGCCGCCAGCAAGGCTGCCGCGGCTGAGAAGCAGAAATCCGACGAGCAGATGGCCAAGGCCATGCTCGGTGGCATCGATCCTTCAGACCCGCGCGCAGCGCAGGAATTCGCCGAACGCCTGCGCCGCCAGAAGGGCTGGAAGTCGGTCATCGACAAGGGCGACGGCAAGTTCGAGGTCGAATATGCGATCACCGGCAAGCTGACCCACGATTTCAGCTTCCCGATGATCGAAAAGCTGCCGATGGTCATGCCCTTCGTCACCATCATCCGTCGCGCCGATGGCAGCGTGCGCATCGATGCCCCGGCGTTTGCCTCCGGTGCGGCAAGCTCTCCGATCATGGGCATGGCTGCCATGGCTGCCGATGAAAAGAGCGGAAAGGCCGGCGGCGATGGCATGCCTGTGCTCGACGGCGTGCTGATGCTCAGCACAGACGGCGAAATTCTCGCCAACAATACCGACGAAGGGCCCTTCGCCTCCCCTTCCGGCAAGACGCTGCAGTGGAAGGTAAACGAGCGCACCAAGGAAGCGCCCACCGCGCTCATCCGCATCGCACCATGAAAAAAGCCGCGCCGGTCTGCCTGACCGACGCGGCTCCAAAACTCACCAGGCAGTAGGCCCGGTCAGGCTGCGATCAGTTGACCGCATCCTTGAGGCCCTTGCCGGCCTTGAACTTGGGTTGCGCCGAGGCCTTGATCGACATCGGCTCTCCGGTGCGCGGGTTGCGACCGGTCGACGCCTTGCGCTTGGCTACCGAGAAGGTGCCAAAACCGACCAAGCGCACTTCGTCGCCCTTGGCCAGCGCACCGGAGATCGATTCGAAGACGGCCTCAACGGCCTTGGTCGCATCGCCCTTCGACAGGCCGCTGACATCGGCGACGGCGCCGATCAGATCGTTCTTGTTCATTGCGGAACCCCCTAAGTCTTTTGTCTTGGGTTGAATGGAATTGAGTCGCCTTTCGGGTGCACGGAAACAAGCCGAGAAACAATCACCTGTCAAAGCCTAATCGGCTCAGTCCAGCCCGGAATCACCTTATTTTTAGGCACTTTTCAGAACACGAAAGGGGTGCGCGCAACAAATGTGCGCGCACCCCTTCCGAACTTGCAGTTGAGAACCGTCAGTGGGCAGTCGGCGCAGCGCCTGCCGCTCCGGCCGGTGCAGTTGGCTGAGAGGCGAGATCGTCCGCTTCAGTCCACTCGATCGCCTGCGGCACAGATGCCAGCGCACGTGCCAGCACCTCGTCGACATGGCTCACAGGAACGATTTCCAGACCTTCCTTGATGTTGGCCGGGATCTCGGCAAGATCCTTGCGGTTCTCCTCGGGGATCAGCACCGTCTTGATCCCGCCACGCAGTGCCGCGAGGAGCTTTTCCTTCAAGCCACCAATGGCCAGCACGCGGCCACGCAGCGTCACTTCGCCCGTCATCGCCACGTCCGCCCGCACCGGAATGCCGGTCAGCGTCGAGACCATGGCGGTCACCATGCCGATGCCAGCGCTCGGGCCATCCTTGGGCACGGCACCCTCGGGCAAGTGGATGTGCAGGTCCTTGCGGTTGAAGATCGAAGGCCGGATGCCGTAGGCCGGACTGCGCGCCTTGACGAAGCTGAACGCCATCTGGACGCTCTCGCTCATCACCTCGCCCAATTTGCCCGTAGTCTTGACCGCGCCCTTGCCGGGCACCGTCACGCTCTCGATCGTCAGCAGTTCGCCACCAACCTCGGTCCAGGCAAGGCCGGTAACCGCGCCGACCTGGTTCTCCTCGTCAGAGACGCCGTGGCGGAACTTCCGAACACCGGCAAAGTCGGAAAGGTTCTCGGGCGTGATCGTCACGCTCTTGGCCTTGCCTTCCAGGATCTGGCGCAGCGACTTCCTCGCCAGACGCGCTACCTCGCGCTCCAGCGTGCGCACGCCGGCCTCGCGGGTGTAATAGCGGATCAGATCGCGCAGTGCTTCGGTCTCGAGCGTGAACTCGCCCTTCTTGAGACCATGCGCCTCCACCTGCTTGCGCACCAGATGGCGCTCGGCGATCTCGACCTTCTCGTCCTCGGTGTAACCCTCGAGACGGATGATCTCCATGCGGTCGAGCAGCGGCTGCGGCAGGTTCAGGCTGTTCGCCGTGCAGACGAACATCACGTCCGAAAGATCGAAGTCGAGCTCAAGGTAATGGTCCTGGAACTTCGCATTCTGTTCGGGATCCAGCACTTCCAGCAGCGCTGAAGCCGGATCGCCGCGGAAGTCCTGGCCGAGCTTGTCGATCTCGTCGAGGAGGAACAGCGGGTTCGCGGTGCCTGCCTTCTTGAGGTTGGTCACGATCTTGCCCGGCAGCGAGCCGATGTAGGTCCGGCGGTGACCGCGGATCTCGGCCTCGTCGCGCACGCCGCCAAGCGACTGGCGCACGAACTGGCGGCCGGTCGCCTTGGCGATCGACTTGCCGAGCGAGGTCTTGCCGACGCCCGGAGGGCCGACGAGGCACAGGATCGGCCCCTTCAGCTTGTTCGTGCGCGCCTGCACCGCAAGGTATTCGACGATGCGGTCCTTGACCTTGTCCAGCGCGTAGTGATCGGCGTCCAGGATCGCCTGCGCCGCGGGAATGTCCTTCTTGAGCTTGCTGCGCTTGCCCCATGGCAGACCCAGCAACACGTCGAGGTAATTGCGGATGACAGTCGCCTCGGCGCTCATCGGCTGCATGGTCTTGAGCTTCTTCAGCTCAGCCGTCGCCTTGGCCTTGGCTTCCTTGGAAAGCTTGAGAGTGTCGATCTTCTCCTGAAGCTCGGCGATCTCGTTGGCTTCCTCGCCATCGCCGCCACCCAGCTCCGACTGGATCGCCTTCAACTGCTCGTTCAGGTAGTATTCGCGCTGCGTCTTTTCCATCTGGCGCTTCACGCGGCCACGGATCTTGCGCTCCACCTGCAGCACGCCCAGTTCGCCCTCCATGAAGGAAAGCACCATCTCGAGCCGCTTCATCGGATCGGATTCGGAAAGCACCGCCTGCTTGTCAGCCACCTTGGCAGCAAGGTTCGCGGCAACCGAATCCGCCAGCTTGCCAGCATCCTCGATATCGCCAAGCTGGCCGCCGGCGTCCTGCGGCAGCTTCTTCGAAAGCTTCGCATACTCGGCGAACTGATCGACGACCGACCGCATCATCGCAGAAATCTCGGTGCTCTCGGCCACCACGGCTTCCTGCGGCTCGACCTGCGCAACGAGCATCGCGCCATGCGTCGTCGTTTCCTCGCGCAGGCCCTCAAGCACCGCGCGGTCCCGTCCTTCGACGAGCACGCGGACCGTGCCATCCGGCAACTTCAGCAGTTGCAGGACGCTGGCAATCACGCCGGTATCATAAAGATCGTCGCGATCCGGATCGTCGCAGCCCGGATCGAGCTGGGCGAGCAGGAAGATATCCTTGTTGCCGGCCATGGCCGCTTCCAGCGCCGCTACCGATTTCTCGCGCCCGACAAAGAGGGGCACGACCATGCCGGGAAACACGACGATGTCGCGAAGGGGAAGCAGGGGATAGAGATTCATGGGCACTTCGTTTCCGTCCTGCCGGGCACGCCGCCCGGCGCTTTCCCGGGATATGGGGAGACCGCGCGCCTGTCGCAATGGCTTTTGCCATATCGGCTGTGGATCACGACATCTCCTGGCCAGTTTGACCCTCTTGTCGGCGAGAGCCGTAAACCGAATGTTAGGTATAAATACGCATTGGACGTGAAGGACTGGGAGGCTGCCACATCGCATGCTGCGTACACGAACAACGCTGATCGTCGGCGCAGGGGCGAGTGCAGAATTGCAGTTTCCGACCAACGCGGAACTGCTGGCTCGCATCATCCAGGGCTATGATTTCAAGCGCACCAACTCGGAGACCTCGACACGCGACGGCCAGTTGCTTCTGCGCAATATCTACAAGCTTGCTGAAAAGCTGAACAAGAAGGTCGAGGATGTTGCCGCTGCCGCCGAGCGCCTGCGCAACGCCTGCCGCCTCGGTCGCTCGATCGATACCGTGCTTGAACAGTACGATCATGACCCGCTCGTTGTCGCCTGCGGCAAGCTGGCGATCACATTCTTCATCGGCCAGGCTGAATCGCGCAGCAACCTGAAGGATATCCCGCGCGTGGAAGGTGAGCTGCCGCTTCAAGGGAAGATTGCCGAATACTGGATCTATCAGCTCGGCCAGCTGATCACCTCTGGCGTTCCCCGGAGCAAGATCGGACAGACGCTCGAACAGCTGACCATCATAAACTTCAACTACGATCGGTCAGTCGAGCACTTCCTGCCTTACGCGCTGGTCATGGCCTATGGGATCGAGCTGAAGGAAGCGCAGCAAGTCGTTGCAGAGAAGCTCGACATCGTGCACCCGCACGGCTCCGTTGGCCGTCTGCCACGGCAGAAGGGTGAGGCACCCCAGGCCGAATGGGGTGTCGAGCAGCCATGGAACATCCATGCGATCGCTGCCCAGTTGAAGTCGCTCAACGAACGCAGCGCCGATCGCAATGCATTGCGCGACATCCGCCTGTCGGTCGCCAGCGCAAAACGCCTCGTGTTCCTCGGCTTCGGCTTCCAGCCCCAGAATGTCGACTTGCTTTTCGAGAACACGCTTTCGCATAATCCCGAAGTGCTCATCTCCACTTACGGCATGAGCAGCGGCAACGCCGCCACCGTCGCCCAGATGATTCGCCGCCTCGCAGGTCTGGAGAGCGCCGACCAGTTGATGATCTCGCCGGGCAAGGCCTGGGAAGTCCTGCGCGATTATTCGCTGCTGCTGGAAAGCTGAGTCCCCACGCAGGAGGGGACCTCGGTGTTGTTACGGACCACCAGCATAAACCGGCCGAGGCCCCCGCCTGCGCGGGGGCGCAATCTCAACGTGCGGAAGGCAGCGGCTGCACCACCGGCTCCGAGACAAATATCGGCGCTGGCGGCGTAGCAGGAACGGGCTCGCTGGCCGCAGAAGGCATCGCAGGCGGCGGTGTCGGCGTGATCGCTGGCAGGGTGATCGACCCTTCCTTCTGGAAATCCGCCTTGCCCTTCAGCGCGTCGATCTCTGCTTGCCGGGTCTTGAGATAAAGCTCGCGATAGGAAGCGTAAGGGTTCGATTCCTCACGGATGCGCTTGAACAGTTCGTCATTCGCCACACGCTCGTCGAGAGAGCGGATGACGAAGCTGCCATAGACATAGCCCGGATTGCGCAGCGGTCCGCCAACGGCAAACGGCATCAGGAAACGGTCGAGCCCAAGCCCGATCACGTCGCGCAGCGTCGTCGGGCCAACCAGTGGCAGGAACATGTAGGGTCCCGGCCCGATTCCGTAGTATCCAAAGGTATAGGCAAAGCCATTGCGCCGATACGGCAGGTTGAAGGGCTTGTTTTTGGCGACGTCGATCACACCGCCGACGCCGATCGTCGAATTGATCGCGAACCGCCCGACCGTCTCGGCCGCCTTGCCCGGCTTCAGTTGCAGCAGATAGTTCAGCGCAACAATCGGCTCGGTCAGGTTGCGCAGGAAGTTCCTGAGACCCATGCGGATCGGGCGCGGCACGCCCTTTTCATAGACGTTGGCAACGGGCGCGATGACCGCATCGTCGACTGCCTGCACTGCATCGTAGCTCGCCTGATTGACCGCCTGCATCGGGTCCTGCCGCGGGGTCTTCTCGCCCGATACGACGATCGCCTGCTCGTCCTGCTCAATCTGGTCAAGTGATGGCGCGGGTGCCTGCGGCAAGGCGATAGGTGCTGTAGGCTGTGGCTCAGACGGGGTTTCGGCAGGAAGCGGCGTTGCTGCACCGGCAGCGGAGGCTTGCGAGTCCTGCACCAGCGCAACCTCCGGCACAAATGGTCCGTCCGCAACGGGAACGGCAAGCAGGGCAGCGCTGGCAAGCAAGGTCACACTCAAGCAGGAATTCCTGTCCGGTCCATCAGTTTACCGCACAGCCTTGGCCCGCCCCCAGCCACGCCGCAAGTCCTACACCATCAATTCATCGCCAGCCCACACCGGCCTGACCGGTCAAGCCACCGGTCAGAACGGCAGCTTGAACCCCGGCGGAATGCCGGCCGCCATCTGCACCTTCTGCATTTCTTCCGCAGCCGCGGCATCGGCCTTGCCACGCGCGTCGTTGAAAGCTGCCGCAACCAGATCTTCGAGGATGCCCTTCTCGGACGGAGCCAACAAGCTCTCGTCGATGTTGACGCCGATCACGCGGCCCTTGGCCGAGGCCTTGATCTTCACCAGCCCGCCGCCTGCCGCGCCCTCGACCTCGATGTTGTCCAAGGTCGCCTGCGCGTCCTCCATCTGCTTCTGGATGGTCTGCGCCGCTTTCTGGGCGGCCTGGATCATCTCTTCCATCGACTTCATGCGCGTTTGCTCCAGGGTCTCTTTTCGTGCTCTCGCGAGCTTTCCTCATCAATGATCACCGCGCCCGGAAAGGCTTCGAGCGCCGCCTTGACCAAGGGATCTTCCTTCATCGCCGCGTCCGCCGCCGCCACCTTCTCGGCCTTGGCTTCCTCGAGGCTGGGCAGGGCATCGCCCTCCCCGCGCTCGACGATCCATGCCTCGCCGGTCACGTGGTTCAACGCGCGGCGGATATCCGCCGCCGGATCGTTCGGCAATCCCGGCGCCAGTTGATAGCGCAGCAAACCGGCCTTGAGTTCAACCACCCGCACGCCCAGCCGCATCGTCGATCCGACCAATGGCGAGACATGCTCGACTTGCTCGACCAGCGCTTCCCAGTCCATCGCGGGCGCCGCGGTCGCTTGCGCCACGGGAGCCGCGACAGCGCCCGGTTCGGCGGTCTGCGCCATGACCACGGGCCGGGAAGCAATCTCTTCCAGCTTCTTCACCAGCCCGCCGGGATCGGGCAGGTCCGCCGCGTGCATCACCCGCAACAGCGCCATCTGCGCCGCCACCAGCGGATCAGGCGCCACCTTCACTTCCTCGTAACCCTTGAGCAGCAGCTGCCACAACCGGTGCAACTGCCCCGCCGAAAGCGCCTTGGCCCAGCCCTCGAGAGCCTCCCGCTCCTCGGTCGAGCGGATGTCCGGCCCCACGCCGCCGATCTGCGTAACCGTCACCCGATGGACCACATCCATCTGCGCCCGCATCATCGCGATCGGCTCGATCCCCAGCGCATACTGCTGCGCCACTTCCTCCAGCACCGTCCCGCCCTTGCCCGAAAGCACGGCGTCGAGCAGCCGGCGCTGCATGGTCTTGTCGGCAAGGCCCAGCATCTGCCGGACCTGCTCGGCCGTCACCCGGGTCTTGCCATCCTCGCTGCCGACCAGATCGGCATGGCTGATCGCCTGGTCGAGGATCGACAACCCGTCTCGCACCGAACCTTCGGCGGCAGCGGCGACCATCGCCAGCGCCTCGTCCTCGGCCTCGACACCTTCCTTGCCGCAGATCATGCCGAAATGACTGGCGAGCAGCGGCGCCGGAATGCGCTTGAGATCGAACCGCTGGCAGCGCGACAAGACCGTGACCGGCAGCTTGTCCACTTCGGTCGTCGCAAAGAGGAACTTCACATGCGCCGGCGGTTCCTCAAGCGTCTTGAGCAAGGCGTTGAAAGCATTGCGCGACAGCATGTGGACTTCGTCGACAATGTAGATCTTGTAGCGCGCCGAAACAGCCGCATAGCGCACCGCTTCGATGATCTCGCGCACGTCGTCGACGCCAGTGTTCGACGCCGCGTCCATCTCGATCACGTCGATGTGCCGGCCTTCGGCAATCGCCCGGCATGGCTCGCAAGACCCGCACGGATCGATCGTAGGCCCGCCCTGCCCGTCCGGGCCAATGCAGTTGAGCGCCTTGGCGATCAGGCGCGCGGTGGAAGTCTTGCCAACACCGCGTACGCCGGTCATCAGGAAGGCATGGGCCAGCCGGTCACGCTTGATCGCGTTGGCCAGCGTCTGCACCATCGCGTCCTGCCCGATCAGTTCGGCAAAGGTCTGCGACCGGTACTTGCGCGCCAGCACGCGATAGGGTTGCGCAGCAGATGCCGCTGCGGGCGCGACCGGTGGCGGTGGCGCCGTCTCCCGCACCACTTCTGCAGGAGCCGGAGCAGGCGCTACAGGCGCTGCGACCGGCGCCGGATCACCGAACATCGAACTTTGCCCCGCCGCCTCGAGCTCGGCAGCAGAGGGCTTGTTCTCCTCCTCTTGCGGAGGATCGCCAAACATGTCGGTGGAATCGGCCATTGCCGCCTTAGGTAAGCACTCCCGGCCCGATTGTCGAATGCCCCGAGGGGGAGAATCGGTGGATTGACTCATAGGTTGCAAAATGCAACCTTAACTTCATGAGCAAGGTTCTTCCCGGTCGCCTCACCGCCGATTTCGATCGTTCGTTGGTGGTCTTCGTCATCGGCATGCGCATCAATCACTTCCACAAGGTGGGAAAGTGGCTCCCAGTCGCTCGCGCCATGGGGCCGATGCTCGCCGAACTTGCGCGAAACCCGCAAAGCGGTTTTCTCGGAACGGAAACGATGCTGCGCGATCTGCGCACCATCGTGCTCCTGCAATACTGGCGCGATTTCGACAGTCTCGAAGCCTATGCCCGCGATCGGGACCAGAAACACTGGCCAGCTTGGACCGCGTTCAACAAGGCCGTGGGCAGCGACGGCACCGTCGGCATCTTTCACGAGACCTATGCCGTCTCGGCCGGGGCCTATGAAACGATCTATGGCAACATGCCACCCTTCGGCCTCGGCAAGGTCGCCGGACTCATCCCCGCCACCGGAAAGCGCAACGAGGCCCGCTCGCGCATGAAAACAGCAACGGAGGGGTAAAAAGGAGCCGGCCGACCCGCCGCAACCCGTTGTGGCTGCTTCCTTCCGGACCTGACCAGGTTGGCGGACGCAAGCGTCCGACCGACTCCCGGCGCGGCATATGGAGAGGAAGCGGAGGCTTGTCCAGCCCTCGCCGAACTCTGCTTACTTAAAATTATCCGCGTAGCTCTGCAGCTTCAGCTTGCGCGGCGGCGTCGGGATCACGCGCACATCGATGCCATAGCGATCGGCATAGGCCTGCGCATCTTCCTGCGAATTGAACGCAAGCGTCACTTGGCTCTGCGTGTCGCCCGAACCAGCCCAGCCCATCAGCGGGTCGGGGCGGCGTGCTTCGGCAGGTTCGAACTCGAGCAGCCAGTCGCTGGTCCGGGCCTTGCCGGACTGCATGGCATTCTTCGGGCGCTGATAGATGCGTGCTGACATGGCTTCGCGCTTGCACACGAATCAGGTCGCAAATCAAGTCCGCTTTTGCGCGTTAAAGGCGTTCTTGGTCTTGAGGCTGGGGTCTTCGGCCCAGGGCTCGTCTGGCCACCGGTGCTTGGGGTAGCGCCCCTTCATGTCCTTCACCACATCGCGCCACGATCCGCGCCAGAAGCCGGGCAGATCTCCCGTCGTCTGGATCGGCTTGCCACCGGGGCTGGTGAGGCTCAGCAGCAGCGGCTTGGGCGGATGGCCCACGCACGGATGCCGCTCCAGCCCGAACAGTGCCTGCACCCGCAGTTCCACGCACGGCCCGCCCTCGTGGCCATAGTCGATCGCGTGGCTGGTCCCGGCGGGCGAGCGGAACTCCGCTGGGGCCAGCTTGTCGAGCGCCTGCCGCTCGTTCCAGTCGAGCCGGTTCAGTAGCGCCTCGTGCAGCCTGCCCGCGCCGATCTGCAGATCGCGCCGCCCCGCCAGCAATGGCCCGAGCCAGTCCTCAAGCGCGCCAAGCAGAGCCTCTTCGGACAGCGCCTCAAGCCCCGCATACCCCGCCCGCACGATCAGAGCCTTGGCGGCCTCGCCCAGCGGGAGCAGCGCCAACCCGCCATCGCGCACCACCTCGATCAGCTTCGCCACAACAGCCTCGGCGTCCGGCTTCGGGTCGGGCACCCGCGCCAGCACGATGGCCCCCAGCTTGCGCTCCAGCCGCGCTTCGACGCGACTCTCGATCGCGTTCCAGGTGAGGGAATGCCGCTCCTCGATCCGATGCGCGAGGTGTCGGACAACGTCTTCCTCCTCCAGCGCCACCGCCGCCGTGATCCGCGCGCCCTTGGCCTCGCCTTGCGCGTCTCCGATCACCAGCCACTTCGCCGTTGCCAGCGGCGATGCCGGATCAAGCCGATAGCCGCGGCCACCCGAAGCCAGCCAGTCCTCGCCCGAAGCCCCCCGCGCCCGCGCGATCCGGTCGGGAAACGCCTCCGCAAGCAACACGCCCAGCGGCACCTCGCCAGCCTTCCCGCGCGCACCCAGCCTGCCTGCCATCTGCGCCCACCGCGCCGCCAGCTTGCGCGATCCTTCGGCCCTGCTCCCGCGCTCACCCGCCCAGCGATCAAGCCGCCGCGCCAGATCCTCACCGCGACCGCCAAGGCCACGCTCCTGCAGCAGCAAGGCCAGTTGCGCCGCTTCGTCCGCCTGCCCGCGCTCGGCTGCAAACAACAGCATGTGTGCCAGCGCCGGCTCCATCGGCAGGCGCGCCATCGCCCGGCCGTGCGCTGTGATCTCATACTGCTCCCGCTCACCCTGAGCCTGTCGAAGGGCGAGTGCGCCTAAGGCCTGCAAGGCCCCCCGTGCCGCCGCCATCGCTGCCGTCGGTGGCGCATCGAGCCACGCCATCCCCGCCGGGTCACCCGCCCCCCACTGCGCTAGCGTCAACGCCAGCGGGGCAAGATCACTCGTAACCACCTCTGGTGGATCGAAAGCGGGCCGCCCCGCGTGCGCCGCCTCTTCCCACAGGCGATAGGTGACGCCCGGTCCCTGTCGCGCCGCGCGCCCTGCACGCTGGGCTGCCGAAGCCTGGCTCGCCCGCGTCGTCACCAGCCGCGTGACCCCGGCCGCCTTGTCGAACTCCGCCCGCCGCGAAAGGCCTGCATCGACCACCACCGAAACGCCATCCAGCGTCAGCGAAGTCTCGGCAATGCTGGTCGCCAGAACCACGCGCCGGCGCCCTTGCGGATCGCGCCGGATGGCCGCACGCTGCCCTGCCGGCTCAACCTGTCCATGCAGCGGCAGCACCAGCGCCTGCGGCAAGCGCTCGGCCAGAAGATCCGCCGTCCGCTCGATCTGCGCCACGCCCGGCAGAAAAGCGAGAATGTCGCCGCACTCATCGCGCCACGCCGTCTGGATTGCCGAAGCCATCGCAGCCTCGATCTTCAGGTCCGGTCGCGCGCCCAGCCACTTGACCGTCAGCGGGTGCGCCTTGCCCTCGCTCTCTACAACCGGTGCGTCACCGAGCAGCGCGGCAAAGCGCGAACCGTCAATCGTGGCCGACATCACCACGATGCGCAGATCCTCCCGCAGCACGCCTTGCGCTTCAACCGCCAGCGCCAGCCCGAGGTCACTGTCGAGATGCCGCTCATGCGCCTCGTCGAAAAGTACGGCGGAAATGCCCTGCAATTCGGGATCGTTCAGGATGGTCGAGACAAAGATCGCCTCGGTCATCACGATCACCCGCGTTCGGGATGAGCGCCTGGCATCGAGGCGCGTGACATAGCCAATGGTCTGCCCCGCTTCCTCGCCCAGCAGCTCGGCCATTCGTTCGGCTGCGGCACGCGCCGCAACACGCCGCGGCGACAGCACGATGACCTGCCCGCCGCACCACTTCTCGCCCAGCAGCGCCGGCGCGACCGCTGTCGTCTTGCCCGCACCCGGCGGCGCGATCAGGACGGCGCTTGGCCCCTCGCGCAAGGCTGCAAGCAGGTCGGGCAGGACGGCATGGATCGGCAGGTCGCTCACGCCATGCGCCTTAACGGCCTTTGCCCGCCCAAGGCAATGTTCCGGGAAACGCAGACCCTTACAGAACGTTCATGGTCCAGACTGCACAAGCATGCTAGGCGGGAGAGATGAAGAGCACGCTGGAATTCGTCGTGGCGCTGACCACCGGCCTGCTGTTCAGCGGTGTGATGATCGGCGCCATCATGCTTAGCATCGGAGCGGTCTGCGGCGGCAGCTGCTACTGGCTCTGGCGCCGCTTCGGCAGGCGCAAGTAAGGTCAGCCCATCGGATAGGGGATCTCGCGGCTCACCTTGTTGACCGCCTTCATCACGTCGTCGCTCAGCACGAGGTCGGCCGCGGCAAGAATCGGGTCGAGCTGACCTTCGGCACCGACGCCGACGATGGTCGAAGCCACGAAGTCGTGTTGCTTGGACCATGCCACCGCCATCGTTACGGGATCGAGCCCGGCCTCCGCCGCAATGGCCATGAACCGCTCGGTCGCGGCAATGCTGCGATCGTTGACGAAGCGCTTGCCCATCTGCGCCTGCCGCCCTTCCATTGCCAGGTAGCGCGAGAACCGCGCGCCCTCAGGCCGTGCTCCACCGTTGTACTTGCCCGATAGCACGCCGCCCGCAATTGGCGAGTAAGGGATCAGGCTCACGCCTTCCTGTCGGCAGACCTGTGCCAGTTCGTCCTCGAAGCGACGGTTGTTCAGGCTGAAGTTGTTCTGAATCGTCTGGTAGCGCACCGTGCCGAGACGCTCGGCAGTCGCAAGGGACTTCATCAGGCCCCAGCTGGTCTCGTTCGAACAGCCGGTAATCCGCACCTTGCCCGCCTGCACCAGCTCGTGCAGCACTTCCATGGTCTCGTCATAAGGCGTGTCGTGATCAGGCCAATGGGTCTGGTAAAGATCGATGTAGTCAGTGCCGAGCCTCTTAAGGCTGGCCTCGATTGCCGTCTCGATATTGCGCCGGTCCAGTGCGGTCATGCCGTTGCGACAGGGTGAGCGGAACCAGACATGGCTCGGCCCCGAAACCTTCGTCGCCAGCACGATCGCATCGCGCGGCTTGGTCTTGAGCCATTTGCCGACGATCTCTTCCGTCCGCCCCACCCACTTGACGTCCGGCGGCACGGGATAGCCTTCGGCGGTATCGTAGAAATTGATCCCTGCGTCATAGCAGCGATCCAGCACCCGCAGCGCTTCGGCTTCATCCACCTGGCTGCCGAAGGTCATCGTCCCCATGCAGATATCGGAAACGACAATGGCCGACCGGCCGAGGCGACGATGCTGCATCAGGCTCTCCCGCTATACGTATGAAACTGGATCAGAATCTCCGCGCGACGGCGAACAGCGCGGCCTCGGTCATGGCGACCTTGGCAGCACTGGCCGGGAAGCCGGCAATGGCGTCGATTGCCCGCTGCGCATACATCCGCGCCCGTTCGCGCGTGGCGTTCACCGCATCGTGTCGGCGGATCAGCTCGATCGCGTGGGCAAGGTCTTCGTCCGAAGACCGGTCGCCCGCAATCGCCTCCTGCCAGAACTTGCGCTCTTCGGCGTCGCCCCGCGCATAGGCAAGGATGACCGGCAGGGTCATCTTGCCTTCGCGGAAGTCGTCGCCCTGGTCCTTGCCCATTTCGGCAACTTCGGAATCATAGTCGATCGCATCGTCAGCCAGCTGGAACGCGATGCCGAGGTTCCGACCATAGGAATCGAGCGCCAGCTCGTCTGCCTCGTCACGCTCGGCCACCACCGCCGCGATCCGGCATGCCGCAGAGAACAGTGCCGCCGTCTTTGCCGCGATGATGTCGAGGTACATTTCCTCGGTCGTCTCGATCTGACGCTGCGCGACCAGCTGGTCGACCTCGCCCTCCGAGATCACCGCCGAGGCGTTCGAGAGGATGCGCAGCACCTTGAGGCTGCCGTCCTCGACCATGAGTTCGAAGCTGCGACTGAACAGGAAGTCGCCCACCAGCACCGTCGCCGGGTTGCCGTAGACAATGTTGGCGGTCTTCTTGCCGCGCCGCATGTCCGAGCCATCGACCACGTCGTCATGCAGCAGCGTTGCGGTGTGGATGAATTCCACCGCCGCCGCCAGCTTGTAATGGCGCGATCCGCCGTAGCCCAGCAGCGAGGCGCTCGCCAGGGTCAGCATGGGGCGCATGCGCTTGCCGCCCCCCGCGATCAGGTGCCCGGCCAGCGTCGGGATCAGCGGAATGCGCGATTGCATCCGATCGAGGATCACGGCGTTGACACTGTTCATGCCCTCGGCAACGAGGGCCATCATCGGCGCCAGCGAAGGTTCGGCCTTGCGCGGCAGGGTATGGATGGTCGCAGTCATCGGATTGACCGCTTGGCGGCAAGGGCAGCGCTTGGCAAGACGCAACTTGCACTGTAGCGGCCCAGACACGAACGCGCAGACCAAAAGACGGGGTAAGGGAATGAGCGAAGATCCGGTTCTGGCAGGTTATCGCCAGTCCATCGACAACATCGATGCGGCGATGATCCACATCCTCGCCGAACGCTTCCGCATCACCCAGGCCGTCGGCGCCTACAAGGCCGCGAACAAGCTTCCCGCCTCCGACCCCGGCCGCGAGGAGCGCCAGATCGCGCGCCTGCGCAAGCTTGCCGAAGACGCGAAGCTCGATCCGGAATTTTCCGAAAAGTTCCTGCGCTTCATCATCCAGGAAGTGATCCGCCACCACGAGAAAGCGGCCGGATCTGCCGATTGAAAGCCCTTGAGGGGATGGTCGGGGCTTAGCCGACCTGATCTTCCAGCGGCACCCCCGGCACCTGCTTGGCAGTGCGGATCGTCAGCGAGGTCTTCACGCTTGCCACGTTGGGCGCAGGCGTCAGCTTGCTGGTAAGGAATTCCTGGAAGCTCTGCAGATCGCGGCTGACGATCTTGAGGATGAAGTCGATCTCGCCGTTGAGCATGTGGCATTCACGCACCTCGGGCAGGGTGCGCATATGGTCCTCGAACTGACGCAGCGATTCCTCGGCCTGGCTCTTGAGGCTGACAAGAGCGAACACGGTGATCGCAAAGCCGAGCTTCGAGGCGTCGAGATCAGCGTGGTAACCGCGGATCACTCCGGCATCTTCCAGAGCGCGCACCCGGCGCAGGCATGGGGGTGCGGTAAGTCCGACGCGCTGCGCCAATTCCACGTTGGTCACGCGGCCCTCGGCCTGCAGTTCGGCAAGCAGGCGCCGGTCGATACCATCAAGGGTTGCCATTCTTCGTGTTCGTCCGTTTCGCAAAGCCCCGGTCGGGGAATTCGGAAAGAAGCGTGAGTCGCAACTTTCCGCACAAAATCCGCCGTCCAAGATAATTTTATTGTTTCATAGTGCAACCGTCCCACATTGCAACGCAGTGGATAGTCACCTTCCCGCAACCGGCACGATTTGTTAGCCTTCTCCGGGCTAGTTCAGCGGATTAGCAACCTGTCCGGAGCTTCACGCTACGGTGCACGAAAGGCCACACGCGGAGCTCTGATGATCGTTGACGACCGCCTTGAGACCGTGCTGCGCACCCACGCGGCCGGCAAGACGGCAGCCAGAACGCAGCTGCGCCAGTTGGTTGACCTGCTCGGCCCCGTCCCGCTCGCCGCGTGGAATCGGCAGCACGCTGGCGCGCTCCAGCGCATGGATTCGCTTTGCGCCATGTTGACCGACGAGGAATGCGCCGCAGTTCTTCGCTCGGCCCCGCACCGCTCTGCCGTGCTGGTTTACCATTTTGCCCAAGGCGGTCCCCGTACCGCGGCGGCTGCAGTATCGGCCGCCCGGCTGACCGACGAGGACTGGCTCGCCGTGATCCCGCGCCTCCCGGTACAGGCGCGCGGCTTCGTGCGCCATCGCGCCGATCTGGGAGAGCCGGTCCGCCAGCTGCTATCACGCCTTGGCATCAACGATTTCCTGCTGCCCCAGCCCGAACCTGCGGTCGCAATCGAACAGGGCCGAGCTGACAGACAGGCGCCCCCCCTGCCCGAGCCCCTGCCTGAGCCCGAGCCTGTGCCCGAACCCCTCCCGGACCCCCTCCTGGCAGACGACGGCATCGGCGCGATCGTCCGCCGGATCGAGGCCTTCCGGCGCAAGCGCGAGGAACGCGAGGCCACTGCGCCTCAGGCCGCTCGCGGCGATGGTCTTGCCCCGCTCCTGCCCTTCGGCGAGGAGAACGCAGCGCCGCGCAAGCCGGTCGCGACGATTGACCTGCGCACTGATGCGCTCGGGCTTGTCGTTCACGCAGGCATCGACCCGCCGGGGGTCCTGCTCGGCAGCCAGATGTTCTGTGCAGACGCCGCCTCGCCGATGCGGTGCGATGAAACCACCGCTCGCGCATTCCGACAGCGCCAGCCGATCGAGGCCGGCTTCCTGTCGATCGAAGGCGCCGATCTCGTGGCTGGCCACTGGCAGGCCGATGGCACGCCAATCTTCACGCGCGACGGTGGTCGCTTCGCCGGCTACCTTTTGCGCCTGCGCCGCCTTGTCCAAGTGCCAGCTGCGGAACTGGCTCCGGAAACGCCCTCCGTCTCGGCCGAGGCAGACCGTCTGCGGCAGCTGCTGCACGAGCTGCGCACGCCGATCAACGCGATCCAGGGCTTTGCCGAGATGATCCAGTCCCAGGTCTTCGGCACCACGCCGCACCAGTACCGCGCCATGGCTGCCAGCATTGCGGCAGATGCGGCACAGATGCTCGCCGGCTTCGAAGAGATCGAGCGGCTGGTGAAGCTGGAATCGCGCGCGCTTGCAATCGACACCGGCCTTGCCGATGCGGCTGCGCTGGTCGCCGGGCTTGTCGAACAGATCTCCCCCGTTCTTGCAGCCCGCAACGTCCGGCTTTCCGTCAGCATGTCACAAGGCCCGCTTGCAGTGGCATTCGCTGCCGATGAAATCGAACGCAGCGTGTGGCGGCTGCTCTCGGTCATCGCCACCAGCGTCGCGCCCGGCGAGCGCATCGCCATCGCGCTTGATCAGCGCGAACGCTGCGCCAGATTGTCAGTCACGCTGCCTGCCGCGCTCGACCGGCTTGACGATGCGGCCCTCTTTGCGCCCGAAGCGCCGACGGGCAGTGGCGTGCTGGCGGCTTCGGCAATGCTTGGCAACGGCTTTGCCTTGCGCCTTGCCCGCGCAGAGTTTGAATCCGGCGGCGGATCCCTGCTGCGGGAGCATTCGCAGTTCGTTGCCACTATTCCGCTGGCGGACGAACCGCCGAGCGATGCCGCGCCGATGCAGGCCCGCGCATGACAGCCTCGGCCTCTCCTCAGATCCTTCGCCTGCCATCGCCGGAAGACTTCGTCACGTTCGCGCCCGAATTTGGCACCCGGTTCATCCTGACGGTCGACACCGAAGAGGAATTTGACTGGTCCAAGCCGCTGGATCGCACCAGCCACGGCCTCGACCACATCCCCCGCCTCGCCAAATTCCAGCAGTTCTGCGAGGGCCTCGGTGTTGTCCCGGTCTACCTTGTCGATTACCCGGTGGCGAGCGACCCGCGCGCTGCCGAAGTCCTCGGAGCCGCCGTCCTCGCCGGGCGCGCCGAAATCGGCGTGCAGTTGCACCCCTGGGTCAACCCGCCCTACGATGAACTCGTCAATGTCCACAACAGCTTCGCCGGCAACCTTCCGGCCGATCTGGAACGTGCCAAGTTCCGCAAGCTGCGCGACACGATCGAGCAGGCCTTCGGGGTCGGCCCGCTGATCTACCGCGCAGGGCGGTACGGTGTCGGCCCGAATACCGCAGCCATCTTGTCAGATTGCGCCATCGCGATCGACACCTCGGTCCGCTCGCGCTTCGATTACAGCTCCACCGGCGGCCCCAACTTCCGCGACCACCCCTTGCGCCCCTGGTGGATCGACCGCCGCAACGGACTGATGGAAATGCCGCTCACCACGGTTTTCGCCGGGCACCTGCGCCGCCACGGACCGGCAGTCTACCCCGCCCTGTGGCGCGTGCCACGCCTTCGCGGCGCGCTCGCCCGGCTCGGCCTGCTCGATCGGATCCCGTTGACTCCCGAAGGTGTCACGCTGCTCGAAGCGCTGACTGGCATCGACATGGCGTTGGAAAGCCGCCTGCCCCTGCTCGTTTTCTCCTTCCACAGCCCCTCGCTTCGGCCGGGCTACACGCCCTACGTCCGCAGCGAGGATGACCTCGACCAGTTCTATGACTGGTGGCGCGGCGTCTTCGCCCATCTCGCCCGCCACCGCGTCCGTCCGACCTGCGTCAGCGAGATCATCGCCGCCGCGCAAGTCTGACGAGTGATCTTGCCAAGCCGCGACTGCGCCGCTAGCGGGATCAGCGATGGGCCTGTAGCTCAGTTGGTTAGAGCTGGCCGCTCATAACGGCTAGGTCGCGGGTTCAAGTCCTGCCGGGCCCACCATCACCCTCCCAGCGATAGAGTCGGACAAATGACCCTGCCCCCCCCGCGCAGGCGGGGCCTCGGTGTTGTCACGGAATCCTCACGTGAGCCGGCTGCACCCCCTGCCAGCACAGGCGCGCGGATGATTTGCCTTGGCTGCCCGCGGCCTCCACCGTAGCATCCATCCCGGCAACTGTTTGAAGGGGGCAGCACTGATGCGAATGCTTTTTGGGGATTGTCCCGTTGCTCGTGGGGCTTGGCGCGAGTTCGGCAATTGCGCAGTCGGCGGGCCTCGGCGAGGTGCTGGTCAGCGCCAGCCGCAACGATGCCCGCTTCTGGCAGAAGGACCGCCCGGTCGTCGGTTTGCGGCGCCAGGCAGATGGCATGGTCATGAACCTCACAATTGTCTCCGATACCCGCGACGCCGCTACCCGCCGCAGCGAGATCGACGCAGCTCTGCTCGCCGCCATTGATCGCGCCGTCGCGTCGGGCTTCCAGCTTGTGACCGGGACCGTGCAGCTCGAACCCGTGACCAAGGCGAACTACCGCAGCCTTCCGCAATTGCCCGCCGGCCGGGTGGATACCAGCAGGGTCGAACTGATGGTCAGGGGCAAGTTCGAGGGTTCGTCCCGCGCCACGCAGGACAAGCTGAAGGTGTTCATCGCCTCGCTCAAAGGCAATGGCCGCGCGACGATCGAGACGACTTCGGTAACTTCGCTCAGCGTCGACAATCCCGACCAGTACCGCGAAAGGATCCTTGCCCTCGTCGCCCAGGATGCGCGCACCACCGCCGGGATCTTCGGGTCGGACTTCACGTTCAGCGTAGCAGGCGTGGATGGGCAGGTGATCTGGACCCAGGCAAGCCCCAGCGATGTCTTCCTGTATATTCCATACCGCTACGCAATAACGCCAAGGCAGTCCGACGGGAGGACCGCACCATGATCGAGCGCACGTTGTCACGCCTTGTCGCGCTCGCGATGCTCGCTGCGCCCCTGCAGGTGTCGGCACAAGAGGATGAGGGCATGGGCGAAGTCATCGTTACCGCCACTCGGCGCAGCGAGCGGCTTCCCTCGGTCATGACCAGCCTGCCCTATCTCGATCGCCGCCCTGCCATCGGCCTGCGCCGCGCCGCCGACGGCGTCGTGCGCCGGATCGAGATCGGCTCGGACTCCCGCAGCGAGGACATGCGCCGCAGCGAAGTGCAGGCCATGCTGCTCGCCGCGCTCGACCGCGCCAGCCGCGAAGGCCTCAGCCTCGTCACCGGCGAACTCGAGGTTAAGGAAGTCACGCGCGAGAACTGGCGCGCCCTGTTCCCCGCTCTCGCCAGCCCCTCCACCACCTCGGATGACGAGGATGATGACGACAGTCAAGACGACGATGAGGACGAAGGTAACGGCAAGGTCCAGCCCGGTTTCGAGGACGACGGAAGTACCGCCACCGCACGGCTGATGATCAAGGCCAAGCTCACCGGCACGATCGACGAGGCGCAGCGCAAGGTTTCGGCCTTCGTCCAGTCCGTCCCCGCCACGGGCCGCTCCGAAATTCGCCAGCTCGGCACGATGGCGCTGACCATCGTCAACCCCGAGCAGTACCGCGAGGAAATCAATGCCCGCATCGCCAGAAGCGCGCTTCAGGCAGCCAGCCCTTACGGCCCGGGTTACGGCGTCGAAGTGACCGGGCTCGATCGCGCCATCGCCTGGGCGCAGGTCAGCAATACGGAGGTTTACCTCTACATACCCTATGCCTACACGGTACGACGCTGATCGGCTGACGACAGCCTGATGGGTTTCAACTCCGCTTGCCTACACCGGGGGAGTGTGACAGGGACTCGCGCGCCCGATTTTCCCTGACTTTTCCAACCGGACGCCTGTCTCTCCCCATGCTTACCATCAACGGCATCACCGTGCGCCTCGGCGGACGCGACATCATTTCCCGCGCCTCAGTCGCCGTGCCGCCGCGCGCGCGCGTCGGTCTGGTCGGGCGCAACGGGGCGGGCAAGTCCACGCTGGTCAAGGCAATCATCGGCGAGATCGAGCCTGACGAAGGCGCGATCGAAATGCCTCGCCGCACTCGCCTTGGCTACCTCGCACAGGAAGCCCCCGCAGGCAGCGCCACGCCGTTCGAAACCGTGCTCGCCGCCGATGTCGAGCGCACCCAGCTGCTCGCCGAGGCCGAGACCTGCAGCGATCCCGATCGCCTCGGCGATGTCCACGATCGCCTGCTCGCCATCGATGCCTACAGCGCCGACGCCCGCGCCGCGCGCATCCTGATCGGTCTCGGCTTCGACGAGGCGATGCAAGGCAGCCCGCTCGACAGCTTCTCCGGCGGCTGGCGGATGCGCGTCGCGCTCGCCTCGCTGCTCTTCTCCGCGCCCGACGTGCTGCTGCTCGACGAGCCCTCGAACCACCTCGACCTTGAAGCGACGCTGTGGCTGGAGAACTTCCTCAAGGCCTATCCCGGCACGCTGCTGCTGATCAGCCACGAGCGTGATCTGCTCAACAACGTGGCCGACCACATCGTCCACCTCCACGCCGGCAAGCTCACGCTCTATCCCGGCGGGTACGACAGCTTCGAGCGCCAGCGCAACGAACGGCTTGCCCAGCAGGCCGCCGCGCGCGCCGCGCAGGAAGCGCAGGCGGATCGGCTCCGCGACTACATCGCCCGCAACTCCGCCCGCGCCTCGACCGCCAAGCAGGCGCAATCGCGCGCCAAGATGCTGGCCAAGATGCAGCCGATCGCGGCAGTGGTCGAAGATCCCTCGCTCAGCTTCGACTTCCCCGACCCCGAGGAACTGCGCCCGCCGCTGATCACGCTCGATCTTGCCAGCGTGGGCTACGCGCCCGGCAAGCCGGTGCTGCAGCGGCTGAACCTGCGCATCGACCCGGATGACCGCATCGCGCTGCTCGGCCGCAACGGCAACGGCAAGACCACGCTTGCCCGTCTGCTCGCCGCGCAGCTCGCGCCGATGGACGGGACGATGACGGCGACGGGGAAGATGCAGGTCGGCTACTTCACCCAGTACCAGGTCGAGGAGATCGCCGATGGCGGCACCCCGCTCGAACTGATGACGCGGGCGATGGAGGGCAAGAGCCCCGCCGCCGTCCGCGCGCAGCTGGGGCGCTTCGGCTTCTCCGGCAACCGCGCCACCGCGCAGGTCGGCACGCTGTCGGGCGGTGAGCGCGCGCGCCTTGCCCTCGCCCTCGTCACCCGCGACGCGCCGCACATGCTGGTGCTCGACGAGCCGACCAACCACCTCGACATCGATGCGCGCGAGGCGCTGGTGCAGGCATTGAATGCCTACAAGGGCGCGGTGATCCTGATCAGCCACGACCGGCACATGGCCGAACTGGTGGCCGACCGCCTGGTCCTCGTCGACGGCGGCACCGCCAAGCCGTTCGACGGCAGCATCGAGGACTACATCGACTTCATCCTCGGCCGCAACCAGCCCAAGACCGAGAGCGGCAGCAGCGACACGCCAGCCAAGGGCGGCGCGCAGCAGGACCGCAAGGCGCGGGCCGCGGCGCGCGAGACGTACAAGGCGCTGCAGAAAGCACAGACCGAAGCGGAAAAGCGCGTGGCCAAACTGCAGGCCGAGCTGGCGCAGATCGACCGCGCGATGTTCGAGCCGGGCAGCGCCGCGCCGGAATTCGCCAAGCTCACCATGGGTGACCTAGCACAGCGGCGAAGCAAGGTTGCGCAGGCGCTGGAGGAAGCGGAGCTGGCGTGGCTTGAGGCTGGCGAGGCGCTAGAGGGGGCCAACTGAGGCCCGCCGACAGCAGCGCCGAGGGCGAGGTTCCGCACCGCAGCAGCCCGAGGGGTTTACGCGGTTTACACGGTTCAGGTGCGCTTTGCTCTCCGCGCTCCTCCTCCGGCGTCCCCGCGCAGGCGGGGACCTCGGTCGGTTTACGGACCGCTTCGGGTTTCTCGCGTTCGTTCCGTAACGACACCGAGGCCCCCGCCTGCGCGGGGGAGCAGGCTTCCCTGATTTCGGTCTGATCTTCTTCCTCCTCTTCCCCGAACAGGGCGTGGAGCGTGGCTTCGCGGCGGTTCTGGGCGGCGGACCAGCTTTCGCGGGCGAGCTGGCGGGCGCTTTCCATGTGGGCGTCGTGGGCTTCCTGCCAGTCGTCCCAGGCCTCGTCGGGCTCGTCGTCGGCGGGATAGGGGAAGGCGCGCTTGAAGTCCTATTCGGCCTGCTTCTCGCACGCCTTCAAGAAGCGGTCCTGCGCCGGGTCGGCAAAGCCGGTGGCGGCGGCGACGTCGGCGCCCTCGGCCAGAGCAAGCAGCATGCGGTCGAAGTCCTCGGCGAGGTGGTGGATTTCCCTGGGCGCCTGGCTTGCGCGGGCATCAAGCCGGGCGAGGTGCGCAAGGAGCAGGCGCGCGTCGAAGCGCCGCCGCTCGCCCACCGCCTCGCCCCGGAACCAGATCGTCTCGGTTGTGCCGTGGAGCGCGCGGGCGGCGAGCACCTGCTCGGCCGCCTCGCGCGCATGGAGCAGCGCCGCGTCCCACGCCGCGGCAAAGGCCGGATCGCGGCGACGGCGGACATAGGCCGTCTGCGAAGACACCCCCGCCACCTGCGCCGCCGCGCGCACCTGCCCGTGGCGGCTGAGATGTTCGAGAAACAGCGCGATGCGCGTGGGCGTGAACTGGTTGGGGTGGAGGAGTGCGGCTTCTGCCGACGCGCGCGGGAGGACGCTGCCCTCTTCCTCCCCTCCCGCAAGCGGGAGGGGCCGGGGGTGGGCCCTTCCTTCTTCTTCCCTAAACGCGAAAGCCCCCTCGCCTACCCGCGAATGCCCACGGCCCTCATGTTCGCCTACCGGCGAATGCCCACCCCTAACCCCTCCCGCCTGCGGGAGGGGGACGCGCCACCCCTGCCCCCTCGTGCCAACCGCCGGCAGAGCATCATCAGGCAGCCCGATGTCCCGGCTCGCGGGAATCCACCCGCGCCCGAAGGAGGAAGGCTGATGCGGATCGGCGGCGTACGGCATGGGCGGCTCCCGTTTTGAACAAAACAGGAACTTCTAGGCTAGGATGGGAGGTGTAGGAAAATGGTTTTGTGGGCGCATAAGAGCAAGCCGTCACACGGAAGCGCTGACGCCTTTCCATTGCGGATAAGTGCGAATAAAAAAGTGGAGATCGTCAGATTTTCGGCACAAACATAGACCGAAACTTGATTCGGCCGCAACTTAACCTACGCGCTTGATGTGAGATGAAATTATGGACAGCCTGTCAATTCCTGAAGTGTTGGAACAGGTTAAACGTGGCCAATTACGAGTCCCTGCGTTTCAACGTGGCTTTGTCTGGGACGCCGAGCGAATTGCCTATCTCATGGACTCCATCCATCGGAAATTCCCGATAGGATCACTCTTGCTCTGGCGAACCCGCGAACAACTTAAAGGCGATCGGATGCTCGGCCCTTTTCATTTGCCCGATCCTGAAGTCGATTATCCAATCGATTACATTCTCGATGGACAGCAAAGAATAACTTCTCTCTTTGGCGTTTTTCAGAGTGAACTGGAGCAGGACAACTCCATCGGATGGACCAATATATATTTTGATATGGCATCCGATGCTGCTGCCCAAGATTCGCGTTTTTTAGCACTTAGCGACGGCGATGTTGATAATGATCGTCACTTTCCACTAAATGCATTTTTTAACACTTCTCATTACGGAAAACTTGTGCGTGCACTAGATGATGCGCGGGCAGAATTAATCGATAAGGTCCGTGAAACATTTCAAATAGCTAAGATCCCATACGATTCGACGAGCACAACAGATAGAAGTACTGTTGCTATTATCTTCGAACGCGTCAACCGCCAGGGAATTGAGTTAGACACGTTTCAGCTTCTAACAGCTTGGACATGGAGTGAAGAATTTCAACTACAAGAAGAATTTTCAGATCTCACGGAAGATCTGAAACCGTTTGGCTTTGGCGAGATTGGTGACGACGTAAACTTACTTTTGCGATGCTGTTCTGCCATTCTAACTGGCGATGCATCACCGGATGCACTTATGAACATAAATGGAGCTGAACTTCGAGACAATTTCGACCGCATTTCGAACGGCGTGAAGTATGCTATTGACTATATTAAGACAAATTTTCGCGCAGAGAAAGTCGCAAACCTCCCATTTTCCACCCTTATTGTGCCGCTAAGTGTTTATTTTGCGGTGCCAGGCACAAAAGAACCTGTCACTCCGGATGCTCATAGGCAGCAAATTAACAGATGGTTTTGGAGAGCCTCGTTTTCAAAAAGGTACAGCTCTGGCGTTTTGCGCAACTTAAAAAGCGATATTGAAGAAATGAGTAAGCTACGCGACAACAAAGAAAGCAGTATCGATAATATAGTAGTAGATGTTGGCCCTAAGTTCTTTCTAGAGAATGTTTTTGGTATAGGAAATGTGAACAGCAAGACGCTCATCCTATTGTTAGCCAGTAAACATCCTCGGAGCCTTATTTCAGGGCAGCCAGTTGACCTTTCCGCAAGAATTAAGCCGGCAAATCGAAACGAGTATCATCATCTAATGCCACGGAAATTTCTCGCAGACAGCGGTCAGGCTGGAGGAGAGAATAATCCCAGCGAGAGCGCACTTGCCAATATGGCATTCCTGAACAGGTCCGAAAATCGCGAACTTGGAGGAAAGGCTCCTTCAAATTACAGAAAAAGCCTTCCTCAAGACTTGAGCTTAATCTGCGAGACAAATTTTATACCTGATAGCCTATTCAATGATGATTATCGTGTTTTTCTGACGGACAGAGCTAATGCTTTGAGTGATGCAGCAAAACTGCTAATTGACTAAATGGCTTACCTGCGCTTACTTACGCCCCCAATTGGCCGTCCACCGAGATCGCCTAGCCCAAGCGCTTCCGGGATAGCAGCGTTGTGCTGGCATCCTTCGACAGGCTCAGGATGAACGAGGCTTGGGTGGTGGGGCGGCTTCCACTTGCTTCGTCATCCTGAACCCGGTTCAGGATCCATTTTGCCGATTGGGCCTCCGCTTGTGGGGAGAGATGGACCCTGAACCGAGTTCAGGGTGACGGGGTTTGTGTTGCGAGGGGGTGGTGTTGCGGGGGTGCCCCTCCACCAACCTGCGGATGGTCCCGCTCCTCCTTCGACAGGCTCAGGATGAGCGGGCGGGGGGAACTCATTGCCCCTCCGTCAGCCGCTTCGCGGCCCCCTCTCCCAACCCTCTCCCCTGAAGGGGACAGGGCTTTTAGGTCAGCGCTTCAGCAGGGGGGCCATGTATTGGCCGGTGAAGCTGCGGGGGTTTTTGGCCACTTGCTCCGGGGTGCCTTCGGCGACGATTTCGCCGCCTCTTACGCCGCCTTCGGGGCCGAGGTCGATGATCCAGTCGGCGGTCTTGATCACGTCGAGGTTGTGTTCGATCACGACGACCGAGTTGCCCTGTTCGACGAGGCGGTGGAGGACTTCGAGCAGCTTGCGCACGTCTTCGAAGTGGAGGCCGGTGGTGGGCTCGTCGAGGATGTAGAGCGTCTGCCCGGTGCTGCGGCGGGCGAGTTCCTTGGCGAGCTTGACGCGCTGGGCCTCGCCGCCCGACAGCGTCGTCGCCTGCTGGCCGACCTTGACGTAGCCCAAGCCCACCTCATTGAGCATGTGCATCCGGTCCCGGATCGGGGGCACGGCCTTGAAGAACTCCTCGGCGTCCTCAATCGTCATGTCGAGCACGTCGGCGATGGAGAGGCCCTTGAACTTCACCTCGAGCGTTTCGCGGTTGTAGCGCTTGCCGTCACACTCCTCGCACGTGACGTAGACGTCGGGCAGGAAGTGCATCTCGATCTTGATCAGGCCATCGCCCTGGCACTTCTCGCAGCGGCCGCCCTTGACGTTGAAGCTGAAGCGGCCGGCCTTGTAGCCGCGCGCGGCGCTTTCGGGGAGGCCGGCGAACCAGTCACGGATCAGGGTGAAGGCGCCGGTGTACGTCGCGGGGTTGGAGCGCGGGGTGCGGCCGATGGGCGACTGGTCGATCTCGATCACCTTGTCACAGTGTTCAAGCCCGGTGACGCGATCGTGCGCGCCGGCGATCACGCGCGCGCCGTTGAGCGTGCGGGCGGCGACGGCGTGGAGCGTGTCGATGGTAAAGCTCGACTTGCCCGAGCCGGAGACGCCGGTGACGCAGGTGAAGGTGCCCAAGGGGATCCTGGCGCTGACGTTCTGGAGGTTGTTGGCGCGCGCGCCCTCGACGCCGATGAACAGGCCGTTGCCCTTGCGGCGGGTCTTGGGCACTTCGATCTTCCGCGCGCCGGTGAGGTACTGGCCGGTGAGGCTGTTGGGGTTGTTGAGGATATCGTCCAGCGTGCCCTGCGCGACGATCTCGCCGCCGTGGACGCCCGCGCCGGGGCCGAGATCGACGACATGGTCAGCCGTACGGATGGCGTCCTCGTCATGCTCGACCACGATCACGGTGTTGCCGAGATCGCGCAGGCGCTTGAGGGTTTCGAGGAGGCGGTCATTGTCGCGCTGGTGGAGGCCGATGGAGGGTTCGTCGAGCACGTAGAGCACGCCCGAGAGGCCCGAGCCGATCTGGCTGGCGAGGCGGATGCGCTGGCTCTCGCCGCCCGAGAGGGTGCCCGAGGTGCGATCGAGGTTGAGGTAATCGAGGCCGACGTTGTTGAGGAAGCCGAGACGCTCGTTGATTTCCTTGAGGATGGCCTTGGCGATCTGGCTCTGCTGGCTGGTGAGCTGGCTATCGAGATTGGCGTACCATTCGACCGCGGCGGCGACCGAGAGGCGGGTGACCGAGGAGATGTCGCGCCCGGCGACCTTGACCGACAGCGCCTCGGGCTTCAGGCGCTTGCCTTCGCAGGTCTCGCACGGCTGCGCGGTCTGGAACTTGCCCAGCTCCTCGCGCATCCAGGCGCTTTCGGTTTGCAGCATGCGGCGGTTGAGGTTGCCGATCACGCCTTCGAAGGCCTTGTTGACGGTGTAGCTCTTCTTCCCGTCGATGAAGGTCAGCGGCACCGCCTTGCCGGCGGTGCCATAGAGGATGACGATCTTGACCTCGGGGCTGAGCGCGTCCCACGGCGTATCGAGGCTGAAGCCGAAATGCGCGGCGAGGCTGGCGAGAACCTGCATGTAATAGGGCGACGGCGGGTTGCTCTTGGCCCAGGGGACGACGGCGCCCTGCTTGAGCGACAGGTTCTCGTTCGGCACGACGAGCTGGGGATCGAACAGCAGCTTTTCGCCAAGGCCGTCGCAGGCGGGGCACGCGCCCTGCGGGGCGTTGAACGAGAACAGGCGCGGTTCGATGGACTCGATGGTGAAGCCGCTGACCGGGCAGGCGAACTTTTCGGAGAAGACGATGCGGTTGGCGGCAAGGCCGGTTTTCTTCATTCCCGTCTTCTGGGCGCCCTTCTTGCCATTGGCGTCCGATTCTTCCTCGCGGCCGGGGACGACGCCATCGGCGAGATCGACGTAGGCGAGGCCGTCGGCCAGCTTGAGCGCCTGTTCGAAGCTGTCGGCCAGGCGGGTCTGGATGCCGTCGCGCACGGCAATACGGTCAACCACCACCTCGATGTCGTGCTTGAGCTTCTTGTCGAGCGCAGGCGCGTCCTCGATCGGCATGATCTCGCCGTTGATGCGGACGCGAGTGTAGCCGGCCTTCTGCCATTCGGCGAGTTCGCGGCGGTATTCGCCCTTGCGGCCGCGCACGACCGGGGCGAGCAGGTAGGCGCGGGTGCCTTCGGGCAGAGCCATGACGCGGTCGACCATCTGGCTGACGGTCTGCGCGCTGATCGGCTCGCCGGTGGCGGGGCTGTAGGGCACGCCGATGCGCGCCCAGAGCAGGCGCATGTAGTCGTAGACCTCGGTGACGGTGGCGACGGTCGAGCGCGGGTTGCGGCTGGTGGTCTTCTGCTCGATGGAGATGGCGGGGGAGAGACCGTCGATATGCTCGACATCGGGCTTCTGCATCATCTCGAGGAACTGGCGCGCATAGGCGCTGAGCGATTCCACGTAGCGGCGCTGGCCCTCGGCATAGATCGTGTCGAACGCGAGGCTCGACTTGCCCGAGCCCGAGAGGCCGGTGATGACGATCAGGCTATCGCGCGGGAGATCGACGTCGATCCCCTTGAGATTGTGTTCACGGGCGCCGCGGACGGAAATGGTAGTGAGAGACATGCGCGGCGGTGTTCCATATTTGTTCGGGTTTCGCAAGGGATTCGGACGCGAGTGCCGGCCCGGTTGCAAGCGCCATGTGGGGAGCGGACCATTGCAGTGCAATATGGGCTTTCGGGGGCACGGTTTCGCTTCCCCATCCCCGCGCGCGACGAAAGGGACGGTGGCTGCGACCGGGTGCCAACGGTTCGGCGCAAGGTGGATTGCGCGGGTGCCGCGGCCGCGGGATGAAGCAGCGATAACATGAGGGTCTCTGGAATGAACGTGCGGATGATGTGCAGCGCGCTGGCGCTTGTGGTTGTGGCTCTGCCGGGCGTGGCGCTGGCCGACGATCCCCATGACCCGCAGATGCGCACGCAGGCCGCGCGCGAACGCGACCGGGCGATCATCCGCAAGCTCAACCAGCAGGAACTGGCCCGCGTGCGCGAGCGCGATGCCCGCTATGCGAAAGACTGGGCGGCGTGGCGCCAGCACAACGCCCGCAGTGGCCGTGGAGGCCGCGACACCGACCGCGCCTATGCCCAGGCCCAGGACGATTACGAGCAGCGCATGGCCGAATGGCGCCGCGCGGTGGCGGCGTGCCGTGCGGGGCGCTACGAATACTGCGCGCGTTGACGGGTCCTATGGTCAAACGCGTCAGTTCTTCTTGGCAAGCAGTACGCCGTCGACCGTAAGCAGATACTGGCGCAGTCCGTCGTACTGGCGGATATTGAAAATCGCCCCAAGTTCTTCGGCTTGCGGGCCGAAGAAAAGGCCGCGGATATCTCCGCCGCCCACACCACCAACGAAGGACGTCCCGTCTACCGTTGCAGCTATCCCGAGCTCCCCAAGATTGATGAATTGCCCGTTGGCAAGGTTTCTTAGAGTCGGATTCATCGAGCCAGAAATCTGATAGTTTGCAAAGTTCACGGAGAGTTTTGACGTCCCGCTCAATGTATAGCTTGCCTTGTCACTGTCGCTGCCAAAGCCGCGCAGTATGCCACTGTAACTGGCCTGGCCTGCCTTTGGCATGACGGCCGAATCCGTTCTTATTCCCCACAGCAGATTCCGTCGCTCAGTCACGCCTGTGGCAGGACGGACAAAAGTCAGTTCCGTGAAAGTTGCGTAGGACAGTGCTATTTCGCTGTTTTCGCTTCCAACCTTGTAGACCTTGCCGGTGATGTCGTAGCCCCCCTGGGAAAGTGAGTAGGTCACGAAGTTCGCATCGGTCTGCTGAGTACTGCGCTGTTGCGGCCCGAGAACCACTTCTCCGGCATCGAAGGTGACAGAGCCGGGAATGGTGTAGGTCTTGGCGACCGGATCGTATCGCATCACTGTGAGATAGAATCCGCGGTCGTAACCACCGATGAAGCTTGTGGCTTGGCTTAGTTCCGCTAACGTCGGAAGGTTCAGCGAGCTGTCCTTGCGTCCGACCAGTGCTCCCGCCATGACGAAGCCGTTCTCGTTCACGCCCGAATAGGACAGGCCGATCTCCGCGGCCTCCGGACCAAACAGGCCGCCCGCGAGCACCCCTTGATAAGTGCCAAAAGCTGCAAGTGCGACTGACCCGCTGATCCGGGCATCCGACGCACCGACCTGTCCGGTCAGACTGAGCACGCCGTCACGATCACCGTTGGACTTCCGACTTCCATCTGCGTTGAAGAGTTGAATGTTTGCCGAGCCGCTTATTCCGCCGGTCGCGAGTTCCGCAGTCACGATGCCGGTGCCTCTGAAACTCAGCGGCGCAGGTTCGCCCGAGGAAGTCAGCGCGCCAAGGACCTCCGACCGGTAATAGCCTTTGCCGGTTCTGGGGACAGATGCTGTCGGCACGCCGTATACAAATGCGTCAAAAGTCCCGACGACGCCGGACGACGACCTGGTCTGCCGTTGCCAGAAGCCCGCTCCGACGTACTTGTAATCGTATGACGCTGTGCCGCTGGAGTTACCGGTGAGCGTGAGCGCCTGCGAGGTTGAACCACTGGTCTGCTGATAAGTCGCAAGCCCGGAACGCGTGGCGGAGCCTGCCGTCATGCTGCGTCCGGCGGTCGACACTGTATAGGTCCCGGCAGAAGCATCGTACTTGAATGTCAGCTGCTGAACGCCCTGGCTTTGAGCACTGATTCCACCGGAATTTTCGAACGTCGCAGCTGCGGTGCTAGCGCTTGTCGCAAACGTCTCGCTTACCAGCGGTGCAATCAGATCCGCGTTGGCGCTGGAGGTCGGCGTCGGCGTGGGCGTCGGCGTCGGAGTGGGAACAGGCGTCGGCGTGCTGCTCACACCGCCGCCACTACCACCGCCGCATGAGGCCAGCAGGAGGGCGAGCGTTGTCGTGGCTGTTGTGGCGAAAATCTTGCGGTTCACGGTTGCCCCCGTTGCTGGCCCGAATCCCTGTATTCAGACACCAATTCGGAGGAAGAACTAGCCAGAACCGATGTTAATCGCGAACATCTATTTGGATCAATTGTGTGATTTTAATCACGTTTTGGAGATTTCTAGTCGTGGGACCGCGTGCGAGGAAGGCTCACCCCAACCCCTCCCGCTTTCCGGAGGGGGCAAAGAGGTTGATTTTCGCCCTTTTCTGCAAGGCGCTGTCCCATTCGGGCCGCTCCACCAACCTGCAGATACCCGCGCCTTGTTGAAAGCAGAAACGGGCTCAGTTCTTCTTGCCGAACAAAGCGCCCTGAACGCTGAGCGTGGTGTCAGTGCTGCCATTTAGGAAGAAGGTGTAGCCAGCCTCGATCCCGCGCGGGCCGAAGAATGCACCACTGAAGGCGCCCGAAGCGTTGCTTCCCGAAAGCGTGCCGGTGAAGCCCGGGCCGGAACTGCTGATCGTGCCGGTGCCGTTGAAATTGCCAAACGAGGTGACCACGGTACTATTGGGTGCCTTGCCCGCGAGCGTCAGGCTGGTGCTGACCGAATTGCTGCCGAAATTGGCCGAGAATGTGCCGGTCGATTCACCAATCAGGTAGTAGCCCTGCCCGCTTCTGGCGGCGAGCCCGACGACTTGGGTCGCATAAGTGGCGCTGCCGCTACGCGGCACATCAGAGGCCTGGGTGGGCACGCCGCCGACAAGGCTGTAAGATCGGTCCGCACCCGGCTGATAATGCGTCCAGTTGCCGAACAGCGCGTAGCTGAGCTTCACGCCGTTGACGCTGGGATTGGAGATTGAAAGAAAATCGACAGCGCCGTTGCCGGCAGGCTTCTGCCAGGTGACGGTCGTATCGTTACGATTGACGACCTGCGCGGGCGCAAATTCGACAACTAGGCCACTGCCGTTGTTGAGGTTGTAGGAATCGGTCGCGGCCGAATACCTGATCTCCACGCCCTGGCCGAAAGCAAGGGTGCTTTGGTTCCTGAGTTCCGGGCCGACGGGCACGCCGGTAATTCCGCCCGACTGGAAGGTCTGATCGCCGGACAGTTCGGCAAGCGTCTTGTATGTGACCGGCGGAGGCGTGGATGCCATGCCGCCGCCACCATCGCCACCGCCGCATGAGGCCAGCAAGGTTGCAAGCGAAAGGGTGGCGGTGGCGTTGCGCAGCGTCGTGATCATGTTGCCCTCTGTTGCTGCCCGAATCTCCGCACCGGGCAACCCGATGACTAGAACTAGAGGCAAACCCGTAAGGGCGCGAACGTAAAGACGGGGCAAGCATGTGATTTTCATCACAATCCTTGCGTGCGCAAAGGTGCATGATGGCTACTCTGAGGGGAAATTTCGTCGGTCAACTACGTAACTTTGTCGAAACCATACAATCGCGCGTGACGAAACTTTGCTAGGGCCTGCTAACCAAAGATAGGGTTTCAGGGCCACCAAGCATGAGCGCCGACCGTACATTGCCAGCAATTCCGGCAGCATCCGGCAACCCGCCGGCGCAGAGCCTGTTCTGCCGCAGCGCTGGCGCGCGCGAGGATCGTCCGGCGATCTCGATGCGGGTGCGCGAGAGCTTTGCCGCCTATTTCGCAGCCGACTTTGCCGCCGCGATGACCGAGCATCGTCACGAAAACGACCAGATCGCCCCGACCGCGGCGTAAGACTTCTTACATCGCCAGCGCCATGTGGCCGGGCTCACCCAGCCAGCGTGCATCGAGATTCCAGACGCGGGCGATGACCTCCTGCGAGAGAGCATCGCGTGGCTTGCCCTGTGCAGCGATGCGGCCCCTGTCGAGCACGGCCACGTGATGGGCATGGTTCATCGCCAGGGCGAGATCGTGGACGACGAGCACGACTCCCCTGCCCTCTTCCGCGAGCCCGCGCAGGCGCTGGATCAAGGCCTGCTGGTGGGCAAGATCGAGCGCGGCGAGCGGTTCGTCGGCCAGAATCCAGTGCGGCTTCGTGGCGAGCACCCGGGCAAGCAGGGCGCGGGCGCGCTCGCCCCCTGACAGGGTGGACAGCGGGCGCTCGGCCAGAGGTTCGAGCTGCATCGTCGCGATGGCCTGAGCCACGGCTTCGGCATCCTCGGCGGAGCCCGCGCGGTGCGGCAGGCGGCCGATTCCGACGAGCGTGCGGACCGAGAGGTTCCACGCGACCTCGCCCGATTGCGGAAGATAGCCGATACGGCGCGCGCGCTCCTGCGGCAGCATCTGCGCCAGCGGCTGGCTGGCCAGGGTGACGGTGCCGGTTGCGGGCTCGATCAGGCCGGCAAGCGCGGCAAGCAGCGTGGACTTGCCTGCACCGTTGGGACCGACAATGGCAGTGACACCGCCAGCGCGCAGTTGCGCGGTCACGCCCTCCAGGCGGTGGGGAATGGTCAGCCCAAGCGCTTCGAGCATCATGCCAGTTCTCGCCGCAGCTTGAGGAGCAGGCGCAGGAAGAACGGCGCGCCGGCAAGGCTGAGCGCTATGCCGAGGCGCAGCTCGCCTCCTTGCAGCGGAAGGACGCGGCACAGGCAATCGGCGACAAGCAGCAGCAGCGCTCCGGCCAGGGCGGAGGGGAGGAGCGTGGCCGAGGGGCGCTGGTCGGTGAACGGGCGGACGAAGTGCGGGACCATCAGGCCGACAAAACCGATCATGCCCGCCACCGCGACCCCGCTGCCGACGATCAGGCCGATGGCGACGATCATGATGCCAAGAAGGCGCGCAGGTTCGACTCCCAGAGAGCGGGCGGCGGCCTCGCCCAAGGCAAGGGCATCGAGCGCGGGGCCGGCGCGCCACAGCGCAGCGAGGCCGAGGATGGTCAGCGGGGCAGCCAGGCGCACCTCGTGCCAGCCGCGATCGGCCAGCGCCCCCATCAGCCAGGTGACGATCTCGGACAGGGCGAAGGGATTGGGCGAAAGGCTGATGGCAAGGCTGGTCATGGCCCCGGCAAGGCTGGCGATCATCATGCCCGCCAGCGTGAACAGTGCAATGCCGCCACTTCGCCCGGCGATCAGGGCAAGCAGGGCCATGGCTCCGGCGGCTCCGACGAGGGCGAAGAGCGGGAGCGTGAGCGCTTGCGTTTCGTAGCCGGTGTAGAACGAGAGGACCGCGCCGAGCGCTGCAGCCGGGGCGATGCCGAAGAGGCCGGGGTCAGCCAGCGGGTTGCGCAGGTAGCCTTGCATGGCCGCGCCGGCAGCGCCCAGGCCCCCGCCGAGCGTCAGGGCAAGAAGCGCGCGGGGCAGGCGCAATTCCATGAGGATCGCAGTGGCGTTGGGGACGGGGGCGCCGAAGGGGTCGATCCACACTTGCCCGGCGAGGAGCGAGAGCGGGAGGGCCAGTGCCAGGGCGGCGCAAAGGGAAATGACGGGGCGGGTCACCGCGAGTGCCCCTTCACCACCTTCGATGGTCCCCCTCCCCCTGCCGGGGAGGAATTGCGGACTTGCGCCAGCCTTTGCGCGGCGGCGATCAGGGTGGGGCCGCCGCAGTAGAGGAGTTTCGGATCGAGGCGCTCGCGGCGGGTGGACTTGAGCGCCTTCAGCGCGGGATGTGACAGGACGCGGTCGTCGCCTTTTCCGGTCTCGGCGCTCTGCCCGGCGACGAGGATCAGTTCGGGCGGGTCGGCCAGCATCTTTTCGAGCGGGAGCAGGTCGGCCTGGCCGAGCCCGCGGGCAGCGGCGAAATTGGTGTAGCCAGTGCGACGCAGGAGATCGGCGATCAGCGTTCCATCACCGGGGACCATGCCGCCCGACTGCCATACGACGGTCTCGACAGGGCGCACTCCGGCTGGCGGTGCTGCGGCGGCAAGTGCGGCGTCGATCCGGGCGATCAGCGCCTCGCCGCGCTCCGGATGGCCGGAGAGCGTGGCGATCTGGCGGATCTGCTCCTGGCTGGCCTCGATGGTGCTGGCCATGCCGAGGGTTTCGAGGCGCAGGCCAAGGCGCTGGTAGGCGCTGGCCGTGGCGGGATCGATGAACGTGCTGCCGAGCACGAGATCGGGCTTGAGTGCCAGCACTTCCTCGACCGTGCCGCGCGTGGCCGGGAGGATGCTTGCGAGGCGCGCGTCCATCGAGGCGGAACGGGAGTCCTTGCTGTAGTGCGAAATGGCGAGGATCTGCGCCGGATCTGCCACTTCGGCGAGGATCGCATCGGTGCAGGGATTGAGGCTGACGATGGTGGGGTGCGCGGTCGCGCGGGATTCGGGAGTGGCCTTGCCTTGGGGGATGCAGCTGGCGGTAAGGGACGCTGCGAGCAAGACCACTCCCCGGCCCCATCCTCTGGAGAGGACGGGGTGGATGCGTCCAGGATCTTGTTGCGCCCCCGCGAAGGCGGGGGCCTTAGTCGGTTTACGCCGATGTTCCGTAACAACACCGAGGTCCCCGCCTTCGCGGGGACGCAAGGTTTTGTTGCAGGGCGTCGGCAGTGCCATCAGTACTTCGCGCGGATGCCGATGTAGGCAGAGCGGCCCCAGGTGCCGTAGTCGGCGACGGTCTGGTAGTTCACGTCGAACACGTTCTCGACACGGCCGTAGAGTTCCACCTTCTCGGTCAGGGGGAAGCTGGCGCGCACGGTGGTCAACGCGTAGCCATCGAGGCGGCGGGTGTTCGACGCGTTGTCAAAGCTGTCTCCGACGAGGCGCAAGTCGGCACCGAGGGTGAGGCCTGCGAGGGGAGATGTCCAGTCGCTCGAGAGGGTCAGCGCGTGGGCAGGACGGCGCGCGAGGTCCTTTCCGAAGTTGGCGGTGCCGCGCGTGCGGTTCTCGGTTTCGAGGTAGGTGTATGCGGCCTGCAGGTGGAGCGCGTCGGTAGGACGCGCGCCGAGTTCGGCTTCGACGCCCTGTGCGCGGGCAAGGCCGACGTTGTCGTAGAGGCCGAAAGGACGCGTGGCACAGGCGTTGAGGCTGGCGCAGGAGACGAAGGTGATCAGGTTGCGGCTATCGCGGCGGAAGACCGTGACCGCGGCGTGAAGCTTGCCATAGGGCGCGCCCCATTCGAGGCCGGCGTCGTAGCTCTTGCTGCGTTCGGGGTTGAGCGCGGCGTTGCCATAGTTTGAAAGCAGCTGGTAGAGCGTCGGGGCCTTGAAGCCCTCGCCATAGCTGGCGCGCAGGCGGAGGTTATCGACCAGCTCGAACGCGCCGTTAGCACCGAAGGTCCAGGCCGTGCCGAACCGGCTGTGATCGTCAATGCGGACACCGGCGGCGAGGCTGGCGCGATCGCTGCTCCAGCCAAGCAGGGCGTGGCCCGAGGTAAGGTTGGCCTTGGCCTGTGCATCGAAAGTGCTCGAGAAGCGCGTCCATTCGCTGTCACCGCCGAAATCGAGCGTGAAATCGGCAGGCAGGTTGACTCGGCCCGTCAGGTCAACGCGCTCCGAGCGGCCCTTGTAGCCGTAGGACGGATCCGTGCCGAAGGTCGGGTCGTAGTAGTCGCGCTTGGTATCCGAGATCGCGAAGCCGGCGTTCAGCGTGAGATTGCTGCCGGTGTAGCGCAGTCCGATGCGGCCCGAGGCTTGGCGGGTGGTCTGGTATTCGGGGGTATCGCCGAACACGAGGTAGGTCGGCGGGCCGAAACCGTCGATGTCGGTGCGGGTGTCGGCGTAGCGGGCAGTGGCGACGATCGCGAGGTCTTGCGACAGGTTCACGCGGCCCCTTCCCCCGACGCGCCACTGGCGGAAGCCATCGGGCTCGGTGCCGACCGCTGCGGCCGAGACGCCATCGCTGCGGCTGTAGCCGCCGTTGAGGGTGAGCGCGCCGAAGTCTGACGACAGACCGGCTGCAGCATCGGCAAGGTAGCTGTCGTTCGCGCCCAGTTCGGCGCTGGTTTCGATGCCGTTGAGATCGCGCGACTGGACCGCGATCACGCCGCCGATGGCAGCCGAGCCCCAGACGATCGAGTTGGAGCCTCGGAGAACGTCGATGCGCTCGACGCCGCCGGGGGTCAGCGTACCGAAGTCAAAGCCGCCCGAGGGGGCCGAGACGTCTTCAATGCGGACGCCATCGACGAGGACGAGGACCTGCTCGGCATCCGAGCCGCGCAGACGCACGCCGGTGAAGCTGCCGGGGCCGCCGTTGCGGGTAATTGTCAGGCCGGGGACGCGTTCGAGGACGCGGGTGATGTCGGGGCCCTGGATCGACTGGATTTCGTCGGCGGTGATGACGGTGACGGGCTGGCCGGTCTTGCTGAGCGGGGTTTCGCTGCCGGTGGCAATGACGGTGATGGTTGCCGGGTCGATCTTGTAGTCAGCCACGACGACGTCGTCCGTACCTTGGGCAAGCGCAGGCGTCGCAAGGGTAAGGGCAGAAACGGAAAGCAGGTACTTCTTCACAGGACGCAACTCCGGCCACGAACGGTTGATGCCGTCCATGGCGAGAGGTGCGCTGGGCCATGAATCTGGCGCGCCTCGTCGCGTGCGCCCGGTACACCCCGCCCGGCCGCGGAACGACTACCATCGGCAGGTTTCCTGGCTCCCGGGTCATCGCCCGCTGCCCGCCTTCCCAGTACCGGGGATCGAATCCGGCACCAGTGGCATCACTGGACAGCGCGCTCTCCGGTTACAGTTGCGGGGGCAGCGCCGGATTGGAACCGGCTTCCCTCTTAGCCCGTGTTACCGGGCACCGTTGGCGTCGGCGCGGGGAACTAGCGGGAACTTTGCTGCGCTGCAAGAGGAACTACGTACTTCGGGGCAGGTTTGCTGCCCAATTCATTCTCACGCGAAGCCGCAAAGACGCGAAGATGCCGCGCAGGTTCGATAGGACAGCCATCACCTCCTGCGGCGATTATCCAAGAGCATTGCCTGCGGCAGCGCACGACCCCTTTGCGTCTTCGCGTCTTTGCGTGAGGTTTTCCGATTTGAGCGCCAGGCCGTGGGCTCGCCAGTTAACCGGATCGCAGGAGCTTGTGCCGCATCGGGACAGCGGGAAATGCGGCCGTGCGCGAGGGGGCGCAAAAGGTTAGCGCAATTGAGGATTTTCAGGATTCAGCCCAGCCCCATGCCTCTCGAGCTTGCCTATCGCCCGATCGAACTGCCCGGCGTGGCAGCGACGGCTTATGGCGAGCAGCGTCCGCGCGATTTTGCGGCGCGGATCCGGCGCCGGGATATGCGCTCGATCCGCAACGCCTTGCGCGCGCCTTCGCTGATGCGGCAGCGGCTGGGCGGCGTGGCGATGTTCGGCGTGCTGGGTCTGCTGCTCGGGCCGACCGGGTGGGGCGAACCGGGCGGCGTTCAAGCGGCTGTCGCGCGCGCGCAGATGGCGGGACTTCAACCGTTCGAGCGCGGGGGTGACAGCTTTCCGGGCTCGGCGTTCTACTGGCTCGACACCAGCGACAGCGGGCTGATCGCGCCGACAGAAGCGCAGGCGAAATGGGACCAGAGCCATTCGGATGCCGAGATCCTCTCGGCCCGTCCGGTGTCGGCGGCCGGGTCGAGCGAGGACCGCTGGCGGGCTCTGCAGTGCCTGACCGCAGCAATCTATTATGAGGCGGCGAGCGAGCCTGACGGCGGGCAACGCGCGGTGGCGCAAGTGGTGCTCAACCGCGTGGCGCATCCGGCATGGCCGAACACGGTGTGCGGCGTAGTCTACCAAGGGTCGGAGCGGCCGGGCTGCCAGTTCTCGTTCGCGTGCGATGGCTCGCTGGCAAGGAAGCCGATGAAGGCGTTCTGGGACCGGGCGCGACGCGTGGCGGCCGATGCCTTGGCCGGCTATGTCTATGCGCCGGTGGGACTGGCGACGCATTATCATACGACGGCGGTGCATCCCTACTGGGCGCCGAGCCTTTCGTTCATCGGCACTATCGGGGCGCATCGCTTCTATCGCTGGGCAGGGGCAGCGGGGCGTCCGGCGGCGTTCACCGCGCGCTATCTCGGCGGCGAGCCGATTGCCGCGCCGCATCCGCGCACATGGACGCCCTCTCCCGTGGACATCGCCGATCCGCTGGCGCTGGAGAAGGCGTTCGAGGAAGGACGGATCGTGGCGCCGGGTGCTGCCGCGACAGTTGCTCCAGTGGCGGCGGTTCCGCAAGCTGCGGCGCAGCAGAACCTCGTCCGCCCGCAGGTGCTGCCGGGGGTGAAGGCGGGCGCGACCAGCGCGCCGGTTTCGGGAAGCGGGTCCGTGCTGCCGGGATACGAGAACGCCAACAAGTGGATCGCGCAGCCGGGGGCTTGAGCAGACGGTGAAGTCCGCTCATGCTGAGCTTGTGGAGACATCTGATGCTGCGCCTGCGTCCTTCGACAGGCTCAGGACGAGCGGGTTCGGGATTGCGCAGACCTGTTCCATTCCGCTCGTCGCAAAACCGTTTCAGGACGGATGGTTATTCGTTCCTTTACCGTGTCGTCACACACACTCTTAGCGCAGGTGGGTCTAGGGCGGGGTCGTGGAGAACGGCACCGATTGTCCCCGGCGCCGTCAGAGAGTTGAGGCACCATGCTGCGATTTGCGCCCCGTTACGGCATCATTTCCCCCTGTCTTTCGCGACGGATCCAGGCGCGACACCTGCGGGCGATAAACGACAATGGTACGGGATCTCAGTGCCACGACGAGGCGCTGGACACCGCGCTCCGCATGTTTGCCGCGCACGGATTTGCAGCAGCAGCGCGTGCGCGCGATGCCGCGGTGATCGCCGAGCGCAGTGGCGAACCAAGCCGGGTGGAATTCTGGGTCGAGGTCTGTGCAACGCTCGACCGGCGGATGGCGCGCGACTTCCTGAAGCGCAAGCGCAGCTGATCCGCGCAAGAGTTTGGGGAGAGGAAAAACAAAATGGAGCCCCGGTGGAGACGCCGGGGCTTTTTGCTGGTCGGATAGTTTGCGCCCCAACCTTGCGTTGCGGGGTTGCGCAACACCTCGGAAACAGACCTTTTGCTATTGCGAACTGATATCACAAAAACCCCGGATATAGCGGGTTTTCGCGGTTGCATTCGTGTGCGCGCAGGCCTAGGGCCCGATTCATTCTGCCAGAACCTTCCTGTCTCGCGGGGCACGGGAGGGACCTGGGCGAAAGCTCTGCTGGCATTTGTATGCTTGTCCCCGCGAACGGGAAAGGACCGTAGAGCATGGCACGCAAGAAGATCGCGCTTATCGGCGCAGGCAATATCGGGGGCACGCTGGCCCACCTCGCCGCCCAGAAGGAACTGGGTGACATCGTCCTGTTCGACGTGGTCGAAGGCGTGCCGCAGGGCAAGGCGCTCGACCTTTCGCAGTGCGGCCCGGTCGAAGGCTTCGACGCCAAGATCACCGGCACCAACGACTATGCCGACATTGCCGGCGCCGACGTGATCATCGTGACCGCCGGTGTTGCCCGCAAGCCGGGCATGAGCCGCGACGACCTGCTCGGCATCAACCTCAAGGTGATGAAGGCTGTTGGCGAAGGCATCCGTGACAACGCGCCCGACGCTTTCGTCATCTGCATCACCAACCCGCTCGACGCGATGGTCTGGGCGCTGCGCGAATTCTCCGGCCTGCCGCACAACAAGGTCGTCGGCATGGCCGGCGTGCTCGACTCGGCGCGCTTCAGCACGTTCCTCGCCTGGGAATTCGGCGTCTCGATCCGCGACGTGAACACGTTCGTGCTCGGTGGCCACGGCGACACCATGGTGCCCGTCACCCAGTACTCGACGGTCAACGGCATTCCGGTGCCCGACCTCGTCAAGATGGGCCTGTCCACCCAGGAAAAGATCGACGCGATCGTGCAGCGCACCCGTTCGGGCGGCGGCGAGATCGTCGGCCTGCTCAAGACCGGCTCGGCGTTCTACGCACCGGCCGCCTCGGGCATCGCCATGGCCGAAGCCTACCTCAACGACCAGAAGCGCATCCTGCCCTGCGCTGCCTACGTCGATGGCCAGTACGGCGTTGACGGCCTCTACGTTGGCGTGCCGGTGCTGATCGGCGCGAACGGCGTTGAGCAGGTGATCGAGATCGAGCTGGACGACGAAGCCAAGTCGAACCTCCAGGTCTCGGTCGACGCGGTCAAGGAACTGCTGGAAGCCTGCAAGGGCATCGATAGCTCGCTGGCTTGAGCCATGAGCGTAGTCTGGGGAATGATGGCTGCTTTAATGGCTAGCTCGCCAGTGCTTGGCGATCAAATTAGTCTGCCAGCAGGAGTTCAACATTCCCCAGACAAGAATGCCGAAATTTTCTCGCTTGTCAGGTTGTGCGAGGAGAACATCGAGAAACCATCCACCATACGAGCATTTCTGGAAGGACAGGGTTTCGCACAATCTTGGACAAGCAAAGACGGCAATCAGATTAGATTTTCCAGAAATACTGTCGATGTTACATTTGGAACATCGATAAGCCCAGTTTTCGAGGATGGAGTAGCTGAATCTCTGACAAATAAAGTATTGTTTTGCAGAGTTTCAACGTCGCTATTTTCAACGAAAGCATATGATACTTTGGAATCGTACGTTGCAAGGCAACTAGGTCAGGAGTGGCACGATGACTCGGGGCAGCGCATGATGACGATTCAAGACAAGTATGTTCTCGAAATTTCGACTGTAGGTTCAAGCTACAAAACTGACTTGACGCTGACCTATATTATTCCATCGACAACAGTTTAAGGTGGCGAAAGCATGAGCATTCTCGTCGACAAGAACACCAAGGTCATCACGCAGGGGATGACCGGCAAGACCGGCAGCTTCCATACGCAGGCAGCGCTTGATTACGGCACGCAGATGGTTGGCGGCGTGACTCCCGGCAAGGGCGGCACGACCCACATCGGCCTGCCGCAGTTCGATACCGTGGCTGAGGCCAAGGCCGTCACCGGTGCGACCGCTTCGTGCGTCTACGTGCCGCCTTCGGGCTGCGCCGACGCCATCCTCGAGGCGATCGACGCCGAGATGGAGCTGATCGTGGCGATCACCGAGGGCGTGCCCGTGCTCGACATGGTCAAGGTCAAGCGCGCGCTGTCGGGTTCGAAGAGCCGCCTGATCGGTCCGAACTGCCCCGGCGTGCTGACGCCCAACCAGTGCAAGATCGGCATCATGCCCGGCTCGATCTTCAAGGAAGGCTCGGTCGGCGTGGTCTCGCGCTCGGGCACGCTCACCTATGAGGCGGTGTTCCAGACCTCGGCCATCGGCCTTGGCCAGACCACCGCTGTCGGCATCGGCGGCGACCCGGTCAACGGCACCAACTTCATCGACGTGCTCGAACTGTTCCTCGCGGACGAAGCCACCAAGTCGATCATCATGATCGGCGAGATCGGCGGCGATGCCGAGGAGCAGGCCGCGCAGTTCCTGATCGACGAGGCCAAACGTGGCCGCAAGAAGCCGATGGCCGGCTTCATCGCGGGCCGCACCGCACCTCCGGGCCGCCGCATGGGCCACGCCGGCGCCATCGTCTCGGGCGGCAAGGGCGACGCTGAAAGCAAGATCGCGGCCATGGAAGCCGCCGGCATCAAGGTCTCGGCCTCACCCTCGCTGCTGGGCGAGACGCTGGCCGAGGTGCTGAAGGGCTGAGGCCAAAAGCTACCGCCCGGATAGGTTACCTTGCGTAAGGTGCCACCGGGCGGATGCTTGAAGATCTTAGGGTAGGCCACCGCAACGGATGCGGCCTGCCGCAGTTATGGATTTTTGCGCAAGTCTTTCGAGGCGAGCGCCGGAAGGGTCGGCTCCACGATCAGTGGAGCGGAAGAAGTCCGAAGCCCCCAACCTCCCCGGGGGGACCAGGAGTTGATGATGGGTTCTGAACTGCACGATTTCGACGTGGATCCGGCACAGGAAGGTCCGCAGCCCGGCCCTTCGTGGGCCAACAAGCGCTGGCCGATCACCGATGCCGCGGCAGGCGACGACCTGACCCAGGCGATGGACCCGATGGCGCTCAAGCTCGTCATCGAGAAGTCTGCCAAGAAGGGCGGCGTGGCGCTGGACGAAGCGGCGCTGCAGCAGGCGGCGATGGATTCGATCCGCGCGATGACGCTGATCCGCACCTATCGCGTGCGCGGCCATCTGGCGGCTGACCTCGATCCCCTCGGCCTTGCCCGTCAGAAGCTCCCGGCCGACATCTCGCCCGAGTATCACGGCTTCACGGCCGCCGATGCCAAGCGCAAGATCTATCTCGGTGGCGTGCTCGGCCTCGAGTGGGCGACGCTTGAGGAACTCGTCGCGATCCTGCGCGCGAATTACTGCGGACATGTCGGCTTCGAATACATGCACATCGCCGACGTGGAAGAACGCAAGTTCATCCAGGACCGCATCGAGGGCGGCGACAAGTCGATCGACTTCACGCCTGCAGGCAAGAAGGCGATCCTCGCTGCCGTCGTACGTGGCGAGCAGTACGAGAAGTTCCTGGGCAAGAAGTACGTCGGCACGAAGCGTTTCGGCCTGGACGGCGGGGAATCGATGATCCCGGCGCTCGAAGCAGTGATCAAGTACGGCGGCCAGTTGGGCGTCAAGGAAATCGTCTACGGGATGGCCCACCGCGGCCGCCTCAACGTGCTCGCCAACGTGATGGCCAAGCCCTATCGCGTGATCTTCCACGAGTTCTCGGGCGGTTCGGCCAACCCGGAGGACGTCGGCGGTTCGGGCGACGTGAAGTACCACCTTGGCACCTCGACCGACCGCGAGTTTGACGGGACCAAGGTTCACATGAGCCTTGTGCCGAACCCCTCGCACCTTGAAACGGTCGATCCGATCGTGCTCGGCAAGGTGCGTGCGCAGCAGGTGTTCCGCGACGACATCGGCGACGATGTGGGGCCCAATGCCCGCCACAAGCAGGTGCTGCCCGTCCTGATCCATGGCGACGCGGCCTTTGCCGGCCAGGGCATCGTGTGGGAGTGCTTCGGCCTTTCGGGCGTGCGCGGCTACAACACCGGCGGCTGCATCCACTTCATCATCAACAACCAGATCGGCTTCACCACGAGCCCACAGTTCTCGCGCGGGTCCCCGTACCCGTCGGACGTGGCCAAGGGCGTGCAGGCTCCGATCCTGCACGTGAACGGCGACGATCCGGAAGCGGTGACCTTCGCCTGCAAGCTGGCAATCGACTACCGCCAGAAGTTCGGCCGCGACATCGTCGTCGACATGTGGTGCTATCGCCGCTTCGGCCACAACGAGGGTGACGAGCCTTCGTTCACGCAGCCGCTGATGTACGCGAAGATCCGCCAGCATCCGGGCGTGAGCGACATCTATGCCAAGCGCCTGGTCGCCGAAGGCGTGATCGACGCCAACTACAAGGGCGAGATCGAAAGCCACTTCGTGGCGACGCTCGAGACCGAGTTCGAGGCGGCCAAGGGCTACAAGGCCAACGAAGCCGACTGGTTCGGCGGACGCTGGTCGGGCCTGAACAAGCCGGCCGATCCTGTGACCGCGCGCCGCAACGTGGCAACCGGCATCGACCAGAAGCTGTTTGACAGCCTCGGCCGCACGCTCACCACCGTTCCCGAGGACCTTACGGTCCACAAGACGCTGGGCCGCGTGATCGACGCCAAGCGCGAGATGTTCAGCTCGGGCCAAGGCTTCGACTGGGCAACTGGTGAGGCACTGGCATTCGGCAGCCTCGTTTCCGAGGGCTATGGCGTGCGCCTTTCGGGGCAGGACTGCGGCCGCGGAACTTTCAGCCAGCGCCACGCGGTGTGGGTCGACCAGAAGGACGAACGCAAGTACGTTCCGCTGAAGACGCTGCCGCACGGCTCGTTCGAAGTGCTGGATTCGACGCTTTCGGAATATGGCGTGCTCGGCTTCGAGTATGGCTATGCCAGCGCCGATCCGAAGAGCCTGGTGCTGTGGGAAGCGCAGTTCGGCGACTTTGCCAACGGCGCGCAGATCGTGATCGACCAGTACATTGCTGCGTCCGAAGCCAAGTGGTTGCGCGCCAACGGCCTCGTCATGCTGCTGCCGCACGGGTACGAAGGCCAGGGGCCGGAGCACTCTTCGGCACGCATGGAGCGCTATCTGCAGCTGTGCGCCGAAGACAACATCCAGGTGTGCAACATCACCACGCCGGCCAACTACTTCCACGTGCTGCGCCGGCAGATGCACCGTCCGTTCCGCAAGCCGCTGATCATCATGACGCCCAAGAGCCTGCTGCGCCATCCTCTGGCAAAGTCGGTCGCTTCGGACTTCATCGGCGACGGGCACTTCATGCGTATCCTTTCGGACATCAATCCGGCAGCCGACAAGGACACCCGCAAGGTCATCCTGTGTTCGGGCAAGGTCGCCTATGACCTGATCGAGGCGCGCGATGCGGCAGAAATCACCGACACGCAGATCATCCGCCTTGAGCAACTCTACCCCTTCCCCGGCGAGCCGCTGGCCCTGCGCCTTTCGCGCATGCCGAACCTCGAAGAGGTGGTGTGGTGCCAGGAAGAGCCGCGCAACAACGGTTCGTGGTTCTTCGTCGAACCGATGATCGAGGAATCGCTCAAGGCTGCCAAGAGCAAGGTTGCCCGTGCCCGTTATGCCGGTCGTGCCGCAGCGGCATCACCCGCCACGGGCCTCGCCAGCCGTCACGCCAGCGAGCAGGGCGCGCTGGTGGCCGATGCGCTGGGCCTTTCGGTACGTGGCGAGATCCGCCGTCAGAAGAAGCACTGATTTTCCTTCTCCCCGAGGAACGTGAATTATGTCGATTGAAGTGAAGGTTCCGACGCTGGGTGAAAGCGTCAGCGAAGCAACCGTTGGCCAGTGGCTGAAGAAGCCGGGTGAAGCCGTGGCGCTGGACGAGCCGATCGTCAGCCTCGAGACCGACAAGGTCGCGGTCGAGGTTCCGGCTCCGGCGGCAGGCGTGCTTGGCGCGCTGGTGGCCAACGAGGGCGATACGGTGAACGTCGGCGCGCTGCTGGCGCTGATCGAGGACAGCGTGGCGGCTGCGGGCGCACAGGCCCCTGCCCCGCGCACCGAAGCGCCGGTTCCGCCCGCTTCGGCCTCGGAAGCGCCTGCTGCCCCGATCGCTGCTGCTGCGCCATCGGGCGATGCTGCTGCACTTTCGCCGGCAGTGCGCCGCGCGGTGCTGGAATACGGCATCGACCCCTCGACCGTGAAGGGCACCGGCAAGGACGGGCGCCTGACCAAGGAAGACGTGATGGCAGCGGCTGCGGCCAAGCAGGCCTCGCCCGCACCGGCCGTTTCGGCTCCTGCGGCAGCACCAGCGGCTGCAATTTCCGGTGGTCGCAACGAAGAACGCGTCAAGATGACCCGCCTTCGCCAGACCATCGCCAAGCGCCTGAAGAGCGCGCAGGACACCGCCGCCCTGCTGACCACGTTCAACGACGTGGACATGAGCGCGGTGATGGAAGCGCGCGCTAAGTACAAGGACGTGTTCGAGAAGAAGCACGGCGTGAAGCTCGGCCTCATGTCGTTCTTCGCCAAGGCCTCGGTGCTGGCGCTGAAGGACATCCCTTCGGTCAACGCACAGATCCAGGGCGATGAAATCGTCTACTTCGACTACGTCGACATCTCGGTCGCGGTTTCGGCTCCGAACGGGCTGGTCGTGCCGGTAGTGCGCGATGTCGACAAGCTGAGCTTTGCCGACATCGAGAAGTCGATCGCCAACTACGGCAAGGCGGCGCGCGACGGCACGCTGACCATGGCGGACATGGCCGGCGGCACCTTCACCATCTCGAACGGCGGCGTGTTCGGCGGTCTGATGTCGACCCCGATCATCAACCCGCCGCAGTCGGCCGTGCTCGGCCTGCACCGCATCGAGGACCGCCCGGTTGTCCGCAATGGCGAGATCGTGGTGCGCCCGATGATGTACATCGCCCTGTCTTACGACCACCGTATCATCGACGGTCGCGAGGCGGTGACGGCGCTCAAGACGATCAAGGAAGCGATCGAGGATCCGACGCGGCTGCTGATCGATCTTTGAGGTGGTGTTGCGCGGCATCCTTCGACAGGCTCAGGATGAGCGGGTGTTGTGCTATGACTTGAATCCAAGGCCGTTCATGCTGAGCTTGTCGAAGCATGACCGCGCAACGGAGGCCGAAAATGGCTGAATACGATTACGACGTCCTTGTCATCGGTGGTGGCCCCGGCGGTTACGTCGCGGCGATCCGCGCGGCGCAGCTGGGGCTGAAGACCGCTTGCGCCGAAGGGCGCGAGACGCTGGGCGGCACCTGCCTCAACGTCGGGTGCATTCCGTCGAAGGCGCTGCTGCACGGGTCGGAGAAATTCGACGAGGCGAAGAACGGCACGTTCGCCAGCTATGGGATCAAGACCGGCGCTGTCGAGCTGGATCTGGATGCGATGCAGGCGCAGAAGGCAGATTCGGTCAAGGGCCTCACGGGCGGCATCGAGTTTCTGTTCAAGAAGAACAAGGTGACCTGGCTCAAGGGTTACGCCACGTTCGAGGACGCGCACAGCGTGACCGTGGCGGGCCAGAAGGTGACCGCGAAGAACATCGTGATCGCCACCGGTTCGAGCGTGACGCCACTGCCGGGCGTGACCGTGGACAACGATGCGGGCGTGATTGTCGACAGCACCGGTGCACTGGCGCTGAACCGCGTACCGAACCACATGGTGGTCATCGGTGGCGGCGTGATCGGGCTCGAGCTTGGTTCGGTGTGGCGCCGCCTTGGCGCGAAGGTCACGGTCGTCGAATTCCTCGACCAGTTGCTGCCCGGCATGGACGGCGACGTGCGCAAGGAAGCGGCCAAGATCTTCAAGAAGCAGGGCATGGACATCAAGCTCGGCACGAAGGTCACCGGCGTTGCAGTGGATGGTGGAAGGGCCACGCTGACTGTCGAGCCTGCAAAGGGTGGCGAGGCGGCAACCATCGAGGCCGACTGCGTGCTGGTGGCAATCGGGCGCCGTCCCAATGTCGATGGCCTCGGCCTCGACAAGATCGGGCTTGAGCTGAACGCGCGCGGCCAGATCGAGACCGACCACGACTTTGCCACCAAGGTTCCGGGCGTATGGGCCGTGGGCGACGTGATCCCCGGTCCGATGCTGGCGCACAAGGCCGAGGACGAAGGCATTGCCGTGGCCGAGAACATCGCCGGGCTCACGGGCATCGTGAACCACGACGTGATCCCGGGCGTGGTCTACACCATGCCGGAGTTCGCGGGCGTCGGGCTCACGGAAGAGGCGGCGAAGGAAAAGGGCGAGATAAAGGTCGGCAAGTTCCCGATGCTCGCAAACAGCCGTGCCAAGACCAACCACGAGCCGGACGGCTTCGTGAAGGTCATCTCGGACGCCAAGACGGACCGCGTTCTGGGCGTATGGTGCATCGCCTCGGTTGCCGGCACGATGATCGCGCAGGCCGCGCAGGCGATGGAGTTTGGTGCGACCAGCGAGGACATCGCCTATACCTGCCACGCGCACCCGACCCATTCGGAAGCGCTGAAGGAAGCGGCGATGGCCGTGACGGGCAAGCCGATCCACATGTGATCGCGCCGGGTCATGTTGATGAACGGGGCCGTCCTTCGGGGCGGCCCTTTTCGTTTGCCGGGAACGACTGCGGCGTTGCAGCGTGACATCCTTGGCCTGCGCTGCTAGCGGCCAAGCAAGAATTGAGAAAGCAGACGAATATCATGGCAGGATACAAGGAACCCGGTCTCGGCGACCGCCGCAACGCTTCGGCCGAGGCACGCGCCAAGGCTATCGAGGCGCTGAAGGCCAAGGCGAAGGCTCCGGTAGACCCGGCGGTGCTGGCCGAGAAGCTTGCCCGAGCCGAGGCCAAGGAGAAGGCCGAGGCCGAAAAGCGCGAGGCGGCCCGCCTGAAGCGCGAGGAAGAGAAGGCGGAAAAGGCGCGGATCGCGGCCGAGAAGGCCAACGTGCCGCCTCCACCGAGCAAGGAAGAGCTGGAAGCCGCGCAGAAGGCGGCCCGCGATGCCCGCTATGCCGCCCGCAAGGCGCGGAAGAAGTAGGCGTTGGACGCCACCCTCCCGGTTCAAGGAACCTCGCCTGTAGCCCCTCCCCCGATGTGGGAGCTCGAAGACGGTGACGAATTGATCGACACGTGTCGCGTGCCGGATGGCGCGCGGCTGCGGCTGGTGCGGAACGGCGAGGACTTCGTCATCCTGCTAGACCGTAACGAGCTAATGAGCACTGACGTTTGCGCTTCGGAAGTGCAACTGGCTGAAATGACCTGCGCACGGCTGGCAGGACGTTCAAACCTGCAGATGCTGATCGGCGGGTATGGCCTGGGCTTCACGCTGCGGGCGGCGCTGGAAGTGCTGGACGAGACGGCACACGTCACCGTGGCCGAGATCGTGCCCGAGATCGTGAAGTGGGCGCGCGGGCCGATGGCGGTGCTGACCGCCGGGTGCCTTGACGATAGCCGCGTGCAACTGGTCCATGACGACGTTGCCATGCTGATCGATGCAGCGCGCAACGCCTATGACACGATCCTGCTCGATGTCGACAATGGCCCCGAAGGGCTGACCCGGGCGCTCAACGGCTGGCTCTATTCGCCCGACGGGCTGCAGGCAGCTGCGCGGGCGTTGCGGCCGGGCGGAATTCTGGCGGTGTGGTCAGCGTTTCAGGACCCGGCTTTCGTCGAGTTGCTGGAGCACGCGGGATTTACCGTCGACGTGGCCAGCGTCGATGCGGGCGAAGAACCGCGCGAAGGGCGCAAGCCGCTGCATCACGTGATCTTCTTCGCGACGAAAGCCTGAACCTTTTGTTTGTGCCCTGCGGCTGCTGACGGTAACCGCAGGGTTTGAATCGAAGGAGTGCCACGATGGCCATCAAGCTGACCCTGACCGAAGACGAGACCGAAATCCTGATCGATGCGCTCGAAGCCGATCTTGAGGGCTATGTCGAAGCGGCGAAGGAAGCGCGCGGCAACAACAACCGCGAGGACGTCAAGACCTTCACCGAAGCAGCCGAACGCATCCAGGCGCTGAAGGGCAAGCTGGAAGCGCTGCTGGGCAACTGAGCCCGTGCCCACCGCTCTGCCCACGGCAGACCTTTCTGCCCTCATTGGGCTGCTCGATCTCGTTGGCATCGCCGTGTTCGCGCTGACGGGAGCGCTGCTGGCGGCGCAGTTGCGACAGACGTTCGTGACGATGGCGTTCTTCGCGCTGGTGACAGGCGTGGGCGGCGGATCAGTCCGCGATCTGCTGATCGGCGCGCCCGTCTTCTGGGTGCGCGATCCGTGGGTGGCGCCGGTGTGCCTTGGCGTGGCGCTGGTGGCGTGGTTCACGCCGCACCGCTGGTGGGTGCAACCAGTCGGAAATTGGCCGGTTCTGGAATGGGCCGACGCGGCAGGGCTTGGCGCATATGCGGTGCTGGGGACGGCGAAGGCGCTGGCGTTCGGCGTCGCGCCCGTGCCAGCGGTGCTGATGGGGGTGATTACCGGCTGCGTCGGCGGGATCATCCGCGACGTGCTGGCAGGCAGACCCTCCATCCTGATGCGACCCGAGCTTTACGTGACGGCCGCGGCGCTTTCGGCCGGGATCTGCGCAGGTGGTGCAGCGCTGGGCATGGACAAGGGTATTGTCTGGCCGGTGGCTGCAGTTGCCGGGTTCGCGCTTAGGGGCGCGGCGATCTGGTGGAAGCTGGGTTTGCCGGTCTATTCCTCGGGGGAGCAGTAGGGCTGGTCAGCCCACCCCCAACCCCTCCCGCTTGCGGGAGGGGAGAAAACAGATGTCAGCCGATCATTTCGACGACAACCTTGCCCATGGCCTGGCGGTTTTCGAGCAGGGCGATGGCTTCGCGACCCTGATCGAGCGTGTAGCGCTGCGAGACGCGGGGGTTGATCTTGCCAGCCTTGAGCAGCGCGAAGAGTTCCTCGACCTCGGCCTTGAAAGCGGCGGGTTCGCGGGCGGTCCACGCCCCCCAGAACACACCACAGACGTCGCAGGACTTCAGCAGCGTCAGGTTGAGCGGGAGCCTGGCGATGCCGGCGGGGAAGCCGACGACGAGGAAACGGCCTTCCCAGGCAATCGCGCGCAGGGCCGGTTCGGAATAGTCGCCGCCGACGATATCGTAGACGATATCCGCGCCGTTGGGGCCGCAGGCTGCCTTGAATTGCTCGGCCAGTGCCTTGGATTGGGCCTTGTCGAAGGGCGGACGGCCATAGATCACGACGTCGTCTGCGCCTGCATCGCGCGCGACCTGTGCCTTCTCCTCGCTGGAAACGGCGGCGATCACGCGGGCGCCGAAGGCCTTGGCGAGTTCGACTGCCGAAAGTCCGACACCGCCCGCAGCGCCGAGCACGAGAACCGTATCGCCAGCCTTGATGTGTCCGCGATCCTTGAGGCCATGGATCGTGGTGCCGTAAGTCATCAGCAGAGATGCCCCGGTGGCGTAGTCGACGCCATCAGGCAGCGGGAACAGGCGCGCGACCGGAGCAACGACCTTTTCGGCAAGGCCACCGTTACCGATCATCGCGATCACGCGATCGCCGACGTTCCAGCCAGTGACGCCCTCGCCCAGCGCCTCGATCTCACCGGCCAGTTCGCTGCCGGGCGCATAGGGACGCTCGGGCCTGAACTGGTAGAGATCGCGGATCATCAGCGTGTCGGGGAAATTGATCGAGCAGGCGTGGACCCGCACCAGCACTTCGCCCTTGCCCGGCACGGGATCGGGCAATTCGTCCATGACCAGCGTTTCAGGGCCGCCCGCGGCGTGGGTGCGCAGAGCCTTCATTCAACTTCTCCCAATAGTTGCGGATTCGATCCGCTCCGCATCAGGGAAGCAAGTTTTGCGCGCCTTGGGAAGCCCTGTTAAGCGTACGATTAAGCTGCCGCTACGGCATCGGTGCCGCGTGCCAGGAAGGGCAGGCTGTCGCGCATCTTCGCCTCGTGCGTGGAGATAGCGTCCCCACGCGCCATCGTCAGGCCGACTTCGTCCAGGCCATTGAGCAGGCAGTGCTTGCGGAACGGGTCGATCTCGAAGGTGAAACGGTCCTGGAAAGGGGTCGTCACGGTCTGGGTTTCGAGATCGATCGAGACGGGATCGGTCTGCGCGACTTCCATCAGACGGTCGATCGCTTCCTGCGGCAGGACGACGGTGAGAATGCCGTTCTTGAAGGCGTTGCCCGAAAAGATGTCGGAGAACGAAGGTGCGATCACGGCCTTTAGCCCCAAGTCACCCAAGGCCCAGGCGGCGTGTTCACGGCTGGAGCCGCAGCCGAAGTTGTCGCCGGCAATCAGGATCGGCGAGCCGGAAAATTCCGCGCTATCGAAGATGTTGTCAGGATCTGCGCGCAAGGCCTCGAACGCACCCTTGCCGAGGCCCTGACGGGTGATCGTCTTGAGCCACTTGGCAGGGATGATCACGTCGGTATCGACGTTCTTGCGGCCGAACGGGATGGCCCGTCCTTCGATCTGGTTCACCGGTTCCATGACCGTCGCTATAGCTTGCGCGTTAGGTGATGCAATGCCCGTTTTGGGGGAGCTTTGGCGCAAGATTATTGCGTGGCGGACATTCCGAAATCAGTCGGTCTCGGGTGCGTCGGCGGGCGGGGCCTTGGGTTCGGTCTTTTCGGCCCGTTCCTTGCGGCGCGACGCATAGAGCAAGGCGGCGGCGAGTGCTGCCGAGCCGATTGCCGCGCCCGCCATGGCTGCCTTGCCGGTCCAGTCCGTCTTCTTGGTCACGCTTGAGAACTCCTTGAAACGTGACGCCAAGATTGGCCGGGCGTTCTGCGATTGCAAGGCTCAGGCGAGGAATTTCCGCAGCTTCGTCCACTCGTCAAGCTTTGCCTCGAAGGTGAGCGAGGCATGGGCCGGGCTGCTGGAAGGCAGGCGCAGGAGCGCGAATGCCCCGGCCCCGACCAGTTGCGGCGTGCCGATGCTGGCGGACTTGGCACCGTTGAAGGCGATGCATCGCAGATGCGGGAGCGAGGCGGCTAGAGCGGCCAGCGCATTGGGCGCGACATCGCGAATGGCGGTATCGAGGCTGCCCGAACGCGTGGCCGACCCGATCGAATCCCACAGGCCGATGCGATGTGCGAGCAGGGTTTCGAGGCGGCTTTCATAGTCCTGCGCGACAAGATCGACGTCGATCACCGCTCCGACCAACCGCCAGAACTGGTTGCGCGGGTTGGCATAGTAGCGCGCGGCGGCGAGGCTGGCTTCACCCGGGAGACTTCCAAGGATAAGCACCCGCGTGTGTGGATCGGCAACGGGCGCGAAGGACGACTTGCGGTCGGTCACGCGGACGCTGGAGTGAAGTCGTTCCCGGCCACCTCATCCTTCGCAGGCGTGCCGCACGTCATGCAGAAGCGGAAGAAGGCCATCTTGCGGGTGTTGCAGCTGTGGCAGTGGTCGAACAGGGTCATGCCACAGTGAACGCAGAAGTTGGCTTCGGCATCGCCGGTGGTCGAAATCGGGCGATCACAGCCGGGGCAGACCTTCGCGGCCATCTTCTTGAAGGCCTCGTCATGGCTGACGCGGGCGCGGCGCTCCTTCTCGGCTTGCGCCTCCACTTCCTGACGGTGGGCAAGATAGGCGCGCATGTTCTTGATCAGGAAGTGACCCGCCGCGAAGGTCAGGACGATGCCCACGGCGTAACGGATGTAGCCGCCGTAGCTGGGCAGGTAGGGCACGAGTTCCACGAAGAACACGAAGACTGCAGCGAGCACGAAGCCGCGCATCAGTGGCCAGTGATCGCTCTTGCGCTTTTTCACCACCATCCACGCGGCGACCGCCAGCATCGGCAGGGTGATGAGCAGCCGCAGGCCGAAGACCCGCAGTTCCTGCCAGAACATCGCGCGCTCCTGCGCCGGAATGGCGTCGGAGATCAGCTGGTTTTCGCGCAGCCGCAGCGTGCTTTCGCGCTGGTCAAGCGGGGCGCGCTCATTCTCGAGATTGGCGATTGCCTGCTGGATGCTGCGTTCGTTGGCCTTGAGCTGCTCAAGTTCGCGGGTGCGGGCGAGGACTTCGGGGTCCTGCGCCGGATTGGTCGTGGCGGTGCGGGCGGCGATCCAGGCCTTGAACGTCTCGTTCGCGGTGCCCGAGGCACGCTGCGCCTGTTCGAGCTGGAGGCGCTGTATCTCGAGCTTGTCGTCAATGACGGTCTTGCTGTCGCCAATGCTGCGAATCTCGTCGCGCACCGCGCGAATGGCCGGAGTGTCATCAGCGGGCGCGGTGTAGACCTGGCTTTCGACCATCGGCAGATCGCCGATGACGAGGTTGCCAAAGCCGATGATGAAGCCGGCGAAGACGATGGAAACTGCCCAAAGCACGCCGCGATAGACGCGTTCGGGCACGCGCACGCCCTTGATCATGTCCATGGATCACCCCTCCTTGGTTTGGAGTGAGGCTAAGCTTCGAGCGGGGCGATGTAAATTGGGCGCAGGATTGCGTTACAACACGATGTCATGCTGAACTTGTTTCAGCATCCATCTTTCGGCAACCACGGTCCGTTCGTGGGGAGAGATGGACCCTGAAACGAGTTCAGGGTGCGGGCTCGTGATTGGGGCGATGGCGTGGTTACTTCTGGACCAGCGGGCTCACGGGGTCGCGCCCTGCTTCCCATTGCTGCCACTTGTCGCCGAGGCCGGTGTGGTCGAGCGCGCCTTCGCGCATGGCGGCGGCGGCCTGGGCGGCGGGGAGCGGCGGGAGCGGGCCGTTATCGCCGAGCATGAGTTCGTCACCCAGCAAGCGGAAGTCCTGCGGGCCGGGACGGAAGGCCTGCACGACGGTCATCACGCTGCCGCCGTACTGGACGACGTCTATCACCAGGGCATCGACTTCGCCCGTGGGCGTGTCGACCTTGACCTGCCGGGCAATGGCGCAATCGGGCCACTGGGCTGCACCGCCACCGATGAAGGCCCGGGCGGCAGCGTCCTGATCCTTGGGGCTGGCGCCGTCGAAGGTCTGAAGCTGGCGGCTGCCATCGGCGCGCATGCACAGCGATTGCGGCTGGTAATGGCCGCCGGGCGGCAGGTCCGACGCCGTCCAGAACGCGTGGGCCATGAGGAACCCGGCGAGCTGGAGCGCGGCTGTCGGAAGGCCTGCCACGGGCTGCGTCAGCCGATCAGCTTGCGCACGTCGGTCAACCGGCCGGTGACGGCAGCGGCAGCGGCCATCGCGGGGCTGACAAGGTGCGTGCGGGAGCCAGGGCCCTGGCGGCCGACGAAGTTGCGGTTCGAGGTCGAGGCGCAGCGTTCGCCTGCTGGCACCTTGTCCGGGTTCATGCCGAGACAGGCCGAACAGCCCGGTTCACGCCATTCGAAGCCCGCTTCGGTGAAGATGCGGTCAAGCCCTTCGTCCTCGGCCTGCTTCTTGACGAGGCCGGAACCGGGGACGACGATCGCCCACTTGACGTTGTCGGCCTTCTTGCGACCTTTCAGGATCGCGGCGGCGGCACGCATGTCCTCGATGCGGCTGTTGGTGCATGAGCCGATGAAGATGTTCTGCACCTCGACGTCTTCCATGCGCTGGCCCGGGGTCAGCCCCATGTAGGCGAGGCTGGCCTTGGCGGCTTCCTGCTTGGATGGATCGGCGAAGCTTTCAGGCGCCGGAACGAGGCCGCTGATCGGCAGGACGTCTTCCGGGCTCGTGCCCCAGGTGACGGACGGCGCAATGTCCTTGGCGTCAATCACCACGACCTTGTCGTAAGTGGCGCCGGGATCGGTCGCGAGGCTCTTCCACCAGGCGACGGCCTTGTCCCAATCCTCGCCCTTCGGCGCATAAGGTCGGCCCTTGAGGTAGGCGAAGGTCTTTTCATCGGGCGCGCACAGGCCGGCACGGGCGCCGTGCTCGATCGCCATGTTGGAGATGGTCAGGCGGCCTTCGATGGAAAGGTCGCGGATGACTTGGCCCGTGTATTCGATGACCGAACCGGTGCCGCCAGCCGCACCCAGCACGCCGGTGATGTGCAGGACAACATCCTTTGCAGTAACGCCGGGCATCAGCATGCCTTCGACGCGGACTTCCATCGACTTCGACTGCTTGAGCAACAGGGTTTGCGTGGCGAGCACGTGCTCGACCTCGCTGGTGCCGATGCCGAACGCCAGCGCGCCGAGGCCACCGTGGCAGGCGGTATGGCTGTCACCGCAGACGATGGTAGCGCCGGGGAGCGAGAAGCCCTGCTCTGGCCCGACGACGTGGACGATGCCCTGTTCCGCATCAGCATCGCCGATGTAGCGGATGCCGAAAGCGGGTGCATTGCGCTCGAGCGCTTCGAGCTGCTGCGCGCTTTCCGGATCGGCAATAGGCACGCGCTGGCCATCGGCGGTGCGGCGCGCGGTGGTCGGCAGGTTATGGTCAGGCACGGCGAGCGTAAGATCGGGGCGGCGCACCTTGCGGCCTGCCGCGCGCAGGGCCTCGAACGCCTGCGGGCTGGTCACTTCGTGGACGAGGTGGCGGTCGATGTAGATGAGCGCGGTGCCATCATCGCGCTGTTCGACAACGTGGGCGTCCCAGATCTTCTGGTAGAGCGTGCGGGGTGCTGCGGTGTTCGACATGGTGCAAGCGGTTAGGCCCGCCCTTCCCGCAATTCAAGCAGGAAAGGGCGGGCCAAGAGGCGCGTCGGCGTAATTTTGTTACGCCTTCTGGGTATTATCCGCCAACCGGTGATCGAGTTCAGCCACGGCGACCGTCACGGTCCCACTTTTCAGCATGGAGGCGCTGATGGATGCCGGCGACCCGGTTCTGGAGCGAGTGGTATTCCGCTGGCGAAAGGCCGCGATTGGCAAAGCGGGTGTAGGTTGTCTTGAGATCGCGCAACTCACGACGCAGGCCCTTCGCTTCGTGGACTGAGATGGCGCGGTTGGCCTGCGCACGGTCGATGCGGCTATCAAGCTCCCAGATGTCACGGCGCACATCGGCATTGCGCGATGGCGTCAGATAGGACGCCTCGACGCGATTGCCGCCACGGTAACGGTCATTGTCGTGCGCCAGTGCCGGAGTGGCGACGCCTGCGACAAGGGCGGAAAGAACAACGGCGATAACGGTCTTGCGCATGGAAAAAGCTCCTCATTGGTCTGTGAGGACAAACTGCCCCCCAGCGCCTGAACACCAGAAAAACGAGCCGTCGCGACTTTCGGGCAAAGTGTAAGAATGTGTCGCTAGGCGAAAGGCATCGGTGTAAAGGGGCGCCATGCAGACGGTTGTTGCCTTGCTCATCATCATCGCCACGGTGCTGGTCATGGAATTCGTGGCGTGGTCGAGCCACAAGTACGTGATGCACGGTTTCGGCTGGGGCTGGCATCGCGATCACCACGAGCCGCACGACGGCTTCTTCGAGAAGAACGACCTCTTTGCGGTGGTCGGTGCCGCCATCTCGATCAGCTTCTTCATGATCGGCAGCCCTCTGGTGATGGGCGCCGAGGCCTGGTGGCCGGCGACGTTCATCGGCCTTGGCGTGATGGCCTATGGCGCGATCTACACCTTGGTTCACGACGGGCTGGTCCACCAGCGCTGGTTCCGCTGGGTGCCGAAGAAAGGCTATGCCAAGCGGCTGGTTCAGGCACACAAGCTGCACCACGCGACCATCGGCAAGGAAGGCGGGGTAAGCTTCGGCTTCATCTTCGCGCGCGATCCCCAGGTGCTCAAAAAGGAGCTGCGGGCTCAGCGCGAGCAGGGCATTGCGGTGCTGAGGGAAGCGGTGGATTAATCGCTGCCGGTAACTTTCGCGTGATACTTGTTCTCGTGCTGTCCTCCCTGTTTTTGCGAAGCACAAACGGGGAGGTGTCGTCGGCGCAGCCGATGACGGAGGGGTATTCTATCGCCCCTCCACCACCGCCTGCGGCGGCGGTCCCCCTCCCCGATTGTCCTGCGGAAGATCAGGGAGGATTTACGTCACGCCAGCCTGATCTCGTTCAGCACACCCTTGGCCAGGTTGCGGAAGCGCAGGGCGTCGGAGACGGAGATGGCCTGATCGTGCGCGGCGGCGTTGCGAAGCGCGCGCATGTCCTCGATCATGCCAACGGTGCGCGCGGGAAGGACGCCGCGCTTTTGCAGGGTGCGGCCCGCCTCTGACACATCGGGGGTGGCGACGGCGTGCTCGATGGCGAGCGATTGCAGCGCGTCCTCTACCCCCGCCCAAGAATCGAGCACGGCCGCTCCGGGCGAGAGATCGAGCAGCTTGAGGAAGCGAGCGTGATCGCCGGTCAGGGCGATCTCGGGGCCGTCAGGCTCGGGCGGCGCGGGGCTGGCTTCGGATTCGAGGCGGTCCAGCCGCTGTGCGAAACGGGCAGACTTGTCGCCCCAGCTCAGCTCGTCAAGACGGGCCAGCAGCGCCAGCAGGGGGCGGCGGAAAATCAGGGCGATGACCAGCGCCGAGACTGGCCATGCCAAGGCAGCGAGCACCGAGGCGGTCCAGTCAAGCCAACCGATGTCAGTTCCAGCCGGGCCGACAGTCAGGGAAATCATCGTTCACATCCAATCCGTTCGAGTCCACCACAACTCTATCGGATTTGGAACAAAAGTGGAACATATGACGGTGACTATTCGGCGCGTGTCCAGATCCAGGTGCCGGTCACACCCATGACCACAGCCGGGATCAAGACCCAAGGCCACCCCGCGGTCACCCCGGTCAGCACCACTCCTGCACCCATCGCGATCAGCGCGCCGGTCTTGGCCTTGCGCGAGATCGCGCGGCGGTCCCGCCATTGACGCAAGGGCGGGCCGTAACGCGGGTGATTTAGCAGGCGCTGCTCCCACGCGGGATTCGAGCGGGCAAAGCAGAAGGTGGCAAGGAGCAGGAACGGAACGGTTGGCAGGATCGGGAGGAATGCCCCGACCGCACCCAAGGCCACGCTGATCACGCCGCCAGCGAGATAGAGGTGGCGGCGCAAGTTCCCTGCCCTGCCGTCAGGCCGTGGCGGCGATGCGCGCGGCGTGTTCGCGGACCAGCGCGATCATGTTGGGAACGCCCTGGGTGCGGTTGGACGAGAGCTGCTTTTTCAGATCGAAGGGCGCGAGTTCCTCGGCAATATCCGTCGCGGCGACGTCTGCCGCGGGCTTGTCCTGCACAGCAGCGAGAACGAGCGCGACGATGCCCTTGGTGATTGCAGCGTTGCTATCGGCAAGAAAGTGGAGCTTCCCGCCCTCACCCTGCGTGGGGTAGACCCAGACGCTGGCCGAGCAGCCGCGCACCAGCGTGGCGTCGGTCTTGAGGGCATCGGGCATGTCCTCAAGCTCGCGCCCCAACTCGATCAGGAGCCGATAGCGCTCGTCGCCATCGAGGAATTCGTACTCTTCGAGAATGTCTTCAAGGCTGCGCATGGGCCCGCATTAGCGGGCGGTGGATGTGACGTCCACACCCCGTGGGGGCACAACATCCTTCGACAGGCTCAGGATGAGCTGTGTTGGGAAATGCTCCTCAAAATCCCGCTCATGCTGAGCTCGTCGAAGCATGGTCACGCGCAACCTAACCCGAAAGGCCACCCGGACGCGTGAGCGCGTACCAGATGACGTAGATCCACGAGAGCACGCCGTGAACCAGCGCCCAGACGATGGACTTGTGCAGACTCCACGAAATGGTGATGGCAATCGCCGAGCCGAGGCCGATGCCGGCCTTGGCTGCACCTTCCGTGTGACGGCTCACAGGTCGACGCCCGAGGCAATGGCTTCAAGCTTGCGCAGGCGCTCGCGCATGTCGGCAAGTTCGATGAGGCTGCCGGCGTCTCCCGTATCGGCGCGTTCGAGTTCCATGCGCTTGAGGGCGAGCCAGCCGTCCCAGCCGCGAAGGGCGGCCAGGGCGACCATGGCAAGCCCTGTGAGGCCGGAGAGGGAAAGGACGAGATCCGGGGTCATGTCAGCAACTCCCTTATAATTACCTTTCGCAAATCAACGGTCGCGCAGGGATTCGATCTCGCGCGACAGGCGGCGGGTTTCGCCCTCGTCGGTAGCGATGCGTTCGAGGACTTCGAGCCGCTTGCGCAAGTCCGAGACTTCGCGTTCGAGGCTGGCGGTGTAAGCGGGATCGAACGGCGGTTGCTGCATGCTGCCGGCACGATAGCGATCCCGGTTGGTGCGGATGATGACGAAGGCGATGATCGCGATGATCGCGACGATGGTTGATCCGGGGCCCACTTGCTGCGTCCTCAGTTGACCTTGACTTCGCGCAGGTTCTCGATCTGCAGCGCGAGGTCGGAATTGTTTTCGGTGGCGATGCGTTCGAGCACGCGGACGCGCTGTTCAAGGCGTTCGGCCTGGGCAGCGTACTGTGCGGCTTTCTCGGCCGTCTGCTTCGAGAGCAGTTCCAGTTCGCGTTCCCGGAAAGCGAGGCGACGCTTGTAGATGTCGGCCCCGACGCCGAGCACGATTGGCACGACGATGACCATGAACACCAGCACCATGATGACGTCTTCGTTCATTGCGCTTTCTCCTGAGCGGGGCGCAGTGCCTCGATCTGGCGGGAGACGTCGAAGCCGCCGTCGGTGACGATGGCTTCGACGTTGGCAAGGCGCTGGTGCGTCTTGTCCAGTTGGTCGCGCAGGAAGGCGTTCTCCTCGCGCAGCTTGGCGTAGGCTTCCTGATCGGCGCGATCGGTCTTGCCGCCCCATTCGTCCTCAAGGGCATAGCCGTGGCGTGCGCGGATCCAGTTGTTGATCACCCAGCCGCCAGTGGAGATGGCGATGATCGCCAGGACGAATTCGGGACCACCCCAGTTCATTGCGCCCTCCGGTCTTCCAGTGCGGCGCTGTCGCGGCGGAGCGCCTCGATCTGGGCGGCGGTGTCGAAGCCCTTGTCGGTGACGATGCGTTCCAGAACGCGGACGCGTTCTTCGAGTTCGCGGGTGTGCTGGGCGTATTGGGCCGCCTTTTCGGCGCTCAGTTCGGCCGTCGCATTGATCTGCATCTCCGCAATCTTGGTGCGGTGCTTGGTCCAGATCGCGACGATCGGGATCATCAGAGCCGCGATTGGGATCAGCGGCCCCAGTGTGTCAGGTCCCATGGTTCAGTCCCCCTCAGGACGGTTGTGTTCTCAGCGCAGCTTCTCGATTTCGGCCGAGAGGCGCGGGTTCGAATTGACGTAGAAGCTCTCGACGTCGGCCAGGCGGCGGTCGATGTCGCGGAATTCGGCGCGGACTTCGCGGGCGGTGCGGGCGGGCGACTGGCGGACACGCTGCCAGAACTGCTGCTCCTGCCGATCGCCGTAGAGGTTCGCAGGCTTCTTGTTGGCAAGGAAGCCCAAGGCAAAGTAGACCAGGAAGGGCCAGCCCATCGAACATGCCAGGATCAGGAAGCCGAGGCGGACCCAGAGCACGTCGACCCCGGTGTAATCGGCAACTCCGGCGCAGACGCCCATGAACTTGCCATTGACCTTGTCGCGATAAAAGCGGGTGCGGGGGCTGTTCACTTCGAGGTCCTTCCCTGTTCGGCGAAAAGGCGATCCAGTTCGCGCAGTTTCTGATTGTCGGTTTCGCGGTCGTGCACGATGCGTGCAGGTCTGAATTCGGGATTGTCGGCAGCGACGAGGCGCTCGACAGTATCCATGCGTTCATCGAGGCGGCGGGCGAGTTGGTAGAGCTCTTCCAGCAGCGCCTCATCGCCATTGGTCAGCGTGGCGGCAGTTTTCCATTTGGTGATGTAGTGGAAAATGATCCACGGCAGACCAAGGAAAATGGCAGCAATTGCAACGACGTCTTCCATGGCTCAGCCTTCCTTTCCAAGCTGGCGCTTCATCGCTTCAAGCTCCTCGTCGATCTTGTCCTGCCCAGCGAGCGCGGCGATCTCGTCCGCGAGGCTGGGCTTGGAGTTGTCGGCAAGGCTCAGTGCATCGGCGCGGCCTTCGGCGTAATCGACGCGGCGTTCCAGCTGGTCGAACCGTGCCATGGCTTCATCGACGCGCTCGCTGGCCAGCAAGGACCGCAGGCGGACGCGATTCTCGGCACTTTCAAGGCGCGCGGCGATCGCGGTCTGGCGGCTGCGGGCTTCGCGCAGGCGGGTCTGCAGCTTTTCGATGTCCTGCTCGTAGGCGCGCATCGCATCGTCGAGCACGGTGATCTCGGTCTTGAGCTGGTCAGCCATGTCTGCGGCCTTCTTCTTCTCGACCAGAGCGGCACGGGCGAGGTCCTCGCGGTCCTTCGACAGCGCGAGCTGGGCCTTTTCAGACCAATCGGCCTGAAGGCGTTCCAGCTTGGACACGTGACGGCCCATCTCCTTCTGATCGGCGATGGTCCGGGCAGCCGAGGCGCGGACTTCGACCAGCGTCTCCTCCATCTCCATGATGATCATCCGGATCATCTTGGCAGGATCGTCGGCCTTATCAAGCAAGTCGTTGAAATTGGCTGCAATGATGTCGCGCGTCCGCGAAAAGATACCCATCAGGTTTGCTCCGGGAGTGAAGAGGGGGCGGGATTGGCCATTGCCGCCACCATTGCTGAAATTGCGCAGGCGATCCAGTTCCGCATCGAGGCGGGTGGTGCGGCCACCTTCCTCACGCGAAGAGCGGATCGGGGTGAGTTCGTCGGCCATCATGCCAGCTCACCGGTGATGGCGGCGGTGGAAGCCACGACGGTCGGAACCGCGTTCACCTGCTGCGTCAGGGCAAAACAGCACATCACGACCATCGCACCGATGCTGGCGAGGCTGGCGCGGCCGAGCGAGGTGGAGAAGAAGCGGGCGGTGTACATTTTCGTGACCTTTCGGCGGGTTACTTGTCAGTTCGGGCCGGCTCGGTGCCGGATGTTCATGTTAGAGCAAGGGGTGTGCCAAACTGTGATTTGCCCGGAATTCCGCCACTTTTTGTGCGTGACCTTTCTTTAATGTTGGGAATTCTTGCCGAGACTTGGGAAAATGCGCTAAGCCTGTGGCATGGACAGGGAGGTTCAGTTCATCGGCCAATCAGGCGCGTTCCTCGACGCGGTCGAACGCGCCAGCCGCGCCGCGCCGATGCGCCGCCCGGTGCTGGTCATCGGCGAGCGCGGGACCGGCAAGGAACTGATCGCTGAACGTCTCCATCGCCTGTCGACGCGCTGGCAGGAACCGCTGGTGACGATGAACTGCGCAGCCCTGCCCGAAACCCTGATCGAGGCCGAGTTGTTCGGACACGAGGCAGGCGCCTTTACCGGCGCGACGCGGGCGCGGACCGGGCGGTTCGAAGAAGCCGACAGGGGCACGCTGTTCCTTGACGAACTCGGCACGCTGTCGATGGGCGCGCAGGAGCGGCTGCTGCGCGCGGTCGAATATGGCGAAGTGACGCGGATCGGGTCGAGCAAGCCGGTCCGCGTGGACGTGCGCATTGTCGCGGCAACGAACGAGGACCTGCCGAAGCTGGCGGACCAGGGCCGCTTCCGCGCCGACCTGCTTGACCGGCTGAGCTTCGAGGTGATCACCCTCCCCCCATTGCGTGTGCGCGAAGGGGATATTGCAGTTCTCGCCGACTACTTCGGGCGACGCATGGCGGCGGAACTGCACTGGGATTCCTGGCCCGGCTTTGCAGGTCCAGTCCAGAAGGCCATGGAGGAGTACCTCTGGCCCGGCAACGTGCGCGAATTGCGCAACGTGGTGGAGCGCGCCGTCTATCGCTGGGACGACTGGAGCCAGCCCATCGGGCATGTGCAGTTCGATCCGTTCGAGAGCCCGTGGAAGCCGGTGGCATCAATGCGGCCGGAAGTGGCGGAGAGCGAGGGGGCAGTGCCGGTGCGGAGCGCCATGCCGTCGGCAGATTTCGATAGCGTGGCGGACTTGCGTGCGGCGGTAGATGCGCACGAGCGCGCGATCGTGGAGCACCATCTCGGCCGCAACCGCTACAATCAGCGCCAGACAGCCAAGGCGCTGGGCCTGACCTACGACCAGTTGCGCCATTGCATGAAGAAGCATGGCCTGAGTGACAAGACTTGAGCGAGAGGGCCTGAGCGACAAGACTGGAGGTTTCGCTTGTCGCGCAAACCCACTAACGCCTCAAAGCAATGTCCCTCACCCGCCTGACCCTGCGCGACTTTCGCAACCATGCCGCGACACGGCTGGAGGGGATGCGCGCGTTCAACGTGCTGGTGGGAGAGAACGGCGCGGGCAAGACCAACGTGCTCGAAGCCATCAGCCTGCTGGCGCCGGGGCGCGGTCTCAGACGTGCGCAGCCGGCCGAGATGGCGGGACGTGATGGGTCTGGCGGGTTCGCAGTCGCCGCGGAGATCGAGGACGGGGCCGTGCAGATCGGCACGTCGACCGCGCACGAGGCTCCCAATCGCCGGCTGGTGCGGATCAATGGTGCGGAAGGGCCGGCGGCGCGGCTGGGGGAATGGCTTTCGATCACCTGGCTGACGCCGGCGATGGACCGGCTTTTCGCCGAAAGTGCCGGATCACGCCGACGGTTTCTCGATCGGCTGGTGCTGGCAGGCGAGCCGGGCCATGCGCGCAATGCGACCCGCTATGAAACGGCGCTGCGCGAGCGCAACCGGCTGCTGGGCGACCCGACGGAACCCGATCCGCTGTGGCTTGACGGGATCGAGGCGCAGATGGCCGAGAGCGGTGCGGCCATGGCAGCAGCGCGGGCCGCACTCGTGGCAGCCCTCGGGCGCGTGCTGGAGACTGTGCCGGAGCAGCCGTTCGCGCGGCCTTCACTGGTCTATGCCAGCGCTGTGCCGATCGAGGCGGACGCGCTGCGTAGCATGCTGCGCGAAGGGCGGCGTCGGGATCGCGCGGCGGGGCGATCACTGATCGGGCCGCATCGCGATGACCTGGCCGTGACGCTGGCGGCGAAGAACGCGCCCGCCGCCGATTGTTCGACGGGTGAGCAGAAGGCGATGCTTATCGCCATTGTCCTCGCCCATGCGGAACTGACGGCGGGCGAGCGCCCGCGCCTGCTGCTGCTCGACGAGATTGCCGCGCACCTCGATCCGGTGCGGCGCACGGCGCTGTTCGAGCGGCTGGAATCAAGCGGGGCGCAAGTGTGGATGACGGGCACCGAGATGGCGCCATTTGCTGAAGTTTCCGGGTCCAGCGCCGTGTGGGCGGTGCGCGACGGATTGGTCGAACCGCTCTGATCGCTACTCGGCCGTGGCCGCTTTCAGCGCCTTTGCCACCTGATCCCTTGTCTCTGCGACGATCTTGTCGACGCCTCGGGCGTTCGGGTGGACATTGTCTTCCAGCATCAGATCCTTTTTGCCGAGGACGGGCGCAAGGAAGAACGGGACCAGGCCTGCCTTGTGCTTCTTCGCGAGATCGGGCCAGATCGGGTTGAATTGCTTCTGGTAGTCCGCGCCCAGATTTGGAGCGGCGAGCATTCCCGTCAGCACCACCGGAATGTCTCGGCTGTCGAACTCGGTCAGGATCGCATCAAGGTTGGCGCGCGTCTCGGCCGGGGGCAGCCCGCGCAGCATGTCGTTGCCGCCGAGGCCGACGAGCGCGAGGGTGGGTTTGACCGGCTGGTTATCGAGCGTGAACTGCAGGCGCTGGAGGGCCGCTGCAGTCGTATCGCCCGAGACGCCCGCATTGACGACCTTGGCGGGCACGCCCCCTGCATTGAGCGCCGCTTCCAGCCGCGGCGGATAGCCCTCACCCGGGTTGAGCTGGTAGCCGGCGTAAAGGCTGTCGCCGAATGCCAGTATGACAGGGGCATCGGCCGGGACCGGTGCCGGCGCCTGTGCGGATACCGATGCGGTAGGGGTGGCAGCTGGTTCGGGGGCCTTCCCTGGCGAGCAGGCGGCGAGAACAAGGGTGGCGGCATGAGCGAAGCGGCGCATTGAAACTCCATTAGCGCGCCCCCAAGTGCCGGTTGCACGCTGCAACCAATCTATGCCACGTGAGGCCTGTGACAAGCACCCCCCTTTCAAGTTCATCGGCGCCGGTAATCGCCGCATCCGCCCTCACCCTCTCTCTCGGCACCGGGGAAGCGCAGGTGCAAATCCTCCGTGGCATCGACCTGACCGTGGCAGCAGGCGAGACCTTGGCGCTGCTGGGGCCATCGGGTTCAGGCAAGTCATCGCTGCTTGCGATCCTGTCCGGGCTGGAGCGGGCAAGCGGCGGGTCGCTCAATGTGGCCGGTGCTGATTTCACTGTACTGGACGAGGACGGCCTGGCCGCCGCGCGGCGCGGGCGGATTGGCATCGTGCTTCAGGCCTTCCACCTTCTGCCGACAATGACCGCGCTGGAAAACGTGGCGACGCCGCTGGAGCTGGCGGGTCAGGTCGATGCCATGGCGCGGGCCGAAGCCGAATTGGTGGCTGTCGGGCTGGGCCATCGCCTGCACCACTATCCGGCGCAGCTTTCGGGCGGAGAGCAGCAGCGCGTGGCGATTGCGCGGGCACTCGCGCCGAGCCCTGCCATCCTGTTTGCCGACGAGCCGACCGGCAATCTCGATCATGCGACCGGCGAGGCGGTGGCCGACCTGCTGTTCGCGCGCGCGGCGCAGGCCGGTGCGACCTTCATCATGGTCACCCATGACGAAGCCCTGGCGGCACGGTGCAGGCGGATCGTGCGGCTGGCCGATGGGCAGATCGCTTCGGACAAGGCTTCGTGAACCTTTCGTGGGGCGCCGCATGGGCGTTGGCGCGACGCGGATTGGATTGGCGATTCAAGGGCTTGCGGCTGTTGCTGGTCTGCCTGGTGCTGGGCACGGCGGCGCTCTCGGCGATAGGCACCCTGACGGGCGCGATCGAGCGCGAACTGGCGACGCGCGGGCGGGAGATGCTGGGCGCGGATCTCGAATTCACCCTGGCGGCGCGCCGGCCCTCGGCGGAGGAGCGGGCCGCCATCGCCGCGATGGGCGACCTTTCCGAAGGCGCGCGATTGCAGGCAATGGCGCGGGTGCCGGATGACGATACGCGCACGACGCCTGTCGAATTGAAGGCGGTCGATGCCAAGTGGCCGCTCTACGGGCGGTTCACGCTGGAAGGCGGCAAGGTGGCGGGCGCGCCGCAAGGCATGGCGGCATGGATTGCGCCGGGCGTGGCGGACCGGCTCGGCGTAAAGATCGGTGACAAGCTGCGCGTGGGAGAGGTCGAGCTTCGTGTCGGCGGGGTCATCGGGTCCGAGCCGGATCGGCTGGCAGAAGGCTTTTCGCTGGGGCCGACGGTGATTGTCAGCAAGGCAGCGCTCGATGCTTCGAAGCTGGTGCAGCCGGGATCGATGGTGCGGACCAAGCTGCGCGTGAAGCTTCCTGCCAGTGCCGACGCGGTGGCATTGGGGGAGCGGATAAAGGCGCAGTTTCCGCTGGCCGGGTATGAGGTGCGGACGCGCGACAAGGCCTCGCCGGGGTTGGACCGCTTCGTCTCGCGCATGGGGCAGTTTCTGGTGCTGGTGGCGCTGGCGGCGCTGGCGATTGCCGGGATCGGCATCGGCAATGGGGTGAACTCCTACCTCGAAGCGCGGCGCGGGAGCATAGCGACGCTCAAGATTCTCGGCGCTTCGAGCCGGGACATTGCGCGGATCTATCTGCTGCAGCTGGCCGCCGCTGCGTCTCTGGCGATTCTTGGCGGACTGGTGATCGGGGTGAGCATCACGCCGCTGATCGGCAAGGCGCTGGAAGGCCTTCTGCCGATCGAGGCCGGCTTCGTACTTGATTGGGGCGCTCTGGCGATCGCAGCGGCTTATGGCGCCTTGATTGCGCTGACTTTCGCCGCGCCGCCCTTGGCCCGGGCCAAGGCCTTTCCGGCAATGGCGCTGATGCGGGCGCGGGTCAGTCCGCTGGCGGGCGGCTGGAAGGGCGCGGCGCTGCCGGTCGCGCTCGGGCTTGGCGGGATCGTGGCGCTGGCGGTGCTGACCGCACCGCAGAAGCTGCTCGCCGCCGGATTTCTGGCCGGCGCGGCGGCGCTGTTCCTCCTGCTGTCCGCCCTCGGTTGGGGGCTGCAACGGCTGGCGGCAAAGCTGCCCCGGCCCAGGGGTGCGATTGCGCGGATGGCGCTCGCCAATCTGCATCGGCCGGGAGCGCAGACTTCGGCGCTGGTTGTCGCACTGGGCTTCGGGCTTGCCGCCTTCGTTCTGCTGGCAGGCGTACAGACCAGTCTGGACGGCAACATCGCACTGCGGGTGCCGAACCGGGCGCCCGACTACTTCGTGCTCGACTTGCCCCAGGGAAGGACTGCGGAGTTCGACCGGATCGTGCAGCGCGCCGCGCCTGATGCGGCAGTCCGCAAGGTCCCTGCCCTGCGCGGGTCGATCGTTGCCTATGGACCAGCGGATGCGATGACTCGGGTCGCCGATCTCAAGGAAATTCCGGAGAATGCCTGGCCCCTGCGCGGCGACCGCGGGCTGACCTATGCCGACGAAGTGCCCGAAGGCAATGTGCTCACCGCAGGTGAATGGTGGCCCAAGGCCTATTCTGGCGAGCCATTGGTGTCGGTTGACGACGACCTGCGCGAGGCGCTCGGGCTAAAGCTGGGCGACCGTATCGCGGTCTCGATCCTTGGCGTTGAGCGCAGTGCGAAGATCGCCTCGTTCCGCCGGATCGACTGGGAGAATATGGGCTTCAACTATGTGCTGGTGTTCAGCCCCAACGCCATTGCCGATGCTCCGCACAATCTGGCTGCCACGATCAGCCTGCCGGAAAGCGCGAAGACACCGGACGTGCGCCGAGCGATCCTTGGCGGGTTGGTCAAGGCCCTGCCTTCAAGCTCGGTGATCGAAATCGGGCCGGTGCTGGGTCAGGCGCGCGAGATCCTGTCGCAGATGGGAGCGGCCATCCTTGCTGCGGCGAGCGTGGCGATCCTTGCCGGGATGGCCGTGCTGGCAGGCGCAATTGCCGCCGCGCGCGAACGCAAGACCTACGACAACGTCATCCTGCGCGTGCTGGGAGCAAGCCGCAGGCAATTGCTGGTGCTGCTCGTGGCCGAATACGGGCTGCTCAGCGCGCTTCTGGCGGGCGTGGCGCTGGTGCTGGGCACAGGGGTGGCCTGGGGCGTGATCGTGCTGCTGTTCGAGTTCGACTGGCTGCCCGACTGGCCGCGTATCCTTGGCGTGCTGGGCGCTGGCGTGGCGCTGGTGATGGTGCTGGCGATCACCGGCTCGGTCGGGCTGCTGCGAACCCGACCGGCACAAGTGCTGCGCGAGCTTTAGGAGAATACGTCCGCTGGCGTCGGGTTCTTGGGATCAGGTCCGAAGCGGTTGGGGCCACGCGTGCCCTCGAGGCACATCAGGACGAGCAGCGCGAACCAGCCCAACAACGGAATGAGCCAAAGCAGCAGGAGCCAACCCGTGCGGTCCTGATCGTGAAGGCGCCGCACCGACACGGCAAGGCCCGGAACGATGGAGGCGAGCCAGAACAACCCGCCGATCCATCCCCCGGCCCCCACGAGCCGGGAACCATAGACAAACGCCCCCTCGCCTCGCGTCACCTCATTGGTGCCGAAAACCGCGTTAAGCACGATCATCACCAACACATAGAACAGCGCGAAGCTCCAGTACTCCCTGCGCCGAGAGCGCCCCGAGAATTCGGCATAGCGGCGATAGGGCAGGATCATCCAGTTCATCGCGAAAGCCCCTTGCGTTGGGTCAGCCGAACACGTCGTAACCAGCCGGGTTCTTCGGATCATCGCCAAAGCGGTTCAAGCCTGCGGTGCCAGGCAGGCACAGGATGACGAGAAACGCGATGCTGGCAATCCAACCCACGAACGGGATCATGCCCAGCACGATGAAACCGAGATACCACCAACCAGACATGTCGCGATCATGCAAGCGGCGCACGATCACTGCGATGCCCGGCACAAGAGTACCGAGAAAGAACACCACCATCAGGACGGCGCCGATCCAGAACGAAACTCCGAACTGAGGGTCCTCGACGCCGGAAAGCGCTGTACCAAGGCCGCCGGCAAACATGAAAGCCGCAATCAAGGCATAGACGATCACCGTGAACAGGGTGAACATCCAGTATTCCTTTCGCCGGGACCGACCGGAAAATTCCGCGTAACGGCGATACGGCATCAGCATCCATTCCATGATTTTCCCCCAAGTCTTTCCGCGTGACCAACGCGAGATGACAAGTGACCATTATTTCGCGGAGACTGCAAGCGCAGTGCGATATCCGTCTCGTCAATTGGCCACGCGCAGGAAAGATGCCGGGGTGGTCTTTGGCGCAGATCCCGGTTCGGAAACGAGGGTCAGACCAAACTTGTCAAACAGTGCGCACGGGCCCCGACATTCATTTGAGCCAGCCGGCCTCGCGATACCACGCGGCGGTGGCATGCAAGCCCATTGCCGTTTCGACCTGCGGCAGCCAGAGTCCGGGAGGCGGCTGATTGCCCTCGCCGGCGCGCCAATCGGGGTGACACATGTAGCCGACGCGATCGAGCGTGAGCTTGGCGCCCTTTCCACGGAACGTGGCGTCAAGCTTGGCGCCAAGGCGCAGGATGCTGGCGGGGAGGTTTACCGCGGTGGCGCGCCTGCCTACCGCCATGCCGATGGCCTTGGCGAGATCGTTGTGGGTCCAGCCTCCCGGGGTGCCGTCATCGGGCTCGAAGGTCAGGTGCGTGACGTCCTCGCCGCCCGGAATCAGCGCGAGCAGCAGGCGCGCAAGGTCGTTGACGTGGATGATCGAGAGGTGCCCTTGCGGCGGAAGCGGCACGATGCCCCGGCGGGCGAGCTTGAACAGCTCGAACATCTCGGTATCGCGCGGGCCGTAGACGGCGGGCGGCCGTACCACCGTCCAGTCGAGACTGCTGGCCTTGACGATCTTTTCGCCCCGCAACTTGGAGCGGCCGTAGATCGACAGGTCCGGCTCGCGCGCAGAGAGCGATGAGACGTGGACGAAGCGCGGGACGCCGGCTTCCAGCGCCGCATTGACCACATTCAGCGTGCCCCAGACGTTGCCATCTTCGAAGCCCTGCTCATCCGGCGCGCTGACCACTCCGGCAATATGCAGGACCACGCTCGCACGTCCGACGAGACGCTGCAGCGCGCGCTTGTCGCCCAGATCACCCTGAACCCACTCGACGCCGACGCGGGCATCCTGCGGGCGGCGGGCGAGCGCGCGGACCTCGATCCCGGCGCGGGCGGCGTAGTCGAGCACGGCTTGGCCGACGAAGCCGGTGGCTCCGGTAATCGCCAACAGTTCCGCCGCCATTACAGCAGCACCATCTGGTCGCGATGGATCAGTGCCGAGCGGGGAGCGTAGCCAAGAATCTGCTCATGCTCGCGGCTGTGATGGCCCTTGAGGCGGAGGCATTCGGCTGCGTCATATTCCGACAGCCCCCGCGCCAGCGTTTGGCCATCGGGTGCGATCACGGCAATGGCATCGCCACGCTGAAAATCGCCTTCGACTTGCAGAATGCCGGCAGCAAGCAGGCTGGAGCCGCGCGCGAGAGCGGCAGCGGCACCGGCATCGACATGGACGCTCCCGCGCATGCGCATGCGTCCGCCCAGCCATGCCTTCCGCGCCTGCTTGCGGCCGCGCGGCAGGAAAAGCGTACCGCGATCGGCGCTCAGGGCAGCGTGGATCGGCGAAACGGGCTGACCGTCGATGATGGCGAGTGCCATGCCTGCGAGTTCGGCAATCTCTGCCGCCTGCAGCTTGGACGTCATGCCACCCGATCCGAGGCCGGAGGAGGAACCGCCTGTCGCCATGGCATGAATTTCGGGCGTCACGCCCTTCACCACTGGAATGCGCGCGGCTCCGGGTTGGCGGGGATCGCGGTCATACAGCCCGTCGATATCGGACAGCAGCAGGACACCCGAAGCCCCGGCTGCCTGTCCGACGCGGGCGGCAAGGCGGTCGTTATCGCCGAAGCGGATTTCCTGCGTGGCGACAGAATCGTTTTCGTTGATCACCGGCACCGCGCCTGCGGCCAGCAGCGTCCCGAGCGTAGCGGTGACGTTGAGGTAGCGGCGACGGTCCTCGAGATCCTCAAGCGTCAGCAGGATTTGTGCGGCAGCAAGGCCGTGTGCGGCAAGCAATTCGGCCCACAGGCCTGCAAGCGCGATCTGGCCGACCGAGGCCGCAGCCTGCGCATCGGAAAGACTTCCGCGCCCACCCTTGGCAAGGCCGAGCCTGCGGGCACCCAGGGCAATTGCGCCGGAGGAGACGACGATGACTTCCTGACCGGCAGCGCGGGCCGCCGCTATTTCAGCAACCAGCGCGGACAGCCATTCACGCCGCGGCGCACCGTCCTTGCCCACGAGCAGCGCCGAACCGACCTTGACCACCAGGCGCGGACAGGCAGAGGCGTCGGTCAGGTGGGCGAGCTGGCTGATCTTCATGAGGGCCGCTTAGGGCAATTGTGACGGATCGTGAAGGGCTGTCAGTCCCGCTGGCGGAGCGCTTGGGCGATCAGATCGGCGACCACGGCTTCTGGTCAGCCTCTTCCTCCACTTCGCCCGTCGGTCGCTCGGTTACCGTGGCAAGCGGCAAGTGTTCGAGGACTGCATCGAGCAAGGCGTCCATGCCCTTCCCGGTCGCGCCGGAGATCGGATAGACCTTGCGCGCGCCTGCCTCGCGCAGTTCCTTGGTGAAGGCCTTGACCAGTTCGGCATCGACAAGATCGATCTTGTTGAGTGCGATCAGGCGGGGCTTTTCATCGAGCCCGGCACCGTAGGCTTCCAGTTCCCCTTCGACGATCTGCATGGCTTCGACAGGATCGGTTTCACTGTGGATGTCGATAAGGTGGATCAGCACGCGGCAACGTTCGATATGACCGAGGAAGCGGTCGCCAATGCCTGCACCATCGGCCGCGCCTTCGATCAGGCCGGGAATGTCCGCCAACACGAACTCGCGGTTGCGATGGCGCACGACGCCCAGTTGCGGACGCAGCGTGGTGAAGGCGTAATCGCCAACCTTGGCCTTGGTGTTGGTGATCTGGTTGATGAAGGTTGACTTGCCCGCATTGGGCAGGCCGACAAGGCCAGCGTCTGCGAGAAGCTTCAGGCGGAGCCAGACGTACATTTCCTCGCCCGGCCAACCGGGACCGTGCTGGCGGGGCGCACGATTGGTGGACGACTTGTACGAGGCATTGCCCCGGCCGCCATCGCCGCCGCGCAGAAGAACCTTCTGGACACCCACTTCGGTCATGTCGAGCAGGACGGTCTCGCGATCGTCGTCGAGAACCTGCGTGCCGACCGGCACCTTGATGACGAGGTCGTTGCCGCCCGCACCAGTACGGTTCTGGCCCGCGCCGCCGCCGCCTCGCTGCGCCTTGAAGTGCTGGGTATAGCGGAAGTCGATCAGGGTGTTGAGGCCGGTGACGGCTTCGAAGATGATGTCGCCGCCCTTGCCGCCGTTGCCGCCGTCGGGACCGCCGTATTCGACATACTTCTCGCGCCGGAAGCTGACCGCGCCTGGGCCGCCCTGCCCTGAACGGATGAAGATCTTGGCCTGATCGAGAAAATGCATGCGGGTAACTGTTTCCAATGACAGGCCCGGAGCAAATGCAACACGCCGCCCCGGAAGCGAGCCTTTTACCCGTTCATGGAGAGCTTGTAACGCCGAACCGCGAGGCGCCTGCCATATCAGGCGGTTCGGTGATACCTGGTGGAGCCGAGGGGGATCGAACCCCTGACCTCGTCATTGCGAACGACGCGCTCTCCCATCTGAGCTACGGCCCCGTTCCCGGTATCGCCCCACGGTGTGCTCACCGCAGGGAGCGCCGCCATTAGCGCAGCGCCTCCCCACTGAAAAGAAATTTTTTGCCTGTCCAGTCCGGCTCAGTGCCCGGCGGCAGTACCGTCCGGAACAGGCGCCGCGGTGATCTTCACCGCCTGCTGCGGCGGATTGACAAGGCTGCCGTACTGGGCCTGCCAGATGGCAAGATCCGTGCGATAGACCTCATAACGACGATAGAAGTCGTCGAACACGACTTCGATATTGGGCAGGCTGCGCACGGCGAATGCCTCAAGATCGGCCGACTTGACGGCCGCACCATCGCGGCTGACGGCCATCACGGCATCGCAGAAGTCCGAAAGCGTCGGTGGCAGCGCAAAATGGTTATACACCTGCGTGATGTAAGCCTCACGCGGAGCGATGAACTTGGCGCCGTACTTGGCTTTGAATTCGACATCGAGACGCTTGTTGATCGCGTTCAGCACCTTGTTGTGCGTGGTCAGGAACGCCTTGTAGCGCGGCAGGATGTCGGCATGGACCGGGGCGTTGCAGTTCAGCGCGGCCACATTGTAGGCCGAGCGAAGGTTCCACACCATCTGGGCCGACGAGATGTTGCGGTTCAGCGATTGACGCAGTCCATTGGCATCGGCCGGCGGAACCGCGATGTTGTCCGAAGCGCCATTGGGTGCCTTGGGCTTTGGCGGAATGACCACGACCTTGGGTGGCGGGGGTGGCGGGGGTGGCGGCGGGGGCGGCGGCTTGGGCGCGCACGAAGCAAGGCCGATGGCCAACCCTGCAGTGATAAAGCTTGGCGCGACGATACGCCGGAAACGAAACATTGGCATTCCCCCAATTCCGATCCCGAAAAGGACCGTGACAGGCAGACGGTCCCTTGCTGCAGCGTGTCAAAATGCTGCACGAACCATCCTGTATGCAAGATGAAGGTGAGCGTAGCGCCCGCGCTGGCAAATGAGAATCCCCCAGACAATAAAAACCCGGCGAACCGTTGCGGTCCGCCGGGTCAATCTGGTTCGGTTCGGGTGCTTTTCAGATCAGCGGCGCTCGCCCATGAACTGCAGCAGGAACTGGAACATATTGATGAAGTCGAGGTAGAGGCTCAGCGCGCCGAGAACGACGGCCTTGCCGGCGAATTCGGTTCCGGCGACGTAGGCATACTGCTCCTTGAGGCGCTGGGTATCATGGGCGGTCAGGCCCGCGAAGATCAGCACGCCGAGGAAGCTGATAGCCCAGCCCAGACCCGACGACTTCAGGAAGATGTTAAGCAGCGACGCGATCAGGATGCCGAAGACACCCATGATCAGGAAGCTGCCCATGCCCGACAGGTCCTTCTTGGTGGTGTAGCCGTAAAGGCTCAGACCCGCGAAAGCGCCGGCGGTAGCGAAGAACGTCGTCGCGATCGAAGCGCCCGTGTAGACGAGGAAGATCGTCGACAGCGAGAGGCCCATTGCGACCGCAAAGCCCCAGAACATGCCCTGAAGAGCCGTGGTCGAGAACTTGTTCGCCCCGAAGCTCATGAACATGACGAAGGCGAGCGGCGAAAGCATCACCAGCCAGATCAGCGGGGTGCCGAGCAGCGTCAGCGTGAAGCCGGTGGTTGCCGACAGCAGCGCCACGATGCCAGAGAGCATCACGCCAGAGGCCATGTAATTATAGATCGACAGCATGTGACGGCGCAGACCCGCGTCGAACACTTCGCCGCGAGCGGAAACGCCGGAAAGGCTCGGAGACGCGCCGAAGCCCGTTCCGGTGGGCCGAGGGTCGTTCCAGTTTGCCATTTTCAAAGCTCCGTTCTGTGGCCCCAATGGCCACGTACACGGAATATCGGCGCTTTCGCCTGTGCTTTCAAGGGAAACCGGACGAACCGACAGGTCGCCGACTGTAACGAATTGTTGCGGTGCTCAGCGCGCCTTCCGCGCCATCTCGGTCATCTCGGCACTGCGATCACGCGCGCCGCGCAATGTATCCTCGATGAGCCGGACCAGGCGGCCATCGGCATCGAGCACGTCGATGCCGACCTGGGTGACCCCTCCCGGGCTGGCGACCCGGCGGGCGAGTTCAGCGGGCGAATGCACGGACCTGGCCGCAAGCATCGCCGCGCCCTCGACCATTGACAGCGCCAGCCGGTCCGCCTGCTGCCGCGCCAGGCCCAGTGCTGCCGCGCCTTGGGCGAGCGCATCGATGAAACGGTAGACGAACGCAGGGCCTGAGCCCGCAAGTGCGGTGACTAGATCCATCTGATCCTCGCCAGACAGCCATTCGGCCTGTCCCAGAGGGGCCATCAGGGCATCGGTCTCGGCACGCGCAGCATCGTCCGCATCACCGACCAGCGCAATTGGCGACTTGCCGAGAGCGGCGGCAAGGTTCGGCATGACGCGGACGATTGCGCGGGCATCAGGAAAACTTGCGCGCAAGGTGGCGAGATCGACGCCTGCCAGAATCGAGAGCAGGAGCGTGTTCGTGCCGACGTAGGGCCGGACCGAGGCGACCGCATCGGGCAACTGCTGCGGCTTGAAGCCAAGCAGCACCACATCAAACGCGCCTTCACCCTCAGGCGCGGAGCCCAGCAGGCGCGTGCCTTCCGGCGTGACCTCCAGGTAGGGATCGACAATCGTGAAAATCTCGGGCGCGTAGCCGCCTGCAAGCCAGCCTTTGAGCATGGCTCCACCCATGTTGCCGCAGCCGAACTGGAGGAAGGTTTTGGTCATGGGGGATTTCCTTGAGTCGCGTTTGCGCGGTCAATGCCGGGACGGTGGGCTTATCGCAATGGCCTAAGCCTGCTCCCCCGCAAAGGCGGGGGGCCTCAGTCGTTTTACGCTGAGACTACGAGAGACCACCGAGGTCCCCGCCTGCGCGGGGACGCGTCAGCGTCAAGCAGGTTCAGGCCTCGCCCGCCGCATCCACCATGGCGCTGGCAAGCGCGTCGGCCGGGCTCTTGTCGCCCCACAGGATGAACTGGAACGCCGGATAGAACCGGTCGCACTCGTCCACCGCCGCTTCGATCGCCGCCTGGGCCTGACTGATGCTGAGCAGGCCCTCGTCACCGAGCATCAGGCCATGGCGGTACAGCAGGACCGAACCGTTGGACCAGATGTCGAAGTGACCGATCCACACCTGCTCGTTGATCAGGGCCATCAATTCATAGACGGCCCCCTTCTTGTCGTCGGGAATGCGGATATCGGGCAGGCAGAGAATCTGGAGGACGTGATCCTCGACGCGCCAGATGGCCCGTAACTGATAATTGGCCCAGGAGCCTTGAATTTCGCCGGTAACCTCGTCGTCCGAGACAAATTCGCATGGCCAGCCGCGCGCTTCGAAAAGCGAGGCGATCATGTCGACAGGCGCTGCCTCCTCGCGCTCGTTGTCGTCATGGCCGGTCCGCATGGTACGTCCCCTGAACACTTGATCGGGCCTCCTCGGCTGGTTGGCCCGGCAGGGCGATCTGCCCTGACTGCTGCTCGAAACGTCAATGGCGGTTCACACCCCCGCCCGACAATCGCGGGTTAACAGGCGGTTGGGCAAAACTCGACAACCTTGTGGGAAAGCTGTGGACAAGGAGTGAACAGCAAACTCCGCCCGAGGTTCCGCCTCCCACCCTATTTGAGAGAGAGAGTATCGACCGGTTGACCCGCCGGGCTGGTCCACTGGTAACTCGAAACCCCGTCCTTCTTGAGCTTCGTGACGAAATCCTGCGCCTCAGCCTCGCTAGCGAAGGGGCCGGTCAGCAGGCGGAAATTGCTGCGCCAGGGCGACAGATAAGGCTTGCGCGAGCGCAGGAGCGCAGGTGCTTCCTTCAAGAGACGGCGCCACTCGGTGTCCATGACGTCCTTGTTCGCCCCTGTCAGCACTTGCACCCAGATCCGGCTTGGATGGCTGGGGCCGGCCTTCTTGGCCTTGGCCTCTTGCGCCTCTTTCGCTGCAGCCTTGGGATCCTTGACCGGCTTGCCGTCCTTGCCCAGTTTCACCGCGTCCTTAGCCGAGGGCTTCTGTGGCTCCTTGGTCGGCACGCGCGAAACGTCCGTTGGCCCATCGGGCCGTTCGCCGCGTGGGTCGGGCTTGACGGCCTTGGCGGCGGATGCCGGAGCAATCCGCGTTATGTCGACTGCAGGGACCGAAGTGGCGCGCTCCTCTGGAGGAGGAGCGAAAGATTTGAACAAGGTTGCGAGGTCGCGCGCAGGAGGCGGCGTGTTGGCCGCTGCCGTCTGCACCTCGGGTGATGACGACACGGGCGCGACCGCAGCGGGCATTGCAACCTGAGCACCAACCGGGGCAGGCGCAGCGCCTGGCGCTGTTGCGGATGCCGTTGTCGGAGAAGCGGCAGTCGCAGGCGGGGGGACAGAAGCCGGTCCGACCTTGGCCAGATCAAACCCGCCCGCCGACGTGAGCGATGGTGCTGGCCGGCTATTGGCAGCACCAACGGGCGAAGCTGGTTGGGTAGTGGCCGTGGGACCCGCTCTCACCGGCGCAGCGGATGCAATTGCTACGCTGCTTGCCTGAGCAGGGGGCGAGGCCGTTGCTCGCGCAGGATTATTAGCTGGCGCAGCGGTCGGGTCCTGTTGGAAGCCGGGCCTTGCAATCGGGTTTGCCGATGGCGCGATCGTCGTCGTCGGTGCCGGAGTTGTCAGCGGCCTCGCAACCGGCGACTGGGCGGATGCCGATGGCGCCGGGCGAATGGGTGGAACTGCGGGGCGCACCGATCCGGGTGGTACATCGAGCGCCGAAAGCACCGTCGGTCGGGGAACGACCGGAGTCGTGCTTGACGGAGGATCGGGCCGCACTGCTGGCGCGGCGCTCGCATAAGTCTGGACCGGCGGCAGTTCAGCCGGCGGCGAGGTGCGCACTGCAGGACGGACAACGACCGTGGCAGATGCGGCACTGTCGCTCTTGCCGGGGCGACGGCGCTTTTCGCGACTGGGCTTGTCGCTGGCCGCGACGGAGGGCCCCAGAGGCGCACCTGCCGGAATAAGGCCCGCTTCCGCCGTGCGCGGGGCACGCGGGTTGAGCGCAGCATATTGCACCACGCGAGGATCATCGCGCCCGATGTCTGCTGCGCGGGGAAAGCGCCCGAAGTTTGCCGCAGCCGCCTGCTGCGCCGGAGTTAGGCGCGGCATATAGCGCAAGTAGGGCGCGATGCCCGATGCCAGATCCTGCGGCATCGAGGCGTAGGCAATGGCCACTGCCTCGTCCGGACCACCCGTCACCGCCATCGCGAAGGTGCGGGTGCGCCACGCTGCACGATCCTGCTTTTCAATCAGCGGGGCCAGCAGGGCCTCGGCCCCGCGCCGATCGCCCGATATGGCAAGACTCATTGCATAGCGGCGCGTGATCTCGTCATCCCCGCCCCGGCTCAGCGCAACCTGATACCAACGCTGTGCGCGTCCATTGTCCCCGACGAGATCGTAGGCGAGCGCCCGATCCGCAGCCATGGCAAAGGTATCGGCACCGGTTCGCTCTGCCTCGTCAAAGGCGCGGATGGCCTCAACGGGATTTTCCGCGACAAGCTGGGCCTTGCCAAGCAGGGCCTTGGTTCGGACATTGCCCGGCTGGACCTCGTCAGCCCGGGCAAGGAACCCGATCGCGGCATCGCTGTCACCCAGCTTCAACGCGGCGCTTGCCGCATCGAATAGGGCGGTAACATTCCTCGGATCGGCGCCGAGCCGAGCCAAAGCGGCATTGAGTTCGCGGCTGGGACTGGGGGCAGTAGACTGCACCACCGGGCGCGATACCGTCGCGGGGCCATCAGGATCGTCGTCCGCTTGGGCTAACGCCCGCGGCGACGCAGCGCAAAGCAGGAGCGCCAGAGCAAGCCTTAGACGCGATGAGCCCGAGAACTGCGCGATGGGGAGCCGATTCGTCATCCTGCCGCGCTCTTTACCGTCTTGAAGATGAAGCGGCGGCAACAAGGGCCGCCGCTTCGCAACTGGTTACTGGTTGTTCTGGCGACCGAGGAAGCGCGGAATGTTGAGCGAGCCGCCTTCATCGCCATCGTCGTCGCCGGTGGGCGCGCGGTTACCGCGCGAAAGATTGGCCATGCGCTCGAACAGGGTGCTGCCACCGGCAGGCTTTGCAGGCTCTTGCTCCGGCGCGCGGCCAAGGCGGGGCATCTGGGGCGCAGGATCGGGCGCGGGCGCGGGTGCCGGCGCGGCCACTGGCGGTTCGGCAGGAGCCTCCAGGCCACCCAGAAGCAACTCTTCCGAGGCGGGTTCTTCCTGCGCGGCAGAAAGGTCCAGCGTCAGATCAAGCGGTTCCGGCTCGGGCGCCGCTGGCACTTCGGGCTGGACCTGCTCGGCAGCCGGCGTCCATGCCGGTTGAGCAGGCTCCGGGGCGGCGGCGGGCGGCGGCGTGTAGACCGGTGCCGCAGGCGCAGCCGTTGGCACGGCAGGACCGCGCGCACTGCTAGGAATCGAGACCGGACGCGACGCGATTTCGGCCTGCTCCTGGCTTTGTTCGATGCCGGTCGCGACAACCGAAACCCGGATCTTGCCATCGAGATCGGGATTGAAGGCCGAACCCCAGATGATGTTCGCGTTCGGATCGACCAGTTCGCGAATGTGGTTGGCGGCTTCGTCAACCTCGAGCAGCTTCATGTCGTCGCCGCCGATGATCGAGATGATCACGCCCTTGGCGCCCTGCATCGACACGCCATCGAGCAGCGGATTGGCGATGGCGCGTTCGGCGGCTTCGAGCGCACGGTTCGGACCTTCGCCCTCGCCCGTACCCATCATCGCCTTGCCCATCTCGCCCATGACCGACCGCACGTCGGCAAAGTCGAGGTTGATCAGGCCCGGCATGACCATGAGGTCGGTGATCGAGCGGACGCCCTGCTGCAGCACTTCGTCAGCCAGCTGGAACGCTTCCTTGAAGGTCGTTTCGGCCTTGGCCACCAGGAACAGGTTCTGGTTGGGGATGACGATCAGCGTATCGACGTGCTTCTGCAGCTCCTCGATGCCGCTTTCGGCCGAGCGCATGCGGCGCGTGCCTTCGAACAGGAACGGCTTGGTCACCACGCCCACCGTCAGCACGCCCTTGCGACGCGCCGCTTCAGCAATCACAGGAGCCGCGCCCGTGCCGGTGCCGCCGCCCATGCCGGCCGCGATGAACACCATGTGCACGCCTTCCAGCGCGCGCTCGAGTTCCTCGATCGTCTCTTCCGCAGCAGCGCGACCCACTTCGGGACGGGCGCCTGCACCAAGGCCCTGCGTGATGTCCGGCCCGAGCTGGATGCGGTTCTCGGCGATCGAATTGTTGAGCGCCTGCGCGTCGGTATTGACGACGATGAACTCGACGCCCTCGATCTGCGCGTTGATCATGTTGGCGATGGCATTGCCGCCTGCACCACCAACCCCGATCACCGTGATCCGGGGACGAAGTTCGTCAATTGCCGGCGGTCCGATGTTGATGCTCATAGTCGGTCTCCCAATCGGGTCATATGTCTCGCTGCTGGCCGGAACGCGCACCAAACGAGATTGGAAAGCTTCACATTAACCTGTTGCACAAGGCTGCGCGGCGAATCAAAGGCGCAGCAACCTTTTCCACAGGTTGCAACACCATGACGGGCCAACTTCGCGCCCCGAGAGCGCTGAACCGGGCCGAAAGCCCGTTCAGAAGTAATCCCTTACCGCCCGCATGAGGCGAATCAGCAGCTTCTTGCCGCCATATGCTCCGCCAACCGGATCGTTGGCTGGACCGATGGCGCGAATGTCCACCGGATCAGCCGCAGCAAACAGGACGAGCCCTACAAGGGTGGAGGAACTTGGCGTGGCATGGCCGGGCGGAAGGCCGAGCATCGTCGGCGGCGAACCTATGCGCACGGGCCGACCGAGCGCCGATTGCGCATAGTCGGCAAGCCCGGGAAGCTGCGCGCCACCTCCGGTCAGCACGACCTGCTGCCCGGTCTGGCCAACAAAGCCCATCGACTTCAGGGACTTGCCCACTTCCTCGGTGAAGAAGCCCAGTTGCTGGGTAATGACCGAGATCAGCTCTGCCCGCGGAATGCGGTTCTTGTCGTCGGCATGACGAGCAACCGGACCGCCTTCGGGATCTCCCGGCGCGTTGACCGGGATCATCTCGCGATGGTCAGCAGGGCTGGCAATTGCCGAGCCGGACATGCACTTGAGCCGTTCGGCCTGATAGCGACGAATGCCGAAGGCCGAGGCGATCGCGTCGGTGATATCGCCCGAGCCGTACTGGATCACCTGCATGCCGAGCAGCATGCCCGCCGCATAGACCGATACCGTCGTGACCTCCGCCCCGAACTCGACCAGCGCCACGCCCAGTTCCCGCTCTTCCGGCGTGAGGCAGGCGTGCCCGGCGGCGACCGGCGATCCGACGACAGCTTCGACTTCAAGATGGGCGTTCTGCACTGCCTCCCGAAGATTGCGGACCGGCGCGCCATCGGCAAGCATCACGTGGATGTCGACGGCAAGCCGTTCGGCATGAAGGCCCTTGGGGTTGGGCACGCCGTGGGCGCCATCGAGCGTGTAGTGCGCAGGCTGGGCGTGAAGCACGGTGCGTCCGTCTGGCTGGATCACGCCACGTCCGGCCACCAGCAAATGCTCGATGTCGTCCTGTTCGATCCGCCGTCCGCCGACCTCGACCTCGACCCGCGCAGTGGTGCTGGCAAGGCCTGCACCGGCACAGCCGATCCAGACCTTCTGGATATCGACATTGGCCATCTTCTCGGCACGCTCGATCGCGTCGCGCACCGAATGGGTCGCCGCCTGCATGTCGGTGACATAGCCGCGCTTGATCCCTTGGGCGGCGCGGTGGCCGGAACCAAGAACGACCATCTCGCCCGTTTCCGAAAGCCCCGCGATCATCGCAGAAACGCGGAACGAGCCGATGTTTACGGCAGCAAAGACCTTGGTGATGCGGGGCGTTGCCATTGCGGTGGATCAGCCCTCGTCGCTCTTGGCCGCAGCCGCGATGCGCTTGGCTTCGGCCTTGGCCTGATCGGCAGCGCGCTTTTCCGCCGCAACTTCGTCGGCGTGCCCTGGCACGCGCATGTAGATGCGGTCGGGCGCGCGCATGTCGAACGCGGCGACCTTGCCTCCGAGCAGCCGGTTCACCCCGTCCATCCGGGCGAAACTCAGCAGCGCTCCGGCAGACTTCTCGTCGCCTTCAGGCAGGGCAAGAACCTGCCCCGTCTTGAACGTGAGGTTCCAGCGGCGATTGCCAACCCATTCGGCTTCCGAAACCTGCGGCTTCAAAGCAGGCGCGGCATCCAGCAGCCGCGTGAGGTCCTGAACACGCTGGCCGACGCCGAGGCCCGACAGCACGAGCATACCCTTGGCCTTGTCGAGCTTCACGGTCTCGAGCTCCACGCCGGAATCGTCAATCAGCACCATGCGGTCGGGCTTGCGCAGCACGGCATGCGGATTGCGCTCGACGATGTCGATCACCAACGTGTCGGGCAGCTTGCGCGAAACGCGGGCATCCTTGACCCACGGCAACTGGTTCAGTTCGTCGCGCAGCGCGGCGAGATCGAGCGTGGTCATCGCTCGATCGTTCTGGCCAAGCACACGCTCGTAGATGCGCTGCTCGTTCATGCGGTTGACGCCGCGAACCTCGAGATGGCTGACCTTGAACCCGGCATCGGACGCGATCAGCGCCGCCTGTTCGGACGCAAGCGTCGGGATTCCAGCCATGACCGCCACGGTCCACACGATTGCGGCTGCAGCCGCCAGAATCAGCGTCATGAGGATGCGGTGCAGCGTCTCCTCGCTGAACGGCAGCCAGTGCATCATGGTGTCGAGCACCGAACCGGTCTGCTGGCGCGCAGCCTGGACCTTGCGCTGCGTCGTCCGTGCGGCCGCTGCCCGCCGCACGCCCTTTCCGCCACGCTTGATCGTCTGCGCCATGGTTCAGGCCTTCTCCATTGCCTTGCCGGAGTCCTTCAGGGCCTCGGCGATGATCGCCTCGACCAGATCGGGATAGTCCATGCCCAGTGCCCTGGCCTGCTCGGGTACGAGGCTGAGCGGAGTCATGCCGGGCTGAGTGTTGACCTCCAGCAGGAACAGGCCTTCCACGCCCTGCTCGTCGTCCCAGCGAAAGTCGGAGCGGCTGGTGCCCTTGCAGCCTAGCAACTGGTGCGCGCGCAGGGCGATCTGCTTGCATGCCTCGGTGATTTCGTCGGGTATTTCGGCCGGGCAGATGTGATCGGTCATGCCGTCGGTGTACTTGGCGTCGAAATCGTAAAAACCGGACTTGGGGCGCAGTTCGGTGACGAGCAGCGCACGGTCGCCGATCACCGCCGTGGTCAATTCGCGGCCACGAATGAAGGGTTCCGCAAGAAGCTCGTCGAACTCCTGCCATGGCCCGCGCGCGTCGGCGCTGATCGGATTGCCGTAATTGCCGTCTGCCGTGACGATCGCAACGCCAACCGACGAGCCTTCGTTCACTGGCTTGAGCACATAAGGACGCGGCAGGGGGTCGGCCTTGTAGAGCTCATCCGTGCGCACGATTCGTCCGCCCGGCATGGGGATGCCATGCGGCACCAGCGCCTGCTTGGTCAGCTCCTTGTCGATCGCGATGACCGAGGTGGCGAGGCCGGAATGGGTATAGGTCAGCCCCATGATGTCCATCAGACCCTGGATCGAGCCATCCTCGCCGGGCGTGCCGTGAAGCGCATTGAACACGACATCGGGCTTGGCTTCAGCCAAGCGCAGGGCAACCTCGCGATCCATGTCGATCCGCGAGACCTTGTGGCCCTTCGACTCAAGCGCCTTGGCCACGCCTTCGCCCGACATGAGGCTGACGGGGCGCTCGCTCGACCAGCCGCCCATCAGCACCGCGACGTGGAGTTTTGAAAGCGTCACGGTCTGCCAATCCTCTTGATTTCCCATTCGAGCTCCACGCCCGACATATTCTTCACGCGCTTGCGCACTTCCTCGCCCAGCGCTTCGATCTCGGCACTGGTGGCCTCGCCGGTGTTGATCAGGAAGTTGGTGTGCTTTTCGCTAACCTGTGCGCCGCCCATCGTGAGCCCACGGCAACCGGCCTTGTCGACCAGTTCCCACGCCTTCGCGCCATCAGGGTTCTTGAAGGTGGAGCCACCAGTCTTGGAGCGCAGCGGCTGCGAAGCTTCGCGCGCCGCGCTGATACGGTCCATTTCAGCCTGGATCGCTGCGGGCTCGCCCGGATGCCCGCGGAAACGCGCGGCGACGACAATGGAGCCATCGGTCAGGTCGGAGTGGCGATAGGTATAGCCGAGTTCGGAGACCGGCAGCGTCGCCACCTCGCCCGATCGGATCACCACATCGCAATCGATCAGCACGTCCTTGACCTCGCGGCCATAGGCGCCGCCGTTCATGCGCACGAAGCCGCCGACAGTGCCGGGGATCGAGCGCAGGAATTCGAGGCCCGCGATGCCGTTGTCACGCGCAGTGGACGATACGAGAATGCCGCTGGCTCCGCCGCCGCAGTTGAGCGTGACCTCGTCGACCTTCTCGACCTTGGCGAAAGCCTTGCCCAGACGAATGACGACGCCCGGAACGCCTCCATCGCGAACGATCAGGTTGGAGCCCAGGCCCAGCGCCATGACGGGCACGTCCGGCGCCAGACCCGCGAGAAACTCCTTCAGGTCGGCAATGTCCTTGGGCTCGAACAGCCAATCGGCAGTGCCGCCGGACTTGAACCAGACCAACGGGGCAAGTGGGGCATTCGGTGTCAGCTTGCCGCGAACCGAAGGCAGCGCAAGAGTGGTCACCCCTGCCCCCTTTCACGCGCAATCGCGTCGGCAAGACCCGCTGCCCACTTGGTGATGTCGCCCGCGCCGAGGCAGACGACCATGTCACCGGGCTGCGCCGTTGCGGCGAGTTCCTTTGCCAGCGCGTCGGCCCCGGCTGTCAGATGCGCCGAGCGGTGGCCGCGCGCCTTGATGCCTTCGACCATCGCGGCGCTGTCCACGCCCTCGATCGGCTGTTCGCCAGCGGGATAGACCGGCGCGGCATAGACGACGTCGGCATCGTTGAAGGCGCCCTGGAAGTCATCCAAGTGGTCGCGAAGGCGAGTGAAGCGGTGCGGCTGAACCACGGCGATGACCCGGCCCTGCACGCCTTCACGCGCGGCAGCAAGAACGGCGCGGATTTCCACAGGATGGTGGCCGTAATCGTCGATCACCGTAACGCCATCGACTTCGCCAACCTTGGTGAAACGGCGCTTGACCCCGCCGAACTTGCCGAAGCCGGTGCGGATGAGTTCGTCGGAAACGCCCATTTCCACTGCGACCGCGACCGCAGCGAGTGCGTTCTGGACGTTGTGGCGGCCCGGCATCGGCAGTTCGATGCCCTCGATGCGGCGGAACGAGCCATCGCGCTGGCGCAGCACGGCAGTAAAGCGATTGCCGCCAGGGATCGGCGTGACGGCTTCGCCGCGCACGTCGGCTTGCGCAGAGAAGCCGTAGGTCACGACGCGGCGGTCCCGTACCTTGGGGATGATCGCCTGCACTTCAGGGTGATCAATGCACAGCATGGCTGCGCCGTAGAACGGCACGTTCTCGATGAACTCGACGAAGGCCGACTTCACCTTGTCGAAGCTGCCGTAGTGATCGAGGTGTTCCGGGTCGATGTTGGTGACGACCGCCAGCGTGCCATCGAGCCGCAGGAACGAGCCGTCGCTCTCGTCCGCCTCGACCACCATCCACTCGCTGTCGCCCAGACGCGCGTTGGAGCCATAGGAATTGATGATGCCGCCGTTGATCACCGTGGGGTCTATGCCCCCGGCATCGAGCAGGCAGGCGACCATCGAGGTCGTCGTCGTCTTGCCGTGCGTGCCAGCAACCGCGACCGTGCTCTTCAGCCGCATCAGTTCGGCCAGCATTTCGGCGCGGCGTACAACCGGGATGCGGTTTTCCAGCGCAGCGACGACTTCGGGATTGTCGCGCTTAACGGCGGTGGAAGTCACAACCACAGCCACGCCATCAACGTTCTCGGACTTCTGCCCGATCATCACCTTGATGCCACGCGAGCGCAGGCCATCGACGACATAGCTTTCGGCCATGTCGGAACCCTGCACCGAATAGCCCATGTTGTGCATGACTTCGGCAATGCCCGACATGCCGATGCCGCCGATGCCGACGAAGTGGATCGTCCCGATCTCGGTGCCGACGCCCTTCATGCCAGTTGCTCCTGCCCCGCAGGCGCAGCGCTGCGCGTATCGACGCGGATCACGTCCATGATCGGCTCGCCCCCGAAGCTCTCGACCAGATCGGCAAGATCGCTGACGGCGTTGGGCAGGCCACAGTTCCACGCGGCATGCGCGGCATTGGCAAGGGTATGCGGGTGCTGGGCCATGGCCTGAATCTGTTTCGCCAGTTCCTTGGGAGTGAAGCCGGTCTGCCGGATGGCACGGGCGCCGCCCGCTGAAACCATCTCGCGCGTATTGGCGGCCTGATGGTCATCGGTAGCGATGGGAAGCGGCACGAGGATCGCTGGGCGGCCCACTGCTGTCAGCTCGGCAATCGTCGAAGCGCCGGCGCGGCCGATGAACAAGTGCGTTCCCGCAAGGCGCGACTGCATATCCTCGAAATAGGTGCCAAGTTCAGCCGGGATCTCATGCGATGCGTAGCGTGCGCGGACGGCTTCAAGGTCTTCGGGACGGCACTGCTGCGTTACCTGCAAGCGATGGCGCAGTGCGGGCGGCAGCATGGCAAGGCCATCGGGCACGACCTCCGAAAGAACCGAAGCGCCCTGGCTGCCACCGGTCACCAGCACGCGAAACAGGCTGTCCTCGGTGAACTCGGGGAACGGTTCGCCGCGCAGTGCCAGCACCTCTGGACGCACCGGATTGCCGACGCGGTGGACCTTGCCCCAAAGCTTGGGATCAAGCCGATCCACTTCTCCGTAAGCCGTCGCAATGGCGTCCACACGCTTGGCAAGGAAGCGGTTGACCCGGCCCAGCACCGCGTTCTGTTCGTGGATCACCGTGGGGATCTTCGCCGAATGAGCCGCCAGCAGCGCTGGCAGTGCGGGGTAACCGCCAAAGCCGATCACGCACGACGGCTCGAAGCTTTCGAACAGGCGCAGAGCCATCGCCCTGCCCTGCCAGATCGCGCTCAGGCCCTTGAGCAGCGCCACCGGACTTTTTGCCAGACGCCCGGCCGGAAGAACGTGCGCCGGCATGAAATCAGGCTTGCCGGGGATCTTCGCGCCGCGCTCGTCCGTAACCAGAGCCACGTGGTGGCCGCGGCGTTCCAGCTCGACCGCCAGCGCGAAGGCCGGAATAAGGTGTCCGCCCGTGCCGCCCGCAGCGAGCACGTAATGCCGAGAAGCGCCACTCATTTGCGCACCAGTTCCGTAACGTCGAACTTCTCGCGCGAAAGGTAGGGGTTGCGCCTCGTGATCGCGAGCAGCAGCCCGACGCCCATGAGCAGCGCGATGGTCGACGATCCGCCGTAGCTGATCAGCGGCAAGGTCATGCCTTTCGAAGGGAAAAGTTGCAGGTTCACAAGAATGTTGATGAACGCCTGCCCGACCAGCTGCGCGGTCAGCCCGGCTGCCGCAAGGATGGTGAACAGATCGTCCTCATCGAGCAGGCGCATCAGCACGCGCAGCGCGATCGCGCAATAGATCGTGACGATCACCGCGCAGGCGATCAGCCCGAATTCCTCTCCGACCACCGAAAAGATGTAATCGGTGTGCGCTTCGGGCAGCGCGTTCTTGCGGCTGCCGAGCCACAGACCGGTCCCGCTCCACCCGCCGTTCATCAGCGTGCGCATGGCAAGGTCGACCTGGTCAAACTCGCTGCCACCCGAAATGAAGTTGTCGATGCGGTGCGTTGCGTTCGGGTAGAAGAAGTACGCGGCAATGACCACCAGGATCAGCCCGCCCATGGCGTAAAGGATTTTGTTGACCGACAGGCCCGAGAGCAGCGCCAGCACGAACCACACGCCGCCGAACAGCATCGTGGAACCGAAGTCCGGTTGGGCCATCAGCAGGATGCCGACCAGCCCCATGATCGCCACGGTGATGGGTATGACGGGAATGTTCGGATCGCGCACCCGCCACGACAGGATCCAGGCGAGGGCGATGGCGAAACCGGGCTTGAGAAACTCCGAAGGCTGCAGGCTGAAGCCGATCCACAGCCAGCGTTTCGCACCCTTAACCTCGCTGCCGACAAGCGGCACCAGCACCAGCGCAAAAATCATCGCCGCCGCGAGCAGGATGGCCCCGCGTCGAGCCGCCTCCTTGGGCAGGACAGACGCAAAGAACATCGCGACCAGCCCCACCGCGACCCAACGCAGGTGAATCCAGAAGAAGTAAAGATCACCGAGCGACTTCTGGTTCGTGGAAAGGCGATGCGCCGAAGCAGGGGAAGCAGCAGCGACGGCGATACAGCCGATCGTCACCAGCGAGAGGATCAGCGTCAACAGCACCCGATCGATCTCGCGCCACCAGATCAGCAGTTCGCTGCGACGGCTGCGGCGAAAGCGCGCACCGTGGCCGACCACGCGCACGCCGCCATCGGGCATGGTGGTGGTCACAAGGCGTGTCGGAGTTGGCGTCGTGCTCATGACCCGGTTCCTGGCGGACAGGGTGCCTCGCGATCCTCGATCAGCGCTTCGACGATCTGGCGGAAGCTGTCGCCCCGCGCCTCGAAATCGCGGAACTGATCGAAGCTGGCACACGCTGGAGAGAGCATTACCACGTCTCCGGGTTGCGCAGCTTCCATCGCCTGGCGAACCGCATCGCACATCATCTCGCTGCGGGTGACGGGCATGAGCGGTTCAAGAAGTTGCGCAAACATCGGACCGGCCTCGCCGATCGTATAGGCTGCGACGACATGGTCGAAGTAGGGCGCGCACTCGTCGAGATTGTCGCTCTTGGGCAGGCCACCAAGTATCCAGTGGATACGCGGGTAGGCGCCAAGCGCAGGCGCGGTCGAGGCGGGATTGGTGGCCTTGCTGTCGTTTACGAAAAGGACGCCGTTGGCCTCGGCCACGCGCTCCATGCGGTGCGGCAGGCCGACAAAGCTGGCCAGCGCCGGACGCCATACGTCTTCGCCGATGCCGAGCTGGCGGGCGATCTCAACCGCAATCGCAGCATTCTGCAGGTTGTGCGGCCCCTGCAGCGAAGGCCATGCCGCCTGTCCTTCCAGCGCATCGGGCTGAACCACATGGACGAAGCCCACGTCGTGCGTGGCCGAAGTCTCGCGCGCGATCTTCAGGGTGTGCTCGTCCCCGCAACCGAACACCGCGTGATGGCGCGACGACTGCATCCGGAACAGCCGCGCCTTGGACGCAGCGTAGCCATCGAAGCCATCGTAGCGGTCGAGGTGATCAGGGCTGAGGTTGATCAGCGCGGCGACATCGCAATCGAGGCTCTGCGTCAGGTCGATCTGGTAGCTGGAAAGCTCGAGCACATAGACGCCGCCTTCGGGCAGCGGCTCCTGCCCAAGGACCGGCAGGCCGATATTGCCACCAAGCCGGGCCTGCAGACCTGCCGCCTGGCAGATGTGATGGACCAGCATCGTGGTGGTCGACTTGCCGTTGGTGCCGGTGATGCCGACGACGCGATGCGGCGGCAGGTCGGCGCGGGCTTGCGCGAAAAGCTCGATGTCGCCGATCACTGGCACGCCGAATGAAGCGGCATGGGCAGCAATCGGATGGCGGTTAAGCGGCACGCCGGGACTGACCACCACGCCCGCAAATCCGGTCAGGTCGATCGACAGTGGATCGGCAATGGTGCAGCGCCCTTCGTAGGCGGCGCGCGGTTCCTCACGGCTGTCCCACACGGTGACCTCCGCCCCGCCTGCCAGCAGCGCCTCGACGCTCGCCTGCCCCGAACGGGCAAGGCCGAGCACGGCGAAGCGCTTGGCCGTGAAGGCGGGCGAGACGATCATCGCACCTTCAGCGTGGCAAGGCCGATCAGCGCAAGCACGATCGACACGATCCAGAAGCGGATCACGACAGTCGATTCCTTCCAGCCGAGCTGCTCGAAGTGGTGGTGGATGGGTGCCATGCGAAACACGCGCTTGCCGGTACGCTTGTAGACCGCCACCTGCACGATGACCGAGACGGCTTCCATGACGAACAGTCCGCCGACAATGGCCAGCACGATCTCGTGATGCGCCGCGACCGCGATCACGCCCAGCGCGCCACCAAGCGCAAGGCTGCCGGTGTCACCCATGAACACAGCCGCCGGGGGCGCATTGAACCACAGGAAGGCAAGACCCGCCCCCATCATAGCGGCGCAGAAGATGGCAAGTTCGCCGGCGCCCTTCACGTGCGGAATGCCGAGGTAGGTGGAGTAGTCCACACGGCCGGCAAGATAGGCGATAATTGCGAAAGTGCCGGCCGCGATGATCACAGGCATGGTGGCAAGGCCGTCCAGACCGTCAGTAAGGTTCACCGCATTGCCCGCGCCAACGATCACGAAAATCGCAAACAGATAGTAGAACGGCCCGAGCGGCACATAGAGATTGCTGAACAGCGGAACGTAAAGGTGCGTTTCACCAACCGCCAGCCACGCGGCGATCCCGGCCACGACGAACTCACCGGCGAGGCGCACCTTGGCAGGAACGCCCTTGTGCGCATACTTGGTCACCTTGTCGTAGTCGTCGAGAAAGCCGATCAGGCCGAAGCCGAGCGTCACGACCACGCAGGACCAGACGAGGCGGCTGGTCACATCCATCCACAGCAGCAACGACAGCGTGAGCGATGTGACGATCATCAGACCGCCCATGGTCGGCGTACCACGCTTGGCGAGGTGTGACTGCGGGCCGTCCTCGCGGATCGGCTGCCCCTTCCCCTGGCGCACGCGCAGCATGTTGATGAAGCGCGGACCGATGATCAGGCCGATCATCAGCGCGGTCAGCAACGTCGCGCCCGCGCGGAACGTCTGGTAGCGGATGAGGTTGCTGAATCCCTCAAAATGCAGCCACTCGGCCAGCTGGTAGAGCATTCACCGTTCCCTGGTGGTGAGCGAACGCACGATCGCGCCCAGTCCCACCGAATTCGACCCCTTCACGAGGATCGCATCACCCCCGCGCACACCGTCGGCAGCCAGACATTCCGCCGCCTCCGAAGCCGTCTGCACATGCGCCACATCGATTTTACCGGCAAGCGACAACGCCCCGCTTTTCCCCAGCGCGTCAGCCAACGCCGCCATTTCGGCGCCTACCAGCACCAGCCTGTCGACCTTGCCCTCAGAAACGGGGCCTGCCAGCTCTGCGTGATAGCGTGCCTCGGCCTCGCCCAGCTCCTTCATCGCGCCGAGAATGGCAACGCGGCGGGTGGCGGGCGTCGCGCCCAGTTGGCGCAGGGTGACGGCCATGGAGGCAGGATTGGCGTTGTAGCTTTCGTCGATCAACAGGGCCTTGCCAGAGCCATCGCCACCAGTAGCGGCAATCTCGTGGCGGGCACCGCGCCCGGCGAGGCCTTCCATCTCGGCCAACGCCAGTCCGGCAGCGCCCAGGTCGCCGCCGATCGCTTCGACGGCAGCCATTATGGCCAGCGAATTGGCGACCCAGTGGTCGCCCGGTTGCGAGATCGTGTAGCAGACCTTGCGTCCAGAAAGGTCCGCCGTCACCAGGGTTCCACCGCCCGGCGCCGCCACGGCATCGACAAGGCGCGCGCCTGCATCGGGATGTTGTCCGAAGCTGACCACCCGTCCCGCATGCCTTGTCGCCTTGGCATGGAGACGTTCGTAGTGGCGGTTGTCGCGCGGGATGATGGCGACGCCGCCGTGTTCGAGACCTTCGAAAATCTCCGCCTTGGCATCGGCAATCGCTTCTTCGCCCGAAAAGTGCCCGATGTGGGCAGGCGCTATGGTGGTGACGATGGCGACGTGGGGACGGACCAGCCGGGTAAGTGCGGCCAGTTCCCCTGCGTGGTTCATGCCCATCTCGAAGACGCCGAAGCTGGTCCGCGCGGGCATCCGCGCAAGGCTCAGCGGAACACCGACGTGATTGTTGTAGCTCTTTACAGAGCGGTGGGCGCGGCCCCTGCTGGCACGGTCGAGTGCCGCATAGAGCGCTTCCTTGACGCCGGTCTTGCCTGCGGAACCCGTGACGCCGATGATGCCGGCATCGACGCGCGCACGCGCCGCTCGGCCAAGGTCCTCGAGCGCGGCCATCGTATTACCGACCAGCACGTGCGAGCCGAACGTCGCATGTTCGACGACCGTGCCTGCCGCGCCGCGCCCGTATGCGCCCTCGAGGTAGCGGTGACCGTCCGAAGCTTCGCCCTTCAAGGCAAAGAACAGGTCGCCTTCCACCACCTCGCGGCTATCGATCTCGACACCGGAAACCGCGAATTTCGCGCTGGCCCGGCCACCTGTCGCCGCAGCGATTTCCTCGCTCGTCCAAAGCGCAAGACCCGCCGCGTCGGACGGGTCCTCTGGCCATGCGATCAAAGCGGGGTGGGCGGTCATGTGGTGCACTCCCTGGCGACCTGAACATCGTCAAACGGCAGGATGCGGACAGCATCGCCCCTGCCCACGATCTGTCCCTGTTCGTGCCCCTTCCCTGCAACAAGGACAATGTCTTCACGGCCTGCCTCGGCAATGGCCGCAGCAATGGCGGCGCGACGATCCCCGATCTCGCGGGCCTTGCCATCGCAGCCGGCCATGACTGCGCGGCGGATATCCGCCGGATCTTCGCCGCGCGGATTGTCGTCGGTGACAATCACCAGATCCGAGCCGGCACAGGCTGCACGGCCCATCTCCGGACGCTTGCCGCCGTCACGATCGCCACCGGCACCGAACACCGTGATCAGGCGGCCCGAGGTATGCGGCCGCAATGCGGCTATCGCGGCCTCGATGGCGTCCGGCGTATGGGCATAGTCGACATAGACCGGCGCCCCGGCTCGGTTGATCGCCGCACGCTCCAGCCGCCCGCGCACGGGCTGCAACCGTCCAAGCGCGTCGAATACCTTCGCCGCATCGGTCCTTGAAGCAATTGCCAGCCCTGCCGAGACCAGCGCGTTCGCGGCCTGATAGGCCCCGATCAGCGGCAGGTTGATCTTGCGCGCCTGGCCTTCGAACGCGATTTCGAGCGTTTGCCCCAGTTGCGTAGGGGTACGGGCGAGCAGGCGGATGTCGGTCCCCTGCTCGCCCACCGAGAGCAGCCGCACACCCCTTGCGCGGACGTGCTCCACTGCCCGTCCCGACCATTCGTCGTCCATCCAGACGACCGCCGTGCCGCTCTCTTCCACGACATGGTCGAACAGGCGCATCTTGGCCGCGAAATAATCGTCCATCGTCGCGTGGTAATCGAGGTGGTCGCGGCTGAGGTTCGTGAAGGCGCCTGCACCGACACGCAGGCCCTCGTTGCGGTACTGCGAGAGGCCGTGGCTGGACGCTTCGTAGGCAACATGCGTCACGCCCTCGCGGGCAAGGCCGGTCATGTTCGACAGGAACGTCACGATGTCCGGCGTGGTCAGTCCGGTGGAGACGCTTTCGTCCGCCGTTGTCACGCCGAGCGTGCCAATCGATGCAGCAGAATGGCCGGCCATGCGCCAGATCTGGCGCGTCATTTCGACCGTGGACGTCTTCCCGTTGGTCCCGGTGACGGCAACTACCGTCTCGGGCACGGGCTGGAAGAAGCGCGCAGCCAGCGCGGCAAACGCGCGGCGCGGCTCTACATCGGCAACGTGCACCGCCCCTTCGACTTTCGCCCCCGGACGCGCGACCACGGCGACGGCGCCTGCCTTCACGGCGTCCGCAATGAAGTCCTCGCCATTGAAGCGGGTGCCGGGGAAGGCGCCGAAGATCGTGCCCGGCGCGACCTTGCGATGGTCGATAGCAAAGCCGGTGACGTTTGCATCACCGTTCTCACCTGCGAAACCCGCTGCTTCGAGGATCGCGCCGAGCTTCATTCACCATCTCCGTTGCCGACCAGCGGCGACAAGTCCGAAATGTCGATATCGCGTGTATCGTCGGGAACGACGCCGAGGAACGGCCCGATGCGCGGAACGACGCGGCCGACGATTGGCGCGGCGTTCCATGCGGCAGTGCGCTGGTACGATGTCGCCGCCGTTCCCTTCGGCTCGTCGAGCATGGCAATCACCACATAGCGCGGCTTGTCCATCGGGAAGGCGGCTGCAAAGGTCGCGACGAGCGAAGTGCGGTTATAGCCGCCCTTCCCGCCGGGCTTTTCCGCCGAGCCGGTCTTTCCTCCGACGCGATAGCCCGAGGCATTGGCGCTCTTGCCGGTGCCGTCCACGACGATCATGCGCAGAAGCTGGCGCATGCGGGCGCTGGTCGAAGCCTTGTAGACGCGGCGGCCTTCAGGGATCTGCGTCGGCTCACGCTTGAACAGCGTTGCCGGTCGCCAGATGCCGCCGTTGACCATTGCAGCATAGGCTGCTGCCAGGTGCAGCGGCGTCACCGCGATGCCATGGCCATAGCTGACCGTCATCGTGGTGATGCGCGCCCAGTCGCCGTTCTTGTTGGTGCCGCGCGGCCAGAGCGGGAAGCCGCGCGCCGGCAGTTCGATATAAGGCCGCTCGTTCATGCCGAGAGCAGCCATGGTCTTCTTCAAACCCGGCCCGCCAAGCTTGTCGGCTACCTGCGCGGTGACGATGTTCGAGGAATGGATCAGCGCCTCGGGCACGTTCAGCGAAGCGCCGAAGCTGTGGCTGTCGCGGATATGAAAGCCCCCGATCGCCAGCGGCTTGTCCGACGGGTAGCGCACTGAAAGGTCGGTCACCACACCTGCGTCAATTGCCGCAGCGATGCTCAACGGCTTGAAGGTGGACCCAAGTTCGTAGACCTGATTGGTCACCTTGTTGAACACGAGGTTGTTGAGCGCTTGGTCAGAACGGTTCGGATTGAACGAAGGCAGCGATGCCAAGGCCACGATTTCCCCGGTGTCGACGTCAAGCACAATGCCTGCCGCGCCCTTGGCCTCGGTCTCCAGCATGCCGCGACCAAGTTCGTCCTCAAGTGCGCCCTGTGCCCGCATATCGATGGAAAGCGCCACCGGCTTGCCACGCCGGGCAGGATCGAGCAGCTGCTTCTCAAGCACCTGCTCCATGCCGACATGGCCATGGCCTTCACTGTCGACATAGCCGAGCACGTGTGCGCCAAGCGATCCTTGCGGGTAATAGCGTTGGTTCTCGCGCGGGAATTCCAGCGCAGGCTCGCCCAAGGCAAAGATGCGGTTGGCATCCTCCGGCATCACACGCTGGCGCAGATAGCTCGGCTTGTCAGACTTCAGCCGCCGGAGCAGGTCGTTGTAGTCGGCGTCGGGGAAGATGGCGACAAGCGCCTTGGCCACCTCTTCGGGCGACTTGACGAGCGGAGTGCCGTTTTCGCCGAATGCCTTGGGATTGTACCACAGCGCATAGGCCGGGAACGCCCGCGCCAGCGGAACGCCATTGCGATCGGTGATCTCGCCTCGCGGGGGGAGCAGCGCTTCGGCCAGTGAACGACGCTCAGGGGAGCCTTCGAAAAAGCCGAGTTGGGCGATCCTTGCGAGCGCCGCGAAGCCAAAGAACAGGATGAAGCCCGCCACCACCAGCGCACGGACCTTGGCCTCGACCAGCGAGCGCTGACGGACGTTGGCCAGCAGGACGCGGCCGGAAGCGATGGCGGCTGAGGCGGTGAGTGCGTTCACCGGGCTGCCTTAGCCTCCTTGCCCTTGGCAGCGCGAGGGGCCGAACTGGACTTGGCCTTGCTTGCGCCTGACTTTTCCGCAGTTGCGACAGCTTTGACCTTGGCAGCAGGCTTGCTGGCCGGTCGCGCGTCAGATTTCGCAGTCTTTGCCCTCTCCTTGGAAACAACGCCCTTGGCAGCAGCCTTCTGCGCCACCTTGGGCTTGGCCGACGTCGCGGACTCGGACTTGTCCTTCTTGACCGGGCGCTCCTTGTCCGAAGCCGTTTCCTTCCGCACCGGCCCGCGCGGGCGGGCGTCAACGACCTTGCCAAGGCGGTCTTTCAGCGTCTCGACCGCTTCAGCATGATCGACAGTGCGCGCCGGACGGTCCTCGTCGGCATCGTTGGCAACGGCCTTGCTATCATTGCTGGCCAAGGCCTTGCCCGAAAGCGGCGAAACCATCGCCGGGAACGCGGCCGAAGCGATCACGCTGTCATCCACGCTGGCGACGCGGATCGGTGCGGGCGCATCCGGCGTGGCGGGCACGCTCAGTGCGGCAAGCTGGCGCTCGCCTTCGAGGTACTGGCTGGCGTTGGGCGCGGCATAGCCGAACTCGACGTCGTTCCAGGCTTTCAACTGCTGCTGATTGGAGCGCGTCTCGAATTCCGTCTCGAGATACATCTTCTCCTGCTTTAATGCGACGATGCGCGCTTCGGCATGATGGATCTGGCTCCGCAAGGCATTGACCCGGAATGCCAGCGCCACGACCAGCGCCAGACACAAGCCCAGCAAGACCACCCAGCCAACCGAGCGAAGACGGCTTGTCGTCGAGATCATGCCGCAGCCCTCCCGGCACGATTGCGTGCTGGCGCGGAAGTGCGCACGGCCCAGCGCAGCGTGGCGGAACGGGCGCGCGGGTTGCGCTCCTCTTCCTCGGGCGTCGGACGAATGGCAGCCGAGGGCTTTTCAAAGACCGGTTCGACCTTCGCGGCCATTTGCGGCAGGTGGCGCGAGCCGGCCGGCACGGCACCGGCAGCTTCGCGCAGGAACTGCTTGACGATGCGGTCCTCGAGGCTGTGGAAGCTCACCACCGCGATGCGGCCACCGGGGACCAGCACCTTCTCCGCCGCAGCGAGGCCCTCGATCAGTTCGTCCAGTTCGCCATTCACGTGGATGCGCACGGCCTGGAAACTGCGGGTCGCCGGGTCCTTCTGCGCCTTGGGGCCCTTGATGTCCGGGCGGTAGCCAAGCGCCTTGCGTACGACCGCGGCAAACTGGCCGGTGGTGGTGAGAGGACGGGCGCCCACGATGGCGCGGGCAATCCGGCGCGATTGGCGTTCCTCGCCGTAGCGATAGAGAACGTCTGCTATTTCCCCCTCGTCCGCTTCATTCAGGAAATCCGCCGCACTTGGACCGTCCTGTGACATCCGCATGTCTAACGGTCCGTCCGACGAGAACGCAAATCCGCGCCCCGGCTGATCGAGCTGCATCGAGCTCACGCCGATGTCGAACACGACGCCCTGAACTCCCGCAATTCCGGCCTCTGCAAGTCCTTCCGCAAGTTCGGAAAAGCGACGGGGATGCAGAACGAGGCGCGGATCTTTTCCACAGGTTTCTCCCCAGAGCCTTCCCGCCGCAATCGCATCGGGATCGCGGTCGAAGGCGTGAACCGTCGCGCCGGATTCCAGCAGGCACCGGGTGTAGCCGCCCGCGCCGAAAGTCGCGTCGACGATCAGATCGCCCGGCTTTGCATCAAGGGCCGCCACGACCTCTTCGAGCAGCACGGGAATGTGCGGGGCTTTTGGCGCTGCGGCGGTCACTTGCGCTTCCCCTTTGCAGCTTCGGCCATCTTCGCTCGGCAGCCAGCCTTGGCGCTGGCCCAGCCATCGCCCTGCTCGAACAGGATTTGCGGGTTCCAGATCGTGATCTGGCGGCCGCCACCATGGAAATAGAGGCCATCCTCCACCTGGCCGAGTTCGGACAGGTACTCGGGCAGGACGAAACGGCCGCTTTCATCGAAGCTGACGCGGGTAAAGCCGTAGGCCTGCGCTTCGGCCATATCGCGGTCGAAATCGAGGCCCAGCCGGAGCTTCTTCTCTTCCTCGCGATCGATCTCTGCAGCCAGTTCATCCAGGCGGGAAAGGCCAAATCCGGTCAGACAAGGCAGGCGGGGGTGCTTGTCGAGGCAGAGAACGCGCTGGTTGGCGGAAGCTGCGTAGATGTCGGAGCGGAAGTCGGCAGGCAGGACGAAGCGGCCCTTTTCGCCACGCGGCGAAAAGCCCTGTCCCACCAGATTTACCGGCCCTCCCGCCACGCTGGACACCCCGCTCGCGGACAAAGCTCCATCGCTCGACCCCGCGCCATCGCGCGTTGCCGACTCATCCCCCGCGGATGCGATTGGAGTTCGTCCCGATAACCCACACTACTAACGCGGGACGGGGCGGGCGAAAAGGGGAAAATGCGGGAAAATGCGGACTAGCTATGATTCCGTAGCATTTTCTCTACATCTTACCGCTTGAGTAACCATCACCAGCTGCAAAAGTAATCGCCCAGATGCGGGCATTTTGCCGAAGTCCTCGGCCGTGCCTGGCACCTTGCCCGTAGTTTCCCGCGAACAAAAAGGGATCACTCCGCCATTGCCCCTTCGAGCAGGCGTTGAAGCTGGACCGCCCGCCGATCCCCATCAGCTTCCGGCTCCAGAAGCGCGGCGTCGGCAACCAGCGTTGCTTGGCCTTGGCCGATCGTGCAACGCGCAATCAGACCGTCCATTGCAATCGCGCAGTTCGCTTCGTGCCCGCCCGGGATTGCCTTGAAAGTGCCTGCCAGATTGATCGGCAGCCCCTCGCCCGCACTTTCCCGCAGACCACCGGGTTGCCTGTCGTCGAATTGCAGTTCCAATCCCCAACGCGCCAGGATCGGCGAAACCAGCGCCACGTCCTGCGGGCGGCGTCGGTCACCCAGCGCAAATGCGCTCTCCTGCGTCAGCAAGGGATCAACGAACATCAGCAGGTGACCGCCTGCCCGCAGCCAGGCATCAAGCGCAAGATTCTCCTCCGGCACCAACGGGCGCGGCTGCGCCACGACCAGCAAGTCGACTTGTTCGAGCTGAAGCAGCGTATCGAGCGCGATCACCTTGCCCTTGGACTCCAGCACGGCGCGCGCCCAGTGCGGCGCGGCTGGCGGGTCGATCATGCCCTTGATATCGTCCGCCTCGTTCCACACGATCGGCAGGCTGGTAAACAGGCCCACGGTCCTGTCAGGGGCAGGCTCGGCGGAGAACGCCCACCAGCCCGCCAGCGCGACAACCGCTGCCAGCACGGCAAGAGCGATCCGGCGATGCACTCAGTTCTTCGGCGCGTTAACCGAAGGGGCCGGGACCGAAGGGGCCGGAGTCGGCGCCGGCGGAGCGGGCGAGATCGTGACGGTCGGCTTTTCCTTGGCCGTGACCGGCAGTTGCGGAGCCACCCCCATGTCGGCCAACGGGTCCTTCGCCGATGTCTCGCTCGCCTCGACCTTCGGCGCAGCGGTATTGACCGCGCTGGCGTCGATGAACTTGGCCCGATCCATGATCACGTTGGCAAGGCTGACCAGCAGCAGCATCCCGGCGAGCCCGAACAGCCCGACCTGCAGCCGATGAACTGCCTGCGCCCGCAATTCGCGCGTGGTCGGCGGCACATGGGCCAGTGCGCTGGCAGCGGCAATTTCCGCCTCGGTCGGGGCGGATGCCTGCTTGCCTGCGGGGAAACCGAACAGTGCCATGACCGCAGCCTAGCCTATTGCTCCAGCCAAGGGAACACCGGCAGCCCCTTGGCCTTGAGCCACTCGGGATTGTAGAGCGACGAAAGGTAGCGGAAGCCAGTATCGCACAGGATCGTCGCCACGCGGCTGCCCTTGCCAAGCTGCCTGGCCAGCGCCACGGCACCCGCCACGTTGATCCCGCTCGACAGGCCAAGGCACAGCCCCTCATCGGCCAGCAGGCGCTCGACCCAGTAAAGCCCTTCCTCGTCCGAAATGCGGAACTGCGTGTCGATCGGTGCGCCTTCGAGGTTCGCGGTGATGCGCCCCTGGCCAATGCCCTCGGCCACCGAGGAGCCCTCGGCCTTCAGCTCACCATTGGCGTAATAGTTGTAGAGCGCCGCGCCGTGCGGATCGGTCAGGGCGATCGTTATGTTCTCGTCGAAAGCCTTGAGCCCCAGGCCCACGCCCGCGATCGTCCCGCCCGTGCCCGCAGCACAGGTGAAGCCGTCGATGCGGTGCTCCATCTGCTCCCAGATCTCGGGCGCGGTGCTTTCGATGTGAGCGCGGCGATTGGCGATATTGTCGAACTGGTTGGCCCAGACCGCCCCTTCGGTTTCCTCGGCAATCCGGCGCGAGGTGTGGACGAAGTGGCCGGGGTTGGAAAACGGCGCCGCCGGCACCAGCACGAGTTCTGCCCGCAGCGCCCGCAGGGTGTCCATCTTCTCGCGCGATTGCGTTTCGGGCATGACGATGACCGACTTGTACCCGCGAGCGTTGGCCACCAGCGCAAGGCCGATGCCGGTATTGCCCGCCGTGCCTTCGACGATCGTCCCGCCGGGCTGCAGCACGCCCCGCTCCTCGGCATCGCGCACGATCCACAGCGCAGCGCGGTCCTTCACCGAAGCACCGGGATTGGCGAACTCGCACTTGCCGTAGATCTCGGCGCCTGCCGCCTCGCTCGGCCCCTTCAGCAGGACGAGCGGCGTGTTGCCGATGAGCGAAATGGTATCGGGTGTAATCGAAGGTGCAGTCATGGTCCCCGAGTTAGGGAGACTTTGCACGATTGCCAACGAATTTGCGCTTTGCGACGTGCAAGCCCTGCTCGCTGCGTTATTCGCGCCCGGCCCGGATAGCGGCACCGCCCGCAAACGGCGCAACGGCCAGCGCCACAAGGCTGCACGCGCCCAGCAGCAGCAAGCCCCCCTCGCCCCCCGGTTGCAGCGATCCCGCGCCGAAGATCAGGAGCGGCACAGCCAGAGGGATCGCGAGCAATCCGCCCAGCGCCGAACCTGCCCGCAACCCTGCCGTCAGCGCCGCGATGGTAACGCCGATCGCCGCCAGACCGGGCGTGCCGAGCAGCAGCCCGACTTCCACCGTCCACAACTGTTGGCCATCAAGGCCGAGCAGCCCTGCCGAGATCGGTGCTGCCAGCATCAGCGGCACGCCAAAGCTCAGCCAGTGCGCCAGGATGCGCACCAGGAGCAGCGCCTCCTCGGCAATGCCGCGCAAGGCCCACTGGTCGAACATGCCGGCTTCAACGTCCGGCTCGACCAGGCGGTCCAGCGGGAGGATCGCCGCAAGCAGCGCCGCAACCCAGATCACGCCCGCACCGGTCCGTGCCAGCAACCGGGCATCGGGGCCGACGGCAAAGGGAAACAGCATCGCCACAGCAAGGAAGAACAGCAGCGGCAGAACCGCTCCACCGCGCCCTTGGCTCCCTCGCGTCAGCAGCACCAGATCGCGCAGGAAGATCGGAAGAAGCTTGGCGATCACGGTTGGAAATCCAGCAATTCGATCACCTTTACCGCGTCGAGCGAAAGCGGCTGGTGCGATGCAATGATCACCGCCCCACCGGCATTGCAATGCGCCTTGATCGCCGCCTGCGCGATGCACGACCAGTGGGTGTCGAGCCCGTTGAGCGGCTCGTCGAGCAGCCAGATCGGCGCGCCGCTTGCCGCCACGCGGGCAAGGGCCGCCCGCTTGCGCTGCCCCGTGGAAAGATAGCGCACCGGAACGTCAAGCAGGTCGGCCAGCCCGAAGTCGGCGTTGCCTTGGGGGGCACGGTCGATCCGCTGCCAGAACGCCAGCGCCTTCTCGAGCGGTTCGTGGCCGTCCAGCGCCAGCCGCTCATCCGAAAGCGCAAGCGCACCATGACGCTCAACCGACCCCATGAACGGCCGCAGCAATCCGGCAAGGATGCGGATGAGGCTCGACTTGCCGATGCCGTTGGGGCCGGCAAGATGGACGACTTCACGCGGCGCAAGATCGAACGACAGCCCCCGGAACAGAACCCGGTCCCCGCGCCGGCAGGCAATATCCGTGGCGACGAGACCGCACTCTTGCATGGCGTGGGACTGCATGGGAGGGGCTTGCATGAAATCGGGCGATAGGGGAAACGGCGGCAACTGCCAAGGATGCCAAAGGACCAAGCATGACCGTCGCCCGCCTGACCGATTCCGAACGCGTTTCCCTGCTGGCCGAGCTCCCGGAATGGCAATTGCGTGAAGACGGCCTAGCCATAGTTCGCACCTTCCGCTTTGCCGATTTCTCCGAGGCCTGGGCCTTCATGAACCGCGTCGCCCTCTACGCCGAAAAGGCTGACCACCACCCCGAATGGTTCAACGTCTACAACCGCGTCGAGGTGACGTTGACGACGCACGATGCCGATGGCCTCTCGGCACGGGATGCGGCGATGGCGCGGGCGATGGAAGGCTTTCTGTGAAGCTCACCTCACCGAGCAATTGGTTACGGCATGGCTCGGCCGCGCTACTCATCTTGCTATCGGTACAAGTTGCCCGTGCCGAACCTCCCACATGCGCTGAGAATGTCGCCTCATTTCAGCCCAAGACGGGTGTTGTAGGGTCGGCAGAGACGGCAAAGTCAGTGGCCATGATTTACCTGAAGCCCGTTTATGGCACCAAACAGATTGAAGGGCAGCGACCCTTTAAGGCTACGCTGCGCGACGGTGTCTGGACAGTGACAGGCTCGCTACCGAGAGGCTGGGATGGCGGCGTCGCACACATCTCGATTTGCCGCCGGAACGGCAAAGTTTTGCGCATTTTTCACGACAAGTGAGCAATTCATTATCAGAAGGGACGTGGCGCCGCTACTTCCCCAAAGGCCTCCCGCCAGACCGCATCTGCTTGCGCAAAGCCCCCGGCATCCAGCGCGAGGCGAACGCGAGCCGCCGCGCGGTCTTGCCGACCAAAGTGTGCACCTTGTCTCCATGCACCGCCGCCCACGCCGCCTCGGCGACTTCGCTCACCGGCGTGATTTCCAGGCCCGCGCCGCGCACGCGCGTGCGGATGTCCTCGTTGCTGGCGCGGTTGGGGGCGTGATCCAGCAGAGGCGTTTCGATGAAGCCCGGCATCAGGCTGCGCACCTTGATGCCGTACTCGGCCCATTCCCCGTCGAGCGATTCAGTCAGCGCCCTGACGCCGAACTTCGTGGCGGAATAGACCGATGCCCCGGGTGAGCCATAGATCCCCGCCGCGCTGGCGGTGTTGAGCAGGCACGAACCCGGCGCGCTCGCCCTGAGCCACGGGAACGCCGCCTGCGCGCCGAAGATCACACCCTTGAGGTTGATGTCGAGGGTGCGCTCGATCTCCTCGGCCGTCAGATCGACAATGCCACCACCGATAGGGATGCCGGCATTGTTGAACACCACCTCGATCTGCCCGCCAGCCGCCTTGGCGCAATCGGAGAGCGCCATGTCCCATGCCGCGCGGTCGCGCACGTCGAGACGGTGGCAAGAACTAAGCCCGGCGGGAAGCTGCGCTGCGGTTTCGGCCATGCCGGCCTCGTTGATATCCGCGATGCCGACAAACCACCCGCCTTGTGCAAAGCGCTGCGCCACGGCGCGGCCGATGCCCGAAGCGCCACCGGTGATGAAGATCGTCTTGCGCGCCATTGGCACCCCCTGCTCACATTGTTGTCAGCAAGACATTACAGCGCCGGATTGTTATAGCAATGCCAGGTGAAGATCGCCGCCGCGCCACGATGCGGCCGCCAGTCCTCGGCCAGAGCGCGCGTCTCCTTCTCGCTCGGCCGTTCCGCCAGGCCGAGCAGCTTGCCAAGGCCCACCTGCACCGCAAGATCGCCCGCAGGCCAGATGTCGGGCCGCCCTTCGGCGAACAGCAGGTAGATCTCGGCCGACCAGCGACCGATGCCCTTGATCTTGACCAGTTCCGCAATCGCTTCTTCGTCGTCCGCTGGCAGCGCATCAAGATCGAGTTCGCCCGATACCACCAGTTCGCACAAGGACCGCGCATAGCCCTGTTTCTGGCGCGATAGCCCACAGGCGCGCAAGGCGTCGAAGTCGGCGGCAAGCAGGTCGTGCGGGGGAATATCCTCCCCCAGCAGTGCCTCGAGCTTGTTCCACACCGAAGCAGCGGCGGCCACGCTGACTTGCTGGCCGACGATGGTGCGCAGCAAGGTGCCATAGCCGGTCGAACGAATGCGTGGCTCGGGATATCCGACGCGGCCAATGGCACTCGCCATGGCGGGGCTGCGGGCGGCGATGTAATCGAGTCCTTCGCGTAGAGCCTCTGCCGTCAGTCCCACCCTAGTTCTCCGCAACAGTGTTTTGGCCGGATCGACAGTTGCCAAAGCCGAAATGGCGCGATAGCAGCCCCGTCGAAAGGCGAACAGGGGGCGCGGGTCTTGCGTTGGTGCCCGTCGCCGCATTTGGAGAACGAACGATGCCGAAGATCGTGGTTGTCAATCGTGCGGGTGAAGAAAAGACGGTAGAGGCCGATGCCGGCCTTTCGGTGATGGAAGCGATCCGCGACAATGGCTTCGACGAGCTGCTCGCCCTGTGCGGCGGCTGCTGCTCCTGCGCCACCTGCCACGTCTACATCGACCCTGCATTCGCCGACAAGGTTGCGCCGATGAGCGAGGACGAGAACGACCTGCTCGACAGCTCGGACCACCGCAACGAAACCTCGCGCCTTTCCTGCCAGGTGCAGATCACCGGCGACCTCGACGGTCTTCGCGTCACGATCGCGCCGGAAGACTGATCTATCCAGCCTTTGCGCCGCTTGAAGGGCCCGCCTCCAGCAGGAGCGCGGGCCTTTTTCATGTCAGCCGCACCGGTGAACGGCAATGTTGGACCACCCTTTTGCAGAAAGTGGATCGCTTCGTCGATTTTTTGGGGAACGGTTTCGCGCCTCAGGCGTACCGCGGCGCTTCTGCGCCTGCCTAGCGGCCTTTGTGGCATGCGGCAACGCATCATCCATGCGATTTGGGTAGTTACAGAGGAAATTAAATTACTCCATATCGAAAGTTATTGGCATACAATTCCATTTTGTGACAAAATGTTTCGATGCGAAATTTCTCTAGGTTTTTCATTGCTTTGTTACATGAACACCACACTACCTATCGTTTAATGTGAAACTACGTGTTTCCGGTTTGAAAGCGCAGCTTGGCCTCGTCAGACAGGCGCCTCTCTCGCATCCATACCCCGGCTGACCGCAAATGCGGCGGCATATGGACTGGGCGCGCGGGCCTGTCGCCGTTCCCCACGGCGGCAGACGTTCAGGACAAGAGGACTGCCACGTGAACATCAAGTATCTCTCCGCGCTCCGTTCGGGCGCGACCCCTCTGGCGATCGGCATGGCGCTGGTCTCCACCGCAGCCTTTGCGCAGGATGCGGCAACGACGGCTGCACCGCAGAGCGTCGACTGCAGCACCACACCGGATGATCCCAGCTGCGGCGACACCCAGGCGATCGTCGTCACCGGTTCGATCCTGCGCCGCACCGACACCGAGACCGTCTCGCCGGTCACCACGGTGACGCAGGAGAACCTTGACCAGCGCGGCATCTCGACCGTGCAGGAAGGCCTGCAATCGCTGGCGGCCAACAACGGTCCGGCGCTGACCAACTCGTTCACCGCCAACGGCGCGTTCGCGGCCGGTGCTCGGCGATCTCGCTGCGCGGCCTTTCGACCAACTCGACGCTCGTGCTGTTCGACGGCATGCGGGCGGCCTATTACCCGTTGGCCGATGACGGTTCGCGCAACTTCGTCGATCTCAACACCATTCCGGACGACATTGTCGACCGCGTGCAGATCCTGCGTGACGGCGCCTCGGCGGCTTATGGTGCCGACGCCATCGCAGGCGTGGTCAACATCATCACCAAGCGCGAATTCAAGGGCGTGCGCGCCCGTGGCGAAGCCGGCCTTTCCGACCGCGGCGATGCCTCGCAGTATCGCCTGTCGCTGACCGCCGGCGTGGGCGACATCGACGAGAACGGCTACAATGCCTACGTCTCCGGGTTCTACTACAAGAGCAACAAGCTCATGAACCGCGACCGTCCCTATCCGTTCAACACGGATGACCTGCGCGGCGTGTGTTCGCCCGATGGCGAGTGCGGCAGCGACGACCGCATCAATTCACCCACCGCCACCAGCTTTACCGGTGCCGGCGGCCCGCTTGTCGTGCGTCCTTACGATCCCACCAACACCACTGCACTCGGCCGCTTCCAGTTGCTCAACAACGTCGGCTGCGACAGTGCTTACACACTGACGGCTGCGCAGCTTGCCGCCAGCGCGGCAGCCCCCTTGCAGACCTGCACCGTAGACCTCACCCGCAAGTACGGCGTGATCCAGCCGGAAATCGAGCGCTGGGGCGTCTCTGCCCGCGTCACGGCGGCCCTCAGCGACAGCATCGAAGGCTATGCCGAATTCAACTTCCTGCAGAGCAAATCGGCCTACACAGGCCTGCCCGAAGCGATCTCGCGCAATGCTAACGCTGGTATCCTGTTCCCAGGCTTCTCAACGTCGAACAATGCAGCCAGCCGCGCGCCCGGTTCGTTTGCGCTGACCCTGCCGGTCTATGTCTGCGCCAACGGTGTGGGCGACGCAAGCGGCCTCAACACGGGCTGCAACGCCACCAACGGCACGCTCAACCCGAACAACCCGTTCGCCGGTGCCGGACAGCTTGCCCGCATCCAGGGCCGTCTGTTCGACCAGCCCACCTACAATGAAACCCGCAACCGCGCCTATCGCGGTGCAATCGGCATCAAGGGCGACCTGACCGACAACATCAACTTCGACTTCGGCGCGACGGCGATGCACGACGACCTGCGTCGTACGCAGAAGGGCTATGTGTACATAGCCAACCTGCTGACGGCCATCGCGCGTGGCACGTACAACTTCGTTGACCCGACGCAGAACACGCAGGAGCAGAATGACTTCCTGCGTCCAACCCAGATCCTGAACGCCACCTCCGATCAGGTCCAGTTCCAGGGCACGCTCGGTGCGGATCTGTTCGAACTTCCGGGCGGCAAGTTGCAGGTCGCAGTGGGCGCAGGCGCCCGTTACGAAGCGGTCGACGCGCCTTCGGGTAACCCTGACTACTTCGGCCCAACGCAGCGCTACTTCACCCTGAACGCTTTCGGCACCAAGGGCAGCCGCTGGGTCTATTCGGGCTTTGCCGAAATCAACGCGCCGGTTCTCGACAAGGTCGAAATCAACCTCGCCGGTCGTTACGACAAGTACTCGAGCGGTCAGAACGCATTCAGCCCCAAGGCCGGCATCAAGTTCAAGCCGGTCGACGAACTGCTGATCCGCGGCACCTGGTCGAAGGGCTTCCGCATCCCTTCGTTCGGTGAGGCCAACGCCCTTCCGACCACGGGCTTCGTGACCAACAGCGCAGGCATTTTCAACGATGCCTATCTCAGCCAATATGGCTGCACGGTTGCCACGTTCAGCGACTGCCCGACCTACCTTCGCTCCGCTTCCTACGGCCAGACCACGCTGGCCTCGCCGGACCTGAAGCCGGAGCGGTCGCGCAGCTTCACCGCCGGGTTCGTGTTCGAACCGGTCCGCAACTTCACGCTGTCGGTCGACTACTACAACATCAAGAAGACCGGCGTGATCACGCAGCCTTCGAACGCGCCCGCGCTCGAGGCTTACTACACCGGCCAGCCGATCCCGGCGGGCTACACCGTGATCGCCGATGCAGTCAGCCCCGACTTCCCGAATGCGACGCCACGCCTCGCCTTCATCCAGTCGCAGCTGATCAACGCGAACACGCAGACCGTCTCAGGCCTCGATTTCCAGATCGACGGCCGGATCAACCTGACCGACAATATCCGCTTCACCAGCCATCTCGAGGCCAGCTACATCATCAAGCTGGAATCGGACCTGACCAACAGCGGCGGTGGCTTGGAGCGCTATGACGGTACGCTGGGCAACTTCAACCTGACCGCAGGTTCGGGTACGCCGAAGTGGCACGGCTACTGGCTGAATGGCCTGCAGTTCGATGACAACCTGGAGATCAACACCACAGTCAACTACTTTGGTGGCTACAACCTCTCGGCGATGGATCAGGGCGATCTCTACAAGGACTGCGGCCAGAACCCGGGCTACAGTCCGACCGGCTGCGACATTCCGCGCTACATCACATTCGACCTGCAGACGCGCTTCAAGGTCAACGACCGCTTCACGCTGTCGCTCACCGCGCTGAACCTGTTCGACAACATGCCGCCAGTGGATGTCGTGACCTACGGCGCGCACCTCTACAATCCGATCCAGGGCGGCCAGGGCATTCTGGGACGTTACTTCAAGGTTGGTTTCCAGGCTGATTTCTAAAGGTCTGGTGCCACGTGTCCGACTTGGGGGCAGCATCGCAAGATGCTGCCCCTTTTTTTGCTCCCGGAGGGCGCGCGCAAAAACACCCCCGCTTTCGCGGAGGCGTTTTCGAAGTCGGTGCTGAATGAGCTAGAGGCGCAGGCCTGCGGTTTCGTCGAGGCCGGCCATCAGGTTCAGCGATTGCACTGCCGCGCCACTGGCGCCCTTGCCCAAGTTGTCCAGTACGGCAACCAAGCGGGCCTGTTCGCCGTCGGCGCTGCCCATGACGTGAAGGGCAAGACCGTCCCACGGTTCCATCGCAGCGCGCAGCAGCATCTCGCCGTCGGCAGGAAGATCCTGCGCCACAGTCACCACCCGCGAGCCGTCATAGAACTGCGTAAGAGCAGCGCGCAGCAATTCGGCTGGCACGTTGCCGGGCATGACGCCCAGCGGCAGCGGAATCTCGACGACCATCCCGCGATGGGCATTGACCACGGCCGGGCTGAACAACGGGGCGATGGCCGTGCCGGTGTAGCGCTGCATTTCGGGAATGTGCTTGTGCCCGAAGGTCAGGCCGTACCCTCGCCAGGCGATGTCGGCCTCAGCCTCAAAGCGGCCGATCAGCGCCTTGCCGCCACCCGAATAACCGGTCACCGCATTGCAGCTGTATGGCCAGGCGGCGGGCAGCAGGCCGTTGTGAACAAGCGGGGCGAGCAGGCCGATGAATCCCGTCGGATAGCACCCCGGATTCGACACCCGCGTCGATTCCGCGACGGTCTCGCGGCCGACGATTTCAGGGAATCCGTAAGTCCAGCCGTCCGCCACGCGATGTGCGGTCGAAGCGTCGATCACCTTTGTCCGGTCATTGCGGATCATCGCCACGGCATCGCGCGCAGCGTCATCTGGCAGGCACAGGATCACCACGTCGGCGTCATTGATCGCTTCGGCGCGCGCGGCATCGTCCTTGCGGCGGGCATCATCGAGCGCGATCATGGTGAATTCGCTGCGCCCGGCGAGCCGCTCGGCGATTTCGAGGCCGGTGGTGCCCGCAGCACCATCGATGAAGACCGATGTGGTCATGCGCAGGCCTCCAACTGGCTCATCTCGACATAGCCGACGAGCAGATCGGATTTCGCCTGCCCCCAGGCCCAGCCTCCTGCCATGTCGAGAACATCGAAGACTTCGCCGGCCACCAGGGCGCGCAATTCCGCCCCATCCTGCTTGCCCGCAGCACGCAGCGCCGTTTCGGCCTTCACGCCATGCGCCATCGGCACCGCGTAGTGCGGCACGAAGTATTTTCCGGCGAGCCCGATATGCGCAAGATCGCCGCGCACCGGCAGGTGCGGCTTGTCCGAACGGTCAGCAGCGCGCGAAAGCTGGAGCTGGCCGGTAGGCAGTTCGGTGGAAAGAGGCATGGCTTCGACGGTCAATTCAGGGTGTCCCCGCAGCAGGAAAGCCGGGCGATTAGCGGCGCTCGCGTCATCAGGCAAGCTATGGTGCACTTGCCCGCCCCCTCAGCCGTAGCGCGCCTTGAGCAGCCCCCACGCCGCACGCAGCCCCAAGGCATCGCCGCCCTTCGGTCTGCCGGGCTTTCCAACAGGGCGCCAGGCGAAGGTATCGAAATGCACCCAGTCGATCCCCTCGCCGACAAATCGGTCGAGGAACAGTGCGGCGACACTCGCGCCCGCAAATCCGTTGGCCGGCGAATTCTGCAGGTCGGCAACGTCGGATTTGAGGTACTCTCGGTAGCCTTCATGCAGGGGGAGTTGCCAGCAGGGGTCGTCGAGTTGCCGCCCTGCCTCGAGGAGTTGGGTGGCAGTTGGAGATTGCCGCGCGAACATCGCCGGGAGGTCCGGCCCCAGCGCGACACGGGCTGCGCCGGTCAAGGTCGCGAAGTCGATGACGAGTTCGGGCTTCATTTCAGTAGCGCGAGTCAGCGCGTCGCCGAGCACGAGCCGCCCCTCGGCGTCGGTATTGGTGATCTCGACCGAAAGCCCGGCGCGCGACCGAAGGATATCGCCCGGACGGAACGCGTTGCCGGAGATCGCGTTTTCGACTGCAGGAACAAGCACGTGCAGCCGGACCTTCAAGCCCATCGTCATGATCAGACCGGCCAGCGCCAGCGCGTGCGCCGCCCCGCCCATGTCCTTCTTCATCAGCGCCATGCCAGAGGAGGGCTTGATGTCGAGCCCGCCCGAATCGAAGCATACGCCCTTGCCGACGATTGCGATGCGCGGGTGCCTGGCATCGCCCCATGTCATTTCGATCAGGCGCGGAGCATGGCTGCGCGCCGCGGCACGGCCGACGGCGTGAACCATCGGGTAGTCATGCTCGAGCGCGTCGCCTGAAACGACGTGGACTTCGGCATGGTGGCGCTTGGCCAGCGCGCGGGCCTCGGCTTCAAGCTGCAGCGGCCCCATGTCCTCGGCGGGCGTATTGACGAGGTCACGGACCATGAGGACGGCCGTTGCCTCGGCGATCGCCGGCTCGATCAACGCAACGTCCTTGGTCAGCAGGATGCGCGGTTCGGCGTCCTTCGCGTCCTTGCGGTAGCGGTCGAAGCGGTACTGGCCGGTGATCCAGCCGTGGAGCGCCTTGCCGGGCTCCCCTCCTGCGCGGCGATAGGTACCGCCGGGGAGAACGTCGGCGAGCTTGGCCATGCACCACGAGGACAGGTCATCGACATTTGCGACACCCGCCACGGCGAACCAAGTGTCGCCATCGGGGACAATCGCGTGCTCGTATCCGCCGCCTTCGAACTTCTGCGCGGAAAGGGCAGCGCGCTGTCCGGCGTTAAGCCCTTTGAGAAAGTCGGGCAGCGTTGCCTTGTCGACGAGGTGGAGCGCCGTTGCCGGCTGGCCGCGATCGGGCTGGATCAGTGCTTGTCTGTCGGTCATGCTGCACAAGGACATGCCGCAGAGCGCGGCACGTTGCGAGAGGAAATTGCCTGATGCGTGTGCTGTTTCTGACCCCGCTGGTGCTACTGGCCGCCTGTTCGGGCGAGAAGCCCCCTGCCCCGGCGCCGAGCACAAATGCTACCGTCGCCGCGCCGATGCCGCCGGAGCCGCCTGTACAGACGCCGGTCACCGCGCGCGAGGTGCATGAGAAGAACGATCTCTATGAATTCGACTATTCCTATCCGGCGGTCGCGGGCGCGATCCCGGAACTGAAGGCGCTGCTCGACAAGGAACTGGAAGAAGCGCGCCGCGAGCTCAAGGTGCAGGCGACGGAAGGACGCAAGGCGGCCAAGGAGAGCGGCTTTCCGTATCATCCCTATACGCATACCGTCGAATGGAAGGTCGTCACCGACTTGCCGGCCTGGCTCAGCCTTTCGACGCTGGTCGGGTTCTACAGCGGCGGTGCGCATCCGAACTACGTTTATGACACGGTGCTGTGGGACAGGATCGCCGCCAGGCGTCGTGCGCCGGTGGACCTGTTCACATCGAAAGAGGCGCTGCGCGGGGCGATCCGGGCGCGGTTCTGCGAAGAGCTCGATCGCCAGCGCGCCAGGAAGCGATCTGGCTCGGGCACGGGAGATATTCCGGAGTTCAGCGACTGCATCGATCCCACCGAGCAGACCGTTATCCTCGGCTCCTCGAACGGCAAGGCGTTCGACCGGATCGGCATTCTCGTCGCGCCTTATGCTGCAGGTCCTTATGCCGAGGGGGACTATGAAGTGACCCTCCCGGTGACGCAGAAGGTGCTTGATGCTGTCAGGCCCGAATTCAAGGCCGCGTTCGTCGCAAGATGAAATGCCCTTAGTCCGGTTCTCGCAATTTGCCGGTTTTGTCGCTACATGAACGGCATGACCGAATATCTGACTGTTGAAGACCACGACGTTTTGCTGCGCGACGGCACGATCAAGCTCCACGGCCCCGCGGGCTTCGATGGCATGCGCAAGGCCGGCCGGCTTGCGGCCGAGATCCTCGATGCGCTGGCCCCGCTGGTGGTGCCCGGCGTGCGGACCGACTACCTTGATGATGTGGTGCGGCAGATGACACTGGATGGCGGCGCGGTCCCGGCAACGCTGGGCTACCGCGGCTATACCCATTCTTGCTGCATCTCGATCAACCACGTGGTCTGCCACGGCATCCCTTCGGACAAGACGCTGAAGGACGGAGACATCGTCAATATCGACGTCACGCCCCTGCTGGATGGCTGGCACGGCGACACGAGCCGGATGTACCTCGTCGGCGACGTGCCGTTGAAGGCAAAGCGCCTGGTCGACGTCACCTACGAGTGCCTGATGATCGGCATCGAGCAGGCAAAGCCCGGTGCGCGGCTTGGCGACATTGGCGCGGCGATCCAGGCCCATGCCGAGAAACAGCGTTACGGCGTGGTGCGGGAATTCTGCGGTCATGGCCTGGGCCGGCTCTTCCACGACGCTCCGGAAGTTGTCCACGCCGCGCGCGCCGGGACTGGGCCGGAGCTGAAGCCCGGCATGTTCTTCACGATCGAGCCGATGATCAACCTGGGCAAGCCGGGCGTGAAGATCCTCGACGATGGCTGGACGGCCGTGACGCGAGACCGCTCGCTCTCGGCCCAGTTCGAGCATTCTATCGGCATCACCGAGGACGGCTGCGAGATCTTTACCGCAAGTCCGAAAGGCTTGGACAAGCCGCCTTACGCAGCTTGACGATATAGGGCCTGCCCAAAATTAAGGCAGCCCCTGCGTAAAAAATGTGCATGATTTGAACAATGCCGCGCAATCTTGCGCATGGAAGCCTTGCGCATTCGATTCAAATCTTGCCGAGCCCCTGATTTTACGGCTTTCGCGTTGCAGCGCGATAGCCTAGTGCTTGCCCTCAGCGCGTGGCACGATTCTTGTAACGTCGTTGCCACACACGGGATAAATTGCCGGAACGCCGACCTTGGCGGTCCGGCCCGCGTTGCAGGGGTCTGAACGACGTGAAAAAGGTCGAAGCGATCATCAAGCCCTTCAAGCTCGATGAAGTGAAGGAAGCGCTGCACGAGATTGGCGTATCGGGCATCACCGTGACCGAAGCGAAGGGCTTCGGCCGCCAGAAGGGCCACACCGAGCTCTATCGCGGTGCCGAGTACGTCGTCGATTTCCTGCCCAAGGTGAAGCTCGAGGTCGTGGTTGGCGACGCGCTGGTCGACCGCGTGGTCGAAGCAATCGCTGCCGCAGCACAGACCGGCCGCATCGGCGATGGCAAGATCTTCGTGATCCCGATCGAGAGCGCCCTGCGCATCCGTACCGGTGAGCGCAACGACGACGCTATCTGATCAGAACGACATGACAAGTTTGATGCCGCGGCGGGCCTGACCCGCCGGGTAGCATAGCGGGGGTGGGCCTGTGGACGGGCAAGCCTCCAGACGACAACCACCCCAGATACCCTCCGGAGCTCTCCACCGGAGGCAATGAAGAAGAAGGACCAGCGATGGCAACTGCAAAGGACATCCTCGCCCGCATCAAGGACGAGGAAATCGAATGGGTCGACCTGCGCTTCACTGACCCGAAGGGCAAGTGGCAGCACCTGACCATGGTCTCGACCGTTCTCGGCGAAGACGAACTGGAAGACGGCCTGATGTTCGACGGTTCGTCGATCGAAGGCTGGAAGGCCATCAACGAGTCGGACATGATCCTCAAGCCCGACCTCGACTCGGTCTATGTCGATCCGTTCTCGGCCTCGCCGATGCTGATCATCAACTGCGACATCGTCGAACCTTCGACCGGCGAACTCTATGGCCGTGACCCGCGTTCGACCGCCAAGCGCGCAGAAGCCTTCGTCAAGTCGGCCGGTTTCGGCGACACTGTCTACGTCGGTCCGGAAGCCGAGTTCTTCCTGTTCGACGACGTGAAGTTCTACGACGGCTACGACGGCAACGGCTTCCGCATCGATGACATCGAGCTGCCGACCAACTCGAACAAGGACTACGAAGGCGGCAACCTCGCCCACCGTCCGCGCGCCAAGGGTGGCTACTTCCCGGTCGCTCCGGTCGACAGCTGCGTCGACATCCGTGGCGAAATGGTCCGCACCATGATCGAGATGGGCCTGCCCTGCGACAAGCATCACCACGAAGTGGCCTCGGCCCAGCACGAACTCGGCCTGACCTTCGGCACCTTGGTCCAGACCGCCGACCGCATGCAGGTCTACAAGTACGTCGTGCAGCAGGTCGCCCATGCCTATGGCAAGACCGCGACGTTCATGCCGAAGCCGATCAAGACCGACAACGGGTCGGGCATGCACACCCACATCTCGATCTGGGAAGCTGGCAAGCCGCTCTTCGCCGGCAACGGCTATGCCGGCCTGTCGGAAATGTGCCTGTACTTCATCGGCGGCGTCATCAAGCACGCCAAGGCGCTCAACGCCTTCACCAACCCGACCACCAACAGCTACAAGCGTCTGGTGCCGGGCTATGAAGCCCCCGTTCTGCTGGCCTACTCGGCCCGCAACCGTTCGGCCTCGTGCCGCATCCCCTATGGCGCCGGTGCCAAGGCGAAGCGCGTCGAGTTCCGCTTCCCCGACGCGATGGCCAACCCTTACCTGTGCTACTCGGCACTGCTCATGGCCGGCCTCGACGGGATCAAGAACAAGATCCACCCGGGCGAAGCCATGGACAAGAACCTGTACGACCTGCCGCCGGCAGAGCTCGCCCAGGTTCCGACCGTGTGCGGCAGCCTGCGTGAAGCGCTGGAAAGCCTCGAAGCCGACCACGACTTCCTGCTCCAGGGTGGCGTGTTCACCAAGGACCAGATCGAAGCCTACATCGAACTGAAGTGGCCGGAAGTGATGCGCTGGGAAACCACGCCGTCGGCCGTCGAGTTCGACATGTACTACTCGCTCTGATCCAAACGATCGGCGAAGACACGAAGGGGCGTCCGGGAAACCGGGCGCCCTTTTGGTTTGAAGCACCGCCTGCAGCGGGAAACGCACGAGTTTGTGATTTTATCCACAGCGCACGAACTTTTTGCGACGAAGCGAGACGAGCTGTGATTGCGGCAGGATGAACGGAAGGGCGCAGGACTCCTCGAATCCGCCGAAATCCTTAGTGATGCTGCCCATGATAAAGAACGCGGTCGCAGCATTCCTGGCATTCTTCGCAGTCGTCGCTCTGCCGACCGCTGCCCAGGCCCGCCTCCAGTGCGTGACCTACGCCCGCCAGATTTCCGACGTTCAGATCAGCGGCAATGCCCGTGACTGGTGGAGCAATGCTGCGGGCACCTATGACCGTGGCCAGCAGCCAAAAGCCGGCGCCGTCCTCGCCTTCAGCGGCACGCGTGCAATGCCCTACGGACACGTTGCCGTTGTCCGCAAGGTCGTCGATGACCGCCACATCCTGATCGACCACGCGAACTGGTCCGGCCCGGGCATGGTCGAAAAGGGCGTAATGGCGGTTGACGTTTCGGCCGCTGGCGACTGGAGCGAAGTGCGCGTGTGGTACGCTCCGACAAAGTCGGTCGGCCTGCGCGCCAGCCCGGCCCACGGTTTCATCTATCCCCGCACCATGACGGCAGACGCGACGAAAGCCACCTCGGCCAAGGGCTGACCTCCCCTGAACCCGAAAAGAGATTGCCGCCGTCGAGGCGGGAATTGCATTTGCAAGTTCAGCGGCGGGACTGCACTCTTCCCAGAAAGGGAGAGCTGCCCATGCCGTTCCGCCGTACCATCATCGCCTCGGCAGTTTGCCTGATCGCGACGACCGCCGCAGCGGCCGATCTGATGACCGACGCACAGGTCGAGCAGCTTTCCTTGGCCATCTTCAATGACATCGTTGCAGGCAAACCTGCCTCGGCCATCGACAAGGCTGATGAGCTGATCGCTGCGTTCAATGTCCGCCAGGCAAAGCGCGCCCACGCCTGCGCCGAATCGCAGGAACAGGCCGAGGCACTGGCGAAGAAGAACGATGCCGAAGTCACGATGGAGCTCACGATCGTCGGCCCCGCATGGTGCGACGGATATTTCTACAAGGGCTATGCGCTGATCGATCTCGGCCGTGGACGCGAAGCGCTGCCGTGGCTGCAGCTGGCGCATGACCGTGCGCCGCTCAATGCGCACTACACCAACGAGCTGGCGGAATGGTTCAAGGCCCAGAAGGACTGGAAGCGTTCCTTCGGCTTGTTCGAAGAAGCGTTGAGGTCGGCTGAGACAGCACCGGACGGCCAGCGCGCATTATACAAGGCACGAGCGCTGCGCGGCATGGGCTTCAACAAGATCGAGATGGGCCAGCTCGACGAGGCAGAGACCCTTTTCAACGAATCCCTGACCTATCAGCCTGACAGCCCTGCAGCCGCCAACGAGCTCAAGTACATCAAACAGATACGCGGCGAGCCCAACACCTGATCAGGCAGTTCGGCGCTTTTCCATTGCTGCTGGCTCCAGCAGGGCACGCGCTTCGTGCAAAGGCATGGCCTGCCAGAACAGGTGGCCCTGGATCATCTGGCATCCGGCGGCCTGCACCAGCGCGCGCTGCATCGGGGTTTCAACGCCCTCGGCGACGACTTTCATGCGCAAGGTGTGCCCGAGCGAAACGATTGCACGCAGAATCGAATGGGCATCAAGATCGGCTTCGATGTTCTGCACGAACGAGCGGTCGATCTTGATCCGGTCAAACTGGAACGAGCGAAGATAGCTCAGCGATGAGTAGCCGATCCCGAAATCGTCGAGAGCAATGCGGAAACCGCGATATTTCAAACCCTTGAGCACGTCGACCACGTGCTCGCTGCGATCCAGCATCACCCCCTCGGTCACCTCGAGCACGAACCGGCGCGGATCGGCGCCAGTTTCGCGCACCAGTCGGTCGATCTCCGGCAGGAAGTCGCTCGCCATGATCTGCAGCGGCGAGAGGTTTACCGAGATGTCGCAATCCGGCCAGTCGCGGCAATCCTCGAAGACACGGCGCAGGACCCATTGCCCCAGCGGCATCATCAGTCCCGCCTGCTCTGCAATCGGCACGAACAGTCCCGGACGGATCGGCCCGCGCTCGGGATGTGTCCAGCGCAATAGCGCCTCGAAGCCCTCCACGGCACCGTCCGCGGCATTGACGATCGGCTGATAGGCCAGGGCCAGCTCATCGCGATTGATCGCGCGGCGCAGCTCCATCTCCATGTCGCGCCGCAGCTTGACCGAAGCATCCATGTCGCGAGTAAACCGGCGATAGCGCGCCCGGCCCCGCTGTTTCGCCCGATATAGCGCGATGTCGGCGCGACGCAGCAGCTCGCCCGGGTCTTCGCTCTGCTCCGGCCCCCAGCTTATCCCGCAAGACAGGCTGACTTCGAGATTGTTGCCCGAAATCACGAAAGGCTCGAGGGCCAGCGCCATCAGTTGCCGCCCGAGCATGTCGGCCGCAGCGCGCCCGCCTGTGGAGCGCCGCAACAGCACGAATTCGTCCCCACCGAAGCGCGAAAGGAAATCGCCGGGTGGAAGCGAACGACGCAGGCGCAGGGCGACCTGCCGGACCAGTTCATCGCCGACATGGTGACCCAGCGTATCATTCACCACCTTGAAACGGTCGATATCCAGATAGGCGATGAAGACGTCGCCGAGCTCAGGCCGCTCGATGCAGGCAGACAATTCCTGTCGCAGCCTCTGCATGAAATGGGCGCGGTTCGGCAATCCCGACATCGCATCGTGCAAGGCATTGTGTTGAGCCTGCGCCTCACTGGCAATGAGTTCGCTGGTCGTCCGCCGCATCCGGCGGACGATGATCGCTCCACCGGCCACGACACCCATGAAGAAGAGGATATAGACTGCCAGCAGCGGTGCCGTCTGGCGCAGGATCGCCGGGCCCGGTGGCTTTGCAATCCACGAGAACCATCCGATGCGCTCTCCGCTCAGGTTCGTGACCGCGAGCGAGTTGCGCTTCTCGTCTGCATCAGGCGCCTGATCGAACCGGACATCGTCGAGCAACAGCGCAGACTGCAAATCGGCAATCATGCGCGCGTCGACGTAGCGTACGAGGACGATGTAATCGGGCGGTCCCTTGAGCAACGAAGCAGTCACGTCCGGCACTATCGACGCCGCCGCTATCAGCGCCGGCTTACCGTCGAAATTGTCCATCGAAGCTGCAGCACGGCCAACAGGCAGACCCTTCGCACTGTACGGCCAGCGTACATCACCCAATTTCCGCCATTCGCCGACTTTCTCCGATCCCGGATCGTCCTTCAGGGATTGCCGGATCAGGTCTGCAACCTTTCCCCCGATCTGGTTGTAGCGGCACTCTTGTGTGATCTTGCCGCCCTTCCAGCAGCGCACCAGCGTGCCATCGAACCTGACATGGTAGATGCGGTCGATGCGGTGGCTGCCCCAGAAGTAGCCGGCCAGATAGTTGCGCGCCCATCCCTCTGCGTCGGGCGCGTTGAGCTTCACGACGGCATCGTCCCACGTGATCTGAAGCCGATCGGCTTCCATGATCTGTCGCTCGCTCCGCTCGAGAAAGCGATGGACCAGCCGCTGCTCCTCCTGGCGGGTGAAAACATCGGCAATGCTGGTCGAATTGACGAACGCCGCAACCAGTGCGGTTGTCAGCGCCACAAGCGCAAGAAACGTGCCCACGACGATCCATACGGCGCCGCGTGCCCCGGTGTGGTGGTGCCGCGACGCGGCGCGACTGAGGGTAGGTCCCGTCCCCATCCGGCCTTGTCTAGAGGCCGCTTCCGAAGAAATCGTTATCAATCCGGATGTTCGTATTCGTAGATGCAATCTGAACAGATATCCGGAACCCCGAAGGAATTGGCGGATTGAGAAATCAGACGGGCGCGGGCGGGAGGAACGCAGCGGAGATCGTCACATGCTTCTCACTCTTGCCTTGATTCTCTTTGTCCTTTGGGCGCTGGGCGTGTTTGCCTTCAAGGTTACCGCAGCCTTCATCCATGTCGTTCTGGTCATCGCCATCCTGATCGGACTGGTCCACCTCTTTCGCGGGCGCCGGATTTGACGCGGCAATATGACATGATCCGGCAGGCCTGACCGGTTGCGGAATGCAACGCACGCACCTACTTTTCCGAAGGCAAAGGGCCGGACGGTCGGTTCGGCGCACTCACTTCGGGAGAGACGGCAATGCGCGAGAGGCTGCAGCACTACATCGATGGCAAATGGGTCGATAGCGAAGGTGGTACGCGCCACGAAGTGATCAACCCGGCAACCGAAGAACCCGTCTGCGCCATTACGCTTGGCACGCAGGCCGATGTCGACAAGGCTGTGGCCGCTGCCCAGCGTGCGTTCAAGACCTTCAGCAAGACCACTCGTGAAGAGCGCCTTGCCCTGATGGATCGCATCGTCGCCGAGTTCAAGAAGCGCGCACCCGACCTTGCCGTTGCGATGGCCGAGGAAATGGGCGCTCCGGTCAGCTTCGCCGGCACGGCACAGGTCGGCGCGGGAATCGGCGGATTTCTGGGCACGATGGCTGCGCTCAAGAACTTCAACTTCATGGAAGACAACGGCGCCTACAAGGTCGCTTACGAGCCGATCGGCGTTGTCGGCATGATTACCCCGTGGAACTGGCCGCTCAATCAGATCGCGCTGAAGGTTGCACCTGCGCTGGCGGCGGGCAACACGATGATTCTGAAGCCTTCCGAAGAGTGCCCCACCAATGCGGCCATCTTTGCCGAGATCCTTGATGCGGCAGGCGTTCCGCCCGGCGTCTTCAACCTCATTCAGGGCGATGGGCCGGGCGTAGGCACGGCAATCAGTTCGCACCCCGGTATCGACATGGTCAGCTTCACGGGTTCCACCCGCGCCGGCATTCTCGTCGCCAAGGCAGCCGCCGACACGGTCAAGCGCGTTCATCAGGAGCTTGGCGGCAAGTCGCCCAACCTCGTCCTGCCCGACGCCGATTTTGCCAAGTATCTCCCGTCGACCGCTTCGGGCCCGTTGGTCAACACCGGCCAGTCGTGCATCTCGCCGACCCGCATCCTTGTGCCCAAGGAGCGCGAGGCCGAAGCAGCAGCGTTCGTCTCGGCGATGTATTCCGCAACGCCAGTCGGCGATCCGCTGCAGGAAGGCCAGCACCTTGGCCCGGTGGTGAACAAGGCGCAGTTCGACAAGATCCGCGGGCTGATCCAGTCCGCCATCGACGAAGGCGCGAAGCTCGAGACCGGTGGGCCCGACCTGCCTGCGAACGTCAACCGTGGCTACTACATCAAGCCGACCGTGTTCTCCGGCGTCACCCCGGACATGCGCATCGCGCAGGAGGAGATCTTCGGCCCCGTTGCCACGATCATGACCTACGACGATCTCGAACAGGCCATCGAGATTGCCAATGACACCGCCTATGGCCTTTCGGCCTGCATCACCGGTGACCCGGCCAAGGCGGCGGAAGTGGCCCCTGCCCTGCGCGCCGGCATGGTCGCGATCAACAACTGGGGTCCGACGCCGGGCGCTCCGTTCGGCGGCTACAAGCAATCGGGCAATGGCCGCGAAGGTGGCCTCTACGGCCTGAAGGACTTCATGGAAATGAAGGCGATCAGCGGGTTTCCCGCCTGATCCACCACAATAAACGAAAAGCTGGAGGGGCTGCTCGCAAGAGTGGCCCTTTTCGCTTTGTGGGTATCAGTAGTCCTTGCTGACCTTGAGGTTGAGGCTTTCGTCGCCAATCGTCGAAACCGTACCCAGCAGGGCTAGCCAGCGAGTTATCCGAAATTCGACGGATGTCGCGTTGTAGCCCGCGCCATCAGTCACGAGTTCGACGAAGAAGCGGCGTCCGATGTACTTGCCCACGGCAATACTGGTCCCCGATCCCACTGTCGGGTCGGCGCCGACAATGCGCAGACGGTCGAGGCCAATCGCGGCACGCAGCTTGTTGATCGGGTCAAGCCCGCCACCGCCGCGCAAACTGGCCAGGGCCGAAGCCAGTTGCACAGCTTCGGGCGCGGAGATCTGCGAAATCGAGCTGCCGAACAGGATCCGGCTGAGCAGTTCCTCTTCCGGCAGCGAGGGCGTCGACGAGAATGCAATGATCGGCTTGTTGCCGGTGCCGGTGATCGAAATCTTGGCGTTGATATTGTTGGCATCGCCCTCGGCGACGATGTCCAGTTGCGGGTCTACCGGGACTTCACCGGTAAAGCGGATGCGCCCGCGCGTCAGTTCAAAGCGCTTGCCGGCAAATTCATAGCCACCTCGCACCAGATCGGCGGTGCCGATGATCTGCGGCGCGGCGGTCGTGCCGCGCAGGCGAATATCGGCGCCCCATTCGCTTTCAAGGCCAAGCCCGCGTACATCGATGCGATTGGCGCCCGATGCGTCGATCAGGAAGCGCCAGGGCGCTGCGGCAGCCCTGGCCGGGGCGGCATCGGCAGGGGCATTGATCTGGCGCGTGGCGATGATCGGCAGTTCCTGCACCGCGCTCGCCCGGCCCAGTGCCCAGCGCGCACTTTCGATCCTCACCCGGCCGGCGATGGTTCCGCCCACGCCATTGCTCACAATGCGCAAGGGGCCTGTCACGGTCGCGGCCATGTCATCGCGCGAGATCAGCTGTGCATTGCGAGCAGAGAGCTTGAGATCGATGGTCGGGCCATGTTCGGACAATTCCGCAAGCCCGATCGAGCCGCTTCCACTGACCCTGCCACCATTCGTGGTCACGCCGGAGAATCGGGCCAGTTGCAGGCGGGAATCGGTGAAGGTTCCTGCCAGTTCCACCTGCCGCAGATCGGTGCCGGTAAGCGTGCTCTGCACACGCAACCCTTTCGAGGCGACCGCGCCCTGCAGTACCGGAGCGGTGATGGAACCCGAGATATCGGCCCGCACGCCCAATGGCCCGGTAAGATCGAATATCTCCACGCCTGATAGGCGCCAGAGCGATTCTGCGGGACCGGAATAGCGCAGTTGCCCGGCAAGCCGTCCGCTTTCGAGCCGGTCCATGAAGCCGCCGCCGCGCGGCAGGCCGCTTACCACGGCCTGGAGCCGACCGCGAATGTCGTTGCCCTCGCGCAGCACGGTTCGCATCTGCAGGGCGTCGGGATCAAGCTTTGCGACAAGTGCCACATCGATGGGACGCGATGTGAGGACCAGCCCCGACCGCGACAGCCCCCGCACCATCAGCGCAGCATTGCCCGAAGGCGCACCCTGCCCGTCGTTGTTGTACTCGACGATGCCTGAGGCAACGCCGCCGAGGCCAAGGTCAGCCACGACAATGTCCGCCACCGAAAGCGGCATGCGCGAAAGCAGAAGACGCAGCTGTGTAGGCCCGCCCAGAACATGGCCTTCGGCAATCAGGATGCCTCGCCCGAAGCCGATCTGGGTGGGCGACAGGCGCCAGCCCTCCCCCTCGCGCGTCAGGATCGCGCGGCGGGGCATTCTGACTTGCCGTCCGGCGTACTCCCCCGAGACGTAGGTCACGATCTGGTCGGGCGAGAAGGCCGCGGTCCCTTGCAGCGCGAATTGCGTACCTCTCCGGCCCGAGACCGAAGCGGTCACCGAACCGCTGCCGTCCTGCAGATAGGCAGAAGCGGCAAGTTTGCCGATGAATACCTTGCCCATGCCAATGCCTTCGGCGAGCAGCGTGCCTTCGATGGTCGAGTGCCCATCCTTGATCAGGCCGGTTGCATCAATCTTGGCATTGCCGATGGACAGCGGCCGCGCCCCGCCGAACCGGGCGTTGCGGGCGATGACATTGGCATCGAAGCCCTGACCGCCCTCACGCGGGCTAAGCAATACCGTGCCGTTCAAGCCACCCCCTGCCAGCGCGATCTGACCCGCAACGCCATCTTTGCCGAGCGACACACCGCCCGTCACGTCCGTCTGCCAGACCCGGAACTGCTGGATATCGATCCGGGTGCCCTGCCCCGGAGGCATGAACAGGCCCAGTGTCCCCGTAAACGGACCGAGCGTGGAATCGCCCGCCGTCTCGATGCGGAATCCGTCGGCAATGGGCGAGAGCGCCACGCGAACGTCCTTCAGTCCTGCTGCGGGAAGCGGGCTGGCGAATACCAGCACTGCATTCGGACCTTCGTTGGTCATCGCCGCCTGCACCGTGAAGGCGCCATAGTCCGCATGACGGCCACTACCGCGCAGCGATGCGGCACCACCGGGCAACACCTTGCCATCCAGCGCCATCTGCAGCTTGGCCGAGCTTATCCGTGCCTTGCGGAATGTGACGGGAATGCGCTCACCAAGAGCAAGTCCGCCAGTAAACCGCACGCCACCGCCCGTCAGCGACTGCAAGGTGGCGTTGTCGATCCGCGTCATGCGCCCGGCAAGGTTTGCCTGCAGGGTCCACGGCACGCCATTGCCGATCTTGAACAGGATCTTGGCCGTACCGTCGACCGCACCGAGGTTTTCGATGGCAAATCCTCGTGCCACCACCGGCCCCGCCAGAGCATAACCTCCGCGCGCCATGTCGCCGCTGAGGGCAAGGCGCGCGGCCAGGCCTTTCATCGTCAGCGCGAGGTTGTCCGAGGTCAGGCGATTACCGGCGAAAACCAAGTCACCGTTCACGCGCGCACCGGGAAAGCGAGGATCGATCATTGCGTTGCCAGTGACGACCCTTTGCGCGCTGACATTCAGCGGCAGGACAAACCGCTTGCCGTCCCATGTCGCCGTGCCGGACGAGCGCAGGCCCTGCGCATCAAGAGTGCCGAGCTTGAGCCGTTGCACCGCCACCTGATGTTCGATGGAGAGATCGGAGAACGCGCCGTTGAAAGTAGCATCGATCGCGACACCGGAAAGCTGCGGCGCAGTCATAAGCCGTTCGGGCCTGAGCACCATTGCCCGCACCTTGACATCCTCGGCCTCGTTGTTCGCAAGATCGAGCTTGCCCTCGGCCCTTACCTTGAATGCATCGCCCGCCGCACGGAGCGTGCCCTCCAACGCCTTGTCAACAAAAGTCCCGTCGTAAAGCAGCGATAGCGTCTGTCCGACTGCCTGCCCTGCCGTGCCCTTCAGCATTTTGCCCGGCCACACTTGGCCGCCAAGGCTGTAGGCACCAGCGCGATTTGCCAGCTGAAATGCGGCCAATCGTTCTTCACCGATGGTCGCATACGCCACGCCGTCCCAGCGCGTCCAGCCGCCCTTGCCGCCAACACGCGCGCGAATGTCGCCATCGGCGCCCAACATCTTGGCCATCATGCCATCGCGTGGCGCATCATAGGCGAGTTGGAGATCGAACTTGTTGCGATCGGGTTCGCTGTCCAGCCTGAACACAACGCGATCGCCCGCGACCCGACCGTTGACGTCCACGATGGCGTGGCCCCCACGAATATCCGCCTTGGCAACCACGTCCACCCGGCGCTTCTGCCCTGCCATGGCCGGAGATACCGTCAGGTTGTCGATGACCAGTCTGTCGACGCGAATGTCGAAATTCGGGAGAATCGGCGCATCAGGGTCTTCGCTTGGTCGCAGGCGGGGCGCCCGGCGCAGTACGCCGCGATGAAGGGCCAGCAACCGTACATCGAGCCCCGTCCTGAGCCAGGCAAGCGGCCGCCAATCCAGCTCCGCCTCGGGCACTGTCAGGAAAACCCCTTCCGGATCGCTCACCCTGATGTCGCGCAGCTTCGCGGCTCCGTAGATGGACCCATCGATCCGGCCGATCTCGATCCGCAGGCCCGACCCCGGCGTGATCGCGGCAATGCGATCTGCCAGCAGACGGTGACCGAGCGAGGAGTCAAGGACCACCAGCGCAGCCAGCACCAGCGCGATGCCCGCCACGAACAGGATCGCCACCCGTCGCGCCGCGCCACGCACGAAGCGCGACCTGCGCGACCGCACCGGCCTTGCAGGCTCGGCCGCAGTCTGCTCTGGCAGAGGCACATCGTCCGCCATCAGAAAGCCTGACCCAGCGCGACATAGACGCCGATGCGACTGTCGCCCTTGGACGGGTTCAGCGGCGTTCCCAGATCGATGCGGATGGGTCCGAAGTTGGTTTCATAACGCAGGCCGATGCCCGCGCCGACCTTGATATCGCGCAGGCGCGGGGTCGTCGTGGTGTCCACCGCACCGGCATCGACGAACGGCACCAGGCTCACTGCGCCTCCCAGCAGCCCGGTCTTCACGCGCGCCTCGAGCGAGAATTCGCTCAGGGCGCGGCCGCCGCTCGGCTCGCCTGCGGTGTCGCGCGGGCCGATCAGCTGATAGCCATACCCACGCACCGATCCACCACCGCCGGCATAGAACCGGCGCGACGGCGCGATGTTGGTGATGTCTGTGCCCAGAATCGTGCCGAACCGTACGCGGCCCGCCACGACCAGCTTCTCGCCCACCGGCTGGTAATAGCTCGCATCGAGCTGAGCCTTGCCATAACTCGACTTCACGCCGTTCTGCACCGAGATCTCCGGTGAGACGCGCAGACCCACGCGGAAACCCCGTGTCGGGTCGAGCAGGTCATCGCTGCCGTCGTAGGCCGCGCGCATCGGCAGTGCGCCGATGAAGTAGGTCTTGCGCGCCTGGCGGGCAAGGATCGCCGCCGCATCGCGCTCGCCCGTGGCCAGTATCTCGACCCCGGCCGAGAACACCCACGGCTTCTGGAACAGCAGCGTCTGCTGCCGCTCAATCCCGGCAGTGAACGAAACCGTGCGTGCCTCGAAGGCGCTGCTTGTCTGATTGCGCGCATAGAGATCGGCATTGAGCACGAGATCGCGCGTCAAGAAATTGTTGCGGCGGAAGGTGAGGCCGGCAAGCTGCTCCTGCGTGCCGGCAACCCCGCGTACGCGCACCATGCCTTCGGGCGGGAAGAAGTTGCGGTGCTCCCAGCTGGCCTCGACACGGAAGCCTTCACCGCTGGAGTAACCGATCAGCCCGGCAATGGTCCTCAGGGGTGCAGGGGTTAGCGTTACGTCGACATCGACCGTGCCTGGCGTTTGCCCGGCAGGCTTTGCCACCTCGCGTGCCTCGACGGTCAGCGAGGAAACAAGTCCGGTCGCCAGGATTGCCTGACGCAGATCGTCCACTTCCGAACGCTTGAAGCGATCGCCCGGATCGAATCGCGCGATCCGCTGCAGATGCCGCGCACTCAGGAAGCGGTCGCGCGAAGAGTTGATCTTGCCGAACTGATAGACCCCGCCCGGCGTTACCGGCACCGTCAGGTCGCCCTCGCGCCGTTCATGGTCGATCAGCAGGTCGGGATCGCCAAGCTTGGCGAAGGCGTAGCCTGTCTCGCCCAATGCCGTTTGCAACGAGAGGCGCTCGGCCACGATCCTGTCGCCATTGATCGCGTCCCCGGGCTGTATCTTGAAGGCCCCGCGCAAAGCCTCATAATCCGGGCCTGTCGCGGAAAGATCGCCAAGCGCGATCTGGCCAACCTTGTATTGTGGTCCGGGCTGCACGTCGAAGCGCACGACCACCTTCTCGACATCGATCGGCCCTGTGGCTTCACCCTCTGCGCGATCCTCGAGTCCCCCGAGGGTCTGGTAGATCTGCGCATCGTAATAGCCGTAAACGCGCATGACCTCGGCCAGCGTCTCGCGATCGGTCCTGGCGCGCCGGACGATCTGGGCAAGGTTGTCTTCATCGTCGTCGAAGGATTTGAGGCTCGAAAGTCCGGCGAACCGGTCGACGATGTCGCCTGCATCGGCAATGGCGTCCTTGCCGCCGGGAAACGCGACCTCCACCTGCTTGCCCACGCGCGAAACGTCGGCATCAGCCAGCCGGACGCTGGCCGCCACGTCGCCCTCTTCCTGCCCGGGCAGGGCATCGACCGCCGCATCGGTGGACTGTTCGGCCACGTCGATATCGGGATCGGGCGTGAGCGGCTGGATATCGGGAATCTCGCTCCCGTCCGGCCACGGAATGGTCATGCCGGGAAGATCCGGCATGGCGGTATCGGCCTCGATCTGCTCGATCACGGTCGCAGCCGGCGCGCCGGTGCGAGCAGCCTCGGTATCAAGCGCCCATGTATCCGCATTATCGAGCGCCGAGTCGGGGATCAGGGCCTCAAGCTCCTGATCCGCATCACGCGACTGTGCCAAGGCCTGCGTCGGCAGAGCAAGCAGCAAGACCGCCGCCAGAATGCGCGCGAGCGGGAGGTCAGGTGTGGGCGTAGCGCTCCTGCGCCCCATGAACCCCGTCCTTGAGGCTCCCTTCGATGCCGCTTCGCGGCAGATCGGCATTAGCGCCTTGCCGTGCAGTGACGGCGCGCTCGATGGCGCTGGCCTGTTCAGCAGGTTCGAACCGTTCCCAGCCATCGCGGCCCAGTTTCTCCATCGGGCGGAAGCGCACCTTGTATTGCATGCGCTCCGATCCTTCGACCCAGTAGCCGAGATAGACATACGGCAAGCCGACCTGGCCTGCTCGCTGGATATGGTCGAGGATGATGAAAGTGCCAAGCCCGGACCGCGTCTCGTGTTGTGGATCGTAGAAACTGTAGATCATCGAGAGACCATCGCCCTGCTCGTCGGTCAGACAGGCCCCTACCAGTCTGCCCTGCGAACCATCGGTGGTCGGCTCCCTGTATTCGATAACGTAACTCTTGACCGGGGTGTGTTCCACCATGTCCGCGAAATCCATCTCGTCCATGGCGGCCATCCCCCCGCCCGGGTGACGCACGGCGAGATAACGCTGCAACAGCTCGAACTGTTCCGGAGTTGACCAAGGTTTGCACACACTTACGACAAGATCGCGGTTGCGCTTCCAGATCCGCTTCTGCGTTGATGAGGCCTGAAACGCATTGGCGACCACCCGCACCGAGATGCAGGCAGTGCATTCGACGCAGCTGGGGCGGTAGGCAACAGTCTGGCTGCGGCGGAATCCGATGCGGCCCAGCGCATCGTTCAGCTCGTCCGCGTTGGGGCCTTTGAGCTCGGTGAACACCTTTCGCTCGCTCCGCCCCGGCAGGTACGGACACGGCGCGGGACTGGTAACAAAAAAGCGCGGGAAGCGAACGGGCGCGGTCACGGCGGGGCTTGTGCTCCTGAGGCCGGACTATCCGGCGTGTCAGCAACAAACATGCCTCAGCCAGGCAAATCCTAAAAGCCCGTTAACTACCTTTCATGCACAAATTCGCGCCATTTCCTGACCGGAATGGCGATTTGGCCATGGCCGACGGCACGAGTCCCTTCGCAGGACAGTCCTCGACCCGAAGGTTAACGCCGAGCGAGGCGGCTTGGCTGTATCAGCCCAGCTCAACCTGCTCCAGATCGTAGCCCTTGGCACGCAGCCCTGCGACCAGCCTGTCGATCTGCTCACGGTCCCGCGCCTCGCACTCGATCTCAGCCGTCAGCCCCTTGGCGGGAAGCGAGGTGAAGATGCGCTGGTGCCAGACTTCGAGGATGTTGACCTGGTGCCGGTTGAACTCCTCGACCACCTTGAACAGTGCGCCTGGGCGATCCTGCAACGTGATGCGCAGGCGGCCAAGCCGGCCCGAGCGGGCCAGATCGCGCAGGAGCACATTGGCCAGCAGGCGCGTATCGATATTGCCGCCGCACAGCACGATGCCGACCTTGCGCCCGGCAAACCGCTTCTTGTGTGTCATCACGGCGGCCAGCCCGGCTGCGCCGGCACCTTCGACAACGGTCTTCTCGATCTGCAGCAGCACCGCAACCGCACTCTCCAGAGCGGCTTCGCTGACCAGCACGACATCATCGACGATGTTGGCGAGAACCTTCGAGGTAAACTCGCCCGGCTCCTTCACGGCAATGCCTTCAGCCAGCGTATCCCCACCGCAAGGCAGATCGAGATGCTTGAGCTTGGCATACATCGACGGGAACAGTTGCGCCTGAACGCCGACAAGCCCGATGCCCGGCTTGATCCCGCGCGCGGCAGTACCCATGCCCGACAACAGGCCACCGCCGCCGATCGGAACCACCAGCGTCTCGATCTCCGGCGCGTCTTCCAGCATTTCGAGCGCGACGGTGCCCTGCCCGGCCGCCACGCGCGGATCATCGAACGGGTGAACGAAGGTCAGGCCCAGTTCGCCTTCGAGCTTCCGCGCATGTGCATAGGCTTCATCGAAGGTTTCGCCCTCGAGAACGACCTTGCCCCCCACGGACTCGGTCTGCATCACCTTCACTGTCGGCGTGGTCTTCGGCATGACGATCGTCACGGGCATCCCAAGGCGCGTGCCGTGATAGCTCAGGCCCTGGGCGTGGTTCCCGGCCGATGCCGCGATCACCCCGCGCGACCGCTGCTCCTCGGTCAGCTGCAGCAGCGCATTGAGCGCGCCGCGCTCCTTGTAGGCGGCAGTGAACTGCAGGTTCTCGAACTTGAGCCAGATGTCGGCCCCGGTGATGTTGCTGAGCGTCTTGCTGTAAAGCGTGGGCGTCCGCACAACCTGACCCGAAATACGCTCCGCCGCGGCACGAACATCGGCGAGGGTCAGCAGGGAATGTCCCTGCATGGCGGGCTTGAGCGCTACGTTTTCCATGGCCGCGCCCTAACGGAAAGCGGCCCCCAAGAAAACCTCAAGCTTTACCGGATTCGGCGCGGGAGACAGCGAACCAGCGAAAACCGGTCACCGGAACCATCGCCACGAGTATGGCCGCGCTATCCGCCACCCAGTCACGCCAGTCCGAGTCGCGGTGGAGGAACGGGATCAGTTGCACCACTTCGATGCCAGCCCCGACAACTGAAAGCCACAACGCAGCACGCAGCAACGATGCCCTCGGCCAGCCGACGCCAGCAAGCAGCGAGAGCGTGAAGAACGCCAGCATGTGCGCAAACTTGTCGCCCAGACTGTCGATCGGCAGGCTCGGAGGCTTGGGCAGGACAGCCATGATGAGCGCAAATGCGAAAGCCGGCCAGAACGCAAACCGTGCGACGCGGGAGGTAAGGTCGATCAAGCGCTGCATCGCCAACCGCTATGCTTTGCCCCTGTTCTGCAGGCAAGCGGCTACTGGCACGGAGCTACTGGCACTCGGCAGCAAACCGGATATGAATGCGCATCATGAGCGACCAGACACCAGCATCGACCGGGCCAGCAGCTGCCCCCGCAAATGTTTCCTTCCTTGGCCTTGGCGTAATGGGCGGCGCGATGGCGCGGCATCTCGGCAAGGCGGGACACACTCTCACGATTTACAACCGCACCACGGCGCGTGCCGAAGCCTGGGCGGCGGCCAATCCCGGTATTTCCGTCCGCATCGCCACCAGCCCTGCCGAAGCCGCTGACGGAGCCGATGCCGTCATCACTTGCGTCGGCAACGACGACGATCTTGCCGATGTCGTGCTCAGCCCTAACGGCGTGTTCTCGACGCTGAAGCGCGGCGCGCTTTACATCGATCACACCACGGTATCGGCCCGCATCGCCCGGCAGATCGCGGTCGAGGGCCGCGACAAGGAGCTGCTCTGCGTCGACGCCCCCGTGACCGGCGGCCAATCAGGCGCGGAAGCTGGCACCCTTGCCATCATGTGCGGCGGCAGCGCCAAGGCTGTCGATGCCGCGCGCCCGATCCTTGCTGCCTATGCCAAACGCGTCGTCCATGTCGGCAAGTCCGGTGCCGGGCAAACCGCGAAGATGGCCAACCAGATGTGCATTGCCGGCACGCTGGCCGGGCTGTCCGAAGCGATCCGCTTTGCCCAGATCGCCCATCTCGATCTCGACAAGGTCTTCGAGGCGATCTCGGGCGGAGCTGCGCAGTCCTGGCAGATGGACAACCGTTTCCACACCATGGCCAAGGACGAATTCGACTTCGGCTTCGCGGTCGACTGGATGCGCAAGGATCTCGGCCTGGCCATGGACGAGGCACGAAACCTTGGCGCGAGCGTGCCGGTAACGGCCTTGGTCGATCAGTTCTATGTCGACGTGCAGGCCATGGGCCATGGGCGTGAAGATACCTCGGCGCTTATCCGTCGCCTGCCGCGCCGGGCGAAGAAGGCATGAAGCGCTTCGCCCTCGCTGCACTGCTTCTCGCCACCGCTCCAGCCGCCTATGCCGATACCCTGGTCGACAATGTGCGCGGCACGACAATCGGCGCCAATGGCCAGGTGGAGCAATTCACCGGCCTGCTGTTCGACAGCGCCGGCGTCGTCAAGCGCGTGATCCATACCGGCGAAAAGAAGCCGAAACCGCGCAAGGATTACCAGTACCACATCGATGGCAAGGGCCGCGTCATGCTCCCGGGCATGATCGATGCGCACGTTCACGTGATGGACATCGGCTTCGCCGCCTTGAGCCTCGATCTATCCGGCACTACCTCGCTTGCCGATGCGCTGAACCGCATCGCCAAGTTCAGTGCCGAGCACCCGGACCGTCCGTGGATCATCGGGCGAGGCTGGAATCAGGAAGCTTGGAAACTCGGCCGCTTCCCCACCGCTGCCGAACTCGACGCGGTCACTGGTGGCCGCCCGGTCTGGCTGGAGCGGGTTGACGGCCACGCCGGCTGGGCCAACAGCGCAGCCCTCAAGGCTGCAGGCGTCTCGTCTTCGACCAAGGACCCGGCAGGCGGCAAGGTCGAACGCACCCCCGATGGCAGCCCGCAGGGCGTGCTGGTCGATGCCGCAATGGAGCTCGTCGGCAGCAAGGTCCCGGCGCCTCGCCCCGAAGACCGCGATCTCGCGCTCGCCAATGCCCAGCAGATCCTGTTCAAGCGGGGTGTCACCGCCGTGGCCGACATGGGCACCGCAATCGAGGACTGGCAGGCCTATCGCCGCGCCGGCGATGCCAACAAGCTCTATGTTCGCATCATGGCCTATGCCCGCGGCACCGAGCAGATGGTTCTCATCGGCGGCCCCGGCCCCTCGCCTTGGCTTTATCAAGACCGGCTCCGGCTCAACGGCGTAAAGCTCTATGTCGATGGCGCCCTGGGATCGCGCGGTGCCTGGCTGAAAGCGCCCTATGCCGATGCACCTGCCACGCGCGGGCTCCCGCAACTTAACCAGACCCAGCTCGGCAATCTGATGAGCCGCGCGGCGATGGACAACTTCCAGGTCGCGATCCACGCTATCGGCGATCAGGCCAATGCCACCGTCATCGGCGCAATCGCCGACCTTTCCGAGACCTACAAGGGCGATCGCCGCTGGCGTATCGAACATGCCCAGATCGTCGATCCGAACGACATCGCCCGTTTCGCGGCGAGCGGTGCCATCGCCTCTATGCAGCCGATTCACCAGACTTCTGACCGCGTGATGGCCGAAGCGAGGCTCGGTCCGGACCGCCTTGCCGGCGCCTATCCCTGGAAATCGCTCAAGTCCGCTGGCGTGCGTCTTGCCTTCGGGTCCGACGCTCCGGTCGAAGTGGCCGACCCCTGGTCGGGGATTGCCGCTGCTGTCAGTCGCCAGGGACCGGACAATCAGCCCGCGGGTGGCTGGCAGCCGCAGGAGTGCGTGACGCCCGCCGAAGCACTGGCGGCCTATACTGTCGATGCTGCCTATGCCGGATTTGCCGAAAGCCGGTTCGGCCGCCTTGCGCCCGGTCTTAGGGCAGACTTCGTGCTGGTCGACACCGATCCACTCACCGCAAATCCTGCACAGCTCAGGGAGACGAAAGTCCTGGAAACGTGGATTGGCGGGGGCAAGGTCTGGTCCGCCGAAAAAGGGGTGGAAACCGAAACGCCTTCAAAGCGTTAGGGTGGCGACGCGGAAGGCTTGGGGGCGCTCTTTCCGGATGCTGCCCAACGGCTGCGTCGCGGAACCCGCCCTCTCACCTGAGGTTTCGCGAGCTTTGCGAGGCTCTGAGTTATAAGTACCGAAACGGGGGCCTTTGTGCCCCCGTTTCCTTTTACGGAAGAAGGGGTGGCGTCTCGCCAGCCGCAAGTGCAGCGGCTTCGGCTTCTTCCTCAGCCTTGCGCTTTGCATCGGCTTTTTCGGTGAAGCGCATGAGCAGCAGCGTTCCCTCGAACAGGATCAGCAGCGGAATCGCCAGCATCAGCTGCGAAACGACGTCAGGCGGCGTCGCCACCGTCGCCACGGCAAAGATCACCACGATCGCATAGCGCCGCGCCTTGACCAGCTGGTCGCGGCTGACGATCCCCGCGCGATTCAGCAACATCAGCAGCACAGGCAGCAGGAAACTGATCCCGAAGGCGAGGATGAACTGCATGACCAGACTGAGGTAATCGCCCGTTCCCGGCAGTGCCTCCAACTGCAGGCCGCCCTTGTTACCCTCGAACCCGAGGAACCATTTGAACGCTGTCGGCATCACCACGAAGTAGGCAAGGCTCGCACCTGCGGTGAACAGCACCGGTGTCGCGAACAGGAAAGGCAGGAACGCGCGCTTCTCACGCGCATAGAGCCCCGGCGCGACGAACGCCCAGAGCTGGTTGGCGATCACCGGAAAGCTGACGAAGAACGCCGCGAACATGGAAACCTTCAGTTCCACGAAGAAGGCTTCATAAAGCTTGGTATAGATCAGCTTGCCCTGCCCCGGCGGAAAGGCATGGACCAGCGGCTGCGCCAGCAGCGCAAAGATCTGGTCGGCAAAGTAGAAGCTGACCGCAAAGGCAATCGCCAGCGCATAGACACAGCGCAGCAGGCGCGTGCGCAACTCCAGCAGGTGGTCGAGCAGCGGGGCCTGCGTCTCGTCGATGTCCGAGATCATGGCAGAGGAGCTTCCGGTCTGGCGGTCTTTTCCTCAGGCGGCATCGGCCCGATCATCACCGGATCTGCGGCAGAGGGTGGCGCATCCGAAGGCAGCGGGTTCGGGAACGGATCGTTCTGGTCCTCTGCGGCAGCCACGGTCTGGCCTTGCGCTTCGGCGGCGGCTTCCTGAGCCGCAGTCTCGCGCATGATCCGCTCGTTCTGTTCCTTCCACTTGCGCTCCATCTCCTCCATTTCCGCCTCGCGGATCATGGTTTCGATGCCCGACTTGAAGTGGTTGGAAACGCGACGCATCTTCGCCACCCACCGCCCTGCGGTGCGCAGTGCCATAGGTAGGTCCTTCGGGCCGATCACGACGATCGCCACGATGACCAGCACCAGAAGTTCGGACGCGCCGATGTCGAACACGGCCCTGTCGCCTTGTCTTACAGCAGCTTACTGAGCCTGATCGGTCGAGGTCGGCGCAGGCGCCGGTGTCGGAGGCGGCACCTGCTGCTGCTGGATCTGCGCAGGCGGCGGCGTGACCGGCTTGTTGTCCTCGTCGTTCATGCCCTGCTTGAAGCTTTTGATGCCCTTGCCGAAATCGCCCATCATTTCGGAAATGCGACCACGGCCGAACAGGATCAGCACGACCAGCGCAAGCACGATCAGGTGCGGAAGGGAAAGACCACCCATGTCACTAACTCCTTTGCGTTCCCTAGATAGGGACCGCGCGCCCCACATGCCAGTTTTTCCGTCGCGTCAGTCGGCGTCTTCCCCGCCTGACGGATCAATCGCCCCCGTGTCCCCATCCTCGCCCCCCGTCAAGACGGCAAACGCCTCTTCGACCGGGTCGAGCAGTCCCGCCGCCCGCAATTCCTCGATTCCCGGCAGGTCGCGCCGCGAAGCCAGGCCGAAATGCGTGAGAAATTCGGGGGTCGTCGCATAGATCGTCGGCCTGCCCGGCACTTCGCGACGCCCGGCAATGCGAATCCAGCCCGCTTCCAGCAGCACGTCCAGCGTGCCCTTGGCCGTCTGCACGCCGCGAATCGCCTCGATCTCGGCGCGGCTGACGGGTTCATGGTAGGCAACGATCGCCAAGGCCTCGGTCGCCGCGCGCGACAGGCGGCGTGGCTCTTCCTTCTCGCGCCGCAGCAGATGGGCAAGATCGGCCGCCGTCTGGAAGTGCCAGCGTCCGCCTCGTTCGACGAGATTGATCCCTCTTTCCGCATAGGCCTGCGTGAGCGACACCAGCGTATCGTCCACCGCTGCCCCACCCAGATGCGCCGAGATTTCCAGCGCGGTCAGCGGCTGCTCTGCGGCAAACAGCGTAGCCTCCACCGCACGCTCGAGATCGCCCGCCCGCTCCGTCATGCCCGCGAAGCCCTTAGCATGACCGGCCCGAATGCCTCGTCCTGCGCAAGTTCGGCACGACCCTGCTTGGCCAGCTCAAGCGCGGCCAGGAAGCTTGAAGCCAATGCAGACTTGCGCAACGCGGGATCGGCATCCAGCGGGAGGAACGCCCGCAGATCGGTCCATTCCACCGCGATGCCCAGCATTTGCGAGACCCGTGCCAGAGCTGCATCCAACGTCACGACGGCACGCTCGCGTACCATATGGACGACCGGTTGGCTGCGCAGCTTGATCGCCCCATAGGCCTGGATCAACGAGAACAGATCGGACTTCCACAGCGCCTTGCGGTCAACGCGAAGGCCTTCAGGGCGCCCGCGCAGGAACACGTCGCGGCCGGTGCGGTCCCGCCCCATAAGCCGCGCGCCTGCCTCGCGCATCGCGCCCAGACGCTGCAGCCGCAATTGCAGCTTGAGCGCCAGTTCTTCAGGACTCGGCTGCACTTCGGGATCGCGTGGCAGCAGCAGCAATGACTTTAGATAGGCCAGCCACGCCGCCATCACCAGATAATCGGCGGCAAGCTCCAGCTTCAGCGCCTTGGCACGATCGATGTAGTCGAGATACTGGGCGACCAGCTCAAGGATCGAGATCGTGCGCAAATCGACCTTCTGCCGCCGCGCCAGTTCCAGCAGCAGGTCAAGCGGTCCCTCCCAGCCATCAAGCTCCAGATAGAGCGCCGCATCGCCGGTTGGTGCAGTGGCAATGCCGTCCCACGCCTCGTCTCCATCAAACAGCGCAGGAACGACATCGCCTGTCATCACGCAAGTTCCAGCAGCCGGTCGCGCGTGGCGAGGAGTTCGGCCTGGGCCGAAATGTCGGCAGGTCCATCGAACGCCGCCGTGCCCCGCAGGGCGCGCTCCAGCCGCTCCGCCGTCGTCGCACTCATCGGCGTGAGACCTTCAGCAATGCCGATCATGTCGTCCATCTTCGCCCAGCAATTGAGGGCAAGATCGCATCCGGCGGCCTGCGCTCGGACCGCCCGTTCGGGGACAGTCCCACCAAGTGCCTGCATATCGAGATCATCGGTCAGCAGCAGGCCGTCAAAGCCGATGGCCTGGCGGATCACCGTTTCGATCACATAAGGCGATAGAGTTGCCGGGTTTTCGGCATCCCATGCGGTGAAGCGCAAATGGCCGGTCATCGCGATCGGCGCATCCTTCAGCGCGCGGAACGGCGCGAGGTCCAGTTCCAGCTCCTCGGCACTCGCCGTAACAACCGGAGTTTCCTTGTGGCTGTCGACCATCGACCGGCCATGGCCGGGCATATGCTTGACCACGCCTGCAACCCCTGCCCGCGCCAGCCCGTCGATCGTGGCCCGGCCAAGCGCGGCAACGCGCATCGGCTCGGCCCCCAACGCACGGTCGCCGATAACGTCATGGGCGCCGGGCTGGCGCACGTCGAGGAGCGGCAGGCAATCGACGCTGACCCCCACCTCGGCCAGGTCGAGCCCGAGCGCATGGGCGTTGGCCCGTGCCGCCTCGATCGCGCTGGCGGGCGCCACGTCGTAAAGCTGGTCAAAGCGTTCGCCCGGCGGGTAGGCCGCCCAGACCGGGGGTTTCATCCGCGCGACGCGCCCGCCTTCCTGATCGATGCAGATGAAGGTGCGGTCCCGCCCATGCAGTGCCCGCAACTCGTCGGTCAACGCGCGCACCTGCGCGCGACTTTCGACATTGCGCCCGAACAGGATATACCCCGCCGGATCCGCGTCGCGGAAAAAGGCGCGTTCGTCTTCAGTCAGGGTCAGGCCGGAAAGCCCGAAAATTGCAGGCAACATGGCAGCGAACTTGCGAGTTTCGAAGCCTTTGGCAAGAGTTCCAGCCGCGGCAATGGGGGATAATTGCGCCGTTTGCGACGTGATGCCTCAGGCCACTGGCGCAACCATGACCACCGGCGCAATCATGTGCGCGATGGCCGCTTCGATCCAGTGCGTGTCAGCAGGATCCGCGCCGGACATGGTCCGTATCAGATCGCCATTGCCAAATGTGACAAGGGCCGCACCGATCAGGCTGAAATAGGCGATTTCCGGCCTGCTCCCACCAAGATACCCTTTCAGCGAAAGCGCTGTGAACAAGGGGGCAAGCAGCTCCCACACCGGTGTTCCAAACGCCTCCACCAGCCATTTCTGTCGCTCTGAGTTCACCGAGAACTCCTGCAGCATCAGCCGCGTCAGGCGTGGCTCATCGGCGAAGGTGCGTAGGAAGCCGGGCAGGATGCGCCATGCCGTCGCAACCGGATCACCAAGGGCATCGCCCGCCAGCTGGTGCTGAAGATGAACTTCTCCAGTGCGCGCGAACGCCTCGACCACCTTTTGCCATAGCGAAAGCTTGGTCGGGAAATAATAGGCCAGGTGGCCCTGTTCGATCCCTGCCGCAGCCGCAATCGCCCGCGTGCTGGCAGCTGCAAAGCCGACTTCCGAGAAAACCCGCAACGCCGCTTCGAGCACGACACGCCTGTTCTCGTCACCGTCATAGCGGGACGGTTTCAACACGGGAGCGCGAGCTTGTCGGACCATCCGCATCGAATGGCCTGCCGCCGCGGATTTGGCAAGCCAAGTTTGTCACTTGACAAATATCCTTATCAACTGACAAACATCCGGCGGTGTTATTTTGGGAGAACAGCCATGTATCCGCTCAAGGTCGAGCAGCCCTATCCCCGCAACCAGTGGTGGGTTGCCGCCTACGGCAACGAAGTCGGGCGATCGCTGCTCATGCGCGAGATGCTGGGTGAGCGGGTTCTCCTGTACCGGACCGAGGCGGGCGACGCCGTAGCGCTCGGAGCAGTCTGCCCGCACCGCGCCTTTCCGCTGGAATTGGGGCGTCTGGTCGGCGATTCGGTACAGTGTGGCTATCACGGGTTCACCTTCGGAGCCGACGGGACATGCCAGCGCGTGCCCAGCCAGTCAGGCGTGCCCCAGAAATCGGCATTGCGTCGCTATCCCGTGATCGAGACTGGCGGGCTTGTCTGGGTGTGGACGGGCAATGCAGAGGCTGCGGATCAGCGCATGCTTCCCGATCTTGGCGCGATTGGCCTGGGCTGCGCGGACTGGGCGGTCGAGCAGCACGCACCGGTCACCATTGCTGCCCGATATACCCTGCTGATCGAAAACCTGCTTGATTTGAGCCATGCGACCTTCATTCACGCCACTACGATCCCCGGCGGCGAGCAAGTGGCCTCGATTCCAGTCAAAGTCGAAGAAAGCGAAGCCGCCATAACCGTTGTTCGCAGGGGCGAGAACCTGCCTGCCAACTCTTTGATCCGAAGCCAGTTTCCGGACCAGGAAGGTCCCGTGCACCAGCACTTCGATGCGCAGTATCTCTCGCCTGCCCTGATCCGTACCGGGGGAGCGATGTCCGATGCGCTGACCGGTCGAACCTTGGGGACGCAGAACTACATCCACCTCATCACGCCCGTCTCGCCAACGCAGGTTCGGTATTTCGTCAACACCGCACGCGACTTTGCGACAGACAATCCGGCCCTGGGCGCAATGCAGATCGCCATGGGCGCACGCATACAGCCAGAGGATATTGCCGCGATCGAAGCGATCGAGACGGTGCTGCAATCAGGAGCAACACTGCCGACCGAGATCAGCGCGCGGGTCGATAACGGCGCGTTGAAAGTACGGCGCAGACTGGAAGCGCAAATCAGGAAGGAGCTTTGCCCTTCCTGACGTCACCGCTGGTTCAGCGCTTCACCTGGCACTTCAGGCCATTGGCCTGCAACCGTGAACAGAGCGCGTTGGCCGAAGCCAGATCACCCGCCACCGCCTGAAGGCGGTAGACAGTGCCAATATCGGCCTTGCCCTCGATCACGCGGTGCGAGAGGCCCTTCAAGGCTTCATGGTTGGCAATGAGCTTCTGCCAGCCCGCTTCCGCCGCTGCATTGGACGAGAAGGCGCCGACCTGCACGCCGACACCGCCGGTCGCAGCGGCCTGGTTCGGCTTCGGCGCAGAGGTCGCGCCGGCGCTCGGCTTGGCCGAAGGTGTTGGCGACAGGGCAGCTGCAGGGGCTGGCGCCGGGGTTGGCGAGGCGGAACCGGCAAGGTTGGCGACAGGCTTTTCCCCTTCGCTGACCTTGAAGCTGGAATCCCCGGTGCCTTCGAAAGTCTTGCCGCCGGGATCCTTTGGCGCGACCTTGTAGGGTTCACGGCTTGCCTCGATCAGGCTCCCGTCGGCTCCGGCAGGCCCTGCCGTGCGGTTGCTGGCGTACCAGATCCCGCCAACCAGCGCCGCAAGCACCACAAGGCCCATCACGGCAAAGCCGATCAGACGGCCATTGCCGCTGTCTTCGTCCTCACCATCGATATCGTCAGCGCTTTCGAGCCAGGGCAGGCGTTCCTCGTCGCCGAGCGCAAGCCGGTCCCCCGCAGGTTCCGCCATCTCGGCAGAGACGTCAAACGGCTTGCCCGGCTCTTCGTCCCACGAATTCTGCCCGTTTTCCCCGTTCATGCCAGACCCGTTCATGAGTGCCCTGCCCCGATTGACGTCAAAGTTCTTGCGCTGCCTCAACGCCCAATAGCGCAAGACCGTTACGAATTACCTGCCCGATTTGTTGGGCGAGGAAAAGGCGGGCTGCAGTCATTGCGGAGTCTTGTGCCACAATGAAGCGCTTCTCGGGCCGGTCGTTGCCGAGATTGTAGTAGGAGTGGAACGCCGAGGCGAGATCGTGGAGGAAGAAGGCGATGCGGTGCGGCTCACGCGCCACGGCAGCGGCTTCGACCGTGCGTGGGAATTGCGCGGCGAGCTTGACCAGTGCCAGCTCCTCCTCGCCCAGCAGCGAGAGATTTTCCCCTGACGGGGCAAAGCCTTCGTCGGCGCCCTTGCGAATGTTCCTGCAGATGCGCGCGTGGGCGTACTGCACGTAGAACACCGGGTTGTCCTTGCTGGCTTCGACCACCTTGTCGAAATCGAAGTCCATCTGCGCGTCGGGCTTGCGTGTGAGCATGGTGAAGCGCACCACGTCCTTGCCGACCATCTCGACGACATCCGCCAGCGTGACGAAGTTGCCGGAACGCTTGGACATCTTGAAGGGCTGGCCGCCCTTCATCAACTGCACCATCTGTACCAGCTTGACCTCGAACGGCTTGGGCTCACCACCCTCAGCGCTGGTCAGCGCGGCAACCGCGGCCTTGATCCGCTTGACGGTGCCAGCGTGGTCAGCGCCCCAGATATCCACGAGGGCATCGGCCGACTGCGCCTTCTGGAAGTGGTAGGCGAGGTCCGCACCGAAGTAGGTCCAGGCGCCGTTCGACTTCTTGATCGGACGATCCTGATCGTCGCCGAACTTTGTCGAACGGAACAGCGGCAGCTCAACCGGTTCCCAGTCTTCCGGCGTCTTGCCCTTGGGCGCTTCGAGCAGGCCATCATAGACAAGATCGTGGGCGCGCAGCCACTGTTCGGCCGCGTCCACCTTGCCCGAAGCCTGAAGCTCCGCTTCGGATGAGAAAAGGTCATGGTGAATGCCGAGCGTGGCAAGATCGGCGCGGATCATGTCCATCATCGCGGCAACGGCGCGGGTGCGGAAGAGGATCAGCCAGTCAGCTTCGGGCGCACCGACGTACTTGTCGCCGAACTCGTCCGCGAGCGCCTTGCCCACGGGAACGAGATAGTCGCCGGGGTAGAGGCCTTCGGGGATTTCGATGCTTTCGCCCAGCGCCTCGCGGTAGCGCATGTGCACCGAGCGGGCGAGGACATCGACTTGTGCCCCTGCATCGTTGACGTAGTATTCCTTGATAACCTTGTGCCCGCTGAACACGAGCAGGTCCGCCAGCGCATCGCCGACCACCGCGCCACGGCAGTGGCCCATGTGCATCGGCCCGGTCGGATTGGCCGAGACGTACTCGACGTTGACGATCTTGCCGCCGCCCATGGTCGAGCGGCCATAGTCCGCCCCCGCCGACGCAATCAGCGCGAGTTCACCGCGCCAGGCATCGTCGGTCAGCCGCAGGTTGATGAAGCCGGGCCCGGCAATCTCGGCCGAGACGACGCGCGGCTCCTTTTCAAGTTCGGCCACCAGCGCAGTCGCCAGCGCGCGCGGATTGTTGCCCGCGGGCTTGGCCAGCACCATCGCCGCGTTGGTCGCCAGATCCCCATGCGAAGGATCGCGCGGCGGCTCGCACGTCACCGCGCCTCGGTTCAGACCGGCAGGGAGGGTTCCTGCGGCTTCGAGCGCAGTCAGCGCGGTGTCGATTACCGAGGCGAAGTCGGCGTGGAGGTTGATCCGGGCGTCAGTCATGGGCGGGCGGTTAGCCCAATCACGGACAAAGCGAAAGGGCATCGATCTGCCTGCCCTTCACTCTGGCGAGTTGCCGCTCTGCCTGCGAGAGTTGCAGGTGAGTTGCCCCTCTGCCCCCGAGAGTTGGAGACTTACTTGCGGACGTTGTACTGGAGCTGCGCGTCGGTCAGCTGGAAGCCGACGAGCAGTTCGAAGTTGGCCTTGGAGAGAGCTGCCTTGACATCGGGCTGCGAAAGCGGATCGACTGCTGCGTCTTCGTCGCCCGCGCGCCGCTTGCGCGAGATGCGCTTGACGATGTCTTCCGGAAGCGATGCCTCGGCCTTGTCCACATCGGCTCCGGCCTGCGCCCGACCCGTAGCGCGATCCTGCCCGTCGGCGAAATCGATCACGACCTTGCCCACGCGCTTTGCCACGACGATGTTGCCGCCGCGCACGACAGTGGAGAAATAGGGCAGTTCGACGCGGCGTGCGCCGACCTTGCTCGACCGACGGGCCAGCACGTCGAAGCTGGCGACAGAGTGGAGCTTCGAACCGTCGGTGCACTGTGCGCGCAGGTTGGTGATCGTCGCCTCGATATCGATCGCCGCCGAATCGGTGCGAGACGGATCGCTGAATACCGTGACGTCGCCGGTGTAATCAGGGATGCCCACGCGCGGACAAGGATCGCGCAGCGCCGTGACGCCCACCGCGTCATCAACGACAAGCTCGCCCTTCTTGCCGCCGCAGGCCGAAAGCGCGAGGGCTGCCACGAGCGGGGCGCCCAGAATTGCGATACGGCGGGCACTTGCGTTCATGGGCACTCGATCCTCGATACTTGCAGCGTCTGATCGACCGGAAACCGAACTCCGGCCAACATTTCGGCCACCTCTACCCACCGCAGCCGCTTTCGGCAATGGCGGTACGCCGCGCTTGCTGCTAAGGGCCGCAGGATGAACGCCAGCTTGCCAGACGTCGCTGCCGAAACGGCTCCATTACGCCTTCTCATTGCTGCTCCGCGCGGCTTCTGCGCCGGGGTCGACCGGGCGATAGAGATCGTCGAACGCGCGCTGCAGCGCTATGGCGCGCCGGTCTATGTCCGGCACGAGATCGTGCATAACCGCTTCGTCGTGGACGGCCTGAAGGCCAAGGGCGCGATCTTCGTGGAGGAACTGGATCAGGTCCCGGATGGCGCGCCGGTGGTGTTCTCGGCGCATGGCGTGCCCAAGGTCGTGCCGCAGGATGCGACCGCGCGCGGGCTCGACTGGCTCGACGCCACTTGCCCACTCGTGTCCAAGGTCCACCGCCAGGCCGAGCGCCAGGTCGAGGCCGGGCGCCACATCCTGTTCGTCGGCCACAAGGGTCATCCCGAAGTGATCGGCACCATGGGCCAGGTCCCCGAAGGTTCGATCTCGCTGGTCGAGACCGTGGATGACGTCGCCAAGCTGTCATTCCCGGCCGACGCGCCGCTTGCGTTCCTGACGCAGACGACCCTTTCGGTGGACGATACTGCCGAAATCGTGGCGGCGCTGCGTGCGAAGTTCCCGCAGATCGCCGGGCCAAAGGCCGAAGATATCTGCTATGCCACTTCGAACCGCCAGGAAGCGGTCAAGGCCATTGCCGGGGAATGCGACCTGCTGCTGGTGATCGGTGCGCCGAACAGCTCAAATTCGCTGCGTCTGGTCGAGGTGGCCGAGCGCATGGGCACGCGTTCGCGCCTGATCCAGCGCGCGAACGAGATCGATCCCGAATGGCTCGAAGGCGTGAACACGCTGGGGCTCACCGCGGGGGCCTCCGCGCCCGAAGTGCTGGTGCGGGAAGTGGTGGCGAAGATCGGAGAGCTGCGCCCCATCTCGGAAGAGACGGTGACCACCGCCGAGGAAAAGATGGTGTTCAAGCTGCCGCGCCAGCTGCTCGACTAAGGCGCAAGGAACATGGCGGTCTATACCCAGATCGGCGCGGAAGAGATGGCCGCGCTTGTCAACGAATTCGACGTGGGCGCACTGGTCTCGGCCAAGGGCATCGCCGAGGGCGTCTCGAACTCCAACTGGTTGCTGGAAACGACAGGCCGGGATGGCAGCGGTGCCCGCTTCATCCTGACGATGTACGAGTTCCGCATCGAGCTGGAGGACCTGCCCTACTTCCTCTCGCTGCTCGATCACCTGGCTGCCAAGGGCTGCCCGGTGCCGCGCACCATCCACGATCGCGAGGGGGCGCTGTTCCGGCGGCGGGGCGAAAAGGCGCTGGCGCTGATTGAATTCCTCCCCGGCGTTTCGGTGAGCGAACCGACGGTGGGACAGGCCCGCGCGGTGGGTGCTGCGCTGGCGCAAATGCATCAGGCGTCGGCGGACTTTGCCGGAACGCGTGCGAACGGGATGGGCCGCGCCGAATGGCAGCGGCTGTTCGACGCCTGCGGGCCCGAAGGGCTGGCCGCGATCGATCCCGAACTGGCCGGGCTGGTTGCCGAGCACATGCCGAAGATCGCTGCAGGCTGGCCGCAGGACCTGCCGTGCGCGGTCATCCACGCCGACCTGTTTCCCGACAACGTGCTGATGCTGGGCGACAAGGTTACCGGGCTGATCGACTTCTATTTCGCCTGCAACGACCTGATGGCCTACGACGTCGCGGTGACGCATGCGGCGTGGTGCTTCGACGCGACGGGCCGTAACTTCAGCACCGAGCTCTCGGCAGCACTGCTCGATGGGTACGAGGCGGTACGGCCACTGTCGGCGAAGGAGCGGGCTGCCCTGCCCCTGCTGGCGCAAGGGGCGGCAATGCGCTTCACTTCGAGCCGCGCCTACGACTGGCTCAATACACCCGCCGACGCGCTGGTGGTGCGCAAGGACCCGATGGCATTCGCCCGGCGCTTGCAGTTCTATGCGGCGAACCCGGGGGTATTCGGGTGAAGCACGTCGAGATCTTCACCGACGGCGCGTGCAAGGGCAATCCCGGCAAGGGTGGCTGGGGCGCGCTGCTGCGCATGGGCGAGCACGAGAAGGAAATGGCTGGCTCTGAAAAGGAGACGACCAACAACCGCATGGAGCTGATGGGCGCGATCATGGCGCTGCAGGCCTTGAAGCAGCCGTGCCGGGTGACGCTCCATACGGACAGCAAATACGTGCTCGACGGCATCACCAAGTGGGTGTTCGGCTGGCAGAAGAAGGGCTGGAAGACGGCCGACAACAAGCCGGTCAAGAACGAAGACCTGTGGCGCGCGCTGGTGGAAGCCGTGCGTCCGCACAAGGTCGAATGGGTCTGGGTCAAGGGCCACGACGGCCACCCCGAGAACGAGCGGGTCGACAAGCTGGCAAGCGACGCGGCAGTGGCGGCCTGACGGCGGCTGCCGCCGCCAAGGCGACTGACAGCATACGCAGACTTGCTATCGACAGGCCGTTGCCGGAATGAAGCATCCGACTTCACGGATCTGAGGCGCTGGAGGGTAGCCCGTCACGGGGAGGCCCGCCGCCTCGAGCCAGGCATGAGCCATGAACTTCCGGTCCGTGTCCCGGCCTGAGCCCAGATGCAGGACCGACGGAATATGCCGGCGACGGAGCATGGCGTGGCCCGCCAGTGCCTGCTGAAGGCAGACCGCCCGGAACGGCACCCATCGGGCAACGGTTTCAAGCGTTCGCCCGATCCGGGCTGCGGTGTCTGCATTCGCCGAGGGTGCCACAGAAGCTGCCGCGATGGCGCGAGGGTCGTCCGGTGCCACAAGGTCGCCGAGGTGTTCCGCCACCTTGCGAAACGGCATGACCATCAAGATCAGGCGGGCAAGGGCAAGACAAAGAACGGCTTCGAGCACCAGGCCTGATGCGCGGACAGGCTGGCCTGTCCTTTCCCATTTATCCCGCAGTATTGCGAGAGCAGACCGGCGGCGTACTGGCGCCGCCGTTTCCAGCCATCGATCGAGCGTTGCAGCGAGCGGCCTGACCTGCGGCCCATATCGACCGGCCAGATTTGCGATGATCCAGTTCCCGTTGCCATTGCCTTCCAGAAATACTGGTCCCATCGGAGTCAGGACGATATCCCAATGAATCGCGGGAACGGCAGGAACAGTCGACATTGCCAGAAGCGCGTCCCGAACCGCTTCGGCAAAGAACGGGACCCTCCTGCCCGAGATGCGAGGTCCATCCACCTCCCGGAAATCCAGCATCGTGTCGGGGCTTTCGAGCACGACTCCGCCTTTGGCCATGCCGGTGTCCGGATCGATCGGGGCGTAAATCTGGCCGTTCAGGAAGTTCCGAGGCTTGAACCCGGGGCGAGGCAGTATCAGCAAGGCAGAGTCCAACTGCGGCGGGCCAGCGAGTATGCGCGACGTTGCCAGACGCAGGACTGGCGCGCGGCCGCGCCATGACAGATCGGCGAGGCCATCAGCGGACACCAGCCGGTCCTGCACAATCAACTCGTGCCCTGCGCTCAATTGCGTCAGGTGTTCACTCAACCTGCCTGCATCGACATCGAGGCCATCGATCTGCCAACGATCGCCGCTTCGGGTGATCGCCGATACGTTGCGACCGCCAGAACCATAACGGGGTTTGAGGACCAGCCCGGTCGGCCCGATGACGCGCGCCAGTTCTTCGATGCACAGCGGATTGCGTACCGTGTGCGTACCCGGCACACACACGCCGGCCGCTTTCAGGCGCTCGGCCAGCGCCTGCTTGTCTGAAAGAAGCGCCTGTCCGTCGGGAGAGCCAAGCTCCTGCACCAGCAATGCTGCGGAGCGTGCCGACATGAGGGGAGCGCGACGATACAGCCGCCGCCACACAAAAGCGTCGACAGGGTCGGCGCCTGTGAGAAGGCAATCCCGGTAAAGCGAAAGGAATGCGCGAAGTTCCAGCCTTCGCAAACGCGCAAAGCGTGCTGCCCGAACCAAAGCCGCAATGGGCCAGGCAATGCGATTTGCGCAGAACAGAACGGGACGCAGAACAACCGGAAACCTGCCGTACCACCTGGCCGACGCCCACTGGCGACATCGACCGACGTCACGATCGGCGCAACGTCCCCAGCCAAGCCCGTCAAAAGGGAGGCTTCGCCAGACACTCATCCCTTGAGGACTCTGTAGGGACGTGTCTTTCCGGGTGCTGAGGATACCCAGCGCACACGCCCCATCAGTGATGGCTCGACTTCAGGAACCTGTCTTGAGGAACGGCGTACCTTCGATGCCCGAAGTGCCGCCGCCCGCGGTCAGTGCGCTGATGTCTGCATCTTCGATGCGCGGTGACTGCCAAGCCTTGCGAGCGGGGGCCTGAACTTCTTCAGCAGTTTCGATCGTTAACTTTTGGTTAGGCATAAGGAGACCTCCAAGCTCTTCCACGCAACGTATAGCAGTGCAGAAATAATGTGATTAGATCAATGATTGTTTTGGATTTTTAATCTGCATTGCGACTTGCATATGTCTGCTTGTCGGCGATAGTTCAGCATGATCGAGCCTGTTGGTCCCCCACCGTATACCTATCGAATGTCAGGACTGAATGTCCGATCCATGATCGCTTTGCCGATGCGGGCGGATACGGGGGCCGTCGAGGTAGCCGAGGCGGATGTGACAATGCATGTCGAGGATGTCCCCGAGCACCTTGAAGACATCCTGCACAGCGGCGCCAACTGGGAAATCAACCGGAACAGCTTCCTCCTGAACCTGCCGGATACCGGCCGCTTCATGGCTACGGACGGTAACCGCATCAGCATTTGCCCAGCGCCGGACATGCCAGTCGAGGACATACTGATATTCGCGACCGGGACGGGACTCTCGGCCATTCTGTACCAGCGCGGTGGGTTGTTGCTTCATGCCTCGTCGGTGGTTCACGAAGGTCGCGCCTACCTCTTCTGCGGGCCGAGCGGCGCCGGCAAATCCACTCTTTCTGCGGCTTTATGCCGCGCCGGATGCGATTTTCTGTCCGATGACATGTGTGCCATCATCCAGCCAGACCAAGGGCCGGCGATGGTGGAGCGCGACGGACGGGCGCTCCGCCTGTACGCTGACAGCATTGAACACCTGGCGCTGGGGAGCTCGACAGGCCCTCGCGTACGACACCTCGTCGAGAAGTTTCACGTTGCTCCGCCGACGACGGCGGACCAAGGCGGAGCCGTGCCGATCGGGGCAATCTACATGTTGACAGCTTCCGATCCGGGACAGGCTCCTGCCATAACCCGGATGACACCCCTGAATGCGGCTCAAGCTCTCCTGCGGCAATCATACCGGCGTCAGATCGCGCTTTCCTATGCCAACCAGAGCGGGCTGGCTGGCCGCATCGGCGCGCTTGCAGCCGGGATCGGAGTCTATCACCTGAGCAGGCCTCGCGACCTGGAGCGTCTGGACGAGACGACTGCAGCATTGATGACGCACTGGCAAAGTCCGAGCGTGGCGTAACCACCGTGGCGACCCTACCGGCCGGGCTGATCTGGCTCGCATCCTATCCCAAGTCCGGCAACACCTGGATGCGCGTCCTGTTTGCCAACTTGCTGACTGGCAGGGAACAACCTTGCAACATCAACCGGCTGTCCGAGGAAGAACTGCTGATAAGCCGCTGGCGGTTCTGCGACGAGCTTCTGGTGGAACCGGACAGCCTCTATTCGGCAGAGCTGGCGAAACTTCGCGCGATGCAAGGCGCGTTCGTCGCAAGGCGTCTTGAGAAACCTTTCATCTGCAAGACCCATGACAGGTTTGATACCGAAGTAACCGGACTGCCAGGAAGCCGCGGCCTGTACCTTGTCCGCGATCCCCGCGATGTCGCGATCTCGCTTTCGCATCACGCCGGCATTTCGATCGATGCAGCCATTGCACAGATGCTCGATGCGACGGCCCACTCCGACGGACCGATGCAGTTGCGCTACGCCTTGGGGGACTGGGCTTCGCATGTGACGGGCTGGACCACGCAAGAGGAAATTCCGGTTCAGGTCGTGCGATATGAGGATCTGCGGCAGGACGCCAAAGCCGAATTTAGCAGAATCATCGGGTGGTTGAATGGCACCGCCAGTTCTGCGGAAGTGGATCGAGCGATCGACCATTCGTCTCTCAGAGAACTGCAGCGCCAGGAGGCAACGCACGGCTTTCGCGAAAGCCTGCCGCAGCAAGAGCGCTTTTTCCGGTCGGGCAAGGCCGGGGAATGGCGCCAGGCGCTGACCCCTGGTCAGATCCGCAGGATCGAAGACGCATTTGGGCCGGTGATGGAACAGTGGGGCTATTCCCAGGTGCACCTGATCGCAGGCCGCACGTCTGATCGGCCGTACATTCCAAGGGAGTTACAGATGGGAAAATTGGTTCAGCGCGCGCGGGGCATGTTGGGCTCGGCTCAGGAGAACTCCACCTTGCTGCTCAATGTGCAGGCTGGGCGCTACCACGAATTGAACGAGGTGGCCTCGCGGATCTGGGAACTCCTCGCACAGCCGATCGACGAAGACGAGATCGTTGCAACGCTTGAGGCCGAGTATGATGTGCCGGCTGCCGATTGCCGGGATCAGGTGGCGGCGTTTCTAAGCGAACTGAGGGATCGCGGGATGCTGGAAGTGGTGTAACTGCGTGAGACTGATCTGCGGCATTGTGCGCCTGGATGATGCCTGCCCGCCAGAGCAAATGCTCGACGGCATGATAGAGGCGATGATCCCCGAGGGTCTGTCCCCCGCCGTCAGCCGACAGACACATGGTCGCCTGAGCATGGCCATCCTGGATTTCTCGCATGGAGGCGCGCGTCCGGTCGAGAAGGAGGGCTGGATCGTAGCGGCAGATGTGCGACTGGATGTCTTCTCGGATTGTCCGGAGCAGAACTTTCTGACCAGCCTTGCCACGCATGGCGCGGACTTTCCCGATCGCATCAATGGCGACTTCGCCGTGGCGATGTGGGAGCAGAAGCAAAACGTCCTCTGGCTGGCCCGCGATTTCATCGGGGCAAGGCCCTTGGCCTGGACTCTGCGCGCGGGACGTTGGTTCGCGTTCGCCAGCCTGCCGAAAGGTCTTCACAAAGCTGGTGTGGCATCCGCGATTCCGGACCAGCCTGCCCATGCAATCAGACTGCGCCAGTCATTCTTTCGGGGCAGCGACAGTGGCTTTGCCGAAATCGCCTATCTCCCTGCCGGTCATAGCCTGCGGTTCAGTGTCGAGGACCAAGCTCCGCAGATTCATCGGGCATACCGCCCGGACGAAAGCGCCGTCGGCAAATGGACAGGAACCCGGGACGCTGCCGCCCGAAAGCTGAAAACGCTGCTCGACGAAGCCGTTCGGCGGCGTCTGCCGGCGGACAAGCCCGTCGCCTGCCACCTCAGCGGAGGGCTCGACAGTTCGGCGATAACGGCGCTGGCAGCCAGGGCCGCGCGCGGGCGCGGCGCGGGCGTCATCGCGCTAAGCATGACAACACTCAAGCCGATCGGCCCAGCGCAGCTCGATGAGCGCCCCTTGATCGAAGCTCTCCTGAAGCAATATCCGGACGTTGAACACCACGTGGTCCACGATTGCCTGCATATGCCCGGCCAGCCGGAGGATACGGACTGGCCGGGCGGTGTGATCGGCGGGCATGACGATCAGATGATGGCGCTGGCGGCCAAAGCCGGCGCAGATCGGGTCCTCAGTGGCGTCGGTGGCGACGAAGGAGCGACCTACAACGGCGCCAACCTTTACGCTGCCCTGTTCCTGAAGGGGGATATGCGAACTCTCGCCCGGGAACTCCGGTCGCGCGCAAGGACCGATGGCAAATCGCTGAAGGCCACGATCCACGCTCGCCTGCTGAAACCCCTTCTTGCCAAGCTTCAGATCACCCGTCGCGGACCATCCCGTTCACCGATGGATGCAGCTTCAGGCATTCTCCGCTTCGTGAAACCCGCATTCAGGAGCAAAATCCTCGACAGAAGCATGCAGCCGATTCTCCAGGCGAATACGCCAAGGGAGCGAGTCACGGCCTTTGCGGATCATCATATCCCATCGCGTTGCACCTACTTCTCGATAATGGCTGCCCGCCATGGACTGGCGGTAACCTTTCCGATGCTTGATCGAACGGTCGTGGACTTCATGTTGTCTTTGCCGCTGCATCACTTCGTGCACGACGGGTACAGTCGCCAACCCTTCCGCACCGCCATGGAGGGCATCCTGCCCGACGAAGTCCGCTTGGCGCAGGTCAAGGTCGGATTATTCGACGAGCGCTTCATGGGCTACGCAGAGCTGAAAGAGAAACTGCTGCTGTCGCTTGATCTGCTGCGCGCCTCTGTCGATGGACAGTCGACGATCTTCGATCTGGACGCGATCGGCGCCGGGCTCCGGCTTTTACCCGATGCAGCAAGGCTGGACGATATTTCACAGCTGGGTCGTGCAGCGCTGGACAGGGACACGCCGCCCTGGTTGCCATTGATGGCCGTGGAGTGCCTCATTGCTGCCCACCGACTGTCCGGCTTTAGATAAGCAGTCAATCGGCCTGCCTCAGCCGCGCTCGCGCGCGACACTCGGCCCGCTGCTGCTTTCGGACTATACGAGGCTGGACGCCATTCTGCTTCTGTCTGCAACGCGGCCAGTTATGATTTCGAAAGCGCGGGCCGCCTGTCCGATGACCATGCCGATACCATTGATCGTGCGACACCCCCGCTGCCTGGCAAGGCACAGCAGTTCCGTTTCGGGCGGGAAGTAGATGATATCGGCGACCCAGTGCCGCGCTTCGACGGCATCTTCGGCAATCGGCATACCGGGTTTGCCGTTCATGCCGATCGGCGTGGCGTTGACGATACCGTCAGCAACCGCCGTCTCGACCGCATCGGGAGTAAGGGCGATGATCCGGGCATTGGTGAAACGCGCAGCAAGATCGTCCGCCAGGAGCCTTGCGCGGTTCTCATCCACATCGACCAGTTGCAGCGTGCCGACACCCAGCGAGAGCAGGGCATTGGCGACGGCGGCCCCCGCCCCTCCTGCACCGAGCTGGACCACATCGTTCAAGGCGACGCCTGGCAATCCTTCGGCGATGGAGTCCCGGAAGCCGGCCATGTCGGTATTGAAGCCGCACAACTTGCCATCGCGGATGGATACGGTGTTGACTGCACCCACGGAAAGCGCGGTCTCGTCGAGTTCATCGAGCAGCGATACCACGGCCTGCTTGAACGGATAGGTCACGTTGAAGCCGCTGTAGCCCTGGTCCAGCAGGCGCTTCAGGACCAGTGGAAGATCACTGTCGGCCCAGCCTCGCGCGGAAAAATCATAAAGGTCGTAACGCAAGGCGATACCCTGCGCCTGCGCTTCCTTCTCATGCAACTCGGGCGAGCGCGAGGCGAGGATGGAACGTCCAAGCAGGCCGGATAGGATCATTTGTGCCTTCGAAAAGCGTCCCGGCATCACGGGGATGCCGGGACATAGGGTGGATCAGAAGTTTACGCGTGCGCCAAGATAGAACGAGCGACCGATCGGATCGTAGAGCGCAACGTCCGTGCCGTTCTGCGAGCTCGCCACGAAAGGCAGGCCGCGATCGAACAGGTTGTTGACGCCAGCGCGGAATTCGATCGACTTGTCGACGCGAACAGTGCCGAACATGTCCCACAGCGCATAGGCGCCCACGCCAACCTGGGCAGTCGCCGGGGTCAGGACCGAAGTCGTGTCCTTCATCGCGCTCTGGTACCGCCAGCGCAGGCCGAGCGTGGTGGCGTCAGAACGGTAGCCGAAGCTGGTGACCGACTTCCATTTCGGCGTGGCGCGCGGCGGAAGGCTGCTGACGCCTGCCGCACCGTTGCTGATGCCCGTGTAGTCAAGCTCTGCCGCGCCAGGGATCAACTGCAGCTTGTACTTGTGCAGCCAGCCCACGGCCGCGTTCACGAACAGACGACCGCTGTCTCCACGCAGGATCGGTGACGGCACTGTCCAGTTGACCTGCGCCTCGACGCCATCGGTCTTGACCGATCCAAGGTTGAGGAACGGCGTGGCGACGTTGACCAGCTGCCCAGAGTTGTCGCGCGAGAGCAGGCCGCAATAGAGGTTGGTCTTGTCATAGCTGGGGTTCGAGCCATCGAGGTTGAAGCACTTCGACAGCACGGTCAGGCCAGGCACGGTCGAGATCACGTTCTTGACCGCGATATTGTAGTAGTCGACCGAAAGCGTGAAGTCCGACAGAAGCCCGCTCTGGAAGGGCGAATTGAGCACGAAGCCGAAATTGTAGGTATCGGCGCGTTCGGGCGTCAGGTTGGTGTTGCCCGAGACGAGCTGGCCGGTGGCCGTGGTCGGGAAGGTGTAGCTGGAGATTGCGGCCTGCGGAATGCCCTGTGCAACGCAGAGTTCTGCAACCTTGGCACCGTTGGCACCCGTGCGCGCGGTCGAGCGGATATCGCAAGGATCGCCCAGTGCGCCTGGCGGCGTGCCGATCACCAGCTGGTTGCCCTGCTGCGGCGAGAACAGTTCGCCGATGTTCGGCGCACGCACCGCGCGCTGGTAGCTGCCACGGAACAGCAGCGGCTCCACCGGCTTCCAGCGGGCGTCGACTTCGTAGCTGGTGACCCCGCCAGTGACCGAATAGTCGGAGTAGCGGATCGCGCCGCCGATGCCGAATTCCTCGATGAACGGCTTGTCGGCGATCAGCGGTACGTCAACCTGCGCAGCAAATTCCTTCACGGAGATGCGACCCGAGGCGGGCTGCGAGGCAATCACGGATTCGATGTTCTGGGCGCGAAGATCGCTGTCTGGAATGTAGTTGTAGCTGTTCCTGCGATAGCCTGCGACGAAGGCGATCTGGGCAGGGCCAGCGCCAAGATCGAACAGCTTGCCGTTGACCTGCAACTGGGCCTGCGTCTGGGACAGCTTCTCCTTCGAGAATGCGGTCTTGGTGATGTAGTCCACGCAGGCCTGCGACAGCGAGCGGGCGTTGGCATCACCGAAGATGTTGAAGCCGCCGGTGCAAAGCGAACGGCCACCGTCAGCCGCGTTCAGCAAGGTCTGGACGCGGCTCTTGACCACGGCGTCGTTGAGCTGCTGGTCATGGACCGACTGGTCGTAGGATGCATAAAGATCGAACGACCAGCCCGAGGTGATGTCCCCTTTCACGCCGGCCATGTACTGCTGGACGGCGTAGTTCTCGTCCCAGTTCTTGTAAGGCACGCCAACGTAGCGGCCATTCCAGGTGAACGGCGCATTGGGGTTGGGGCGCGAAGCGAGGATCGTGCGAAGGTCCTGCGGGATGAACGGATTGGTGACCGGGATCGTGGTCAGTGAACCGAACTGGGTAAGGCTGCCGCCTGACGCAGTCTTGACCGAAAGGTCGACGTACATGAACTGGCCATAGGCGGTGAGGCCCGGCGCAAGGTCGTAGTCGGCCTTGACGAAGGCAGTCTTGCGCTTGAGGCCATTGGCGAAATCGATCTGCTGGCCAACCGGCATGCGCACGTTGTTGCCGACGATCAGGTAGCCGTTCGTGCCGTTGGGACCCTTGTAGTTGCGCGCACCGGTCTGCGTGAACAACGTGCCATCGTTGTTGAAACCGAGGTTCAGCAACTGGAAATTGGCCGGCAGGTTGTTGACGCCGTAGCCCGCAAATACCGACGAGACGACCGCCGCGTCAGGCGCATTGGTCGCGCTCGGCACGAAGGTGCCGTTGCCGATGAACGACGAGGGCGTCTTGTCGAAGAAGAAGTCGCGGGTCGAGCCGTTCACCTGGTCCTGATGAGCATAGCTGAACGCCGCCATGACGTGACCACGATCCTCGGCAAAGCTCGATCCGAAAGCGAGCGAGCCGTTGAACTTGTAGGCATCGCCGCGGTCGCTGATCGAGTTCTGCACGTCCATGCGCACGCCGTCGAAAGCGCGCTGGGTCTTGAAGTTGACGACACCCGAGATGGCATCGGAACCGTAGATAGCCGACGCGCCGCCCGTGATGATGTCGACACCACCCATGATCGATTCAGGCAGGATGTTGATGTCCACGTTGCCATTGATATCCGACAGCGGCAGGCGCTTGCCATCAAGCAGCACGAGATTGCGGTTGGTGCCAAGGCCATGGAGGTTGACCGATGCGCGGCCACCTGTGCCCTGCCCGCCGGTGTTGGCGTTGCCCGCGGTCGTGAAGCTCGGAAACTGGTTCAGCGCGTCCTGCAGGTTGACCTGTCCGGTCTCCTTGAGCGCGGTCTCGCCCACCGAGACGATCGGACTGACGGCGGTGTTGTTCGGTCGCGCGATCAGCGAGCCGGTAACGATGATTTCTTTGGTGTCGCCCGGCGCTTCAGCAGCTTGGTCCTCTGCACCATTCTGGGCCGCATCCTGAGCGAGCGCGGGCGCAGAGAGCGCGGCAGCTACGGTCAACAGGGACGCGGAAAACGCAAGGCGAGTGCCCCTCAAATTCATGGTCATCCTCCTCCAGGGGCAGCTGAATTCGCCGCCCTTCACCGAGGGTTCATTTATGTGACGAACTAGTCCCTGTCAAATAACTTGTGACTGGTTAGTTACACTTTGTGGCGTTCCACCAGAAACGCTGCTGCCGCACAGATGAGCAAGGGCGCGCAGTAGGCTCCGAAAAGCGCCGGTAACGGTGCGTTTGCCGCCATCAGGTAGCCGCCCAGCATCGGGCCGATCACCGCCCCGCCCCGGCCCACGCCAATGGCCCAACCCACGCCGGTGGCGCGCACCTCGCTGGGATAGGCGCCCGCCGCGATCGGCCAGACGCCGTTGTATCCCCCCTGCAGGGTCACGCCGATCACGAAGGCGACGACCAGCGTCAGCCACACCGGCATTGCGATCGATCCGAAAGCCACCATCGCCACGCCCGCGCCGGTCAGCATCACGGGAACCAGCTTTCCCAGCGGCACGCGCAAGGCAAGGACGCTCATCGCCATCGTGCCGACGAAGGCACCAAGGTTGTAGAGCGCGCCAGCGTAAATACCGTTGGTCTCCGAAAGGCCCGCCGCGATCGACAGCTTCGGGATCCAGCTGACGATGAAGTAGAGCACCATCAGTCCGAAGAACACGGCACACCACAGGGCGATGGTCCGTGCGCGCAGGGCCGGAGCAAACAACTGGCCTACCTTGCCCGCCGAGGCGCGCCCCTGGCTCGCCTCAGGTTTCACATGAGGCAGGAGCAGCCACGCTGCCGGCAACAGCGCCACCGTCAGCACCGCAGCGCCCAGCAGCATGGCCTGCCAGCCATGGATCGGAAGCGCATGCGCCACGATCAGCCCGGTGAACACCGCCGCAAAGGGATACCCTGCCTGTACCACGCCCACCGCCAGATTGCGCTGTGCGGGAGGCGCGCTCTCCGCGGCAAGCGCCGCCATCGCCGCGAGCACCGTTCCGATGCCCGAGCCCACGATCACCCGCATCGCGAACAGGAATGGCACGTTCGGAGCGATACTGCTGGCGAACATGCCGACCGACATCAGGCACAGCGCCGCAAGGATAACCGCGCGCCGCCCACGCCGATCAGCCAGCGGGGCAATGAACATGCCGCCGATGGCCATGCCGAGAAGGCCAGCGCTGAACAGGTTGCCCATCGTTGCTGCGCCAATGCCCCATTCCGCCTGCAGTCGCGGAGCAATGAACGACAGGATCGTCACGTCCACGCCGTCGGCCATGTTGATCGCGAAGCACAGAGCAACGATGCCCAAGGCCTTGCGCGACCACTCCGTGGGGCCGTCGGCCATGGAACCGGGTGCGGGAAGTGCCATTCGTCCTCTCCTTTGGGCGCAAGGGCAGACGTCCGGCCGATCCTTGGGCGAGCAGCAATAGCTGCCCGGCCGGTCAGTCCTTCTTCGTCACCCAGGCCAGAATGATGTCCGCCACCTGCCCCGCCCGTCGCTCGATCGCCTCGGGGCTGGTCATGTCCACCCCGAAGTTGTGCGCGAAGGTGAACTGGTTGGAGACGTTGTAGAAACTCAATGCGGTCAGATTGAGATGCAGGTCCACCGGGTCGATGCCATCGCGGAAAGTACCTTCCGCCTGCCCCCGGGCGATGATGCTTTCGAGGATGCCGATGACCCGGCGGTTGCCTTGCGGCAGGCCCTCGATCTGCTTGAGATGTTCGGCGCGGTGGATGTTCTCGTTCATCACCAGTCGCACCAGTTCAGGATGGCGCGCGTGATAGCGCACGTCATGCTCGATCAGACGGCGCAGCGCGTCGGTAGCGCTGCCGCTCTCGATGTCGACTTCGGCCTCGCTCTCGCGGACGCGAGCATAAGCGCGTTGCAGGACGGCACGGTAGAGTTCGTCCTTGCCCTCGAAATAGTAGTAGATCTTGCGCTTGGTCGCCTTGCCCGCAATTTCGTCGATCCGCGCCCCGGCGAGGCCCTTCTCGACAAATTCGTTGGTGGCGATGTCGATGATCTGGTTGATCGCCTGCTCGCGGCTTTCCGCGCGACTCCGGCGTTCCGGCTTCTTCGCTATTTCGCTCTCGGGCAAGATGGTGGTCTCCGCGACTGGCACGAGGTCCTCTCGCTCGCCATCGAGCGCCTGCCCCGTTGGCAGCGATGCTAGCGGGATTTTCGGCTGCGGTCTGCCCGTGACACAGCGCGCGCGCAGGTTTTCCCCGCCCATAAGCGCCGTTCCGGCCACCGCATCAGAAATTCCCTTCACATTCCTCCCCTTGCGCCCGCACTACATTTATGTAACGAACTAGTCCCTAACATTTAGAGATGTCAACCTCGCAAGAGCCGAGGCGACGGAGAGCCTGCAGTGCCCATCAAGACGTCCATCGCCACCGTTTCGATCAGTGGTACGCTCGATGCCAAGCTGCAGGCCATCGCTGCTGCCGGATACGACGGGGCCGAGATCTTCGAGAACGACCTTCTTTCGACGCACCTCTCGGCACGCGACATCTCAAGCATGATGGCTGATCTCGGCCTTGCCTGCACGATGTTCCAGCCGTTCCGCGATCTCGACGGATTGCCCGAACCGCAGCGCACCCGCGCGTTCGACCGGCTCGAGCGCAAGTTCGACGTCATGCAGGAACTTGGCACCGATCTGCTCCTGCTCTGCTCAAGCTGCTCAACCATCGCTTCAGCCGATCGCGCCCACACCATCGCCGATCTTCACGAAGCCGGGGAACGCGCCGCCGCACGCGGCCTGCGCATCGGCTACGAAGCGCTTGCCTGGGGCCGCCACGTCAACGATCACCGCGACGCCTGGAGCATCGTGCGCGACGTGGATCACCCGGCCATCGGCCTCGTGCTCGATAGCTTCCACTCGCTCTCGCGCCGCATCCCCTCCTCCAGCATCGGCGATATCCGCGCCGACAAGCTGTTCATTGTGCAAGTAGCCGACGCCCCGGTGCTCGACATGGACCTTCTGCAGTGGAGCCGCCACTTCCGCTCGATGCCGGGCCAAGGCGACTTTCCACTCGATGATTGGGCGCAGGCGATCCGCAAGATCGGCTACGACGGGTATTGGAGCCTCGAGATCTTCAACGACCGCTTCCGCGCAGGTTCGGCCAGCGGCGTGGCGCTCGATGGCTATCGCTCACTGCGCCTTCTCGAGGGCGGAATTGCGAAGCCCTCTGTCGCTGCCCCCATCTTGCCGCCGCGGGCCACCACCACGGGCGTCGAGTTCATCGAATTTGCCGCCAGCCACGAAGAAGCCGAGGCACTTGGCGCCATGCTCCGCCCGCTCGGCTTCCGCCCCACCGCGCGCCATCGCAGCAAGGACGTTACCCGCTGGACGCAAGGCGCGGCGAGCATCGTCGTGAATTGCGAGCCCGAAGGCCTCGCCCACAGCTTTGACATGGTCCACGGCGCCGCCGTCTGCGCGCTCGGACTTACCGTGCCGGACGTTTCCGCAGCGCTTTCTCGCGCCGACTTTCTGCGCATCCCCCGATTCGAACAGGCAGTCGGCCCCGACGAGTGGCCGATCCCGAGCGTGCGCGGCGTCGGAGGCAGCCTGATCTACCTCGTCGATGAAGCCAGCCGCGAGGCGATGTGGGCTCATGAGTTCCCTCACGCTCTCGAACCCGAAGCCGCGCCACTGCTGAATGGCGTCGACCACATTGCGCAGACCATGCAGTACGAGGAATTCCTCAGCTGGCTGCTGTTCTACGTCGCCCTGCTGGACGTTGAGAAGACGCCCCAGCTCGAGATCGCCGACCCGATGGGCCTCGTGCAGAGTCAGGCGGTCGAAAACGCCGATCGTTCGGTACGTTTCACGCTCAACGGCTCGCTCGCCAGCCAGTCGCTGACTTCGCGCTTCGTGCAGAACTATTTCGGTGCGGGGGTGCAGCATATCGCCTTTGCCACGTCCGACGTCTTCGCCGTGGCCGAAGCTGCCCGCGCCGATGGCCTGCCGGTCCTCGAAATTCCGCGCAACTACTACGACGATCTCGAAGCGCGCTGGGGACTGGATCCCGGACTGATCGAGCGGATGGCTCGGCTCGGCATCCTCTACGACTGCGACGGCGAGGCGGAATACTTCCAGTTTTACAGTCGCGCCTTCGCCCGACGCGTCTTCTTCGAAGTGGTCGAGCGACGCGGATACGCCGGATACGGTGCAGCCAATGCCCCGATCCGCCTTGCCGCGCAGGCCAGACACAAACCCGAATATCTCGATTGAGGAAGCTCATGCGCCTGATCGCCACGATAGCAACCGCCGCGCTGGCAACTGCCACGAGCGCGCACGCCGCTGAACCCGCGCTCGAATTCGCCTTCGAGGAAACGGTCACGCTCGATGCCGATGTGACTGTCGGCCAGACCTCGCTTGGCACCCGCAACATCGTGCCCATTACAGGCGGCACCTTCGAAGGCTCCGGCATTCGCGGCACGATAATGGGCGGTGGCTGGGACTGGCAATTGCGGCGCGCCGATGGCTGCCTGCAGATCAAGGCTGATTACATGCTGCGCACCGATGACGGCGCCGTGATCAACGTCGTCAACACCGGCGTCAGTTGCCGCGCCAAGGACCCCAAGGCAGTCGTCCGTACCCACCCCGTCTTCGAAGCGCCGCAGGGCAAGTACGACTGGCTCTCGCAAGGCTGCTTCATCGGCACGCTCGATCCGGTGAGCCTGCCCGGTGGCAAGCGCGCGGTGCGCATCCGCTTCTACCGCGTCAGCTGAACGCGCAACGATAACAGACAAAGGAGAGGACAAGATGGCCCGTTTCACCCCACTGGCGGCGTTCGCCTGCGCTGCCCTGGTCGCCGCGCCCACCAGCGCCAAGACACCCGCCGAGCGCTCCGTCCCGGTCAATCCCGAACCGTCGATGGCCGACAAGTTCCCGCAGGTGGCGGTCGCCTTTCCCGGCGGGGTCAAGGCGTGGCGCGACGTGACCTATCAGGTCAACCCCGGCTACCGCCCGCAGATCGTCGACATCTATGTGCCCGCCGGCAAGGGCCCGCATCCGCTTGTGCTCTATATTCACGGCGGTGGCTGGATGGGAGGCCACACCCGCCAGTCAGGCGCCTTCGACAATTTCCCGAAGATGCTCGCCGCCTTTGCCGCCGAGGGCTTCACCGTCGCCAGCGTCGAATATCGCCTGTCGGGCGAGGCCACCTTCCCGGCGCAGGCCAAGGACATCTTTGCCGCCCTGCGCTTCCTGCGCCAGAATGCAGCGCAATATCACATCGATCCATCGCGCGTCGGCGTGTTCGGCGGTTCGGCGGGGGGCCACCTCGCTGCACTTACGGGCCTTGCCTGCACCAACGGCAAGATCGACGCCACGCTCGATCCCGCCTCGGCCAATGATGCCTGCGTGCAAGCCACCGCCGCTTGGTATGGCATCCACGATTTCGCCACGATGCCGCGCATAACGCAGAAGGATTCTGCCGAGCAGCGCCTGCTCGGCTGCAAGGACAGCACCTGCACGCCCGAAGCCATCCGCACCGCCAGCCCGATCAGCTATGTCGATGTCAAGGACGCACCGGTGCTGCTGCTCCACGGCGTAGACGACAAGGTCGTGCCCGTTGGCCAGTCGCAACAGCTCGAAGCCGCGCTGAAGGCCGCAGGCGTTCCTGTGAGCGCCACCTACTACCCCGGCATCGACCACAGCTTCATGGGCGCAACGCTGGACGATACCCGCCGCACCTCGCTCAAGGCGATGAACGCGACCTTCGATTTCTTCCACGACAAGCTGGGAGTGCCGCGCAAGTGATCCGCAAGCTGATCGCGGCGCTGTCTCTCGCCGCCGCACAGTCGGCTCTGGCCGAGCCGATCGAAGTCGACGGCGGTCAGATCGAAGGCGTCACCCTCCCCTCCGGAATCGAAGCCTGGCTCGGCGTGCCCTTTGCCGCGCCGCCCCTGCGTGAACTGCGCTGGAAGGCACCACAGCCGGTGGAGCCCTGGTCGGGCCTCCGCCACGCCGACCGCTTCGCCCCCGAATGCCTCCAGCCCCTGCGCGGTTCGCTCCAGAACCATTACTTCGGCAACGAGGCGACCAGCGAGGACTGCCTCTACCTCAACATCTGGGCCCCGAAGAATGCCGCCAAGGTCCCCGTCGTGGTGTGGATCTACGGCGGCGGTTTCAACATCGGCTCGGCCTCGATGGCAAACTATTCGGGCGCACCACTGGCGCGCGATGGAGTGGTCCGGGTCAACCTCGCCTATCGCGTCGGTGCGCTGGGCTTTCTTGCCCACCCAGACCTTACCGCCGAAGCGGGCGCTTCGGGCAACTATGGCTTGATGGACCAGATCGCCGCGCTGCAATGGGTTCAGCGCAATATCGCCAAGTTCGGTGGAGATCCTGCCAATGTCACCATTGTCGGCCAATCGGCAGGGGCAATGTCAGTCTCGCTGCTGCAGGCATCTCCGCTCGCCAAGGGCCTGTTTGCAAAGGCCGTTGCCATGAGCGGCAGCGCGTTCGGTGGCATGCTCGGCCCCATCTCGCTGGCCACGGCGGAAGAGCAGGGCATTGCCCTGCAAAAAGAACTTGGTGCAGCCTCGCTAACCGAAATGCGCGGCCTCCCCGGTGACCGCATCATTTCAGCAACAACGCCCAGAAGTCCTATCGTCCGCGACGGCAAGGTCGTCACCGGCTCCAACGAAGAGGTTTTCGCTGCACGCCAACAGTCCGACGTTCCGATACTGATCGGCTACACCCGCGACGAGAGCTTTCGCCCCTTCGCACCTGCGGACAACAGCCTCGGCCTCGCTGCCGCCGTCCGCGAACGCTATCCCGCGAGCGCCGACGCGATCCTGAAGGCATATGCTTCAAGCGGCCCGCGCGCCGCTACCGACATCGCGCGCGATGGCTCGGTGGGCCTGCAGATGGGTGACTGGGCACTGGCGCAGCGCAAGTATGGACGAGCACCCACCTATGCCTATCTGTTCACCCGACGCCAGCCCTATGGGCCGGGTATCAGGTTCAGCGATCACGATCCGGCCACGGTCGGGGCCTACCACACCGGCGACGTGCCCTACTGGCTGCGCACGCGAGATTCGCTCAACCTGTTCCGCCAGACCCGCATCTGGGAACCAGCCGATGAGTCGCTCGAGAACGAGATGGCAGGGGCGCTGCTCTCGTTCGCCCGCACCGGCGTTCCTGCCAGCACCACGGTCGGCTCATGGCCCGCGTTCAGGCCGGAAAAGCCGCAACTCGTCTGGCTTGGGGAAAAATCGTCGGTGGTAACCTGGCCGCATCTTAGCGACTTTGCCCTGCTGCGGGATGGCAAAGCGCCAACCCGACCGGCATCCTCACGGCCGCGAGACTGATGCGTCCATTCTACAGGCTTATCTGCGCGGCACTTGTGGCACTGCTCGCCTCTGCGCCGGGACGTGGTCAGCCCGCCGAATGCAGTCCCGATGCAGAGCTTACCTATCTCTGCGGCCTGCAGAAGCCGGAAGATTTGCTTGCCGTGCCCGGCACGTCATGGTTGGTCGTAAGCGGATTTGCGAAAGGCGCCGGCCTGAAACTGGTTGACGCCCGTACACGATCCTACCGGCAATGGTATACTGGCGAGGAACGCCACCTCGCCCCCGACGCGGAAGCCTTCCCTTATTGCCCAGGCCCGCCAGACCCTGCCTTGTTCAACACCCGCGGGCTGTCGCTGCGCCCCCTCGCCGCCGGCCATTTCCGACTGCTCGTCGTCAACCACGGCGGGCGGGAATCGATCGAGGCGTTCGATGTAACGCTCGAACAAGGCAAGGAGCCGAACCTCCTGTGGCGCGGCTGCGTCGTCATGCCCGCAGGACAAGTCGGCAACAGCGTCGCGCAGTTCGCGGACGGGACCATGCTGGTCACGGTGCTCACCCGCCCGGGCACCACGATCGGCGATTTCATGCTGGGCCGGAAGACAGGTGCCGTCTGGCAACGCGGTCCCGCAGACCACCAATTTCGGCTCTTGCCCGGCACTGAACTTCCCGGCAACAACGGCATCGAAGCCGATCCCGACCAGCGCCGCTTCTATGTCGTGGCGTTTGGCTGGCACGCCGTCGTCGTCTTCGACCGAAAGGACACGCGTCGCCCGCTAGCTCGGATCAGCGCGCCGGACTTCATGCCGGACAATATCCACTGGACTGGCGGACACCTTCTGCTCGCCGGCATGCGGCTCGACGAACCGGCTTGCGGCGGCCTTCGCAAGGTCGTGAAGGGAGAAGCGGACCCGATGCTCTGCAAGCGAGGCTGGATCGTCGGCGAACTCGACACGGGCACGGGACGCATCGCAACTTTCGCCTATGGCACCCCGCGCCAGCAATTTAACGGCCTGTCGGCAGCCGCCTTGGTGGGGCGCGAACTGTGGCTCGGTTCCTTCCAAAGCGAACGATTGGGAATCGCAGGAGGTCCCGAGGCCCGAGATGAATTGCGGCGGCCCCTCCCATAGCCGGCCCGACCGCAGCATATGGTGCTAACGCCCGTTGGTAGGAAGCCGATGATTTTCCTTGGAAAGCACCTTAAAGAAGGTGGTGCCGCTTACGTGACTCGAACACGTGACCCCATCATTACGAATGATGTGCTCTACCAACTGAGCTAAAGCGGCGTGCCTCTTGGGCAGGGGCGCCGTTTAGCCAGCACCCGGGTGCTAGGCAACCCTTTTTCGGCTCGCGCCGGAGCGATTCACGTTGCCCGGTCGGCGCTCCATTCGCTGACAGCCGCAACCATGGCATTGGCGATGTGCGCAACGTCCTCCTCTTGGGCGACAAGCGGGGGCGTGGTGTACAGAATATCCCGGAAAGGGCGAAGCCACACACCGCTTGCGATGCAGCTTGCGGAAAGGCGATCGGCGGGCGCTGGGCCATCCAGCTGGATCACGCCGATCGCACCGCGCACGCGCACGTCCCTCACCCCAGGCAATTCCTGGGCAGGTTCGAGCAACGCCTGAAGCTGCCGACCGATTGCGCGAGCCTGAGCAAGACGCGGTTCCTGTTCGAAAAGATCCAGCGAAGCATTGGCCGCTGCACAACCCAGGGCATTGCCCATATAGGTCGGCCCATGCATCAAAGCATGCATCGGATCGTCGGACAGGAAGCCTTCGTGGATACGGCGACTGGCGATCGTGGCGGCAAGTGGCAGTGTCCCGCCGGTCAAGGCCTTGGACAACGTGACAATGTCAGGCTGCACGCCCGCGATCTCACAAGCAAACATCGCGTCGCCAAGCCGTCCAAGCCCCACGAAAATTTCGTCGAAGATCAGCAGGAGTTCGTGGGTATCTGCAAGGCGCCGCAGAGCCTGCAATGTAAACGGATCGTGAAAGACCATGCCGCCCGCACCCTGCACCAGGGGCTCGACAACAATGCCGGCAAGATCCTTGCCATGCTGGTCCAGCAGTTCGCCAAGCGCAGCCTCTTGCGCAGCATTCGTGGGGAGGTTGACCACGATCTGTTCAAGCAATGCCCCCTTGAACAGGCTGTGCATGCCCTCATCCGGATCGCAAACGCTCATCGTTGCGAAGGTATCGCCGTGATAGCCGCCCTTGAAACAGAGGAACTTCGTTCGGCGCCGTCCGCGATTGAGCCAATATTGCGAAGCCATTTTCATTGCGACTTCGACGGCGACCGAACCGGAGTCGCTGAAGAAGACGTGGTCCAGATCGCCGGGCAGCAATGCAGCGAGCCGCTGTGCCAAGGTATAGGCCTGCTCATGGGCCAGACCGCCCAGCATGACATGGGGCAATGTCTCAAGCTGGCGACGCACCGCATCCTCGATATGCGGATGGCGGTAGCCATGGACGCAGGCCCACCAGCTGGAAATGCCGTCTATCAGTTCCCTCCCGTCGGAGAGACGAAGCCGAGTACCGGCCGCAGACGCCACCGGCAGGGGAGCTTTGGCAGTCTGCATCTGGGTGTACGGAAGCCACACATGCTTCCGGCCCTTGTCGAACCAGTCCGGGGCGGTCATGTGACTGTCCTTATCCTGCGTGGCTTGTGCTGAAGGGCCGCACGAAACGGCCAGCGTCCGATCGCTTCCCATGGTCCGCCCAGATAGCGGTGTAGCGCCAGCCCGGCAAAGGCAAAGCGGGACGGCTCAAAATTGCGCGCCAGCAGTTCTTGCAATGCACGCGCTTCGCCTTGCGAGACCTTGTTCTGTATGGTCACGTGGAGACGGGGGCGATGGCTGTCCTGCACCGTCAGCATTCCATGAAAGTGCTCGGCAATAGAATCGCGCAGGGCGATCATTGCAGGACTTTCGATCAGGAACGCGGTGCCCGTGCCAAGATCCATGACGCGCCGCAACTGCGCATCGACTGGAGGCGTGGCGCTCGCCATCCGAGACAGCAGATCGCGCGCCTCCGCCTCAACCTGCGGGGGCAGCGAATGGAACAGCGTGACATGGGCCGAGATCCAGTTGCGCTCCGCGGGGAAGTGGGCGCGGCGCAGACGATCAAGCCGGGCCTGCAATTCTGGCGGAAGGCTAGCCGTCACCACCAGCGGCGCTGTTCGGGAAGGATGCGATACCACCGCATCTGCCTGAGCAGCATTCACAGCGATTTCAAGAGAAATGGAGAAGTGGGAACATTCGGCAAAGTCGAGACGGCGGCACGCGTCCGCTGCCCGGCACAGCCGGAATGTTCCCTGGATACTGGAGAAGCAAGCTCCTCCCGTGCCTCCGGGGCAGAGGTTTAAGCGATGTTACTTAATAATGGAAGAACCTGCGCTTATCGGAAATCCTGCCGAATCGGTTCCAGGTCACAGGTCGCCGCGCGCCTTGCGCAGCGCGAACCATTTGGCAACATTAGCGTTATGCTGTTGCAAGGTGTCTGCGAAGACGTGGCCACCGGTCCCATCGGCAACCATGAATAATGCTTCCGTTTCGGCAGGATCAAGCACCGCGGCAATCGAGTCGCGGCCCGGATTGGTGATCGGGCCTTTCGGCAGTCCAACCATCGTGTAGGTGTTGTATCCGTTCACGGCCTGGATTTCGGACTGGCGAATGCGCCGCCCGAGCGGCTTGCCCTTGGTGATAGGGTAGATGATCGTCGGATCGGCCTGCAGCAGCATGCCCTTGCGCAGGCGATTGGAGTAAAGCCCGGCCACCATGCGGCGCTCCTCGGGCTTGCCGGTTTCCTTTTCGACGATGGAGGCGAGGATCAGAGCCTCCTGTGGCGTCTTGGCGACGGTGCGAGGGCTGCGCTTGGCCCAAAGCTCGGCCAGCGTCTTGTCCATTGCTGCCTGCATGCGCTTGAGCACTGCGGCACGTGGTTCGCCCTTCTGCCAGTCGTAGCTGTCCGGCAGGACGGAGCCTTCCTCGGGAGCGGAGATCTCGCCAGTCAGATCCTTGTTGGCCGACAGGCGCTCGGCGACGAGGATAGACGGCATGCCCTCGGGAACGGTAATCAGGCGGCGGATTACCTTGTCACCCTTCAGGATTTCAAGAACGGTCGCTTCGCTGGCCCGTCTGGGAATCAGGAACGAGCCTGCCTTGATCTCGGTGCCTCCGCCAAGCAGCTTCGCCCGCAGCTTGAACAGTGTGGCCGAGCCGATCGCACCCTGCCCTTGCAGATCGTCAGCCAGAGCACTCAGGCCCTCGCCTTCGCCAACATCAAATTCGATCTGCTGCTCAAGGGGGCCGGAAGCGTACCAGCCACCCACGAGCCAGCCGGCGAGAGCAAGCAAGATGACGGCTGCCGCAAGCAACGGCAGCCGGGATGGACGACGGCGGGCCATCGCTGCGTCCTTAGTCTTCGATCGCCTTGACGATCACGCTGGCATTGGTGCCGCCAAAACCGAACGAATTGTTCAGTGCCGCACGCACCTTGCGCTGGCGTGCCTTGAGCGGGACAAGGTCTACGCCCTCGGTGCCTTCGTCGGGGTTATGCAGGTTAAGCGTCGGCGGAACGATCTGGTCGCGGATGGCGAGGATGCAGAATATCGTCTCGACCGCGCCGGCACCGCCAAGCAGGTGGCCGATGGCCGACTTGGTACTGCTCATCGAAGCGCCCGAAAGATCATCGCCGAGCACGCGCTTGACCGCAGCCAGTTCGATCGTGTCGGCCATGGTCGAAGTGCCGTGAGCGTTGACGTAATCAATGTCGCCCGGCTCCATACCCGCCTTGCGCATCGCCATGCGCATGGCGAGTTCGGCGCCCTTGCCTTCAGGGTGGGGTGCAGTGACGTGGTAGGCGTCGCCGGAGAGGCCGTAACCGACGACTTCGGCGTAGATCTTCGCCCCACGCGCCTTGGCATGCTCGTATTCCTCGAGCACGACAACGCCTGCGCCTTCCCCCATCACGAAGCCATCGCGGTCCTTATCGTAAGGACGGCTCGCCTCTTCGGGACGGTCGTTGTAGCTGCAGTTCAGTGCGCGGGCCTGCGCGAATCCGGCCACGCCCAAGGGGTTGATGGTACTTTCCGCACCACCTGCCAGCATCACGTCGGCATCGCCGTCCTTGATCATGCGCGCGGCATCGCCGATCGAGTGCGCGCCGGTCGAGCAGGCAGTGACCACAGCGTGGTTTGGCCCCATCAGGCCGTACTTGATCGAAACCTGGCCGGAGATCAGGTTGATCAGGCGGCCGTGGACGAAGTGCGGAGAGACGCGGCCCGGGCCCTTCTCGTGCAGGACAATCGATTCGCTTTCGATGCCCGGAAGGCCACCGATGCCCGAACCGATCGAGCAGCCGGTGCGCATCTTGAGATCGTCGTCCATGTCGGCAAGGCCGGCGTCTTCGAGCGCCTGTCCAGCGGCATCGATGCCGAACACGATGAATGGATCGACCTGACGCTGGATCTTGTGATCGACACGCCTTCCGGCATCAAAGCCGTATTCGTGGTCAGCAGGCTTTACCTCGCAGGCGATCTTGCACTTCTGGTCGCTGGTGTCGAACTTGGTAATCAGGCCCGCGCCGCTCTTGCCGGCGAGCAGGTTCTTCCACACGGTATCCACGTCTGCGCCCAGCGGGGTGACGAGGCCAAGTCCGGTTACGACGACACGACGCATTGAAATCTCCGGAAAATAAGCAAACAGGCCCAGCCCCTGAATTAGGGCTGAGCCTGCCGAAGTCCTCCCCTGCCCGACATCGAGTGCCTTGGCAGCCCTTCGACACGCTCAGGGCAATAGGGGGATGTGGGCGATCAGCCCTTGTTTTCGTCGATGTACTTGATCGCGTCCGAAACAGTCGAGATCTTCTCGGCCGCATCGTCGGGGATCTCGACGCCGAATTCTTCTTCGAACGCCATCACCAGCTCAACGATGTCGAGCGAGTCAGCGCCCAGATCGTCGATGAAGCTGGCTTCTTCGGTGACCTTGTCAGCCTCGACGCCGAGGTGCTCGACAACGATCTTCTTAACGCGGTCGGCGGTATCGCTCATGAAATGCCCCTTCGAAGGAAAGCGGTTGGTTATCTGTTTCGGACTTCGCCCTAATCAACGCAAAGGGCGCTGGCAAGAGGCGCGCTGTGGATCACCTCAGCGCACGCCCTGTCCGTCTCAGCCTTTTGTCTGCTCGACGACGCGGATGTTCAACTCGCGCAGCTGCTTGAGTGCGGCAGGAGACGGTGCGCCCATCAGCAGATCCTCGGCGCGCTGGTTCATCGGGAACAGCGTGATCTCGCGCAGATTCTGCGCACCGCAGATCAGCATGACGATGCGATCGACGCCAGCGGCCATGCCACCATGCGGGGGCGCGCCATACTGGAAGGCGCGATAGAGGCCGCCGAAGCGCTCTTCCACGTCAGCCTTGGACAAACCGACGATCTCGAATGCCTTGACCATCGTTTCGGGCGACTGGTTGCGGATCGAACCCGAGGCGATCTCGAAGCCGTTGCAGACGAGGTCGTACTGGAAGGCGTTGATCGTCAGCGGGTCTTGGGTGTTCAGCGCCTCGATCCCGCCCTGCGGCATCGAGAACGGGTTGTGGCTGAACTCGACCTTCTTGTTCTCCTCATCCCACTCGTAGAACGGAAAGTCGACGATCCAGCACAGCTCGAACCGGTCCTTGTCGATCAAGCCAAGCTGATCGGCGACGCGGGTGCGGGCGGCACCGGCAAGCTTGGCGGCCTGGCCCTCCTTGCTGGCAGCGAAGAAGCAGCCATCATCCGGGCCGAGACCGAGCTTGTCGAACAGCGCGGCCATCTTGTCGGCGCCGTGGTTCTTGGCGATCGGCCCGCCAAATTCGCCACCCTTGCGAGTGACATAGCCCAGACCTGCGTGGCCTTCGGACCGCGCCCAGTCATTCATGTCGTCGAAGAACTTGCGGCTCTTGTCCGCCGTGCCCGGTGCCGGGATAAGACGCACGACGCCACCGGTGCCGACGATCTTCTCGAACAGGCCAAAGCCCGACTGGGTGAATTCTTCCGAAACATCCGAGATGATGATCGGGTTGCGCAGATCCGGCTTGTCCGAACCGTACTTGAGCATCGCTTCGGCATAGGGAATGCGCGGAAAGCTGCCAGTCGGCGTCACAGAGCGCCCGTTGGCAAATGCTTCGAATACGCCGCCGATGACCGGCTCCATCGTTTCCCACACTTCTTCCTGGGTCACGAAGCTCATCTCAAGGTCGAGCTGGTAGAATTCGCCCGGCAGACGGTCGGCGCGCGGATCCTCGTCGCGGAAGCAGGGAGCGATCTGGAAATAGCGGTCGAAGCCCGCCACCATCAGCAGCTGCTTGTACTGCTGCGGCGCCTGCGGCAGTGCATAGAACTTGCCGGGATGGATGCGGCTCGGCACGAGGAAGTCGCGCGCACCTTCGGGCGAGGATGCGGTGAGGATCGGCGTCGAGTATTCGGTGAACCCTGCGCCTTCCATGCGGCGGCGCATGTCCGAGATGACCTTGGTGCGCGTGACGATGTTTGCGTGCAGCGTCTCGCGGCGCAGGTCGAGGAAGCGATAGCGCAAGCGAATGTCTTCAGGGTACTCCTGCTCGCCAGCCACCGGCATCGGCAATTCCTCGGCGGCGGAAAGCACTGTTGCACCACGCGCGAAGACTTCGATCTCGCCGGTCGGCAGGTTGGCATTGATAGTGCCTTCCGAGCGCGCCTTGACCTCGCCGTCGATGGTCACGACCGATTCCACGCGCAGCGCTTCCAGGATCGGCAGTGCCGGACTGTCAGCATCGGCGACGATCTGCGTCATGCCATAGTGATCGCGCAGATCGACGAAGAGAACGCCGCCGTGATCGCGCTTGCGGTGCACCCAGCCCGAAAGGCGGACGGTCTGCCCGACATCACCGCGCGTGAGGGCGCCGCAGGTATGGGAACGGTAAAGGTGCATCGAAACTCTTTCCAATCGGTCTGCAATCGGGCAGGGGGAATGGGCGGCTAACAGGCGATGGCCGCGCTTTTGTCAAGCCGCGCTCCCTGACGGGAGCACCACCGGGTCGCCCTTACCGGCGCGCCATACAGAAAAGACCGATGAAGATACATCCCCTGATCACGACGACCGACGCTCTGGCTGACTTGTGCGAGCGTCTGGCAAAAGCCGATTTCATCACGGTCGACACCGAATTCATGCGCGAGAACACCTACTGGCCGGAACTGTGCCTGGTGCAGATCGCCGATGACAAGGAAGCCGCAGCGATCGATCCGCTGGCGCCTGGGCTGGACATGACGCCGCTGCTCGACCTGCTGGTGGACAACGAGGATGTGCTCAAGGTCTTCCACGCTGGCGGACAGGACGTGGAGATCATCTACAACCTCACCGGCAAGACCCCGCACCCGATCTTCGACACGCAGATCGCAATGATGGCGGTCAGCCAGTCGGAACAGATCGGCTATTCCAACCTCGTCGAATCCTGGCTCGGCTTCTCGATCGACAAGGGCGCCCGCTTCACCGACTGGTCGCGCCGCCCGCTGACCGACCGACAGATCGAATATGCCATCGGCGACGTCACCCATCTGTCCAAGATCTTCCCCAAGCTGCTCAAACGCCTGATCAAGACCGGTCGTGGCGAGTGGCTGGACATCGAGATGGAGAAGCTCGCCGATCCGGAGAATTACCGGACCGACATGGACACCGTCTGGCAGAAGATCCGCGCGCCCAGCCGCAACCCGGCCGTGCTTGGTCGGCTCAAGGCGCTGGCTGCATGGCGCGAGCGCGAGGCGATGGACAAGAACATCCCGCGTGGCCGCATCATGCGCGATGAAACGCTGGCGGATATCGCCAGCCACCCGCCCAAGGAGCAGCAGGACCTTGCCAAGGTGCGCGGGCTCTCGACGGGATGGAAGGATAACGACATCGGGCGCCGACTGATGCAGACGCTGGCCGAAGCCAAGCCCCTGACCGACGCCGAGATGCCGCCCAAGGCGCCCCGCGGCGCCCCGCTCGGCAAGGAAGGCGCGCTGGTCGCAGATCTGCTCAAGCTCCTGCTCAAGATCCGCAGCCGCGAGATCGATATCGCTGCGCGCCTCCTCGCGCGGACGGACGATCTCGAACTGCTTGCAGCTGGTCAGCGCAAGAACCTGCCGATCCTCGAAGGCTGGCGCTTCGAGCAGTTCGGTCGCGACGCCCTTGAACTGGTAGAGGGCAAGCTGGCGTTCGCGGTGGTGAACGGCCGGCTCAAGATGGCCCATATCGACGATATCGGCGGTTCCGCAGACAAGCCCGAAGTCGTCGTTCACGTGGACGAATAGGTCAAGATGAGCACATACCTGCCCACGCTCAAGCAATTGCAGTACCTCGTGGCCTTGCACGAGCATGGGCATTTCGGGCGTGCGGCGGACTCGTGCTTCGTCTCGCAATCGACGCTGTCAGCCGGTCTGCGCGAGCTGGAATCGCTGCTGGGCGTCGTGCTGGTCGAACGCACTCGCCGCGTGGTCCGCTTCACGCCGCTGGGAAATCAGGTGGTGGCCAAGGCGCATCGTCTGCTGCGCGAGGCCGAGGAGCTTTCCGAACTGGTGCAGAGCCACGGCGCGCCCCTGGCCGGCGAGTTGCGCATGAGCGTGATCCCGACGATCGCGCCGTTCCTGCTGCCGCGCATCCTGCCGCGCCTGCGCAAGGAGCGCCCGCAGCTCAAGCTGTTCCTGCGCGAGGAGCCGAGTGCCGCGGCAATCGAATCGCTCCACCATGGCCGGGCTGACTGCGTGCTGCTGGCCCTCCCCTACGCCACTGGCGAAGTCGAAACCGAAGTCCTGTTCAAGGACGAATTGCTGGTGGCCTTCCCCAAGGACGATCCGCGCGATCCGCCTGCAACGATCACCGCAGACCTGATCGACGAGAACCGCCTGCTCCTGCTCGAAGACGGCCACTGCCTGAAAGAGCACGCACTGGCCGCCTGCAACCGCCCCGAAATGCGCGCCAGTGCCACGATGATCGGCACATCGCTCCACACGCTGGTGCAGATGGTCGACAACGGGCTTGGCCTCACCATGCTGCCACAGATGGCGATCGATGCGGGCATCCTGCACGATACCCAGATCGTCGCCCGCCCGCTGAAGGCCGACCACGCCTGGCGCGACATTGCGTTGGTCTGGCGCCGCAACAGCCCCCGCGCCGAGGAGTTCCACATGCTGGCGCAGGAACTCCGGGCGGGTTGAGCGCTCTAAATTCCCGCTAGCACGAGACCCGCCAAGGCGCAGACACCAAGCGTCGTGATGATGCCCACGCGCAGACGAAAGATCATCACCGCGCTTCCAAGCGCGATGACCAGCACTCTCCAGTCAAGGGAAGCTAGGTCGGGCAGATCCAGCGTGATGGCCCCCAAGCTAGTCGGCGTAAGACGCGCGAACAGGACGTGCAGGGCAAACCACAGCGTCAGGTTCGCTATCACGCCCACCACGGCCGCGGTGATAGCCGCCAATCCACCCTTCAGACGCGGCGCATTCTCCAGCCGGTCCAACCAAGGGCTGAACGCGAATATCCACATGAAGCAAGGCACGAAGGTCACCCAAGTCGTCAGGATTGCGCCCAGGAGTCCGGCAAGGTAGGGGCCGAACGGCTCTGGCGCGCGAAACGCGGCAAGGTAGCCCACGAACTGCGTAACCATGATCAGCGGCCCGGGCGTCGTTTCGGCAAGGCCCAGTCCATCGGCCATTTCACCGGGCCGCAGCCAGCCGAACCCGTCGACCGCCTGCTGCGCCATGTAGGCAAGCACGGCATAGGCCCCGCCGAAGGTCACGACTGCCAGCTGGGAAAAGAACACGCCGATCTTCCACAGCACGTGGTCGGCGCCCAGAGTTGTCAGCACCAAGGCCAAGGGCAATGCCCAGATCATCGCGCCAACGGCAATGGCGCGCATTGTGGCACCCCAGGGGCGCGGCCCGCTGGTCTCAACCGGCGCGCTGGACTTGACCCCGAGCATGTCGGGTCGTCGCGCTGCGATCACCATGCCGAGTGCCCCTGCTCCGAGAACGACCGCAGGGAACGGTACGGCAAATACCGCCAGCCCGATGAAGGCCGCGAGCGCTATGATCTTCTTGGCCGGCGTGCCAAGCGCCCGCCCGGCAATCCGCAGGAGCGCCTGCACGACAATCGCCAGAACGGCCGCCTTGATGCCGAGAAACAGTGCGGAAAACCAGCCAAGACCTGCCGCGGCCGCATAGAGCATCGACAGGGCGAGAATCACCGCGGCCCCCGGCAGGACGAAGAGCAGCCCCATGGCCAGCCCACCGCGATTGCCGTGCAGCTTCCAGCCGATCCACGTCGCCAGCTGCTGCGCTTCCGGGCCAGGCAGAAGATGGCAGAAATTCAGCGCGTGCAGGAACTGGTCCTCGCTGACCCAGCGGCGTTCGTCCACCAGTTCGCGATGCATCAGGGCGATCTGTCCGGCCGGACCGCCGAAACTGAGGCAGCCGATCCGCGCGCCCACGCGAACCAGCTCGGAGAAATCGGGTTTATTCAGCAAATCTGTACGTTCACTCATGATCAGCCCAACTACCTGCGGCCCGCAAAGCGGGCCGTGCAGGCAACGCTTGGGCTCCTGCCATGGCAGAACGCCTGACCGGGAGGTTGCATCGCCCCGGACATCCAGTAGCGCTCATTTAACTGCCGCTATCCAAAACCGCAAGCGCGCTCAATCCATGTGCTTGAGGCCGACGCGCAAGTAGTCCCAGCCCGTGACCACGGTCAGCACCGCTGCGCCCCACAGCGTGGTGAGGCCAACGGTATGCGGGACGTTCACCGTCAAACCTCCAGCTGTCACCAGCCAATCGGGCAGGGCCTGACCGAGGATCAACGCGCCGAGCGAGATCATCTGGAACGTCGTCTTCCATTTCGCGAGGCGGCTGACCGGCACGGAGACACGCAGGCCCCCGAGAAACTCCCGCAAACCAGACACCGCGATCTCGCGCAGCAGAATCACCAACCCGGCGATCACGTGCATGTCGCCAACGTACGGTCCGCGCAGCACGCCCTGCGCTGTCAGCACCAGGATAACGGCGGCGACCATGATCTTGTCGGCTATCGGATCAAGGAAGACGCCCAGCTTGCTGACGGTCCCCTGGGCGCGAGCAAGATAGCCATCGAAATAATCGGTGACCCCCATCAGGCAATAGACGCCAAAGGCGAGCCCATAACCGAGGTGCCATTCCGGCCACCAAAGCAGCGCCGCCAGCAAGGGCACCGTAACGATCCGTGACAGGGTGAGCAGATTGGGCAGCGTCAGCATGGAAAAGAGGCATAGCCTGCATTCGCGCCAAACGGAATCGCAACATTCACCGCTTAAGACAGCCACCGCAAAACCTCTTGCCCGCAATCCTCACCGGGCTAAGGGTGCGCTCAAGAAGAGATGTCGGCAAAGGGTTCATGACAACATCGACGCATCTGGTGCGCACGCGCCGTTTCCTGCCGCTGTTCGTCACCCAGCTGCTGGGGGCCTTCAACGACAATCTCTACAAGAACGCGATGGTCCTGTACGTGGTGTACAGCGTCTACAATTCGGAAGCTGCCGAAGCGCGCTTCTCCGCCATCGCTTCGGGCCTGTTCATCCTGCCCTTCTTCCTGCTCTCAGCCTTGGCAGGCCAGTTGGCCGACATGCGTGACAAGGCAAAGATCATCCGCGTCGTGAAAGCGTGTGAGATCGCGATCATGCTTGTCGGTGGGACGGGCCTTGTCCTGGCCTGGCTGGGGCTTGAAGTCGAACAGGTGGCGATTCCGCTGATGCTTGCCGCCCTGCTGGCAATGGGCGTGCATTCCACGTTCTTCGGCCCGATCAAGTACGCCATCCTGCCGCAGCATCTCCATGACGGCGAGGTTCTGGCAGGCACCGGACTCGTCGAGGCAGGCACCTATATCGCCATCCTCGCCGGCACGATCCTGGCAGGCTGGATTCCGGTGGAAGTGGCGGCAGGTGGCGTAGTCGTGACGGCGCTCATCGGCTACTTCTCCGGTCGACAGGTCCCCCCTGCCCCGCCGATGATCGAGGCACAGAAGATCGATTTCAACGTCTTCACGTCATCGTGGAGACTGATCCGCAACACGACGCGGCACCGACAGGTGTTCATGGCGATCGTGGCGATCAGCTTCTTCTGGACCGTCGGCACCGTGCTGTTCATCCAGTTTCCGCCCCTTGCCAAGAACGTGCTTTCTGCCAGCAAGGAGGTGGCAAGCCTCTTTCTGGTGATGTTCTCGATCGGCATTGCCATCGGTTCGATGTCGATCAACGCGCTGCTCAAGGGGACCGTCTCGGCGCGTTATTCGCCCGCGTCGGTGATCGTGATGGGCCTGTTCATCGCGGCGTTCCATCAGGTTTGCGATTACTGGCCCGCACATCCCGGCATGCCATTGATGGACGTTGCCACCTTCATCGCCCAGCCCCTCGCCATCCCCCTGCTGCTTTGCCTGCTCGGCATCGCAGTGGCAGGCGGCATGTTCGTCGTGCCGCTCTACGCATTCCTGACGACCGTGGTCGACAAGTCCGAGACAGCCCGCACGATCGCTGCCAATAACATCGTTAATTCAGGAGCCATGGTGGTGGGGTCGCTGCTCGCGGTTGGCCTCAGCGCAGCAGGGGTCGCCATTGTCGACCAGTTGCTGCTCGGCGCAGCGATGTGCGTGGTCTCGGCCTGGCTCGGCTATCTGCTGTACCGCGCGGAGAAGGCTGCCAAGGCAGTCTGATCAGGCGATAAACACCATGATTGCCAGGAAGCAGGCGCAATAGGCGATCAGGAAATCGCGGATATCCTGCATGGATATGCGCCGCAGGTTGACTGGTTCAGACCGTATGTCTGCTTCGCGCAGCAGAGCCTCTGCCCGCTTCATCGCCGCCAGCACTTCCGGCTCATGGCGCGGCAACTCGCGCAACGCGTGCCGCGGCAACTGGGCGCGGAACGGGTGGCGTGCGGTGCCATAGGCGGTGCTGGGCGACATGGTCATGACCTGATCTTAACGCTTTTTTCACCCTTCGGTATCCCGGCATTCTGCACTTTTTGCAGTCGTGCCTGTTCGGGACAGTCTGGCGCAGACAGAAAGAGGCCGCCCCATCCGGGACGGCCTCCGGTGACCGGCCTGCCGGTCAAAACTGGTCCTGAATTGAATCAGACGTCGTCGCCGAGTGCGCCCTTGACCTTCCCGGCCGTCTGTTGCGCTTCACCCTTGCGCTCCTGCGCCACGCCTTCACCATGGAGGCGGGCGTTGTCGGTTGCCTTGCCCGCTGCCTGCTTGGTGTTGCCAATGGCTTCGTTGGCAAGGCCCTTGGCGCGATCGGTCAGCTCACCCATCTTTGATCTCCTTGAATTTACGGCGAAGTTGCATCGCCTTCACGAAAATCAATACGCACTGAATCCGCCGCGGTTCCGGCTTAGAGCACTCCTGCCATGCGTAGGATAAGGTTCCATTCGACTGGTCGCACGGCACCCACGGACAGGCGCGAAAGCCGGATCAGATCCATCTCCTGAAGTTCCGGCGTGGCCTTTATCTGCTTCAGGGTGACCGTCTGCGGCAACTTCTCGACCGGCTTAACCTTCACCGCCGCCCACTTGCCTTCCGGATCGGTAGGATCAGTCAGACCGCCCTCGCTGATCACGATCACGCCAACTACCTCGACACCAATGTTGGAATGATAAAAGAACGCCAGATCGCCAGCCTGCATTGTGCGCAGGTTGCGCGCGGCGAGGTGGTTGCGCACGCCGTCCCACGTGCCCTCGCCCTCGGCAACAAGATCATCCCAGCCGTAGACATCCGGTTCGGACTTCATCAGCCACAAGTTGCGGCCAGTCGTGTCGGTGATGTTGATTTTGGTCATGAAACCCCACGCGAATCCCGTTACAGGCGGTTTCCATAGCGACAATTTTCCGAACTGGAACACCATGCCCCTGCAAACCCTGCCGGTGATCTCGCTGAACAGCGAGCCCGCAACGCTTTCCCGTGACCTTGGCGAATCCTTCCAGACCTTCGGCTTTGCCATGGTCCGCGACCACGGTATCGATGCCGACCTGATCGCGCGCGCCTGGACTCGCACCGCCGAGTTCTTCGCCCTGCCCGAGGACGAGAAGCGCAGCTACTACATCGAGGGCCTTGGCGGTGCCCGTGGCTACACGCCATTCGGCACTGAAATCGCCAAGGGTGCAAAGCGCCACGACCTCAAGGAATTCTGGCACGTCGGCCGCGATCTGCCAGCAGACCATCCGCTTGCCGCGATGTCGATGTTCCCCAACGTCTGGCCGGCCCGCCCCACAGGCTTCCGCGAGACTTTCGAAGCGCTCTATGCCGAGTTCGACCGCGTCGGCGCGCGCATCCTGTCGCGCATTGCGGTGTGGCTGGGGCTTGACGAGCACTGGTTCGACCCGGCGATCGAGGATGGAAACTCGGTCATGCGCCTGCTGCACTATCCGCCGCTTCCTGCCGATGCCGAACCCGGCGCAATTCGCGCCGGTGCGCACGAGGATATCAACCTGATTACGCTGCTGCTGGGCGCAGAAGAAGCAGGTCTTGAACTGCTGACGAAGCAGGGCGAATGGATTGGCGTCTCGCCGCCTGAAGGCGCGCTGGTGGTCAACATCGGCGACATGCTGCAACGCCTGACCAACCACGTCCTGCCCTCGACGACGCATCGCGTGCGCAATCCCGAAGGCGAGCGTGCCCGCCACAGCCGGTATTCGATGCCCTTCTTCCTGCACCTGCGCAGCGACTTCCCCTTCAAGACGCTGGACCAGTGCATCACCCCGGAAAACCCCGACCGCTACCCGGTTTCGATCACGGCCGATGATTACCTGCAGGAACGCCTGCGCGAGATCGGGCTGAAGAAGTAACCTCGGAATTCCGCGCCCCCCGCCCGAGCGGGGGCACGGCATTGCAGATTCAGCCCGCCGGCCGCTCCACCGGGACGACGTTGTACTTGCGCACCTCATCCTGGCTCAGACAGTAGCGCGTCGACGGGTTCTCCTTCGTCGCCACGGCCTGCTGCTTGTACATCACCTCGGTCAGCAACTTTCGGCTGATGCCCATGCGGATCAGGAAATCGTTGTCCTCGCTTGCCAACAAGGCGCTGGCCTGTTCGATCTCGCCGATCAACCGAGTGGTCTCCTCGGTGCCTTCATCGACCGATATCTCGATGACGTCGCGGTCGCCGGTGTGGGTGAACATGTGGACCATGAACATTCCACCGGGCTCCACAAACCGGCGATCGCCGCCCATGAACACGAAATTGCAGGCCGAAAAGCACGTCCATCCCGCAGGAATGCGGGTGACCATGCCGGGATAGGACCGAATCACCTTCCCCGCGCGATTGCCGGCAGCGGCATCTCCCCCTCGGGATTTCAGCCAGACCTCCTCGATCCGCTCGTCGGCGTCGATCGCTGCTTTCAGGCGTTCAGGCAAACGCGAATCGATGATGCCGTCGGCAATCAGCACGCGCTTGCCGCCCTTGTCGACAGGGGTCAGCTTCATGGCCTGGGCAAGGCCCCATTCCGGTTTCTCAGGGCATGTCGGGTTCCTGGGGTCGATCGCGACCGGCTTTGTTGCCCCTGTGGCCAGCAGCAGGGCCAGAAACGGGAAAGCCAGCCGCATCAGGCCGCCAGCGAATAGCGTGCGGAACCCGGAGCGCGGCACATGCGCTTGTTGGCAGTCGTCTCCTCACCGTTGACGATGATGACGTCGGTTACGGTTATGCACTGGCGGCCGACTGCTCCGTTCGATGCCAGCTCATCATTGCGCGCGGTGATCGTCGAAGTGCCCGACACATTCTCGCGGGTGTTCGACGTCCACGACGAGGTGCTGCCAACCTCTTCGCCCCGCGTCGCTTCAACCGTGGCTTCGGCTGCCTGCTTCTGCTCCTCGGGATCGAGACGGCAGGCAATCGCGTTTGTCAGCGTGTCGGCGAACTCGGCCGAAGGGAAGAAGCTGCCGACACCTGCCGAACTTGCGGCCCGGCCCACGCCCTGTCCGATCAGCCCGCCGAGGATCGAAGACCCGGCACTCTTGCTCTTGCCCTTGGGGCAGCCGTCCGCGCTTTTTTGCGTGGACGACGAACTGCGCGGGATCGACGGAATGCTGAAACCGCCGAACTGCGCCGAGGCCTGGCCACCGACCAGGGCCATGGCTGCGAGAGTCGCCGCAATACGGCAGGAAATGGCAAGAGGCTTTGGCGCGCGGCGCATGACAGGTCTTTCCGGCAATGTGACTTGTGCGGCCCTTTAGGTGACCGGAGGCTAGCAAGGCTGTGATCTTCGTCAATCGCGGCGCGACAGGCTGATCACATCACCCACCTCAGATGCTACGCGCACCAACGCAAAAGGCCGCCCGGAGGCGGCCTTTCAAGGAGGGGATGGTGGAGCCTAGCGGGATCGAACCGCTGACCTCCTGCATGCCATGCAGGCGCTCTCCCAGCTGAGCTAAGGCCCCATTTCCCATCAGGCTCGCCCTGGGAGGCGAACCGTTCCGGCGGTGTCTCTCGCCGGGAGCCGCGCCTCTAAGGGAGGTTGCCTTGGCTGGCAAGACGAAAAAATCGCCCCCGGAAATTTTTTGGAGCCGGTCCGAAAACCGGCCCCGAAACCATTACACTTCGTCGTCGTCGCCGTCGTGACCGGCAACGCCAAGATCATCGTCGCCGCCGAGATCGACGTCGTTGTCCGGCGAATCACCGTCCTCATCGATGTCGAGATCCTCGTCGGCCAGATCGACGTCAGGTGCGACATCAACCTTGTCCTTCTGGATCTCCTCGTACGGGATCGGCTGCTTCGATTTGAGCACCGGCTCGGCGGTCCAGGTGTACTTGCACTCGACGCAGGTGATCGGGTCGGCATTGCCCAGATCGTAGAAGCGAGTGCCGCACTTCGGACAGCTGTGCTTGGCGCCCCATTCCGGCTTGACCATGAAACTTCCTCAAGACTGGCCCGGCAGGACAGAACATCGCCGGGCGGAGAACTGCACGCTTGATGGGTCCGCTCGTGCGCGGAATCAAGAGAGCGCGCGCCTTGCCATAGCCGCGCGCTGCTGTCAAAAGCCGCGCGCTTTATCAGCCCTCCCCGCTTCGAAAGTAGAGATTCCGTGTCCTCTCACGATCCGGCGCAGATGCGCCCCCGCCGTTTCACTGCCAACGGACCTCTCAAGGGCCGGATCCGCGTGCCCGGCGACAAGTCGATCAGCCACCGCTCGATCATGCTCGGCGCATTGGCCGTGGGCGAGACGCGAGTGACAGGGCTGCTCGAAGGCGAGGACGTGCTCTCGACCGCTGCTGCCATGCGCGCGATGGGTGCGACGATCGAGCGCGATGCCGATGGCATGTGGCACGTCCATGGCGTCGGCGTCGGCGGCCTGCTGCAGCCTCAGGCCGCGCTCGACATGGGCAATTCCGGCACCTCGACTCGCCTGCTGATGGGCCTTGTCGCCACGCATCCGATCACCGCGACATTCGTGGGCGACGCATCGCTGTCGAAGCGCCCGATGGGGCGCGTGATCGATCCGCTCTCGACCATGGGCGCGGAATTCACCGCGAGCCCCGGCGGCCGCCTGCCGCTCACGCTGCGCGGCATCTCGCCCGCAGTCCCGATCGAATACCGACTGCCCGTAGCCTCGGCGCAGGTGAAGAGCGCGATCCTTCTCGCAGGCCTCAACACCCCCGGCATCACCACGGTGATCGAGCCGATCCCCACGCGCGACCATTCCGAACGCATGCTGCGCGGCTTCGGCGCCGAGCTGACGGTCGACATCGCCGATGACGGCGCGCGCCTAATCAAGGTGCGGGGCGAGGCCGAGTTCAAGCCACAGGACATCGTCGTGCCGGGCGACCCCTCCTCAGCCGCGTTCTTCGTGGTCGCCGCGCTTCTGATCGAAGGCTCAGACCTCGTGGTCGAGAACGTCGGCCTCAACCCCACGCGCGCTGCGCTGTTCGATGTGCTGCGCCTGATGGGCGGCAGCATCGAGGAGCTTGACCGTCGCGATGTCGGCGGCGAGCCCGTGGCTGACCTGCGCGTGCGGCATTCGCTGCTCTCCGGCATCGACGTCGATCCCGCCGTGGTGCCCAGCATGGTCGACGAATTCCCGATCCTGTTCGTCGCCGCTGCGCTGGCCAAGGGCCGCACGGTAACGACCGGTCTCGAGGAACTGCGCGTCAAGGAGAGCGACCGCATCAGCGCCATGCGCGCCGCACTGGAACTGGCCGGTGCTACCGTTACCGAGACCGAGGATGGCCTGATCATAGATGGCACCGGCGGCGATCCGCTCCCCGGCACCGCCGAGGGCGCCAGCGTTGTCACCCACCTCGATCACCGCATTGCCATGTCGATGGCCATTGCCGGCATCGCCAGCAGGCGCGGCGTCGAGGTTGACGACACCCGCCCCATCGCCACCAGTTTCCCGGTCTTCGAAAGCCTGCTGGAGGGCGCGACGCGTTGACCAGTCACGATCTGGCCAACATCATCGGCTTCTGCGGCACCGCCTGCATTATCTTCGCCTACGGCTATGCCACCCGGCAGGACCGCCCCGACCCCTTCGTCCAGCACGGCGTCAACCTGCTCGGCGCGGTGCTGCTGACGATCTCGCTGCTGTTCAACATGAACCCCGCCTCGTTCGTGCTGGAGTTTTTCTGGGCGGCAATTGCGATATGGGGGCTGGTCAAGGCCTTCCGCAACCGGAGTTCCAACCCGTGATCATCGCTGTCGACGGCCCGACCGCTTCGGGCAAGGGCACCATCGCCAGGGCGCTGGCCGCACATTACGGGTTGCCTCACCTCGATACCGGCCTGCTCTATCGCGCCGTGGGCCGACAGGTATTTCTGAGCGAAGGCAACCCGGATGACGCGGGCGCCGCCCTTGCTGCCTGCGCCTTCCCGGAAAGCCTGCTGGCTGACCCTGAACTGCGCAGCGAAGAGACCGGCGGTTACGCCAGCCGCGTGTCAGTCCACCCTGCCGTTCGCGTCGCGCTGCTCGAACGCCAGCAAGCCTTTGCCAACCAGCCCGGCGGCGCGGTCCTCGACGGCCGCGACATCGCCACCGTCATAGCCCCCCACGCCAACGCCAAGCTCTTTGTCACCGCCAGCGTAAGCGCCCGCGCGATGCGCCGCTGGGTGGAAATGAAGCAGCTTGGCAAGAACGTGGAGCGCGCCGAGATCGAAGCCGACCTCGAAGCCCGCGACGAACGCGACCGCAACCGCGCCGAGGCTCCGCTTCGTCAGGCCGAAGGCGCGGCACTGCTCGATACATCAAATCTGACCAAGGAAATGGCAGTGGCGACAGCGATTGCGTTGGTGGAGAAGCAGGTGGCGGCTAAAGCTTAGGCCGCAGCGACCCGCGGCTTCAGATCAGCTTCGTCGACCACGGCGTGGAACACGCAGGTCTCGCCAACGCCTTTCAGCGACATCATCATCGGCGGGCCGAACGCGCCACGGTCATTGGCGCGCAGCCACGTGCTTTCCGAGATTGCAATGCCGTTCGTAGCCGCCATACCTTCAAGTCGCGCCGCGATGTTCACGGTGTCGCCCCAATAATCGTATGCCATGCGGGTCGCGCCGATCACACCGCCAACCACTGGCCCCGAGTGGATGCCAGCGCGCAAACCCACCTCGTCCACACCGGCAACGCGTTTCAGTTCCTCGACGCCCGAGAGCACTGCCCGCGCAAAGGCGATTGCCGCATCGGCGCTGTTCCCGCTCGGCACATTGCCCCCGGCAATGGCAAGGTAGGCGTCACCAACCGTCTTGACCTTCTCCACCCCGAACTCGCGCGCGCAGGCATCGGCATGGTTGAAGAAGCTATTGAGCAGTTCAACCAGATGTCCCGGTGAAACTCGCTTCGTCAGCTTCGAAAAGCCGACCATGTCGATGAAGATGACGCTGGCATCGGCATAGGAATCGGCAACCATCTGACCGGTGCGAATACGCTCAACCGCTGTTGGCGGCAGCATGTTGAGCACCAACTCCTCGTTCCGGGCACGCTCTGCGTCCAGCGAATCCGCCAGCATGAAGGCGGCGCGGCTCGTCCGTCCTACCGCCAGATTTATCGCCGCCATGACCAGAGCTCCACTCAAGTAGCTCAGCAAGGCATAGACCACCGCCGCATCGACAGTCTGTTCCGGAATGACTTGCCCCAACCAGCCAAGAAGATCGCATCCAAGCCATCCTAGAAAAAGGCGCGGACGGCCGGCCAAGGTCACTGCCGCAAATGCCGTGATCGCCAGCCTGTTGATGACGCCGACGGCGTGAAGGTTGGTATGGATGTGCAGCAGGTGGTCAAACAGAACGAAATTGATCCGCGCCACGATCAGCGAAATCACCAGCAGGGCGGTGAAATCGACCATCGGATGACGGACGTAGTCCTGCCAGAATGTGGCGCCGATATAGGCCCCGATGCACATCAGGCCGATGCCCAGCCAGAAGGCCAGACGCGCATTCTCGACCGGATCGAGATAGAGCGGATTGATGACGGAATAGGCCAGCATCACAGCCATGAACAGGACAGCGTAGAGCCGGACGAACGGCGTCCGCAAAGTACGCGCCGTCTCGTTGTAGCGGGCTTCGGTCGCCGCGTCATGGAACGTGCTGAACACCCCCGGCTGCTCCATCGCGGATCTCCTTGAAGATGCAGACTATCACGAGAAGTTTAACAGGTTCTGCGAACGGCCACACGATATCTTGAATACCCCATTTTCCTTGCTTTTCTCGGGCCATGAGCCTAAGCGCCGCCCGTCCGCGCAGGTCTTTGCCTGAGCGGGTGCCTTCGGCAGCATTCGGCTCCGGGGGCGGTTCGGCCCTTTTTGGCCCACGGCCCGCATGGGGCGGTACGTGGAGGAAAGACCGGCGGAAACAACCGCCTGGCCGGAATACCTAGAAACAGGAAGCTTTGATAATGGCTACCAACCCGTCGCGCGACGATTTCGCCGCGCTGCTTGACGAATCGCTTGGCGGAGCCGCCAACGGTGGCTTCGAAGGCCGCGTCGTCAAGGGCACCATCACCGCCATCGAAAACGACAAGGCCGTCATCGACGTGGGCCTGAAGAGCGAGGGCCGCGTTGCCCTGCGCGAATTCGCTGCCCCCGGCCAGGCGCACGGCCTCAAGGTCGGCGACGAAGTCGAAGTCTACGTCGACCGCGTCGAGAACGCCGATGGCGAAGCCATGCTGTCGCGTGACCGCGCCCGCCGCGAAGCCGCGTGGGACAAGCTCGAGAACGAATTCGGCGAAGGCAAGCGCGTTGAAGGCGTGATCTTCGGCCGCGTGAAGGGCGGCTTCACCGTCGACCTCGACGGCGCCGTTGCCTTCCTCCCCGGCAGCCAAGTCGACATCCGCCCGGTCCGCGACGTGACCCCGCTGATGGACATGCCGCAGCCGTTCCAGATCCTCAAGATGGACCGCCGCCGCGGCAACATCGTCGTCTCGCGCCGTGCGGTGCTGGAAGAAACCCGCGCCGAACAGCGCTCGGGCCTGATCCAGAACCTCAAGGAAGGCCAGATCATCGACGGCGTCGTCAAGAACATCACAGATTACGGTGCGTTCGTGGACCTCGGCGGCATCGACGGCCTGCTCCATGTCACCGACATGAGCTACAAGCGCGTCAACCACCCGTCGGAAGTCATCGCCATCGGCGATACCGTCAAGGTGCAGATCATCCGCATCAACCAGGATACGCAGCGCATCAGCCTCGGCATGAAGCAGCTTGAAAGCGATCCGTGGGATGGCGTTGCCGCCAAGTACCCGGTCGGCGCGAAGCTCTCGGGCACTGTCACCAACATCACCGAATACGGTGCGTTCGTGGAACTCGAAGCCGGCATCGAAGGCCTCGTCCACGTTTCGGAAATGTCCTGGACCAAGAAGAACGTCCACCCCGGCAAGATCGTCTCGACCTCGCAGGAAGTCGACGTGCTGGTTCTGGAAGTCGACAGCGACAAGCGCCGCATCAGCCTCGGCCTCAAGCAGGCCCAGCAGAACCCGTGGGAAGCCTTCGCCGAAAAGCACCCGGTCGGTTCGACCGTGGAAGGCGAAGTCAAGAACGCGACCGAATTCGGCCTGTTCATCGGCCTCGATGGCGACGTGGACGGCATGGTCCACATGTCCGACATCGCCTGGGGCATCTCGGGCGAAGACGCGCTGGCTCTGCACCGCAAGGGCGAGCAGGTTTCGGCCGTGGTTCTCGATGTCGACGTCGAGAAGGAACGCATCAGCCTCGGCATGAAGCAGCTTGAAAAGGGCGCTCCGGCTGCTGGTGGCGTTTCGGCTGCTGGCGCTGGCTCGCTGCGTCGCGGCGAAGTCGTCACCGTCACCGTTCTCGAAGTCCGCGATGGCGGCCTCGAAGTGCAGGCTGGCGAAGACGGCGCAACCGGCTTCATCAAGCGCTCGGATCTGGGCCGCGACCGTGACGAACAGCGTCCGGACCGCTTCCAGGTCGGCCAGAAGCTCGACGCCATGGTCACCGGCTTCGATCGTTCGAAGAAGCCGAACTTCTCGGTCAAGGCCCGCCAGCTGGCCGAAGAGAAGGAAGCCGTGGAACAGTACGGCTCGTCGGATGCCGGCGCATCGCTGGGCGACATCCTCGGCGCCGCTCTGAAGGCGAAGCAGTAAGCGCGACCGAAGGTTGCGCCCCCGCGAAGGCGGGGGCCTCCCTCGGCCAAGCGCGGCGCTTCCTCGAAGCGAGCAAAAAGCAAGGCCCGTCCGGAGAAATCCGGGCGGGCTTTTTGCTTTGTCCGGAACGCGGCGCTAAGCTGCAGCCATGACGCTACAGATCCACCAATTCCCCTGCCTGTCCGACAACTACGGCTTCCTCGTCCACGATCCGGAAAGCGGCGAAACCGCCTGCATCGACACGCCCGACGCGCCAGCCTACCTGCGCGAGGCCGAGGCAAAGGGCTGGCGCATCACTCAGATCTGGAACACGCACTGGCACCCCGACCATGCCGGCGGCAACGAGGCGATCAAGGCGGCCACCGGCTGCACCATCATTGCCCCCGAAGATGACGCCGGAAAGATCGCAGCCGTGGACCGCACTGTGGCTCAAGGCGACACCGTGCAACTCGGCAGCTTTGATGCGACGGTCATCGACGTCGGCGGTCACACCATGGGTCACTGCGCCTACCACCTGCCCACAGCTTCGGTGGCTTTTGTCGGTGACGCCCTTTTCCCGCTAGGGTGCGGGCGGATGTTCGAAGGCACCCCGCCGCAATTCTGGGCCAGCCTCTCGCGCCTCAAGGCCCTGCCGCCGGAAACCACGCTCTACAGCGCACACGAGTACACCCAGTCCAACGCCCGCTTTGCGCTCTTCGCCGATCCGGACAACGCAGCCCTCGCCGGCTATGCCCGAGGCGTGGATGAAAAGCGCTCGCGCGGCGAATGGACCGTGCCCACCACCCTCGCCGCAGAGCTCGCCGCCAACCCCTTCCTGCGCGCGGACGACGCGGAGATGGCCTCGCGCTGGGGCGGATCATCGCCCGAAGAGACATTTGCCACCCTGCGCAAGGCCAAGGACACTTTCCGCTGACGCCGATCCTGCTAAAGCGATAGTTGACTTGGGGGTAGCATGGCCGGCGAGAGAAAGATCATCCGCGTAACGTCGTTCGACGTGGCCGAGGCGGCGGGCGTCAGCCAGTCGACCGTCAGCCGTGCCCTTGCCGGTGACACATCGATCAGCGAACCCACCCGCCAGCGTGTCATGGAAGCCGCCCGCCGCCTGAACTATCAGGTCGACGAGAACGCCGCTCGCCTGCGGCGGGGCCGCACCGGCACACTGGCCGTCGTGATGATCTGTCGCGAGGCGCAGGACCGCAAGGACATCAACCCCTTCTACTTCTCGCTGCTCGGCTCCACTTGCGCCGCCGCCTCGGCCAAGGGCTACGAAACCCTTGTCTCCTTCCAGGATGCGCCCGAGAACTTCTGGGGCCACTTTCAGGAGCGCCGCAAGGCCGACGGCATGATCGTGATTGGCACGACCACCAACACCAAGGCCTGGGACTATTTCCGCGACATGCCGGAAGGCACGCACTGGACTTGCTGGGGCTCGCCCGACAACGACATGCCATGGGTGCGCAGCGACAACCTCTCGGGCGCAACGCTCGCAACCCGCCATCTGCTGGTGCGCGGCTACCGCAAGATCGTCTGCATCGGCTCGGCCACCTCGCCCCAGCGCCAGTTCCAGGAGCGCTACGAAGGCTATGCCGAGGCAATGCGCTCGGCAGGCCTGGAACCTGTCCTGCAACAGGTCGAAAGCGGCCTCGCCCGCGAAGAACAGGGCCGCCGCGCCGCGATTGCCCTGGCCGAGAGCGGCACCCCGTTCGACGCCATTTTCGCCGTCTGCGACGACATGGCCCTGGGCGCGCTCAAGGAACTGACCGCGCGCGGCTACGCTATCCCCGAGCAGGTAGGCATCATCGGCTTCGACGGCATCCGCGCCGGCGCGTGGTCCACCCCGCCCCTCACCTCGATCGAACCGGACTTCCAGATGGCAGGGGCCCTGCTGGTCGAGCAACTCTTGGCGAAGATAAACGGCACCGAAGGGTCCGGACGGCGCGTACCGGTCAAGCTGGTGATCCGGGGATCGACACGGGCATGAAGTGGAATCGACGGGATTCCAAAGACGCGTTGACGCTTGCCGGTATCATCGCAGCCTTGCTCTCATTGCCGCTGCTGGGTGCTCTTCTTTTCGCCTTCAACCCACACCACTGAAGGGCGGAATTGAGGACACAAACAAAAACCCCTCCCGGCTCACACCGAGAGGGGCTTTCATGTTTTGTTGGCCGTGAAGCGGCTTGAAGCCGATCAGTTCACCAGCCCGGCAATCGCTCCATCCACCAGAGCCTTGTCGGCACCTGCGGAGTGGTTCTTCGCGATCAGGTCGCGCGCGGCAGCAGTTGCAGCCTGTGCAGCCTTGGCGCGCAGGTCGTCGACCGCAGCGCGTTCGGCAGCAGCGATCTTGTCCGAGGCCATCTTCTCGCGGCGGGCGATCACGGCTGCAGTGTCAGCTTCGGCCTTGGCGACGATGGCAGCAGCTTCGGTCTTGGCGTGCTCGACCATGGCCGCCGCGTCCTTCTCGGCGTTGGCGATCTTTGCGGCGTATTCGGCGCGCAGCTTCTCGGCTTCGGCGCGGAGCACCTTGGCTTCATCGAGTTGCTTGCGGATCGCGTCGATCTGCTTGTCGAGACCGCCGACGATCGCGCCGGGGACCTTCTTCGACACGAGGATCGCGAGGAAGATGGCCATCGACAGGGCAACCCATGCACCAGGCCCAAGGCCGAGTGCCGAAGGTTCGACGTGGTGTTCGCCGCCCGCAGCTTCGTGCTCGACGACAGCGGTCGTCTCTACAGCGTTAGCCATTTGCGAGAACTCCCTTCACGGCGGCCTGCGCTTCGGCAGCGGGGATCGACAGGCCGGCAATGCGGCTTGCGATGTCCTGCGCGGCTTCGGCGGCAACGCCTTCCACTTCACCCAGCGCGGCAGCGCGGGCAGCGGCAATGCGGGCTTCGGCAGCCGTCACGGTCTCGTCGATGCGAGCCGAAGCGGCGGAAAGCTTGGCGTCGGTGGCCTTGGCGGCGTCAGCCTTGGCGGCCGCAATCACGGCCTGGGCTTCGGCGCGCTGCTTGTTCGCCTGGACGCGCCATGCCTCTTCCTCGGCATCGGCGGCGGCCCGTGCGGCTTCGGCAGCGGCAAGGTCGTCGGCGATCTGCTTGTCGCGGCCGTCCATCGTGGAGACGACCTTGGGCAGCATGCCCCGGCCGATCACGAAGAAGACGATGCCGAAAAACACCAGCAGCCAGAAGACCTGGCTGGAATAGGTGGTGGCAAGCTGTTCAATCTGAGGCATCGCGGGTGTCCGGGCGTCAGGCGGCCGGGGCGGACCCCGGCCAGCATTTCAACAATCAGTGAGCTTCGCGTGCCTCAGGCAACGAAGATCAGGATCATCGCGACGACGAACGAGAGCAGGCCCAGAAGTTCGGCGGCGGCGAAGCCGATGAACAGGCGGCCCTGCTGACCGTCAGCAGCACCCGGATTGCGCAGCGCGCCTTCGAGGAACTTGGCAAACACGTTGCCCACGCCGAGCGAGGCGAGACCAGCGCCAACAGCGGCGAGACCAGCACCGAGCAGCTTTGCGCTTTCTGCGTCCATGTCAAAAACTCCTTTTTCTCAATTCCGTATGGGAAAATGTTGCGGGTATCAGTGAAGGTTCTCGGCGTCGTTCAGATAGACGCAGGTGAGCAGGGCAAAGACGTAAGCCTGGATGCCAGCCACCAGAAGTTCCAGCGCGCAGATGCCGATCATCAGCACGAAGCTGGGAACGGCGGCGAGGAAGAAGGTCCCCACCCCGGCGTTGGTGCCGGAGATGACGAAGCCCGAGAGCACTTCGAGCAGCACGTGCCCAGCCATCATCGCCACGAAGAGACGCAGGCCAAGGCTGAACGGACGCACCATGAACGAGATCAGCTCGATCGGGAAAATGATCGGGATCATCGGAACGGGCGTGCCGTGCGGCACGAACAGGGAGAAGAAGTGAAGGCCATGCTTGGCAAAGCCGACGCCGAGCACGATGGCAAAGCTCATGATCGCGAGCACGCCGGTGACGGTGAAGTGGCTGGTTGCCGTGAACGGATGCACGCCGACCAGAGCCAGCGGCAGCAGGCCGAGCATGTTGGCAAACAGGATGAAGCCGAACAGCGAGAACACGTAAGGCAGGTACTTGCGACCGGCCTTGCCGATGTTGGCCTGAAGCAGGTTGTCGACGAAACCGGTCAGGCCTTCGACAGCCATCTGCCAGCGCCCCGGAACCAGTTCGCGCTTGGCGCCACCGGCCACGAACGCAACCAGCACGACCGTGGTGATCGCCATCCACAGCGACGAGTTGGTGAACGCGATGTTGTAACCGCCGATAGACCAGTGATCGGTCCCGAAAAGGGTCTCGATCGTGAACTGGTGAACCGGATCGACCTTGCCTTCGGCCACGCGCTTAACCCCGTATCACTCGAATACAACAACAGCGCCCTATTCGGGGCGCCGGCTCGAAATTCGGATGATGTTCCGGAATGCCACGACGACCCCCATGAACAGCATCACCAAGAGACCCCAGGGGCTCGTCCCGGCAAACTGGTCGATGACCCAGCCGATGAACGCGCCGCCCACGAGGCCGCCGATCAGTTCCGCCAGCACGCGGTTGCCCATGCGGTAATTCGCATCGGTTTCCCCACCTGCCTTTGGCCGGTTGCGCTCCTCTTCCCGCTCGCGAAGGGCTTTCAGCCGCTTGTCGAGCGCGTCGATCCGCGCATCCTCGCCGATTGGCTCCGTCCCGCCGGGTTCGTCATTCATGCTTGTTCCCCTGATCAGTCGCCCGACCGAAAGTGCAGCACAAACGACGGATGACCGCCGAGAGCGCCGCCCCCTTAGGCGGGGGGTATTCTTGAGTCAACCGTCACGAACCGTGTCTGATCCCCAGTCTGACCCAAGGTATCATCGCAAATGCGAACGCCCTCCCCCGCAAGTGCGAGGAAGGGCGTGAAAGTGGCTGAAACCGGGCAGCGATTCGTATGCGGAATTTTGCGTCAGGGGCAGCGCGAATCACGCAACGGGGCGCCCGCACCGCGGGTCTGCCAGGAACCGTCCGGCGCCTGGTACTTCTCGCCGGGCTTGGTCTGGGCGATCAGCAGGCAGCCCGAGGTGAGCGCATATTCTTCCACGGTTGCCTTGTTGGCCTGGGCCTTCTCGGCATAGACGGCCTTGCGCTTGATGTTGATGTCCTCGACCACCGCGCGCAGCGCCGGAGAGGGCGGCGTGACATACCCGAGATAGCCGTCCATCTTTTCGCCAACTTGGCCTGCAGACCGCGCCGCAGCATAAGCCGGATCGCGGCTCTGCGCGAAGGCGGGCACCGCGATCGTGCCGAGCACGAGCCCGGTTGCAGCGATAATTGCGAAAGGCCTGCGCATCGAAACCTTGGTCATCGTCTTCGTCCTTAGAACGCGCCTGACATCAGAAGATGTCCGGGTTGCTTTCGATCGTGTTATTCGCATCCTGCGCGAGCCGGTACACGACCTCCTGCTTGATGTTGATGTTGAGCTCGATCACGATCGGCTTGTCCGGCGCCTTCACCGAAATGCAGCCGCCCAATGCCAGGCCCCCCATCAATGGCAACGCCAGCAGAAGGCGCGACCAGAACTGAAATCCGTCTTTCCCCATGACGGTTCTCGTCGCAGGCTTCGCGGATCGGGTCAATTCCAGGTTCCTCATGGCATTTTTCCGCTTTCTGCAGGCTGAATGTTTTCAGTGTTTCCGGGAAGGGCGATCACCGGCACCCCGCCGGGGCGCACGCCGTATGCCGAACGGTAGAGCGGTCGTCCCTGCGCATCGACCAGGCCCAGGGTTCTGGGATCCTTGACGAAGGCGGGATCGTACATCGCCTTGAACGAGGTAATGAGCTGATAGAATGGCGCGCGGATGTTCACGTTGAACTGGATCGGCAGGTTGGCAACTTGCTTGGTGATGAAGTTCCGTTTCGTGCCAGCGCCCTGCTTTACGCCGCCGAACTTGACGTTGGTGACGATCTCGCCTTCCAGATCGCCCCGCATGGCGATGGTCATCGTCTTGTAATCCAATGATTTCAGCGCATCGAACGCGAAGTTCGCCATCGCCCCCATGTTCTCGTAGGTCAACGCGCCGATGTATGAGACGTTGCCGCCGGGCGCGCGGGAGACCAGCGTCCCTTCCTCGATCCGCCCGCCGTTCGCGTCGAAAATCAGCGGGAACTGTCCGTCGAAAGTGCCTGTCGCAGCAAGATTTCCCAGTTCCATCTTCTCGATGAACTTGGCGGCATCAATGCCGATGACCGTCAGGGTGTAGCGACGGGCTTCGGCCAGGCCGAGGCGCAAGTCGGTTGGCTCCAGCACCAGCGTGCCCCCGAGGAACGGCCAGCGCGCATCGTGCAGTCTAAGCACCTGATCCGGCAGGAGACTTATGTCGACCACACCCTCGGTCACCTCGATGCCGGGGTTGATCGAGGCAACAGTCAGCTTTTGATGCGGGGCGGTGACCATGCCGAGCAGGTCGGTGAACACAAGCTTGCCCTTCAGGCCCTTCACCGGACCGAAAGCTGCTGCAAGATCAAGGTTTTCGGTGCCGAACGTGCCGGAACTTGTCACCCCGCGCGCATTCCAGTCGATGACCCCGTCGCCGGTCACCTTGCCGTTGACATTGGCGACCACGCCGAGGGCAAGGCGGGTCAGTTGCGCAGGCTGGAAGCCCTTGTCGAAGACGAGGTTGTCGACGCTGATGTCGGCGTGGCCGCTGGCGGTTGCGAGATCATGGCGCACCTTCACCGCTCCAACCTCGCGCGAGGTCTTTGCTTCGCGCAGCAAGGCATTGGCCGTAATGCGATTATCCGCCAGCGTGAGCGTCGCGCCCGTGGCATGGAGCCTTTCGAACCGCGCTGGGTCCAGGCGGTCGGTGAGGTCAAACTCGGTGCCGGAAAGCACAAGCTTTTCATCGACATAGCGCCACTGCCCTGAGGCATTGGAGATATCGAGCGGGACGGCTGCGAGCGTGGCTCCAACTCCCCCGTAACTCCCCCCCAACTCTCCCCCAACTCTCGCGTCCAGATTGGCAACTGTGAGGTGCGTTGCGGTAGCAGGCGGGCCCAGCGTGACATCCACGGCCGACGCCTTGAGCACGCCCGGCCAGGCAAATCCAACAGCGCCGGTGCGCAGGGCAAGTTGCGTGTCAGCAAGCTTGCCGGTGAGGTCGAGTCCGGGCGTGCCGGCCGCCACCTGCAGCCCCCTTGCCCCGTTGCGGACGATCGCGCTGCCACCGGGTGGGCAGAGCTGGAGGGCGTTTCCATCCACCGCCATCTGGCCGAGTTCCAACCGGTCGAACCGGGCGGTGACGCAGTGGCGCCAGAGTGCAAGTTCGCCCCGCGCACCGTAGGCACCGCTGACGGGGAGCACGAGGTTCTGCACCGAACCGCCCGGAATTGCGCCGGACAGTTGCGTGGTTCCTGAAAAGCCCAGCGATCCGTCGGCGATCTGGGCAACCATCATTTCGGGGATTGCCAGCGACCCACCGGCCGCGCGCCACGGCGCCATGGTCAGACGGAACAGCGCCTGCCCGGCCCGCCCGCGCTCCATCCGTCCGACGATTCGCGGCAGACCCGCGCCACCGGTTGCAAAACTGCCCGCCAGCAGCGGTGGCCCGCCCTTGGTGCCGCTGGCCATCTGAAAGCGCGAAAGCGTGAGCAGCGTCTGCCCGGTGCCGCCGGTCAGCCGTGCCTGCGGAATCACCACCGAAATCGCCTCGCCATTGCGGCGCAGCGCGATCTCGCCGCCGAGGCGGCTGCCACGTTCCTCGCGCTTGAGGCTGGCGCGCAGTTGGGCGAGCATCGGGGCGAGGAGCGTGCCGCTGGCACTCCGCTCACCCGAGGCCAGGGCGTTGTCGAGTGCCGCCCCCTGCCGCAGGCCCTGCCCGTCGATCGTTCCGCGGAATTCTGCCTTGCGGAAAGCCTCGCGGGTGCGGACCGAACCTTCCAGCCCGAGCAGGCCAAAGCGAACGCCGCCGCTGCTGACCCCGCCAGCATTGGCATCGACCCGACCGGTCAATGCGCCATCACGGAAAGCGAGGCGCGTATCAAGCGCCAGCGTTTCGGCAGAGAGGCCGGGGACGACCAGCTTGTTGCCGCGCACCGTGGCGGCACCGGCGATTCCTGCAAAACCCTTGTCGGCCCGTGCATCAAGATCCGCCACCAGTGGCCCACTCCTCGCACCGCTGTCGCACGCAATGCGATCCAGCCGGAGCGGCCCGGTCAGCGATGGGCGCTCCTCGCGCACCGCGATTCTGCCGACAAAGCGAGCGCCGTCCGCCTTGCAGCCGCCCCCCATCAGCGACGGCGCGACCGCAGCCAGTGTCCCGGCAAAGCCGTTCTGCAAGCCGCCCTTGCCTTCCACCGAAAGGCCGATCTTCCCCGAATCGGTGAGGATCAGGCCGCGACCGTCCCGGACCTGCAGGTCGAGCCTGGGCAGCGCGAAAGGCTGGCTGTCGGTCTTGGGCGCGTAGATCACCTTGTCGAGCGAGCCAAAACTGACCCTGCCATCCCGGTACTGGCCATAAAGACGCGGGGCGACCAGCTTGACCGAACCGAGATAGGGCGCACCAAGGCCGTAGCGGATACCCACCTCGACCCGCTCTATCGTGAGATCCGGGCGGCGGGGATCCCCTACAACCACGTTGCGGAGAACCTGCCTGCCAGGACCGATGCTTTCTATCTCATAAGTCGCGGGCAAACCGTAGGATTTGAGCTGGCCGACAATGATGCGGTCAGCGATCGAATTGCGGGCAATCCACAGCCCCCCAAGACCTGCCACGGCAAGGACAAGCACAGACACGCTGACGCGCCGAAGCCCCTTTCGCGAACGCGCAGGGTCTGGCGGCGCATCCGGTTCCGCCAATTCGAAACTATCTGCCATCTGCCCCCTTCTTGCGCACTCCCACCGCTTGGGCAATGCACGGCATCTACATCTTGCGTGTACGAACTGTTTGTACCGATTGGCGAACACTTGAGCGCCGAAGTGGTGCCCGGATAGGATCAATGACGGATCAAACCGGACTCTTTCCTGAACGGAACGGCGAAAGCGGCAGCAAGACAAGCTTCGATGGCGGCGATGCCAGCGGCCATCGCGCGCGTCTGCGCAAGCGTCTGATGAGCGGCGGGGAGGACGCCCTCGCCGACCACGAGGTGATCGAATACCTGCTGATGGTGGGGCGGCCGAGGATCGACACCAAGCCGATCGCACGTTCGCTGATCCAGCGTTTCGGCAGTCTGGCAGGCGTGCTCACCGCCGATCCACAAGCCTTGGCGCTGCATCCCAATATGGGCGAGACCAGCGCGGCCGCGCTGCGGATCGTCGCGCTTGCCGCACGCAGGTTGGCGAGGACGGTCGTCCGCGAACAGCCGGTGCTTTCGAACTGGCAGGCTCTCCTCGATTACCTGCACATCGACATGGCCCATCTCAACGTGGAGCGGGTGCGGGTGCTCTATCTCAACACCCAGAACATGCTGATACTCGACCATCTGGTCGGCGATGGCACGCTCGACGAAAGTCCGATCTATACACGCGAGGTGGTAAAGAAGGGGCTCGACGTGGGGGCGGCCGCGATGATCCTCGTCCACAACCACCCTTCGGGTAGCCCCAAACCCAGCCGGGCCGACATTCAGGTTACGCAGAAGATCACGGAAGCCGCGCGCCTTATGGGCATGACCGTGCACGACCACATCGTCATCGGGCGCGAAGGCTATACCTCGCTCAAGGCACAGGGCCTGATCTAGCGGATCAGATCGCCTTCTCGCCTGCCTTGCCGACCGATTCGATGTCGCGACCGATGCCCTGGACGGTGTTGCAGGCCGCGAGGGCCAGTGAACAGCCAAGTGCGACGAGGACCAGAACCTTGCGAGCCATGTGCATTCTCCGTGCAATATGCGCTGACGCGGATATAGCGCGGCCGCCGTCGATGCAATCTCGTGCAATGGCCATGGCGACGGGTCCGGCAATCTTCACCACGACACCTCCACTACGACACCGGCACCACGACACCGGCAGCGTAACAGGAATTGCGTGATCGGCCGGGTTTGGCCATCGTGGTCCTCAGGACGGTTGGGCGGGCAGTTTTGCAATACAGGCGTGAAATCGAAGGGCTGAGAGCGCTTGCCGTGATTCCGGTGGTGCTGTTCCATGCCGGCACGCCGGGATTCGGCGGCGGCTTCGTGGGCGTCGACGTGTTCTTCGTGATCAGCGGCTACCTGATCTCCGGCGTGATCCTGTCCGATCTGAAGCAAGGGCGCTTCAGCCTTGCAGACTTCTATGAACGCCGCGCCCGCCGCATCCTTCCAGCGCTGATTCCGATGCTTCTCGCCAGTCTGCTGTGCGCGTGGCTGGTGATGATCCCCGATGATTTTCGCCGGTTCGCCAAAGGGATGGGAGCGAGCGCAGTCTTCGCCTCGAACATGATGTTCGCTCGGGGCTCGGGCTACTTCGACGATGACGAGGGGTTCGAGCCCCTGCTCCACACCTGGAGCCTGTCGGTCGAAGAGCAGTTCTACATCCTGTTTCCCGCGCTGGTGATGCTGCTGTGGTGGGCAGGCCAAAGGCGCCTGCATCCCTGGTTTGCCGGGGCGGCGGCCGTATCGCTGACCGGTTGCCTCGCCCTTGCGGGCAGCCACCAGACGATCGCCTTCTATTATCTGCCGACGCGCGCATGGGAACTTCTGCTCGGTGCATTCTGCATGGCCTTGCCGCAAGGTCGGACCAACCCGTGGCTGGCCCTTTCCGGACTGTCACTGATTCTGGCGGGGCTAGCCTTCGTCGAGGCGGCGAGCGCACCGGACTGGCGGCTGATGCTGCCCGTTCTGGGCACCGCACTCCTCCTCCGCCATGCGCGGCCGGACAATGCTGTCGGCAGCATGCTGTCTCTCCGCCCGCTGGTGGCGATCGGCAGTGCCTCCTACGGCCTCTATCTCTGGCACAATCCGCTTCTGGCATTTGCGCGCTATCAATGGCTGGGGACGCCGCCGATCTGGCTGACGGCAGCTGCGGTCGCCTTTTCGGTCCTGCTGGGGTTCGGATCGCTGCACCTTGTCGAGCGTCCGGTGCGCGAGCGTCGGATGCTGGCTTCACGCAAGGCGCTGGCCGCGTTCTGCATTGCCGGGTTGGCGCTTTGCCTCGGCATTGGTGCCGCTGGCGCTTTCGGGAAACTGGAACCGGCCAGCGCTGCCCGGCGCAATGCCCTGCTGGCCTATCCGGCTGCATTGCCCCAGCCGGTCGAACACATGCCTCCTGCAGGGGTGCCTGTTCCATACATCCTGTTCGGCGACAGCCATGCCCGCCAATATGTTCACGTACTGGCGGCACGCGCGGGCGAAGGGGCAATGTTGACCCAGGCAGGCTGTTTCTCCCTGCCGGGCGTGACCAACTACAGCTATGCATCCAGCGAGGCTTCGGCTTGCGTCGAGCATTACACAGCTCTGGCCGGCCTGGTGCGCCAGCGGGCTATTCCCGTGGTGATAATCGCGAATCGGTGGGACCGCGCGCTGTTCGACCCTTCGGATTTTCATCGCTTCGGTCGCGCTTCAAGGGACGGATGGCCCCGCCTCGAGGCAGCGCTAGACCAGCTGCGGGCCAGCCTGCCTGCAGCAACGCGAATCGTGATCATCGGCAGCGTGCCGACCGCTGCTTCTGCGGGCCCCGAGATGGTTGGCGGGTACATGCGGTGCCTGGCCTTCGTGAACGCGCGCTGCCCGCAGCATTTGCCGCGCGAAGATGCGGAAGGGTACCGGATCAACCCCCTGCTTTCGCGCTACGCCGCAACGCACCCGGGCGTCAGATTCTTCGATCCGCAAGAGGTGCTGTGCGGGCCGCAGGCCTGCGACATCGTGCAGCACGGCAAAGCGCTCTACTTTGACGACACCCACCTCACCCCGCATGGAGCAGACCGGGTGATTGCCCGGATGCTGGAGCGGATCGGGCCGATTTGACGCCTCGCCCCTTGCGTTCCGGCCCCCTTGCCCCTAGCGGCCCCGGCGAAGCCTGCCGCGCCAAGATTCACGGAGTCGAACATGGTCCCCCGTTACGCCCGCCCCGCAATGACCGCGATCTGGGAGCCGGAAGCCCGCTACCGCATCTGGTTCGAGATCGAAGCGCACGCCACCGAAAAGCTGGGCGAACTGGGCGTGGTGCCGCCTTCGGGCGCCAAGGCACTGTGGGACTGGTGGGCGACCAACCCCGCCATCGACGTCGCCGCGATCGACGCGATCGAGGCCGTGACCAAGCACGACGTCATCGCCTTTCTTGACTGGGTGGCGCAGCAGGTCGGCCCCGAAGCCCGCTTCATGCACCAGGGCATGACCAGCTCGGACGTGCTCGACACCACGCTGAGCGTGCAGCTCGCCCGCGCCTCGGACCTGCTGCTGGCCGATCTGGACGCCCTGCTCGAGGCGATCAAGCGCCGCGCGTTCGAACACAAGTACACCCCGACCATCGGCCGCAGCCACGGCATCCATGCCGAGCCGACCACCTTCGGCAAGAAGCTCGCCGAAGCCTATGCCGAGTTCACCCGCTGCCGCGCGCGCCTTGTCGCCGCGCGGGCGGAAGTCGCGACTTGCGCAATCTCGGGCGCGGTCGGCACGTTCGCCAACATCGATCCCTCGGTCGAGGAATACGTCGCCGATAAGCTCGGCCTTGCGGTCGAGCCGGTTTCGACGCAGGTGATCCCGCGCGATCGTCATGCGATGTTCTTTGCGACGCTGGGCGTCATCGCCTCGTCGATCGAACGCCTTGCCGTGGAAATCCGCCACCTGCAGCGTACCGAAGTGCTCGAGGCGGAGGAATACTTCTCGCCCGGCCAGAAGGGCTCGTCGGCGATGCCGCACAAGCGCAACCCGGTGCTGACCGAGAACCTCACAGGCCTTGCCCGCATGGTCCGCTCGGCCGTCACCCCGGCGCTGGAGAACGTGGCACTGTGGCACGAGCGTGACATCTCGCACTCCTCGGTCGAGCGCTTCATCGGCCCGGACGCGACGATCACGCTCGATTTCGCACTCGCCCGCCTGACCTCGGTGGTCGACAAGCTCGTGATCTACCCCGAGCGGATGCAGAAGAATCTCGACAAGATGGGCGGCCTTGTCCACTCGCAGCGCGTGCTGCTGGCGCTGACCCAGGCCGGGTTAGAACGCGACGCTTCTTACCGTCTGGTGCAGCGCAATGCGATGAAGGTGTGGGAATCGGACGGCCAGCTTTCGCTGATGGAACTGCTCAAGGCGGACCCTGAGGTCGCTGCGGTGCTGAGCGCGGAGCAGATCGAGGAGAAGTTCAACCTCGATTACCACTTCAAGGCCATCGACACGATCTTCGCGCGGGTGTTCGGGGAAGCCTGAGCTCCTTCCTGCCGGGACTCGCCAAGAGACTTAACCTGTCCTAATCATCGGAGCAGGACGGGTGGCTCACGGAGCGAAAGGCATGAGGATGCTGCGCACGATTTTCTGGGTACTCGTCGTTGGCGTGCTGGCTGCGTTCACCGCAGCCAACTGGCAACCGGTCGAGGTCCGCATCTGGGAAGGCCTGCTGCTGGAGACCCGCCTGCCCGCGCTGGTGATCCTTGCTTTCCTGCTCGGTCTCGTCCCGACCTGGCTGCTGTACCGGACGACGCGCTGGCGGCTGACGCGGCGCATTGCCAACCTCGAGGCATCGCTTGGCGCCAAGGCCGCGCCTTCGCTGTCGTCGACCAATCTCGAAACCGCGCGTGACGCGGATACACTCAAGAGCGAGACCCCGTGAGCAACCCGATCTACCTTGCCCTCGACCTGCCCCGGCTCGACGCCGCCATCGCGCTTGCCAAGAAGGTCAAGGGCCACGTCGGCGGGCTGAAGCTGGGGCTCGAGTTCTTCTGTGCACACGGTCATCATGGCGTGCACGAGGTGGCCAAGGTGGGTCTGCCCATCTTCCTCGACCTGAAACTGCACGACATCCCGAACACGGTGGCGGGCGCGATGCAGTCGATCCATGTGCTCGAACCGGCGATCGTGACGATCCATGCCGGCGGTGGCCGCGCGATGATGGAGGATGCCAAGGCGGCGGCAGGGGAGCATACCAAGGTCGTCGCCGTGACAGTGCTGACCAGCCTGGACGACAGCGACATGGCGGCGATGGGCGTTGGCGGCTCGGCCCATGACCAGGCGCTTCGCCTTGCCGACCTCGCCCAGGAAGCCGGGCTCGATGGCATCGTCTGTTCGGGGCATGAGGTCGGAGCGATCCACAAGCGCTGGAAGAACGGTTATTTCGTGGTGCCGGGCCTGCGCCCTGCCGACGGCAAGCTGGGCGACCAGAAGCGCGCCGTCACCCCTCGCGCCGCACGCGATGCGGGCGCCAGCGTGCTGGTGATCGGCCGCCCGATCAGCCGCGCGGAAGACCCGGTCGCCGCTGCGCGCGCGATCGAGGCGACGCTCTGACCCCATGATCCGATTCCGGTTGGCCAAGGCTGGGGACGTGCCAGCGCTGCGGGCGCTGGTCGAGAAAGCCTATCGCGGTGACACCGCCAAGCGCGGTTGGACGCACGAAGCCGACCTGCTCGACGATGAACGCACGAGCGACGCGGAACTGGCAGAGACCATAGCCTCGACAGCATCGAGGGTGCTGCTCGCCGAGATCGACGGAGCGCTGGCAGGCACGGTGACGATCACCGATGTGGGCCGGGACCGCGCCTATCTCGGCATGCTTTGCGTCGATCCCGACCTGCAGGCCGAGGGCCTGGGCCGCGCACTGATTGCCGATGCCGAGGATATGGCAAGCGAAGTGTTCGGCGCGCGGCTCATGGAAATGACCGTCATCGACGCGCGGCCCGAACTGATCGCCTGGTACGAACGCCGCGGGTACGCGCGCAGCGGCGAGACGCGGCCGTTCCCCAATGGCGAGGCCGTGCCGTTCCGCATGGTCGTGCTGGAGAAAGCACTTTTCGCTGAGTGATTTGCGGAAAAAACAGGGACTGATAAAGAAGGATTAATGCGGGTTGGTACGTTTAACCGGGCACCAATTCAGGTGGGCGACAGTTGGATTGGACAAATCTTGTCGCAACCAACAGGAGACAAGCCCCGTGAAGCTCTTCAAATCCGCTACCGTTCTTGCCACGTTGCCGCTGGTCGCGCTCGCCGCCGGCGCAGGCCTTGCGCAGAGTGCGCACGCGCAGGCCGTCTCGTCCGGGCCCGTCGTCGCCGCTGGAAACACCCTGCTCAACATCTCGGCAGAGGGCAAATCCGCCCGCACACCTGACCTCGCCGTGTTCAACGCCGGCGTCACCACGCAGGGCAAGACAGCGGGCGAAGCGCTGACCGAGAATGCGCAGCGGATGACCGCTGTCATCGCCGCCCTGAAGAAAGCGGGCATCGCCGAGCGCGACATCCAGACCAGCAACCTCTCGGTGAACCCGGTCTACGGCCAGCCCAAGCGCCTGCCCGACGGCTCCTTCGAACAGCAGGATCCGGTCATCATCGGCTATCAGGCGACCAACCAGGTCTCGGTCCGCCAGCGCAAGCTCGACCAGTACGGCAAAGTCATCGATACGCTGGTTTCGGCCGGTGCCAACCAGGTCAACGGCCCCACCTTCCAGATCGACAGCCCCGATGGTGCACTCGACGAGGCGCGGCTCGAAGCCATGAAGAAGGCGCGGGCGCGGGCCGATCTCTATGCCAGGGCCGCAGGGCTGCGCGTTGTGCGCGTGCTCTCGATCAGCGAAAACGGTGGCTGGGCGCCGCCGCAGCCGCCCGTGATGTTCGCCCGGGCAGAAAAGGCCATGGTGCAAAGCGCTTCGCCAGTGGCCGCAGGCGAGCTTGAAATGGCCGTGACCGTCAACGTCAGCTACGAACTGGCGCCCTGAGGCCTGATTGACATGGGCGGCGCGCCTCTCCTAACGCGCCGCTCATGCCTGGACCGTCCATCAAGATCTGCGGGGTGACCACCCGCGACGCGCTTTCCGCCACGATCGAGGCGCGGGCAAGCCATGTCGGGTTCAACTTCTTCCCGCCCTCCCCGCGCTTTCTTGCGCTGGCCGATGCTCAGGCCCTGGCCATGCAAGCCGAAGGCCGGTTGACCCGCGTCGGCGTGTTCGTCGATGCCGATGATGCAGCTCTGGGCGATGCCGTGGCCGCGGCCCGGCTCGACGCAATCCAACTGCACGGCAAGGAAGACCCGGCGCGGGCGGCGGCAATTCGCACCCGTTTCGGCAAGCCGGTGTGGAAGGTGATTTCGGTGGCAGGCCCGGGCGACGTGGCCAAGGGCGATGCCTATGCCGGGGTTGCCGATTTCATCCTGTTCGATGCCAAGACGCCGAAGGGCGCGGCGCTACCCGGTGGCCTTGGCCTTGCGTTCGATTGGGACCTGCTGCGTGCCTACAAGGGGCCGCTGCCATGGGGGCTTGCCGGGGGGCTTTCGCCCGCGAACGTGGCAGAAGCCGTGCGCGGCACCGGCACGTCGCTGGTCGATGTGTCGTCTGGCGTAGAGAGCGCTCCGGGCGTCAAGGATGCCGACCGCATTCGCACCTTCTGCTTCAACGCACGAACCGCCTGATTCTCTGCTGAAAGCCGACACGTCGCAAGCACACCCCCTCCCGCCTCCAAGAGCGGAGTGATAGCGACGCCCTTGTGCTGATCGCCCAAACGAAAACGGGCGACCTCTTTCGAGGCCGCCCGTCTTTCATTGCTGCCGCTCCCTGACGGGAGCAGTGCATCAGAAGCCGTAAACCAGCGACACGACTGCCTGGTTGTTGTTCAGGCCATCCTCGCCGTCTTCACCGTAATAGTGCGTGTGGTTGTATTCCAGACGCAGAGCGAGCTTCTCGGACAGGTCGGTCTTGACACCGAGGCCGAGACGCAGGCCGTCAGCCGAATCCGAGAATTCGTCACCGTCACTGACAACCGTCAGGCGCGCACGCTGGTAGCCAACGCGGCCATAAACTGCGGTCGAATCGCTCGGACGAAAGCCGACAAGAGCCGAGGCGCCGAATGCGTGATCGGCTTCGATGGCGTCGGAATCGTCGCCGACCTTGGCCGAAGCGAGGTCGAAGTTGGCTTCGAAACCTGCATATGCCTTGCTCGACAGATCGAAGTTGTAACCTGCGAAGACAGTACCGCCGAGACCATTGATCCCGAGGCCTTCCGAGTCAGCCGACGAAGCAATGTTGTCGTGCGTGACGCCAACGCCGACGTAACCGCCCGAAGCCATCGCGGGGGTAGCCGCAACAAGCGAGGCGGCGAGAGAGATAAGAACCAGACGCATAGATTTTACTCCTGACTTTTTGGCCCCTTCTGTGAAGGTGGCAAGGCGGCAGGTAGATATCGACCAATTTGGTGACAATGATAAAAGTCACAACAAAATCAAAACCATCAAGCGTGTGACAAAGGTGCAACATTCGGCACACTAACAATTTTGTTACATTTGAGATTTACTTGGCCATTATTATAACGCCAAAAGGCGACCCCTTTCGGAGCCGCCTTCACGACGTTGCAAGGACGCCCTAGTCTGATCAAGATTGCCCGCACATGAACGGATCGTGCAGGTTGCCGCAATGCAGCATGTTATCCTTGCACTGCCCCTGCCCCAAAGGTGCAGGCATTGCAATTCTGGACTTTCCGCAAAGGCTCTGCCAAGCGCGAGCCCATGAACGCGCAGACTCCCAACAGCTTCCGCAACCAGCCCGACGAACGCGGCCACTTCGGCCAGTTCGGTGGCCGCTACGTTGCCGAAACGCTGATGCCGCTGATCCTCGATCTCGAGCAGGAATATCGCAAGGCCAAGGCCGACCCGGCGTTCCAGGCCGAGTTCGACGATCTGCTCGAACACTATGTTGGCAGACCGAGCCCGCTCTACTTCGCGCCACGGCTGACCGAAGAGTTGGGCGGTGCGCAAGTCTGGTTCAAGCGCGACGAGCTGAACCACACCGGCGCGCACAAGATCAACAACTGCATCGGCCAGATTCTGCTCGCCATGCGCATGGGCAAGACGCGGATCATCGCCGAGACCGGCGCGGGCCAGCACGGCGTCGCCACTGCCACGGTCTGCGCGCGCTTTGGCCTGCCTTGCGTGATCTTCATGGGCGCAACCGACGTGGAGCGGCAGAAACCCAACGTGTTCCGCATGAAGCTGCTGGGCGCCGAAGTCGTGCCCGTCACGGCCGGTGCTGGCACGCTGAAGGATGCGATGAACGAGGCGCTGCGCGATTGGGTCGCGAACGTGCACAACACGTTCTACATCATCGGCACTGCTGCTGGCCCGCACCCCTACCCTGAACTGGTCCGCGATTTCCAGAGCGTGATCGGCAAAGAAGCGCGCGCGCAGATGCTCGCCCGCACTGGCCGCCTGCCTGACGTGCTGGTCGCGGCCATCGGCGGCGGTTCGAACGCCATCGGCCTTTTCCACCCGTTCCTCGATGATGCCAGCGTCAAGATGCTCGGCGTGGAAGCAGCCGGCCATGGGCTGGACAAGGAGCATGCCGCCAGCCTTGCAGGCGGACGCCCCGGCATCCTCCACGGCAACAAGACATACCTGCTGCAGGACGAGGACGGCCAAATCACCGAAGGCCACTCGATCAGCGCCGGGCTCGACTATCCCGGCATCGGGCCCGAGCATTCATGGCTCAAGGAAATTGGCCGCGTCGATTATACCTCGGTGACCGACAAGGAAGCCCTGGACGCCTTCCAGCTGCTCTGCCGCACCGAAGGCATCATCCCCGCGCTGGAACCCGCCCATGCCATCGCCGCCGTCAAGAAGCTCGCGCCGACGATGGACAAGGACCAGATCATCCTCGCCAACCTGTGCGGTCGCGGCGACAAGGACATCTTTTCCGTGGCGGAGCATCTGGGAGTTTCGTTGTGACTCGCCTCTCCAACGCCTTCGCCAAGGGCCGTCCCGCCCTCGTCACTTTCGTCACGGGCGGCGATCCGACGCCTGACGCCACTGCTTCCATCCTCGACGCTCTCGTCGAAGGGGGCGCGGACGTGATCGAACTGGGCATGCCCTTCACCGATCCGATGGCCGATGGGCCGGCGATCCAGCTGGCCAATCTGCGTTCGCTCGGCGCTGGCACCAAGACGGCCGATATCCTGCGCATCGCCACCGAATTCCGCGCGCGTCATCCGGAAGTGCCGCTGGTGCTGATGGGCTATGCCAATCCGATGACCATCCGTGGGGCCGACTGGTTCGCCGCCGAATGCGTCAAGGCGGGCGTCGATGGCGTGATCTGCGTTGACATTCCGCCAGAGGAAGACGCCGAACTTGGCCCTGCCCTGCGCGCGGCCGGCGTTTCACTGATCCGCCTCGCCACGCCGACAACCGACCATGCGCGGCTGCCCGCCGTGCTCGAAGGTTCGTCCGGCTTTCTCTACTACGTCTCGGTCGCCGGGATCACCGGGATGCAGCAGGCTGCGCAATCGTCCATCGAAGAGGCCGTGGCGCGGATCAAGGCTTCGGCGACGATTCCGGTTGCCGTCGGCTTCGGCGTGCGCACGCCCGAACAGGCCGGGGCCATTGCCAAGGTTGCCGATGGCGTTGTCGTCGGATCGGCCTTCATCGATCTCGTCGCCAAGCATGGTGCGGATGCCGCTGGCCCGGTGAAGGAACTCACCGCTGCGCTTGCCGCCGCCGTCCACTCTGCCCGCAAGGAACTCGTATGAGCTGGCTCAACAAGGTCCGCAACGCGCTTCCCTTCACGCCGAAGCGGGACACGCCGGACAACCTGTGGATCAAGTGCCCTTCGTGCAGCGAAATGCTGTTCACGAAGGACTATGAGGACAACCTCTCGGTCTGCTCCTATTGCGACCACCACGGCCGCATTGGTGCCGACGCACGGTTCGACCAGTTGCTCGACGCTGGCTACGAGCTGCTGCCCGCGCCCAAGGTCAAGGAAGACCCGCTCAAGTTCCGCGACAGCAAGAAGTACGTCGATCGCCTGAAGGCCGCCCGCGCCGCCAATCCCCATGCCGATGCGCTGACCAACGCCTTCGGCCGGATCGAGGGGCAGAAGGCCGTAGTCGGCGTGCAGGAATTCGCGTTCATGGGCGGCTCGATGGGCATGGCCGTGGGCAATGCCTTCGTCGCCGGATGCGAGCGCGCGATCAAAGAGAAATGCCCCTACGTGGCCGTAACCGCAGCAGGCGGCGCGCGCATGCAGGAGGGCATCCTCAGCCTGATGCAAATGCCGCGTTCGACCGTGGCCATCGCCCGCCTGCGTGCGGCAGGCCTGCCCTATATCGTGGTGCTGACCGATCCGACCACCGGCGGCGTGACCGCGTCCTACGCGATGCTGGGCGACGTGCAGATTGCCGAACCCGGTGCGCTCATCGGCTTTGCCGGACAGCGCGTCATCCAGGACACGATCCGCGAGAAGCTGCCCGAAGGCTTCCAGCGCGCCGAATACCTCCACGCCCACGGCATGGTCGACATGGTCACCCACCGCCGCGACCTGAAGGTGACGCTGGCGCAGGTGATCGATTACCTGATGGCGGGCAAGGCGGTGGCGTGAGTCTTCTCCCCTCCCGCAAGCGGGAGGGGTCGGGGGTGGGCTGCACCAACGCCTGCGCCTGCCTCTGCCCACCCCAAACCCCTCCCGCCTGCGGGAGGGGCTTCGCATGAAGGACTTCGCGATCTCCGAGAACCCGGCGGTGCAGGCGCAGCTTGACCGCCTTGGCGCACTGTCGCTGCCGTCGGGGCGGCTTGGCCTCGATACCGTGCGCGAACTCTGCGCGCGCCTGGGCAATCCGCAGGACCGCCTGCCGCCGGTATTCCATGTCGCCGGGACCAACGGCAAGGGATCGACCTGCACCTACCTGCGCACCATCCTCGAGGCCGAAGGGCTGACGGTTCACTCCGCCACGAAGCCGCATCTGGTCCGCTACAACGAACGCATCCGCATCGCCGGCAAGCTGATCGAGGACGATCTGCTCGCCGCGCTGCTCAAGGAAGTGCTGGACGCGGGCGAAGGGCTTGAGCCGAGCTTCTTCGAGGTGACCACGGTCGCCACTTTCCTGGCCTATGCGCGCACGCCTGCGGACGCCTGCGTGATCGAAACCGGGCTTGGCGGCAGGCTCGATGCCACCAACGTGATGCCGACCGCTGCGGTCTGCGGGATTGCAACGCTGGGCATGGACCATGAAGCGTTCCTGCTCGCGACCGAAGAGGGCGTGCCGACCGATCCGCTTGCCCGGATCGCGTTCGAAAAGGCCAGCATCGCGAAGCCCGGCGTGCCGCTCGTGACGATGGCCTATAGCCAAGTCGCCGCCGATTCGGTGGCCGAGACGGCGGCTCGAATCGGTGCGCCGTTGATCATGCGTGGGCGCGACTGGGATGCCGAGATTGCCAGCTCGATCCTCTATCGCGACGAGCGTGGCGAGTTGCCGCTGCCCCTCCCCGCCCTGCCCGGGACGCACCAGGCAGAGAATGCGGCACTGGCCGTCGCAATGATCCGGCACCAGCATGCCGTGCAGGTGACGCTGGGCGCGCTCGGCAAGGGCATCGTCGATGCGCGGTGGCCTGCGCGCTTGCAGCGTCTGGGCGCGGGGCCGCTGACAGATCTGGCAGGCAGGCGCACCGTCTGGCTCGACGGTGGGCACAATCCCGATGCGGGGCGTGCCATTGCGCGGCATCTTGAAGGCCAGCCACCGGTGCACCTGATCATGGGCATGCTGGCCAACAAGGACCCCTCGGCGATACTCGCGCCGCTGGCGGACCGCGCCCTGTCAATCTCCGTCGTACCGGCCCCCGGGCACGATGCGCACAAGCCTGCGGACTTCGCGCCGTTCACCAGCCTGCCCGTCGGCAGTTTTGCCACCGTGCCTGAAGCGCTGGCGGCCTTGCCACCCGAGGGTGACGTGCTGATCGTCGGTTCGCTCTATCTCGCGGGCGAAGTGCTGCGGCTGAACGACGAGATTCCGGACTGATCAGGCGAAAGGATCGGCGTCAGATCCCTCCTCGCCCGCCGTGCCCATCGCCGCATCGACAAGGCCGCTGCGGCTCATCCACCAGAACAGCACGATGCCCGGCAGCGCCAGCACCGTGGTAAGCAGGTAGAAGTTCACGTAGCCCATGCCCTCGATCAGAGCGCCTGCGGTGGTGCCGGTGGCAAAGCGGCCGACGATGCTCGCAGCAGCGGAGATCAGCGCATATTGGGCCGCCGTGTAGCGCAAGTCGCACAGCGCCGAGAAGTACGCGACGACAACGACGCCGCCATAGCCCGAGGCGACGTTCTCGAATCCGATCGCACCGGCCATGCCCAGGTTGGAATGGCCAGCCGCCGCAAGCGCCGCGAAGGAAAGATTCGACACCGCCATCAGCACCAGCGCCAGCAGGACCGAGCGCTTCAGGCCCATCTTCGCATAAGCCACGCCGCCGATGAACACGCCGATCAGGTAGGCCCAGAAGCCGACGCCAACGTCCCAGATCGCGATTTCGTCGTTGGTGAAGCCGAGATCGTCGAACAGTAGCCGGAAGGTGAGGTTCGCCAGCGTGTCGCCCACTTTGTGAACAAGGATGAACAGCAGCACCAGCCAGGCGCCGTGCCGATGGAAGAACTCGCCAAACGGCCCGATGATCGAAGCAATGACTTCGCCCACGCCCTTGCGCGCGGTGGGCTCGCGGTGGCGTTCGGGTTCACCCAGGATCAGCGCCGTCAGCATGGCCGGCAGGGCGAAGAGTGCACAGGCGAGATAGGCCGCGCTCCAGCCGGAACGCGCCGCCATGAACAGCGCCAGCGCCCCTGCCCCTGCCGAGCCGATGCGCCAGCCATACTGGCTCATGCCCGAGCCGGTGCCGAGCTGGTAGGGCTTCAAGGTCTCGATGCGGTAGGCGTCGATCACGATGTCGAAAGTCGCCCCCGCGACGCCGACCAGCACGGCCGCCAGCACCGTCGCGCCAAGATCCGCCGAGGGATCGACCAGCGCCAGGTTGGCGACTGCGGCCATGACCAGCGATCCGGCGAGCAGCATCCATGATACACGCTGCCCCAGCCGCCCGAGCAGCGGCAAATGCACGCCGTCGACCAGCCATGCCCAGAAGATCTTCAGGTTGTAGACGAGAAACGCGAGCGTAAAGGCGGTGACCGTCTTCTTGTCGATCCCGTCCTGCGCCAGACGCGTCGTCAGCGTCGCGCCGATCATCGCATAGGGGAAGCCCGAGGACACGCCGAGGAAGAACGCGGCCAGCGATTCCTTCTCAAGATAGGGGCGCACCGAGTTCCACAGGTTCCGGTCACTGGCCTCGGTGCTCATCGACGACTGCGCTCCCTCAAATGTTGCTGGCAGACTAGCGGCCAATTCCAGCGGCGCTAGGGGTGACGGAAGAGGCGTTCTCGCGTAAGGGCTGCCCCATGACTTTTCCCCCAAGAAACGGTGGCGACAGGCCGAAGCGGTTCAGCCCTCGGCCCGGTACCACTGAAAAGAAGCCTTTCTCCATGCGCAGCGGTGCGCCGCGCACGTCGCAGCCGGTCGTTCCCGCCAAGCGCGCGCCGAACGCCGATGGCTCCGAGCGCGAGGGCGATCGCATCGCCAAGCTGCTGGCCCGCGCAGGAATTGCCAGCCGCCGCGAGGTGGAGCGCATGATCGAGGAAGGGCGCGTCAAGATCGGCGACGAGGTCGTGACCACGCCCGCCACGCTGCTGACCAGCCTCAAGGGGGTGAGCGTCGATGGCAAGATGGTCGGCCCGATAGCTGCTCCGCGCCTGTTTCGCTTCCACAAGCCTGCAGGCCTCATCACAGCCGAGCGCGACCCCACCGGTCGCCCGACGATCTACACCGCTTTGCGCAATGCCATGCCCAAGGACGCGCCGCGCGTCATGCCGGTCGGCCGCCTCGACGTGAATACCGAGGGGCTGCTGCTGATGACCAACGATGGCGAATTGAAGCGCGCGCTGGAACTGCCCTCCACCGGCATTCCCCGCACCTACCGCGCCCGCACTTTCGGAGACATCACGCAGGCGCGGCTCGAAGAACTTATGGAAGGCATCGAAATCGACGGCGTGCGTTATGGCCCGATCAACGCCAATCTTGAGCGCAGCGCCAACCGCAACAAGTGGATCGAGCTGACCCTGACCGAAGGCAAGAACCGCGAAGTGCGTCGCGTGCTCGAACATCTCGGCCTGGAAGTTTCGCGTCTGCTGCGCACCAGCTATGGCCCGTTTGAACTGGCTGACCTGCAACGCGGCTCGGTCGAGGAGATCCCGCAGGTCATGGTCGAACGCTTCCGCAAGACATTGAAAGCCAAATGAGAATTATAGCCGGAGAATGGCGCGGACGGCCCCTGCGCGCGCCCGAGGGTGACACTACCCGCCCCACTGCAGACCGCACGCGCGAGACCTTGTTCTCGATGCTGGCCAGCCGCCTCGGCAGTTTCGAGGACCTAACCGTCGCAGATCTCTTTGCAGGGTCGGGCGCGCTCGGCCTCGAAGCGCTGTCACGCGGAGCGGCATCGGCGATCTTCGTGGAGCAGGACGCAGGCGCGATCCGCACCATCCGCGCCAACATCGCGGCCCTGCGCTGCGCCCCGCAATGTGACGTGCGCGCCTCGTCGGTGCTCAGCCTCGGCCCGGTGAAGCAGCCGCTCGACCTCGTCATGCTTGATCCGCCCTATGGTACCGGCGCAGGTGCCGTCGCGATCGACCGGCTGACCCGGCTTGGCTGGATCGGCGAGGCGACCTGGATCTGCCTTGAAACGGCTGCCAAGGAAGTGCCCGACGTGCGCGTGTGCGAGGTCGATGCCGAGCGCAAGGTCGGCAAGGCGCTGATCACGCTGATGCGGTTGAAGTCCTAATCCGCCCGTCGGGGCGAGAACTGCACGCCTGCCAGAGTCATCGCGCCAGCCAGCGTCAGGAACAGCCCGACATAGGCCGTGCCGCCTATGCCGGCGAGCCACGCCGCCGCGAACGGGGCCAATGCGCCACCGATGATCCCGCCCATGTTGAACGCCACCGAAATGCCGGTGTAGCGGACTTCGACCGGATAGAGCGTCGGCAGCCAGGAGCCCAGCGGTCCATAGGCCAGCCCCATCACGAACAGCGCGCTTGCCAGCGTGGCGAAGACCACCCAAGGCGATGCCGCGCCAAGGCCGGTGCCGAACATCATGCCGACGATGATCGTCAGCGCCGCCCCGGTGCCAAGGACAAGCCGCGCCGAGGCCTTGTCCGCCCAGTACCCCGCAACCAGAATGCCGAGCGCAAGGAAGCTGTTGGCGCCAAGCTGGAGCCCTAGAAACTCCTGCTTGGCATAACCGAGCCTGGTCGTGGCAAAGGACAGCGCAAAAGTCGTCGCGAGGTAGAAGATCGCAAAGCACGCGACCACGCCCGCGATCCCCGCCAGCACGGCGCCAAGATGATTGCGGAACAGCAGACCGACCGGCACCTTGGGCGGCTCTGCCTTCTCGAGTGCTTCCTTGAACGCAGGTGTTTCGCCGATCTTGAGGCGCACCCACAGGCCAAGACCAACCAGCAGCGCGCTCGCCAGGAACGGCACCCGCCATCCCCAGGCGGCGAAGTCGGCATCCGACAGCCCCTTGCCGAGCAACAGGAACAGCCCGTTGGCACAGAGAAAGCCCAGTGGGGCGCCCAGCTGCGGCGCACTGCCAAAGCGGGCTTCCCACCCCTTCGGCGCGTTTTCCACTGCAAGCAGCGAGGCTCCGCCCCACTCGCCGCCAAGGCCGAAGCCTTGGCCGAAGCGCAAGCAGCACAGCAGTGCAGGTGCGACCCAGCCGATCATCGCGTAAGTCGGTAGAAAGGCGATCAGGAAGGTCGAGCCGCCCATCAGCATCAGCGAGGCAACCAGCGTTGACTTCCGCCCGATCCGGTCGCCGAAGTGGCCGAAGGCAATGGCGCCCACCGGCCGTGCAAAGAACGCGAGGCCAAAGGTCATGAAGGACAGCAACGTCTGTGCTGCCTCCGATTCGGTGGGGAAGAACAATGGCCCTATGACCAGCGCCGCGGCCGTGGCGTAGATGTAGAAGTCGTAGAACTCTACCGCCGTCCCGACCAGACTGGCAGTCAGAACGCGACCATGCTGGCGAATCGGATTCATCGTGGCGCTTCTCCCCTCGTACGCGGGGCGGGTTGTTCCGTCTCAAGCGATCCGGGTCAACCGCTGCGCACACGCAATGGGGCGCCGGTTTCCCGACGCCCCATTGCGCGACGATCGTCAGTAGCCCTTAGATGCCGCCACGATTGCGGCAGCTGTCGGTTACAGTCTTGCTGCAGACCGGATACTTCTTGTTCATGGCCGATGCGGGCGGCGGGGTCATGTTGCCGGTAGTGCTGCTGTCCATGCTGCTCATCCCGCCTGAGGGAGGCGTTGCAGGCTCTGCGGGAGTGGCTGGCGTTGCGGGCGTACCCATGCCGGGATTGGGCTGGGCTGGCATCGCACCGGATGACGGCACTGCCTTGCCGGAAACCTGCGCCACGATCGAGGGCCAGACCTGCGTGCGCTGTTCCGGCGTCATGGCATAGATCTGCGCCTTCTGCTCGTCGGTTAGCGCCCACCAGCCCTTCTGCTGATCAGCATCGAGGCTCCAGAAGTACTCCTGGTACGTGGAGGGCCATGCCGCATACCTGCTCTTCTGTTCGGCGGCCCATGCGTCGATCTGAAGCTGCTGGTCGGGCGTCGGCGAGAAGGTGCTGGTCGCCGTGGTTGCAGCGGTGGTGTCTGACGTGGTTGCGGTTGCTGTCGTGGAGGTCGACTGGGCGGCCACGAACGAAGGGCTCGAAGCGACGGCAAGCGCCAGCGCGCTCGCGGCAAGAAGGTTTCGCATCAGATTCTCCTGATTTTGATTCTTGTACCCGAAGTAAAACGCCAAGCGCCGGGACCTGCGGCGGTTCCCGGGCCTGCGATGATCCGCATGGCCCGCTGCGACGAATCGAAAGCGTTGGTAGATCGGGCTTTGCCGATTGCCCCGAATGCGTTTGGTCCCTATCTGTTCACGCATGTCCTCCCCACTCTCCGTGAATCCCGGCACCGCCGAAGCGTGGCTCGATGGCCTGAACCCACCCCAGCGCGAGGCGGTGACGACGACCGAAGGGCCGGTGCTGATGCTGGCAGGCGCAGGCACGGGCAAGACCGCCGCGCTGACCGCACGCCTTGCCAACCTGCTGCGCCAGCGGCTCGCCTGGCCGAGCGAGATCCTCTGCGTCACCTTCACCAACAAGGCCGCGCGCGAGATGCGCGAGCGTGTGGGCAACCTGATCGGCCCGGCGGTGGAAGGGATGCCTTGGCTCGGCACGTTCCACGCCATTGCCGCCAAGATGCTGCGTCGCCATGCCGAACTTGTCGGCCTGCAGAGCAACTTCACGATCATCGACACCGACGACCAGTTGCGCCTCCTGAAGCAGCTGATCGTGGCCGAAGGCGTCGACGACAAGCGCTGGCCAGCAAAGCAGCTCGCCGGGCTGATCGACAAGTGGAAGAACCGCGGCCTCAACCCCGGCGATCTCGATGCGCTGGAGAACGAGGCCTATGCCAATGGCAAGGGCCAGCGCTTCTACGCGCTCTACCAGAACCGCTTGCGCGAGCTGAACGCCTGCGATTTCGGCGACCTGCTTATGCACATGCTCAACATCTTCCGGCGCGGGCGGGACGTGCTGGAATCTTGGCAGCAGCGCTTCAAGTACGTGATGGTGGACGAATATCAGGACACCAACGCGGTGCAGTACCTGTGGCTGCGCCTGCTCGCCCAGAACCGCAAGAACATCTGCGTTGTGGGTGACGATGACCAGTCGATCTATTCCTGGCGCGGCGCGGAAGTCGCCAATATCCTGCGGTTCGAAAAGGATTTTCCGGGCGCCAAGGTGATCCGCCTCGAACAGAATTACCGCTCCACCCCGCACATCCTCGGCGCGGCCTCGGGCCTGATCGCGGAGAACACCGAACGCCTCGGCAAGACGCTGTGGACCGAGTTTGACGGCGGCGACAAGGTCCGCGTGATCGGCGTGTGGGACGCTCCGGAAGAAGCGCGGCGGATCGGCGAGGACATCGAACGGCTTGAGCGTGAGGGCGCCCCGCTCGATCGCGTAGCCATCCTCGTGCGCGCGCAGTTCCAGACGCGCACGATCGAGGACCGCTTCATCCAGATCGGCATGGGCTATCGCATCGTCGGCGGCTTCCGCTTCTATGAACGCGCCGAAATCCGCGACGCGCTGGCCTATCTGCGCCAGATCGCCAGCCCGCAGGACGACCTTGCGTTCGAGCGGATCTACAACACCCCCAAGCGCGGCCTTGGCGACAAGACGCTGGAAAAGCTCCACCGCCACGCGCGCGCGCGCGGCATCCCCCTCTCGCTGGCCTCGGTGGAGATCCTCGATACCGACGAACTGCCGGCCCGAGCGCGCAACACCCTCGCCGCGCTGATGCGCGATTTCGCGCGCTGGCGCGATGCAGCCAAGCAGCTGGTGCCAGCCGAACTCGCCCGCACGATCCTCGACGAAAGCGGCTACACCGCCGCACTTCAGGCGGAAAAGACCGCGGAGGCCGCCGGACGCCTCGAAAACCTCACCGAACTCGCCCGCGCGATGGAAGAGTATGAGACGCTGGGCGATTTCCTCGAACACGTCAGCCTCGTGATGGACAACGAGAACACTGCCGACGAGGACAAGGTCACGATCATGACCATCCACGCCGCCAAGGGCCTCGAGTTCGACAACGTGTTCCTGCCGGGCTGGGAAGAAGGTGTGTTCCCCTCGCAGCGCTCGCTCGACGAAGGCGGCCTTGCCAGCCTTGAGGAGGAACGCCGCCTCGCCTACGTCGCGATCACCCGCGCCCGCAGGCGCTGCACCATCCTCCACGCCGCCAATCGCCAGATCTACGGCCAGTGGACCAGCTCGATCCCCTCGCGCTTCATCGGCGAACTGCCCGCCGAGCACATCGAGGAGGAAACCACGCTCTCGGGCGGCGCATCGATGTGGCGCGCCAACTGGAGCGAACGCGAAGACCCCTTCGCCCACGTCGCCCAAGCAAACGCCAATCGCGCCGCCTCACGCGGCCCCGGTTGGCAACGCGCCGCCGCCCAGACCTTCAACCCCGCCCCCCGCCGCATCGCCGAACCCACCCGCAGCGCCGCCAGCTTCGCCGCCAAGCCGCGCGGCGACATCGCCGTCGGCGCGCGCGTCTTCCACGAAAAGTTCGGCTACGGCACCGTGGCCGAGCAGGAAGGCAACAAGCTGGAGATCGACTTCGAAAGCGCGGGGCGCAAGCGGGTGATTGATAGCTTTGTTAAGGTGGCTTGAGAGCGTTGGCTTTGTCGCTCGCTGTTGTGGGACGACCGGCTTCGCCCAGTTGCAGTCGTTCAACGGGCCGTTAGACGGTCAACGAACGCTGCAGCCTCGCGCAACTCGTCGGCGTCCTTGGCATTTCTCAGCATAGGCCTGAGATGGTATACTAACAGACCGGCGTTGCGGCTATTTCGAAGCGGCGTTTCGTCGAGGATACGGATCAAATGCCTGAGGCCGAGGCGTTGCGCAAAGAGCCGATATGCTCGATCATGTGCGTGAGCAGGTCCAGCAAGATAGTGCCTAGCAAGACGGCGATAGTCTTCTCTCCTCAACGATATATGTTCGAGTAAGGCGATTGCTTCGCCAGCCGGATAGTACTGAAGCAGCCAATCTGCTGCCGCTTCAGACTGCATAGTTCTTAGCTCAGCGACGTGGGCACGCATGGTCTCGTTCATGCACTAAACCTATCATCTGCATGTCCGCTTTCCACCCATTTGCGGCCATTCCGTAGACTTGACTTGATCTTCCTTCCGTCACCCCGTGCTTGACACGGGGTTGGGCTGTTTTCCGGCGCAGTGCCTGAACTGAAAAGCCAAGGCCCGGATCAAGTCCGGGCCGACGACTTCATCGGGGGGCGTCCTGTCCCAATCGCCCAGCATCCGTTCGTGTCGAGCGAAGTCGAGACACCGGTTTCAGCGCGAGTGTCTCGACTTCGGGCCAATAGCTCGAAGTTTATCCCGAGCTTGCCGAGGGGCTCGACACAAACAGAGCCGGATGGGCCTGATTAAAGCGCCGAAACCGCCAGAAATTCAGGAATCGGTCCGTTCCACTCACCCGGCTTTGACGGCGGTTCGGAGTGGTCGCGGTAGCTGGGCTGTTCGCGCCGTGGAGCGCGTTCCTGGCGGGCTTCTGCACGCGGTTCGCGTTCGGCGCGGGGCTTGCGTTCCTCGCGGGCGGGACGTTCGCGGCGGCTTTCGCGCTTCGGCTCTTCCTCGCGGCGCTCGGTCTCGCGGGGTTTGCGCTCTTCCTTCTCGGCGATCTCGAGCTTGAACTCGGGGATCTTGGTCCCCTGCAGCTTCTCGACATTGTCGATCGCCTCGGCATCTTCCGACGCCACCAGCGTGAAGGCGCGTCCCGTCGCCCCGCCGCGACCGGTGCGGCCGATACGGTGGACGTAGTCGTCCGGGTGCCAGGGCGTGTCGAAGTTGAAGACGTGGCTCACGCCCTTCACATCAAGCCCGCGCGCGGCAACGTCCGAGGCGCAGAGGATCGAGATGTCGCCGTCCTTGAACTTCTGCAGTTCGGCGTTGCGCGCGCTCTGGTCCATGTCGCCGTGGATTTCCCCTGCGGCAAAGCCATGACGCTGCAGCGACTTGGCGAGTTCGCGCACCGTGGTCTTGCGGTTGGCGAAGACGATTGCGGTGGTGACGTTGTCGGTCCGCAGCAGCTGGCGCAGCACTTCGCGCTTCTGGCGCGTGGTGCACTTCACCTTGAACTGGGCGATGCTGGTATTGGTCGACGCGGGGCGGGCCACTTCGATCATCTTCGGGTTCGACAGGAACTTGTCGGCCAGCTTCTTGATCGGCGGCGGCATCGTTGCCGAGAACAGCAGCGTCTGGCGCTGAGTCGGCAGCTTGGTGCAGATGTTCTCGATATCGGGGATGAAGCCCATGTCGAGCATGCGGTCAGCCTCGTCGATCACGAGCAGATCGCAGCCGGTGAGCAGGATCTTGCCGCGTTCGAACAGGTCCATCAGGCGGCCAGGCGTGGCGATCAGCACGTCGACGCCGTCCTGCAGCGCCTTGACCTGGTCACCCATCTGCACGCCACCGATCAGCAGCGCCATCTTCAGGTCGTGGTTCTTGCCGTACTTCTCGAAGTTCTCGGCCACCTGCGCGGCGAGTTCGCGCGTCGGTTCGAGAATCAGCGAGCGCGGCATCAGCGCGCGGCGGCGGCCGTGCGCCAGAATGTCGATCATCGGCAGCACGAACCCGGCAGTCTTGCCGGTGCCGGTCTGGGCGATGCCGATGATGTCCTTCATCATCAGGACAGCGGGAATTGCCTGCGCCTGGATCGGAGTGGGCTCATCATAGCCGGCATCGAGCACCGACTGGAGCAATTCATCCGAGAGGCCGAGATCGGCAAACTTCATGCAGGCAATTTTCCGAGAACTAGAGACGGCACGAACGCAAATGTGCCCGCTGGACAGCCTGCATCGCAAAATGCCGCCAGCACTGCCTGCGCGCTAAGACGATATGGCCCGAAAAGTCAAGAATTCCGCGACGAGACGGGACTGTCAGTCATCTTCCAGCACGAGTTCGCGCATCTTGGTAATGGCACAGTTCGCTCCGGCCCGCGAATGGATCGTATCCCGGCCGGCACAGAGCTGCCCGTCCTCGTTCCTCTCGACATAGAAGCCCGAATAGAAGTCGCGAGCGCGGCAGGATTTGTCGAGACTGGCACCGATCAGCTTCCGCCCGCGCGTGACAAGCAGGAGGCGATCCTGCGATTCGATCTGTACGCCCGCAATGCTGGTGATCGGCAGGCACTTGCTGGTCTTGCGCTCATAAAAACGCGGCGGCTGAGGCGCGGCCGGCATCGGCGTGTACATCTGGCCGGGCAGGCGCGGTGCAATACGGATGATCATGCGCTGCTCGATGCGCACCTGATTCCAGGACTGGTCGCCCAAGCCGTCGGTGATGAAGCTGTTGAACGCGCTCGCCCCGAAGTCGTCGACAATGAGGGGCGATCCTGCCGGAATGGAAGCAGTCGCCCATTGCGTATCGCTATCGGGTATCGCCACGGGTGTACCAACCGGTACGGCCAGCAGCATGCCCAATGAGGCCAATAGGTTGAATACGTTGGGCATTCCGATGCAAAAACTCTCGACGTCCCCTCTACGGCCAAGCGGCCCTGACCCCGCTCCAACCGCTCCTGAAACCCCTAACCTCCGGGGTTGAACGGTTGCTTAACCTGTCAGCAATGAAAAATGAATTGCCCTTCCTGCGGGGTGGCAATAGCCGATGCCGTGATGAGCGAAACGTTTCTTGCAGAAGCGGCCCGTCTGCTCGGGCCAAAAGGTCTGACTACCGATCCCGATGACATGGCCCCATGGCTGACCGATTGGCGCGGCCGCTACACCGGCGCGGCGCGGGCAATCGCTTCGCCAGCCAATACCGCCGAGGTCGCCGCTCTGGTGAAGCTGTGCGCCAGGCATGGCGTGCCGATCGTGCCGCAGGGCGGCAACAGCGGCATGTCGGGTGGCGCGACACCATTCGAAAGCGGGCGCGAGATCATCCTCTCCTTGCGCCGCATGAACCGGATCACCGCGCTCGATACCGCGGCGCGTTCGGCCACGTGCGAGGCAGGCGTCATCCTGCAGGTCCTGCACGAGGCGGCGGAGAAAGAGGGCCTGCGCTTCCCCCTCACGCTTGGCGGCAAGGGCTCGGCCACGATCGGCGGGCTCGTATCGACCAACGCCGGCGGTACGCAAGTCCTGCGCCATGGCTCGATGCGGGCACTCGTGCTGGGGGTCGAAGCTGTCATGGCCGATGGCAGCGTGCTCGATCTGTTGACCCCGCTCAAGAAGGACAACCGGGGTTTCGATCTCAAGCAGGTGCTGATAGGTTCGGAAGGAACGCTGGGCATCGTCACCGCTGCGACCTTGCGGCTCGCTCCCGCCATCGCCGGCAGGACGGTGATGTGGGCAGGCACGGCCTCACTCCACGATGCGCGCAGCCTCCTGCTTCTGGCAGAGGACATGGCGCCGGGGCTGCTGGAAGGCTTCGAGGTCCTGCCCCAGCACAGCCTCGAGGCGGTTCAGGCCTACACTCCCGGAACGCGCGCACCGCTGACGGAGCCTCATGCCTGGCACGCCCTGATCGAACTGGTCGCGGGCGACGAGGACACCGCCGCGAGATTGCCCGAACTGGCCGAGCGCATCCTTGCCACGGCGTTCGAACGCGATCTCATCGCTGACGCCACGATCGCCGCCAGCGAAGACCAGGCCGAGCGCATGTGGTTGATCCGCGAGACCATCTCGCCAGCCGAACGCGCGCTTGGCCCGGCGATGCAGCACGACATTTCCGTGCCGGTCGAAAAGATGCCCGCCTTTGTCGAGGCCGCCGTCCCGCGCCTCGAAGCCGATTGGCCGGGCACCCGCGCGGTCTGTTTCGGGCATCTCGGTGACGGCAACGTCCACTTCCACGTCATCGCGCCGCCGGTCAGCGACCGGGCATCGTGGGAAGCAGGCGACGGCAAGGCGATCAGTGCACAGGTCCACGACATGGTGGTTGCGTGGGGAGGCTCGATCTCGGCCGAACACGGAATCGGCAGGCTGAAACGTGACGAACTGGCCCGCCTTTCCGATCCCGCGGTGCTTGCCACGATGCGTGCCATCAAGCAGGCACTGGACCCGGACGGCCTGCTAAACCCCGGAAAGCTTGTCTGACGCGGCTTGCGCGGCCTTCTGGCAGCCCCTAAGAACCGGCGTTCCCGCTAAGCCGCGGCCAGAGTGAGTTTTGCCCGCGCGAATGTTTTGATTCTTGGAGAGATGCAAAATGGCCAGCGCGCCGCAAGCGAACCTGCCGATGTTCTACAACGACCTGATGCCGCTCAACAGCCGGGACCATGCAACGTGGAAGGCGAAGAACGCGGATGCAGCTCCCTGGCTGATCGGACAGCACGCCATCCCCCTGACGGCTGAGGAATTTCCCCAAGCAGCACGCCATTACCCGATCATCTTTGCATCGGGTGACAACCCGGTTCCGCTGGCGCTGATGGGGCTGAACGAAGGCGTGAACGTCTTTGTCGATGAAGAAGGCAAGGTCACCCAGCCGATCTACATTCCGGCCTATGTCCGCCGCTACCCGTTCCTGCTCGCCAAGCTGAACCCCAATAGCGAAGAACTTTCGCTGTGCTTCGACCCTTCGGCAAACCTGCTCGGCGATTCGGTGGAAGGGCAGGAGCTCTTCACCGACGGCCAGCCTTCTGAAGCGACCCAGGCTGCACTCGGCTTCTGCGAACAGTTCGAACAGGCCGGCCAGCGCACGCAGGCCTTCATCGACGAGCTGAAGAAGCACGACCTGCTCATGGAGGGCGAAGTCGCGATCCAGCAGCAGGGCAATGACCAGCCGTTCGTCTATCGCGGCTTCCAGATGGTCAATCAGGAAAAGCTGCGCGATGTGCGCGGTGACGTGCTGCGTGGCTGGGCGCAGAGCGGCCTGCTGCCGCTGCTTTATGCCCACCTGTTCTCGCTCGAACTGATCAGCCAGATCTTCGGCGCACAGGTTCAACTGGGCAAGGGTCCGATCCCGGCGATCCAGGTTCCGGCTGAATAAGCCGGACACGATTTGACATCGGGCTTGAGCGATCGAGCCACAGGTCAACAGAAAAGCGCGGTAAACCATTCGGTTCATCGCGTTTTTTCTTGGGGTGTTGCAAAAATCCCTCGAAAGGCCTTGCAGGGGCAAATCCCCTCACCTATCTTGTGATTGTTGCGTTGCGGCTCCCCTCATGGCCCAGCGTAACTGGTGCACTCACGTGCACCTCCTCCCTGAACCTTGGCCACCTGGAGCTTGCTCCAGGTGGTTTTTTCTTGGGTTACATGAGTTTGCGCAAGTCTCCCCGCGCGCTTGCCCATAAAGCGCGCATCTACTCGGCAGCAGCGCGCCAGCGTCCGCGGTCGGATGCGCGGCCAAGGTCCGCCACGTCGACCGCGAGTCGGCGCACCAGGCCCACCAACAGCTCGATCGTGGCATCGAAGCCGGGGCCGGGTTCGGCCATGCGGGCATCGAGGTAGCAGGTGCGGTCTATCTCGAGCTGCATGCAGTGTAGCCCTTCGGCACGCCTTGCGTGTCGCTCCAGCACGTAGCCCCCGGCATAAGGCCGGTTGTGCGACACCCGTCGCGCAGCTTCGGTGAAGAAGCCGAACGCGGAAGCCACCACACCCCCATCGCACGAAGCGCCGAACCGATCGCCCACGACGAATTCCGGCGCACGCTCTCCGGGCGAACGCGCCGCCAGCGGTGGCATCGAATGAAGGTCGATCAGCAGGGCAGCGCCCCAACGGTCCCGAATCGTCTCGAGCGTGCTGGCGAGCGCCATGTGATAAGGCTGATGCACCGCTGCAATCCGCTCTGCCAGTTCGCTGTGGTCGAGCCTGCGCTTCCACAGCTCTCCAAGGCCCGGCAGACGACGCGGCACCAGCCCCAGCCCGCTTCGTGCGCGCCTGCCAAAACCGCTGGGCGCGGCCGAAGCATCGGCCGGTGGACCACCGACCATCTCCCAGTCGACATCATCGCTGGCACGGTTGAGATCGAGCATGGCCCGCGGCGCATGGGCGATGAGCAGCGCCGCGCCGGTCCGGCGAGAAACCGCCTGCCCCAAGAGATCGGCGTAGCGATCCTCAAGCCGGGGCGCTGCGAATGCGGGATGACGCATCCGGTCCAGCAGCGACTTGGCATAGGCCCTTCCTGCGTGCGGGACGGCAATCACCACGGGGATCGGCGAAGGATCGATCGTCGTCAGGCTGTAGGCCGGCACACCGGGATTGCCCGGCACCGACCCGCCATGGACCGAAGCCGAATCGCCCTGGTGCTCACACTCATGCTGCATCCCGCAAAGGTGCAACCGATTCGCACGCAAGTCAAAGCAAGGTCCGACAACGATTGGACCACATGTCGGGTTGCGGGCAAAAAGCGGTTTGCGCGAAGCTTCAGGCGGGAGATTGTTAACCCCATCGGCGTTATAGGCCATGGAACTGAAGCCCCACTAAAAAACAGGTTCGCCATGATCCGGATCCTGCTCGCCGAAGATGAAGAGGCGATGCGCACTTACCTGACCCGCGCGCTGGAAAATGCCGGCTATTCCGTGGCTGCCGTGGACAGGGGCACCGCCGCAATTCCCCTGCTCGAATCCGAACATTTCGACCTCCTCCTGTCTGACATCGTGATGCCGGAAATGGATGGAATCGAATTGGCGCAACGCTGCAGCGAGATCAGCCCCAGCACCAAGGTCATGTTCATCACCGGGTTTGCCGCTGTGACGCTCAAGGCAAATCGTGAGGCACCCCAGGCCCGGGTTCTGTCAAAGCCGTTCCACCTCAAGGATCTGGTGCTCGAAGTCGAGCGCGTGTTCGAGGATGCGCAGTTCGCGGGCAGCCGCTGAACTCCGGCTGCAAATTCCCCCTTGCCATGAATCGGGACGGGGGCTAATGGCGCGCTTCCCGACGCGATCAGCGGTTCTCCGCCAGCCAAGGGACAAGCAGATGGTGCGGGCGTATAGCTCAGTGGTAGAGCACTATGTTGACATCGTAGGGGTCGCAAGTTCAATCCTTGCTACGCCCACCATCGCATAAGAAACCCCGCCAATGGCGGGGTTTTTTGTCGATCGACGCAGGCTTTTGTTGATCGACAGGGCAAAGTGGCGGGAGCGACCAGCGCCCCCGCCCTGGCGATGTTACTTGCCCTGCCAGTTCGGCTTGCGCTTCTCGGCAAAGGCGGCGGCGCCTTCGCGTGCGTCGCTCGACGTGAATACCGGCGCGATATAGGCCTGCTGCTTCTTCCACATTTCCGCCTCGGTCCACTCGTGCGAATCGCGGATGATGCCCTTCGACGCGATCAGTGCGAGCGGACCGTTCTCGGCGACCTTCGCTGCCAGAGCCTTTGCTGCTTCCAGCGACGGGCCCTCGACGATCTGGTTGATGAAGCCAAGCTCATAAGCGCGCTGGGCGGTGATGAAGTCGCCGGTCAGCGCCAGTTCCATGGCGATGCGCGGCGGGATCTGGCGCGGCAGCTTGATCAGGCCACCGGCAGCAGCGGCAAGTCCGCGCTTGGCTTCGGGAATGCCGAACTTGGATGAAGCGCTCGCCACGATCAGGTCGCACGACAGCGCCAGTTCCATGCCGCCCGCCAAGGCATAGCCATCGACCGCAGCGATGATCGGCTTCTTCGGCGTCCATTCCGACAGGCCGCCAAAACCGCGCCCGGGAATCGAGGGCGACTCCCCGCGCAGGAAGCCCTTGAGATCCATCCCTGAACAGAACGTGCCGCCAGCCCCGGTGAGGATCGCACAGCGCAGGTCGGCCTCGGCATCCAGCCGGTCCATCGCTGCCGAAATGCCCTCGGCCGCAGCCTTGTTCATGGCATTCTTTGCATCGGGCCGGTTGATCGTGACGATCAGCACGTTGCCATCGACTTGGGTAAGGACTTCCGCCTCGCTCATCGCATCTCTCCAAAAGGACTTCCACCCGGCTTTAACCGGTCACTTAAATATCTGCATTGCCCATGCGCCGATGTCCAGCGCAAAGCCTGCAAAAATTGCGCGAATCGCCCCACTGCCTTGCGCACCGGCAAGCCTCTGCTAAGGGAAGGCGCAATTTCTCTCCCCAGCTTGAAAGACAGGACGGACATGGCGAAGATCAAGGTGAAGAACCCGGTCGTCGAACTCGACGGCGATGAAATGACCCGGATCATCTGGGAATGGATCCGCGAGCGCCTGATCCTCCCCTACCTCGACATCGACCTCAAGTACTACGACCTCTCGGTCCAGAAGCGCGACGAGACGGACGACCAGATCACCATCGATTCCGCCAATGCAATCAAGCAGTACGGCGTCGGCGTGAAGTGCGCCACGATCACGCCTGACGAACAGCGCGTCGAGGAATTCAACCTCAAGTCGATGTGGAAGTCGCCCAACGGCACGATCCGCAACATCCTCGGCGGCGTGGTCTTCCGCGAACCGATCGTGATCCAGAACGTGCCCCGCCTCGTCCCGGGCTGGACCGACCCGATCGTCGTCGGCCGTCACGCCTTCGGCGACCAGTACCGCGCCACCGACTTCGTCGTCCCCGGTCCCGGCAAGCTGCGTCTCGTCTGGGAAGGCGACAACGGTGAGACGATCGACCGCGAAGTGTTCAACTACCCCTCGGGTGGCGTCGCCATGGCGATGTACAACCTCGACGATTCGATCCGCGACTTCGCCCGCGCGTCGTTCAACTACGGCCTGTCGCTGGGCTGGCCGGTCTACCTGTCGACCAAGAACACCATCCTCAAGGCCTACGACGGCCGCTTCAAGGATCTGTTCCAGGAAGTGTTCGACACCGAAGGCTTCAAGGAAAAGTTCGCCGCCGCCGGCATCAGCTACGAACACCGCCTGATCGACGACATGGTCGCCTCGGCGCTCAAGTGGTCGGGCAAGTTCGTCTGGGCCTGCAAGAACTACGACGGAGACGTGCAGTCCGACACGGTTGCGCAGGGCTTCGGCTCGCTCGGCCTGATGACCTCGGTCCTCATGTCGCCCGACGGCAAGACCATCGAAGCCGAAGCTGCCCACGGCACCGTGACCCGTCACTACCGCCAGCACCAGCAGGGCAAGCAGACCTCGACCAACCCGATCGCCTCGATCTTCGCGTGGACCCGCGGTCTGATGTACCGCGGCAAGTTCGACGAGACCCCGGAAGTCGTGAAGTTCGCCGAAACGCTCGAGCGCGTCTGCATCGAAACCGTCGAAAGCGGCAAGATGACCAAGGACCTCGCCCTGCTGATCGGCCCGGATCAGGCCTGGATGACCACCGAGAAGTTCTTCGAAGCCATCGTCGAGAACCTCGAAGCCGAAATGAAGAACTGGGCATAAGCGCCAGTTCCATTACGGAAACAGCAAAGGGCTCCGGTTGCCGCCGGGGCCCTTTTGCTTTGGCAACAGTTCGACATGCAGAAACGGGTGACACCATTGCCCCCCTCCCCTAACCTTCGCCAATGGCAGGCAATCTCGAACCGACGACCGCACTTTCCGACGCTCTTGTAATCCTCGGTGCCGCAGGCATCGTCATCCCGGCCTTCGCCCGCTTCCGCATCACCCCGATCATCGGCTTCATCCTCGTCGGACTGGTGGTCGGCCCGTTCGGCCTCGGCGCGCTCGTGCCGCAGTACCCCTGGCTGTACCACTTCACCATTTCCGATCCGGCCGCGATCACGCCTTTCGCGGAGTTCGGCATCATCCTCCTGTTGTTCGAGATCGGCCTGGAGCTGTCCTTCAATCGCCTGTGGGACATGCGCCGACTGGTCTTCGGCCTTGGCGCGATGGAGCTTGGCATTTCGGCCTTCCTCCTGTCGGCGGCACTTCTGGCCACCGGTTTGCAGATCAGCGGCGCTTTCGGCCTCGGCCTTGCACTTGCGCTTTCCTCGACCGCGCTGGTCCTGCCCATCGCCGGCACCCATGGTCCCGTCGGCCGCGCCGCGCTGTCGATGCTCCTGTTCGAGGATATCGCGCTCGTGCCGATCATCTTCATCCTTGGTGCAATGGGCCCGGTCGCCGCGCATTCGGATGGCCCAACCCTTGGCGAAACGCTGCTTTATGGCGGCATCGTCATTGCCGTCCTGCTGGTCGGCGGACGCCTGCTGCTACCGCGCCTTTTCGCCCAGGCTGCACAGACGAAGAGCCCCGAGTTGTTCCTTGCTGCCACGATGCTGGTTGTGATCGCCGCAGCGCTGTCGACGTCTCTCGTCGGCCTCTCGCCGATCATGGGCGCGCTGCTGGCGGGCCTGCTCATCGCCGAGACCGAGTATCACACCGAGGTCGAAGCGATTACCAAGCCGTTCAAGGGCCTCGCGCTGGGCGTTTTCCTCATCACCATCGGCATGGGCATAGATTTGCGCGTCGTCTGGGCACAGATCGGGCCGCTCACCCTCGCAGTCGTCGGTGTGGTGGTGCTCAAAGCGCTTGTCACGATGTTCGCCCTACGCGCCATGGGCAAGGAGCGCGCTACCGCACTCGAAGCCGGCATCCTGATGGCCAGCCCATCGGAAACTACCCTGATCGTGCTGACCACGGCCGCCGAGGCAACCCTCATCGACCGGGAGACTGCCCAATTCTGGCAGATCGTCACCGCCATCGGCCTGACAATTACGCCGCTCTTGGCCAAACTCGGTGAGACATGGGGGCAGCGGGTCGCGCGCGGGACTGCGGACGTCGGACAGAATACATTCGTCGAGGAGCCGGAAGGCGAGCGCGTCGTCGTCATGGGCTTCGGCCGCGTCGGCAGGCTCATCGCCGAGATGCTGACGGTCCACAAGGCCGCCTGGCTCGGCATCGATTCGGACCCCGGCATCGTCAGGAACGCGCGCAAGGATGGCCTGCCGGTCCTGTTCGGCAACGTCGACAGCGAAGCGGCAATCGCCCGGCTCGGCCTCGATGATGCCAAGGCGATGATCCTGACGATGGACGAACCCGTCCTCATCCTGCGCATGGTCAAGCGCCTGCGCAGCGCACATCCTGACCTCCCGATCATCGTCCGCGCGCGCGACGCGATGCACGCCGCCGCGCTTTACAAGGCCGGCGCCAGCCATGCCGTGCCCGAGACGCTCGAAAGCTCGCTACAGCTGTCCGAAGCTGTGCTCGTCGATCTCGGCTTCCCGATGGGCCCGGTCATCGCCTCGATCCACGAAAAGCGCGACGAACTGCGCCAGAAGATCAAGGAGGAAGGCGAGCTCAATTCGCTTCCCAAGCTCAAGTCTGCCTCGCTCCGGGAACGCTCTGCCTGACAGCCCGCAACCGATCTCCTTGCCCTGTGTTTTCATGGCAAGGAGAGAAACATGACCCACCGCAGCAACAAGCCCGACCTGAACCCGGCGACGCAGGACGATCAGCCGAACAAGGGCCCGATCAAGGGGCCGCAGCAGACCGACGCCACGATGCGCGAAAAGGATCTGGCCCGCGGCTCCGAACCCGAAACGCGCGGCGCCAGCGGGCGCAGGCAATAACGGTCAATTCGTTGCGTCTGACTTGGGACCCCGGAGCGCGCCAGCCGCAAACCACATGCCGAACAGGACCCAGACGAGTATGTAAGGGATAGTCACGCGGTCGATTGGGTACGTGCTTGCGCGCCAGATGCACCAGCAAGTCCCCATGACCGCAAGTCCCCGTGACTGTGGCCCTGCCCGATCTTTCCAAACGGAGGAGGCGAAACGCAAAAAGGGCCAGAGCAATGCGAGAGCGACAGCAGGCGCGAGAAATTCAAGTAACGGCAAATAGTCGTTGAAACAGTCGTCGAATCCGCCCGCGAATACACGCCCGCGGCAAGCGACCTCCCGCTTTGCACCTTGGCCGAGGAGCGGAAAAGTCGAGATGGTCATCCACAACAGGCCGCCAGCCCATTTAGCGAGCGTCCGAGCCCTCTCAACGCCCGGCGATGTGGTCACCCAGCCAGCACCGCCTTAGCCGCGCTGATCGCTTCAGCCGCCTTTGCTCCGTCCGGACCGCCGCCTTGGGCCATATCCGGACGGCCACCACCGCCCTTGCCGCCAAGTGCTTCCACGCCTGCGCGCACCATATCGACCGCGCTGACCTTTCCGACGAGATCCTCTGTCACCGCCGCCGCGATTGAAGCCTTGCCCTCGTTCACCGCCACGATCACCGCAACGCCCGAACCCAGACGCTGCTTTGCCTGATCGAGCAGTCCGCGCAGTTCCTTGGGGTCCAGCCCGTCGAGCACCTGGCCCGAGAACTTCACGCCGCCCACTTCCTCATCCGCGTTCTCCGCCTTGGCTGCCCCGCCGCCCAGCGCCAGCGCCTTCTTGGCCTCGGCCAGTTCGCGCTCGAGCTTCTTGCGCTCTTCCATCAGGGCGGACACGCGGGCTTCCACGTCTTCCGGCGTCGTGCGCAGGATCGACGCGGTGTGCTTCAATGCCTCTTCGCGGGCCACGAACCACTGCCGCGCGCCCTCGCCGGTCAGCGCCTCGATGCGGCGCACGCCCGACGAGACCGCGCTCTCGCTGACGATGCGGAACACGCCGATATCGCCCAGCGCCCGAACGTGCGTGCCGCCGCACAGTTCGACCGAATAGTGCTTCTCCGTCGCACGGCCCATCGAAAGCACGCGCACTTCCTCGCCATACTTTTCACCGAACAGTGCCATCGCCCCCGCCTCGATCGCATCATCGGGGCTCATCAGGCGCGTCGTCACTGGTTCGTTGGCGCGAATCTCGGCGTTCACCTCGGCCTCGATCGCGGCAATGTCATCAGGCGTCAGTGCAGTCGGATGCGAGAAGTCGAAACGCAGGCGATCGGCAGCAACCAGCGAGCCCTTCTGCGTCACGTGCCCGCCAAGGCGATTGCGCAGTGCCGCATGCAGCAGGTGCGTGGCCGAGTGGTTGGCGCGGATCGCATCGCGGCGTTCGACATCGATGTCGAGCTTCACCACGTCACCGACCTTGATCGAACCCGCTTCAACCTTCGCGTTGTGCGCGTGCAAGCGGCCCAAGGGCTTGGCGGTGTCGCTCACCGCCAGCTTCAGGCCATCGGCACTGGTGATCGTGCCGGCATCGCCGGTCTGGCCACCGCTTTCGCCGTAGAACGGCGTCTGGTTGACGATCACGGTCACGTCATCGCCCGCCGCAGCGCTCCCAACTTCCTTGCCGTCCTTGACCAGCGCAACGACTTGCGCCTCGCCGGTGGTGGCGGTGTAGCCGGTGAACTCGGTTGCGCCGACGCGTTCGGCAATGTCGAACCACACTTCGCTGTCGGCGGCTTGGCCCGATCCCTTCCACGCCGCGCGCGCCGCCGCCTTCTGCTGCGCCATGGCAGCATCGAAGCCCTCGCGGTCAACCGCAATGCCACGGGCGCGCAAGGCGTCTTCGGTCAGGTCGTACGGGAAACCGTAAGTGTCATAGAGCTTGAATGCGGTCTCGCCCGGCAGCGCATCGCCCTCGCCCAGCGCGGCGGTCGCTTCGTCGAGCAGCTTGATGCCGTTCGAAAGCGTGCGGCGGAACTGCACTTCCTCGCGCAGCAGGGTTTCCTCGATCAGCGGCTGCGCACGGCCCAACTCAGGATAGGCAGCGCCCATCTCGGCGACCAGTGCCGGCACCAGGCGGTGCATCAGGGGGTCCTTGGCACCCAGCAGGTGCGCGTGGCGCATGGCGCGGCGCATGATGCGGCGCAGCACATAGCCGCGGCCCTCATTCGAAGGCAGCACACCATCGGCCAGCAGGAAGCTGGTCGAGCGCAGATGGTCGGCAATCACGCGATGGCTGGCGCGCTGCTCGCCCTCGGCCTTCACCGAAGTCAGGCTTTCGGACGCGGCAATCAGCGCCCTGAACGTGTCGGTGTCGTAGTTGTCGTGTTCGCCCTGCAGAACGGCGGCAATGCGCTCCAGGCCCATGCCGGTATCGATGCTCGGCTTGGGCAGGCTGCCGGTGATTTCACCCGCGGTCTGCTCGAACTGCATGAACACGAGGTTCCAGATCTCGATGAAGCGGTCGCCATCCTCTTCCGGCGATCCCGGAGGGCCGCCCCAGATGTGATCGCCATGATCGAAGAAGATTTCGGAGCAGGGACCGCACGGGCCATCGTCGCCCATCGCCCAGAAGTTGTCCTTGGTGGCGATGCGGATGATGCGATCTTCAGGCAGGCCTGCGATCTTCTTCCACAGCTCGAACGCCTCGTCGTCGGTATGGTAGACGGTGGCGAGCAGCTTGTCCTTGGGCAGGCCCCATTCGCGCGTCAGCAGCGTCCACGCATGGGTGATCGCCTGCTCCTTGAAGTAGTCGCCGAACGAGAAGTTGCCGAGCATCTCGAAGAAGGTGTGATGCCGCGCAGTGTAGCCGACGTTGTCGAGATCGTTGTGCTTGCCGCCCGCGCGCACGCACTTCTGCGACGAGGTGGCGCGTGGGGTCGCGCGTGTCTCGAGCCCGGTGAAAACGTTCTTGAACGGCACCATTCCGGCGTTCGTGAACATCAGCGTCGGGTCGTTGTAGGGCACCAGCGGCGCAGACTGCACCACATCGTGCCCGTGCGAGCCGAAGTATTCGAGGAAGGAGCGGCGGATTTCGTTCGTCGAAGTCATGAAAGGCCGATTAGGCGAGCGTTCGGCGCGCTACAAGCACGTTTCATCCATCATTGTGATCGGACGTGGCGCTTACCAGCCACGCCGCAGCATTGAATGCCACCACGCCGTCCCGATGATGGGCCTCCACAAGCTCGGCGAGCCGCATCTCGACCGCTGCGCGCTCGGCCTCGGGCAAAGTCCGCAAGGCCGCCGCAGCAGGTCCGATGCGGCGGAACAGCGCCATCGCTTCGCCCACGGCATCTGGCCCGGTGCCGGCGATGTACCGGAAATCCACCGGCGCGAGCTCCACCGCCCGCCATCCTGCCATGCAGCGTCGCACGTGTTCCGGCAGGGCAAAAGCGAAAGGTCCGGGCGCGGTCGGCGAGGTTTGCGGAGAATCACCTTTCGGCAGTAGCGCCGCGATGGCCGCCGCCCAGTCGTTCTCGGCAGCCTTGCGAAAGCACGAGAAGACCATGCGCGCTCCTGGCATCGCCTGCGCGGCCAGATGGGCGAAGGCTGCTTGCGGATCGGAGAAGAACATCACGCCGTGGCGCGATAAATACAGGTCCGGCCGTGACGCGGGTTGCCACTGCGAGGCATCGGCCAGCTCGAACGTCAGGTTTGGCTGAATGGCGCGGGAGCGGGCCGCATCGACCAGATCGGCAGAGATATCCACGCCGGTCACCTGCGCTTGCGGCCTTGCCTCGGCAATGGCGATCGACAGCTCCCCCGCTCCGCAACCGATATCTGCAACAGCCGCGCCCGGCTCTCGAGCGATGGCGGCCAGAAGTTTGGGTGTCAGGTCGGAAAAGCTGACATCGGTGCGCCGCCATTCGCTGGCCCAGCTCCGTCCGACCGTCCCCTGCCAGTCACTCGCGTTGGTCATGCCTTACATCCCGAAATAGTCGCCGCCCTTTTCGCGCGCGCGCTGCCACGCGGGCCGCGCGTGGATGGCCGCGACGAATGCCGCGAGCTTGGGGAAATGTGCACCCGCCCCTTGCATGACCGCGATCTCTGCCGGGAAGCTCATCATCACATCCGCCCCGGTCCAATTGTCGCCGATAAAGTGGCCGGACGGGCGCAGGATCTGCTCCATGTAGCCAAAATGGGCTGCCAGCTGTTCGTCGATGCGCGGCTTCAGCGGCGCGGCAGCCTCTCCAAGGCGCGAGGTATAAAGCTGCAGGAGGACGGGGGTCATGGCCGAGCCTTCGGCAAAATGCATCAGTTCGAGGTGCCGCAGGGCGTCGTCCGAACCTTCCGCCGGGAGCCATGTGCCCTTGCCATAGCGTTCGCACAGGACCTGCACGATCGCGCCCGATTCCTCGATGACCCGGCCATCGATCTCCAGCAGGGGCGATTTGCCCAGCGGGTGCACGGCCTTCAGTTCGGGCGGGGCAAGGTTGGTCACCGCATCGCGCTGATAGTGCCGAATCTCGTAATCGACGCCAAGCTCCTCCAGCAACCAGAGGACCCGCTGCGAACGGCTGTTGTTGAGATGGTGAACGATGATGCCCATGGCGATTCTCCGTGCGGTTTAAGTGGAAGGTTAACCCGCAACCGCCGGCGCGCAAACAAAAAGCCCGCGCGATCCTGCCGGGGAACGCGCGGGCTCTTTGTCTGGCTGGCGGGCCCGGCTTGCACCGGGGATGGAGGCTGCCCGCCGCCTTGAAGATCAGACGTCGTCGTCCGCGTCCGGACCGACCATCAGACCTTCGGCAACCTTGTCGGTGCGGCCGCGGATCGCGGCTTCCAACCGGTCGCAAAGTTCGGAATTCTCGCGCAGGAAGTTCTTGGCGTTCTCGCGCCCCTGCCCGATGCGGATCGAGTCATAACTGAACCAGGCACCCGACTTCTCGACCAGCCCGGCCTTGACGCCGAGGTCGAGGATTTCGCCGATCTTCGAGATGCCTTCGCCATACATGATGTCGAATTCAACCTGCTTGAACGGCGGAGCCACCTTGTTCTTGACCACCTTCACGCGCGTGGCGTTGCCGACGATCTCGTCACGATCCTTGATCTGGCCAGTGCGGCGGATGTCGAGGCGGACCGAGGCGTAGAACTTGAGCGCGTTACCGCCCGTCGTCGTCTCGGGGTTGCCGTACATCACGCCGATCTTCATGCGCAGCTGGTTGATGAAGATCACCATGCAGCGCGAACGGCTGATCGAACCGGTCAGCTTGCGCAACGACTGGCTCATCAGGCGGGCCTGCAGGCCGACGTGGCTGTCGCCCATCTCGCCTTCGATTTCCGCACGCGGCACGAGCGCGGCCACCGAGTCCACCACCAGCACGTCGATCGCGTTGGAACGGACGAGCGTGTCGGTGATTTCCAGCGCCTGTTCGCCAGTATCCGGCTGCGACACGATCAGGTTGTCGATATCGACACCCAGCTTCTTGGCATAGACCGGGTCGAGCGCATGCTCGGCATCGATGAATGCCGCCGTGCCACCGGTCTTCTGGGCCTGGGCGATGACGTGCAGCGCGAGCGTGGTCTTGCCCGAGCTTTCCGGCCCATAGACTTCGATCACGCGTCCGCGCGGCAGACCGCCGACACCGAGTGCGATATCAAGCCCCAGCGACCCGGTGGAGATCGCCTCCACCTGCATCGCTTCCTTCGAGCCCAGCTTCATTGCCGAACCCTTGCCGAACGCACGGTCAATCTGTGCAAGGGCTGCGTCGAGCGCCTTCTGACGATCCATGTCCTTGATCTTACCTTCCTCGATGAGCTTGAGCTGAGCCGCCATGGCTTCGTTTCCCTTGCTAGAGTTGGCTGACACGAGCCGTCAACAAGGGTTATGTACTCGTTGTGTTCCCGTGGAACAAGAGGGGAACGATATATTCGCGCCGATTTGGCAACGCCTTGGCGCAAATCCTTAGCTTATCTCGCTTTTCTCGCAATATGCGCGGCCGGCAGGATGGTGCGCAAACGGCGTTATCCACGACGCGGGTCGGTTTCGTGCCAAATTGGACGCGCTTCCGTGAAGCGTTGCTTGTGGTCGAATCGCGGCGCCCTGCCATTCACCGATCGCAGAGCCGGCCGCCGTCATTGCAAGAATGCAGAATATCTATAAAGTTAACCCCGACCGTATATCGAAAGTTACTGCTAAATGTCTCAATCCCGTAAGCCGCAGTCTGCGGCCGGTGGCGGCGGCGGGGGCAGACCAGGGAGCCCGCCCCCGGGCGCGAAGCCGAAAGGCCCGCGCCAGGAAGTCGTCAGTGCACGTACGCTATACTTCGGGAATGGCGATCCAGCGCCCGAAACCGCGCTCGCTCGCGCGATCTCGGGCCGGGTTCAGCTCCACCGCATTACCGACGATTACATCGGCCATATCGACGACAGTCGGGAATACTATAACACGCTTTTCGTCATTGGCAGCGACCCTGTCCGGATCCGCAAGCTCATGCGCATCTACCGGCCCTTGCTGAAAATGAAGGCCAAGATAGTCATCATGCGCGAAGTACGGCCAAGCGTGAAAGCGCAGTTGCTCAATGCCGGTTTCGACGATGTCTTCGATCGTGAAATGCCGGTCGCCGAGGCTGCAGCGCGCGTGCGAGCCGTGCTGGGCCGCATCGCCCAGAGCCAGCAGTCGAAGGTCGTCGAGGAAGTCAGGGACCTGCATCTTCAGCACTTCACCCGAGAGCCACTGCTCGGCCGCGAGGCGCGTGTCCTGTCCATGCTCGTAGCCGCGCGCGGGTCACCTGTGCGGAGCAGCCAGCTTGCCATCAGTGGCCGTTCGACGCATCGACCGATCAGCACGAAGTCGCTGCAAGTCCTGATTTCCGGCCTGCGCTCCAAGCTGCGTCCAAATCTGCGAATCGTCAGTCAGGGCCCGGCAGGGTACTCCCTGCAGGAGATCTCTCCGGTCCGGTCATTGCTCGACAGCGCCTCGAAGATAACTTGAGCAACCGACCGTCTGACCCGAGGGTGCCCCGTTCGGCGCCCCCGGTTCTCCAGCCTCGCCTTCCGGATCAGACGACGCCGAAGGCCAGCATCGCATCGGCCACCTTCTTGAAGCCGGCGATATTCGCTCCCTTGACGTAGTCGATATAGCCGCCGCCCTGATCGCCATAGGCGAGGCACGACTTGTGGATGCCCGACATGATGTCCTTGAGCATCTGCTGGAGTTCTTCCTCCTTCCACGAGCGGCGTTCGGAGTTCTGGCTCATTTCGAGGCCGGAGACGGCCACGCCGCCAGCGTTGGAGGCCTTGCCTGGCGCGTAAAGGATCTTGGCTGCCTTGAAGACATGCACACCGTCCAGATCGGTCGGCATGTTGGCACCCTCGGCCACCGCCTTGCAGCCGTTGGCGATCAACATGCGCGCATCATCGCCGAGCAGTTCGTTCTGGGTCGCGCAAGGCAGCGCGACGTCGCAAGGCACGCCCCATGGCGTCTTGCCGGCCACGAATGTTGCCTTCGGGAACGCCGTGACATATTCCTCGATCCGGCCGCGACGGTGGGTCTTGTGCGTCTTCACCCAGTCGATCTTTTCCTGATCGATACCGTCGGGGTCGTGGATGTAGCCCCCCGAATCCGACAGTGTCAGGACCTTGCCGCCCAGTTGCACGATCTTCTCGGCGGCATGGGTTGCCACGTTGCCGGAGCCGGAGATCACCGCTGTCTTGCCCGTGAGGTCTTCTCCCTTCGTCGCCAGCATGTTGGCCAGGAAGTAGACCGCGCCATAACCGGTCGCCTCGGTGCGGATCAGGGAACCGCCCCATTCGAGGCCCTTGCCGGTCAGCACGCCTGTGAAGTTGTTGGTGATGCGCTTGTACTGGCCGAACATGAAGCCGATCTCGCGCCCGCCTACGCCGATGTCGCCTGCGGGAACGTCAATGTCGGCACCAATGTGGCGGTAGAGTTCGGTCATGAAGCTCTGGCAGAAGCGCATGATCTCCCGCACGCTCTTGCCCTTGGGATTGAAGTTCGATCCACCCTTGCCACCCCCCATCGGCAGGCCGGTCAGCGCGTTCTTGAAGGTCTGCTCGAACGCCAGGAACTTCAGCACGGATTCGGTGACGGAAGGATGGAAGCGGATGCCGCCCTTGTAGGGGCCGATCGCATTGTTGTTCTGCACGCGCCAACCGCGCTGCACGCGAATGTTGCCGTTGTCGTCCTCCCAGCAAACGCGGAACGAGACCACGCGATCCGGCTCGGCAATGCGACGCAGGATCTGCTGCGAGTGATACTCCTCCTTGTCCTGCATGAACTCGAAGATGTCTTCAGCAACCTCCTGAACCGCCTGGACGAATTCCGGCTGATACGGATTGCGCTTCTTAACGCCCTCCATGAAGGTCGGCAGGTCAACATGATCGGATACGGCCACGGTACTCTCCCCCAAGTCGGAACCTCTGTCGGCTCACGATATGTATGCCGGTAGCGGCGGGTGCGGCCCGTTATTCGCCCAACCCGGAGAGGTTCCGAGTCGCGCTGTTGTTGGCATTCAGATTAACGCCTTTTGCGCCGTGGGAAAGCGGCGATGCTTGCCCTCACCGCCCGGGCGGCAGGCGATCATCCTTCTTCTTGAAAAGCTGGTCGAGCGCCGACTTCACAGACTCACCGGCCGCTGCGTCATCCTTTGTCGGATCGGGGGTATAGGTCGGTGCATCTTCTTGTGATGGTGGTAGTGCCACGTCTGTGGCACTGTCGTTCGCACCCGGCCTGGTTCCGGCAACCGAGGCTTCCGGGGCCAGCGGCTCCGTCGAAAGCAGCTTTGTGTCAACCGGACTCGCTGGTCCGATAAGTTTGGTCAACCCGCTGATCTGCTCGCCCAGGACCTTGTCGACGGCCCCCGAAATGGTGTCGGTCTTGTAGCGCATGAAGCCGCCGACAACATATTCCCAGAGAATGCGGGTCGACTTTCCACCGCCGCCCTCCACTGGCTTGAATGTTACCGTCATGGTCCCGTTCACCGCCTCGGACTGCAGCGGGCCAAGCCCGCCCACCAGCCTGAGGGCACGGTAAGGTTCGGCGTAAATTACGCGCATGTGCATGACAGATCCCGGCTTCTGCGTAGCCGGAGCGCCCTTCGGAACGGGCAGCCTCTCGCAGAAGCAGCCGTTTGCACTCGCATCCAGGGAAAGATTGGCCGCCTCGCCGGAAAACGTGTGCTGCGGGTTCCACCACAGCGACGGCGTCGTAAAGGCCTTCCATGCCTCTGCCGGGCTGGCGGCGACTTCCCCGGTGACGCGAATAACGAAACCGGAATCGGTCCGTGCCGTGACTTCAGCCCGGGCAGGCTCCGATGCAACAACGGCGAGGCCACCAAGCCCCGCCGTCAGGATATACCACAGCTTGCCCATCACGCGCCTCCGCCCGCTCCGGGACGGGCGGGTCACGCTCGGGTGTTAGCGCTTGCCGAGGATAGCCTCAATGGCTGCCGTCACGTCGTCCATGTCCGCCATGCCGTCAACGCGGGCGACGATACCCTGCGCTTCATAGATCGGCAGGATCGGCGCGGTCTTGGCCCGATACTCGGCCATGCGCGTGCGCACGGTTTCCTCGTTGTCGTCAGGGCGGCGCTTGAATTCATGCCCTCCGCACTTGTCGCAGGTGCCTGAGACTGCAGGCTTCTCGAAGGTGTCGTGATAGCCCTTGCCGCAGGTTGCGCAGGTGTAACGGCCGGTGATGCGCTCGACCAGTGCATCCTCGTTGACGTCGAGTTCGATCACGTGGTCCAGCTTCTTGCCGCGCGAAGCAAGCAGTTCACCCAGCGATTCGGCCTGGGGCGCCGTGCGAGGGTAACCGTCGAAGATCGCGCCCTGCCCCTCGGGCATGGCGTCGAGCTCGTCGCCGATCAGCGCTGATACGATCTCGTCAGAGACCAGCTCGCCCGCTTCCATCACAGCCTTCGCCTTGAGACCGACCGGCGTCTGCGCCTTCACGGCCGCGCGCAGCATATCGCCCGTGGAGAGCTGCTTCATGCCGTGGCGTTCGACCAGACGCTGGGCCTGGGTGCCCTTGCCCGCGCCCGGAGGCCCCAAAAGGATGATGTTCAAGGTACCGTCCCCCTCATGCGGCTGCTGCTGTCAGCGCAGCCTGCCCTTCAGTTTCGCCTTCTTGATCAGATCGCCATACTGGTGGGCCAGCAGGTGCGACTGGATCTGCGTGATGGTGTCGACCGTGACGTTGACCACGATCAGCAGGCTGGTGCCGCCGAAGAACAGCGTTCCCATGCCCGTCTCCGCCATGATGAATTCCGGCACGACGCAGACCACGGTGATATATGCCGCACCCAGCACGGTGATGCGAGTTAGCACATAGTCCAAGTAGTTCTGGGTGTTCTTGCCAGGACGGATACCAGGAATGAACCCGCCGTTCTTCTTGAGGTTCTCGGCTGTCTCCTCGGGATTGAAGACCACGGCCGTGTAGAAAAACGCGAAGAAGATGATCCCCAGCGCATAGAGCAGCATGTAGAGCGGCTTGCCGTGGCCGAGGTACTGGTTCAGCGTCACGATCGCCTGGCCCATCGTGGTGTCCGGCGAGATCGAGTTGCCGGCAAACTGCGTGATCGTCAGAGGCAGCAGCAGCAGCGAGCTGGCAAAGATCGGCGGAATGACGCCAGCGGTGTTAAGCTTCAGCGGCAGGTGGCTGCGGTCGGCGTTCATCATGCCGCGCTGCGTGGCGCGTTTGGGGTACTGGATCAGCAGGCGCCGGGTCGCGCGCTCGAAGAAGCAGATGCCGAGCACCAGCGCGATCAGCATGATCACGATGCCGACGATAAGGAACGGCGAGATCGAGCCGGTACGCCCGCCTTCGAACAGATTGCCGAAGAACTTGGGCAACTGCGCGACGATACCGGCCATGATGATCAGAGAAACACCGTTGCCGATTCCGCGCGAGGTGATCTGCTCGCCAAGCCACAGCAGGAACATCGTCCCACCGATCAGCGAGATGACGGCACCGACCCGGAACAGCATGCCCGGGTTCACGACAGCCTGCAGCCCGCTCGACGCGCCGTATGCTTCAAGCCCGGAGGCGAGCACCCAGCCCTGGATGGCGGTCAGCAGCACCGCGCCATAGCGGGTGTACTGGTTGAGCTTCTTGCGCCCGCTTTCACCTTCCTTCTTCATCGCGGCGAGGGCCGGATGGAGCGAGGCGGCAAGCTGCACCACGATCGAGGCCGTGATGTAGGGCATGACGCCCAATGCAATCAGGCTCATGCGCTCGAGCGAACCGCCCGAAAACGCGTTGAAGATGTCGAGAACGCCGCCGCGCGTCTGGTCGTAAAGCGTCTCCAGGATCAGCGGATTTACGCCGGGCAGAGGCACGAAGCTGAGGAACCGGAAGACGATGAGCGCGCCCACCGTGAACCAGATGCGCTTCTTGAGCTCGGTTGCCTTGGAGAAGTTGGCCAGGCTGAGGTTGCTGGCGATGTTGTCGGCGCGTGATGCCATTTCGGGGTTCTAAGCCTTGCTGCGAAACCGGGCCTGCTGGCCACGTGCGTTCCGGACGTCTTGAGCTAGCCCATATAGTGCGGGGTGACGAAAGTCGAACCCCTGCAAGCCGAAATCCCCGCCCGACTGGCGAGCGGGGATCGGAACTGGCTTACTTGGCCTTGTTGGCCGCAGCGCGAGCGGCCTTCTTCTCGGCTTCGCTCGGGCCGGTTTCGATGACCGAGACCGAACCGCCAGCCTTCTCGACAGCAGCCACGGCGCCCTTCGAGGCACCAGCGACCGAGAACGCGACCTTGGTGGTCAGTTCGCCCTTGCCGAGGAGACGGACGCCATCCTTGCCGCCACGGGCGAGGCCAGCAGCCTTGAGAGCGGCGTGGTCAACGGTGCCCGAGACGTCGAGCTTGCCGGCATCGATCATCTTCTGGATCATGCCAAGGTTCACTTCGGCGTAGTCCTTGGCGAAGATGTTGTTGAAGCCGCGCTTCGGGATGCGCATGTGAAGCGGCATCTGACCGCCTTCGAAGCCGTTGATGCTGACGCCCGAACGTGCCTTCGCACCCTTCTGGCCGCGACCGGCAGTCTTGCCCTTGCCCGAGCCGATACCACGGCCGACGCGCATGCGGCCCTTGCGGGCGCCGTAGTTGTCGTTGAGTTCGTTCAGTTTCATGTTCTGCACTCGCTTTCGCTTTGAGACGCGCTTTGGAAAGGGCGCCGCCTAGCCGATCAGGCCGGGCTTGTCACCCCCTCACGGGACTGAAGGCACCGCGCCGCCGAGCCCCAAAGGAAAACCCCGGCACGGGGCCGGGGCGTCCTTTTTCCCAACGGGGAGCAATGGTCAGTCGACCACGGCCACCATGTGGGGGAGCTTGGCAATGGCGCCACGCACTTCGGCCGTGTCTTCCAACTCGACCACGCGGTGCATCTTGCCCAGGCCCAGGCCGATCAGAATCTTCTTCTGGCTTTCCGGGCGACGGATCGGCGAACCGATCTGCTTGATCTTGATCGTTGCCATGACCGATTACTCCGTGATGGCTTCGGCAGCGGCTTCGGCTTCGACCTGCGAAGCGCCACCACGGCCGAGGAGATCGGCGACCTTCTTGCCACGACGCTGCGCAACCGACTTCGGCGAAGTCTGGTCGGTCAGCGCGTCGAAGGTTGCGCGGATCATGTTGTAGGGGTTCGAGGTGCCGACCGACTTGGTCACCACGTCAGCAACGCCAAGGCTTTCGAACACGGCGCGCATCGGGCCACCGGCGATGATCCCGGTACCGGCCGGAGCCGAACGCACGTTGACCTTGCCAGCGCCGAAACGGCCCTTGCCGTCGTGGTGCAGGGTGCGGCCTTCCTTGAGCGGCACGCGGACCATTGCACGCTTTGCAGCGGCAGTGGCCTTGGTGATCGCCTCGGGCACTTCGCGAGCCTTGCCCTTGCCGAAGCCGACGCGGCCCTTGCCATCGCCGACCACGACGAGGGCTGCAAAGCCGAAGCGCTTGCCGCCCTTCACGGTCTTGGAAACGCGATTGATGTGGACGAGCTTTTCGATCAGCTCCTCGCCACCTTCCTCGTCGTTGTTGCCACGACCGCGACGGTCGTCGCGACGGCCACGGCCACCACGCTCGCCACCACGGTCATTGCCGCCACGGCCGCGGCCACGACCGCGACCTTCGCGCTGCTCACCGCCGGTCGATTCGACCGCGGCTGCGCCTTCCAGGTTGGTTTCGTCAGCCATTGTCAGAACTCCAGCCCGCCTTCACGGGCGGCATCGGCCAGCGCCTTGACGCGGCCATGGAACAGGAACCCGCCGCGATCAAACACGACAGTGGTGATACCGGCGGCCTTGGCCTTCTCGGCGATCTCGGTGCCAACCTTGGCGGCGGCATCGACATTCGCGCCGATCGACTTCTGGCCCTTCACCAGCGTCGAAGCGGCAGCAAGGGTCTTGCCTTCCGCATCGTCGATGATCTGGGCGTAGATGTGACGGCCGGAGCGATGCACCGACAGGCGAGGACGGCCACCCGAGCGCGCCTTGAGCGCAGTGCGGACGCGACGGCGGCGGCGTTCGAAGAGAGACAGCTTTGCCATTACTTCTTCTTCCCTTCCTTGCGGAAGATAAACTCGCCGCGGTACTTGATGCCCTTGCCCTTGTAAGGCTCGGGCTTGCGCCAGCGACGGATCTCGGCGGCAACCTGGCCGACCTTCTGCTTGTCGATGCCCGAGATTTCCACCGTGGTGTTGTCAGGGGTCTTGATCTCGATGCCTTCCGGCACCGCGAAGTCGACGTCGTGGCTGTAGCCAAGCTGCAGCTTCAGGTTCTTGCCCTGGGCGTTGGCGCGGTAGCCGACACCGGTGATCTCGAGGACCTTGGTGTAGCCCTGCGTCACGCCAGTGACGAGGTTGTCGACGAGGGTGCGCTGCATGCCCCAGAACGCGCGAGCGCCCTTGGTGTCGTTCGCAGGCTTCACGAGGATCGTGTCGCCATCGACGGTGTAGCTGATCTCGTCGCGCAGCGTGAGCGTCAGGGTGCCCTTGGGGCCCTTCACGGTCAGCACGCCGTCCGCGATGTTCGCGGTGACGCCACTCGGGATCGCCACCGGCTTCTTGCCGATGCGGCTCATCAGAACACCTCCGCCAGCACTTCGCCACCGACGTTGGCAGCGCGTGCTTCGGCATCCGAAAGCACGCCCTTCGGCGTCGAGACGATGGTGATGCCAAGACCGTTGCGGATCACCGGAAGTTCCTTGGAACCCGAGTAGACGCGGCGGCCAGGCTTGGAGACACGGGCAACATGCTTGATCGCAGGCTGGCCTTCGAAATACTTGAGCTCGATGCGCAGCTGCGGATGGGCGCCAGTGGCGTCCTCCGAGAAACCGCGGATGTAGCCTTCACGCTGAAGGACTTCGAGCACGTGCGCACGCAGCTTCGAAGCGGGCGAAAGGACCGAGTCCTTCTTCGCCTGCTGGCCGTTGCGGATGCGGGTGAGCATATCACCCAGGGGGTCGGTCATAGCCATCGGATGATCCTTACCAGCTCGACTTCGTCAGGCCGGGGATAAGGCCCTTGTTGCCCTTGTCCCGCAGCTCGATGCGGCAAAGGCCGAACTTGCGATAGTAGCCACGCGGGCGGCCGGTGGTTGCACAGCGGTTGCGCACCCGGGTCGGGTTCGCGTTGCGCGGCAGCTCGGCCATCTTCAGGCGGGCGATCAGGCGCTCGGTTTCGTCGAGCGATTCATCGTCGGCCTGGGCCTTGAGCGCAGCGTACTTGGCCGCGTACTTCTGAACGAGCTTCTTGCGCTTCTCGTTCTTGTTGATGGAACTCAGTTTCGCCATGGACTTAAGCTCTCTTCTTCAATTCTGGATCACGCGGCCTGCTGCTCTTCAGCAGCTTCCTGCGGGAACGGGAAACCGAACAGGCGAAGCAGCTCGCGGGCTTCCTCGTCCGTCTTCGCGGTCGTGGTGACGATGATGTCCATGCCACGCACCTTCTCGATCTGGTCGTAGCTGATCTCGGGGAAGATGATCTGCTCTTTCAGACCCATCGCGTAGTTGCCGCGACCATCGAACGACTTCGGGTTCAGACCACGGAAGTCGCGGATGCGGGGCATTGCGATGGTGATGAGGCGGTCGAGGAATTCGTACATGCGCTCGCGGCGCAGGGTGACCTTGCAACCGATCGGCATGCCTTCACGCAGCTTGAACTGCGCGATCGACTTCTTCGCCTTGGTGATGACAGGCTTCTGACCGGCGATCAGCTCCATTTCGGCAGCTGCGGTCGTGACCTTCTTCTTGTCCTGGCTCGCTTCGCCCACACCCATGTTGAGCGTGATCTTTTCGATGCGCGGGATCTCGAGCGCGTTCTTGTAGCCGAACTTGGCCTGCATCGCAGCTGCGATTTCGGCGTCGTACTTGCCCTTCAGACGCGGAGTGTACTTGTCAGCCATCGATGGCCTCCCCGGACTTGACGGCCACACGGACCTTCTTGCCGTCCTTGGTCTCGAAGCGGACGCGGGTGGGCTTGCCATCCTTGTCGGCGACCGAAACCTTGGAGATGTGCAGCGGAGCCTCAAAGCGGTCGATGCCGCCCTGGGGGTTCTGCTGGCTCGGCTTGCGGTGACGGGCAGCGATGTTCACGCCCTGCACGACGACCTTCTCATCCTTCGGAAGGACCTGGAGAACGGTGCCGGTGCGGCCCTTGTCCTTGCCCGAACGAACGACGACGGTGTCGCCCTTCCTGATCTTCGCGGCAGCCATTACAGCACCTCCGGAGCGAGCGAGATGATCTTCATGAAGCCCTTGCCGCGGAGTTCGCGAACCACGGGGCCGAAGATACGCGTGCCGATCGGCTCTTCGTTCTTGCCGACCAGAACGGCGGCATTGCTGTCGAAGCGGATGACCGAACCGTCGGTGCGACGGACGTCCTTCTTCGTGCGAACGATGACGGCGCGGTGCACGTCGCCCTTCTTGACGCGGGCGCGCGGCTGCGCTTCCTTGACCGACACCACGATGATGTCGCCGACGCTTGCGAACCGACGCTTCGAGCCACCCAGCACCTTGATGCACTGGACGCGCTTTGCGCCGCTGTTGTCCGCCACGTCGAGATTGGATTGCATCTGGATCATTGATCCGGTTCCTTCTCACTGGCTTGCCGGAACCAGTCCGGCAGTTCCAAAACAGTAGCCGGGGCCGCTACACGACTTGAGCCGCGAAGCAACCCCAAACTTTGGCTGACGACCTTATCAGACGTCCGCTTCGATGGCGGTGCCCTTGCCGGCCTGGACGCGGTCGATGACCTTCCACGTCTTCAGCTTCGAGATCGGCGCGGTCTCTTCGATGCGCACGGTCTCGCCGGTCTTGAAGGCATTCGCCTCGTCGTGGGCGTGATACTTCTTCGAGCGACGGATGATCTTCCCGTAGAGCGGGTGCTTCACCTTGCGCTCGACCTTCACGACCACGGTCTTGTCGGTCTTGTCGGACACCACGGTGCCGACCAGAATACGCTTGGGCATATTGGCTTCCTTACGCCTGGGCCGACTGAGAACGCTCAGTCTGCAGCGTCTTGATGCGCGCGATGTCGCGACGGACTTCCTTGATGCGCGCGGGGCGCTCAAGCTGGTTCGTCGCGCCCTGGAAACGCAGGTTGAACTGCTCGCGCTTGAGCTCGACGAGTTCAGCGTTCAGCTGGTCGTCGCTCTTGGCGCGAAGGTCTTCGATCTTGGCCATCATTCGACTCCCAATCACTCGCCACCAAGGTGCGAAGTGTCACCCAGGCGGGCAACGACCTTCGTCTTGATCGGCAGCTTCATCGCGGCGCGGCTGAATGCCTCGGCCGCGAGCGGGCCGGGGACGCCGTCCAGTTCGAACAGGATGCGACCCGGCTTCACGCGGGCTGCCCAGTATTCGATCGAGCCCTTGCCCTTGCCCTGGCGGACTTCGGCGGGCTTCTTCGAAACCGGCACGTCCGGGAACACGCGGATCCACAGACGGCCCTGACGGCGGATGTGGCGCGTGATCGCACGACGGGCCGCTTCGATCTGGCGAGCGGTGACGCGCTCCGGCTCAAGGGCCTTGAGGCCGTAGGAGCCGAAGTTCAGGTCCGTACCACCCTTGGCAACGCCGTGGATGCGGCCCTTGAAGGCCTTACGGAACTTGGTCTTCTTCGGTTGCAACATGGTGCTTCTCTACCCTCTAGGCTCAGCGTGCCGGACGGACGCCGGAAGTCTGGGCTTCCATCATCAGTCGGTCCTGCGCCATCGGATCATGACCGAGGATCTCACCCTTGAAGATCCAGGTCTTGATGCCGATCACGCCATAGGCGGTGTGGGCTTCGGCTTCCGCGTAGTCGATGTTCGCGCGCAGCGTGTGCAGCGGAACGCGACCTTCGCGGTACCATTCGACGCGGGCGATTTCCGCACCGCCGAGACGACCGCCGCAGGTGATCTTGATGCCTTCGGCACCAAGACGCAGGGCGGACTGCACGGCGCGCTTCATCGCACGACGGAAGGCAACGCGGCGGACCAGCTGGTCGGCAACGCCCTGGGCGACGAGCTTGCTGTCGATTTCCGGCTTGCGGATCTCGACGATGTTCAGCTTCACGTCGCTGCCGGTCATCGTGGCAAGCTTCGAACGAAGCTTCTCGATGTCGGCGCCCTTCTTGCCGATGATGACGCCCGGACGGGCGGCATAGATCGACACGCGGCACAGCTTGGCAGGACGCTCGATCACCACCTTCGAAATCGCTGCCTGCGGCAGGTTCGTGACGATGAACTTGCGGATCTCAAGGTCTTCCTTGAGCATCTGCGCATAGTTGCGACCTTCCGCGTACCAGCGGCTGTCCCAGGTGCGGTTGATCTGCAGGCGCAGACCGATGGGGTTCGATTTATGACCCATGATCAGGCCTCCTCAACTTCGCGGACCACGATCCGCAGCCGGCTGAACGGCTTGAGGATGCGGGTCGACTTGCCGCGACCACGGGTGTGGAAGCGCTTCATCGTGATCGACTTGCCGACCGAGGCTTCCGCCACGACCAGAGCGTCGACGTCGAGGTTGTGGTTGTTTTCCGCATTGGCGATCGCCGAAGCGAGAACCTTGCGGGCGTCAACAGCCATGGCCTTCTTCGAGAACGCGAGGATGTTCATCGCGTCTTCGGCCTTGTGACCGCGGATCAGCGCAGCAACGAGGTTCAGCTTCTGGGCCGAACCACGGATCTGCGTGCCGACCGACAGCGCTTCCTTGTCGCCAACGCGACGGGGTGCCTTAGGCTTGCTCATCAGCGCTTGCCCTTCTTGTCAGCGGCGTGACCCGGGAAAGTGCGCGTGGGTGCGAACTCGCCGAGCTTGTGGCCGACCATCTCTTCCGAGACGGAAACCGGGATGAACTTGTGCCCGTTGTAGACGTTGAACGTCAGGCCAACGAACTGCGGAATGATGGTCGAACGACGCGACCAGGTCTTGATGGCGCCAGCGCGCGATCCTGCATCGTGAGCGGCTTCCGCCTTCTTCAGCAGATGCAGGTCGACGAAGGGGCCCTTCCAGACGGAACGTGCCATGTGGTCTTACCTCTTCTTCTTCGCGTGGCGCGAACGGATGATCATCTTGTCCGTCGACTTGTTTTGACGGGTGCGGGCGCCCTTGGTCGGCTTGCCCCACGGAGTCACAGGATGACGGCCACCCGAAGTACGGCCTTCACCACCACCGTGCGGGTGGTCGACCGGGTTCTTGGCAACGCCGCGGGTCAGCGGACGCTTGCCCAGCCAGCGGTTGCGACCGGCCTTGGCAAGGTTCGTGTTGGCGTTGTCGGGGTTCGACACGGCACCGACGGTGCCCATGCAGTCACCACGCAGGTAGCGCTGCTCGCCCGAGTTCAGGCGAACGATGACCATGCCGCGGTCACGACCGACGAGCTGGACATAGGTGCCTGCCGAACGTGCGATCTGCGCGCCCTTGCCCGGCTTCATCTCCACGTTGTGGATGATGGTGCCGACCGGCATCTGCGACAGCAGCATGGCATTGCCAGGCTTCACGTCGGTCTTCTCGCCGGCGACAACGGTATCGCCAACGGCGAGACGCTGCGGAGCGATGATGTAGGTCTGCTCGCCGTCCTCATACTTGATGAGAGCGATGAACGCCGTGCGGTTCGGGTCATATTCCAGACGCTCGACGGTAGCCGGCATGTCCCACTTGCGACGCTTGAAGTCGATGTAGCGGTACTTCTGCTTGTGACCACCGGCGATGCCACGCGAGGTGACATGGCCCTTGTTGTTGCGGCCGCCGGTCTTCGACTTGCCTTCGGTCAGCGCCTTGACCGGCTTGCCCTTCCACAGCGACGACTTGTCGACGAGGATCAGGCCGCGCCGGGCGGGGCTGGTCGGATTGTAGCTCTTGAGTGCCATGGTCTAGCCTCAGATCCCGCTGGTGACGTCGATCGACTGGCCAGCAGCCAGGGTCACGACAGCCTTCTTGACGTCGGAGCGCTTGTAGGGTTTGCCCTTCCAGCGCTTGGTCTTGCCCTTCTGGGTCAGGGTGTTCACCTTGGTGACCTTGACGTTGAACAGGGCTTCGACCGCTGCCTTGATCTCCGGCTTGGTCGCCTTTTCGGCAACCTTGAAGACCACGGCGTTGTTTTCGCTGAGCAGCGTCGCCTTTTCCGTGATGTGGGGAGCCACGATCACGTCATAGTGACGCGTGTCGATTGCGTTAGCCATTGAAACGCGCCTCCAGCTTTTCGACAGCAGAGCGCGTCAGCACCAGCGTGTCATGCTTCAGGATGTCGTAGACGTTGGCGCCGATGGCAGGCAGCACGTTCACGCCGACGATGTTGCGGGCGGCCTTGGCGAAGTTGTCGTTCACGGCGTCACCGTCGATCACGAGAACCTTCTTGCCCCAGTTGGCCTTCGACAGCTGGCCGACGAGAGCCTTGGTCTTGGCGTCGATGTCGAGCGAGTCGACCACGACGAGACCAGCCTTGGCCTTCGACGAGAGAGCCATCTTGAGACCGAGCGCACGGACCTTCTTGTTCAGCGAGATGTTGAACTCGCGGACACGCGGACCGTGGGCCTTGCCACCGCCGATAAAGATCGGAGCCTTGCGGTCACCGTGACGAGCCGTACCGCCGCCCTTCTGGCGACCGAACTTCTTGCCGGTGCGGGCAACGTCCGAACGCTCGCGCGCCTTGCGGGCAATGCCGCGACGGTTTTCGAGCTGCCAGGTGACGACGCGGTGCAGAATGTCCGCGCGCGGTTCGAGACCGAACACGTCGTCCGACAGTTCCACTTCGCCCTTGCCGGCGGTGCCGTCGAGATTGAGGACCTGAACCTTCACGACTTAGCCCTCCTGACCTTCGGTGGCTTCGACAGCCGCGACTTCCGCCGGGGTGTCGGCAGCTGCCGAGTCATTGCTGTTTGCGGCCTGCTTGAGGCCTGCGGGATAGGGCGCTTCAGCGTGGCGCGAGACCTTCACGGCGTCGCGCACGAGGAGCCAGGCGTTCTTCGAACCGGGCACCGAGCCCTTCACGAAGATCAGGCCACGCTCGTCGTCGGTGCGGACGACTTCGAGGTTCTGCTGGGTACGCTGACGGTCGCCCATGTGACCGGCCATCTTCTTGTTCTTGAAGACGCGGCCCGGGTCCTGGCGATTACCGGTCGAACCGTGTGCACGGTGCGAGATCGAGACACCGTGGGTGGCGCGCATACCGCCGAAGCCCCAGCGCTTCATCGCGCCCTGGAAGCCCTTGCCCTGGGTGTTGCCGGTGATGTCGACATACTGGCCAGGGACGAAGTGCGAAGCGGCGATGGTCGAGCCGACATCGAGCAGCGCATCTTCAGCGACGCGGAACTCGGCGACTTCCATCTTCAGCGGAACCTCTGCCTTGGCAAAGTGTTCGCGCTGCGGCTTGGCAACGTTCTTCTGCTTGGCTTCGCCTGCACCGAGCTGAACCGCGACGTAACCGTCACGGTCTTCAGTGCGAACCGAAACCACCTGGCAATTTTCAAGCGACAGGACAGTGACCGGCACGTGCCGACCATCTTCCTGGAAAAGGCGGGTCATCCCCACCTTCTTCGCGATCACGCCGGTGCGCATGATCCATACTCCATAACAGAGGCATGCCGGGCCCATCCCGACATGCGTGTTCAGCCCGTATGTGAAGCGCGCCCCCGACCGGGCTGAATGCCCCCGCCTGAACGGGAGCAATCGGGGGACGCTTGCCCGGCAAGGTCCAAAAAGGACGGTGCCGGAGGTATCCCATTGTCAACGAGGCTTTTGTTACCCCGGAAACTCTGGCCTTTCACCGGACCTCAGCCCTGGCGAAAGTCTGGGCCGGAACGTGTCCGGCCAGAAACCTTGGGTCGATGCGGACGACCCGGCCGGAGCGGACACTGCCGTGGCAGCTCGCTCGATCAGCGGCCTCAGGCCAGCTTGATCTCGACGTTGACGCCGGCCGCGAGGTCCAGCTTCATCAGCGCGTCGACAGTGGCCGCATTGGGCTGCACGATGTCGAGCAGGCGCTTGTAGGTGCGAACTTCGAACTGCTCACGCGACTTCTTGTCGATGTGAGGACCGCGGTTCACGGTGAACTTCTCGATGCGCGTCGGGAGCGGAATGGGGCCCCGGATCAGCGCGCCGGTGCGGCGGGCGGTATCTGCAATTTCTCCAGTGGCCTGGTCGAGCACACGATGATCAAAGGCCTTGAGGCGAATGCGGATATTCTGGGCGTCCATGTCCGTTTACCGATGCGAAAGAGCAAAACAAAAAAGCCAGTCGACCTGCCCTCTACCCCACCCCTTTTACGAAGCTCGGGGAGAGCGGGCCGACTGTCCAATAGCGATCAGTCAGTAAGAAACCGACCGGCGGGAAGAGCGAATCTCCCCGCCGGTGCGCGGCCTATATTACTTCGTGATCTTGCTGACAACCCCCGAACCGACGGTGCGGCCGCCTTCGCGAATTGCGAAGCGGAGACCTTCGTCCATGGCGATCGGAGCGATCAGCTTGACCGACAGCGTGACGTTGTCGCCAGGCATGACCATCTCGGTGCCCTCGGGGAGGATCACTTCGCCGGTCACGTCGGTGGTGCGGAAGTAGAACTGCGGGCGGTAGTTGGCGAAGAACGGCGTGTGACGGCCACCTTCGTCCTTCGACAGCACGTAGACCTCGGCCGAGAACTCGGTGTGCGGCTTGACCGAACCGGGCTTGCAGAGGACCTGGCCGCGCTCGACGTCTTCACGCTTCACGCCGCGAACCAGTGCACCGATGTTGTCGCCGGCTTCACCCTGGTCGAGCAGCTTGCGGAACATTTCGACGCCGGTGACGGTGGTCTTGGTGGTGTCCTTGAGGCCGACGATCTCGACTTCCTCACCAACCTTGACGATGCCGGTTTCGACGCGGCCGGTCACAACCGTACCACGACCCGAGATCGAGAACACGTCTTCGACCGGCATCAGGAACGGCTTGTCGGTCGGACGCGGCGGCTGCGGGATGTAGCTGTCGACAGCTTCCATCAGCGCGTTGATCGAGTCGCGACCGATGTTGTCGTCGCGGCCTTCGAGAGCGGCCAGAGCCGAACCCTTGACGATCGGAATATCGTCGCCCGGGAAGTCGTACGACGACAGCAGTTCGCGAACTTCGAGTTCGACGAGCTCGAGGATTTCCTCGTCGTCGACCTGGTCGACCTTGTTCATGTACACGACCAGAGCCGGCACGCCGACCTGACGGGCGAGCAGGATGTGCTCGCGGGTCTGCGGCATCGGGCCGTCAGCAGCGTTCACGACCAGGATCGCGCCGTCCATCTGGGCGGCACCGGTGATCATGTTCTTGACGTAGTCGGCGTGACCCGGGCAGTCGACGTGCGCGTAGTGACGGTTGGCGGTCTCGTACTCGACGTGTGCGGTCGAGATGGTGATGCCGCGCTCGCGCTCTTCCGGAGCCTTGTCGATGTTCGCGTAGTCGGTGAACGTTGCGCCACCGGTCTCAGCGAGAACCTTGGTGATGGCAGCGGTCAGCGTGGTCTTGCCGTGGTCGACGTGACCGATGGTGCCGATATTGCAGTGCGGCTTGGTCCGCTCAAACTTAGCCTTGGCCATTGTTCAAACCTTCTTTTCGTATGTGTGCAGATACTGCGGGAAATGGACGGCACCCGCTGAATCGAGCGCCGCCCCTAATGCTATCCGTGCTCTTATGCAAGCTTCGCCTTGAGCTCGGTCGCGACGTTCGCCGGGACCTCGTCGTAGTGGTCGAAGAACATCGAGTAGTTTGCACGGCCCTGGGTGAACGAGCGCAGCTGGTTCACGTAGCCGAACATGTTCGCCAGCGGGACCATGGCGGTAACAGCCTGGGCGTTGCCGCGGCTGTCGGTGCCCTGGATCTGGCCACGACGCGAGTTGATGTCGCCGATCACGTCACCGAGGTATTCCTCAGGCGTGATCACCTCGACCTTCATGATCGGCTCGAGCAGCTTGATGCCGGCCTTCTGGGCGGCTTCGCGCATGGCACCGCGGGCGCAGATTTCGAAGGCCAGGGCCGACGAGTCGACGTCGTGGTACGCGCCGTCATAAAGCAGGACTTCGAAGTCGATGATCGGGAAGCCGATCAGCGAGCCCGTCAGCGCGGTTTCGCGGAAGCCCTTTTCGATCGCGGGGATATATTCCTTGGGAATGTTACCGCCCTTGATCTCGTCCTTGAAGACGAAGCCCGAACCACGCTCGCCCGGCGTCACCTTGACCTTGACGCGACCGAACTGGCCGGTGCCGCCCGACTGCTTCTTGTGGGTGTGGTCAAGATCGACCGGCTTGGCGAGGTATTCGCGATAGGCCACCTGCGGCGCACCGACGTTAGCCTCGACCTTGAACTCGCGCTTCATGCGGTCGACAAGGATTTCGAGGTGAAGTTCGCCCATCCCCTTGATGATCGTCTGGCCCGATTCGTGATCGGTCGAAACGCGGAACGAAGGGTCCTCAGCCGAGAGACGGTTGAGCGCGATGCCCATCTTCTCCTGGTCGGCCTTGGTCTTGGGTTCCACCGAGAGCTCGATGACCGGCTCGGGGAATTCCATGCGCTCGAGGATGATCGGGTGCTTTTCCGAGCAGAGCGTATCGCCCGTGGTCGTCTCCTTCAGGCCCGCGATGGCAACGATGTCGCCGGCGTAGGCCGCATCGATGTCTTCACGGTTGTTGGAGTGCATCAGCAGCATGCGGCCGACCTTCTCCTTCTTGTCCTTCACCGAGTTCAGGTAGCTGCCCTTGGTCAGCGTGCCCGAATAGATGCGGGTGAAGGTCAGGGAGCCGACGAACGGGTCGTTCATGATCTTGAACGCCAGCGCCGAGAACGGCGCGTCGTCCGCGGTCGGACGGCTGTCGGGCTCTTCGGTGTCGGGGTTGATGCCCTGCACGTCCTCGATGTCGAGCGGCGAAGGCAGGTAGTCCACCACCGCGTCGAGCAGGCACTGAACGCCCTTGTTCTTGAACGCCGAGCCGCACAGCACCGGCACGAAGGCCTGGCCGAGCGTACCCTTGCGGATCAGCTTCTTGAGCGTAGCCACGTCGGGCTCGTTGCCCTCGAGGTACGCTTCCATCGCCTCGTCGTCCTGTTCGACGGCGAGTTCGACAAGCTGCGAACGATACAGCGCGGCTTCATCGGCCATGTCGGCCGGGATTTCCTCGTAGAAGAACTCGGCACCGAGCGATTCATCCTTCCAGATGATCGCGCGCTGTTCGACGAGATCGACGAGGCCCTTGAAATCGCTTTCCGCGCCGATGGGCAGGTACAACACCGCCGGCGTAGCACCAAGGCGGTCGATGATCGTCTGGACGCAGTACTTGAAGTTCGCGCCGGTGCGGTCGAGCTTGTTGATGAAGCACATGCGGGGGACGTTGTACTTGTCGGCCTGGCGCCAGACGGTTTCCGACTGGGGTTCCACGCCGGCGACGCCGTCGAAGGCGGCCACGGCACCGTCGAGCACGCGCAGCGAGCGTTCGACTTCGATGGTGAAGTCGACGTGGCCGGGGGTGTCGATGATGTTGAGGCGGTGGTCCTGCCAGAAGCAGGTGGTGGCGGCCGACGTGATCGTGATGCCGCGCTCCTGCTCCTGCTCCATCCAGTCCATGGTGGCGGCGCCGTCATGGACTTCGCCGATCTTGTAGGACTTGCCGGTGTAGTAGAGGATGCGCTCGGTCGTCGTCGTCTTGCCGGCGTCGATGTGCGCCATGATGCCGAAATTGCGATAGCGCTCGAGCGGATGGCTGCGTGCCATGGTGCTATTCCTTGGGTCTATGGGGGAGCCGGAGAGGCTCCGCCCATATGGTTACGTTCGTGACCGTTTAAAGACGGGCGACGATTACCAGCGGTAGTGGCTGAACGCGCGGTTGGCGTCGGCCATGCGGTGGGTGTCTTCACGCTTCTTGACGGCGTTGCCACGGTTGTTGGCAGCATCAAGCAGCTCGGCCGAGAGGCGCGCGGCCATCGTGGTTTCGCTGCGGTTGCGCGCAGCGGTGATCAGCCAGCGGATGGCGAGCGCCTGGGCACGCTCGGGGCGAACCTCGACCGGGACCTGGTAGGTCGCACCACCGACGCGGCGCGAGCGCACTTCGATCTGCGGACGGACGTTGTTCAGCGCATCGTGGAAGAGCTGGACCGGGTCCGCCTTCGCACGGGTCTGCATGGTTTCGAGCGCACCGTAGACGATGCTTTCGGCAACCGACTTCTTACCATCGAGCATGAGGTTGTTCATGAACTTCGACAGAACCTGATCACCGAACTTCGGATCGGGCAGGATGACCCGCTTTTCCGGACGACGACGACGTGACATACTCTATACTCCTTCGGAGTGCGGTGGCCCCATCCGGGTCCACCCTGCGGCTCCGGCCCGCTCCCCCTCCCGGCCACCCAGATGCTACCTTCGCAGGGTAGCCGGGAGGGGGAGCGGGCCGCAGCCGGGCCTCGCTAAACCTTACTTCGGACGCTTGGCGCCGTACTTCGAGCGGGACTGCTTGCGGTCCTTGACGCCCTGCGTATCGAGCACGCCGCGCAGGACGTGGTAGCGAACGCCGGGAAGGTCGCGAACGCGGCCGCCGCGGATGAGCACGACCGAGTGCTCCTGCAGGTTGTGGCCTTCACCCGGGATGTACGAGATGACTTCGCGGCTGTTGGTCAGGCGGATCTTGGCGACCTTGCGAAGCGCCGAGTTCGGCTTCTTCGGGGTGGTCGTGTAGACGCGGGTGCAGACGCCGCGCTTCTGCGGGTTCTGCTCCATCGCAGGGACCTTGGACTTGGCCTTCTGCGGTTCGCGGCCCTTGCGGACCAGCTGATTGATTGTGGGCATGAAGTACTCTTCACCTGTGATTGTGGCGCTTCGGCCGAAGGTGAAGGATGCGGGCACCGCAAATGCGCAAACCGGGAAGGTGACGGACAAGCCCCTCCCCCAAACGCAATCACGAACCGAAACGCTCCACCCGCAACTTTCGTCACCGGGTTACTTTGACGGATTACCTGAGAGACCCAGACGCACCGGCAATGTTCAGCTCAAGCCACGGACGCAGCCCCATCGATTAAAAGGGGCCGCACCTGTGGAAGGACGCGCCCTTAGGCGGGTTTGGGGGTGGGGTCAAGGGGGTCGGAAATTTGACATGACATCCATGACCAGTAATCAATTCGCCAATATGCTAGCGAAAGTTTCGATTTTTAAGGACATCCAACTTTTGTATGCGTCGCTCAAGCGACGCATGAGGACGCCAAAGTGAGCAATTGGACCAATACAAGACTCTTCGAACATTTAGCTGAGCGAGCAAACGATTCCAAAATCACGTTGGCCCTGCACCACTACATGCCCAAGGTTGAAACAGTCCTGCGATCCGGCACGCCGAACTCACCGGACTTTACGCTTCATGACGCAGAGCACAGTTTCAGGGTCGCCAGGATGATGGCCGATCTTCTCGGTGACGAAGGCATGGAGCGCCTGAGCGACGCGGAAATAGCAATGCTCCTGCTTTCCGCTTACTGCCACGACGTTGGAATGACACCATCGCGAGATCTTACGAAGGCCATTTACCGCTATGTGCTAACGGGGGAACAGGCACTTATTGGCGATGAGATTGCCTCCGACCTACAGGCTTGGATGGACAAAAATCGGCCGGATGTACCACTGCCCATTGCAACGGATACTTTGACGTCGAGCCACATAAATTTGGCCGACGACATATGCGCATACTATGGCCGCAGCAAGCATAATGATTGGAGTGAGGATTGGATAAAATCGGAGTTTTCGACTCATTCTAATGTACTCTATAACGGTTGGATAGACGATTTAGTTACGATCTGTAGAAGCCATCACGAAGGGATCGCCGAGCTTAGACAAGATCGCTTTGATGCGAAGATAGTGGGTTCACCTCCACAAAACATGAATTTGCGTTATCTTTCAGCTATTCTACGCCTCGCTGATGTAATGGAATTCGATCCAGAACGTACACCTGACATCATACTGAAATCTCGTGATATATCTCCAAACAGTCGAATTTATTGGTACAAAGACAAGCAAATTTCTTTCCAACTTGATGCAATAAAGCGTCAAATAATATTTACAGCGCGAACAACAAGCGCCCAAATCCATAACGCTGTTCTCATGACAGCCAAATGGGTAGATGATGAGCTTATGACATGTAGCGCACTAGCACAGGAAAATGCGTTTACTCGAGGAATAATACTCCCAAGTACAAGGCCGAATTATGAATGGGTGTGGCCTGCTAAGTTGACGACGGACGTTCGGGAAGCGAATGGCTCTTTCGTCTACATTGACGGAGCGTTCAGACCGTCGCCTGATCGCATTCTGGCACTGCTGTCCGGAACAGCACTCTATGGCAGTCCGCTAGTTGCTGTTCGGGAGTTGGTCCAAAATGCAGTGGACGCTGTTTGCGAAGAAATCGCATATCAACGCCTAGCGAGTTCTGACCCAAAGAGCCAAACCGTCGCAAACGCGCTAAGCGCAATCCATTCGGTGAAACTGCGATTCTACGAGGAGGGTGACCGATACTGGCTGCAATGTGTCGATACCGGGACTGGCATGAGCAAAGCGATCATCGAACGCAGTCTCTTGGTTGGAGGATCTGCGCCACGGCCTGAGAGCCCGATTCAGAAGTTGATCAAATTTGACAGTATCTTGCGGTTCTGCGCGTGAGCATGCGGATTGAGGCGATGAGGGCCCATGCGGTGGATGACGCGATGGACCTTTCCCAATCCTTTGCCAGCCTTCGACAGCGCCCAAGCCAAGCGAAGGTTCGCTCGACAACCCATCGGCGCGGTAGCACCTCGAAGCCCTTGGCTTTGTCGGAACGCTTGATGATGTCGATAGTCCACTTGCCCATGCCGACAAGCGCGGATCGCAGTTTATCACCTGCATAGCCGCCGTCAGCGAAGACATGGCGTAACCATGGAAACCGCGTCCGGACGGCAGCCAGCACATCGACAGCACCATCGCGATCCTGAATGTCGGCGGCGTGGACGAGAATGAAGATCAGAAAGCCGCATGTGTCGGTCAGGATGTGTCGTTTGCGGCCTTTGACCTTCTTGCCTGCGTCAAACCCGGAAACTCCGCCACTTTCCGTGGTCTTCACCGATTGGCTGTCGATCACTCCAGCACTGGGCGAGGCTTCGCGTCCTTCGATTTCCCGCAGGTTCATAACCAGCACGGTGTTGATGGCCTCGAACAAACCGGCATTGCGCCAGGCGTAAAAGTAGCGCCGCACCGTCGACACCGGAGGGAAGCATTTGGGCAAGAGTCGCCACGCGCACCCACTCGCGGCTACATAAAGCAAAGCGTTGAGGACTTCGCGCATGTCTGCCGTTCGAGGTCGGCCTCCACGCCTTGCCGGAGGCACGAATGGCTCTGCCAGCGCCCACTCCGCATCCGTCATATCCGATGGATATCGCAATCCCTCCCGGCTATGCTCGCGCCGGGCAATACCAGTCCATGTCACCATTCACTCCATCTCTTCGCAAAGAGGCGTGAATCACAACATGCTGGTATTGCTCAACAACTTTCGGATCAGGTTCTGAATCAAAGGCATTGGAACGTTCAGCAAAAGCCGCCGGATTCTCAGTGGGAAGAACTGGTCAGTTCGGCATTGGCATTCTGAGCTACTTCATGATTGCCGATCGCCTTGAAGTTGCAACGCGTCGCTCACAGCACTCTGGGGATCCGGACGCCACCGGTTGGCGCTTTGTTATCGAAGGACTTTCAGATTTTGGAGAACTTTCAAAGCTACAACGCCTACCTGGATCGGACATAAGGCTGCGCCTAAAACCGGAGATGTTGAACGATGACCCTAGAGGCTGGGTTAATCAACTATGGCGATACCTAAGCGCAACCTTGCGGTGGATGCCCTGTGCCATCTCGATCGATGATGAGGTCTTTGGTCTTGGGTCTAAAGTGTTTGGTCCAGGATGGACCGATCACTTTGATCGGTCCACACCCAAGGTAATTAGTGCAATTAAAATGCCATCTCACAAAGATGGCGACCTTTACACAGAGGAGTGGAGAGAGAGGTTTGATGTCGACTTATCGAGGGCTAAAGTATTAAAAAATCATGCTGCGCGCTCTTTGCGATGGACGGGCGTTCAGGAGTTTTTTCTACCTGAGAAATTAGGAAACGCAAGAATTTCGTTACCATATTTCGAGCTAGATGGCGCCAATTCAGTAGCGTATCTCAGCCTCAACGGGAGTCAGATGAGAGACATCAACAGCAATGTTGATTTTTTGTTCCAAGATATTTTAAGGAATTTTCTTGGAAAGGATTTAGCGTTCAGGACCATTCTTATGGCCCTGAATTAGCTTGCGCGGATATAAATTACACCGATGGCATGGAGATAAGTGTAAGTCGTCTGGCCTTAGATTCCTCCGCACATAAAGATATTGTCGACGTTTTTATAAATACAATGTCAAAGAATGTCGTTCTGGATTTTGTAAAATCCAGTTTTGGAACGCGGTTTTCATCCCTTAATCAAGCTTTAAACATTGGAATTATTGATAAAAACATCCCATTTGATGAAAGTTTATTTTGGAAGGTGACTACGCCAGATCGCCTTACTCATCATTGGCAAGAGCTGCAATTTCCCGTCTGCAGCCCAATTCGAACATCATTCATGACTAAGATCGATGAGTATCCGCTAATTTCGTCAGAGGAAGACTTACATTTCGCAGAGGCTCTTTTGCCGCGCGAGCACAGCACTGGCTTAACTTTAGCCAGCTGGATTGGAGGCGGGCGGATTCTAATAGAAGGAAGTCCGCACAATTTCGGTGCGACAGTTGCGCTCGCATGGCAATCTCGATCAGAAATGAAGCGTATTGATAAAACTATTAACTCCATGTCAGCCGTATTTCCGCCGGAATGGGGCGATTTACTTGGAATATCAACAAATGCCCGTGTCATATTCAATGAATTTCATCCAATTATTTCACTGCTATCGCACGATCATGTATTTGAAGTTATTCCGGAAAACATATTTAATTTGGAAAAAAAGATAAAAGATTGCTTGAATACTGTCAATGGTATCGAGCATTTTTTAGTTTGCTCACTTAAATCCAGCGAAGTTTTTTGGAGATATATATTTCAAAAGCATAACACATTTTATGATAATATTATCGATACTCTGAGAGTATATGGGATGGACAGAATTGTAATCTGGCACGCACATGGGTACGGGGATTCAAATAAAATAATTGAGATTTCAGGCGGGGGAGTAAGGTCAACCACTGGATATCGTCCGTCATACGATAAGGCCATTTTAGCGCCGCTCGATTCACCCGCTTGGACCTTAGCTAAGAAGGAAACGGATTAACTCTTCGCAATGTTGAGGCGCGAGGGTTTTGACCCTCGCATTCTGGCTTTCTTCCTGACACTTCCCAGTTTTCGCTTTCCTACATTTAACCGTATGGGTTAATTGCGTCCTTCGACAGGCTCTCCTTCGACAGGCTCAGGATGAGCGGGGGTTGAGGCGGCATCTCGATGAGCGGAGGTGGTATGGCGGAGCGCGGGCGGACGTCTCGGGTGCGGCGGGTGGATGTTGTCGAGGACTCGGCGCTGGAGTTTGCGCCGTTCGTGCATGTGGCGCCGCGGCGCAATTCGATCACGCCGGACAAGCAGCGGCGGTTCATTGCCACGCTGGCGGCTACGGGGATCGTGAGTCAGGCGGCGCTGAGCATCGGGGCTTCGGTGGAGGCGCTGTACAAGTTGCGGCATCGGGCGGGCGCGGAGGACTTTGCGCGGGCGTGGGATGCGGCGGTGGAGCGGGGCTATTCGCGGCTGGAGGACTGTGCGCTCGAGCGGGCGATTGCCGGGGAGGAGCGGCCGGTGGTATCTCGCGGGAAGGTTGTCGCCACTTGGACGCATCACAATACCGGGCTGCTGATGTTCCTGCTGCGCGCGCGGCGGCCGGAGAAGTATGGGGCAGTGAGGGTGAACGACCTGCGCGAGGGGCATCCGGTCTATGAGGCGCTGAAGGTGCGCTGGGAGGCCGAGCGTGCGGCGGCGGATGCGGCGCGGGCCGATGGGGCGCGGGCTTCGCTGCGGGCCAAGTTGCTGGGGATGCGGGAGGCGGTGTTGCGGGAGGGGGCGTTGCGCGGGGAGGTGCCGGGCGGCGCTGGCCCCTCCTCCGCTGGCCCCTCCTTCGCTGGCGATGCCCTTCCTCCCCCTGACGGGGAGGAATGAGCGGTCAGTCTTCGGCGGTTGGCGTGAGGATCTTGTCGGCGATGTCGTCCATGCGCTGGCACATCAGGGCGAGCGTGGCGTCCATCGCGGCAAGGCCGGCGGGGCTGAGGTGGACGAAGGTGCGGCGGCCATCGCGGCCATCGTCCTCGCGCTCGACCAGGCCGCGCGCCTCGAGGATGCGCAGCCAGCGCAGCGCGGTCGTCGGCGGGACATGGGCGCCGATGCAGGCGCTGGTGGTCGGCACGCGGCGGTTCTCGCGCCCGGCGACGTAGAGATCGAGCAGGATGTCCCAGGTGGGCTCGCCGAAGAGATCGGCGGGCAGGTGCTTGTGGCGGCGGCGGCGGGCGTTGTAGAACTCCCGCGCGGCGACGGTGTGGCGGGCAATGGTCGCCTCGTCGAGCGCCGGGGCGGCGGGCGCGGCGAAGGCGGGCGCGGCCGGAGCGGACGGGGCGCCGACGATGGTGAGACCGGCCCGGCGGCCGACGGAATCGCGCCGGGGGGGCGCACTGCGCATGGAACGTACGGTCATGTCTGTGGCTCCCGTGAAATGGGATGGATGGTAAGGCGGCGATGTCTTGCGGTGTCCGGCGGCGGGCCGGGGTGCCTAGGGCGTCAGGTGAGGCGCCAGGCGTGGTAGCGGCCGATGCGGTCGGTTCGCTGGAGATGCGCGGTGGTGCCGAGGAGAAGCGCGGCGCTCTGGATGGCGATGGGCAGCTGGCTCATCGCGAAGTAGCCGTAGCGGACGAGCGAGAGGTCTATCATCTTGGCGAGGTGGGCGAGGATCACGATCACCTGCCCCGAACAGGCCCAGAGCGGCCAGGCGCGGTTGGCGCGCAAGGCTACCCACAGCAGCGCGGCCAGGGCCCAGCTGTCGATGACCAGGTGCCCCGGGTCGATCGCGAAGAAGGCGGGACTGCCAAACAGGGCATGGTTGGCGAGATCGAGCAGGATAGTCGCGATAAGGATGGCCGCGACCATGCGCTCCGGCTCCCCGCCCTTGCGCAAGGCAAAGACGAGGATGCCGACAAAGGCGATGCGAGCGGCCCAGATCACGAGCATTGCTTCAACCCCTGCCTGCTGCCCGATTCATCAGCGCCCGAGGCTCAGGCCGCATCGACCAGCGCGACCGGGTGGGCGGCATCGCCGAGCGAGCCCGTGGGCGGGCAGTCGTCGACCAGGCCAGAGCCCATTTCGCGGCCGACGTCGGCCAGCTTGCCATGGACGCGGGCGAGTTCGCCGCTGGCATCGAGCACCGCCTTCTGGCTGGCGGCGAGGCGGAGCAGCGCTTCCTGGCCGGTGAACGGGCCGACCGGGGTTTCACGCCGGGCGCGGACCATGGTGGCGAGCAGGTTCGCCTGGCGGATCAGCGCTTCATCGAGCGCGGCCTCGGCATCGTGGAGATCGCGGCTGATGCGCAGGCCATGAACGGCGGTGGCATTGCCGGCAACGGCGGCGCGCGCCTTGGCTTGCCCGCCCTTGGTTTGCCCGAAGGTCATCGCGATCGTGTTGTCAGTAGCTTTCATCTTCACACCCTGTCCCGCCCCATTGTCGGGACGGACCCCTTCATGTGGACGCCGACGCCCCCGCGCCGGAAATCCGGTTCATGGAAGGAGATGGTCGGTGAAGGACCTTGCCCTACCGATCGAGCATGGCGGACAGTTGCATGAACATGCTCAGCCCACCCAGCACGATCAGGATCAGGAACACCGTTATGCCGCCAATATACCCCAGCCGCAGAAGGGTGCCGTTCGGCCCGTCGAACATCTCCGGGAGGACATGATGATAGACCATCCCGTCAGCCTCGGCCGGCGCCTGGCGCCTGCGTTCGACCGGAGCATCGGCCCGACCCTCGATCCCTGGTGCATCTTGCACCGGAAGCCTGGCCTCTGCTCCTGACGGTCCGACATCCGTGTCATCCCGAGAGCTGGTTTCGACCGGAAGCGGCGGAAAACGTATATGGGAATCTTCATATACGGGTTGTTCGTATGTCTCCACCATTCGGCGATAGGCTTGCGCGACCTCACCCCGGGTGGCCACGCCAAGTTTGGCCCGGGCCAGCATGATGCGTTGATCGACGGTATGAGGCGAAATCCCGAGCTGACGCGAGATCTCCTTCGATGTCATATGCTGAATCAACAGATCGAGAACCTCTCTTTGCTTTGCCGTCAGCTCGACCAGCGGATTGTCGCAAAGTTCGCCCGTCACAATCATTGCAGTGATGAATCCCGACTATTCCCGGCCTTCGAAAAAGGTAAACATCCGGTACTGTCAATTCTGCACGAACACCCCGGATTTGCCAAATATTCTTTCATTCATCGCACCATGAAGGTGATCAGCCAGTTAAAACGCGCTTAACTTGGGGCGGCGCAAACCCGGCGTGTCCAAATCGCTGTTCACGGCGCGTATGGCGTGCAAAAATGATGCGGGGAGTCCGAATCAGGACAGGACGGGTAGGAAATGCGCAGGCGGAACACGGGGCGAGTCGTTGCGACCGGGCGGGCCATCCTTGCGCTTGCGTTTCTGCTCGCCCTGGTGCTTGATCCGACCGTACCGGTGCGGGACAGCGCCTTGGGCTACAGCCTGCTTTCGGCATACACGCTGTGGACGGCAGCGCTTATGGTCCTCGCTTGGCGAAGCTGGTGGTTCGATTTTCGGCTTGCTCCAGCCGCGCAGGCCATCGACATCGCAATCTTCATCGCGGCAGTCTATTTCACCGAAAGCCGCTACACCGAGTTCCAGAGCCCGTTCCTCGCACTGGCCGCGTTCCTGCTTGTTGTCGCCATGGTCCGTTGGAACTGGCGCGCCACGGTCGTCACCGCCATCGTTTTGCTGTTCACGAACCTGCTGTTCGGAATGATCCTGTACTCCTGGGGCGTCGACATCGATCCCTACCGCTTCGTACGGCGCACGATCTACATGATCCTGCTTGCCTCGATGCTGATCTGGTTGAGCATGTCACGCTCGACCGGGCGCCTGGCAGTGTTGCCAGAGCCGACGGGGATTCCGGGCAAACGGCGCGACCTCGTGTTCGATGGAGCGCTCAATCTGCTGGTCCAGTCCTTCGGAGCGCGCAACGTCGCCTTCGCCTTCGCCAGCAGCGAGGAACCGTGGATCGATCTGCGCCGCATGGACGATGGGGTTCCGGACAGACAGCGCCTTTCGCCTGAAACATTCGCGGAGGAGCTCCTTGCCCCCCTGCCGACGATGCTCATAGACATGAAGCGAAGCAGGCAACTGATCGAAACCCCTGTCGACGACGCGATCGAAGTCCGCGCCGAGCAGCTGGATTCGCGGCTTGCAACCTACCTCGGTGTCGAGACCGGGATGATCGCTTCGGTGCGCAGCGTGATGGGGTCCGGCCATCTCGTTGTGTGGAATGCCCACGCCCTCAGTTTTGACGATATCGGCCTGATGTCTGCCATCGCCCGGGAGGTCGGACAGGCGCTGGACCGGGAAGAAATGGCCCTGCTTGCCCGAACAGCAGCCGAAACCGGCATCAGGCACGCGGTCGCGCGCGACCTGCACGATAGTGTCGCCCAGTTCCTGGCGGGCACGCTGTTCCGTCTCGAAGCGCTGCGACGCTGGATCCGCGAAGGCAATGACCCGGAAGGCGAGATCGATTCGATCAAGAACGCATTGCGCCGCGAACAGGGGCAGCTGCGCCTGCTGATCGAACGACTGAGGCGGGGACAGGACAGCGACCGCCGGACCGATATTGCCGAGGAGCTGCGCGATCTTCTGGCTGAGGCAGGTGCGCACTGGCACATCTCGACCGAGCTTGTGCTGACAGGTGCGCCCGAGCCGGTGTCCGTGCAGCTTTCCCACGAAATCCGCCAACTGGTGCGCGAAGCGATTGCCAACGCGGCCCGTCACGGCAAGTGCAGCAAGGTGCTTGTCACCCTGACCGAAGATGTCGGCGAACTGCGCCTGAGCATCACCGATGATGGTGTCGGATTCCCCACCCTCGGCAATGCCGCGCGGCCACGCTCGATTTCGGAACGTGTCGAAGCGCTGGGGGGGAGCTTCAGGCTTGATTCCAGCAGAGGCGGCGCTCGTCTCGAAATTGCCTTACGATCCGGAGAACTTGCATGATTCCAGTCCTAGTGGCCGATGACCACGGCTTCATCCGCGCAGGCGTGGAAGCGGTGTTGCGCGGCACCCGGTTCTCGGTAGTAGCGGCCACCGCAAGTGGCGAGGAAACGCTGGATGCGATCAAGACCCACGATCCGGCCATTGTCCTGCTTGATATCAACATGCCCGGCATGAACGGCGTGCAGACGCTGGAAGTCTTGCGCGATCGTGGCGACAAGCGCCCTGTCGTGCTGCTGACCGCCGAAATCAATGATCGCCAGCTGATTTCGGTGATGCGTGCAGGGGTAGAGGGCATCGTCTCGAAAGACGGGGCGGAAGACGGCCTGGTCGACGTGCTGGAAAAGGTTCACGGCGGCCAGAAGGCCATCGAGCCAATCTTCCTGCAGCGGGCCATCGATCTTTCGCTGCGCCCCGATGCGCAGGGGCCGCTGGCCAAGCTCAACCCGCGCGAGCGCAAGATCGCCGGGCTGGTGGCACGTGGCCTGCGCAACCGCGACATCGGCGCGGAACTGGGCATCGGCGAAGGCACGGTGAAAGTCTATTTGCACACGATGTACCAGAAGCTGGGCATCGATAACCGCACCGAACTGGCGCTGCTGGCGGTGAACGAACAGGACAACTGATCGGTCGTTCGAGCCTGAAAAGCGGGACCCCGGGTCGAGCCCGGGGTGACGGCAGGGAGGTTGGAGGCGAGTTTGAACGACCCGCAACGGTATCGCGTCCTGACGGGCTTCTCTTGCCCTCTCAATAACTCCTTGGCAGCCCGAGCACGTGTTCGGCCAGGAACGACAGGATCAGGTTCGTGCTGATCGGCGCGACCTGATAGAGGCGCGTTTCGCGCAGTTTGCGTTCCACGTCGTATTCCTCGGCAAAGCCGAAGCCGCCGTGGGTCTGGACGCAGGCGTTGCCCGCTTCCCATGAGGCATCGGCGGCGAGCATCTTGGCCATGTTGGCCTCTGCCCCCATCGGCAGGCCAGCTTCGTACATCCGCGCCGCCTCGCGCACCATCAGTTCCGCCGCGCGCATCTGAGCATAGGCCTTGGCAATGGGAAAGGCGACGCCCTGATTGGCGCCGATCGCCCGCCCGAACACCTGCCGCTCCTTGGCGTACTCCACCGACCGCTGCGTGAACCACTTGGCATCGCCAACGCATTCCGCAGCAATCAGCACCCGCTCGGCGTTCATGCCGGAGAGGATGTAGCGGAAGCCCTTGCCCTCCTCGCCCAGCAGGTTCGCGGCCGGGATGCGCATGTTGTCGAAGAACACCTCAGTGGTCGCATGGTTCATCATCGTGCGGATCGGGCGGATGGTCAGCGATCTGCCCACCACTTCACGCATGTCGACGATGAACACTGAAAGCCCATCGGTCTTCTTCGCCACCTCCTCGCGCGGGGTGGTCCGCGCCAGCAACAGCATCAGGTCGGAATGCTCGGCCCGGCTGGTCCAGATCTTCTGGCCGTTGACGACGTATTCGTCGCCCTCGCGCCTTGCAAACGTGCGCAAGCTGGTGGTGTCGGTCCCGCTCGTCGGTTCGGTCACGCCAAAGGCCTGCAGGCGCAACTCGCCGCTGGCGATCTTTGGCAGGTACTGGCACTTCTGCTCTTCCGAGCCGTGGCGCAGGATCGTGCCCATGATATACATCTGCGCGTGGCACGCCCCGCCATTGCCGCCCTCGGCCTGGATTGTCTCGAGGATCGCCGCCGCCGCGCCAAGGCCAAGGCCCGAGCCACCGTACTCCTCGGGGATCAGCACCGAAAGCCAGCCCGCTTGCGTCAGCGCGTTGACGAATTCTGTAGGGTACTCGCGCTTCTCGTCCAGCTTGCGCCAGTATTCGCCCGCGAATTGCGCACAGAGCTTGCGCACGCCCTCGCGGATTTCGCCGTGGTCCTCGGAGTCATAAGGCGAGAGGATCATCAGGCGGCCTCGAATACGGCTGCTATGCCTTGCCCGCCGCCGATGCACATCGTCTCAAGCCCATAGCGCCCGCCGCGCCGTTGCAGTTCGCGCGTGAGGTTGGCGAGGATGCGGCCGCCGGTCGCGCCGATGGGGTGGCCGAGGCTGATGCCCGAGCCATTGACGTTGAGCATGTCATGGCGGCTGTCATCGTCGGACCAGCCCCAGCCCTTGAGGCAGGCGAGGACTTGCGGCGCGAAGGCCTCGTTCAGCTCGATCAGGTCGATGTCGGCCCACGACAGGCCATTGCGGGCAAACAGCCGCTCGGTTGCGGGGACCGGGCCATAGCCCATGCGCGAGGGATCGCAGCCCGCCGCTGCCCACGAATGGAACCAGGCGATCGGCTCCAGCCCAAGCTCTTCCAGCTTGTCCTCGGCCACGACCAGACACGCCGCCGCCGCATCGTTCTGCTGGCTGGCATTGCCTGCGGTGACCACACCCTTTTCAAGCGGCTTGAGCTTGCCGAGCGACCCCATCGTCGCGTCGGCGCGATAGCCCTCGTCGTGTGCGAAGGTCACCGGGTCGCCCTTCTTCTGCGGGATGGTCACCGGCACCAGTTCATCATCGAACAGGCCCTTGGCCCAGGCGGCTGCGGCGCGCTGGTGGCTGCGCACGGCATAGGCATCGCAGGCCTCGCGGCTGATGCCGAAGTCCTTTGCAAGATTCTCCGCCGTCTCGATCATGCCCGAGATCACGCCATAGCGCTCGATCGGCTGGCTCATCACCCGCCCCCGCGTCAGGCGGTCATGCAGCGTCAGCGAGCCTGCGCGCACGCCCTTGCGCACATCGGTGGTGTAGTGCTCGACGTTGGACATCGATTCCACGCCGCCGGCCACGACCACCTCGGAAACGCCCGTCTGCACCATCATTGCCGCATTGACGATGGCCTGCAGCCCGGACCCGCAGCGCCGGTCAAGCTGATAGCCTGGCACTTCCTCGGGCAGTCCGGCCAGCAGCCAGGACCAGTGCGAGATGCACGGCGCCTCGCCATTGCCGTAGCCTTGCGCGAAGATCACGTCGTCCACCCGGGCGGGATCGATCTTCGTCCGCTCCATCAGCGCGGTGAGGATCGTCGCGCCAAGCTGCCCGGCGGTGAGCGAGGAAAGGCTGCCACCAAACTTGCCGACGGCAGTACGGATCGGGGCGACGATGGCGGCTCTACGAAGGGTCATGGTCATTCCTTGTCTGAAGTGGCGACGACGCCCTTGTCGATCAGTGCGGCGATCTCGCCCGAGGACATGCCCAGCCGATCAGCCAGGACCTCCTCGCTGTGCTGGCCAAGATAGGGCGCGGGCAACGGATCTCCCGCTTCACGGTCGGGGATGTTGGCGAAGCTGCGCGGGGCGGGGTATTCGAAGCCGCTCGGGTTGGCGGGCGATGGGCCGAACAGCGGATTGTGGGTGACGAGGTCCGGATCGCGCGCCATCTCGTGCATCGTTCGATAACGCTCGAACGTAGCCCCGGTCCTGGTCAGCCGCGCGGCGAGATCGGCGTAGCTGAACCGCTCCGCCGCTTCCTGGAACATCGAGAACAGGCGGTGGCGGTGGACGAAGCGGTGATGATCGCTGGCGGCAAAACTCACCCCCAGTTCCGCTTCAACCGCGGCCACATCATCGGTCAGCCCGAACGCCTCGACCGTCGCCTTCCACTGCTTGGGCGTCAGCGCGGCGACCATGAAGCGATGGCCATCGCCACTGCGGAAATCGCGCCCGAACGCGCCCCAAATGGCATTGCCGATGCGTTCGCGGTCGCCTCCGCGATAGAGCATTTCCGCTGCCGCCCCTGCATTGAAGGCCGTACCGATGGCGACGTCGCCGAGCGGCACGCGCAGTTCGCTGCCTTCGCCGGTGGCATCGCGATGGCGCAATCCCGCCAGCAGCGCAAAGGCGCAATAGGCCCCGGTGATGAAGTCCCAGGCCGGCAGTATCTGGTTGACCGGCGGCGCGGTGCCTGCGTCCCACTCCTCGGGCCCGGTCATCAGAGGATAGCCCGAGGCGGCGTTGACAGTGAAGTCCATTGCCTGCCGCCCGTCATGCCAGCCCATGATACGCACCGAGACGAGATCGGGCCGCCCTCCCGCAATCCGCTCATGCGCCATGAAGCTTTCCACCGGCAGGTTGGTGATGACCTGCCCCGTCTTGCGCGCCAGCTCCACCGCCAGTTCGCGCCCTTCACCGGTCTGCAGGTCGAGCGCCACGCTCTTCTTCGCGCGGTTGAGGTTCTCCCACGACAACGAGCGCCCCTCGCGCGTCATCATGTAGCGCTTGTAGTCCAGGCCGCCGCGCCGATCGTCGATGCGGATGACCTCTGCCCCCATCTGCGCGCAATAGAGGCCCGCCGTCGGCGAGGCGACGAAGGACGAGACCTCGACGATCGAAAGCCCGGAGAGCAGCTGGTACATGACTTACCAGACGGTCCCTTCGCTGGCGAACTCACGCAACAGGTGCTTGGCAATCTGCAACTGCATGATCTGGCTGGTGCCTTCGTAGATGCGCAGGATGCGCGCATCGCGGAAGAAGCGCTCCGCCGGATATTCGGCAAGGTAGCCGGCACCGCCGAACACCTGCACGCAGCGGTCGACCACGCGCCCGCAGGCCTCGGACGAAAACAGCTTTGCCGCTGCCGCCTTGCGCTGGATGTTCTCGCCGCGGTCGGCGCGGGCGCAGGCATCGGCGACCATGCATTCGGCGGCGTAGAGGTCCGCTTCGCTGTCGGCCAGCATCGCCTGGATCAGCTGGAAATTGGCGATGGGTTCGCCAAAGGCCTTGCGTTCGTTGGCGTAGCGGATCGCGGTATCAAGCGCGCGGCGCCCCATGCCCACGCCCATGCCGGCCACCGAAAGGCGTCCGTTATCAAGGCTCTGCATCGCGATCTGGAAGCCGCGCCCTTCCTCGCCACCGACCAGTGCCGAGCCCGGAATATGGACGTCCTCCATGATGACATCGGCGATGTGCGCGCCCGATTGCCCCATCTTCTTGTCGGGCTTGCCCACGGTGATGCCGGGTGTGCTCATATCGACGATGAAGGCCGAGACGTGCGCGTTCTTGGGCAGCGCTTCCTTCGACGTACGCGCCATGATCAGGCCGATCCTGGCGCTTGGGCTGTTGGTGATGTAGCGCTTGGTGCCATTGAGCCGGTAGCCGTTACCGTCGCGCACGGCGGTGGTCTGCATCGCCGCGCTGTCCGATCCCGATCCCGGCTCGGTCAGGCCGAAGCAGGCAATCTCGCCACTGGCGATACGCGGCAGCCATTCGGCCTTCTGTTCAGGCGTGCCATGGTTCTTGATCGCGCTGCCGGTCATGCCGATGTTGATCGACACGGTGGAACGGTACGCGGGAGAGGCATAGGCCATGTGCATCACCGTGGTGATGTATTGGCTGATGTTCATGCCCGCACCGCCGTATTCCTCCGGGATGGTGATGCCGAACAGGCCCATCTCGCGCATTTCGTCGAGGATATCGTCGGGGATGCGGTCATTGGCAATCACGTCGTCCTCGGCGGGGATCAGCCGCTCGCGCACATAGCGGCGCAGCTGTTCGAGGAACTGTTCGAAGATTTCCGGGTCCATGCCGGGGTTGACGTTGGCCATGTCAGGGTTCCTCAGACGGGGTCGTAGGGAAAGACGTGTGCCGAAACCTCGTCGGCGCGCGCAAAACTCGGGCGGAATGCGGGGATCAGCTCCTCGGCAATGGCCGTGGGCGTCCAGCCCTCCAGCTTGACCATCGAGCGCACCGGGCGTGGCTTGTCGAACAGCAGGATCTCATTCTTGCGCACCGAGAAGATCTGGTTGGTAACGTCCACGGAAAGGTCCGAAGCGAGATAGGCCACCAGCGGCGCGATCTTGTCGGCGCTCATCGTCTGCATCCGCTCCACCCGCAGCTTCTGCTCGGGCGTCTCGGCCGGGATCGAGGCGGTCATGCGGCTCCACGCAAACGGCGCGATGCAGTTCGACCGTACGCCCCAGCGCGCCATGTCGAGCGCGATCGACTGCGACATCGCCACCAGCCCGAGCTTCGCCGCCGAATAGTTGGCCTGTCCCACGTTGCCGACCAGGCCCGAGGTGGAGGTGAAGTGGATGAAGCTGCCGGAAGACTGTTCACGGAAGTAGGGCGTCGCCGCCTTCGACACATTGAACGCGCCGGTGAGGTTCACGTCGATGACGCTCGTCCAGTCCTCGTAGGACATCTTGTGCCAGATCGTGTCGCGCAGGATGCCGGCGTTGTTCACCACCGCGTCGATCCGCCCGAACCGCTGCACGGCATCTTCCACGATGCTGGCTGCGCCCGCCGGATCGGCCACGCTGGCAAGATTGGCGTGAGCCTTGCCTCCCGCTGCCACGATATCGTTGACCGTGGTCTGCGCCGGCCCTGCATCCCCGCCGTCCCCGCCTTGCGCCACGCCTGGATCGTTGACCACCACCGCAGCACCTTCACGGGCGCAGAGCAGCGCGATCTCGCGCCCGATCCCGCGCCCGGCGCCAGTCACGGCAACGACCTTTCCATCCAGCACGCCGGCCATCCGAATCTCCCAACGGTGTCTTGTTGACACTCTTGTTAAGCGACCGATTAAACCATTTCAAGCGCTGCCACCACCACCTTCGGCAGCGCCTTTGGGAGAGGACTTCACAATCACCAAGAATTGTGGTTTGGAAGCTCAACCAATCACCTTGTGATTGAACCAAAGGTGGCTGCCGATGCGCTTCAAGGGCCTCGATCTCAACCTGCTCGTCGTGTTCGACGCGCTGATGGAAACGCGCAGCGTCACCCGCGCGGCAGAGCGGATCGGCCTGACCCAGCCTGCGACAAGCGCGGCCCTGCGCCGGTTGCGCGACTACTTCCATGACGAGATCGTCGTCGCCGTAGGCAAGCGCATGCACCCCACGCCGTTCGCCGAGGGGCTCCACCCACAGATTCAGCTCGCCCTGCGCGGGGTCGAGCGTGCGATCACCACGCCCACCGCGTTCGATCCGACGACCTCGACCCGCCGCTTTCGCATCGTCAGTTCGGACTACATCATGGTTGCCGTGCTGGTCCCCCTGATCGAGCGCTTTGCCGTAACGGCGCCGGGCGTGCGCGTGGAAATTATCCAGCCGACCGAACAGGCCGTGTCCGAACTGGAATCGGGCAAGGCCGACCTCCTCGTCACGCCCGAGCCGTTCCTTGCTGCCTGGCATCCGCATGAAATCCTGTTCGAGGAAGAACAGGTCGTGGTCGGCTGGGCAGAAAATCCGGTGCTCAAGCGGGGGCTTACCGAGGAAGACTTCTACGCCGCAGGTCACGTCACCGTCGCCTTCGGGGCCACGCGCACTCCAGCCTTTGCCGATTCCACGCTATCGCGCATGGGGCGCGAACGGCTGGTAGAAGTTACCGTGTCCAGCTTTGCCTCGGCGCCGTGGTTCATCGAGGGCACCGCGCGCCTTGCGGTTCTGCACGAGCGCCTTGTCCGCCAGATCGCCCGCCGCTTCAATCTGGCCTGGGCGCCAATGCCGTTCGCGTTTCCCAAGATGCACGAGATGATGCAATTCCATGAATCGCGCGCCGACGACGCCGGGCTCAACTGGTTGCGCCAGCAGATGCGCGAGGTTGCCGCAGAGGCGGCTTGAAAGACGGCGAGGGAATGCCCGATTGCACCGCGAAGTTGTGAAGAGCATATTGTCATCATGGACAAGACAGAAGCGATTGCCAGGTTGAAGCCTCTCGAACGCCGTCTTCGTGCGCGCGGCATCAACGCGCTTTATGTCTTCGGATCGACCGCGCGTGGCGATGCCGGCAAGTCTTCTGACCTTGATCTGCTTTATGAATATGACCCGTCCACCAGATTCAGCCTGTTTGATCAGGCAAGTGTGATGCTTGAATTGTCAAATGAGCTTGGCACATCGATTGACCTCGTTTCACGCAATGGCCTGCGACCACGTGTGCGGGCGCGGATCGAGAATGAAATGGTCCGGGTGTTCTGATGGCGAGCTTGCGTGATACGCTGGACGATCTGGAGTTGCTGATTGCCAAGGCGGAGAAATCTGTCGAAGGCAGGTCTTACGAAGATCTTGTTGCCAATGATGAAGCCTATGATGCTTTGACCTACCGCCTGGCTATGATCGGCGAGACGAGCAAGAAGCTGCCCGAAGAGCTGAAGGAGCGCTATCCGCATCTGCCATGGCGCGAAATGGCCACGTTCCGCAATTTCGCTAGCCACGACTATTTTGGCGTCGATGCTCAACTTGTCTGGCAGGCTGCCATCAGCCTCGAGCCGATCAAGGCGATGATGCGAGCCGAATTGGCAAGGCTCGGCGCCTAACCACGATCCACCCCTAGTGCGAGGTGCGTCGCGCCCGCTTGATCGTGCCGGAAAAGCTCAGCACGGCTTCCTCCTGTCCATCCGCGCCGTTGCGCAGGATCGTGCCGCGGGCAAAGACCAGGCTGCCCCCTGCGCGCACGCATTCTCCGCGCGCGGTCAGCATCTCGCCCGCCTGTGCGCCGCTGACGAATTCGCAGTTCATCGTCACGGTCACGCCACTCACTTCGTCGCCGTTCGAGGCAGCGACCATGAACAGCGAGAAGTCGGCGAAGGTCATCAGCGATCCGCCATGGACGATGCCATGGCCATTGAGGTTCTTGGCTTCGGGAATGAACCCGGTGACGATGCCGCGCTCGTCGCGCTTCACGAAGAACGGACCGGTGCCGTCCTCGAACGGGTCCTTGCCCGACCATTTCCACCAGCCGGCCCAGGGACCGTCGTTGACCTGTTCGAAATTGCCCCTGATCGGCGAAGTCTCTGACGTGCTCATGGCCGCCTTCATAAGCGGACGTTTGAAGGGCTGTCGATAGGGTCAGGCCACTTCCTCGCGTTCGCGGGCCATCATGCGGGTTGCCAGGGTCCTTCCCGATATCCACGCATTCTCAACGCGCGGACCCAGCAGCCAGTCACCGCATACGCCGATTTTCGACTGTGCGCTCCACAGCGCGCCGAGGTTGCTGCCGGTCGACATCGCATAGCGCCAGCGATGGGCCGAGGCCGTGACCGGTTCCGGAAGGGTTTCCTCCAGCGCCTCGCCCAGAGCGGCAAGCAGGGCTGCCGTGACCTGCTCCACCGTGTCCTCGATGTGCTGGGTCGACCAGTGGGGGCTGGCCTGCACCACCCATGTTTCCGGGCCTTTGCGCCCCGGCTTGGCACCATTGCGCGCGGCCCAGCTTATGAGGCCCGCCTCGCGTACCGTGTCCTGTCGGCCCGGCAGCCGCTCGGCAAAGGCGAACATGCCGGTCCAGCACGGTTGCGACCGGGCGGCGAGCGCGGTTGCCGCCAGCGAAAGATCGTGCAGCGCCACGATGGCAGATGCCTGCTCGGGCGGGAGGGATACGACAACGGCGTCGAACGGCCCGGCCTGCAGCCGCTCTCCCGCAGCGGTCTCGCCGGTCAGGAACCACCGATCATCGCGGCGGACAAGGCCGCGCACGTGCCAGCCGAACGTCACGTCGTGCTGGTCGGCCATGTCCTTGATGACGGCGTTCATCGTCGGCACTCCGACCCACGCGCCGGTTCCGGCGGCAGGCCAGGGCGCAGCAACGCCGCTGGCCGACCAGCGCGCGACTTGCGCCATGAACGCCGGATCGCGGACGGTGAAGTATTGCGCGCCATGGTCGAAATGGGCATCGCCCAGCGGCGTGGTCATGCGGCGCGTCGACATGCGCCCGCCGGGGCCGCGCCCCTTGTCGTAAAGCGCTACGGTATGGCCCGAGCGAACGAGCTGGGAAGCGCAGGAAAGACCGGACATTCCTGCGCCAACAATGGCAACATGCATCTTCATCGGTGTTTTCGCGGGCTCAACCACGTCCCATCAACGCCAGGACTTCCTTGCGGCTGCTGGCATCGTCGAGGAAGCAACCGAGCATCCGGCTCGTCACCATCCCCACGCCATGCGTCCTGACCCCCCGTCCTGTCATGCAGCCGTGCTGCGCCTCGATCACCACCGCGACCCCTTGCGGCTGGAGATTGTCCCAGATGCACTTGGCGACTTCCGCCGTCAGCCGCTCCTGCACCTGCAACCGGCTGGCATAGCCGTGAAGCACGCGCGCCAGCTTGGAAATGCCGACCACGCGGTCCTTAGGCAGGTAGGCAATCGAGGCGGTGCCGATGATCGGCGCCATGTGATGTTCGCAATGGCTCTGGAACGGGATGTCGCGCAGAAGCACGACTTCGTCGTAGCCGCCCACTTCCTCGAAGGTGCGCGAAAGGTGCAGGCCCGGGTCCTCGGCATAGCCGCGGCAATATTCGCGCCAGGCCCGTGCCACACGCTTGGGCGTATCGAGCAGGCCCTCGCGCTCGGGTTCGTCGCCCGACCAGCGGATCAGCGTGCGGATCGCTTCCTCGACCTCGGCGGGAACGACGATCTTGCCGTCCTCGCCGATGACGTCTGCCATGCCCGATGAGGCGGCGAGGGAGGGTGACAGGACGTTCATCGGCAAAGGCTCCGATCCGGCACGAAAAAAGGTTGCGGAATGATGTCCGGATGCGCCCCGGCCCTGTCAGGAACAACACGGACCAAAGGGCACGGGCTGGAAATGCGCGGAAAGGCGCGTATATCTGTCCGCATGTCCATAGCCGAGATGATCGCCTCCAGCCCGACGGCCGCCGTCATCAGCAATCCGCGTTTGCCGGACAACCCGATCATTGCCTGCAATGACGCGTTCGTCGAACTGACCGGATACCCGCGAGAGGAGATCATCGGCCGCAACTGCCGCTTCCTCCGCGGGCCGACGACGGAGGACGACAAGGCGAGGGTCCTGCGTGAAGGCATTCACCGCAAGCAACCGGTGATGGTCGAAATCATCAACTACAAGAAGGACGGCACCCGCTTCCGCAACGCGGTGATGGTCGCGCCGATCTTCGATGCCGAAGGCGAAGTCGAATACTTCCTCGGCAGCCAAGTCGAATTGCCCGAGGAACAGGGCGCAGCCAACGACGTGCGCCGCAATGGCGCTGCCGAACGCGTCGAACGCCTCAGCCGCCGCCAGAAGGAAATCCTTGTGCTCATGGCGGCCGGAAAGCTCAACAAGCAGATCGCCTACGAACTGGGCCTTAGCGAACGCACCGTGAAGATGCACCGCTCCGCCGTGCTCAAGGGGCTGGACGTGAAGACCAGCGCCGATGCCATCCGCGTGGCGATCGAAGCCGGGTTCTGACGCCCGTCAGCGGTTCAGGAGCTCAGCGCTCTAGCGGCCGCACGCCCTCGATGCGCATTTCGCACCACACGCCAGCCGGATCGAAGTTCAACTCCAGTCCTTCGATCCCCGGCTGCGGCACCAGCAACCGCGAACCTATGCCCGGGCGCTCGGGGCTGATAACGCGCGGGCCGCCTTTCTCCGCCCACAAGATATAGAGCGTTGAACCCGACGGGCCGATGAACCAGCTCAGCTCCACATGGCCCCGCTCGCCCGACAGTGCGCCGTACTTTACCGCATTGGTGCACAACTCGTGCAAAGCCATGATCAGCGGAATGCAGCTTCCAGCCGGCAGCACGCACGGTTCTCCCGTCATGCGAATGCGGTCGTCGTGTTCGAACGGGGCGACGGTGTCGCGCACGAGTTGCGGAAGCCGTCCTTCCGCCTCTGCGCCGATCTGCAAGAGATCGCTCGCAGCGGCAAGCCCTTCGATCCGCAGACTGAATTCCTTGTAGAAATCCATCGCCGATGCCGCCTTGGGCCCGCGCGAGGCGAGCGCCTGGATCAGCGTCAGCATGTTGCGCACGCGGTGGCGCAGCTCGCGATTGTAGCGCTCCTGCTCGGCATTGACGACCGCGATCCGCCGCATCGCCCCGCGCAGAATGTTGCCGATCAGGACTGTCAGCCCTCCGGATAACACGAACAGCGCGAAGATCAGGCTGCGCACGACGCTCACTTGCGAGAACCAGGGCTCGCCCCCGAAAAGCCGCTGTGCCAGCAGGGAAGCAACCACCAGGTAGGTCAGGGCGTAGCGCAGTTCGAGTGCCAGCGACGCAATCAACAAGGCGGGCCAATAGGTTACGAACGGCCGCCCGAGCGCGCCCATGTCGAGCGAAGCGCGCAATATCGTGGGCACGACAAGCAGCACCGCAATCCACGCCAGCGATTCCGCAGGCGACCGCACATGGCCAACCAGCGCCCGCACGATTCGTGCCTGACGTGTCTCGCCCACTGCCACGCTCCACCCCCAATTTGCCTGCGACCGGCATGTGCCACGGATTGGTCCGCTATGGACCTCGGTAATCTCCGGCGCGTGCCAAGTCCAAGGAATTTGCTGATTTTGCCGCCAGTTCGGGAGCGTTAACCAACAGTCGCGAGCGCCTCGAAGTCCACCTTGAGCGGCGTTGCCAGCCGCAGCACGTCCGCCAGCGCGATAACTTCGGCCACCGCTGCGGCTTCCGCCACGGTCAGGCCCGAGAAGTCCGGTAGGAACGCGCGGCACGTCTGCAGCAGGTTGGCCGGAGAGCGCTCCAGCTCGGAACGGTAGGCTTCCAGCGAGTGGCAACCGTCGATCTCGCTCCACGCGATGCCGCTGGGCGAGGGACGCTCGTGATAGCTCCACAGCGCCTGGATTGCCCGCTCGACCGCCATCTGCGCCTGCCCGACCACGGCCGCTCCCGAGGCTCGAGCCTTGAGGCGTTGGCGGTAGCGGCGTTGGCGTTCAGCGTTGGAAAGAGGCATGGCTTTGATTCTACGCGTTAACCCAATTTGATCCTACTCCGTTACGTTACTTATCCAGTCCGCAACGGACTTTGACCTGCATCAAGGCCGAGATTGTATGTGTTGCATATGATCTTGGCAGGCGCCGCATCGAAGGCCTGTTCGATTCGGCGACAAGATCGCTTGGGAGACCAGATGCATGGAACACCATCAGACCCCGTCCGCCACCGCCCGCGAACAGGCCTTGCGCCGTGCCATCCCCCTGTTCGACGGCGCCCCGGCCTCGCGCGGCTATGAACTCAATGCCATGTGCTTTTCGTTCAACGAGAAAGCCAACCGCGATGCCTTCCTTGCCGATGAGGAAGCCTATTGCGCCCGCTTCAACCTGACGCCGCAACAGCGCAAGGCCGTTGCCGAGCGCGACGTGCTGGCCATGCTCGAGGCCGGCGGCAACGTCTATTACCTTGCCAAGCTTGCCGGCATCTTCGGCCTTGGCGTGCAGGACCTCGGCGCCCTCCAGACCGGCATGTCCGTCGACCAGTTCAAGGCCATGCTCGTCGAATGGGCAGCCAAGATCCCCACCAAGGAGAATGCATGATGGCACAGGTCATCGGCGGCTATTTCACCAGCCACGTCCCCGGCATTGGCGGCGCGATCATGCGCGGCGATCAGGACACGCCCTACTGGAAGCCGTTCTTCCAGGGCTTCCCACCGATCCGCGAATGGCTTGCGCAAGCAAAGCCAGACGTCGCCGTGGTCTTCTCCAACGATCATGGCCTGAACTTCTTCCTCGACAAGATGCCGACCTTCGCGGTTGGCGCAGCGCCTTCGTACGACAACGCCGACGAAGGCTGGGGCCTGCCGGTCTACAAGAGCTTCGAGGGCCACCCGGCGCTTTCGTGGCACCTGATCGACAGCCTGGTGCGCGACGAGTTCGACATCACCACCTGCCAGAAGATGCTGGTCGACCACGCCGTGTCGATTCCGTTCGAGCTGGCCTGGCCCGGTGTCGAAAGCTGGCCGATCAAGCTCGTGCCGATTTCGATCAACACCGTGCAGTACCCGCTGCCCAGCCCGAAGCGCTGCCTTGCGCTGGGCCGTGCGGTCCACCGCGCCCTGCAATCGTGGGGCGGGGACGAGCGCGTGCTGATCTGTGGCACCGGCGGGCTTTCACACCAGCTCGACGGTCCGCGCGCCGGGTTCATGAACCCGGACTACGACCTGTTCTGCCTGGATAACCTCGCCAGCACCCCGGATGCACTGACCGGCCACACTGCCGAGGAAGTGGCCGAGCTTGCCGGCACGCAAGGTGTCGAGATCCTCAACTGGATCGCTGCCCGCGGCGCCATGGGCGATCAGGGGATGACCGAAGTCAGCCGCAACTACCACATCCCGATCAGCAATACTGCTGCTGCCAGCCTGCTGCTGGCACCGGCTTAGCCCCTGCGGCGGGGCTTGCGCGTGGTCTTCGCCGGAGCCTTGCGCTTCGGCGGAGGCGCGACCTTTGGCTGAATGTCGGGCCAGGCATCGACGATCGCCGCCTTCACCACCGTGCGTCCCTGCAGCGTCTGCGCCTCGTCATGGCTGGCGAGATAGGCTGCCACCACGTCGCGCACCTGCCCCGCACTGACGTCGTCCGGCACCTTGGGCGGGCGCTCCATGCTGCGGAACCCGTCGAGCACGCCGATCACGTAGGACAGGCACATGGCCCTGTCGACCGGCGCCTTGGCCGAGCACGCCTCATGCAACTGCGCGCCGCTCATCCACTCGGCGCGGGCAGGTGTGGCGAGCGTTGCGACAGTGGCAAGGACGAGAAGGTAGCGGATCAAGGTCAGGCAGCTCCACGGCAATCACCCCGCCAGAACCCATGCGATGGTGTTTTGATCCGGTGCGCCGGTGGAGCTTTCTGATCCTTCCCATTTGCCACTGCGGTGAAAACGGGAAGGATCAGCAGCAGCTATCGTCCCATCGCCTTGATAAGCTGCCGTTCCGGACACGACGCCTTTGCGGTCGTCGCGCTTGATCCGTATCGAGGTGCAATGAAGCGAAAATATACCGATTTCGACAAGTCGCTCGAAGAACTCACCGGCTTGATCGAAGGTGATCCTGCTGATGCGCCTACGCCACTGGTCGAGTGGATCAGGCGGTCTTGGAAGAAGCCCCTATCCAGCCTGACTGATGAAGAGATTGGTCGCCTTATCGTGCAGCGCTATGGCCTTCCCTACATCCTTTATCTCGTTTGGGTAAAGCTACGACGCGATCCCCTTTTCGAGGGAGGCTACTATCCAGGAGATGTGCTCTCAAACCTGATCCGATGGGAGAAAGAGAACTGGAAGGATAGACCAGAATACGAGGCGGAGCTGAAAAGCCTTTACGAGCGGGCAATTCAGCGACCGACCGAGGAAAAGGACAGCTTTCTTGAAAGCTTAGGTCTTCCTATCAATGACAGCTTCTCAAATTGACCACACGGCAGCAAACCACCCAATTCCGGCCACTTGAGTCCAAGGTCGATAGCACCAAAATCCGCCGTCAGCGGGTGGTCCCCTCCCCGGTTGTGCTTGGCAAAGACGGGGAGGATCTTGGGATCAGAACTTGTTGTCGCGGGGGAAGCCGTTGGGGGGCAGGCGGCCTGCGGCGCCGCGGGCGACCTTCCACGGCAGGAGGTCCTTCTCGACGCGGGTGCGGCCGCTCTCGCCGCCCATCGTCCATGACAGGCCGTCCTCCAGCTTCAGCGTGATCACGTCCGACATCTCGCCGTCCTTGTAGCGCTGCAGGGTCACGCCCTGCCCCTTGGCGAGGAGCGGCACTTCGGACAGGGCGAAGATCACCAGCTTGCGGTTTTCGCCGATCACCGCGACATGATCGTGCTCGGGCGCGATCTCGCGCACCACGGCCAGCTTCACGCCGGGCTTTGTGGAAACGACGCCGCGACCTTTTCGGGTTTCGGCGAGCAGTTCGTCCATCTCGGCGGCGAAGCCCCGGCCAGTGTTGGCGGCGAGCAGAAGCTGCCCCTTGGGCTTGTAGACGGTGACGCTGACGATCTGCGCTTCCGGGTCGATATCGACCATGGTGCGGATCGGTTCGCCGAAGCCGCGCGCGCCGGGGAGCTTGTCGGCCCCCACGGTGTAGAAGCGGCCGTTGTCGACCGCGACCAGCAGCTTGTCGGTGGTCTGGCAGTGGAAGGCGAAGGCGGGGCCATCGCCTTCCTTGAACTTGAAGTCGCCATCCAGCGGCACGTGGCCCTTGGCCGCGCGGATCCAGCCCCTGGCGGAGAGGATCACCGTGACCGGCTCCTTCTCGATCATCGCGTCCATGCTGAATTCGCGCGTCGGCGCGGCTTCGGCGATGGTGGTGCGGCGGCGGCCGAGCGGGGTGTCCTCGGCGTAGTCCTTGCGCAGGGCGCCCAAGTCACGCTTGAGGCGGGTGCGCTGGCGGGCCGGGCTGTCGAGCAGCTTCTGCAGCTCCTCCTGCTCGGCCAGCAGCTCGTCACGCTCCTTGCGCAGCTCCATTTCCTCGAGCTTGCGGAGCGAGCGCAGGCGCATGTTGAGGATGGCTTCGGCCTGGCGGTCAGTCAGTTCGAACTCGGCCATCATCACCGGCTTGGGTTCATCCTCGGTGCGGATGATCTCGATGATCCGGTCGAGGTTGAGGTAGGCGATGATATAGCCGCCGAGCAGTTCCAGGCGGCTCGCGATCTTGTCCAGGCGGTGCTGCGAGCGGCGCAGCAGGATGTCGATCTGGCTGATCACCCATTCCTGCAGCACCAGCTTGAGACCCAGAACCCCCGGCGTGCGGTGCGAATCTAGCACGTTGAGGTTGAGGCCGAAGCGGTTTTCGAGATCGGTCAGCTTGTAGAGCGATTCCTTGAGCAGTTCGGGATCGACGTTGCGGCTCTTCGGGATCAGGACGAGGCGGATCTGCTCGTCGGATTCGTCGCGGATATCCTCGAGGATCGGCAGCTTCTTGTCGGCAATGAGCTGGGCGATCTGTTCGATCAGCTTGCTCTTCTGCACCATGTAGGGGATTTCGGAGACGACCAGCTGCCACTGCCCGCCGCCCAGTTTTTCGACGCCGGTTTCTTCCCAGTTTCCCGCCTCGTCACGGCCCGTGGAAAAGCGCCCGCGCACGCGGATCGCGCCGCGCCCGGTTTCATAGGCGTGGGAGATGACGGCGGGACTATCGACGATGACGCCGCCGGTCGGCAGGTCCGGTCCGTGGAACACTTCCATCAGCTGGCTGTGTTCGGCGTGGGGATTGTCGATCAGCAGCAATGCGGCGTCGATGATCTCGGCGACATTGTGGCTGGGGATGTTGGTCGCCATGCCCACGGCGATGCCGCTGGAGCCGTTGGCGAGCAGATTGGGGAACAGGCCGGGGAAGATTTCCGGCTCCTCGTCCTCACCGTTGTAGGTGGGGACGAAATTGACGGTGCCTTCGTCAAGCCCGGCCATCAGCTGCATCGCCGTGCGCGTCAGGCGAGCTTCGGTGTAGCGGTAGGCGGCGGCATTATCGCCATCGACGTTGCCGAAGTTGCCCTGCCCCTCGACCAGCGGATAGCGCAGCGACCAGTCCTGCGCGAGGCGGACCATGGCATCGTAGACCGAGGCATCGCCATGGGGGTGATACTTGCCGATCACATCGCCCACCACGCGCGCCGACTTCTTGAAGGCGTCGGTGGGGTTGAGCTTCAGCTGGCGCATCGCCCAGAGCAGGCGGCGGTGGACCGGCTTCAGTCCATCGCGCAGATCGGGGAGCGAACGCGCGGTGATCGTGGAGAGCGCGTAGACGAGGTAGCGCTCCGACAGTGCGGAATCGAACGGGGCATCGACGATTGCGTCGAAAGGATCGGGCTCGGTCGTGTCTGTCGCCATGGTTGGAACGCCTTAGCAACACGTCCGCCCGTGCGGAAGTCACGGAACAACCGCAGTCCCCGGCAATTCTTGGGGGGAACGGGCAAATGCCGCCCCGAATTCCCCCAAAGGAGATTTTCATGAGCAAGCGCGTGCTGATCGTCGCGACCGACGGATTCGAACAGTCGGAACTCGAAGGCCCCAAGAAGGCGTTGGAAGACGCCGGAATCGAAACCGTGGTTGCCAGCCTCAAGGCAGGTTCGATCACCGGCTGGAAGGACAAGAACTGGGGCGATGCCGTCGCGGTCAACATCACGCTCGATGAAGTGGACGCCAACGAATACGACGCGCTGCTGCTTCCCGGCGGCCAGATGAACCCGGACATCCTGCGCATGGACGACCGCGCGGTCGACATCGTCAATGAGTTCGACGATCTCGACAAGCCGATCGCCGCAATCTGCCACGGCCCTTGGCTTCTCGTGGAGGCTGACATCGTCGACGGCCGCACCGTCACCGGGTGGCCCTCGATCATGACCGACCTTGCCAACGCCGGTGCCGACGTCGTGGACGAGGAAGTCGCCGTGGACGGCAATCTGATCACCAGCCGCAAGCCTGACGACATTCCCGCGTTCTCGAAGGCGCTGATCGAGATGCTGGCTGACGACTGATACCACTTCTGGCGGTTTCCGGGGGTTCACCCCGCCCTCGGGAACCGCTAGGGTCGTATCAGATGAAACAGCTTGATCACACAGAACACAAACTGATCGAGGGGATGGATGCCGCCGCCATGCTGGCGCAGGTGGAGGCATGGTGCACGGTCAATACCGGCACCGGCAACCTTCCGGGGCTCGAAGCGCAGTGGAATCTGCTGGCCGACGCCTTCGCCGCATTGCCCGGAGACATTCGCAAGGTCGAGCCGGCCCCGGTCACCGCGATGGCCGCCGACGGGCACGAGGTGCAGACAGCAAACGGCGCGCATTTCGTGCTGTCGGTCAGGCCGGAGGCGCAGCGGCGCTATCTGCTGACCGGCCACATGGACACGGTGTTCCCCCCTGCCCATCCTTTCCAGACCCTGCGCTGGCTCGACGCGGAAACGCTGAATGGCCCGGGCGTTGCCGACATGAAGGGCGGCATCGCGGTGATCCTCGCTGCGCTCAAGGCATTCGAGCAGAGCCCTGCTGCGGCCGGGGTTGGCTATGACGTGATGATCAATTCGGACGAGGAGACCGGCAGCCTGTCTTCCGCCCCGCTGATCGCGCAGCTGGCACAAGGCAAGGCGGCGGCGCTGACCTACGAACCGTCCGCCCTGCCAGATGGCACGCTGGCTGGAGAGCGTCCGGGAAGCGGGAACTACAGCGCTGTGATCAAGGGCCGATCGGCCCACGCCGGGCGCAATCCGCAGGACGGACGCAACGCGGTGATCGCGGCGGCCGACATGGCGCTGAAGCTGAAGGGTCTGGAGCGTCCCGGCCTCTCCATCAACCCTGCCAGGATCGATGGCGGGAGCGCCAACAACGTCGTGCCCGACCATGCGATCCTGCGCTTCAATGTCCGGCCTCGGCTGCCGGGAGTTGCCGTGGAGTTCACCGAGAGTCTGCGAGAGTTGGTGCAGAGTCTCGAAGCGTTGCACGAGGTTGCAATCCACCTCCATGGCGGGGTGTCACGGCCACCCAAGCCGCTGACCCAAGAGGCCGAGGCGCTGTTCGGACTGGTGCGCGAGTGCGGCGAATCTCTTGGCCAGACGATCCGTTGGCAGGCCTCGGGCGGGGTCTGCGACGGTAACAACATTGCCGCCTGCGGCGTGCCGGTGGTCGATACCATGGGCGTGCGCGGCGGGGCGATCCATTCCGATCAGGAGTACCTGATCGCGCCATCGCTGGCTGAGCGCGCCGCCTTGTCCGCGCTCGTCCTGCATCGACTTTCCGGGGGAAATCCATGACATTCCGCATCCGCGCCGCGCGCGCGAACGATCTCCAACCGCTCTACGAGATGGCCAAGCTGACCGGCGGCGGCTTCACCAACCTGCCACCCGACCGCAAGGCCCTGACGGCGAAGCTGGCGCGGGCGTCGGAAGCCTATGGCAATAGCGAGGAGGGCGATCCGAATAATCCGAAGGACGAGCTGTTCGTCCTGGTTCTGGAGGATACGACCACCGGCGAAGTGCGCGGCACGGCGCAGATCTTCACCTCGGTGGGGCGCCAATGGCCGTTCTATTCCTATCGCATGGCCACGCTGACCCAGCATTCGAAAGAGCTGAACCGCACCTTCCGCGCCGAGATGCTCAACCTTGTCACCGACCTTGAAGGATCGAGCGAAGTGGGCGGGCTGTTCCTGCATCCTTCCGAACGCGCAGGCGGGCTTGGCATGCTGCTCGCGCGCAGCCGCTATCTGTTCATCGCGATGCACCGGAAGCGCTTTGGCGACAAGATTCTGGCGGAGCTGCGCGGGGTGATCGACGAACGCGGCGGATCGCCGTTCTGGGACGGCGTGGCCGGTCGCTTCTTCGGCATGAGCTTTCAGGAAGCAGACTATTTCAACGCGATCAACGGCAATCAGTTCATTGCCGACCTGATGCCCAAGCATCCGGTCTATATCGCCATGCTGCCCGAGACCGCGCGCTCTGCCATCGGCCTGCCCCACCCTTCGGGCCGCGCCGCGATGCGGATGCTAGAAGAGGAAGGCTTTGCCTACGAAGGCTACGTCGACATCTTCGATGGCGGCCCGACGATGACCGCGCGGACCGACCGCGTGCGCTCGATCTGCGAGGCGAAAGAGGTGCCTGTGGCGCACATCCGCGCGCCCGAGGGTAGCGGCAACGTGACCAAGGCTCTGGTGGCGACGGGCAAGCTGGCCGAATACCGCTGCACTTTCGCCGAGATAGCCGAGGCGGACGATGGCCTGACGCTCGACCCCGTAGCCGCCACCGCTCTCAGCGTAAGCGTGGGTGACATGGTCTGGTTTGTCGGTCGCTAAGGAAAAGACATGCCTCTGATTGAAATCAACTTCGACGGTCTGGTCGGACCGAGCCACAATTATGCCGGCCTCAGCCTTGGCAACCTGGCCTCGGCCAGCAACGCGGGCGAGGTGTCCTACCCGCGCGCGGCAGCGCTTCAGGGCTTAAGCAAGATGCGGCACAATCTGGGCCTCGGGCTGGCCCAAGGGCTGTTCATGCCCCTGCCCCGCCCCAACCCGGTCCTGCTCGGCGCGCTTGGGCTTGAAAGCATCGACGAAAGCGATGCGGCGCAGCGGCGGTTGCGGGCGGCGGCGTGGTCTGCGTCATCAATGTGGACGGCCAATGCGGCGACGGTGAGCCCCGCCCCTGACACCGCGGACGGGCGCTGCCACCTGACTGCGGCGAATCTGGTGACGATGCCCCACCGCTCGCAGGAATGGCCCGATACGGTGCGCCAGTTGCGCCTCGCCTTTGCCGACAGCACCGCCTTTGCCGTGCACGATGCGGTGCCGCCGTGCTTCGGCGACGAGGGCGCGGCAAACCACATGCGCATGTGCGCGAGCCACGATGCGCCGGGGATCGAGATCTTCGTCTACGGGACGACTGGCGGCGCCTTCCCCGCACGCCAGCACGAGCAGGCGAGCCGGGCCGTGGCACGGCTGCATGGCCTCGATCCCGAGCGCTGCCTGTTCGTGGAACAGGCGAGCGAGGCGATTGCGGCAGGCGCGTTCCACAACGACGTGGTGGCCGTGGCCAACGAGCGGGTGCTGTTCACGCACGAACAGGCCTTTGCTGACCCCGAAGGCACTTATGCCGCGATCCGCGAGAAGTTGCCCGAGGCCGAGATCGTGGTGGTGCCGGCCAGCGTGGTGAGCCTTGGCGATGCGATCAGGAGCTACCTGTTCAACGCGCAGTTGCTGACGCTTCCGGGGGGCGAGATGGGCCTGGTGATCCCGCTCGAGGCGTGGGAGACGCCATCGGTGCGCGGCTGGCTGGAGGGGCACGTTGCCTCGAACGGTCCTATCCGCAAGGTGCTGCCCGTGGACGTGCGCCAGTCGATGGCCAACGGCGGCGGACCTGCCTGTCTGCGCCTGCGGGTTGTCGCCGATCCTGCCACTGTCGACCCGCGCTTTTTGCTGGACGAGGCAAAGATCGCGCGGATCGAGAGGGTGGTGGAGGCGCACTGGCCCGAGCAGATCGATCCTGCTGATCTGGGGGCGGAATCCCTGGGCCGCGCAGTGGTCAGCGCCCGGCAGGCACTGCTCGAATTGCTGGAGGTGCAGGAACTGGCCTGAGCCTTGCGGCGTATCTTCCGAAAGGTCCGCTCCACAGGTTGTCGCTTCGCTTTACAGTGAAGATTGGATTAACCAGACTATTGCCAGCGTTTCATGATCTGGCACGATGCTTGCGGAGAGACTCGCCGACGAGGGGCGCCTCGTCAAAAGAGGATATTGCTTCGGATGTTTCGCAAGATCGGTCGCCTGTTTGTCATCAAGACCCGCTTCGAAGCGTTCGCGGTGATCTACGCGCTGGCGCTGGGCGCGGTGGAGCGCGGGCACGCCTATCTCGGTCAGTATCCGGGCTTTGCCGGCAAGTTGTTGTTCGTCGCAGCCACCGGCGCGGTGTTCATCGCCGGGGCGAAGATCCTCGACTCGCTGCGGATGGAGCGGCGGCTGCAGGAGCTTGAGGCGAAGGCCGAGGGGTAGTGCCAGCGTCCTTCGACAAGCTCAGGACGAGCGGGACTTGGGACTACCTTTTGAAAGCCGCTCATCCTGAGCTTGTCGAAGGATGGAGCAGCAATGCAAGTAGGGCGATTCTGTTGCTAGGCTCGCCCCCAGCCCCCGGTTTCCGATTCTGTTACCCGGTTCGGTCCGAACCGTGCTTTCGCTTTATAACTTCAGGGCGTTAGCCCCTAGAATTATGCGGCGAGAGCAAGTGCTTCGTTGTCGTTGGCACTTGTGAGTTTTGAGCCTTGAACGGGTTACTCAGCCCGGGCAAAAACAGCGCTTTTCAACACACGTCGATCCTAGTTCGGCCCCATCAACACCCTTGCGACAACAAGGCCCGCATCCCGAAAGACACGGTAGTGATGGTGGAGCCGCCGGGTACCGCCCCCGGGTCCGCTGTGCCTATTGCACGCCGCAGTTTATCACCATAGCCGGCCGAAACCGGCAGGGACCCATATAGGGATGCGGGCGCAAATGAAAAGGGCGGGGTTGCGCCCGCCCCTTTGAAGTTGTTCTGGCAAGGCGCTTCAGCCCTTGGCCCTCAGCGCATCGCGGATTTCGGCGAGGAGTTCGACCTCGGTCGGGCCGGCGGGCGCGGCGGGTGCTTCCTCGGCGGGCTTTTCGAAGGCCTTGTTGATCGCCTTGACCAGCAGGAAGATGATGAAGGCGACGATCACGAAATTGACGGCTTGGGTGATGAAATCACCATACCCGATCATCGGCACCCCGGCGGCCTTGAGATCCGCGTAGCTGGCCGGATCGCCCTTGTAGTCTGCCGGGACCGGGCCGAGGCGGACGAAATAGCGGCTGAAATCGACACCGCCGGTGATGAAGCCGACGACGGGCATGATCACGCTTTCGGTCAGCGAAGTGACGATCTTGCCGAATGCGCCACCAATGATCACGCCGACCGCAAGATCGAGCACATTGCCGCGCGCGATGAATTTCTTGAACTCTGCGAACATGCCGACCACTTCCCCCTTCACGTCCTGATTAACCATGATCCCTTTTCCGTTGGTTGCCATCGTGCGCGGAACGCCACAAGTGGCAATCGGTTGCAGCATGGGGGATACTTGAACCGTTTCGGCGGACCGCTATCTCTGCTGCATAACTTTAGGGGAACTCACGTCGATGGCCGCTACCCGCTTCACGCAGATCGCTTTTGCCACCGTTGCCGCTGCCAGCCTTTCGGCCTGCGGGATCAACTCGGTCCCCGCGGCCGAGGAAGAAGCCAAGGCGCGCTGGGCGGACGTCGAAAGCTCGTACCAGCGTCGTGCCGACCTGATCCCGAACCTGGTCGCCACGGCCAAGGGCGCGGCGGCTTCGGAAACCCAGATCCTGACCAACGTGACCAACGCGCGCGCCGCGGCCACGTCGATCAACATCACCACCGACGATCTTTCCAATCCGGAAGAGTTCGAGAAATTCCAGAACGCGCAGAACCAGTTGACCCAGGCGCTGGGCCAGCTGCGCACGGTGGTGGAGAACTATCCGCAGTTGCAGAGCCAGGCGCGCTTTGCCGACCTGATGGTGCAGCTCGAAGGCACCGAGAACCGCATCAATGTGAGCCGCACCCGCTATAACGAGGCGGTGCAGGCCTACAACACCACGATCCGCACCTTCCCCGACGCGATCGGCGCGAAGCTGATCCATGGGGCCAAGCCGATGGTGCCGTTCAAGGCTGCTGCCGGATCGGACGTGGCGCCGACCGTCAATTTCGACATGAACGCTCCGGCGCCTGCAGCGTCGGGCAAGTGACGTGACCCGCCAGTTGCGGGCTTTCTGGCAGACTGTTGCTCTGCTGTTCCTGCTGATCGCGGGAGCAGCACACGCGGCCATGCCCGCACGGCCTCCGGGACCGGTGCTGGATCAGGCCGGGATCATACCCGATGCCGACGAGGCGGCGCTTGCGCAGAGGCTTTCCGCCTACAACGCGCAGACCGGGCGGGCGGTGATCGTGGCCACGGTCGCCTCGCTCGACGGGCAGGATATCGAGACATATGCCAATACGCTGTTCCGGACCTGGGGCGTGGGCGGGAAGGAGACCGACCAAGGCCTTCTGTTCCTGATTGCGCCCAATGACCGCAAGGTGCGGATCGAGGTGGGCTATGGGCTGGAGGAGTTCCTGCCCGACGTACTCGCTGGCCGGATCATCTCGGGCGCGGTGACGCCGCTCTTCAAGGCGGGCGACTATCCGGGTGGCATAAACGCCGGCATCGACCAGATCCTGACCCAGCTTAACCGCAGTCCCTCAGATGCCAAAGCTGTGGCGGAAGCGGCCAAGGCCGGTGCGCGCGAGGGCGTCTCAGGCGGATCGACCATAGGCAGCGCGATATTCTGGGTGGTTCTGATCGTGGTGATGATCGCCGTCTTCGGCCGTCGTCGGAAGGGTTATGAGCAGCGGCGCAGCGGAATCGATCCGGGCATCGTGCTGTGGGGCATCAGCGAAATTGCGCGTGCCGCATCGGATAACCGCCATTCCGGCGGCTGGGGCGGCGGCGGCGGGTCCGACTGGGGCGGTGGCTTCGGTGGCTTTGGCGGCGGCGATTCCGGTGGCGGCGGCGCTTCGGGGGACTGGTGATGAGCAGGCTGGTGCAGATGACCGAGGCAGATCACAAGCTGGTCTCCGACGCCGTGGCCGCAGCCGAGGCGCAGAGCGCGGGCGAGATCGTGACGATCGTGACGCCGCGTTCCGACAGCTACCGCGACGTGGCGCTGGTCTGGAGCGCTCTGGTGGCGTTCGTGGCGCTGGCCGTCGTGGACATGTTTGCCGGGTTCTACCTGCCCGTCGTCGAGCAGGTGCTGGGGTTGTGGGCGTTCGAATGGACTCCGCGCGCCGTACTGGGACTGGCGCTGACGGTTATCACGCTGAAGTTCGGGGCCATGTACCTGCTCATGCGGTTCACGCCGCTAGGCCTGTGGCTGACGCCGCGCCGGGTCCGCAATGCGCGGGTGCGCGAGCGGGCGCTGACGTGTTTCCGGGTTGGGGCAGAAAGCCGGACGACTGGCCATACCGGCGTGCTGATCTACCTGAGCCTTGCCGAGCACCGAGCCGAGATCATCGCCGATGCGGCGATTGCCTCGAAGGTTTCGCCCGAGACCTGGGGGCTGGCGATGAAAGCCATGCTTGACCCGCTGCGGCAGGGACGGATGGCGGAAGGCATGGCAGCGGCGGTGGCCGGGGTGGGCAGGGTCCTGGCCGAGCATTTCCCACGATCCAGCGATGACAAGAACGAACTGCCCGACAGGTTGATCGAAGTATGAGTCTTGAAGAAGAGTACCGCGACCATCCCGAGCAGGTGCACTGGCAAGGGCGTTTCATCGTCGCCAAGACGCGCGGACGGTGGGAATATGTCTCGCGCAATCGCAACATCAAGGCGGCGGTAATCCTTGCGATCGAAGACGGGCACGTGCTGCTGGTCGAGCAGTTCCGCGTGCCTCTTGGGCGCCCGTGCATCGAACTGCCCGCCGGGCTGATCGGTGACGAAGCAGGTGCGGAGAACGAGGACCCGGCCGCTGCGGCCGCGCGCGAACTGGAGGAAGAGACCGGCTATCGGCCGGGGCGGATCGAATCGCTGGGCGAGTTCCATTCCTCGCCGGGCATGGTGACCGAGGCCTTCACGCTGTTCCGCGCGCGCGATCTGGAAAAAGTTTCCGAGGGCGGCGGCGTGGAAGGCGAAGGCATTACCGTCCACCGGGTTGCCCTTACGGAAATCGAGCGCTTCCTCAGCCAGAAGCGCGGCCAAGGCTATGCCATCGACGTGCGGATGTTGCTGCTGCTCGCGCCGGGAATCATGGGCTGATCTTGCGCTGACGTTTCCGGGACTTGCGCGATCGGTCCCAACTTGCTTGGTTGACGCAAACGGAAAGCAGGAGAGCGTCACGATGGGCAGGGTTCAGGGCAAGAAGGCACTCGTCACCGGGGCAGCGCAGGGCCTTGGTGCCGCGCATGCGTGGATGCTGGCGCGCGAGGGGGCACGGGTCCTGCTGACCGACATCAACGGCGATGGCGCAGCGGCGCAGGCCGAAGCGATCAACGCCGAACTGGGTGCCGGGACGGCCTTTGCCATGCGCCATGACGTGACCCAGGAAAGCGATTGGGACGCAGTGATTGCGCTGGCGGCGGAAAAGCTGGGCGGACTTTCGGTGCTGGTCAACAACGCTGGCGTTGGCGTGCGCGGGAATATCGAAACCTGCACGCTGGAGGAATGGCATCGCGGCTTCGCGATCAATGTCGATTCCGTTTTTCTCGGCTGCCAGAAGGCCCTGCCCCTGCTGCGCGACAACCAGCCTGCCTCGATCGTCAACATCAGCTCGATCGCCGGCCTGATCGCTTCGGACACCATGCCCGGCTATAATGCCAGCAAGGCGGCGGTGTGGATGCTGACCAAATCGGTTGCGCTCTATTGCGCCAAGCGCGGCTGGGACGTGCGCTGCAATTCGGTGCATCCCACGTTCGTGGACACGCCGATCCTTGACGGCATCGCGACGAATGCGAACATCGACAAGGACGTGGTCATGGGCAAGCTCGCCCGCCAGATCCCCTTGGGCCGCGTGGGCGAACCGGACGACATTGCTGCGGGCGTGCTTTACCTCGCCAGCGATGAGAGCCGCTTCATGACCGGGGCAGAACTGAAGCTCGACGGCGGGATTTCGGCGATGTGAGGCTTGCCGTTCGACGGCCTGTTATTTGCAGGCGACGTCGAATGACTGGAGATCGATCGCGAGTTCGACCGGGCCTGAATAGCTTCGGCTGATGCCTTCGCGCAGTCGGGCCTCGTAATGGGCAAGCGGTGCCGGCGGGATGGCGAAGTGCGTCAGAACAAGCCTCGACACATTTGCCCTTGCGGCGAGGCCGCCAAGATCGACCGGCGTGATGTGATGCGTCGAGAGGTGCTTGCTCATGGACTGAAACAAGGCTTCGGGCATGTCGGGGCGCGTCTTGCGGATGGACGCAAGTATCGGATCGAGATCGATGACTTCGCTGACGAGCAAGTCGGTGCCGGTTGCGAGTTTCTCGAACCCTGTGCTCGGGCCAGTGTCACCGGAATAGGTGATTGATCGCGAGCCGAGCTGAAACCGGTAGCTGAGCGAAATTGCCCGGTCGGCCTTCCCTGAGGCCGATTCATCGTAATGGGAATTCTCGATAGCAGAGATTTTCACGTTGCCCGCCCAGACCTGATCGCCCGACCGCAATTCAACGACTTTTACGGTCTCCGTCGGGGGGGTGCTCTTTTGCCCGAGCCCGAAACCTACGCGCGACTGCGGGCCCATCGTGGTAATGATCCCGTCCACAATCTCGCGCGTGCCGGGCGGGCCATAAATGGTCAACTGGCCAGGCATGTTGTTCATCCAGCGCAGGCCTATGACCGCAGGCAGTCCGCCAGTATGATCCATGTGGTGATGACTGATGAAGACGGCATTGATGCGAGTCAGATCAAGGCCGCGACGTGCAAGTTGCACCACCGTACCGTCACCAGCATCCACCAGTGCGGAGAAGTCATCGGCGGTGAGCAGGTTGGCAGGTTCTGATCGGTCAGGGGTCGGCACCGGCCCACCCGCGGTTCCCAGCGTCATCCATCGCAATGGCGGACAGGTTTCAGCCGCAGCAGCCTGTTGTGCACACAGGCAGGCAAGCGCCGCGAGCGCAGCGGAAACGCATGCTCTGATGGCCATCACGAAAATCCTCTCACCGATACGTTATCTGGCCGCCTTCATCCCGGGATTGCGGGCGCTTTACAATCCCGGGAGTTCCAGACGCAGCAAACCGGTTCAAAATACCACGACCGAGCGGATCGACTTGCCGGCGTGCATCAGGTCGAACGCGGTGTTGATTTCCTCAAGGCCCATGACGTGGGTGATCATGGGGTCGATCTCGATCTTGCCGGTCATGTACATGTCAACGATCTTGGGCACGTCGGTGCGGCCCTTCGCGCCGCCGAATGCGGTGCCGCGCCAGTTGCGACCAGTGACGAGCTGGAACGGGCGGGTGCTGATTTCCTTGCCGGCTTCGGCCACGCCGATGATGATGGAGGTGCCCCAGCCGCGGTGGCAGGCTTCCAGCGCGGTGCGCATGACTTCGGTGTTGCCGGTTGCGTCGAAGGTATAGTCGGCGCCGCCGTCGGTCATCTGGACGATCTTGGCCACGGTGTCCTCGCGGCTCATGCCCTTCGAGTTGAGGAAGTCGGTCATGCCGAACTTGCGGCCCCATTCCTCGCGATCGGGGTTGATGTCGACGCCGATGATCTTGTTGGCGCCGGCAAGGCGCGCGCCCTGGATCACGTTGAGGCCGATGCCGCCGAGACCGAAGACCACGACGTTGTCACCCACCTGGACCTTGGCAGTGTTGACGACGGCGCCGACGCCCGTCGTCACGCCGCAGCCGATGTAGCAGGCCGACTGGAACGGCGCGTCCTCGCGGATCTTCGCCACCGCGATCTCTGGCAGGACGGTGAAGTTCGAGAAGGTGGAGCAACCCATGTAGTGGAAGATGGTCTGCCCCTTGTAGGAGAAGCGGCTGGTGCCATCGGGCATCAGGCCCTGCCCCTGCGTGGCGCGGATCGCGGTGCACAGGTTGGTCTTGCCCGAGAGGCAGCTTTTGCACTGGCGGCATTCCGGCGTGTAGAGCGGGATCACGTGATCGCCGGGCTTTACCGAGGTGACGCCGGGGCCGACTTCACGCACCACGCCCGCACCTTCATGGCCGAGCACGCTGGGGAAGATGCCTTCGCTGTCGAACCCGTCGAGCGTGTAGGCATCGGTATGGCAGACGCCGGTGGCCATGATTTCGACGAGGACTTCGCCAGCTTTGGGGCCTTCAAGGTCGAGCTCGACGATTTCGAGCGGCTGCTTGGGCGCGAACGCTACGGCGGCGCGGGTCTTCATGGTGTCCGGTCTCCCTTTGGATGTGGCGGCGCGTTAGCATAATTGCTACGGCAGTGTTAAATTGCACAATATGCGAAACACTGTTGCAAGACGAGAATAATGAGCAATCGCTGGGACGGGATAGATGAAGTGGTGGCGGTTGCCGATACCGGCACCTTCGTGGCGGCGGCAAAGCGGCTGGGGACATCGACTTCCCACGTGAGCCGGGCCGTGGCGCGGCTGGAGCAGAGCCTTGGCGCGCAGTTCTTCCACCGCACGACGCGGGCTGTCAGCCTGACGGACACCGGGCGCACGCTGGTCGACCAGTTTCGCCGCCTGATTGCCGAGCGCGACGAGGCGATTGCCATGCTCGACTTGCAGGGCGAACCGCAGGGGCACTTGCGCATCACCTGCCCGACCGCGCTGGGCGAGCGCTTCGTCGCGCCGATCGTGCGCGCCTATGTGCAGGATTATCCGAAGCTTTCGGTGGACCTTGACCTCTCGAACCGCGTGGTTGAGCTGGTCTCGGAAGGGTACGATCTGGCCATTCGCACCGGCACCCTGCCGGACAGCCGCCTGATCCGCACGCAGATCGCCACGCGCGGGATCGTCACTTGCGCTTCGCCGGCGTACCTGGCCGCGCATGGCACGCCCGAGACGGTGGACGACCTCGAGGCGCATGACTGCATCCCCGCAACGCTCGACATGTGGCGCTATCTGGTGGACGGCGAAGTGCGCACGGTGCGACCACGGGGGCGCTGGCGGTGCAGCAACGGGACAGCGGTCTTCGATGCGGCGATGGCGGGGTTGGGCCTGTGCCAGTTGCCCGAATTCTACGTGAGCAGGGCGATTGCCGAAGGCGCGCTGGTCGAAGTCCTGTCGCAGTTCAGGCCCGAGGTCGATCCGATCTGGGCGGTCTACCCGCAGCGGCGGCACTTGCTGCCCAAGGTTCAACGGATCATCGAAAAACTGCGGCGCGAACTGGCCCCGGCCATGGCGGCGGGTTGAAATGGAGCGCGTTCTGTGAGAACGTTCACAGTAATAGCTATGCAACAAGCATGACAAGGCTGTCAGCGGTGGCTAGAAGGCGCGATACGCCAAATATGGCTGGGTGAGGAGAGATACGTGGCAGGCAGCAATGCACATTCAGGTTCGCAGAGGGCCGCGTTCATCGCGGTTACCGTGCTGTTCTTTGCCTGGGGTTTCATCACCTCGCTGATCGATCCGCTCGTCGCCGCAGTGAAGGGCATCTTCACGCTGACCACGCTGGAAGCACAGCTTTCGGCCTTTGCCTTCTTTATCGCCTATGGTGTGATGAGCTTCCCGGCGGCAGCGATCATCGGACGCCTGCGAGCCGTTCCGGCGATCCTGCTGGCGCTGGCAACGATGGTCGTGGCCTGCCTTGTGATGCTTGCTGCGGCCAACATCGCGTCATACCCGCTGGTGCTGACCGGACTGTTCATGCTCGCTGCGGGCATCACGGTGCTGCAGGTTGCCGCGAACCCGCTGGCCGCAGCGCTCGGCAAGCCCGAAGGCAGCCATTTCCGACTCACGCTTTCGCAGACGTTCAATTCGTTCGGCACCTTCCTTGGCCCGGCCCTTGGCGCATCGCTGTTCCTGAAAGGCGTGGAGGTTTCGGAAGGCACCGCGCTGACGCCTGAAGTGCGCGAGGCGGCGCTGGCCGGGATCGACCGCGCCTACTTCTGGATCTGCGGACTGCTGATCGTGCTGCTGGCGTTCTTCTTCGTCAACCGCGCGCGCATTTCGGCGGCGGCCCCTCCAGCGCAGCCGACCGGCGGCATCGGCGCTCTGCTCGGCCAGGCGTTCTCGTCGCGCTGGGCGGTGCTGGGTGCGGCTGCGATCTTCATCTACGTGGGCGCGGAAGTGACCATCGGCACGCAGATGGCATTCTACCTCAACAACCCGGGCATCTGGAATGTAAGCCTCGAACAGGCGGGCAAGGCCGTGTCGTTCTACTGGGGTGGCGCCATGGTTGGCCGCGCGATCGGCACGGTGCTGCTCGCCCGCTTCCCGGCGGCACGGCTGATGACCCTGTTTGCTGCGATTGCCGCGGCCATGTGCGCCTATCTGTTCCTCGTCGGCGGCGTTTCGGCGGGATACGTGGCGCTGGCGATCGGGCTGTTCAATTCGATCATGTTCCCGGTGATCTTCACGCTGACGCTGGAGCGTTCCTCGGCCAGCGAAGAGGCGACCTCGGGACTGCTGTGCACCGGCATCATCGGGGGCGCGCTGATTCCGGCGCTGGCCGGTGGAGTGACGGATGCGGCTGGCATCTTCGCTTCGTTCCTTGTGCCGCTGGTTTGCTACGTGCTGCTGGTCGTGTTTGCCGCGAGCGCGGCAAAGGCGCCGATCCTGCGCCGCGCAAGTGGCGAAAGCATGCACTGATCCGCATTACCTGACGACACGAGAACGCATCGGCCCCGGTCCTTGCGCCGGGGCCGAATTTTTTTGGCCGCCCGAGGCCGTGCGTGCCGTAGCGTAAGGGCCTCGTTCCGGTTCGGACCGGGCGCCCACCCCCTTTCCCTTTACGTAAACTTCCACTAGCTCTTGGGTCACAGAGTCGTTCCAGCGACAGGCGACCGGGAGAGAGCATTGGAAGCTGCAATCGGCATGGACGCACAAGCGATCGGCACAATCGCCAAAGGGCTGGCGGGAGCCGGTCTCGACTTTTCCGTGCGCGGCGTTGACGGCTGGCTGCAGGGGCGCACGATGTATGGCGGGGCATCCTCGTTCCTCGCCTATGCCGCGGCCCGCAAGGCGCGGCCCGACCTGCCGCCGCTGCGCGGGGGCCAGATCAGCTTCCTCGCCCCGGTGGGGTCCGACCTGGACATCACCGTAGCAAGCCTGCGCGAAGGCAAGAGCGTGGCCAACATCCAGACCGACATGACAAGCGGGGGCACCCTGGCGCATCGTGCCGCGTGGGTATTCGGCAGTGCGCGGCCATCGAACGGATCGGTCACGCCGCAGCGCGCGGAAAACTTCATATCCCATACCGAGATGGAGGAATTGGGTTCGCCCGAGGGGCTGCACTTCATCCAGAAATTCGAACTGCGCCGCGGCGAAGCAAAGGAAGATCGGCGTCCGGGCGTTGTGCGGCGCTGGGTGCGTCTGCGCGACCGTACCGAACTGGATCCCATCGGAGAGCTGGTGCTGATCGGCGATACGCTGCCGCCCGGATCGATGCGCGCGATGGAGCGCAGAGGCCCGATCAGCTCGATCAACTGGGCGTTCACCCTGCTGGGAGACTCCCCGCAAACGCGCGACGGCTGGTGGCTGCTCGAGACGGCTTCGAACCACATGGCCGAGGGCTTCAGCAGCGAGAGCTTGCGCATGTGGAACGCCGACGGCGTGCAGGTGATGCACGGCCTGCAGAGCGTGGCAATCTTTGGCTGAGGGGAAGGACATGGAACTGGCCGACGCGCAATCGCTGGGGTTCGAGCCTGACCGGCTGGACCGGATCGGAGCCTATCTCGACGAGCACTATATCGCCAGCGGGCGCTTGCCGGGGCTCGACGTGCTGGTCGCGCGCGATGGCGAGGCGGTCTATCGCCACACCGCAGGCCGTGCGCGCGAGGACGGGACGCCGATGGCGGTGGATACGATCTGCCGCATAGCCTCGATGACCAAGCCGCTGACGTCGGTCGCATTCATGATGCTGGTCGAGGAAGGCAAGGTTGCGCTCGACGATCCGGTGACGAAAGTGATCCCGGAGTTTGCCAGCCTTGGCGTCTATGCCGGAGGCGGCGGCGAGGTGGATTTCATGCCCGTCCGCCCCGCCCCGGTGATGCGCATGGTCGACCTGATCACGCACCAGTCGGGCCTGACCTACGGCATCCAGAACCGCACCAACGTGGACGCCGCCTATCGCAAGGCGCGGCTGGACGGGCACGCCAGCCTGCCCGGCAACGACCATTTCGTCGAGCAACTGGCCAAGTTGCCGCTGGAGTTCGAGCCGGGACAGGCGTGGAACTATTCGGTGGGCACCGACGTGCTGGGCGTGGTGGTGGCGCGGCTTTCGGGGATGAGCCTTGGCGAGTTCCTGCGCACGCGCATCCTCGATCCGCTGGGCATGGTCGACACCGGGTTCCATTGCCCCGACGACAAGGCGCATCGGCTTGCCGATGCCTGGGCCTACCAGGCCGGGCAGCCGCCGCAGTTGTTCGATCCCGCCGAGAAATCGGGCACGCGCCGAGTGCCACGCTTCGAAAGCGGAGGTGGCGGGCTGTTGTCGACCACGGCGGATTACCACCGCTTCTGCCGCATGCTCGTGAACGGCGGCGCGGCAGACGGGGTGCGTATCCTCAGCCCCAAGACGCTCCAGTTGATGACCGCCAACCACCTGCCCGGCGGCGCGGATCTGACGCAGGTGTCCAAGGCTCTGTTCAGCGAGGCCTACAACGCGGGCGCTGGATTCGGCCTTGGCTTCGGCATGACCATCGACCCGGCGAAGGCGCTGGTGCCGGGGTCAGCCGGCGAGTTCTACTGGGGCGGCATCTTTTCGACCGCGTTCTTCGTGGACCCGGTGGAGAAGGTCCACGCGGTCTTCATGACCCAGCTCTACCCTTCGTTCATCTATCCCATCCGGCGTCAGTTGAAGACGCTGATCTACAGCGCGCTGGCCACCAGCCGCGCCTGATCCAGCTTTAGGAGAGAACCACGATGTCCGACCCCATCCCCGGTGCCAAGGAGCACATCGACGCCGCTCGGAAGCTGGCAGCGACCATCGACGATATCCCGGCTGACACGCAGCTGCTTCCCATCAACCGCGTCGGCGTGATCGGCGCTGGCACGATGGGCGGCGGCATCACCATGAACTTCCTGACGGCGGGCATTCCGGTGACCATCGTGGAAATGACGCAGGAAGCGCTCGATCGCGGCGTTGCCACCATGCGCAAGAACTACGAGAACACCGTCAAGCGCGGCAAGATGGAGGCCGCAGACGCCGAGGCCGCGATGGGCCGGCTGACGCCGACGCTGGACTTCGGGGCGCTGGCCGAGGCCGATCTGGTGATCGAGGCGGTCTATGAAAGCATGGACGTGAAGAAGGACGTGTTCGGCCGGCTCGACAAGGTGGCCAAGCCGGGCGCGATCCTCGCCTCCAACACCAGCTATCTCGACATCGACGAGATCGCCAGTGTCACCTCGCGCCCGGAAGCGGTGCTGGGCATGCACTTCTTCTCGCCCGCCAACGTGATGAAGCTGCTTGAAGTCGTGCGCGGCAAGGCGACGGGCAAGGCGCAGCTGGCAACGGTGATGGCGCTTTCGGTGAAGATCGGGAAGGTGCCGGTGGTCTCGGGCGTGTGCCATGGCTTCATCGGCAACCGCATGCTCTCACCCCGTCAGGCGCAGGCCCATGCGCTGATCATGGAAGGCGCGAACTATTGGGACGTGGACGAGGCGCTGCTCGAATTCGGTTTCCCGATGGGGCCGTGGCAGATGGCCGATCTTGCCGGTGTGGACATCGGCTGGCACCGCGATCCCAATCGGATCGAGACTTTGCGCGATGCGCTCTGCGCGGTCGGCCGCTGGGGGCAGAAGACGAAGAAGGGCTTCTACGACTACGACGACAACCGCCAGCGTTCGCCTTCGGACGAAGTGAAGGCGATCATCGCCGATTTCGCCCAGAAGGAAGGCAAGCCACAGCGCTCGATTGAAAAGGACGAGATCCGCGAACGCCTGCTCTATCCGATGATCAGCGAAGGCGCACTGATCCTCGAGGAAGGCATTTCGCAGCGGGCGAGCGATATCGATACCGTGTGGCTCAACGGCTATGGCTGGCCTGCATGGACCGGCGGGCCGATGTTCTGGGCCGATCATATCGGGCTCGATACCGTGGTCGCGGGCCTGAAGAAGCACGGCCTTCCCGTCGCACCCCTGCTGGAGCGCAAGGCGGCTGCAGGCGAGAAGTTCAACGGCTGACCGGAGAACTGCGATGCGGATCGAGGATATCGTCGAGAGCGAGTTCACGCCGCTGAGCGACATTCTGCGCGCCCATGCCGCAAGGCGGGGTGATGCGGTGGCGCTGGCGGACGAGAACCGCACTGTCGGCTGGGCCGAGATGGACGCCCTGCTCGACCGCATCGCCACGGCCCTGCAGCGCGAGGGCGTGCAAAGGCACGAGCCTGTGGCCATCGCGGCAATGAACGCGGTGACCACGGGCCTCGCTTTCCTCGGCGCGATCCGGGCAGGCGCGGTGGCAGCGCCGCTGACATCCACCGCGACGCCGGAAACGATCATCGCCATGCTTGAGGACAGCGGGAGCCGGGTGCTCTTGCTGGACAAGGAGATTTCTCGCCGTCTCGCGGGGCTGGACCTGCCTGAAGGCGTGAAGCGCATCGCGCTGGACGACAGCGATGCAGGCGAGCCGTTCAGCACGTGGATCGCCGAGGAAGGCGCCAAGCCGGAGGAGCGGACCCCTGCCCCCGGCGATCCGTTCAACATCATCTATTCCTCAGGCACCACCGGTGCACCCAAGGGCATCGTGCAGAGCCACAAGATGCGCCACGAATATGCCCGGCGCACCATCCCCGCAGGGTATGGCGACGATACGGCGGTGATCTGTTCGACCCCGCTCTATTCCAACACCACGCTGGTCAGCTTCCTTCCTGCCCTTACCGCAGGCGGCAAGGTGGTGCTGATGCGCAAGTTCGATGCGCGCACGTTCCTGCAATTGTCCGAGCGCGAGCGGGTGACGCACGCCATGCTCGTGCCGGTGCAGTACCGGCGGATCATCGAAGTGCCCGACTTCGACCGCTTCGACCTGTCATCCTACAAGCTCAAGTCCTGCACCTCTGCGCCCTTCCCCGCCTGGCTCAAGGCCGATGTGCTCAAGCGCTGGCCGGGCGGCCTGACCGATGGCTATGGCATGACCGAGGGCGGCGCGACGGCGATCCTGCTGGCGCACCTGCACCCGGACAAGTTGCACACCGTCGGCCAGCCTTCCCCCGGCCATATCATCAAGATCATCGACGAGGACGGCAACGAGCTGCCGCAAGGCGAAGTGGGCGAGATCGTCGGCCATTCGCCGATCATGATGAACGGCTATCACAACAAGGCCGACAAGACCCGCGAGGTCGAGTGGTACGATGCCGAGGGACGCCGCTACATCCGCCACGGCGATGTCGGCAAGTTCGACGAGGACGGCTTCCTGATCCTGATGGACCGCGCCAAGGACATGATCATCTCGGGCGGGTTCAACATCTACCCCAGCGATCTGGAGGCTGAACTGACCCGGCAGAGCGCGGTGAAGGAAGCCGCTGTGGTGGGCGTGGCTTCGGATGCCTGGGGCGAAACGCCATTGGCGGTAGTCGTTCTGGCTGATCCTTCGGCCGACCCCCAGGCCGTCCTGGCAGAAGCCAACAGACACCTGGGCAAGACGCAGCGCATTTCCGCGATCGAAGTGGTGGACGAACTCCCCCGCAGCCCGATCGGCAAGGTGCTCAAGCGCGAATTGCGCGACAGGTTCGGCGGCAATCCCATCCTCGCCGCCACATCGCTTGAAAAAACATCCCCAGCAGGAGCTTGAACCATGCGTGACGCCGTAATCGTATCGACCGCCCGCACGCCCATCGGGCGCGCCTACAAGGGCGCCTTCAACGCCACGCCGGGCGCAACGCTCGGCGCACTTTCCTTGCAGGCCGCCGTTGCCCGCGCCGGGATCGATCCGGCCGAAGTTGACGACGTGCTGTGGGGTGCAGCGCTGCAGCAGGGCGCGCAGGCGGGCAACATCGCGCGCCAGGTCGCGCTGCGTGCGGGCCTGCCGATCACCACATCGGGCATGAGCATGGACCGTCAGTGCTCGTCGGGCCTGATGACCATTGCCACCGCCGCCAAGCAGGTGATCATCGACCGCATGGACGTGGTTGCCGCAGGCGGCCAGGAATCGATCAGCCTGGTCCAGACCAAGGACATGCGCGTCGCCCCGGACAAGAGCCTGATGGCGATGCACAAGGCGATCTACATGCCGATGCTGCAGACCGCCGAGATCGTCGGACAGCGCTATGGCATCAGCCGCGAACAGTGCGACGAATATGCCCTGCAATCGCAGCAGCGCACCGCCGCCGCGCAAGCCTCCGGCAAGTTCGATAGCGAGATCGTCGCGGTCGATACCTCGATGGGCGTCCAGAACAAGGAAACCGGGGAGATCACCTTCCAGGACGTCCACCTGACCAAGGACGAAGGCAATCGCCCCTCGACCACCATCGAGAACCTGCAGGCATTGAAGCCGGTGATCGAAGGCGGCATCGTGACCGCGGGCAACGCCAGCCAGCTTTCCGACGGATCGTCGGCCGTGATCGTGATGGAAGCAGACCTTGCCGCCAAGCGCGGGCTCACGCCGCTGGGCCGTTATGTCGGCATGGCGGTGGCGGGCACCGAGCCTGACGAAATGGGCATCGGCCCGGTCTTCGCCATCCCCAAGCTGCTGCAGCGCTTCGGCCTCAAGATGGACGACATCGGCCTGTGGGAACTGAACGAGGCCTTCGCCGTGCAGGTGCTCTATTGCCGCGACAAGCTGGGCATTCCCAACGACCTGCTCAACGTCAACGGCGGCTCGATCTCGATCGGCCACCCCTATGGCATGACTGGCGCCCGCTGCACCGGCCACGCCCTTATCGAAGGCAAGCGTCGTGGGGCGAAGCATGTCGTCGTGACGATGTGCGTCGGCGGCGGCATGGGTGCCGCGGGGCTGTTCGAGGTGCTTTGATCCGATAAGCCGGGAATGCCCACCCCCGACCCCTCCCGCTTGCGGGAGGGGGGAAGAATAGGGGCGAACCTTAATTCCCCTCCCGCAAGCGGGAGGACGCTCCTGAATACTCCCCTCCCGCAGGCGGGAGGGGTTGGGGGTGGGCTTCCGACGCTTGCCGTCGAACTCCACCCCGCCTACCCTTCCCCCATGAACGATAACGAGATGGAACGCCCTTGGCCGCAGGCCGGGCGCGAGAGGCTGATCTATCCCTCGCCGGTGGGCTGGAAGGGCACCGACTTCGTCGACAACGAGGCCGAACTGCTCAAGCTGCTGAACCCCAAGACGGTGTTCATGATGGGCGACAATCCCGCCCTGCCCCGCATGCCCGAACGCCCGCGCCTGCTCGATTTCTTCCGCTGCCGCTTTGGCGACATCACCGTGCGCCACCTGCTGGTCAGCGCCAAGCGCGCGCTGGACGATGGGTTGCCGGAGAAGGTCGTGATGGCCTGCCTGCTGCACGACATTTCCAATGGCTGCCTGATCCGCGCCGACCACGGCTACTGGAGCGCGCAGCTGATCGCACCCTATGTCGATCCGGAAGTGGCCTTTGCGGTGAAGTACCACCAGGCACTGCGCTATGTGGCGGACGAAAGCGTCGGCTATGCCTATCCCGACAGCTACCACAAGTTCTTCGGGCCGGACTATCAGGTGCCCGAATACCTGCTGCAAGACGCCGAATACGCGCAGGCCCACGAATGGTACATGACGGCGCGGCAGGTGACGCTCTACGACACCTACTTCTTCGACGATTTCCCGGTGGTGGAGCCCGAGGAACTGGAAGGCGTCATCGCAAGGAACTTCCGCGAGCCGGAGGAAGGGCTGGGCTTTGATGGGTCGCCAACGGCGCACATGTGGCGGACGATGATCTGGCCGAACAACTTTTTGTGAGGTTGCAGTTTTCCATGCGGTTCAAACGGCTCACTTTTTTCTTGCTGTGGGCGCTGACTGGATGTGAAAGCAAACCAGTCGAAGTCAGTCACCCTTTCTACCTTTGGCATCTCGAAGATCCGTCGGGTACTTATCTCTTTCGATGCATCGAACCTGCAGACGGGTGTGCTGTTGATGGGTTGCCAGGCCCTGGCGTCATCGCTGCCGGCGCGGATAGTCGATACGTCGTTGTAAAGACGGGTCATGGTTATTTTTACTTTAAGCGGACAGCCCACGAGACAAAGGGCTGGGGCAACGATCCAGAGAAGATCATTGGTCCGCTGAATGAGCATGATTTCAAAGCGACTGCGGAAAAGCTTCGTTTGCCCAATTTATCGGTGCATCCTTGAGAGCCCGATTCAGAAGTTGATCAAATTTGACAGTATCTTGCGGTTCTGCGCGTGAGCATGCGGATTGAGGCGATGAGGGCCCATGCGGTGGATGACGCGATGGACCTTTCCCAATCCTTTGCCAGCCTTCGACAGCGCCCAAGCCAAGCGAAGGTTCGCTCGACAACCCATCGGCGCGGTAGCACCTCGAAGCCCTTGGCTTTGTCGGAACGCTTGATGATGTCGATAGTCCACTTGCCCATGCCGACAAGCGCGGATCGCAGTTTATCACCTGCATAGCCGCCGTCAGCGAAGACATGGCGTAACCATGGAAACCGCGTCCGGACGGCAGCCAGCACATCGACAGCACCATCGCGATCCTGAATGTCGGCGGCGTGGACGAGAATGAAGATCAGAAAGCCGCATGTGTCGGTCAGGATGTGTCGTTTGCGGCCTTTGACCTTCTTGCCTGCGTCAAACCCGGAAACTCCGCCACTTTCCGTGGTCTTCACCGATTGGCTGTCGATCACTCCAGCACTGGGCGAGGCTTCGCGTCCTTCGATTTCCCGCAGGTTCATAACCAGCACGGTGTTGATGGCCTCGAACAAACCGGCATTGCGCCAGGCGTAAAAGTAGCGCCGCACCGTCGACACCGGAGGGAAGCATTTGGGCAAGAGTCGCCACGCGCACCCACTCGCGGCTACATAAAGCAAAGCGTTGAGGACTTCGCGCATGTCTGCCGTTCGAGGTCGGCCTCCACGCCTTGCCGGAGGCACGAATGGCTCTGCCAGCGCCCACTCCGCATCCGTCATATCCGATGGATATCGCAATCCCTCCCGGCTATGCTCGCGCCGGGCAATACCAGTCCATGTCACCATTCACTCCATCTCTTCGCAAAGAGGCGTGAATCACAACATGCTGGTATTGCTCAACAACTTTCGGATCAGGTTCTGACTTCGGTCGTCACCCTGAACTTGTTTCAGGGTCCATTTCTCGTTTGGAGCAGCAGCTTGATCGGCAAGATGGATCCTGAAACAAGTTCAGGATGACGGTGGGAGAAAGGCTGGCTCGCGCGCTACGAAACGCCCGACTCACCCTTCCCCGCGTGCCCGGCAAAGCCGTGCATGCCCAGCCACCACTGCAGCGCGATCACGCCGCCCTTGGCGGGCTGGAGCAGGCCAACCAGCAGCGCCAGCGCCAGGACCGCCACGATCAGCATCATCGCCCAGCCCGGCAGGCCGGTGTGCAGGCCCAGTTCGATGATCACCGGGGCCATGATGTGGCCGGTCAGCAGGATCGAGATGTAGGGCGGGAAGTCGTCAGCCGCGTGGAGCGTCCAGTTCTGGCCGCACAGGCGGCAGCGCTCGACCGGCTTGAGAAAGCGCGCGAACAGGTGGGTGCCTCCGCAGCGCGGGCACTTGCCGCGCACGCCACGCCACAGCGCCGCGCCAAGTCCTTGCGGGAGCGAGGTGCGGTCGAGAGGCAGGGCTTCGGTGGGCATGACGCCTACTTCGCAAACGGGTTCTTGGGGCTGCGCAGGGTCAGGCGGATCGGCACGGCGTCGAAGCCGAGTTCGCGGCGGATGCCGTTGACCAGATAGCGGCGATAGCTTTCGGGGAGCTGATCAAGCCGGGTGCCGAACAGGACGAAGCCGGGCGGGCGCGTCTTGGCCTGGGTGATGTAGCGCAGCTTGATGCGGCGGCCGCCGGGGGCCGGGGGCGGGTTGGCGGCGAGCGCATCGTCGAACCAGCGGTTCAAGGCAGCGGTTGGCACGCGCTTGGACCAGGCGGCGCGGATTTCGAATGCGGCCTTGAGCAGATCGTCCAGCCCCTTTCCGGTACGGCCCGAGATGGCGAGCAAGGGAACGCCGCGGACCTGCGCGAGGCCATCGTCCAAAGCCTTGCGGATGCCCTGGAACAGGCCGGAAGGGTCTTCGGCCACGTCCCACTTGTTGATCGCGATCATCAGCGCGCGGCCCTCTTCGAGCACCATCGAGGCAATCTTGAGGTCCTGATGTTCAAGCCCGCGCGTGGCATCAAGCGTGAGCACGACGACCTCGGCGAAGTCGATGGCGTGGCGGGCATCGGCGACCGAGAGCTTTTCGAGCTTGTCGGTGACCTGCGCCTTCTTGCGCATGCCCGCCGTGTCGATCAGGCGGACCGGGCGATAGCCTTCACGCTCGGGATCGAACCACTGCCAGTCAATCGCGATGGAATCGCGGGTAATGCCCGCTTCCGGCCCGGTGAGCAGGCGGTTTTCGCCCAGCAGCTTGTTGATCAGCGTGGACTTGCCCGCATTGGGGCGGCCGACGATGGCGAGCTTGAGGACGGATTCGGGATCGAATTCCTCCTCGTCACCTTCAACCTCGGCGTCTTCGTCCTCTTCGACCTGCTTGGGTTCGAGATGCGGGCGCAGCGCCTCGAACAGGTCGGCGAGGCCCTGCCCGTGTTCGGCGGAGAAGGCGACCGGTTCGCCAAAGCCCAGCGCGAAGGCATCGTAGATGCCGGGATCACCCTGGCGGCCTTCGGCCTTGTTGGCCATGAGCACGATCGGCACGCGGCTCTGGCGCAGGTAGCGGGCGATTTCCTCGTCGAGCGGGGTGACGCCGGCGCGTGCGTCGATCACGAACAGGGCGACATCGGCACCGACCAGCGAGGCTTCGGTCTGCTGACGCATGCGACCGGGCAGCGTATCGGGATCGAGATCCTCCCAGCCAGCGGTATCAACGATGGTAAACTCGAGCCCGAGCAGTGTCGCATCGCCGAAGCGACGGTCGCGCGTGACGCCGGGCTGATCGTCCACCAAGGCCAGCTTCTTGCCGACAAGGCGATTGAACAGCGTCGATTTGCCGACGTTCGGGCGTCCGATAATGATGACTTGGGGGCGCATGGGCCTGCCGTGGCTGTTTAAGCGCATGAACGCAAGAGTGCGTTTAAGTGAGGGCAATTGATTATTGCGCCATTAACCATGGGTATAAGGTCCGCCATAACCTAACCTGCAGATATCTGCAGGAATGAGGGAAAAGATCTGCCGTTTCGGATTGCTCGGTGCGCTGGTCCTGCTGGGAACAGGTGCAAATGCCGCAGAATTCCGCGACTCTTCACGCCCTGGGACCGGGGACTACGATCAGGCCGAAGCCCTGCCCTATCTGCAATGCGTGCCCTATGCCCGCGAGGTCAGCGGCATCAAGATCTATGGCGATGCGCTGACGTGGTGGGATCAGGCCGAGGGTCGCTATGCCCGTGGTCACCGGCCAAAAGTGGGCGCGGTGATGAGCTTTGCGCCTTATGGCCGGATGGAACTTGGCCACGTTGCCGCCGTCAGCCGGGTGATCGATTCGCGCACCGTGCTGCTGCGCCATGCCAACTGGTCGCCCATTGACGGACGGCGCGGGCAGATCGAGAACGACGTGCGCGCGGTGGACGTATCCGAGGCGAACGACTGGTCGGAAGTGCGCGTATGGTATGCCCCCATCGGCAACCTTGGCACCACCGCATGGCCGGTGAATGGGTTCATCTATCCGGACAAGGCGGGCACGAAGGAGCGGCTGACGCTGCTTTCCAGCGCCAGCAAGGCGAAGGCGACAGAATCTCCGCGCCGGACCATCGGGGCGGATTTCCTCAAGGGCATCAAACCCGAAGTGGCGGTGAGGACATCACCTGTACGGCGCGAGCTGACCTATCGGTATGAGGCGCCCAAGACGGCGGTTGCAAGGCCCGTGGCCAAAGCTTCGGGTGGGCTGGCGAACGATCCGATCGGGCGGATCATTGCCGCGAAAACGCGCTGACGTTCCGTCACAACACCGAGGCCCCCGCCTGCGCGGGGGCGCCAGCTTGTTCGATCAGAGCGACTTGATGATGGCCGAGAAATCGAGGCCGGCGTTGCCCGCATCGGCGAAGGCCGAATAGAGCTCTTCGGCGCGCTGGCCCATCGGCACATCGGCCCCGGCATCCTTGGCAGCGGCCATGGCCAGCTTCAGATCCTTGAGCATCAGTGCGGTGGCAAAGCCGCCCTGATAGCCGTTGTCGGCCGGGCTTTGCGGGCCGACGCCGGGGACCGGGCAATACGAGGTCATCGACCAGCACTGACCCGAGGCCTTGGACGAGATGTCGTAGAAGGTCTGGAGATCAAGCCCGAGCTTCTCGGCCATGGCGAAGGTTTCGCACGTGGCGACCATCGAGGCGCCGAGCAGCATATTGTTGCAGATCTTGGCCGCCTGCCCTGCGCCGCTGGCACCGGCATGGATCACGGCCTTGCTCATGGCGGCGAGGATCGGCTCGGCACGGGCGAAGGCTTCGTCGCTGCCGCCGACCATGAAGGTGAGCGTGCCGCCATTGGCCGCCGCGATGCCGCCCGAGACGGGGGCGTCGACCATGACATAGCCCGCAGCATCGGCTGCCGTGGCAACTTCGCGGGCAGTGGCGACGTCGATGGTCGAGCAGTCGAGCAGCAGGGCCGAGGTCGGCGCGTGGCCGATCACGTCGGCGCTGTAGACCGACTTGACGATGGCGCCGTTGGGCAGCATCGAGACGACGGCATCTGCACCCTGCACGGCTTCCTTGACCGAGGTGTAGGTGGTGCAGCCGTTTTCCCTGGCGCGGGTCAGCGCCGCTTCGGCAAGGTCGAAGGCGTGGACGTCATGCCCCGCCTTGACGAGGTTCGCGGCCATGCCGCCGCCCATGTTGCCGAGGCCGATGAATGCGATTTTCATTTCAGAATCTCCCCTCCCGCAGGCGGGAGGGGCCGGGGGTGGGCCTTCTCCCGAAATGATGGGTGGAAATGCCCACCCCTAACCCCTCCCGCTTGCGGGAGGGGGACTGGCAGAGCTTACCGCCCCTTCCATACGCCGGGGCGCTTTTCGATGAAGGCCTTCATGCCCTCGGCCTTGTCCTCGCTGGCGGTGAGGATCTGGAAGACGCGGCGTTCGAACAGCAGGCCCTGGTCGAGCGTGGTCTCGAACGCGGCGTTGACCATTTCCTTGTTGGCGACGGCGGCCATCGGCGGCATCGCGGCAATGATCTCGGCGGTCTTGAGCGCGTCGGCGAGCAGGTCAGCCAGCGGCACCACGCGGGTTACAAGGCCCGAGCGCTCCGCCTCGGCGGCGTCCATCATGCGGCCGGTCAGGCACATGTCCATCGCCTTGGCCTTGCCCACGGCGCGGGTGAGGCGCTGCGATCCGCCCATGCCGGGGGCCACGCCGAGCTTGATCTCGGGCTGGCCGAACCTGGCGTTGTCCGAAGCAATGATGAAATCGGCCATCATCGCGAGTTCGCAACCGCCGCCCAGCGCGAAGCCGTTGACCGCCGCGATCCACGGCTTGCGCGTGGTCTTGACGAGGTGGCTGGTCCACTTCGAGAAAAAGTCCTCGTTGTAGAAATCGGCAGCGGGCTTTTCCGACATTTCCTTGATGTCGGCCCCGGCGGCAAAGGCCTTCTCGCCCGCGCCGGTGAGCACGGCGCAGCGCTGCGAGGCGTCGGCCTCGTAGGCAGCAAAGGCCTCGATCAACTCAGCCAGAACCTGCGAGTTGAGCGCGTTCAGCGCCTGCGGGCGGTTGAGCGTGATGAGGGTGACAGCACCCTTCTGTTCGACGAGGATGGTTTCGTAAGTCATAGCGGTTTCCATTCGTCAGCAGCGCCCAGCGGCGCGAAAATCTGGTCGAGAAGATCGTCGGTGACGCCCTCTGCCGTGGCAGGCGACCACTTCGGGGCGTGGTCCTTATCGACGATCACGGCGCGCACGCCTTCGGCAAAATCCGGCAAAGTCAGCACACGGGCACCGATGCGGTATTCCATCGCCATGTTGGCGGCGAAGTCGGGCAGGGTCAGGCTGGTGGCGAGCTGGCGCAGGGCGACCTTGCAGGTCTGCGGGCTCTTGGTGTGCAGCGTCTTTAGCGTTTCGGCCGCGAAGTCCGAACCGTCGGCTTCGAGCGCGGCGAGGATGTCCTCGTAGCGGTCCGAAGCAAACAGGCGGGCGATATCATCGGCATGAGCAGCGATCTTCGGCTCGGGCGGAACCGACGACAGTTCGCGCAGGATGGCCGGGATATTGTCGGGCTCTGCCGCGATGCGGGCCTTGGCCTGCGCAAGGTTGGCCGAGGGCAGATAATGCGTGGCAAGTCCTGCCCAGAGGCATTCCGCACCATCAAGACGCGCGCCTGTCAGCGCAAGGTACTGGCCGAGACGACCCTTGAGCCGCGACAGGAACCAACCGCCGCCCACGTCCGGGAACAGGCCGATACCGGTTTCGGGCATGGCCAGCTTGGTGTTCTCGGTAGCCACGCGATACGTGGCCGGGCCGGAAATCCCCACGCCGCCGCCCATGGTGATGCCGTCCATGAAGGCGACCACGGGCTTGCCATAGGTCATCAGCAGGTGGTTGAGCTGGTATTCGTCATGGAAGAACTTGCGGCCCGAGGTGCCGCCGTCGTTCAGCGCCGAATTGCGCAGGAAGGCGATATCGCCGCCTGCGCAGAAGCCCCGCGACAGCTTGGGATCGCCATCGGCGGGAAGCTGGTGGTCGATCATCACGACCGCCAAGCCATTGTCACCGCGCCAATCCAGAAGCGATGCAGTCATGGCGTGGACCATGTCGAGCGTCAGCGCATGGATCGCGCGAGGACGGTTGAGCGAGAGCACGCCAGCCGCGCCGCTGCGGGTGGCAAGAACTTCGTCGGTCACTTCAGCAGGTCCCTTCCCACGATCATGCGCATGACTTCGTTGGTGCCTTCGAGGATGCGGTGGACGCGAAGGTCTCGCCAGAACCGCTCGATCGGGTAATCGCGCAAGTAGCCGTAGCCGCCGAACATCTGCAGCGCGCGGTCGACGATCGACGAGCCGTTGTCGGTCGCCAGCTTCTTGGCCATGGCCGAGAAGCGCGTCTTGTCGGGTGCGCCGGAGGTCACCTTCGCGGCAGCCATGTAGAGCAGCGCGCGGGCGGATTCGAGGTCGGTCGCCATGTCGGCCAGCACGAACTGGGTGTTCTGGAATTCGGCGATGGCCTTGCCGAACTGCTTGCGATCCTTGACGTATCCGATTGCCTCATCAAGGCAGCGCTGTGCGCCGCCCAGCGAGCAGGCACCGATGTTGAGGCGGCCACCATCCAGCCCGGCCATCGCGAACTTGAAGCCATCGCCTTCGGCGCCGACCCGGTTCGCGACCGGCACGCGCACGTTGTCGAAGATCACCTGCGCGGTGGGCGAGGCATTCCAGCCGAGCTTGCGTTCGGGCGCACCGAAGCTGACGCCTTCCATTTGCTTGTCGATGACGAGGCAGGAGATGCCACGGGCGCCATCGTCGCCGGTGCGAACCATGGTGACGTAGATGTCGTTGACGCCGCCGCCCGAGATGAACTGCTTGGTGCCGTTGACAATGTAGTGGTCGCCATCGAGGCGGGCGGTGGTCTTGAGCGCGGCTGCATCCGATCCCGAACCGGGCTCGGTCAGGCAGTAGCTCGCCATCTTGTCCATGGTGACAAGATCGGGAAGGTAGCGCCCCTTGATCTCTTCACCGCCGAAGGTGTCGATCATCCATGCGGCCATGTTGTGGATCGAGATGAAGGCGCTGGTCGCGGGGCAGCCATAAGCCATGGCTTCCATGATCAGCGCAGCTTCAAGGCGGCCAAGGCCGATGCCGCCGGATTCCTCGCTGACGTAGATTGCGGCAAAGCCGAGTTCGGCGGCGGCCTTGATGGTTTCGCGCGGGAAGGTGTGGTCCTCGTCCCATTGCGCGGCGAACGGCGTGATGGCGTCGGCAGTGAAGCGGCGGGCCATGTCCTGGATGGCAATCTGATCTTCGGTCAGTGAGAACTGGTCGGTCATCTTCTTCCCGTCTTACCCTTTTTGCCGTCACGCAGAGTTAACCGCGCCCTTAAATTTGTCATGGGCGGCGGATATGGCCCACCACCCATGCTGTCCAGACCTATCCGCAGGAAATGCGGACGATCGTGTAGTTGTCGTCGAAGGAGACCGTCAGCCGGTCGGCGCGGTAGTCCATCGTCACGGCTGAACGCGGCGGCACCCAGCGCAGGGTGCGTGCGCCGCTGAGACGCATCAGCTCGGCACCGCTGGCAGCAGTGGCCTTGTGGCCGATGTGCGACTGGACTGCGTCGGCATTGCAGGTGCCTTCGGGCATGGCGGGAAGGTCCTCCGGTGGCGGCGTGCCTTGCGTGCAGGCCGAAAGACCGGCCAGAGCAGCGATGGCAATGATAGCAGGCTTCATCACGGCTCTCCTCACTTGCAACGGCTGTGGCGACGCGGGCCTTGCGGAGCGTCATCGCCGAACTCGGTCAAGACCAGCGTCTTGCCGCCGTCCTCCAGCTTGTAGCTGGCATCGCGCTGCCACTTCATGCCTTCGCCCTCGTAATCGAACACCGCGCGCAAGGTATTGCGATCGACATCCTTTACCGAAGCGATCTCTCCAACGGATTCATAGAATTTGACCGACCTCTCGCCGACAGTGATCGCCCCCTTGTCGTCACCGCGCGCAGGGTTGCAATCCGCCGCGTTGACGCCCCACTTGCCGCGCATTGCGACCGGGAAGACGCCGTCCGCTGCCGGTGCCGATGCCGCGGGCGAAACCGGTGGAACCATGGCCTCGCTCTCGCTGACTGTGGGCGCGAGGCTGGGCGTGGCCGACGCGCCCGGCTCGGGCGATGGGTCCGAGCAGGCGGCAAGCGCCAACGGTGCGGCAAGGAGAAGAAGAGCGGATTGCTTCATCGGGAATGCTCCGGTGTGGTTGATGGCATAACCAACGCGCACCGGAGCGATCCTTTCCATGAGCGGGCCTTTCCGCCTCAGCCCATCGTCGGAATGACGAAGGCGTTTCCACCATCGGGCGAGCCATCCGGCCAGCGCTGGGTGATGGTCTTGACCTTGGTCCAGAACTTCACGCCTTCCATGCCGTGCTGGTTGGTGTCGCCAAAGGCCGAACGCTTCCAGCCGCCGAAGGTGTGGTAGGCAACCGGCACCGGGATCGGCACGTTGATGCCGACCATGCCGACGTTGACACGGGCGGCAAATTCGCGCGCCGCGTGGCCGTTGCGGGTAAATATGGCGACGCCGTTGCCGTACTGGTGCTTCGAAGGCAGCGCGAGCGCTTCCTCGAAGTCCTTGGCTCGGACGATCTGCAGGACGGGGCCGAAGATCTCGTTGTGGTAGCTGTCCATGTCGGGCGTGACATGGTCGATCAGCGTCGGGCCGACGAAGAAGCCTTCCTCATGACCCTGCAGCGTGAAGCCGCGGCCGTCGACGACCAGTTCGCCACCTTCCTCGATGCACTTGCCGATCCAGCCTTCGACCTTTTCCTTGTGCGCCTGGGTCACGACAGGACCGTAGTGCGCTTCGGGATCAGTGGAGACGCCGACGCGCAGGGCCTCGATCGCGGGTATCAGCTTGGCGCGGAGCTTGTTGGCGGTTTCCTCGCCCACGGGCACCACGACGGGCAGCGCCATGCAGCGCTCGCCAGCCGAACCGAAGGCCGCGCCGCACAGGTCGTTGACGACCTGATCGAGGTCGGCGTCGGGCATGACGATGCCGTGGTTCTTGGCACCACCCATGGCCTGCACGCGCTTACCAGCGGCGACGCCACGGTTGTAGACGTAGTGGGCGATGTCCGACGAGCCGACGAAGCTGACGGCGCCGATGGCCGGGTGATCGAGGATCGCGTCAACCATTTCCTTGTCGCCATGGACGACCTGGCAGATGCCTTCGGGCAGGCCCGCTTCGATGAACAGTTCGGCAAGGCGAACCGGAACCGAGGGGTCACGCTCTGAAGGCTTGATGATGAAGGCATTGCCCGTGGCAATGGCGATGGCCGACATCCACAGCGGGATCATGCCGGGGAAGTTGAACGGGGTGATGCCTGCGCCGATGCCGATCGGCTGGCGCATCGAATAGACGTCGATGCCGGGCCCGGCACCTTGCGTATATTCGCCCTTGAGAACGTGCGGGATGCCGCAGGCGAATTCGACCACTTCGAGACCGCGCTGGATATCGCCCTTCGAGTCGGCGATGACCTTGCCGTGCTCGGAGGAGAGCATGTGGGCGAGGCTGTCCATGTTCGCCTCGACAAGTTCCTTGAAGCGGAACATCACGCGGGCGCGGCGCTGCGGGTTGGTGGCGGCCCAGGCGGGCTGCGCCTTCAGGGCGGCCTGAACGGCGCGCTCGAGCGTTTCGGCGGTGCCGAGCGCGACTTCGGCCTGCACGCCGCCGTTGTTCGGATCGAAGATCGGGCTCTTGCGGGCGGGCGCGCCGCCGGGGCCGCCGACGATGAAGTGGTCTACGAGACGCATCAGGAATCCTCTTTCACCAAGACTTGCTGGCGTGATGCGCCGATGACTGATTGCAGGCAACAAGCGATTATGCGAGGTCTACCTGCAAATTTGCAGGTGACCGGATGCAGTCCAGCGACTGGAACGACTTTCAGGCCTTTCTCGCGGTAGCGCGTGCCGGACAGCTCGCGCGGGCGGCGGCAAACATGGGGGTGGACGCCACCACGATCGGGCGGCGATTGCGGCGGCTGGAAACGCGAGTCGGCGCCACGCTGTTCGAGCAGACGCGCGAGGGGCAGGTCCTGACCGAGGCGGGCGAGGCTATGCTGGCCGAGGTCGAGGCGATGGACCAAGCCGCCAGTCGCATCGCCGAACACGCCGCCAGTGGCGGGGGCGTTGCCGGAACCCTGCGGGTGAGCCTGTCCGAAGGGTTCGGCAGCTGGATTGTCGCCCCTGCCCTGCGCGGCTTTGTCGAAGCCAATCCGCGACTGATGGTGGATCTCGTCGCCTCGTCCGGATTTCTCAGCCCGTCGAAGCGCGAAGCGGACCTTGCCGTCACGCTGTCACGCCCGCGCGCAGGGCCGGTGATCGCGGGCAAGCTGTCGGACTACAGCCTGCGGCTCTATGCCACGCGGGGGTATCTTTCGCAAAAGGGGCTGCCTGAAAAGCCTGCCGAGCTGGCGCAGGGGCACCGGCTGGTCGGCTACATTCCCGACCTGCTCTATGCACCGGAGCTGCGCTACCTGGCCGAGATCGAGCCGGACCTGACCGCCAACTTGCGCTCGTCCTCGATCATCGCGCAGCACCGCATGATCGCGGCGGGGGCGGGCATCGGCGTGCTGCCGTGCTTCATTGGCGATTCGGACAAGTGGCTGGTGCCGGTGCTGCCCGCCGCCCGCGTGACGCGATCGTTCTGGCTGGTGACGCACAAAGACACGCACAACCTGGCGCGCGTGCGGGCGTTCAAGGACTGGCTGACCGCGCTGGTGACGCGCGAACGCGGGCGGTTGCTACCGCGGTAGTGGTGCGGGCGTCCTTCGACAGGCTCAGGACGAGCGGTTCTTTTGCAAAAACGCGCTCATCCAGTCAAAGTAGCCCGCTCATCCTGAGCTTGTCGAAGGATGCCGTTGGGGTATCAAACCTTCGCGACGGGCGCGCCTTCGCCAAGGTCTTCGTACCAGGCTTCGACCGGGCCGTTTAGCTTGATCGTCAGCGGGTTGCCCTTGCGGTCCATGGTCTTGCCCGCCTGCACGCGCACCCAGCCTTCGGAAATGCAGTATTCCTCGACGTTGTTGCGCACCACGCCCTTGAAGCGAATGCCGACGCCGCGACGCAGCTTGTCCGCATCGAAATAGGGGCTGCGCGGGTTGATCGCGAGGTGATCCGGCGGCACGTCGCTGCCGGTGGTTTCGGGCTGGTTGGTTTCGTCGCTCATGGAGCGCGCAAATATCTTGATTGCCCCACTTGTCAATCGAAGCGGAGCGTCGTAGAGGCCCGCCCCTGTCAAGCGGTCGAACACCGACCATGCTCTGACGGGCGCGTAGCTCAGCGGTAGAGCACACCCTTCACACGGGTGGGGTCACAGGTTCAATCCCTGTCGCGCCCACCAGAAACAGCCCGCGAGAGATCGCGGGCTTTTCTGTATCTGGCGGAACCGCGCATTGCTCCGGTGGATTGGTCATTCTCCCCCCAACGGAGAAATTTCCATGCAAAACAAGGATGAACGCACGCCACCGCTCGAGCCCAAGAGCGACAACGCGAGCCTCAACAGCGAAGTCCACGCGACCACCAAGATCAATTCGAACGTGACGCCGGAGGACTATCCCGAGGAAGATCGCAAGATGCAGGCGATCTCATCGCAGGAACCGAGCGAGGGCGTCCGCAAGGACCAGGCACAGGACCCGACCCGACAATCACGTTCAAGCGAAGAGCCGAGCGAGGGCGAACGCGATGAATGAGCGGCGTTTGCGCGAAATCAAGGAAAGCCTAATATAAGGCGCCATCATGGGCTGGTTCACAAGGAGGACCAGACCCATGTTCAAGACCAATGTTGGCGGGATCGATCGTGTGCTTCGCATCTTGCTCGGTCTCGTGCTGATCGCGCTCGTCTTTGTCGGGCCGCAGACGCCACTGGGCTGGATCGGGCTGGTTCCTTTGCTGACGGGGCTGCTGCGCACGTGCCCGCTCTATTCGCTGCTTGGCATGAATACCTGCCCCCGCACGTAAGAGCGCTGAGGGCGGGTTGCGCCCGGGGGCGCGAGGCGGCATAGCGCTGCGCCATGCACGATATCCGCCTGATCCGCGAAAACCCCGCCGCTTTCGACGCCGCCCTCGCCCGCCGTGGCGTGGAGCCTGCGGCGCAATCCATCCTCGCGCTCGATGCGCGCCGCCGCGAGATCGCGACGCGGATGCAGGAAGTTCAGGCCCGCCGCAATGAAGCGTCGAAAGCCATCGGCGCAGCCATGGGCAAGGGTGACAAGGATACGGCCGAAGCGCTGAAGGTCGAGGTTGCCGCGCTCAAGATTGAACTGCCCGCGCTGGAAGAGGAAGAGCGGACGCTGACGGCGCAGCAGAATGCCGCGCTCGCCGCCTATCCCAATGCCCCTGCATCCGATGTGCCGGAAGGCGCTGACGAGAGCGAGAATGCCGAAGTGCTGCGCTGGGGAAGCCCACGCGAGTTCAGCTTCACGCCGAAGGAGCACGCCGACCTTGGGCCGGCGCTCGGCCTTGATTTCGAGACTGGCGCGCTGATCTCGGGTGCGCGGTTCACTTTCCTCAAGGGCGGGATGGCGCGGCTGCACCGGGCGCTGGCGCAATTCATGCTTGATCGCCAGACCGGCGAGAACGGCTATCTGGAGTGCATTCCGCCGCTGCTGGTCAAGGACGAGGCAGTTTTCGGCACGGGGCAATTGCCCAAGTTCTCGGAAGACCTGTTCAAGACGACCGACGGTCGCTGGATGATCCCCACCGCCGAGGTCAGCCTGACCAATGCCGTGCAAGGGGAGATCCTGAGCGAAGGGCAGCTTCCGCTGCGCATGACTGCGCTGACGCCCTGCTTCCGTTCGGAGGCGGGCGCGGCGGGGCGCGATACGCGCGGGTTCATCCGCCAGCACCAGTTCGAGAAGGTCGAACTGGTTTCGATCACCCGGCCCGAAGATTCCGAAGCCGAGCATGAGCGGATGACCGGCTGTGCCGAGGGCGTGCTGCAGGCGCTGGGCCTGCCCTATCGCAAGGTGCTGCTGTGCACCGGGGACATGGGCTTCACCGCCCGGAAGACCTATGACCTGGAAGTGTGGTTGCCGGGCCAGGGAGCCTATCGCGAGATCTCCTCGTGTTCCAACTGCGGTGACTTCCAGGCGCGGCGCATGAACGCGCGCTATCGCCCGGAAGGCGCGAAAGGCACCGAGTTCGTTCATACTCTCAATGGTTCCGGCCTTGCCGTGGGCCGCACGCTGGTGGCAGTCTTGGAAAACTACCAGCGGGAGGACGGATCGGTGGATGTGCCTGAAGTGCTGCACCCCTACATGGGCGGGCTGACCCGCCTCGTGCCGCTGGCGTGATCCGCGCGCTGGCGGCAGGCCTGGCACTGCTGGCAGCGGCACCGGCTGTTGCGCAAGGCGCGCGACCGCCGATCGTGGCCTGGACCTATACCGTGCAGGCGGGCGATACCTTCTCGGACATCGCGCGGCGCTGGGGCGTGGACATGGCAGCGCTGGGCGAGGCGAACGGCATTCCCAGTCCGTATGTCATCCGCATCGGACAGGTGCTGAAGCGACCAGATCCGAAAAGCACGCCGAGGCCATCAGCCAGGCCGGCACCTGCGGTTCCGGCGCAGAACCCAGCCGGTCAACCCCCGAAGGCCGTGCCCCGCCCTGCCCCCACGTTGCGCCCCGCCCCGCCCCCTCGCGCGCCATTGGCCCCGCGTGAATCCGACGCGCCGAAGATCGGCTGGCCCACGGAAGGCGCCGTTGTCAGTCATTTCCGCGAAAAGGTGGCAGGCATTCCCTCGAACGGAATAGACCTGATTGCCCACCCCGGACAAAAGGTGCGAGCGGCGGCGGCAGGCACCGTGCTTTACGCCGGCAAGGAACCCGAACGCTTCGGGCAGCTGATCCTGATCGATCACGGCGGCGGCTTCGTCACCGCCTATGCCTATCTCGGCATGATGACGGTGAAGGAAGGGCAGACGGTGACCAAGGGCGAGCGCATCGCGCTGGTCGGGCAGAGCGGCGAGGCACAGCGGCCGACGGTCCATTTCGAGCTGCGCCGCAACAACGTGCCGCGCGATCCGGAACTCTACCTGCCGCCGCGGTTGTAACGCCCATGGACCTCCACCTTCTCCGCCCGGGAAAGCGCAAACCGGTGAACGTGCTGCGGCGAACGCTGAAGGTTTCGGTCTGGGCGGACCTCGGGCTGCGGCTGGGCGCCGCATTCGCCTTGGTGGCTATCGTGGTGGCGGTCCACTGGATCGACCGGTCGGGGCTGAAGGACAGCCATGACGGGTCTATCAGTTTCCTCGACGTGGTCTATTTCACGATGATCTCGATCACGACGACCGGCTTTGGCGACATCGCCCCCGTGAGCGATCGTTCGCGGTTGATCGAGGCGGTCATCGTCACGCCGATCCGGGTGGCGGTGATCTTCATCTTCGTGGGCACGGCGTACAATTTCATCATCAAGCGCACCTGGGAGCGGTTTCGCATGGCGCAGATCCAGAAGAACCTGACCGACCATATCGTGGTGCTGGGCTTTGGCGTTTCGGGGGCAGAAGCCGTGGCCGAACTGGTCGCGCGGGGCACCGATCCGGGCTGCATCGTGGTGATCGATCCCTCGGAAAGCGCGCTGGCGGCCGCGGCCAACATCGGTTGCAATGTCATGGCTGGCGATGCCACGCGCGATGCAACGCTGGTCGACGTGCGGATCGACCGGGCCTGCGCCATCCTGGTTTCAGCCGGGCGTGACGATACCTCGATCCTCATCACCCTTACCGCGCGGCATCTGGCGCCCGGCGTGCCGATCAGCACCGTGGTGCGCGCGGCCGACAACGAGGACCTGGCCCGGCAGGCTGGCGCCAGCACGGTCATCAACCCGGTGCGCTTTACCGGGCTGCTGATGGCCGGGTCCGCCCATGGCAAGCACGTCGCCGAATACCTGACCGATCTCGCCTCGGTCGAAGGCCGGGTGCAGCTGGTGGAGCGCAAGGTGAGGCCCGAGGAAGTCGGTCGTCCGCTGGCGGCACTGGTCAGCGGCGGGCGGGGATTGAGGATCTATCGGCGAGGCAGGGTCATCGGTTTCTGGGAGGACGCCGCCAACCGGCTGGAAGACGGCGACGAGATCGTCGAAATCGCCCCGACTCCGGCTACTGGCCCAAGAGCATGAACGCCAGGCCCATCGAAAGGTAGGCGGCGAGCCAGAATCCGCCGTCAATCAGGGCCAGGCGGGTGCTGATGCGCTGCTGGCTGTAGCTGATCCACAACGATGGAACGACGAAGGCGATGGCGAGGCCGCCCGACATCATGAAGTAGAGCCACCACTTCACGTCGAGCGTAGCCGCGCCGACGCGGGCGAACATGTGGCCCATCATGCTGGCGGAAATGAACAGCAGGGCAGCGGTGATCGCGGCGGTACGGGCAGGCGAGCGGCGGATGCCGAGCTTGCCGGGGCCAACCTCCTCCAGCCGGGCACGGCCGAACAGCGGGCCATACCAAAGGGCTGACGCACCAAGCGCAAAAAGCGTTGCAACAACGACGGCTATCCAGTTGACCGGGCCCATCTTTTCCTTCTTTGCCAAGCCCCCGTTGCGACCAACTGCTACGCCTGACAAACGCGGATGGCAACGCCAAGCGGGGCAATGGTGACGTGGCGTGCTTTTTAGCCTATGGGCCGCGCCACGATGGCAAGCCAGATTCCCCCTCTCGAAATTCCCGAAGCCCCCAAGGTCGGCATGGTCAGCCTTGGCTGTCCCAAGGCGCTGGTCGATTCCGAGCGCATTCTCACGCGCCTGCGCGCCGACGGCTATGCGATGAGCGCCGATTATGCGGGCGCGGACGTGGTGCTGGTCAACACCTGCGGCTTCCTCGATTCCGCAAAGGAAGAGAGCCTTTCCGCAATCGGCGAGGCCATTGCCGAGAACGGCCGGGTGATCGTGACCGGATGCATGGGCAACGAGGCCGACGTGATCCGCGCCAAGTTTCCGCAGGTGCTGGCGGTGACGGGTGCGCACCAGTACGAGGCGGTAGTCGAAGCGGTGCACGAAGCCGCCCCGCCGAGCATGGGCCCTTATATCGACCTTATCCCGCAGGCCGAGCCGGGCGACGTGAAACTGACCCCGCGCCACTATGGCTATCTCAAGATTTCCGAGGGCTGCAACCACGCCTGCGCGTTCTGCATCATTCCAAGCTTGCGCGGAAAGCTCGCCAGCCGCCGCATCGATGCGGTGCTGCGCGAGGCCGAAAAACTGGTGGCAGCGGGCACGAAGGAACTGCTGGTGATCAGCCAGGACACCTCGGCCTATGGCGTGGACGTGCGGCATGAAGAACGCATGTGGAAGGGCGAGCCGGTTCGCACGCACATGACCGACCTCGCCCGTGAACTGGGCAAGCTGCGCACGCCGGAAGGCGAAACGCCGTGGGTGCGGCTGCACTACGTCTATCCCTACCCCCACGTCGATGCGGTGATCCCGCTGATGGCGGAAGGGCTGGTGACGCCCTATCTCGACATCCCGTTCCAGCACGCCAGCCCCAACGTGCTGCGCAGCATGAAGCGCCCGGCCAACGAGGCCAAGGTGCTCGACCGCATCAAGGCTTGGCGGGAAATCTGCCCGGACATCGCCATCCGCTCGAGCTTCGTCGTCGGCTTCCCCGGCGAGACCGAAGCCGACTTCGAGTACCTGCTGGAGTGGCTGGAAGAAGCGCAGCTTGATCGCGTGGGCGGCTTCCGGTTTGAACCGGTGGCCGGTGCGGCTGCGAACGACCTGCCGAACCCGGTGCCCGAGGAGATCAAGGAAGATCGCTATCGGCGGCTTATGGAAACCACCGAGCGCATCAGCGCTGCCAAGCTGGCAGCCAAGATCGGCAGGACGATCAAGGTTATCGTCGATGAAGTGGGCGAGCCTGACGAAGATGGCGACATCGGCGCGACCGCACGATCACAGGCCGATGCGCCCGAGATCGACGGTGCGGTCTATCTGCGCAACGTGCCAGCCACGCTCAAGGCTGGCGATTTTGCGCAGGTGCTGGTCGAGGATGCCGACGCCCACGACCTCTACGGCGTGATCGTGGAATAGGATCAGGCCGCTTCCTTGCAGGCAGCGGCCAGCAGGCTTTCGCGCAGGGCGCCGATATCCGGCAGATCGAGGTCGGCAAGGTCGGCGATGCCTTCGATGGCATCGTCGCCGTAGCAATGGGCAAGTGCGATCGTCTCGCCCTTGAGCCGCTTGGCCAGAGGCAGCGACCAGAAGGTGCGGACCACCGGGAGCGCGGTGTCGGCAGGGTCCTCGTCGACCACCATGGCCAGGCGCTGTGACCGCAGGCGCACGAAGGAACCGATCGGGTAGACACCGACGGTTTCGACAAAGCGTTCGAGGATGCCGGGATCGAACGTGCTTGGCTGTTCGCGCAGCCTGCGGATAGCGTCGGCCGGATCAAGCTGCTCGGCACCCGAAATCAGCGTGTCATAGGTATCGCAGATTGCGGCCATGCGGCTGAGGGCTTCGATTGCCGCGCCGCTCAGACCTTGCGGATAGCCGCTGCCGTCGAGCCTTTCGTGATGGTGCAGGATCACCCGCAGCACCGGCTCAGGAATGTCGCCTGCCGCCTTGAGGAAGGTGTAACCAAGCACGACGTGCTGTTCGCGTAGGTCGGGGCGAAGCAGCGAATAGTCCCCGCCGACCGACGCGAGGTCGACCGGGAGCTGCCCTACGCCAACGTCCATCAGCAGGCCTGCCATGCCCGCGTCGCGGATGTCGACGGGCGAGAATTTCATATGGCGGGCCAGCGCGATCATCAGGGCGCTGACGGCAAGCGAATGGCGATAGACCGGCTCGTTGTCGTTCTGGCAGCGCAGCAGGCCGTTGAAGGCGTAGAGGTTGCGCTGGACCGAGGCATAGACGGCATCGAGCACGGGTTCGATATCATGCACCTTGATCGCCTTGCCCAGCCTGACCTCGATGAAGGCCTTGCTCACCACGCGCAGGGCATCGCCGGCAGCACGCTTGGCCCGCCCGAATTCACGCGCCATGGGCATGGCTGCAGGTGCCCGACCGAAACCAGGCCCGGGCCGCTGGGGCACGGGTTCGATGGCAGGGCGCATGGACTTGGCGGTCATGCCGGCGTTACGCGGGCCCGAGACGATATGCGGTGCTGCAACAGGTTCGTCCGCCACGGCGTTGCCGCGGGTCGTATCGATGATCACGCCGTCCACGTCACTCTCGCGCAGGCGTTCGAGCATGTCGGGATCATCAAGCAGGAACTTCCGCTTCCAGAAGGGATGGCTGAACCAGCTTCCTTCCAGCTTGTGGATGAACATGCCGAGTTGGACTTCGTCCGTGGATATGCGCTTGAGCATGGCCCGCCTGCTTGAATGACGGGCACTAACCTAGGTTATAGCGGGTGTGCCTTTTCCAGCCGGAAAACTCCGTGGAAATGCGTAAGGCTTGCGCTCCTTCCGTTAGCCATGGCGGCCAAGGGAAGGAGCGAGTCTGATCGTGTTACTGGTTGGGGTCCTGCACCTTGAACGGATCGGTGGCGTCGGGCTTTGTCGGCAAGGGCGAGCGGGGCAATTCCTTGTCGCTCATTGCGGCCTGCAACAGCATGCCGGCAAGGATCACCGAGGCCTGGCGCATGTCATCGGCGCGCATGTGATCGAGCGTGTCGACGCTCGAGTGGTGGACGCGGCTGTCGTAGTCGAGCGGGTCCTGGATGAACTGGTAGCCGGGCAGGCCGATCGCCTGAAGATAGACGTGATCGGTGCCGCCAGTCTTGCTCATCACCACCTTGTCCGCGCCGAGCGAATTGAAGGGCGCCAGCCATTCGCGCAGGATCGGCGCGGCAGCCACATTGCCTTCGGCATAGATGCCGCGGAACTTGCCCGAGCCGTTGTCCATGTTGAAATAGGCCTTGAGATCGGCATAGCCGGCCTTGGGCGTGATCGGATAGGCGTTGCGCCATGCCGAATAGCTGTCGATCCCCTTGAGCGTGGGATCCACCGGCCGCGTCGCCAGGTGCCGCTCGATATAGGCCTTGGACCCGAGCAGCCCCTGCTCTTCCCCGCTCCACAATGCGAAGCGGATGGTGCGCTTCGGCCGGACGACCATCCTGGAAAGGAGGCGCGCGGCTTCGATCACGGCAACACTGCCCGCACCGTTGTCGGAAGCGCCATCGCCAGCGATCCAGCTGTCGAAGTGGGCACCGGCCATGACGTAACCTGCCTTGGGATCGGTGCCGGGGATTTCAGCGATGACGTTGTCGGCCATGAGGTCCTTGTCATCGAAGCTGGCGTCGATCGACAGGGATAGCTGCGGGGCAGCACCAGTCTTCTCGAGGCGGACGAGGCGGCGGTAGTCTTCCTGCGCCATGTCCATCGCCGGCACAGCGAGCGTTTCGCCGGGGATGAAATCATAGCCTTCGCCGTGGACCAGCTTACCGTCGCGGTAGGTCATCTTGACCATCGCAAGCGCGCCTTCGGCCTTGAGGAATTCGGAAAGCTTGCGGGCAAAGCCGCGACGCGCGACCTGCATGGCCAGCCCTTCGGGATCGTGGCGCGGGAGGCTGTACTTGTCGAGCTTGCCGATATCCTCGCCCGAGAGGCGTTCGAACATCGGATCCTTGGATTCGCTGCTCTCGCCCGGCAGGCTGACGAGGACGATCTTGCCGGCGAGCTTGCCCTTCCAGGCTTCGAAATTCTCCACCTTGCTCATCGGCGCGACCACGACCGGAGCGGTGATCGTGCCATTCGTGGCGGGCGACCACGCTACCGGCAGAACAGTGAGCGGCAGGCTGCGCGGGCTGGTCATCGTGGCGGAATAGGACTTGAGGTTCCAGCCAAGACCGAACTCGAACGGTTCGCGGTGAATGTTCTTGAGGCCGTAGGACGCGAACTTTGCCGCAGCCCAGTCTTCGGCCTTGCGGTGGTTTTCCGAGTTTGTGAGGCGCGGGCCGATGCGGTCCATCAGTTCCGAGGCGGTTTCCATCGCGTCGGAGCGGTTAAGGCCTTCGTCAAGCAATTGGGCGATCAGCCTGTCCTCGGCAGGTCCGGCAAAGACAGGAGCAGCGGTGGCGCAAAGCGCAATGGCGGCGACGCCGGTGGCGACGCGCGAGCGGACGGTCATGTCTGGAAGGCTCCCTGAGCAAGTTTCTATCGCAACCAGTCTTGCCGCTGGAGCCGCGATTGCCAAGTGCCTTTTTTATACCGGCCTGAGCAGCCAGTGGCTGACGCCCCATTCCCTGCCGCCGCGATGACCGAACAATCCTGCGGTGGCGAGGTAGAACAGGCGCCACCGACGCATCCACAATGGCGTATCGCCGCCATAGACCTGACGTAGCACCGGCTCGATCTCGGCCGCCTTGGCATCGAACAGCGCAAGCCAGTGGCGCGCGGTCTTTTCGTAGTGCGTGCCATCCCACCACCATTCCCGCTCGAGCGCGAACAGATCGTCGAACTGGCCGATGAGCGCGTGGCTGGGCATGATGCCGCCGGTGAAGAAATACTGCGCGATCCAGCTGGACTTGTCGGCGGTGTCGAAGCGGTAGGGATACTGGCGATGGCTGAAGACGTGAAGGAACAGGCGGCCATCGGGCCGGAGCCATGTCTTCACCCGGGCAAGCAGTTCGCGCCAGTTGGCCATGTGTTCGAACATCTCGACCGAGACGACGCGATCAAACTGCCCTTCCGGCGCAAAGGCATTCATGTCGGCAGTCAGCACGGTGAGGTTGGTGAGACCGCGCGCTGCGGCTTTTGCCCGGATATGTTCGCCCTGTGGCCGAGAATTCGAGACGGCGGTGATGCGAGCGTTGGGGAAGCGCGCGGCCATGGTGAGGCTGAGCGAACCCCAGCCGCAGCCGAGTTCGAGGATGTGCTGGCCATCTTCCAGCGCGGCATGTTCGATGGTGGCGGAAAGGGCCGCAAGTTCGGCCTGTTCGAGCGTCTCGCTGCCGGTGGGATAGAGACAGCAGGAATACTTGGCGTTGGGCCCAAGGCTCAATTCGAAGAAGCGCGGCGGCAGTTCGTAGTGCTGATCGTTGGCGGCTTCGGTGTGTTCGGCAACGGGCCGCTGCGCCATCCACGCGGCGAAACGCGCATCGTCGGGCCGATCGCGATGGACCGCGCGGCGGCGCTTTTCGCACATGAAGGACACACCGGCACGGGTCAGCGCATCGGGCAGCGGGGCGCGCTCTACGAGCGAGATCAGCGGGGCAAGGAGGCTCACGAAGAGCAACTAGCCACCGGGGTGTGACTTGTGTCAACCTGTCACCACGGGAACGGTCTATAACGGGAAACGGACGGGTAAGGTCGCGGCGGTTCGTATCGCGGTGCCTATGGGGGTCATGGTGTGATAACAGAGGGTAGTGCGCCGGGGGGCGCGCTCGATATTGCCGTGGTGGGGAGCGGGATCTCCGGCCTTTCGGCTGCGTGGCTGCTATCGCGGCGGCACCGCGTGACGCTGTTCGAGGCAGCGGACCGGCTGGGCGGGCACAGCAACACGGTCGAGGCCGATGGCGTGCCGGTGGACACCGGGTTCATCGTCTACAACGAACGGACCTATCCCAACCTGACCGCGCTGTTCGCGCATCTTGGCGTGCCGACGCGCGAGACGGTGATGAGCTTTGCCGTGACGCTGGACCAGGGTCGGCTGGAATATTCGGGCGACTTGCGGGGGCTGTTCGCGCAGCGGCGGAACCTCGTGTCTCCGCGCTTCTGGTCGATGCTGCGCGATCTGGTGCGGTTCTACAAGGCGGCGCCGCGCGATCTGCCGGAGATGGGCGAGCTGGGGCTTGGCGCCTATCTTGACGGGCTGGGCTGTGGGCCGGCGTTCCGCGACGATCATCTCTATCCGATGGCAGCGGCGATCTGGTCCACCCCGGTGCACGATATCCCGCATCATCCCGCGGCGGCCTTCGTGCGCTTCTTCGAGAACCACGGGCTGTTGCAGTTCCGCGAGCGCCCCCGCTGGCGCACGGTGAATGGTGGAAGCCGCGAATACGTGAAGCGGATCAGCGCGCCGTTCATCGAGGGGGTGCGGCTGTCCTCGCCGGTGCGGCAGGTGCGGCGCCTGCCCAATGGCGTCGAGGTTGACACCGGGCGCGGTTGGGAGCGGTTCGATCACGTGGTGATGGCATCGCACGCGGATCAGTCGCTGGCGATGCTGGGCGATGCCGATGCCGAGGAGCGCCGTCTGCTTGGCGCCTTTCCCTATCGCCATAACGAGGCCGTGCTCCATTCCGATCCGCGCCTGATGCCGCGGCGGCGCAAGGTGTGGTCAGCGTGGAACTATGCGGCGCAGCGGGGCGCGGAACAGCACCAGCTTTCAGTGACATACTGGATGAACCGCCTGCAGCATCTGCCGACCGACAAGGACCTGTTCGTCACGCTCAATCCGCTCGTCGAGCCGGACCCGGCACTGGTAATCCGGCGCGAGGCCTATGATCACCCCGTGTTCGACGTGGCCGCCGGCCTTGCGCAGAAGGATTTGTGGTCCTTGCAGGGGCGACGGCGGACCTGGTTCTGCGGAGCATGGTTCGGGGCAGGTTTCCACGAGGACGGGCTGCAATCGGGGCTGGCCGTGGCCGAGCAGCTGGGCGGGGTGCGCCGACCGTGGAACGTGGCTGAGGAATCCGGGCGCATCCATGTGACGCACCAGGCGCGCGTGCCGGAAATGGCGTGATGGACGACGGCGCACTGTACCTTGGGCATGTGCTGCACCGGCGGTTGCGGCCCTGCATCCACGTATTGCGCTATCGCGTGCTGCACATGGCGCTCGACATCGACCGGATCGACGACCTCGCCGTGCGGCTCAGACTGTTTTCGCGCGGGACGTTCAACCTGTTTTCCTTCCACGACCGCGATATCGGCGACGGCAGGGCGCTGCGTCCGCATGCGGATCGTTTGCTGCGCGAGGCCGGAATCGAACCGGACGGCGGCCGCATCGTGCTGCTGACGATGCCGCGCATTCTGGGATATGCGTTCAATCCGTTGAGCACCTGGTTCTGCCATGGTGCCGACGGGGCGTTGCGGGCAGTGATCTACGAAGTTTCGAACACCTTCGGCGAACGGCACAATTATGTGATCGCAGTGCGGCCCGGGGCAACGATCCTGCACCAGAGCGCGGCCAAGCGCTTCCACGTCTCCCCCTTCCTGCCGATGGATCTGGAATATGCCTTCCGCGTCGCTCCGCCGGGCGATCGTCTGACGATCGGTATCACCGTGGCCGACAGCAAAGGCCCGATCCTGGCGGCAGTCCACTCTGCGCGACGTGCAGAACTGACCGATGCGGCACTCCTGCGAGCAGCGCTGGGCTACCCTCTGGCAACTCTCAAGGTCACTTCAGGTATTCATTGGGAGGCGCTCAAGCTGTGGCTCAAGCGCGTGCCCCTGTTCCGCAAGCCTCCGCCGCCCGCGACAGCGATGACGGTGGGGCGATAGCGCCCCGAGCAGATCAGAACAGGCGCGTGAGCAGGTAGAAGGCGGCGCTGACGGTGGCGCTGGCCGGGATCGTGATGAACCAGGCCATGACCACGCGCTGCGCGACGCCCCAGCGCACTGCGCTGGCACGGCGGGCAGCGCCGGTGCCGATGACGCTGCCGGTGATCGCATGGGTCGTCGAGACCGGAATGCCGAGCGCGCTCGCCCCGAACACGACGATCGACCCTGCCGAAGAGGCGCAGAAACCGGTGTGATGATTGAGACGGGTGATCTTGGTGCCCATCGTCTTGATGATCTTCCAGCCGCCCGACATCGTGCCGAGCGAGATGGCAGCGTAGCACGACAGCACGACCCATTCGGGAATGTGGAATTCACCCTTCAGGTAGCCGGTCGAGTAGAGCAGCACGGTAATGATGCCCATGGTCTTCTGCGCATCGTTGCCGCCATGGCTGATCGAATAGGCCGCCGAGGACAGCAGGTGCAGGCCCTTGAACACGCCTTCGGCGCGGCGCGGCTGGAAACCCTTGAACAGCCAGCTGGTGATGAGCACGAAGAACATGGCCAGCGCCATGCCGATCATCGGCGACATGAAGATGGCGACGAACGTTTCGATCGTCTTCTTGGATTCGATCGCGCCGAACCCGCCGTGGATCACGCCCGCGCCCAGCAGCCCGCCGATCAGGGCATGGCTGGACGAGGAGGGAATGCCCTTGATCCAGGTGACGATGTTCCAGAACATCGCCCCGACCAGTGCGCCGAACACGACGGCAGGGGTTACGATATCCTTGTCGATGATGCCCTTGCCGATGGTATCGGCAACATGGAGACCGACCAGCCAGTAAGCCCCGAAGTTCCCGGCGGCAGCAAAGATCACCGCCGCCACGGGCGAGAGCAGGCGCGTCGAGACGACGGTGGCGATGGAATTGGCCGCATCGTGCAGGCCGTTGAGAAAGTCGAAGGCCAGCGCCAGCGCAATCAGGCCGACCAGCAGCGGAAAGGCGAGCTCGTGCATCGGATCAGCTCCTGTCCCGCGCCGTCAGGCGTGGTCGATGACCAGCGCGTCGATCTCGTTCGCGACGTCCTCGAAGGCGTCGGCGATCTTTTCGAGGTGCTTGAATATCTCGCGCGAGACGATGAACGCGATGTGATCGCCATCGGCGCGATGGCGTTCGAAGTTGGCCTTGAGGCCCGCCTGGTGAATCAGGTCGACCTCGCCCTCAAGCTTGACGATGCGTTCGGTCAACGCGTGAAGACGCCCGCCGTTGCGCTCGATATCGCGGAGCAGCGGCATGGCTTCGGCAATGAGGCCGACGGCTTCGACGATCTTGTCGGCCATGGCCTGCATCTCGGCCTCGAAGCCGACGACTTCATAAAGCTCGATGGCGGAAGCTGCGGCCTGCATCTCGTCGATGGTGTCATCCATCGCGCCGATCAGCGAAGTGATTGCCCCGCGATCAAACGGCGTCAGGAAGGTGCGGCGCACAGTGAACAGCACTTCGCGGATGACGTCGTCGGCAGCGTGTTCGCGATCGCGGATCCGGCCGACCCACTGCGCCGCATCGCCTTGGGCGCGCGTCAACCTGGCGAGCGCATCAGCCGCATCGACACAGGCGGCCGCATGGCGTTCGAACATGCCGAAGAAATCGCCCGACTTGGGCAGGAGACGCTGGAACCAGCCGAACATCGATAAGCTTCCCGAATTGCCGCACGCACCAGGGGAAACGACTCGTCTCCTCCTGTGCGCGCACTAGGGCAGTCATAGTGCGGTAACAATCCGAAAGCGCGCGATTGTCCACACGATCAGAGCCAGCCGATCCGCCTGAAGCGCAACCACAGGCCCCCGCAGACGGTGATGATGCCCCCCCAAACCGCAAAGTAGCCATAATGCCACTTCAGCTCGGGCAGGTATTCGAAGTTCATGCCATAGATGCCGGCAATGGCGGTGGGCACGGCGAGGATGGCGGCCCAGGCAGCCAGCTGACGGGTCATCTCTCCCTGCCGGTGCTGTTCAAGCAGGCTGGCGGTTTCGACAATCGCCGCGAGCGTTTCCTTGAGCCCGCGCATCCGCGCCATCGCCCGGCGGACATGATCCAGCACGTCGCGGAACCAGATCCGCGCAGTGGGATCGATGCAGGGAAGATCAGCCACGACCAGGCGTTCGCAAACCTCCTCCATCGGACCGATCACCCTTTCGAAACGACGCAGCTGGCGGCGCAGACGAAAGATGCGGCGGATGACGGACTGCTCCGGAAACACGTCGATGGCCGCCTCTTCCATTTCCTGCGCGATCTCCTCGAGGCGTTCGAGCAGCGGCAGGTAGCCATCGACGATGAAATCGAGCACGGCATGGAGAATGTAATCCGGTCCTTCAGAAAGCCTGTCGCCTTGTGCCTCGATCTCGGCCCGCAGGGACAGGTGGGGCCGCGTGCTGCCGAAGCGCACGGTGATGAGGAAATGGGGGCCGACGAAGAATGCTGTCTGGCCATAGCCGATCTCCTCGCCCTCCCTCAGCTCGGCGGTGCGGGCGACGACGAACAGCGTCCGGCCATAGACCTCGACCTTGGGCAGTTGGCGGGGATTGAGGGCGTCCTCGACCGCGAGCGGATGCAGGCCATACTGGCGGCGCACGAGATCCATCTCAGCCACGTCAGGCTCGCACAGGCCGATCCAGTCAAAGGTGTGGGGCGCAAGGTCGGGTACGCACTCGCCGGTCAGTGCAAGGGCTTCATCGTGAGCGGTGCCATTGCTGTAGCGGCGGGCGGCGATAACGGTCATGCCGACATGAGTGGCAAAGTCGGGCGCCACTGGCAATCGCGCGCAAGTGTGCTAACATTGCTGTAAATAGAAGCGATGGAGAGAGACAGTGGGTGCAGAGCAGTCCACCTTTACGGCCAGCAAGGCGGATACTGACGTGCTGATCGTCGGGGCCGGAATCTCCGGTATCGGCATGGCAGCACACATGAAAATGCTCTGCCCCGACCGCTCGTTCGCCATAGTCGAGCGCCGGTCACAGATCGGAGGCACCTGGGACCTGTTCCGCTATCCCGGCGTGCGTTCCGATTCGGACATGCACACGCTGGGCTTCGTGTTCGAACCCTGGAAGCACGAGAAGTCGATTGCCGACGGGCCTTCCATCCTCGACTACCTCAACCGGATTGCCGACGAACGCGACATCCGCCGCCATATCCGCTTCGACAGCAAGGTGGTCAGCGCCGATTTTGACAGTGCCGCCGGTTATTGGGTGGTGACCCTTGAAGGCAAGGATGGGCAGCGCAGCCGGGTGACGGCGGGCTGGCTCTATCTGGGATCGGGCTATTACGATTACGACAAGCCTTACGAGGCCCATTTCGACGGGCGCGAGGACTTCAAGGGTGAGATCGTCCACCCGCAGTTCTGGCCGGAGAACCTCGATTACACGGGCAAGCAGGTTGTAGTCATCGGATCGGGCGCGACCGCAGTGACGATCGTGCCGTCGATGGCCGACAAGGCCGCACACGTCACGATGCTGCAGCGCACGCCGACGTGGTACGTCACCCGGCCGGCCAAGGACGCGATCGCCAACTTCCTGCGCAAGTTCCTGCCGGAAGAAACCGCGTACCGGATCACCCGCTTCAAGAACGTCAAGCTGCAGAACCTGTTTTTCAAGCGGGCACGCACCCGGCCGGACAAGGTCGCCGCGTTCCTGACCAAGCGGCTGAAGTCCCTTCTGGGCGACAAATACGACGAAAAAGCCTTCACGCCGCCGTACAATCCGTGGGAGCAGCGACTGTGCCTGGTGCCCGACGCCGACCTGTTCGAGGCCATCAAGGCGGGCAAGGCCAGCGTCGTGACCGACCGGATCGAGCGCTTCGATGCGACCGGCATCCAGCTGCAATCCGGCAAGCATCTCGATGCCGACGTGATCGTGACAGCCACCGGCCTGAAGATGGTAATGGCCGGCAAGATCGCGATCAGCGTGGACGGCCTGCCGGTCGATTTCGCCGACCGCTATTACTACAAGGGCGCGATGTTCTCGAACGTGCCGAACCTGGCGGCGGTCTTTGGCTATCTCAACGCCTCGTGGACGCTGCGGGCCGACATCAACGCGCGCTACATCTGTGACGTGCTCAACGCGATGAAATCGCGCGGGATGGAAGTGGCCGTTCCGAAACTGGCGCCCAACCACCATCTGGACGAGGACAACATCTACGACTTCTCCTCGGGCTATATCGAACGGGCCCGCCATCTCCTGCCCAAGTCGGCAAGCGACATGCGCTGGCGACTGAACCAGGACTACGTGCGGGACGTGACGTGGATGCGCGATGACCCGATCGAGGATGGCGTGCTGCAGTTCAGCCATCCCCGCCCCGCAACCGCGCACAAGGCGCACATGGCGGCAGCGGAATAAGCGCTTTTGCGGGACGTCCCATTGCGATACCACACCCGCGATGACTGACGAATCCCGCATCTGGACCGCCGCGCTGATTGTCGTGGGTGACGAAATCCTGTCCGGCCGCACCCAGGACAAGAACATCGCGCAGGTGGCGACTTGGCTTGGCGTCCAGGGCATACGCCTGCGCGAGGTGCGTGTCGTGCCAGACGACATGGTGGCCATCATCGAAGCGGTCAATGCCCTGCGCGCCCGCAACGACTACCTCTTCACCACCGGCGGCATCGGCCCGACGCACGACGACATCACGGTTGATGCAGTAGCGGCGGCGCTGGGCGTGGACGTGGTGCTTCACCCCAAGGCCCGGGCGATTCTGGAAAGCTACTACGCCACGCGCGGCGGCCTGAATGATGCGCGCCTGCGCATGGCGCGCGTGCCGGCCGGCGCGGACCTGATCGAGAACCGCGTTTCCGGCGCCCCCGGCATCCGCATCGGCAACGTTTTCCTGATGGCGGGAGTACCGGGCATAACCGCACAGATGCTCGATGGCCTGACCGGTCAACTCGAAGGTGGGTTGCCCTTGCTCTCGACAACGGTCGGCTGCTGGGTGGCAGAAAGCGAGATCGCCGACCTTCTGCGCGAGACGGAAAAGGCGTTCGATGGTGTGCAGATCGGCAGTTACCCGTTCTTCCGGGAAGGCAAGACCGGGGCGAATTTCGTGATCCGCTCGGTCAGCGAGACGACGCTCAAGGCCTGCGCCCATGCGCTGGAAGAGGGGCTGGCCGCAATCGGCCGCTTCCCCGTTGCGGGGGGAATCTGAAGCCGTGCTGACCCGTCGCCTTGCCGTGCTGGCACCGATCGCCTTTGCCCTCGTTGCCGCCGCGCCGATAAAGAAGCGCGCGCCCGCGCCGCGCGCAGCAGCGCCAGCCTATCCCGCGCCGTCGACTGCTCCCCTGCCCGACACGGTCCGCGTGGCGCTGGAGACCGAGGCCGGGCGAATTGTCGTCGAGGTCGACGTCAAGCATGCGCCCGCAACGGCGACGAACTTCGTCCGATATGCCGAGACGAAGCGCCTTGATGGCACGGTCTTCTACCGCGCGATGCATCTCAACTGGGGCGAGCAGCCGAACGGTCTCATCCAGGCCGGAACGCACGGCGACCCCAGGCGCAACCTACCGCCTGTCGCGCATGAGCCGACAAACGTGACCGGCATCCTGCACAAGGCCGGCACGCTTTCGATGGCGCGCTATGCACCGGGCACGGCAACCGGCGACTTTTCGATCATGGTATCGGACCAGCCGGGCCTCGATGCCCAGCCGGACTCGACTGATCCCGAGGCCAAGGCAGGATATGCCGCATTCGGCCAGGTTGTCGAAGGCATGGACGTGGTCAAGGCCATCTTCGCTGCACCGATCTCGGAGACCGAGGGCGAAGGGATCATGCGGGGGCAGATCCTGGCAAAGCCGGTGAAGATTCTCTCGGCCCGGCGCGTGGCCGTTGCTGCGCCCAATGCTCCGCCCGCACCTTGATGGGATGCTGCTGGCACTTTTGCTGCCAGCGCTGGCGGGATGCTCCACGGCCCTGACCGATTTCGAGCGCACGCTTGCCGCCGATGACAGCGCGACGGCGGCGTTGGGCCAGTGGTGTGAAAGGCGGGGGCTTGCCCATCCCCCGGTGATCCGGGCCATCTCTGATCCCGCCGCCGCACCGGTCTCCCTCGCAGTCCGCCAAAGCCTCGAGATTTCCTCCGACGAGCCGGTGGCATACCGCCATGTGCGATTGGTCTGCGGGAACCGCACGCTCTCGGTAGCGCACAACTGGTATGTCCCGTCACGCCTGACGCCCGAGATGAACCGCGCGCTGGCCACGACCGACACGCCCTTCGGGAAAGTCGTTGCGCCGCTCCGCTTCCAGCGGGAGCGTCTGGCACAGCGGCGCGGGGCGATGGAGCAGTGCCCGCAGGGGACAGTCCTTTCGCACCGGGCCCGGCTGCGCACGGCTGAGGGCCAAGTGATCAGCCTGGTCGCCGAGTGCTATACAACCGAAAACATCCGGTAACATTTCTTTACACAGAGCGGGAACGCAATGGCGGCTTGAGGATTTCCTGCGTCGACGGGAGTGCTACCTTACGATGCCGACGACGCCGACTTACGCTTTCTCGCGCGATGCGGGGAACAACCGGCTTATCCTGCTGCTGCTCGCGATCGGCTTCGCAGCCGTCGTCGCGGCGGTTGCCGCCGTGGTGATCGTGCAGCGGCAGGCCGAGCGCGATGCCTATTGGGTAGAGCACACGCTTGACGTGGAAGCGTCGCTAAATCGCTTTGTCCGCCACGCCGAGCGGACCGAGACAGCGCGGCGCGGGATCATCATCGCGCCGACCGAAACAAACTTCATCACGATTGCCGAGAAGGCCATCGCCGATGCCAGCAACGAGCTGACCACCCTCGAAACGCTGGTGAAGGACAACAGCTCCCAAGTCCGGTCGGTGGCTGGCCTGCGCAAGGCCTTTGACGGATACGCCGAACAGGCACGCACCACCGAGGCGGAGGCCAAGCTCGGCATTCTCAAGGTGGATTCGCTTGACCGCGACAGCACCGTTGCGGCCATTCGCCACATTCGCACTTATGCCGACGAGATGCTGGTGCGCGAGGACAAGCTCCTGCGCGAACGGAACCTCGCGCAGGACAGCACGCGCACCCTGCTTTCGGCCATGTTGGCGCTTTGTGCCGCCCTGGTCATCGGCGTGGCGATAGCCGCCATACAGATCATCCGCCGCAACATCGCCGAAATCGACGGCAAGCGCCGCGAACTCCATTTGCTCAATCAGGAACTGGAAACGCTCGTCGACGAGCGCACGGCCGAATTGCAGCGCGCCAATGCCGAGATCCAGCGCTTCGCCTACATCGTCAGCCATGACCTGCGCTCGCCTCTGGTCAATGTCATGGGCTTTACCGCAGAGCTTGATGCAGCACGCAAGGTTATCGGCGAACACGTGCTGAAGGATGGCGAGGAAGTGCCGCAGCAGGTGCGTCTGGCGGTGGAGGAGGACCTGCCCGAATCCATCGGCTTCATCCGGTCGTCCACGCAGAAGATGGACCGCCTGATCAACGCGATCCTGCGCCTTTCGCGCGAGGGCCGCCGCACGCTCTCCCCGGCGCGCGTTGCCATTGCCGATGTGGTGCAATCCATTATCGAGTCCCTCCAGCACCGGATCGACGAGACCGAAACGCGCGTGGAACTGGGTGAACTGCCCGTAGTCGAGACCGACCGGCTGGCGATCGAACAGATCCTGTCGAACCTGATCGAGAATGCGCTGAAGTACCTGCAACCGGGCCGCCCCGGCGAGATTCGCATTGCGGGCAGCACATCCCACGGCCGCGCGATCATAACGGTGACGGACAACGGCCGTGGCATATCCGCCCGTGACCACGAACGCATCTTCGATCTCTTCCGCCGGTCGGGCATGCAGGACCAGCCGGGCGAAGGCATCGGCCTCGCCCACGTGCGCGCGCTGGCCTATCGCCTTGGAGGGCTCGTCGAAGTATCATCCGAGGAAGGACAGGGTTCGACCTTCACGGTCAGCCTGCCGCTCAAGTTTCAATCCGGAGTAGCCGATGCCTGATCAACTCGCCGTCAACATCGTCATGGTCGAGGATGACGAAGGCCATGCCCGTCTGATCGAGAAGAACATCCGGCGCGCCGGTATCTCGAACACCATCCATCATTTCACCGATGGCACCAGCGCGCTCGACTATCTGTGGAACGATCCGCACGGCCCGGCACACAACGGCCCGGCCCTTGTCCTGCTGGACCTCAACCTGCCGGACATGAGCGGGATCGACATCCTGTCCAAGATCAAGAGCGATCCGCATCTGCGGCGCACGCCGGTTGTGGTGCTCACCACGACCGACGACAAGGTGGAGATTCAGCGTTGCTACGACATGGGCTGCAACGTCTATATCACCAAGCCGGTCAACTACGAGAACTTCGCCGAGGCGATCCGCCAGCTCGGCCTGTTCCTCTCGGTCATCCAGGTGCCGGACGCCGAGGAGGCCCATTGAGCGCGGATCCCGTCCGCCTCCTTTATATCGACGACGATCCGGCGCTGCGCCGGCTGGTACAACGTCGCCTCGGCACGCTGGGCTTCGAGATCACGCTCGCGGCCGACGGGCACGAGGGCCTTGCCACGGCGCGGGACGAAGAGTTCGACGTTATCGCGGTGGATCATCACATGCCGGGCATGGATGGCTTGCAGACGCTGGAGCGACTGCTCGCCCTGCCCTCTTGCCCTCCGGTCGTCTACGTCACCGGGGCCGATGACGGCCGTCTAGCCGCCGCCGCGCTGCGTGCCGGTGCCGAAGACTATGTCGTCAAGACGATCGGCGAGGACTTCATCGAGCTGCTGCGCTCGGCCTTCTCGCAATCGCTCGAAAGGGTACGCCTGCGCCGCGCCAAGGAACAGGCCGAGCGCGACCTGATTGCCAGTAACGAGCGGCTCGCCGCGCTCCTGCGCGAGGTCAACCATCGCGTGGCCAACAACCTGCAGATGACGATGAGCTTCATCAACATGCAGGCTTCGGTCCTGCCCGAAGGCGAGGCGCGCAATGCGCTGCTGGCCTCGCAACAGCGCATTGGCGCCATCGCGCACGTCAACCGCCACCTCTATGCCACCGGCAATGTCGAGAGCGTGGCGCTGGACGAATATCTCGCCAATCTCGCCCGCGATCTGACCGAGACCTGGACGTCGCCGCATGCGCCGCGCAATGTCGTGGCCAGGACCGAGCCGATGGAATTGCAGACCGACAAGGCAGTCACCCTGGGCATCATAATCTGCGAGCTGGTGGCAAATGCCTGCAAGTACGCCTACGGCGCCGATTGCGCCGGCGAAGTGCGGATCATCCTGTCAACCGGCGCGGCCGGCCACGTTCGCCTGACCGTGGAAGATGATGGCGCAGGGTTTGGCGAGAACGCCGAAACCAAGGGCACCGGCCTTGGGCAGCGCCTGGTCAAGGCCATGGCGCGCGGGCTTGGCGCCTCGATCTGCGCCCAGAGTGCCAACCCTGGCTTTCGGGTCAGCCTCGAGTTCGATCCGGGCTGACCGTCCAGTCGCCAACCGCGCCTTCCATGGCGGCATCGGCATAGGCTTCGAGTTCACGCCAGTGGCGATCCCAGCCGGGCCCGCGCTTTTCGGGCGGAATGATCGCCTCCACCTGCAGGCGAGCGACGGTGACCGGGTTCTGGGCGATTTCGGGATCGGGCATTCGCCGCTCCTAGACGAGTGGCGCCGACAGAAAAAGGGCCGGAGAGGTATCCCTCCCCGGCCTTCTTTTTCTGGTGCATCAGCGCACGAGGTCCCCGCCTTCGCGGGGACGCAGCCTGATCAGCCGCCGTGAACCTGGGCAACGTCGATCTTCAGGCCCGGGCCCATCGACGAGGACAGGCCGACCTTGCGCAGGTACTTGCCCTTGGCGCCAGCAGGCTTCGCCTTGACGATCGCATCGACGAATGCGTCGAAGTTCGCGCGCAGCGCTTCGTCCGAGAACGAGAGCTTGCCGATGCCGCCGTGGATGATGCCGGCCTTTTCGACGCGGAATTCGATCTGACCGCTCTTGGCAGCCTTGACCGCATCAGCGACGTTCGGCGTGACGGTGCCGAGCTTCGGGTTCGGCATGAGGCCCTTGGGACCCAGCACCTTGCCGAGGCGGCCGACGATGCCCATCATGTCGGGCGTCGCGATCACGCGGCCATAGTCGAGGTTGCCGTTCTGCATGTCCTCGAGCAGGTCTTCGGCACCGACCTTGTCGGCACCGGCGGCCAGCGCGGCTTCAGCCTTGTCGCCACGAGCGAACACGGCAACCTTGACGTCCTTGCCGGTGCCCGAGGGCAGCGTGACCATGCCGCGGACCATCTGGTCGGCGTGGCGCGGATCGACGCCGAGGTTCAGCGAGACTTCAAGGCTCTCGTCGAACTTGGCGGACTTCAGGTCCTTGAGCAGCGCGATGGCTTCATCGACTGCATAAAGCATCTGGTTGTCGCCCAGCTTGGTGGCAAGGGCCTTCTGCTTCTTGGTCTGCTTGGCCATGGAATCAGCCCTCCACCACGGTGAGGCCCATCGCGCGAGCGGAGCCTTCGATGATCTTCGTTGCGGCGTCGATGTCGTTCGCGTTCAGGTCCTTCATCTTGGCCTGGGCGATTTCCGCCAGCTGCGAACGCTTGATCGAACCGGCCGAAGCCTTGCCCGGGGTCTTCGAACCCGACTTGATGCCAGCGGCCTTCTTGATGAAGAAGGTTGCGGGCGGGGTCTTGGTCACGAAGGTGAACGAGCGATCCGCATAGACCGTGATCACGGTCGGGAGCGGGGTGCCCTTTTCGACTTCCTGCGTGGCAGCGTTGAACTGCTTGCAGAATTCCATGATGTTGACGCCGCGCTGACCCAGCGCAGGACCGATCGGCGGAGCAGGCTTTGCTTCACCGGCTGCAACCTGCAGCTTGATATAGCCTTCAATCTTCTTGGCCACGATGGCCTCCTTTCTTCCTGTCGGCCCGCCCGATGGAGCGAAGCCTCAGAGTGAGCGGTCAGACGCTCCGAAACCGGAACTCCCGCACGGAATCACTACCCTTTCAGGCAGCGAAGCGCGGGCCGATAAGGCTATCGGCCCGCAAATGCAAGCTCTGGTGCTTTAGCCGCGAACCAGTTCGACTTCCTCGAAGCCCAGTTCCACCGGCGTCGCACGCCCGAAGATCGAGACCGAGACCTTCACGCGGCTCTTGTCGAAGTCCAGTTCCTCGACCACGCCGTTGAACGAGGCAAAGGGCCCCGCGTTGACCTTGACCTGATCGCCGATCTCGTAATCGACCGAGACGTTCTTGCGCGGTTCGGCAGCGGCCTGCTCGCGCGCACCGAAGTAACGGGCGGCTTCCTTGTCGGAAATCGGCTGCGGCTTGTTGTTGGTGCCGAGGAAGCCGGTCACCTTCGGGGTGTTCTTGACGAGGTGGTAGATGTCGTCGTTCATCGCCAGCTTGGCGAGCACGTAGCCCGGCATGAACTTGCGTTCGACCTGGACCTTCTTGCCGCGCTTTACCTCGGTGACCGTCTCGGTCGGCACTTCGACCGCTTCGACCAGCTGCGAAAGGCCGATACGCTCGGCTTCGGAGATGATCGCTTCCTTCACCTTGTTCTCGAAACCGGAATAGGCGTGAATGATGTACCAGCGGGCCATATCGTTTCTCTTGGTCCTTTAGGTGATCAGGCGAGCGAGAGCAGGAAGCGGACGACCGCGCTGAACAGCGAGTCGATGCCGAGGAAGAACACTGCGAGGATCAGCATCATGATGCCGACGAAGATCGCGGTGGTGGTGGTTTCCTGGCGGGTCGGCCAGACAACCTTGCGTGCTTCGGCCTTCACCTGATTGAAGAACTCGCCGGGGCTGGTCTTGGCCATTGCTCTGGTGCCTTGCTTGCTGCGGCCGGAGCCGCGTGGAATTTCGTTTCTTCCGGCTAGGGGTCATCGCCGCCCCGGACAAGTCCGGGAGGGGCTGGCGATTTTCCGATGTCGGAAGTTCCATTCATTTAGTCCGCGCCGGGCCGGTTGGCAAGGGTGGCAATGGGGCAGCCATGGAGGACAAACGGGATGGCCCGCTCCCTGCCCCCGGCAATCCGAGCCATCGGCAGGAACGCAGCGGACGGCGCACCGTTGAACGCCTGCACGAAAACGGGGGCGCGAAATGGGGCGAAAGGAACGAGAACCATGAAAAAGATCATTCTCCCGCTGGTGGCCCTTGCCATGGCCGGGACCGCGCAGGCCCAGAGCGGCCAGGCCAAGGCTGAAGGCTCCTCCAATGCCGGCGCGCAGGTTTCGACGGGCAATGGCGCAGTCAATGCCAATACCGGTGTGGGCGCCGAAGTGAGCACGTCCGCCACCGCGCAGCGCGACTCAGCCACCAAGGGCTTGGGTGGAGAGGTTTCCACTACAGCCCGTACCCGCAACGAGGCTCGCGCAGACACGCGGGCGGTGGACCGGGCAGAACGCAAGGCCACGGCGACGGCCGAGCGCACCAAGCGCAAAGCCGAAGCTACAGCGGAGCAAACCAGGCGCTCGGCCGAGAGGACAACTGGTCGGTTGAAGGATCGTACCACCGACACTCTCGATGACGTGGCAACGTCTGGCGCGGTCGATGCCGCAGTCTCCGGCCGTGGATCCCTCGGTGGAAGCCTCGGTCAGACCGGAGCCGGCGCTGCCGGGTCGCTCCAGGGCGGCGTGACGGGAACCGCGGGCGGTGCGCTGGGCGGCCTTCATCGCAGGTAAGCACCAGCCTCAAACCGGCATGAAGAGGGCGGGCCGCAGACGGCTCGCCCTTTTTCGTGCCGGTTTCGTCGGCTCACCGGACTTTGACGCTGGCGTTGCGCAGTCGCGATGCTAGCATCCTGTCACTCTCAAGCGAACCAGACGCATGAGACGACTGGGGGCGGGCGCTTAAAGGCGTACCGCCTCTTTTTTGCCTGGGCATTGCGCCTAATTCGATTGCGTGACCATCGGCACGACGAATCCTGCGCAGCGGCAAAAAAGCTGCTGGCGGATTGCGGTGTCTTCAAAGTGATTCGCGGCGCCAAACCTCGCCTTGGTGGCGAGTGGCAGGAGTGGAGGGACTCGAACCCACGGCCCTCGGTTTTGGAGACCGATGCTCTACCAACTGAGCTACACTCCTGTGCTCTGAGCGGCCCCTTAAAGACTTGACGGCGGGAGCGCAACCGACCGAAACACATTATTGAAGATTATGGCCCGCAACGATCCCCACGCCATCCCGCCCGAGCTCCTGCTCAAGGCCTATCGCGCCGGGATTTTCCCGATGGCCGACAGCCGCGATGATCCCGAAGTCTTCTGGGTGGAGCCGCGGATGCGGGCGATTCTGCCGCTGGAGGGCTTTCATCTTTCCAAATCCCTGGCCCGCACATTGCGCCGGGGCAAATTCACCGTCACCTGCAACGCCGCTTTCGAAGCCGTGATCGACGCCTGCGCCGCGCCCCGCCCCGGTGCCGAGGAAAGTTGGATCAGCGCGCGGATTCGCGAAAGCTACATCGGGCTTCACGAACATGGTCATGCCCATTCCATCGAATGCTGGAACGAGGGGCGGCTGGTCGGCGGACTTTATGGCGTGGGATTCGCGCGCGTGTTCTGTGGCGAATCGATGTTCAGCCGCCAGACCGATGCATCCAAGGTCGCTCTGGCCTGGTTGGTCGCGTCGCTGCGCACGGTGGGCGCGGAATTGCTCGACTGCCAGTTCACCACGACACACCTGGCGTCTCTGGGCGCAATCGAGATTCCGCAGAGCCAGTACCTGCAACTGCTGTCACAGGCGCAGCGGCCCTATTCTTCGGCTGAAGTGGCTGCAGGTCGCGCGCTTGCCGAAGCGGTCGGTGATGGACTGGTCGCGGGCTTCGGCCCGGGATTGGGGGATGCCGCCGCGCTGGCGTTGCCGCTGGGCTTTGCCGCATTGCGCGCGGAAGCGACCGGCTCTTCCTCGCCGGGGAAGGTCATCGCACAGTCCTTGACCCAAACGTCATAGACAGGGTGTTCGACCACGCTCAACGACGGGGCGTTCCGGAACAACCAGCCTGAAAACACCTTGCGCCAGGCCAGTGGCTGATCGGTGCTCGCCCGCTCCTCGACGAAAAGCTGGACGAAGGCGCCGGTCTCGGGCGGGTCTTCCCAAGGCGCGGTCTTCTCGCAGGTGGCGAGCTTGACGATGGCATTGCCGATCCGCCGCGATTCGCCGCTCTTGAGGACAATGTCTTGCGTGATGTTGTTACGCTTGTTGAGCAGGCCGAGGGTCGCCAGGCGGTCCTTGATCGGCGTGCCGAATTCGCTTTCCACTGCGGCACCGGATGCGCTGGCAATCGCCGCACCTGTTTCCGTGGCCTCTGGCGGCGGAGCGGGAGCCTTCTCGCCGCAACCAGCAAGCGTCAGCAGACCCGCAAGTGCGAGTGAACGCATTGCCGGCGATGCGACAGATGGCATCAGGCTTCCGGAACCCAGGCTTCGTAGTCGCCGGTTGCGGCGGCGCGCTTGCCACCGCGCTCCAGCGCGCCCTGCGGACGATAGGCCTGCGAGGTCCCGGTGGCATTCGGCGTGAAGTCCGCTTCCCAGATACGCGGTGGCGGCAGGTTGCTTTCGGGCACGCCATCGAACGCCCCGTGCAGCCAGCCATGCCATTCCGAGGGAACCCGGCTGGCATCGTTGGCGCCATTATAGATTACCCAGCGGCGTTCGCGCCCGGCAAAGGGGTGGCCCTTGGGATAGGGCTTCTTGGCGCGGAAATAGGTGTTCCCTTGCGCATCGGTGCCCACCTGCTCACCATTCAGTGCGCTGAACAGCATGGTGGTGACGGTGGCACCATTCCACCACGTGAAGATCTTGCCGAGGATGCTCATGCTACCTGCCTTGGATATCAGGGGGCGCTTAGCCGCTGATGGGGGGAGTCGGCAAGCGCGTTGATGCCGCTGCCCTCATCTTACCAGTCAACCTTGTCGCCCGGCTTGATGCCGAGCCTTGCGGCCAGCCCGCCATTGATTTCCAGCACCGCCAGCGTCGGCCCGTCCGCAGGGAGCGGGGTTTCGTCATAAGGCCTGGCATTGGCCGCTATGTTGATGATGCGGCGATCGAGACCGACGAAGATGATGTCGAGCGGAATCACCGTGTTGCGCATCCAGAACGAAGCTATATCCGGCGGATTGCGCAGGAAGATCATGCCCTCGTCATCGCCGATCTCGGTTCGGAACATCAGCCCCTTGGCCTGCTCGGCAGAGGTGCGTGCAACTTCCGACTTGAACACGTGGGCCCCATTGCCGCTGGTCACCGTCACGGGCGTGATCTGGAGGCCCGAGACCGGATGAACCGCCGCTGCTGACGCCTGGGGCTGCGCCTTGGCCCCGGCGTCGGCCGCACCTGGCGAGCACCCTGCGATCAGCGCAAGGGCAGAAAGAACGGCTAGTCTAGTCAGCTGCTTCATCGATCCACTCTTCCAGAGCTTCGGGGCTGGATGCATTCACCACCTCGCGCGCATAGGCAAGGGGGTGTCCGGCCCTGAGCATGGCTGCGACCTGCTTCTCGCGCAGGGCCGGGTCAAGCCCACTGCCCCCGCCAAACGGGCCGAAGCGCCGCTTTCGCGCCATGACGAGTGCAGCCCGGCGTCGCTCCGCATCGCTGCCACGTGCCTCCTCGCGCAGCGGTTCGGCGATTCCCGCAGCGCCCAGCGCCTGCTCGATGCGCCGCGCCCCATAGCCTCGCCGCAGCAGGCTTTGCGCCTTGCCGCGGGCAAATCCGGCATCGTCGACATAGCCGAGTTCGACGAATCGGCTGACGATCGCGTGAAGATCGGCTTCGCCTTCCCCCTCCCAGCCCCGTTCGCGCAACTTGCGCTTCAGGTAGTCGGAAAGCTTGCCCGCGCTGGTGGCAAAGCGCGCGACATAGGCCAGCGCCATTTCGTCAAGCCGCGCGGCATCGAGCGGCCTTGGCGGTTTCCTTTCGCGGCGGTTGCCACGGCCATCAGGGGAATTGCGGTCCATCCGCCACATTCGTGCCACAGTCCCTGCTAAATGAGAACGTCCGTACCGTGGTGGCGTTGTTTTCGCGTCACGGACCAGTAATGGGCCGTTCGAGCTAATGGACCGTTCATCGGCGGGTCTGCACAGGCCCGCAGGACGAATGAAGAGAACATCGGGGTATCGCATGACTGTTTCGAACGCTGTCGCTGACAAGGCGATTCTCGTTCCCACGCCCAACATCGACGTGCAGCCACGTCGGTATGCGGACTTCGATACCTTCTGCGATGCGCTGGACTATGCCGCCAAGGGCGTGCTCGGGTTCAACTTCCACGATCCGCGCGGCACGCTTTCGCGAGTCTATCCCTATTCCGAACTGCGCGAGGACGCGCTGGTGGCCGCCCGCCGCCTGATGGCGATGGGCGTCGTTCCCGGTGACCGCGTGGCACTGGTGGCAGAAACCGGTCCCGATTTCGCCGCGATCTTCTGCGGCGCGATGTATGCAGGCGCGTGGCCCGTCCCCCTGCCCCTGCCGACCAGCTTCGGCGGTAAGGAAAGCTATATCGACCAGCTCGCCGTCCAGCTTGCCAGTTCGGACCCGAAGATGCTGGTCTATCCCGGCGAGATTGCCGAAATGGCAGGCGCCGCCGCCGCGCGTCAGGGCTGCGCCGGCCTTTCGTGGGACGAATTCCATGCGGGCGATCAGTCCGACGCCGCCCTGCCCACGCCTGATCCTGACGCAATCAGCTACCTTCAGTATTCCAGCGGCTCGACGCGCTTTCCGCATGGCGTTGCCGTCACGCACCGCGCATTGCTGGCCAACCTCGCCGGCCATTCGCACGGCATGAAGATCGCCGATCCGGATCGTGCGGTTTCGTGGCTGCCGTGGTATCACGACATGGGTCTTGTCGGCTGCTTCCTTTCGCCGATCGCCAACAGCGTCTCGGTCGATTACCTCAAGACCGAGGACTTCGCCCGCCGTCCGCTGGCATGGCTTGACCTGATCAGCCGCAACAAGGGCACGACGCTCTCCTATTCGCCCACCTTCGGCTACGACATCTGCGCCCGCCGCATCTCCAGCCAGACCCACGTGTCGGACCGTTTCGACCTGTCGCGCTGGCGCGTTGCCGGCAACGGGGCCGACATGATCCGCCCCGACGTGATGCAGAACTTCGTCAACGCCTTTGCGGAAGCCGGCTTCAAGGCCGAGGCCTTCCTGCCTAGCTATGGCCTTGCCGAGGCGACGCTGGCCGTCACCATAATGCCGCCGGGAGAAGGCATTCGCGTCGAGCTGGTCGAGGAAGAGCGCCTGTCGGGCACGCCGCGCGATCTTTCGCGCCCTGCCCGCTATCGCGCCATGGTCAATTGCGGCGTGCCCGTTCTTGGCATGGAGGTCGCGATCCGGGGCGAGAACGGCAACTCGCTTTCGCATCACCACATCGGCAAGGTCTGGTGCCGCGGCTCGTCGGTGATGCACTCCTATTTCCACGACCCGGAAGCGACCGACGCCTGCATGGTCGATGGCTGGCTCGATACGGGCGACATGGGTTACGTCGATGAAAAGGGCTACCTGTTCATCGTCGGCCGCGCCAAGGACATGATCATCATCAACGGCAAGAACCACTGGCCGCAGGACATCGAATGGGCGGTGGAGCAGCTTCCCGGCTTCCACCAGGGCGACATCGCCGCGTTCTCGGTAGAGACCGAAAATGGCGAGGAAGCGCCCGCTGTGCTCGTGCATTGCCGCGTTTCCGACCCGGTCGAACGCGTCAAGCTGCGCGACCAGATCCGCGACAAGGTGCGTTCGATCACCGGCATGAACTGCGTGGTCGAACTTGTGCCGCCGCGCACGCTGCCGCGCACCAGTTCGGGCAAGCTCAGCCGCGCGAAGGCCAAGAAGCTCTACCTCGCGGGCGAGATCGCGCCATACCAGCTCGCCGCCTGACCGTTCCAATCCGAAACGAATGCCCGACTCAATAGCTTGACGAAATTGCCATCTTCCGATTCCCTGTGCTGCGGGGAATTGGGAGAGGGTTTATGGCAACGGCAAACTCGCCGAGCGATGATACACCGCACGAGCTTTCGGGCGTTGTCGTTGGCTGGAAACACCGCGCTTTCGCACGCAACATCCATCTGACCGTGCAATCGAGCAAGAACCCCCGGCCCACGCCCGATGCGATCGACACGCACCACCTGCTGATGACGCGCAACCAGGCCCTGCTGCTTGCCAATTACCTCATGCGTGTAACCGGCCAGCAGCTCCCGCCAAGGCGGCGGCGAACGCTGTGGCAGAGGTTGTTCGGTTAGGGAACGATGCTACCAGTCGCGATGCGCCACTGCCCATCACGAAACCGGTAGATGTTTGGCGAGATGCAACGCTGCTGTGCGGCGCAGTCCTCGGCGACGGTCTTCGAGAACCGCTGCAGGCCCTCTCCATCAGGCATCAGACCGACAAAGACGAAGCCATCCGACACGGCTGTGACAAACAGATCGGGACCAAGTTCCTCTGCCAGCGCGGCAAATCCGTCTCTCTGCACCAGCAAGCTGCCGAGATACTCGTACTCCTCGAACGCCACCGCATTTTCTCGGAGTTGAGCTACGGTTGGCAGCGGCGGAAGTCTCTCGGCTGTCTGCCGCTCCGCAATGCGCCACGCCTCTTCTTCCGAAAGCGAGAGTTTCTGCAACGCCTCGCGTCCGGCAAGGGCGATCGTGTCGGGTGAGTCAAGTACCAGAAACTCGTACAGATCCTCGCCGATCTGGCGCGCGAGAGCGTCGATTACCTTGGCACCGGAAACATCGCCACGCGATGGAGCGCTTTTCACATAGTCGTAATAGACCTTGTCTCGCACAGTAACCCGAAGATCGCTGACCTTGCCTTCAGGTGGCAGCAGTGCTGTCTTTCGTGCGAACTCCTCTTTGGCAACCTTGCAGTCGGCTTTCTCTGCGGACTGACAGAATGTCCAGATGCGGCCAATATTGACGATCCGGTCACTGTCCTCGCCGGGGAAATCAATGCGGAGCTCCTGCCAGTCATCTCCCGATGGCTTTACCTCGCCAGACGGATGAGCCTTGCCGACCAGGCGCACCATATCCTTGACGAAGGTGGCCTGCCTGTCTTCCGCGCACGCCCACGTGGGCAGGGCGATGAAGGCCGCAATTTGCAAGAGCTTCCGCAGGATCATGAAAACGCCTTAACGCAATGGAGCCTGCAGAGTGCCGATACGCTTCGGAACTGTCCACGCAGGTTGAACAGATTTCTTCCGCCAGGGATTCCTTATTCGGGCTTCCCTAATCGCGCGATTAAAGTCACTCTGCACCCGGAACTCCACATGGAACGGAGCCGGGAGAGGACATGCGTTTCACGAACTTTTGCCGCGCCCTGACCGCCAGCGCGTCAGTGCTGCTCGTTGCAGGCCCGGCCCGGGCCGATGCACCGACCGACGCCACCCGCAAGGCCAACGCCGCGGCCCTCGCCGACCTGCCGATGGCCGACCGACAGGACTTCGATTTCGCAACCCGCGGGTTCGTGGCAACGCTCAAGGACCCGGTGATCCGCGACGCTGCGGGCAAGCCGGTGTGGGACACCGCCGCCTTCGCCTTTGCCAATGGCCCTGCTCCTGCCACCGTGAACCCCAGTTTGTGGCGTCATGCCCAGGTGCTCGGCAAGGCCGGCCTGTTCAAGGTGACGGACCGCATCTGGCAGGTGCGCGGGTTCGACGTCGCCAACGTGACCTTCGTGCGTGGGGACCAGGGCTGGATCGTGATCGACCCGCTGACTGCCACCGAGACTGCGGCCGCCGCCTACGCGCTGATCTCCGAGAAGGTGGCAAGGCTCCCCGTCACCGCCATGATCTACACTCACAGCCACGTCGATCATTTCGGCGGCGCGGGTGCGTTCACCTCGGTCATGGCCAAGGACGCGCCGATCATTGCTCCGCAGGGCTTCACCCGCGCTGCCGTCAGCGAGAACGTCATTGCAGGTCCCGCAATGGGGCGTCGCGCCTCCTATCAGTTCGGCCTGGGCTTGCCCAAGGGCCCGGAAGGCTCGATGGGCTCGGGCATCGGCATGGGTGTGGCGGCAGGCGGGCGCAGCCTGATCCCGCCAACGCGCGAAATCGGCGAGACCGGCACGGAACTCGTGCTCGACGGCGTGCGCGTGCGCTTCCAGATCACGCCCGGAACCGAAGCCCCTGCCGAGATGAACTTCGGCTTCCCAGATTGGAAGGTTGCCGACCTGGCCGAGAACGCCAACGTCACACAGCACAACATCCTCACCCCGCGCGGGGCAGTGATCCGCGATGCTAAGGCCTGGGCGCAAGGGCTGACCGAGGCGATCGACTTCTTTGCAGGGTCCGAAGTGCTCATCGCCAGCCATGGCTGGCCCCGCTTTGGTGCAGGCGAGATCAACAGTTATCTCGCCAAGCACCGCGATGCCTATGCCTACCTTCATGATCAGACCGTGCGGCTGATGAACAAGGGCCTGACCGGGCCTGAAATCGCGGCGCAGCTCACGCTGCCCCCTGCGCTGGCGGCAAAGTGGTACGACCGGCCTTATTACGGCTCCTACAGCTTCAACAGCCGCGCCGTGTATCAGTTCTACATGGGTTGGTACGATGGCAATCCCGTCCACCTCGCTCCCCTGCCCCCGGAACAGGGCGGAAGGCGATATGTCGAAGCATTGGGCGGTGCAGCGCGGGTGCGCGCCCTGGCAGAGGACGCCTTCGCCAAGGGCGATTACGGCTGGACGGCGGAATTGCTCGACAAGGTGATTTTCGCCGATGGCAATGATGCTTCCGCAAAGAGCCTGCTTGCCCGTACCTATCGCCAGCTCGCCTACCAGAGCGAGAACGCACTGTGGCGCAACATGTATCTCACCGGCGCGACCGAACTGGAAATGGGCGTCACCGCAACCGATCCCACCGGCGGTGCAGCCCTGATCAGCCAACTCCCGCCGTCAGACTTGTTCGAAGTCCTTGCGGTGCGGCTCGATCCGGCCAAGGCTGGAGACGGCTCTGCCTCGCTCGGGTTCGTCTTTCCTGACAAGGATCAGGACTGGACGGTAACGATCGCCAATGGCGTGCTGGTTCACCGCAAGGGCCTGCGCGAAGGGCGGCAGGCGACGCTGACGGTGCGTTATGCCGATTTGCTGTCAGCCTTGTTTGCAGGTCAGCCGCTTGCGGCCAAGGTTGCCTCGGGCGAGGCGAAGATCGAAGGGGATCCGGCGGCCTTCGCCCGCCTCATCGGCTGGCTCGACAAGCCGGACCCCGCATTCAATATCGTGACGCCCTAATAGGCAAGCTCAGTTGGGCTTCTTGAGATAGGCGATCACGTTGGCGCGGTCTGCAGCATTGGGCAGGCCCGCAAACGCCATCGAAGTGCCGGGAACAACCGCGGCAGGGCGCGTGAGCCACTTGTCGAGCGTGGCATCATCCCACTTGATCTTGGCCTTCTGCATCGCCGCGGAATACTTGAAGCCCGGAGCCGCCGCGGCCTTGCGCCCGACAACGCCCGCAAGGTTGGGACCCATCTTGGCACCGGCACCCGGCTGCACGGCATGGCAGGCGATACAACGCATGAAAATCTTCTTGCCCGCAACCGGATCGCCCTTGGCCTGGGCAAAGGCGGTTCCGCCCGCCAGCGCCGAGGCGGCCAGCCCTGCAACGATCATCGCACCCATCATCTTCTTCATCGATACACCCTGTTCAGTTCCAGAAGCCGCCAGAGCCGCAAAGCTCGAACGCACGAAGAGAATTCCGCATTCGCGCTTTATCGCGGCTGAACGCGCAGGCGCTATATCAATTAGGGCAGTTGCTGCAAAAAGGGTGTCGATGGGTTAGGCCGTAAACATGGAAACCCTGTCTGTCCCGCATGCCCGCCCTTTGCCCAACGGCTTTCTCGACCGTCTTTCGGCCCGCTTCGGCCTGCAATGTCAGACGAGCGAAGCAATCCGCGCCCAGCATGGCGCCAGCGAATCGCAGTATCCCACCGTTCTTCCGGATGCCGTGGTCTTTGCCCGGTCAACGCAGGACGTGGTCGATTGCGTCAACCTGTGCCGCGAAGCCGGCGTGGCCATCGTTCCCTTTGGCGCCGGCACATCGCTGGAAGGCCACACCTTGCCACTAGAAGGCGGGGTCAGTCTGGACCTGACGCCGATGGACGCAGTCCTGGCTGTAAACCATGCCGATTTCGACTGCACCGTGCAGCCCGGCATCCGCCGCGAGGCGCTCAATGCGCACCTGCGCGACAGCGGCCTGTTCTTCCCGATCGATCCGGGTGCGAACGCCTCGATCGGCGGCATGGCCTCGACGCGCGCCTCGGGCACGAACGCAGTCCGCTATGGCACGATGCGCGAGGCCGTGCTGGGCCTGGAGGTGGTGACGCCGCAGGGCAAGGTCGTCCGCACCGGCAAGCGCGCCAGGAAGTCTGCCGCCGGATACGATCTCACGCGGCTCTACATCGGCTCCGAAGGCACGTTGGGCGTCATCACCGGCATCACCCTGCGACTTCATCCGGTGCCGGAAGCGATCATGGCCGCAACCTGCCCATTCGAGACGCTGTCCGGCGCGATCGAAACGGTGGTGCAGGCCTTCCATTGCGGCGTGCCGATGGCGCGGATCGAACTGCTCGATGCCATGCAGGTCCATGCGGTGAATTTGCGAAGCAAGCTGGGTCTGCCCGAAGCGCCGACGCTGTTCTTCGAATTTCACGGCACCCCCAACGGGGTTGCCGAACAGGTCGAGACGGTCAAGGCATTGGCTTCGGCCAACGGCGGTGGCGCGTTCCAGTGGGCAACACTGGCTGAAGACCGCAACCGCCTGTGGCGCGCGCGGCACGAATCCTATTATGCTGCCGTCAACTTGCGGCCCGGCGCCATCGGCCTGACCACCGACGTCTGCGTACCGATGAGCCGGCTGGCCGAATGCATCCTTGCCACCCGCGCCGATCTCGACAGCTGCAGTGTGCCCGCAACTATCCTTGGCCACGTCGGGGACGGCAACTTCCACCTCGTCTTCTCGATTGACCCGAATGCGCCGCACGAAATGGCAGAAGTGGAAGCGGTCAACCACCGCATGGTCGCCCGGGCGCTGGCCATGGACGGCACCTGCACCGGCGAGCACGGCGTCGGCATCGGCAAGCAGCAATGCCTCATCGATGAACTGGGCGAGGACGCGGTGGACGTGATGCGCACGCTCAAGCAAGTGCTGGATCCGGGCAACATCTTCAATCCGGGCAAGATTTTCCGGAGCTGAGACAGCCCGCCCCCAACCCCTCCCGCGTGCGGGAGGGGAGTTGAAGAACCTGTTCCTGCCCTCCCGTAAACGGGAAGGCCGCGAGACTTGGAGAGCGAAGCGATCCTAGTCGCAGCGGGGTGGGCACATGGCGCCGCCCCGCCCGGCCTCACTCCATTTCCAGAATGATCGCGTCGACCGCCAGGCTGTCGCCCGCCTTGGCGTTGACCGACTTGACCTTGCCCGCCTTTTCGGCGCGCAGGATGTTCTCCATCTTCATCGCTTCGACCACGGCCAGCGGCTGGCCTGCTTCCACGGTATCGCCCTCGCCCACGTTGAGGCTGACGAGCAGGCCCGGCATCGGGCAGATCAGGAACTTCGAAAGATCGGGCGGGATCTTTTCGATCATGTGCCTGGTCAGGTGCGCGATGTGGGCGGGCAGCACCTGCACGTCATGGATCGCGCCCCGCGTCGTCAGCTTGAACCCGGCGCGCGTGGTCTCGACCTTCACTGACAGCGGCTTGTCGTCGACCTCGCAGTGGACCATGCGATCGCCAGGGGTGTATTCCAGCGCGATGTCGATGGCCTTGCCGTCAACGCTGATCTCGTCCTCGGTCAGTTCCACCGCATAGGTCGAACCACCGATCTTTACCGCCCATTCCGACGGCGGATCGAGATCGTGGCCAAGCTGGTTGTCGACCTGCCGCGCCCGGTCCGACCGCGCGGTGGCAAGAAATGCTGCCAGCGCCGCCAGCGTTTGCTTCAGTTCGTCCGACGTTGCCGCGCCGTGGAAGCCCTCCGGGTATTCCTCGGCAATGAAGCCTGTGGTCAGCTCGCCCGAACGGAAGCGCGGGTGCTGCATGATCGCGCCCAAGAAATCGATGTTGTGGCCAAGCCCTTCGATCTCGAATGCGTCGAGTGCCTGGATCTGCTTGTCCGCTGCCTCGTCGCGCGTTTTGCCCCAGGTCACCAGCTTGGCAATCATCGGGTCATAGAACATCGAAACTTCGCCGCCTTCATAGACGCCATCGTCCACGCGCACGCCATCGACGCCGCGACGGCCATTGGCCTGTCCATCGTCGGTCCATCCCGCCAGCGGCGGGTTGTAGCGGATCAGGCGCCCGGTCGAGGGCAGGAAACCGCGATAGGGATCTTCGGCATAGACGCGGTTTTCGATCGCCCAGCCGTCGATCGTGATATCGTCCTGGGTCATCTGCAACTTCTCGCCATAGGCGACGCGGATCATCTGCTCGACAAGGTCGATGCCGGTGATCGCCTCGGTGACGGGATGCTCCACCTGCAGGCGGGTGTTCATTTCAAGGAAGTAGAAGCTCTCGCCGCTCGGGTCAGCGCCCGACACGATCAGTTCCACTGTGCCTGCGGAGTAATAGCCCACCGCGCGGGCCAGCGCGACGCACTGTTCGCCCATGGCCTTGCGCATCTTCGGGGTGACGAAGGGCGAAGGCGCTTCTTCGACCACCTTCTGGTGGCGGCGCTGGATCGAGCATTCGCGCTCGTTCAGGTACAGAATGTTGCCGTGCTTGTCGCCGAGGATCTGGATCTCGATGTGACGCGGGTTGAGGATGAACTTCTCGATGAACACGCGGTCATCGCCGAACGAGTTCAGCCCCTCGCGCTTCACCGCCTCGAAGCCCTCGCGCACGTCCTTCTCGCTGTAGGCAAGGCGCATGCCCTTGCCGCCACCGCCGGCCGAGGCCTTCATCATCACCGGATAGCCGATCTCGTCCGAAATGCGCACGGCATGCTCGGTATCCTCGATCTCGCCGACGAAACCGGGGACGACATTGACGCCCGCTTCCTTGGCGAGCTTCTTGGACTCGATCTTGTCGCCCATCGCGGCAATCGCGCCGACAGGGGGGCCAATGAACGCGATGTTCTCAGCCGCCAGCGCCTCGGCAAACGAGGTGCGCTCGGACAGGAAGCCGTAACCCGGATGCACCGCTTCGGCGCCGGTCTGCTTGCACGCCGCGATGATCTTGTCCGCGATCAGGTACGACTGCGCGGCAGGCGCCGGCCCGATATGCACGGCTTCATCTGCCATCTGCACGAACGGCGCCCGCGCATCCGCATCGGAATAGACCGCGACGGTCTGGATACCCATGCGACGCGCCGTCTTGATCACACGGCAGGCAATTTCACCACGGTTGGCGATGAGGATCTTCTTGAACATTCAGATATCCTTGGCGAGTTCGGCGAGCATTTCCGTGCGCTCGATCGTAAGATTGGTCAGGCAGTTGATATGAAGCATCTTGTCTAGCGAAACGCCCAGATCGAAAGGCCAGCGTGCTTCACACTCGGCATCGCGAAACGTCAGCCAGGCGCGCTGCGCCGCACGAAGCCGAGCCTCATCATCAGGCGACCGCTCTCGGAAGAGACGGAGCGTAGTCTTCCACTGCGCATTCAAGGCCCGGTCGGCTTTCAAGAATTCGGAATGAGCGCAATCATTGAGTTCGGCTTGAACGGACGTGTTCTTGCAGTCGGGCGAAACGCTGACTGCCGCGAGCATCAGCATTAGAGACATGCCGAAGCCTCCACTTCTAGCGTCGCCCCGGGCTTGACCCGAAGTCCCGCTAATCCCGTGACCGCGCAAAAGGCAGCGGGACCCCGGGTCAAACCCGGGGTGACGGGGAAGAGGCAAGGCGAAGGTGCCAAGATCACACCAGCTCCAGCGCCTGCGCCAGATCGGCGACGATGTCGTCGATGTGTTCGATGCCCACCGACACGCGCACGGTGTCCGCGCCCGCGCCCGCGGCCACCAGCTCTTCCTCGCCCAACTGGCTGTGCGTGGTCGAGGCGGGGTGGATGATCAGCGAGCGGGTATCGCCGATGTTGGCGAGGTGGCTGAACAGCTTGACCGACTGGACCAGCTTGACGCCCGCTTCGTAGCCGCCCTTCACGCCGAAGGTGAACACCGCCCCGCCCTTGCCGCCAAGGTACTGGCGGGCCAATTGGTGATACGGGTCTTCCGGCAGGCCCGCATAGCTGACCCACGCCACCTTGGGGTGGGCCTGCAGCCACTGCGCCAGATGCAGCGCATTGCTGCAGTGCCGCTCCATGCGCAGTGCGAGCGTTTCCATGCCGGTCAGCGTCAGGAACGCATTCATCGGCGCCATCGACGGACCAAGATCGCGCAGGCCCAACACGCGGCAGCCGATGATGAAGGCGATGGGGCCGACCGGCTTCAATGCCTCGGTCAGCACCGCGCCGTGGTAGCTCGGGTTGGGCTGCGACAGCGAGGGGAACTTGGCACTCGCCGCCCAGTCGAACTTGCCCGAATCCACGATCAGCCCGCCGATGGAATTGCCGTGGCCGTTGAGGAACTTGGTGCACGAATGGACGACGATGTCCGCGCCATGTTCGATCGGGCGGCACAGCGCGGGGCTCGCCATCGTGTTGTCGACGATCAGCGGCACACCAGCCGCATGGGCAACCTCGGCAATCGCCGCGATGTCCTGCACCACGCCGCCGGGATTGGCGAGGCTTTCGATGAAGACACCACGCGTCTTGTCGGTGATTGCGGCGGCAACGGCAGCTGGATCGTCGGCATCGACGAAAACCGCCTTCCAGCCGAACTTGGCAAAGCTGTGCGCAAACTGGTTGAGCGTGCCGCCATAGAGCTTATTGGCCGCAACGATCTCGCAGCCCGGCTCCATCAGGGTGTGAAACACGATGAACTGCGCGGCATGGCCCGATGCCACGCCCAGCGCAGCCACGCCGCCTTCCAACGCCGCAATCTTCGCTTCAAGCGCGGCATTGGTCGGGTTCATGATGCGCGTGTAGATGTTGCCGAACTCGGCCAGCGAGAACAGGTTCGCGGCGTGCTCGGCACTGTCGAACACGTAGCTGGCCGTCTGGTAGATCGGCGTGATCCGCGCCTTGGTGGTCGGATCAGGCTCGCACCCGGCGTGGACCGACAGCGTTTCGAGCTTCTGTGTCATCGCATCTCTCCCGTTGTAAGGCGCGAATACTATCAGGCGGCGTCGATCTCGCTACCCGGCGGCGGCATGTTGTGGCCAAGCAGGCGCAGCATGTCTGCGGCGCATTCGACCACGTTCGAGCCTGGACCGTAGATGCCCTGCACCCCGGCTTCGCGCAGGAAATCGTAGTCCTGCGGCGGGATCACGCCCCCTGCCACGACCTTGATGTCCGCACGGCCTGCGGCCTTGAGATGGCCGATCAGTTCGGGGATCAGCGTCTTGTGCCCGGCGGCGAGCGAAGATGCGCCAACCGCATCGACGTCCTTCTCGAGTGCCAGCGCGGCAGCTTCCTCGGGCGTCTGGAACAGCGGGCCGGAGGTCACCTCGAAGCCCATGTCGCCAAAGGCCGAGGCAATCACGTTGGCACCGCGATCGTGCCCGTCCTGGCCCATCTTGGCGACGAGCATGCGGGGCTTGCGGCCAAGCCGGCGCGTCACCGCCTCGACGCCATCCAGCACCTGCTGGTAGCGCGAATCCCCGGCATAGGCCGAGCCGTAGACGCCCTTCACCGGGGTCGGGAAAGTGCCGTGGCGGCCGAACACGACTTCCATCGCATCCGAAATCTCGCCCAGCGTGGCGCGGTGTCGCGCAGCTTCCACGGCGAGTTCCAGCAGGTTGCCGCCGGTCTTTGCACCTTCGGTCAAGGCATTAAGCGCAGCACGGCACTTCGTTTCGTCACGCGTCTCGCGCACGCGCTTGATGCGGGCGATCTGGGCTTCGCGGACAACATGGTTGTCGACTTCCAGCGTTTCGAGCTTGTCCTCGCTCGCCAGGCGATACTTGTTCACGCCGACGATCACGTCCTCGCCACGGTCGACGCGGGCCTGACGCCCGGCGGCGGCTTCCTCGATCATCGCCTTGGGCCAGCCAGCGGCCACAGCCTTGGCCATGCCGCCATCGGCCTCGACGCGCTCAATGATTTCCCAGGCCTTGTCGACCAGTTCCTGCGTCAGCGCCTCGATGTAGTACGACCCGCCGAGCGGATCGACCACGTTGCACATGCCGGTCTCTTCCTGGATCACGATCTGCGTGTTGCGCGCGATACGGGCGGAAAAGTCGGTCGGTAGCGCGATGGCTTCGTCAAGCGCGTTGGTGTGCAGCGACTGGGTGCCGCCCAGCATCGCGGCCATTGCCTCGATCGTGGTGCGGATGACGTTGTTGTAGGGGTCCTGCTCCTGCAAGGACACGCCCGAAGTCTGGCAGTGGGTGCGCAGCATCTTGGAGCGCTCGTCCTTGGCGCCCAGCTTGGTCATCACCCGGTGCCACAGCACGCGCGCGGCGCGCAGCTTGGCCACTTCCATGAAGAAGTTCATGCCGATGGCGAAGAAGAACGACAGGCGCCCGGCGAACTTGTCGATGTCCAGCCCCGAGGCGACGCCATACTTCACGTATTCCATGCCGTCGGCGATGGTGAAGGCCAGTTCCTGCACCTGCGTCGCCCCGGCTTCCTGCATGTGGTAGCCGGAAATCGAGATCGAGTTGAACTTGGGCATCTCGCGGCTGGTGTAGCCGAAGATGTCCGAGATGATCCGCATCGAGGGCTCGGGTGGGTAGATGTAGGTGTTGCGGACCATGAACTCCTTGAGGATGTCGTTCTGGATGGTCCCGTCGAGCAGCTTGCGATCTACGCCCTGCTCTTCACCCGCCACGATGAAGAATGCGAGGATCGGAATGACCGCGCCGTTCATCGTCATCGATACCGACATCTGATCGAGCGGAATGCCGTCGAAAAGGATCTTCATGTCCTCGACGCTGTCGATGGCAACGCCCGCCTTGCCGACGTCACCCACCACGCGCGGATGGTCGGAGTCATAGCCACGGTGCGTGGCAAGGTCGAAGGCGACCGAGAGGCCCTTCTGACCCGCGGCAAGGTTGCGGCGATAGAAGGCGTTGGATTCCTCGGCGGTGGAAAAGCCGGCGTACTGGCGAATGGTCCAGGGGCGGCCCGTATACATCGAGGCGCGGACGCCGCGCGTGAACGGGGCGAAACCGGGCAGGCCGGGGTCTGCCGTCACATCCTCGGCGGTGTAGAGTGGCTTGACCGCGATGCCTTCCGGCGTCTGCCAGGTCAGGTCCTTGCCCTTCACTTCCTTGGCGGCGGCGGCCTGCCAGTCGGCCAGTGTCTTGTCGGTCATTTTGCCATCTCGCACGTCATGCTGAACTTGTTTCAGCATCCATTTTGCCACTCGAACCGCCGTGCCATTCGCACGATGGACCCTGAAACAAGTTCAGGGTGACGGTTATCCCAAACCTCAGTGATGCCCGCCCTTCGGCGTCTCCATGATCTCGGTCAGCTGCCCGCCCATGTCCTTGGGGTGCACGAAGAAGATCAGCGTTCCGTGGGCGCCGATGCGCGGCTCACCCAGCACGCGCTTGCCCTGCCCCTCGAACCAGGCCTTGGCCTCGTGAATATCGGGCACTTCGTAGCAAAGGTGGTGCTGCCCGCCCAAGGGATTGGCCGCGAGCCACTTGCCCACTGCGCTGTCTGGGCTGGTCGGCTGGATCAGCTCGATCTGCGTCCCCGCCGTGCCGTTCTCGCCCGGCGTATTGACGAAGCACACCCGCACCTGCTGGCTTTCCAGCACGAACGGCTCGGTGATGTCCGAAGCGCCCATCACGTCGCGATAGAACGCAATCGAAGCGTCGATGTCCGGCGTCGCGACGCCGACATGATTGAGACGGCCCAGCTTCATGTTCAGACCTTCTCGATGACCATGGCGATGCCCTGACCGCCGCCGATGCACATGGTGATGAGGCCATAGCGCCCACCGGTGCGGTGCAGTTCGTACATCGTCTTGATCGTCAGGATCGCGCCGGTCGCACCGATCGGATGGCCGAGCGAGATGCCCGAGCCGTTGACGTTGGTCTTTGCCGGATCGAAGCCCAGTTCCTTGGCCACGCCGCAGGCCTGCGCCGCGAAAGCCTCGTTGCTTTCGATCACGTCGATCTGGTCGAGCGTCAGACCCGCGCGCGCCAGCGCCACCGGCACGGCCTTGACCGGGCCAAGGCCCATCACGTTCGGTTCCACGCCCGCATGGCCCCAGCCGAGGATCTTGGCCATCGGCTTCAGCCCATGTTCTTCAACCGCCTTGCCGCTGGCGAGCACGACCGCTGCCGCACCGTCGTTGATTCCGCTCGCGTTGCCGGCGGTAACCGTGCCGTCCTTCTTGAACACCGGCTTGAGGCCAGCCATCGCCTCGACCGAGGCATCGGCGCGCACGTGCTCATCCGTATCGAACACCGTTACGCCCTTGCGGGTCTTGATCTCGACCGGGACGATCTGCTCCTTGAAGTAGCCCGCTGCGATGGCTGCGGCCGCGCGCTTGTGGCTTTCCACCGCCAGCGCGTCCTGCTCCTCGCGGCTGATCTGGCAGCGCTCGGCCACGTTCTCCGCCGTCACGCCCATGTGGATGTTCTCGAACGGATCGTGCAGCGCGCCGAGCATGGCGTCCATCAGCACCTGGTCGCCCATCTTCTGCCCGTTGCGCGCGGTCAGCACCATGTGCGGCGCGTTCGACATGCTTTCAGCGCCGCCGCCGATGGCAATGTCCTGCTCGCCAAGGGCAATGCCCTGCGCTGCCGAGACGATCGCCTGCAGGCCCGAACCGCACAAGCGGTTGACGTTCATGGCGGGAGCCTCGATCGGCACGCCCGCGTTTACCGCCGCGACGCGGCTGACATAGGCATCCTTGGGCTGGGTCGGCACGACCGTGCCGATCACCACGTTCTGCACCTTGTCAGGCGTGATCCCGGCGCGGGCAATCGCTTCCTTGATGACAATCGCGCCGGTTTCGGCCGGACGCAGCGAGGCCAGCCCGCCGCCGAAAGAACCGATGGCGGTACGCGCGCCCGAGACGATGTAGATGTCGGTCATTTATTTGAACCCCTATTCGACGCCCTTTTTCCGCGTCACTTCTTCGATGGCTCGCGCTTCTTTTTCGGACACTCCATGTTCCTTTAAGAACGCTCGATCCTGGTCACTAAATCCCATGCTGCTCGGATCTCGCTCGTAGTTCTGCTGCTCCGCCGGATTGAGTGTTGCCCCTTGCAGTGTTTTTCGCGCATCCGATTGCTTAGTGTCCGAATAGTAAGTCGATCCAGAATTGTCGTCGGGACGCGAGGAGCAATAAGCAACCCCCACAATTAAAATGCCAAGCGCTACCGACTGTTGGAATGTAATGCCTTTCTTCGGACCGGTAGGGAGGGGAGCATTGCTCATATCAACCTCACAGCGGAATGTTGTCGTGCTTCTTCCACGGGTTCTCGAGGCTCTTGTTCTTGAGCTTCCTGAGACCCAGCGCGACACGGCGGCGCGTCGAGTGCGGGTGGATCACCTCGTCGACGAAGCCCTTGCTCGCCGCCACGAACGGGTTGGCGAAGCGGTCCTCGTATTCCTTGGTCTTCACCGCCTGCTCTTCGGCGGAAAGCCCGCGGAAGATGATCTCGACCGCGCCCTTGGCGCCCATCACCGCGATTTCGGCGGTCGGCCAGGCGTAGTTGAGATCGCCGCGCAGGTGCTTGGAGGCCATCACGTCATAGGCGCCGCCATAGGCCTTGCGGGTGATGACGGTGATCTTCGGCACGGTCGCCTCGGCATAGGCGAAGAGCAGCTTGGCGCCGTGCTTGATGATGCCATTGTGCTCCTGCGCCGTGCCGGGGAGGAAGCCCGGAACGTCGACGAAGGTCACGATCGGAATGTTGAACGCATCGCAGAAGCGCACGAACCGCGCGGCCTTCTTGGAGGAGTTGATGTCGAGCACACCTGCCAGCACCATCGGCTGGTTGGCGACCACACCCACGGTGCGGCCTTCGACGCGCCCGAAACCGCAGATGATGTTCGCGGCATGCTTGGGCTGGATCTCGAAGAACTCGCCCTCGTCCACTGTCTTGCGGATGACTTCGTGCATGTCATAGGGCTGCGTCGCCGAAGCCGGCACGATGGTATCGAGGCTGGGCTCGAGGCGGTCGTAAGGATCCGAGGTGGGCCGCTCGGGCACGTCCTGGCGGTTCGACAGCGGCAGGTAATCGAAGAAATCGCGCGCCGCCAGCAGCGCCTCGATGTCGTTCTCCAGCGCGAGGTCGGCGACCGAGGTCTTGGTCGTGTGCGTCACCGCGCCGCCCAGTTCCTCTTGGCTGACGACCTCGTTGGTCACGGTCTTGACCACATCCGGGCCGGTGACGAACATGTACGAGCTGTCCTTCACCATGAAGATGAAGTCGGTCATGGCAGGCGAATAGACCGCGCCGCCCGCGCACGGCCCCATGATCAGCGAAAGCTGCGGCACCACGCCCGAGGCCAGCACGTTGCGCTGGAACACTTCGGCATAGCCACCGAGCGACGCCACGCCTTCCTGGATGCGTGCGCCGCCGGAATCGTTGAGGCCGATCACCGGCGCGCCGACCTTCAGCGCCATGTCCATGATCTTGCAGATCTTCTGTGCGTGCCGTTCCGAAAGCGATCCGCCGAACACCGTGAAGTCCTGGCTGAACACATAGACCAGACGGCCGTTGATCGTGCCCGATCCGGTGACCACGCCATCGCCCGGAATGACGGTGTCGGGCATGCCGAAGTCGACGCAGTTATGCTCGACGTACATGTCCACTTCCTCGAAGCTGCCCTCATCCAGCAGCACTTCGAGGCGTTCGCGTGCGGTCAGCTTGCCCTTGGCATGTTGGGCATCGATGCGCTTCTGCCCGCCACCCAGCCGCGCGGCTTCCCGGCGCTTTTCCATTTCGGCGATATTGGCGGACATGCGTGGCATCCCTTCTTCTGACTGGCGGACCGTTTTCTGCTGCGACTCCGGCCTGCTCCTCCTCCCCGAGGCGCCACGCCAGAGCCGCGCCCGCGCCCTGCCGGAACGACACCGGGCGCGGATCGGCGTTCCAACTGCGCCACGCCGCTTGCCAAGTCCAATGTTATTCTGCAAACTTGCGAAGGATCACTTTGCAAAACCGGCCGAAGCTGGGGGACGGGATAAATGGCGCGACGCCGCTTGTTTGCAGGCGAACAACTCAAGGCTCTGCGCGTCACGCGAAAGCTGCGCCAAGGCGAGATGGCATCGCTTCTGGGGATCAGCGCCTCCTATCTCTCGCAGATCGAGAATGACGAGCGCCCCCTGACCCCTGCGCTGACCGATCGGTTGCAGCAGAGCTTTCCGGTCGAATGGCAGGACTTCGCTGCCGACCGGGTCGAGCCGGTGCTTTCCGCCTTGCGCGATGCCACCGCCGATCCGATGCTGGGCCAGATGCTTCCCGGCGATCAGGTGGAGCGCGTTGCAGAGCAATACCCCGCCTTCGCCCAGGCCTTCGCCCAGTTGTGGGACCAGCACCGCCGCTCGGTTCAGCGGCTCGAAGCCATCGACGAGGCGCTGGGATCGGACAGTATCTCCGGAGGCCGCCTGCCGTGGGAAGAAGTGCGCGACTGGTTCCACCACGCCAACAACTACGTCGATACCATCGACCGCGCCGCCGAACGACTGGCGGTGCGGCTATCCGGCACCGGGCTGACGCCGACATCGGCGCAAATGGCAAGCTGGCTGGAGAGTCGCGGCATCGCGGTTGAACAGGTCAGCGGCGGGGCAATGCGGCGCTTCGACCCCGAAGCGCGCCGCCTCACCATAGACCCCAACCAGCCGATCGAATCCGCCCGGTTCCAGATCGCATACCAGCTGGCGGCCGAAGCCCTGCGCGATGAAATCAGCGCCATCGTCGGCGAGGCAACGCTGCAATCGGACGCCGCGCGCCAGCTCCTGACCGTAGGCCTGGGCAATTATGCGGCAGGCGCGCTGATCATGCCCTACGAATGGTTCCGCACCCGCGCCCGTGCGCTGCGGCATGATATCGATCAGCTGCGCTTGACTTTCGGGGCCAGCTTCGAGCAGGTCTGCCATCGCCTGTCGACGCTGCAACGCCCGCAGGCGCGCGGGATTCCGATGTTCTTCTGCCGCGTCGACATGGCCGGCAACATCACCAAGCGCCACTCGGCCACGCGCCTTCAGTTCGCCCGCTTCGGCGGTGCCTGCCCGCTATGGGTGGTGCACGAAGCCGTGGCGATCCCCGATCGCATCCACGTACAGGCCGCAGAAATGCCCGATGGCGTGCGCTATGTCTCGATTGCCAAGGGCCTGGTGAAGCCTTCGGGCAGCTATTATCGCATACCGCGCCGCTACGCCGTGGCCCTGGGCTGCGAGGCGGCGTTGGCCGATGAGTTCATCTATGCCGACGGGATCAATCTTGCACGGCCCGAGGCCGTGACGCGGATCGGCATTTCCTGCCGCATCTGCCCGCGCGACAAGTGCGACCAGCGCGCCTTCCCGCCCAGCGACCGCGCCATCGTGGTCGACCCGCATGCCCGCGATCTGGTGCCTTACGGGATCACGGACATGTGAAGGCCGCCCCGGCTCGATACCGGGGCGGCTGGCGATCAGGCGTTGGGATTGGGCGCGAAAGCGCAGATCTTGTTGCCATCCGGATCGCGCAGGTAGGCGCCATACTGCTTGCCCGGCGAGTTTTCGCGAACGCCCGGCTGACCTTCGCAGGTGCCGCCGTTAGCAAGGCCTGCGGCGTGCCAGGCATCAACCACCGAGGAATCGGCCGCCTTGAAGCCGAGCGTGTAGCCATTGGAGACGGTGTGCGCTTCGCCGTTGCTTGGCTTCGCCACGATCAGCGAGCCGTTGGGCGAAGGGAACAGCGTGCCGTGCGGCAGTTCCACCGCATTGTGACCGAGAGTCTGCATTACCGCGCTGTAGAACTTGCGCGACTTTTCGATGTCATTGGTGCCAAGGAAAGTGTGGGTAAACAAGGTGGTCTCTCCGTCCAGATTGTTATTGAACCAAACTATCTTGCCGCCTTCCCGCCCTTGCGTCGAGAGCGAAAATGGCGGCGAAATGAAACGTCAGAACGTCGTCGCGCTTTCAAGCGGGGCATCGCTGCGGTGCGCGGCGGCATAAGCCTCGGCAGCCTTCATCACCCGCAGGATGTTACCGCTGGCAAGCTTCCCGAGATCCGCCTTCGACCAGCCGCGCCGGGACAGTTCGGCGAAGAGCACGGGGTAGGTCGAGACGTCTTCCATGCCCTGCACCGTGGCCTCGACACCATCGAGGTCTCCGCCGAGGCCGACGTGGCCGACGCCGATCAATTTTGCAATGTGATCAATATGATCCGCGACGTCCTTGACGCTGCCGCGCGGCATCGGGTTAGCCTTGTCCCATGCCGCGAGCGCCGCCTTCTCGGCGGCGGGATCGCCACGATTGAGCGCCTTGGCGCGCGCCGCTTCGGCGTCCCGCGCAGCGCTCCATTGTCGTGCCGCTTCAACGACATAGGGCGGATAGAAGTTGACCATGACGATGCCGCCAGCAACGCCGATCGCCTTCAGCGTCTCGTCCGAGACATTGCGGGCGTGGTGGTTGATCGCACGGGCGTTGGAGTGGCTTACGATCGGCGGCGGACCGGCCAGCGCCAGCACGTCACGCATGGTCGCCTCGCTAACGTGGGCGAGGTCGACCAGCATGCCAAGCCGTTGCATTTCCTTGACAACTTGTCTTCCGAACGGCGTCAGACCATCGTGCGCGGGGGCGTCGGTGGCGCTATCCGCCCAGGCATTGTTCCTGAAATGCGTGAGCGTCATGTAGCGCGCGCCTAAAGCGTGCATCTGGCGCAGGACGCCCAGCGAGCCGCCTATCGAATGGCCGCCCTCCATGCCGATGAGCGAGGCTATCTTCTTTGATTTCCACGCTTTTTCAACGCAGGCCGTGTCGGTGCAGAACTGCATTTCGGCCGGATGCCGCGCGATCAGGCGCTTCATCACGTCTATCTGTTCGAGCGTAGCCTGCACCGCCTGCGGCTCTGGCAGATCGGCCGAGACATAGACCGACCAGAACTGCGCTCCCACATTCCCGGCGCGCATTCTGGGCAAGTCGGTCATCATCCCGACGCTGCGCGTGTCATTGAAATCAAAGCCTTCCAGAACATCCTTGCGGCGTTCGCGGAGCTGCTCGGGGACGTCGTTATGGCCGTCCCAGACCAGTGGAGAGGAACTTTCCAACTCTCGCGAACTCTGGGGTGACTCTGCGGCAACTCCCCCGCAACTCCCCCATAACAGGGCCATGCAAAGCAGGGGCGAAACGAGGCTTCTGGTCACGCGCATTCCACCCCCTTCGATCCGGTCAAGGATGCTGAAGTGATCCTACCCCGCAGGCTGATCCGCCATCACGTCGTCGCCATCGCGCTCGGGCAGCATCAGGAACAGCACGAGGCTGAGAACCGAGCCCATTGCCATGATGATCGACACCGTCAGCAGTTGGTCGTCTCCCAACCAGCCGAACAGGGTGCCCGCCAGCAACGGACTGCCCGCAGCGCCCAGCCGCCCGACGCCCAGCGCGAAACCTGTGCCGGTGGCCCGCGCATAGGCCGGGAAGCCGCGCGCAAAGGCGGCATAGTAGCCGCTGATCGCCGCATTGGTGAAGAAACCGGCGATCATCGTCGCCATTTGCCACGCATTGAGCGTATCACGCCCGGTGCCGAACCAGGCCACCAGCATCGCGCCGATCAGCAGCATCAGCGCGGTCGGCCACCTGACCCCCAGCCGCGCCATCACGAAGCCGAAAAGCGCGCTGCCCAGGAACCCGCCGATGTTGGCATATGTCAGCACCGTGGCCGCCTGCGCCGGAGGATAGCCCGGCGGATAATCGGACACGATCTGCACCCCGAACTTCAGGATGTAATAGAAGGTAATGCAGTGGAACGTGTAGCCGAACGCGAGGAGCAGGGTGACCGGGCGCAGTCTGGGGTTGGACAGGATATCGGTTACCCGAGGCTTGGCGGTACCCGCCACGATCACCGGCAGATCGCTGATGGCAGGCTTGCCAAACGCGGCGAGCGTGCGGTTCACGCCCGCCAGATCGCGCTTCGTTGTCAAGTATGCCGCCGTTTCGGGCACCAGCACCAGGATGACCGGGATCAACACTGCGGTCACCCCCGCGCCGAACACAAACACCGCGTGCCAGCTGTAGGTGGGTAGCAGCCATTCCGATGCGGCAATTCCGCCGACGATCGCGCCCAGCGGATAGCCCGCCACATAGACCGCGATGGCGACAGAGCGCCAACGGCTGTTGGTGCTTTCGGCGACCACCGCGTTGGTGGTGGTGAGCATCCCGCCGATGCCGATGCCGGTGAGGAACCGGTAGGCAACCATCGGCTGAACCGCCGTCGCGATGCTTGCCAGATACATGCCAACCGCCATCAGCACGAGGCAGGCAAGCATGGTAAACTTGCGGCCATACCGGTCTGCCGCCCCACCGAGCAGCACCGAACCGAAGCCCATGCCGAGCAGCTCGGCCGAAAGCACCACGCCCAGCGCCGGGCGGGCAATGCCCCAATCGGCGGTGATCCCCGGCGCGGCAAAGGCGCTCGACAGCACGTCAAACCCGTCAAGCGCGTTCAACAGCACCATCAGGACCACCACGATCCACTGGCGGACACCCATGGGCGTCTGCTCGATCACCTCGCGCGGGGTTTGTGACATGCGGCCCGAATCCTCTCCAAGAATGGCTTATTGCTATCTGATATAACTTATTCGTGGATTCTGGAAAGCAGTTCGATGAGTTGCCGCACTTCCTTGTCGGTAAAGCGGCTTTTCACCCAGGCCTCGTGCTCGCCGATGGCCTGCTTGGCCCGGGCCAGCATTTCGACGCCAGCGGGCTCGAGGAACAGCGCCTGCTTGCGCCCGTCCCGTGGCGAGCGATCACGCCGCAGGAAATGCTTGGCCTGAAGGCGGTTGATGATCGCCATGGTCGTGGCGCGGTCCATCCGCAGGCGCTGCGCCAGATCGGTCTGGGCGATGCCGGGGTGATCGTCGACCAGCCAGAGCACCGACACCTGCTTCTGCGTGAGATCGAGATCGGTGAAGGTTTCGGTGAAATGCCTGAGGCACGCGCCGTGGGCGAGACGGATGTGGAAGCCGAGAATATCGTTGATCGCGCCGACGTCATCCTCGTCGGTGTGGCCGACGGGCGCGATGGCGTCGGCGAATTTGTCCTTGATCAATGCCTGCCCCCAACGATTGCGCTTGTCTAATTGTTAGCATTACATACAATATCGCGAGGAGGATGCCATGGCTCAATTTCCGAACACCCCCAGCTTCACGGGATTCAACACGCCATCGCGGATCGAGGCGGATATCGCCGATCTGGCCCACGAAGGCACGATTCCGCAAGGGTTAAACGGCGCATTCTATCGCGTCCAGCCCGACCCGCAGTTTCCTCCGCGTCTTGCCGACGACATTGCGTTCAATGGCGATGGCATGATCACCCGCTTTCATATCCATGACGGCCAGGTGGACTTCCGCCAACGCTGGGCAAAGACGGACAAATGGAAGCTGGAGAACGCAGCCGGAAAGGCCCTGTTCGGCGCCTATCGCAACCCGCTGACCGATGACGAAGCGGTCAAGGGCGAGATCCGTTCGACCGCCAACACCAACGCCTTCATCTTCGGCGGCAAGCTGTGGGCGATGAAGGAGGACTCCCCTGCCCTCGTAATGGATCCGGCAACGATGGAGACGTTCGGGTTCGAGAAGTTCGGCGGCAAGATGACCGGGCAGACCTTTACCGCGCATCCCAAGGTCGATCCCAGGACCGGCAACATGGTCGCCATCGGCTACGCCGCGAGCGGGCTGTGCACCGACGATGTGACCTACATGGAAGTGAGTCCGACAGGCGAGCTGATCCGCGAGGTGTGGTTCAAGGTGCCCTACTACTGCATGATGCATGACTTCGGCATCACCGAGGATTACCTGGTGCTGCACATCGTGCCTTCGATCGGCAGCTGGGACCGCCTGGAAAAGGGCATGCCGCACTTTGGCTTCGACACGACCAAGCCGGTGCACCTTGGCATCATTCCCCGCCGCGATGACGTGCGTCAGGAAGACATCCGCTGGTTCACACGCGACAACTGCTTTGCCAGCCACGTGCTCAACGCCTGGCAGGAAGGGACGAAGGTCCACTTCGTGACGTGCGAGGCGAAGAACAACATGTTCCCGTTCTTCCCGGACGTCCACGGTGCACCGTTCAACGGCATGGAAGCGATGAGCTACCCGACGGACTGGGTGGTCGACATGGCAAGCAATGGCGAGGACTTTGCCGAGATCGTGAGGCTTTCGGACACGGCGTCGGAGTTCCCGCGCATCGACGATCGCTTTGCGGGACGCAAGACCCGCCACGGCTGGTTCCTCGAGATGGACATGAAACGCCCGGTCGAGCTGCGCGGTGGCAGTGCCGGTGGACTGCTGATGAACTGCCTGTTCCACAAGGATTTCGAAACGGGGCGCGAACAGCACTGGTGGTGCGGCCCGGTATCGAGCCTGCAGGAACCGTGCTTCGTGCCGCGCTCCAAGGATGCTCCCGAAGGCGACGGCTGGATCGTGCAGGTTTGCAACCGGCTGGAAGAGCAGCGCAGCGACCTGCTGATCTTCGACGCGCTGGAGATCGAGAAGGGCCCGGTGGCCACAGTGCACATCCCCATCCGCCTGCGCTTCGGCCTGCATGGCAACTGGGCGAATGCGGATGAGATCGGGCTGGTGGAGAAGGAGATGGCTGCGTGATCCAACCGGGCCTCGAGTTCGTCTATGAGGCTACCGGCGAGCTGGAGCCGCCGGTGGCGATCGGCGAGACCTTTGACGGGACGCGGCGGATCATTCCGATCGTCGGCGGCGGTCGCGTGGAAGGGCCGCTGATCAGGGGCAAGCTGATCGGAAATGCGGCGGACTGGCAGGTGACGCGGCCTGACGGGGTGACCGTGGCCGATGCGATCTATGCGCTCGAGACCGATGACGGGGTGGTGATCCAGATCCGCAATCGCGGGCTGCGGCACGGCCCTCCGGATGTAATGCAGCGGCTGGCATCAGGGCAGGAAGTCGATCCGGCGGAGTATTATTTCCGCACGGTGCCCGAGTTCATCGCGCCCAAGGGGAAGTATGACTGGATGAACCGGTCGATATTCGTCTGCTCGGGCGCACGCTATCCGCTGGGGATCAAGCTCTGGGTGTGGCGGGTGACTTGAGAAGTCGTTAGAGCGCAGGACTCCTCGATCCTAGGCGCACCGATGGCCCGCAAGCATTCCAAGCACGGTTCCTGGCAGGATACCGAAGATGAGGCCGAAGCGCCGCCGCCGCCGCCATGTTGGCTCTGCGGGCGTCCTACCGGTTCGACCATCGTCTGGCATCACCCCGTGCCCAAGAGCCGGGGTGGGCGCGAGACCGTACCGATGCATGCGATCTGCCAGAATACGCTGATCACCACATTCACAAACTCCGAACTGCAGCGCGCCGGGATGGACGCTTCGGTTCTGCTGGCCAACCCGGCAATCGCTAAGTTCGTGAGCTGGGTCGCCAACAAGGACCCAGACTTCAACGCGGCAATCACGAAGAAGCCTCGCTAGGCCGCGGCGCGCTCCAGCAGCGTTGCCTCGTCCCTCTGCGCGCGGCGAGCGATGAAGAGCATCAGGACCGCGATGGGAATTGCCACCGCGTTGATGGAGAGCATCGCGGTGCGCAAGCTGCCGGTGGCGTCGGACAGGAGGCCCACGACATAGGGACCGATGCCCATGCCAAGTATCGTCATCACCAGCAGGTAGAGGCTGGCGGTGAGCCCTCTCATGCGCGGCAGGACCTGATCGTACATGATCGCATAGAGTGGCGGCATCCAGCCGGTGAGGATGAAGCTGTAGATCAGGAAGCGGGCATAGAAGCTGCCGGGATCGGCGGCGAAATAGACCCAGAACGACATGACCGGCGAAGCTGCCATCGCGAACAGGGCGACCCATGCGCGACCGGCGCCGGGGAAGCGCTGGTTCAACCAATCGGACAGCGGGCCCCATGCCAGCGGGCCGATGATGCCCATGGCAGCCGAGAGCAGGCCGAACTGCAGCGCGGTTTCCTGCATGGTCAGGCCATAGGTGCGGATCAGGAAGCTGGGGTTGAAGGCCATCATGCCGTAGTTGATTACCGACTGCAGCGTGCCCACGGCAATGCACATCATCACCGTGGGCGAGCGGGAGATGACGCGGAAAGCCTGGGCATCGCCCAGCTTCATGCCCTGCATCAGGTTGACGATGACGAAGACGCCGAGGCCGATAACGCTCCATTGCAGCGCGTGCGGGTTGAGCGTTATGCTGCCGAGTTGCATCGGCGGCTTGGGGCTGATCGCGTTGCTCAGCAGCGTGAGCGCGTAAGCAGCCACGGCGATGAGGGTGAGCGCCACAAGGTTGCCGCGCACCATGGCGGGGCTGGCGCCCCTGCCCTTCATGCCAATCCAGTGGAAGCCGGGGGTGACCGAGCCGAGCAGCGCGAGGCTCCTGGCGAAGGGATGGGCTTCGGGTGCGGTTTCGATGCCGTCCATCTGCCCGCGCTGCGGCTCCTTCAGCATCCACACGAAAGCGGCAAGGACGAAGCCGGGGGCAGCAGCGACGAGGAAAGCGAATTGCCAGCCCTTGAGCCCGCCCGCCGCATGGCTGGCGTCCCACCATGCCGCGGCGACGCCACCCAGGATGAGCGAGCCGCCCAGGCCGAGAGCGATGGCCGAAGCGATGACGGACATGACGAAGCCGCGGCGGTGCTTGGGCCAGAAGTCATAGAGCAGCGAGGTGCCGGCCGGCGCCGTCGCCGCCTCGCCAATGCCGACGCCGAGGCGCGACAGGGCGAGCATGGCGAAGCTCGAGGCGAACCCGGCAAGGCCGGTGGCGGTAGACCAGAACAGCAGGCTGATGGCCAGCAGGCGAGTGCGCACCCAGCCATCGGCAAGGCGCCCGACGGGAAGCGAGAACAGCGCATAGAACAGCGCGAAGACGGTGCCATAGAGCAGACCCATCTCGGCATCGCCGATGTCCAGGTCCTTCTTGATCGCGGGCGCGAGGATGGCGAGGATCTGGCGGTCGAGCAGGCTCATCGCGTTGGTCAGCGCGACGAGGATCAGCGCGTACCATGCGCCGGGGGCCAGGGTACGGCGCGGTTCGGTGGTCATATTCTCTCCCTGCGCCTGCGGATCACAGCTTGAACCACTTCTCCGCATTCGTCTGGAAGAACTTCTTCTTGGTTTCAGCGCTCATGTCCATCGCATCCATCGCGCGGACTTCGTCGGCGACGTACTGGTAGGGGTAGTCCATCGCATACATCACGCGGTCTTCGCCCATGACCTGCTGGCAGAACTTGATCGCCGGCTCCCACGCCACGCCCGAATTGGTGACGAGGACGTTGGACTGGAGGTATTCGGCGATAGTCTTCTTGAGCGGCTTCATGCGTTCATAGCGCTGCGAACGGACACCGGCCTGGTGCATGTAGTCGAGGCGGTAGAGCCAGTACGGCAGCGCCTCGCCCATGTGGCCGACCATGATCTGCAGGCTCGGGTACTTGTCGAAGATGCCGATGGTGATGAGGCGCAGCAGGTGCATGCCGGTTTCAACGCCGAAGCCGAAGATCGCGCCATCGAGCCCGGCTTCGAGCATCGGATCGATCATCGAATCCGGCGACGTGGCGGGGTGGATGTAGAGCGGCTGGTCAACCTCGACGAGGGCGCGGAAGATCGGGTCGAAGAACTCCTCGTCGAGATAGCGGCCTTGCGTGTGGCTGTTGATCTGGATGCCCTTGAAGCCGAGCTCTTTCGCACCCCGATGGATTTCGCGAGCCGACCATTCCGGGTCCTGCGGGGCAATGGTGCCCATGCCGATGTAGCGGTCCGGGTACTTCTCGCAGGCAGCCGCGAGCGTGTCGTTGGCGCGGGCTGCGAGGGTCTTTGCCTCTTCGACATCGAGCAGCGGCTGGACACCGGGCGAGGTCAGCGCGAGGATGGCTTTGTCGATGCCGGTGGCATTCATGTCGGCGATGCGGCGCTCACCCAGATCGAGCAGGCGCTCGAGAATCTGGGTGGCGCGCTCGGACGGCGAGGTGGCATAGAAGCCCCATAGCGAGACCATGCCCTTGTCGGCGGTGCCATCGCGGATCATGCGCAGGTAGACGTCGATGATCTCGCGCGTGGCGAAGGCTTCTTCGGTGGCGATGCGCAGGTAACCCTGCTCGCCTCCGGTCTTGAGTTCTGTGGTCATGCAGGCTTCCTTCCCGGAAAAGGCAGCCTGCGATCCATCATCTGCGGATGGTGAGCGACAGGCTGCCGATATGGTTCATGCGATCGGGCACGTTGAAACGATTGACGTACTGGCCCGAATATCCCGCCTCGATGGCGATGCCCCTGGCGATGGGCACGCCCACCCCGGCAAAGCCGCGCAACTGGTCGAACCCGGCGCGCTGGCCCCATGCGGTGGTATCGAGGTTGACGAAGGGTTCGGCCCAGACGATGGCATTGAGGCCCTTGGCCACCGGCGCATCGAGCCTGACCTGCTGGCGCAGGCGCCAGCCCATGCCGGAGCGACCTTCGAGCCAGCGCTGTTCGAGACGCGTGCGCGAGGTCACCGTAGTCCTGCCGGGGCCGCCCACCAGGCGAACCAGCGCCTGCTGGAACATGCGGTGTTCGTCGGTCGGTGTGCCGTTCAGCGGTTCGGTGCGGACGTAGGCGTAGCCCAGGAACAGGGTGTCGCTCGGCGTGATGCGATAGCCGACGGCGGGGCGCAGCAGCACCTGCCCAAGCCGGTCCGCGCCATCGGTGAAGCGCAGTTGCACATCGGTGAAGAGCAGGACTTTCTGCCCGACCTCGATCGTCGAGAACTGGGCCAGCCAGACCTGTTCGTCCTCTTGCGCGGCCATGGCGCAGGGCGCGGACAGGAGGCTGGTGGCAGCCAGCAGGGCGCGCGATGGACGCATGGGAAGCTCCGGGCAACAGGGGGTGACCCTTTCGCGCTAGTATCAGCATGTTGCCCGCAGGTTTCCAGAACACGTCAAAGCCTGCCTTTCAGCCTTCGTGCACGGCCTTGGTGACCATGCAGGCGAGCACGCCTTCGGGGCCGTCTTCCGCGCCGTGGCCCGACCACCTTACGCCCCCGAACGGAGAGTCCGCGCCGCCGATCATGGTGGTGTTGAGACCCAACATGCCGGTCTCGATCTCGCGAGCCAGACGCTTCTGGCGCGAGGCGCTTTCGGTCCAGGCATAGGCGGCGAGGCCATAGGGCAAGCGATTGGCCTCGGTGATCATCGCCTCTTCGCCGCTGAAGGGGTTGATCAAGGCGACCGGGCCGAACGGCTCTTCGTTCATGATGGCCGCGTCGAGCGGGACTTCGGAGAGGACTGTGGGCGCGTAGAAGTAGCCCGCATTGCCGATGCGCTCACCACCGGTGTGGGTGCGGGCGCCGCGCGTGACAGCATCGCCGATCAGGCGGTCCATCGCCTCGGGTCGGCGGGCGTTGGCCATCGGGCCCATCTGGGAGCCGTCCTCAAGGCCGTTGCCGACCTTGATGCGGCCGACGCGCTCGGCAAAGCCGTCGCGGAAGCGTTCGAAGACGTTCTCCTCGACGATGAAGCGTGTGGGGCTGACGCAGACTTGCCCCGCATTGCGGTACTTTGACGCGGCCATCGTATCGAGGGCCTTGTCCACATCGGCATCGCCGAAGATCAGGACCGGGCCATGGCCGCCCAATTCCATTGTCGTGCGCAGCATGTTGTCGGCGGCAAGGCGCATGAGGTGCTTGCCGACAACGGTCGAGCCGGTGAACGACAGCTTGCGGATGACGGGTGAGCCGAGCAGGTGGCGGCTGACTTCATCGGGCACGCCGAACACGGCCTGCGCTACTTCCTTGGGCAGCCCGGCATCGAGCAGGCACTGGAGCACGCCAAGGGCCGAAGCGGGCGTTTCTTCTGCAGCCTTGAGGATGACCGAGCAGCCAGCGGCGATGGGCGCGCCGAGCTTGCGACCCGGATTGCCGAGCGGGAAGTTCCATGGCGCGAAGGCAGCGACAGGGCCGACGGGTTCGTGGGTGATCGTGCTGCGCTGTCCGGCGGGGCGGACCAGCGTGCGGCCATAGATGCGGAAGACTTCGCCGGCGTAGAAATTGAACAGACCGACGTTCATCAGAACTTCGATGCGCGCCTCGGGCAGGGTCTTGCCCTCTTCCATCGTGGCGATGCGGGCGAGGTCCTCCTGCCGCTCCATCATCAGACGAGCCGCGCCCTGAAGCACGGCAGCGCGCTGTTGCGGCGTGCTTTCGCGCCAGATGCGGAAGCCCCTGGCGGCAACTTCAAGCGCGCGATCGAGATCGGCGGCTTCGGCCAGCGGCAGCTCGCCGATGGTCTCGCCGGTGGCGGGATTTACGACGGCGTGGGTACGGCGGCCTGCGCCGGAAATGCGCTCGCCATCAATGATCATGTGAAGCGTGGGATAAGTGGTCATTGCCAATCCATGGTTGCCGACGGGGGCCGGGAGGAGATGGCCCCCGCCAGCATTCGTTTAGCCGCGCGCGTTCTCGCGGTCGATGTCACCCTGCCAGCGCTGCGCCACCATTTCCTCACCCGTGACCGGGTGCTTCATGTGGAAGGCGTTGAGCTTGTGCGTGGGCCACAGCCAGTGATCGGTGATCAGCTCGTCCGGGCCGGTCGGGTCTTCCGGATAGGTCACCTTGGGGAACGGCACGTATTCATGCGGGGTGTTGGCCCAGCCGCTTTCGAAATCGGCGTGCCAGATCGGCATGTAGTTGAGGATGTGCATCCGCCACACGCCGTCCACCTTCTTGTAGGTGTTCTCGTAGATGCCGCCTTCCCACCACTGGCGCGCCTTGAGGTGCGGGGCATCGCCTTCGTAGTCCTTGTGGCGGCCGGCCTGCATCATCGAGCGGGCGCGCCCCAGCGCGGTGACGCCATCGGGCTGGATGTTGATGATGTCCTGCAACTGCGGGTGATCGAGCAGGAAGCCATCGATCGGGCCGTTGTTGCCGTAGGTGAAGCGCTTCTGGAAGCGTTCGACATAGAGGCGGCGAACGCCTTCCTTGCCTTTCCACACGCCGCCGAAGAAGCGCACTTCGCCATCGTCGGTGAACAGGTCGACCGTCTCGTTATACATGCACTTGTCGATCAGGTAGCCGTAGAGATGCTGCAGCTTGCGGATATCAAGCTCATCCTCGCGCACCGTCAGGCGCTTTTCGAGATCGTTCAGGCGGCTTTCGAGCGCGGCAATCTGGCTGTTATCGGACACGTCCAACTCCCTTATATTTTGTAAGTCTTACTAACAATCTGACGAGCTGTGCGAGTCCTGTCAACGCCCCATTGCCTCCAGGCGCTCCACTTCCTCGCGATAGGGGCGAATTGCCTTGAACATGAGGAATGTAGCGAGTGGCATGAGCACGCTGGCGGTGATCAGCAGGGCCTTCCACAACTGGGTGGGATCGCCGATCAGAACGTCCTGCACCTTGCCCACGACGTAGCTGCCCATCGCACCGAAGAAGGTGAACATGAACAGGTAGAAGGCGGTCACTTGTCCGCGCATGTCGTTGGGTGCGACGCGCTGGACCGCGGCGTTCTGCGGCACGGCGCCGGCGATGCCGAACATGCCCGAAAGCCCGAACATGATCAGCGAACCCCAGGCCGTAGGCATCAGGATGGCAGTGATGGTGCAGACGGTGACGCCCGCCGCGCAGCAAGTGGCGGCGCGGACGTTTGCGTCCTTGTAGCGCTTGGCCAGCCATTCGACGAACAGGCCGCCAAGCAGCAGGCCCGAAAGCGAGGCGATCAGCACCGTGATGCCGAGTGCTGCACCGATCTGCCCTTCGTTCCAGCCAAAGGTGCGGATCATGAAGGGCACGCGCCAGAACTGCAGGCCGAAGGTTTCGACCGCGCTGAGGGCCAGCGCGCCGAACAGCGGATAATAGACGCGCGGCTTGGCATTGATCGCGCGAAAGGCATCCAGCCCCATGAAGGTCAGCACCTTGCGCCCGAACGTGGCATTGACCGGGACCATCGGCGCGTCAGCCGCAGGGGCCATGCGCGGGGGCTCCTTGATCGTCAGGAACAGCAGGCCGACGAGGAGCGAAGGGATACCCATGAATATCAGGATCCACTGCCAGCCGAGGATCGTCAGCGGGCCGAGGTGAGTCGGCCCCCACGGCGCGGTCATCATCACCAGCATGCCGCCGATGAGCGGACCGAGGGTAGTGCCGCCGATGAAGCCGAACTGCAGCAGCGCAAAGGCGCGGGTGAGCTTCCTGGGCGGAAAGGCATCGGCAAGCAGTGAGTAGGACGCGGGCGCATGGGCGGAACCGCCGGCAGCAAGGAATACCCGGCTGCCGACGAACTGGCCGAAGCTTTGAGCAAGACCGCCTGCCGATATGATCACTCCGACAAGCGCGGCACCTGCGCCAAGCACGTATTTGCGCGGGTAGATGTCAGCCAGGCGCGCCAGCGGAATGCCGACGAACAGGTAGCAGATGATGCTGGCGGGCCCGGCGAGGAACCCGAGCTGCGAATCAGTGAGGCCGAAATCGTGCTTGATCCGCTCTGCCAGCATGCCGAAAGTGATCGCGTCGAAGAACGTCAGGAACGTCGCCAGGACGATGACGAACAGGGCCCAGTAGGCTGCGCTTGCCGGATGCTCGGCACGTTCATGCTGAACGCCGCCTTCGGGAACTGCCGTGACTGCGACACCTGCCATGTGCTCTCCTCTCTCGCCGTGCCCGCTCTCGGGACGGTCCTTTGCCGGACCTTTTCGAAGCAGCGATATTGTTAGTCTTGCATACAAATTCGCGCTGGTGAATACACAAGGTGAAAAATGATTCCCCGCCACCGAGACTTGGCGGCGGACGACGAGGAATGGAGAGGATCTGATGCAGAATCTGCCGGGCAAGACAGCATTCGTGACGGGCGGCGCCAGCGGCATCGGCCTCGGCATCGCCAAGGCGCTGCTGGGTGCCGGGATGAACGTGACCATCGCCGACATCCGGCAGGATCACCTCGATTCGGCGGTCGAGGAGCTGGCCGGAGGCGAGCGCGTGCTGGCGGTGAAGCTGGACGTGACCAACCGCGAGCAGTTCGCGACCGTGGCCGATGCGGTCGAGGCGAAATTCGGCAAGATCCACATCCTGGTGAACAATGCAGGCGTTGCCGTGGTCGGGCCGACGGAACTGGCGACCTTTGCCGACTGGGACTGGGTCATGGGCGTGAACGTGGGCGGCACGATCAACGGCATCGTCACCATCCTGCCGCGCATCCTTGCCCATGGCGAAGGTGGGCACATCGTCTGCACCGCATCGATGAGCGCGCTGGTGCCGGTGGGGATGACCACGATCTATTCGTCGGGCAAGGCGGCGGTCACCTCGATGATGGAGTGCATGCGCCCGGAACTGGAACCGCGCGGCGTGATCTGCAGCGCCTTCTGCCCGGGCGCGGTGCAATCGAACATCGCCGATGCGGCCAAGACGCGCCCCGCCGACCTGGCCGACACCGGCTATGCCGAGGCCGACAAGCGCCGCGCATCGGGCGGCAACTTCATGCATCTGTACCAGACCAAGGAGCAGGTGGGCGAACGCGTTCTGAAAGGCATCCTCAATGACGAGCTCTATATCCTCACCCACTCCGAGTTCCTGACAGGCGTGGAAGAGCGCGGCCTTGCCACGACGGCAGCGGTGCAGACCCACCTGCCCGAGAACCCGGAATACAAGCAGACTTTCGCCATGCTGTTCCGTAATCCCGCGATCACCGAGGAGATCGCGCGGCAGAACAGGCTGAAGGAAGGGCGCGCCAAGTGAAGGACTTCGCAGGACGCACCGCCTTCGTCACCGGAGGCGCGAACGGCGTGGGCATCGGGCTCGTCCGCCAGCTGCTGAACGAGGGGTGCAAGGTCGCCATTGCCGATATCCGGCAGGATTCGATCGACAAGGCGTTGGCGTCACTCGACAATCGCGAGGTCATGGGCGTGCAGCTGGACGTCGCCAGCCGCGATGGCTTCAAGGCTGCGGCGGACGAGGTCGAGGCGAAGTTCGGGCCGGTTTCGATCCTGTGCAACAATGCCGGGGTGAACCTGTTCCAGCCGATCGAGGAGTCCTCCTACGACGACTGGGACTGGCTGCTGGGCGTCAACCTCCACGGCGTGATCAACGGAGTGATGACCTTTGTGCCGCGCATGGTGGAGCGCGTGAAGGCGGGCGAGCAGAAGGGCGGTCACGTGGTGAACACCGCCTCGATGGCGGCATTTCTCGCGGCGGGCAGCCCCGGCATCTACAACACCACCAAGTTCGCGGTGCGCGGGCTTTCGGAATCGCTGCACTATTCGCTGCTGAAGTATCAGATCGGCGTCTCGGTGCTGTGTCCGGGCCTGGTGAAAAGCTACATCTATGCCAGCGACGACGTGCGGCCCGATGCACTGAAGGGCGCGATGAAGCCGGTCGATCCTAGTGCGGTGGAGCGGCTGCAGGGCCTGCACGAATTCGGCATGGAGCCCGACGTGATCGGTGCCCGCGTGATCGAGGCGATGAAGGCCAACCGCCTGCACATCTTCTCGCACCCCGACCACAAGGAAGAAGTGCGCGAGATATTCGACGAGATCATCGCCGAGTATCAGGACTACCCGAAGGACCCCGGATATGACCGGCGGGTGGCCTTCGAGAAGTTCCGCGCCGACAGCTTTGCCGAAGCGCGGCGGCAGTCAAGGGCTGCGGATTTCTGAGCGCAAACGAATAGGGCGGAGCCGCGAGGCCCCGCCCTTTCTCGTCGAACCAGGCGTGCCGCTTCAGGCGACGTCGCGCAGGGCCTCGACGAACTTGTCGATGTTGCCTGTGGTCAGACCGGCAATGTTGATGCGGCCCGAACCTGCCATGTAGACGCCATGCTTCTCGCGGATGGCGAGGATCTGTTCGCCGTTGAGCGGCAGCATCGAGAACAGGCCGTTCTGCACGCCCAGCGGCGCCATGCTGATCGGACCGACCTGCTGCGCGGCGGCGAGGCGATCACGCACCCAGCGCATGCGATCGCGCATCTCGTCAAGCTCGGCCAGCCACGTCGCGGTCAGGCTTTCGTCGGCGAGGATCAGGCGAACCGCAGCGGCACCGTGATCGGGCGGCATCGACCACGAAGCGCGGGCGATCGTCGCACCGTTGGCCATGGCATTGGCGAGCGCGGTAGCGTCAGACGTGACGGCATAGAACGCGCCGACGCGATCGCGGTAGAGACCGAAGTTCTTGTCGCATGAGTAGGCGACCAGCGCTTCGGGAACGACCGAGAGAACCTTGCGCAGGCCATAGGCGTCGGCCTCCATGCCATATCCCAGGCCCTGGTAGGCAAGGTCAAGGATCGGCAGAACCTTGCGCTCGACGAGCAGCGGGGCGATCTCGTCCCACTGCGCGTCGGTGTAGTCGACGCCGGTCGGGTTGTGGCAGCAGCCGTGAAGGAGGACGGCATCGCCCGGCTCAGCCTGGGCGAGCGCAGCCTTGAGCGCGTCGAGATCGGCAAAGCCATCGGCAGTCATGTGGCTGAAGGTCTTCAGCTCGACACCCACAGCCGCGATGATCTGGGCGTGATTGGGCCACGAGGGCGTGCCCATCCATACGCGCTTGACGCCCGAACGCTTGGCCACCTCGATGGCAAGGCGCACGGCACCCGTGCCGCCCGGAGCCTGCATCCCTTCAACCTTCGAACGGTCGAAGTCCTTGCCGAAGACGTAGGGGATAAGCGCGTGGACAAAGCCCATGTCGCCTTCAGGGCCGAGGTAGGCCTTGGAATCCTGCGTTTCGAGCAGCCTGGCTTCGGCGGCCTTGATCGCCTTGAACACCGGCGTGTCGCCCTCGGCCGTGCGGTAGACGCCCACGCCGAGGTCAATCTTGTCAGCGCGCGGATCGGCATTGTGGAGCTTGATCAGCGCCAGAAGTGCGTCGGCGGGCTGGGCGGCAAGATTTTCGAGCATGAGGCCTTCCTTTGCGGGGAGCAAATTGCGGCGGCTCCATGCCGCCGGAAGGCCTCGGGGGCAACCCTACATTTCAATTATAAGGTATGCAGGAGACAATTTGCAGCGATATTGCGTGAAACCGTCAGAACGGGAACCAGTTCTGCTTGCGCGAGAACTTCATGTAGCCGCCGTTGATGCCAAGGCGCAGTCCTGCCCCCGAGCGGACGGGAATCAGCACGGTGTCGCCCTTGCGCAGATAGCTGACGTGGAAACCGCCAACCAGGTAGGCTTGGCCCTCGCCCGCGGGGAAGCGCTTGTACAGCTCCTCGCTGTCGAACAGATTGTAGACCAGAACGAAGGTGCTGGCAGCATTGGCGCCCGCGTCGAAGCCGATCGACGGGCCGGTCCAGTAGACCGGGCGCTCACCCTCGACCTTGTGATGCAGCGTGCCCGAGCCGTAGCGCAAGCCGACAACCAGCGCACCCCCGGCTTCGCGGCCGACGATGTAGGCGTTGGGTTCGCCCTGCTTCTTGAGCAGGTCCTTGATCACGTCGGCCAGGCCAGCAGCGCCCTTGCCGAACACGCCTTCGGCGGCGCCGATCAGGTCATCGTCCTTGTAGGTCGATCCGGTTGCTGCCTGAGGTGATGCGGCGACTGTGCCCTGCGGCGTGGCAGGTGCAGGAGGCTGATAGGGCTGCGTCGACGGCGGCGGGGCATCGGCCGGGAGCGCCGGAAGCGAACCCGCTTCCGCACCGGCGGGCACTGCTGCGGGCGTTGGCGTCGAGGCCGGTGCATTGGACTGGGGTGCAAGGTCACCGTCGATCACGGAATTGGGATCAACTGTCTGGACCTGCGCCAAAGCGGCGTTGGCGGTGAGCGCAAGGCAAGCGGCAAGGCCGGTTACCAAGGTGCGCGCTTTCGACATCGTAATCATGAATTCCCGTCCGTCCCGATCTTCGCACGCATTTGCGCACCCCTGCCCTTCAAGCAGAATCCAAGGCTGGGCCCACGACAATGAACCGGCGATGAGCCGAGTCCAAAACGCGCCGAACCGCCTGCGCGGAATGATTTTCGATTTGGCCGGATTTTTGCCCGAGAGCCCCTTGCCGCCCCCCACAACCCTCGTTATAGCGCGCCCTCGCCGCTGCGATCCGGAGACGTGGGTGAGTGGCTGAAACCAACGGTTTGCTAAACCGTCGTACTGGTAAATCCGGTACCGAGGGTTCGAATCCCTCCGTCTCCGCCACTATGCGTAAATGCCGCAAGCCCCTCCAGACCATGATGAACACCCGGACCGGGCGGCCTTGCTGAGCGGCTTGGGGATGAACGCGGGATGGCATCCGGCACGGTCCTGGGCGATACCACCAGCATGACTGGTGGACCGACTCATGACTGATACTCTGATCCTGCATGGTTTCTGGCGCTCTACGGCGACGTGGCGGGTACGCATCGCACTCTGCATGAAGGGGCTCGAATGGCAGGGCGTTGCGCATGACTTGCGGGCGGGCGATCAGCAGGCGCCGGACTACCTCGCGCTCAACCCGCAAGGGTTCGTGCCCGCGCTGGTGAGCGATGGCGCGGTCCTGACCCAGAGCCTTGCCATCTGCGAATATCTGGACGAGTTGCATCCCCATCCCCCGCTCCTGCCGCCAACGCCTCTGGAGCGCGCCCGCGTTCGCGCCGCTGCGCAAGTCATCGCCTGCGACATCCACCCGGTCCAGAACCTGAAGGTGCTCAAGATGTTGCGCCGGCGTGGCATGACGGAAAGCGAGACCAATGCCTGGGCAGCCGAGGTCATCGAAAGCGGCCTCAGTGCCTTTGCCACTCTCATCGCGGACTTCGACGGTCCTTATTGCTTTGGCGATCAGCTTACGCTGGCCGACGTGGTGCTGGTTCCGCAACTGGGCAATGCACGCCGCTTTGGCGCAAGGTTCGACTTCGGAAGGATCGCAGCGATCGAAGGGGAATGCATGAAGCTTGCCGCATTCGCGTCTGCGGCGCCGGAACGGCAGCCTGATGCGCCGTCGTGACGCAGCGGCATGGCGCGGTCGACGGGGTAGCGGAAACCGTATCGCCGCATCGCAAAGTCGGTTACAGCCGCGGCAAGCCCTGAAATCGAAAACGGCGGGCAGAGCGAAGAGGAGTGCGGGCCAAGGGTGAGCGACAACGATCTCGTTGCGGCCATGTACGGCGCGGTCGGCGAGGATGCTCGCTGGACTGAAGTCCTCGACGCGATCAAAGTGCGCCTTGGCGTAGCAAGCGCGGTGTTTCAGCGGCTGGTGACGGACGGGGACGATCTGGTGCCGGTCACAAGCCTGCGTGACACCTGGTCCACCCAGGAAGCCGAAACCCATGACGCATGGGCGAATTCACCGCTCAACCCGCGGTTTCGCCGCGATACCGAACCGCGCGGACAGGACGAGATCGAAAGCGACTTGCGCTGCATTGCGCTGACGGCAAGCGACCGGGAGGCGCTCAGGCGCGGTCTTGCAGGCTGCGGCCTCGGCGCCGGTTTCTGGCTCGGCTGCAAGACCGTGCCGGGAGAACACACGACGCTGATCTTTCATCGCCACGCCGGCGACGGGCGCGACATGACCGAGGAGGACCTGCGCTTCCTCAACCTGCTGCTGCCGCATTTTCGGCAGGTCTCGCGATTGGTGACCAGCATGGCAGGATACGAGGCGCGTCTTTCGGTCGCCGAAGCCTTCATGGATTCGACCAGCCTGGCGCTGCTCGCCTGTGACGCCGATCTGGGAATCCACTGGATGAACGCTGCTGCCGAGGCGCTTATCGATGCCTTGCCGCAGGTCAGGCAGGTAGGGGGCAGATTGCAGTTTGGCGCGAGCGAGGCCACCGGCGTTGTCCGCGCCGCGATCGCAGGGACGCTGGGTGATACCTGCCGCGTGCCCGGTGAGCAGCCGGCCGAAGTCCTTCATTTGCGCGTGCTGCGCCGCGATGCGGCAGACAAGCGCAGGTGGGGGCGAAAACTGGCCTTGCTGGCGCTGTGCTCGCCCGGCACGGCTCCCCGGATCGATGCGTTCGAAGTGGCCAGCCTGTTCGGACTGACAACGGCCGAGGCCACGTTGACCGCGCACCTCGTCGGGGGGATGACGGTCAAGGACTACGCGGCGCATCGCGGCATTGCCGAGGGTACGGCGCGCATGCAGCTCAAGAGCGCCCTGGCCAAGGCGGGCGTCGGAAGACAGGCCGACCTGGTGCGGCAGGTGTGCCAGTCCCTCGCCAGGCTGTAGAGGCCGGAGCGGGCCATCCGCTCCGGCACCCGGGCGTTAGAAGGTGACGTTGAGCTTGACCCCGTACTCGCGCGGCGCACCGTAGAACTCGTTCGAGTTCAGTTGGCCGGTGATATAGTCCTTGTTCGTCAGGTTCGTGCCCCAAGCCTCGAGCTTCAGCCTGTCGTTGATCCTGAGAGTGACGATCGCCGAGAGCAGGCCGCGCGGGTTGAGACGATCCGACAGCGGTGAATAGCCGATGTAGGTGAACTGCTCCCCGACGTAGGCATAGTTCACCCGCGGCGTCAGCGACATTTCCCCGCCAAGCGGGATCTCGTATTCGACGCCGCCGCCCCATGTCCAGCGCGGCGCATAGAGGTTAGGCCCGCCGCCGGTAGTCTGGATGAAGGGGGCGTAGTCGAAGCAGAACGGCGGCGCAGACGGCGTGCCCACCGGGCACTGCGGGCCGAGGTTGGCTCCGCCGAGCTGGCGGGTGTTGACGAAAGTGACGCTCGCCAGATCCGAATCCACGAAAGCCACGTTGGCATCGAAGCCGAAGCCGCCGAAGCGCCCTTGCACCTGCGCTTCCACGCCCTTGATCTCGACAGTCGAGATGTTCTCCACGCCCGCAAAGCCAGTGCTCGGTTCCACGACGTTGAACTGGAAGTTGGCGTACTTGTTGTAGAACGCGCTGATCTGGGTTCGGATGCGGTTGCGCAGGAAGGCGGATTTCCACCCCGCTTCGTAGCTGATCACGCGCTCCGGATCGAAGTTCGATGTGGGCGAATTGAAGCCGCCGGGCTTGTAGCCACGTGCAACCAGCGCATAGAGCAGGTTGTCGGCATCGACCTTCCAGTTGAGCGCGAACTTGCCGGTGGCGAGCGAGTCCTTGTGGCTGCCGGCCAGTGAGGCAACGGCCAGGCCGCCGGGAGGAAAGCCCGGAATGCCCGCGCCGATGGTCACGTCGCCATAGCCGGTGGCCTTGTAGGTGGAATAGCGCGCGCCGAGCTGGGCTTCCAGGCCCGGGACGATCTCGTAATTGCCCTGCGCGAACAAGCCCGTGGTGGTGCGCTGGTTGCCGCCGATGATATCGGTCGGAAAACCCTGCTGGTCCTGCAGGATGCGGATCGCGATATCGTTGCGCTGGAAATATCCGCCAAGGATCCAGTCGAACCGGCCTTCGGTGGGCGAGATGATGTTGATTTCCTGCGTGTAGACTTTCTCCCCCGCAAAGTAGTCTTCGGCAATACCGCCTGGCCCCGCCGAGGCGTCGACGTCGTTCAGGGCATTGATACGCTTGTTCTGGTAGCCAGTGACCGAGCGCAGGGTGATGCCGCTTGCCAGCTCCTGCCGCAGCTCGAGGCTGGCCTGGAATGAGCGTTCGCGGTTGGCGACCGGGGTATCGAAGCTGATCGTGCGGATATCGCCCACGCGGAAGACGTCGTAAGGCGTGCCCAGGATCGGGCGATAGGCATAGCCGCCCGTGTCGCGATCGTTGAACGAGACCTTGGCCACCGCCTGGAACGAGCCGGGCTTCCACATGGCGGTAAGGCGGCCGCCACCTTCGCGCAGCTTGCCCGCATCATTCCCGACCGGGCCGACGCTGGTGTAGAAGCTGTCGCGGTTGCGATAGAAGCCTGCTGCGCGGAAGCCGAACGTGTCGGAAACGGGCAGGTTCACTGCGGCTTCGGATTGAACCGAGTTGTAGTTTCCGCCGCCGAACATGGCATATCCGCCCAGCCCCTCATCCAGCAGCGGGTTCTGCGTGTTGATGAAGATTGCGCCACCCGTGGAGTTCGAGCCGACGAGCGTGCCCTGCGGCCCCCGCAGCACCTCGACGCTGGCAAGGTCGTAGAAGCTGTTGGCCTGCACGATCGGTGGCTGGAACAGGCCGTCGACATACGTCGCGACACCTGCCGTCACGCTTGGCGAATTGCTGGCAAGGCCGATGCCGCGAATATTGATCGACTGCGTGATGCCGCCATCGGAGATGGACAGCGCGGGGCTGGCGTTCTGCAGGTCGGCCAGGTTGGTCACGGCCTTGTCGGCCAGAGCGCTGGCATCGAAGGCGGTGGCGGAAACGGCGACGTCCTGGAGCTTTTCCTTGCGACGCTGCGCGGTAACGATGATTTCGCCAACGCCTTCGCTGGCCTCTTCCGGCGCGCTGGCCGTATCTTGTGCCGCTTGCGCAAACGCGGTGCCAGGCTGGGTGACAAAGGCGAGCGTCATCGCGCAGCCCAGCGCGAACTGAGTCTTCATGGTATCCTCCCTGTTGTTATTGCTTACGGTGCCGGCTTCCACGCAGAGGCGGCGGCAAGGAACGCCATGGTTTCCTGTCCGACACTGCCTTCCGCAGGAGGGAAGTAGCTCAGCTTGACCACCACGGTCCGGCTGGCGGGATCGACGTAAACGTACTGCCCCTGCAGTCCGATGGCCGAATAGGCAGGCGAATTGGCCATCGTCCACCACTGATAGCCATAGCCACCTTCCGGTCCGTCCTCGGGGCCGGCCGGCGCCTGCGCGGCCTTGACCCATTCCTCGCTGATGATGCGCTTGCCGTTGGCCATGCCGCCATCGAGCATCATCTGGCCGAAGCGCGCCCAATCGCGCAGCGTGGCGTTGAAGCCGGCGCCGCTGAACTCGCGCCCGGTGCCGGGCTGGCCATCCATGATGTAGAAGCCATCAGTCTCGGTGCCGAGCGGTTCCCACAGCTTGCGCGCGGTATAGGCCGCCACCGAGCCCCCGCTGACTCGTTCGATCAGCCAGCCAAGCACGGCGGTGTCGATGGTCTTGTAGGCGAAGACTTCTCCGGGCTTCGACTTGCGCTTGATGGTGCGGGCGACATCGGCAAAGCGCGCGACGTTCTTGACGAGAGCGTTGATGTGGTTGCTTGCCGCGATGCCGGGATTGGCGAAGTCGTAGCGCTCCTCGTAATCGACGCCCGAACGCATCTGCAGGATCTGGCGGATGGTCACGCCATCGTAGCCGCTCCCTTTCAATTCGGGCAGATAGCGCACGATCTGATCATCGAGCGAGCTGATCAGCCCATCGGCAAGGGCTGCGCCAACAAGCGTCGAGGTCAGCGACTTGGTCATCGACCAGCCCATGAAGCGCGTGCGCTCGTTCGAGCCATTGCGATAGATTTCGGTGACGATCCGCCCGTCCTTCATGATCAGGAGAGCGTTGGTATAAGTGCGCTCGAGCGCCTGTTCGGCGGTCCAGGTCTTTCCGCCGAATGCGTAGGTGAAATCCATCGGGCGTTCGACCTTGGGCAAGGCCCACGGTGCCCCGGAATGCGCGACCGTGCGCGTGGTGAACAGCTGATCCATGTTGCGAAAGGCAAAGCTGTTCACGTCGGCGTCGTTCATGCGCCAGCGCATTACCTGCGTTGCCACCGGCACTTCCGAAGCGGGACCGGATTGCAGTTGCGCCGGCAATTGTTGCTGCGCGTGAACCGGCATCGGGAAGGCCAGCAGTCCGGACAGCGCGGCTGCGGTCAGACGAATGGCAAGAGTCATCGTGAACTTTCTCCCTGGTGGTCGACTCGCATCGGTCGACCTCGGCACATGGCTAGACCGCGCTGGAAGGCGGCGCATGAACCATTTGGTATATGCCATAACAATTTTATTCCGCCCGCTGGTGACGGGCGGAACGCACAAAGAGAAAGCCCTCCCCTCCGCATCGGAGAGAAGGGCTTTCGTCATTGATCGTCAGGTAGCGGCCAAGGGCCGGCCTGATCAGAAGGCGACAGTAGCCGAAACAACCACGCGCGAACCGGCGATCGACGAACCATCCTTGGTCGACGAGAAGTTCGGCGTCAGGTAATTGAAGTCGGTCGGGGTGAGGTCGGTATCGACATAGGCCACGCCGAGCGTGACGTTGCCGAGGGTGTAATCGGCGCCAACCAGCCAGTCGACATAATCACCGGTCGGCGAAACCGAGGTGCCTTGAGGGCCAAGGCCCTTGTTGCCGCCGGTGGTGTAGCCGATGTGGCCCTTCACGGTCAGGCCGGTGTCAGGGATACCTGCCGATGCATCGGTCCAGACATAGAGATTGTCAGCCTTGGCACCCGGATTGTCGTAAACGCCGGTGGCAGCCGAAGCACCCGAATTGTACCACTGGCCGAGAGCTTCCTGCTTGGGAGCATAGGCTGCGCCGACAAGAAGATTTGCAGGACCGACCGACCCGGACACCTTGACGTAGGGCTCGGCGAAGTCCGTGTTGTCGAGACCGCCCGGATACATGTACCAGGTCAGGCCGACATCGACCGTCACGCCGCTGATTTCGGTCTTGTAGCCACCGATAATGTCGAGTTCCATGTTGGAACCCGCGAAGGTGCCCCAGCCTGCGAGGTTTGAACCCCAGGTGCCGACATAGAAGCCGCTTTCATGCGCCACGGTGACGCCGGCCTGAACCGCCATTTCCTTGTCGGTCATGGAAACGCCGCGGAAGCGGTAGTCCGAAACGAGAGCAGCGCTGCCCGAAACGGTGATGGCGGGGGTTTCTTCCTGCGCGAAAGCCGGAGTCGCAAAGAGTGCGAGGGCGACAGGTGCCACGGCTGCGGCGAGACGGGTCTTCATACGGAACGCTCCCTGGATAGGTTATCACGTTCCACCTGCGTCTGCCGTGCGAGCGCTTCTCAAGAACGGAGCGACGTCACTGCAGAGCCCAAAGTATTACACCCGGTTTTGCTGCACTGCAAGATAGATTCTTGTGCAAAGTGGCAAGAGCCCGCAATTTCTGCGGACTCTTGCCACCATGCGCGCAACAAGAGGGGGTGGGATGTCGCGCGCGATTTGCCAGCTTTGGCCCGGAATCAAGCCAGTGGTCAGGCGTGCGCCAGTGTTTTCAGCAACGGCGCGGGGCCCGAAACGGTCACCGCATTCCCGCGCTGCTTGCGACGCGCCAGCCACTCCGTCAGCATCTCGGCCGTGGTGTGGTCCATCGCGTGGACACGATCGAGATCGACGTGGACAGGCTTGGCAACCGGAACCTGCTCGAGAGCATTGGTGAGGCGCGTAAGACCGAGGAAAGTGGCCGCGCCTTCCAGTTCAAGCCGCACGGTTTCGCCCACGGTCTGCTCGCCCACGCGGAAGCGCAGGTTACGCAGGTGCGGAACAAGTTCGAGCGCAGACAGCGCAAGACCGACGAGCACACCGGTCAGGAGGTCGGTCGTCACCACGAGCGTGAAGGTCGCGACCCAGATCAGAGCTGGCATGAAGCCGTGCACCTCAAAGAGGCGGCGAACCTGCTTGATGCTGACCAGCTTCCATCCGGTGACCACGAGAACGCCGCCCAGCGCCGCCATCGGCACTTCGCGCAGGATAAAGGGCAGCAGGGCCACAAAGCCGAGTATCCACACTCCGTGCATGACCGCAGACATGCGGGTCATCGCACCCGCCTGAACGTTGGCCGAACTGCGCACGATCACGCCCGTCATCGGCAGCGCGTTGACCACACCGCAAAGCAGGTTGCCGACACCCTGCGCCCGCAATTCCTTGTTGTAGTCCGTCCGCACGCCATCGTGCATCCGGTCAACCGCTGCGGCCGAAAGCAGGGTTTCAGCGCTGGCGATGAAGGCGATGGCAATTGCCGAGACGATCAGCGAGCCGTTGGTCAGCGGAGCAAGGAAGTCACCACCGGGCAGAGCGAAGGCAGCACCGATCGAATCCGGAACGACAATCCGCGCCACGTCGAGCCCGAGGCCCCACGCCACGCCTGTCGCCGCCAGCACGCCAAGCAGCGCGCCCGGTACCAGGCCAAGCCTTGCCGGCTTGAGCTTTTCCCACGCCAGCATCGTACCGATGGTGAGCAGGCCGAGCATGAGAGCGAGTTCGGTCGAACGCAGATCGAACGGGGTCAGGCCAAGCACGCGCGCTGGCATCATGGCAAGATTGTCGATCCCGTTGGAAAGCGGCTTGGCGTCGAACAGGATATGGAACTGCCCGATCACGATCAGCGCGCCGATCCCGGCCAGCATGCCATGGACCACTGCAGGCGAGATCGCGCGGAACACGCCGCCCAGCTTGGCCACACCCGCGACGAATTGCAGGGCGCCGGCCAGCACCAGTACCGGCCCGAGAGCGGACAGGCCATTGTCGCGAACGAATTCGAAGACGATCACGGCAAGGCCCGCGGCCGGACCGCTTACCTGCAGCGGCGAACCCGCGAGGAGGCCAACGACGATTCCGCCGATGATCCCGGTGACCAGCCCTTTCTCCGGCGGCACGCCGGAGGCAATGGCGATCCCCATGCACAAGGGCATGGCGACAAGGAACACCACGATCGACGCGGTGAAATCGCGCACGAAGTAGCGGGAAATCCCGCTACCGGCACCATCGGTGGTCGCGGCTGTCATTCTGCGGCCTCAGCAACCCAGGTATCGAGAATGCGGCGCGAGCGGGCGGGAAGCGCCACCGGCAGGGGCTTGTCTTCGCGCAGCGGCACGAATTCGCCGGTCTCGCCATCGAGACCAAGCACCATGCCGGCACTGATGTCGACGAACCAGCCGTGCAGCGACATTTCACCCTTGGCAATTGCCGTCGCCACCGAAGGATGAGTGCGCAGGTGATCAAGCTGGACGATCACGTTCTGCAGGCTGACCGCACGGACGCGCTCATCGGTGCCGAGGTGGGGCGAGCAGCTTGAAACGACGCTTTCGGCTGCGGCACCATGACGCAACCACGCAACCACATTCGGCATGCCTTCCGGCAGCGTCGGCGCGGAGAGCGCCTTCATCGCGCCACAGTCGGAATGGCCGCAAACGATGATGTCACGCACGCCAAGCGCCATGACCGCGTATTCGACGGTCGAGGTCACGCCGCCGTTCATCGTCGCGTAGGGCGGAACCATGTTTCCGGCATTGCGGCACACGAACAGCTCGCCCGGCTGGGCCTGCATGATCTGTTCGGGAACAATGCGCGAGTCCGCGCAAGAAATCATCAGTGCCTTGGGGGACTGCCCCTCGCTCACGAGCTTGCCGAACAGTTCGCGGCTGTCGGGGAAAATGGTCTTTTCGAAGCTAAAGACACGTCCGATAAGTTCGTTCACGGTGCTGGACCTTTCACTAGAATCGACAACCGACTGAGGTCGCCCGGAAACTAGTCAAAGTATGTGTCGCATCTTTCCGCATAAGCGCGGGCGTGTAACGAACTGTTTCGCAACCCTTCAGCTGATCACCAACGGGAAACGGACCGTGACGCGGAGCCCTCCCGTGGGCCGGTTGCGCAATTGCAAGGTGCCATTGTCCAGCTGGATTGCCCGGCGCACGATGGCGAGACCAAGGCCCATTCCCGGTGTGTCCCGGGCACGCGCCGTGTCCAGACGGACGAACGGCTGCAGAACATCCTCGATCCGCTCGGCCGGAATGCCGGGGCCATCGTCATCGAACTGTAGCTCGGCCGCCCCGTCAACGCGCCGCACGGTAACCCGCACGTTGCCAGCGTAATGGAGTGCATTCTCGATCAGATTGGAAAGAGCACGCCGCACCGAGACGGGACGCGCCATGATCTCGAGGCTTTCAAGCCCGTGAAAGGTGGCATCGGCGCCATTGTCGGCCGCCGTGTCCACCAGAGTCTGCGCCATGACGGCAACGTCAATACGCTCTGCCGGCAAGCGACTCCCACCGGATTCGACGAAGGCCTGCAGCGATTCGAGCATGTGTCGCATCTCGCCAAGGTCAGCGCTCATGCCCTCGCGCGTTTCCTCGTCAAGATCGAGGCTTTCGACGCGCAGTTGCATTCGCGAGAGCGGCGTGCGCAGATCATGCCCGATTGCCAGCATGGACTGCGTGCGATTGGTCATGGATTCATAGACGCGTTGCTGCATCTCATTGAAGGCATGGATCAGGTCGCGCACTTCCGCCGTGCCTTGTTCGGAAAGAAGTTGCGGCGGCCCCGAACCAACCGTTTTCGACGCCCGGACCAGCGTCCGCAACGGCGCCAGCGTGGCCCGAAAAAGGACCCAGGCCAGCAGCACGAGGGCCAAGGTCGGCATCATCAGCGTGAGGATGCGCCCGGCATTGAGTGTCCAGGCATCGCTGGCATAAGTCTGGAACTGCACGACGCTGCGGTCAGGCAAGATCAGCGAACCGGTGACATTGCCGGCGACGGCAACCGGTTTGAGGTGCAACTGCAAGTCGGCACGGCCGAGTTCGGGTGCGTCTTCTATGATCTGTTCGCGCAAGCGTGAAAGCTGGATGGAACCGCTTGGACGCTTGCCTGACGGCTGCCAGTCGAGCGCGAACCGGGCCGAACTGAGATCCCTGGCAACCTGCTGGCGTTCGGTAACCGGCGCACGCTCGATCGCACGCGTTGCGATGATCAGGTTCTCGGCAACGCGCGCGGCATCATCCTCGCGCAGCGCGAACTGGCTGGCACGATCGAACAACAGGGTATTGGCCGCAAAATCGACCAACGCGACAAGCAGCAGGATTGCCAGCAGCCGCTCGGGCAGGCCAAAGCGGCGCGACAGCATCAGGCGCGCTGCACTTCGGCCTTGAACATGTACCCCACGCCGCGAACCGTCACGATCGGGGCATTGCCTCCGGCCGCCGAGAGCTTGCGCCGCAGGCGACTGACCAGCACGTCGACGCTGCGATCCGAACTGTCACCCAGACGGGTTCGCGAGAGTTCGATCAGGCGTTCGCGCCCCAGTACGCGCTGCGGCTGCCCGATGAACGTGGCCAGCAAATCGAATTCGGCCCCCGTCAGGTCAACCATCGCGCCGCTGGGCGAATGCAGTTCGCGCCGGGCCATCGAGACGGACCAGCCGTCAAAATGGATGTCGCCGCTCCGGCTGCCCGTATCGCCAGCGGTATCGGTGACGGCGTTTGCCCCGCGACGCAGCACCGCGCCGATCCGGGCTACCAGTTCGCGCGTGCTGAACGGCTTGGGCAGATAGTCGTCTGCGCCCAGTTCAAGCCCGAGGACGCGATCCTCCTCGCTGCCGCGAGCGGAGACGAAGATGATGGGCACGTCGCTTTGCTTGCGCAGGCGGCGGAACAGCTCGATCCCGCTCGTGCCCGGCAACATGATGTCGAGCACGACCAGGTCGGCCGGCTCGCTTTCCAGCGCAACCCACATTTCTGCGCCAGTGGCAGCAGTGCGGACATTGTAGCCGTTTTCCCGCAGGGCACGCGCGGTCAGCGTCCGCAGCGGCCCGTCGTCTTCCACAAGTACGATTGATGGAGATTGCATAAAGCTCCGGCGCGGTTGCAGCAACACGGTGCACGATAGCAGCGACGCCCGTGGTGCCAAGGTTGAAGAACAGGCACTATGGTGACGTTTGCTGGGGAAAACCGGCGGTTTGGCGCCCTGTTTGCGCCTGCCCGATCCGTTCGCCCCCGCAGACCGACAAGTCCTCTAGCTGAAGGCACCGTTTTGCGCGTAACGGGCGGCAATGCGACAAAATATTGCTGATTTACATTTTTGACTGATTTGATCCGAATTGAGCAAGGTTGAGGGCCTCGCTATCGCCCAACCACATGACATGGCGGGTGTGATCGTCCAGATCGTTGCCGCTGTTGCCATGGCAGAAGATCGTGAAGTGCCCGCGATTTTGCATCATCCAGGCAATGGCCGGGCCGATTCGCTCCGCCTGAATCGTCAGCTGGCAAGAGCCTCGCGGATGCGGGCCAACCGGACGAGCATGCACTCGCCCCATTGCGACGCCAAGTTCGTCGCGCATTCTCATGCACAGCGCACCGGCTTCGTCTGCTTCTGCGGGATCGAAATAGACATGCGCGTGATAGTCGGCGAAGGTTTGCATTTCCTGCTATTGCGTCAAGCGCTTGCCAATCGCAACATCGTGCTGCCAAGGGCTTATGGAGCGCCTTGCCGCTTCGGCGGAGTCGGCAGATATCTACGACTATTGTCCAAAAGCCCAAACGGCCGGCACACGGTAGACACGCGGGCAAGAGAAAGTTTCGAGGAGGGTTTGAACATGGGCGAAGCAGTCTATCCGGTCCCTGCAGAATGGGCCGAGAACGCCCTTGTCGATGAAGCGGGCTACTTCGAGATGTACCGCCAGTCGGTGGAATATCCCGAAGCGTTCTGGGCCGAACACGGCAAGCGGCTAGACTGGATCAAGCCCTTCACCAAGGTGAAGAACACTTCCTATCACGAAGCCGATTTCGGCATCCGCTGGTTCGAGGACGGCACGCTCAACCTCTCTGCCAACTGCCTTGACCGCCACCTGGCAGAGCGCGGCGAACAGATCGCCATCCTGTGGGAGCCGGACAGCCCTGCCACGCCCCACCGCGAGATCACTTACCGCGAGCTGCACGAACAGGTCTGCCGCTTTGCCAACCTGCTCAAGGCGCAAGGGGTGAAGCGCGGGGAGCGCGTCACGATCTACCTGCCGATGGTGCCCGAAGCCGCCGTCGCCATGCTTGCCTGCGCCCGCATCGGCGCGATCCACTCGATCGTCTTTGCCGGCTTCAGCCCCGATGCCCTTGCCGGTCGCATCATCGACTGCGACAGCCGCATCGTCCTGACGTCTGACGAAGGCCTGCGCGGCGGCAAGAAGGTTCCGCTCAAGGCCAACGTCGACGAAGCGCTCAAGCAGTGTCCGGGCGTCGACAGTGTCATCGTGCTGCGCCACACCGGTGCCGACGTGCCGATGGTTGAAGGCCGCGACGTTGATTGGGCCACCGGCGTTTCGGCGCAAAGCGCGGACTGCACGCCGGAGGAAATGAATGCGGAAGACCCGCTGTTCATCCTCTACACTTCAGGCTCCACCGGCAAGCCCAAGGGCGTGCTGCACACCACCGGCGGCTACTCGGTCTGGGCCTCGATGACCCACCAGTACGTGTTCGATTACCGTCCCGGCCAGATCTACTGGTGCGCGGCCGACATCGGCTGGGTCACCGGCCACTCCTATGTCGTCTACGGACCGCTCGCCAACGGCGCGACCACCGTGATGTTCGAAGGCGTGCCGAACTTCCCCGATCCCAGCCGCTTCTGGCAGGTGGTCGACAAGTTCAAGGTCGAGATCTTCTATGGGGCTCCCACAGCCCTGCGCGCCCTGATGCGCGAAGGCGATGACTGGGTGAAGCAGACCAGCCGCGCCTCGCTGCGCCTGCTGGGCTCGGTGGGTGAGCCGATCAATCCCGAGGCCTGGGAATGGTATCACAAGGTCGTGGGCGACAGCCGCTGCCCGATCGTCGACACCTGGTGGCAGACCGAAACCGGCGCGGCGATGATCACCCCGCTTCCGGGCGCCACGCCGCTCAAGCCCGGCTCGGCCAGCCGCCCGTTCTTCGGCGTGAAGCCCGCCCTTGTCGACAATGAGGGCAACTTCCTCGACGGTGCGACCGACGGCTGCCTGGTCATCACCGACTCATGGCCCGGCCAGATGCGCACCGTGTGGGGTGATCACGAGCGCTTCTTCCAGACCTATTTCAGCACCTTCAAGGGCCTCTATTTCACCGGTGACGGCTGTCGGCGCGACGAGGACGGATACTACTGGATCACCGGCCGTATCGACGACGTGATCAACGTCTCGGGCCACCGCATGGGCACCGCCGAGATCGAAAGCGCGCTGGTTGCCCACGCCAAGGTTGCCGAAGCCGCGGTCGTCGGAATGCCGCACGACATCAAGGGCCAGGGCATCTACGCCTTCGTCACCTGCAATGCCGAGGTCGAGCCGGACGAGGCGCTGCGCAAGGAACTGATCCAGTGGGTGCGCCACGAAATCGGCCCGATCGCCACGCCCGACGTGATCCAGTTCGCCCCTGGCCTGCCCAAGACCCGCTCGGGCAAGATCATGCGCCGCATTCTGCGCAAGATCGGCGAGAACGACATGTCGAACCTTGGCGATACCTCGACGCTGGCCGATCCCAGCGTGGTCGACAACCTCGTCGCCAACCGCCCGCAACTGGAAAAGGCCTGATCTGGAGAGGGCGCGGCCTTCAGGGCTGCGCCCCTGGCTTCACGTCAGCAGCTTGCCGCTCTTCTCGCGGATCACGCCTTCGATCATGCGCTTGGCAAAGCCTAGGCTGGCGGGAATATCCACCTCGACCACAAGCTCCTTCTCGGCCAGTTCCACTCCGCAATCGAGCGTGTAGCCCATCGCGCTGACGGTCATCACCATGTGGTCGTCATCGGTGAAGGCGGTGCTAACGGTCGCCATGCCATCGGCCTTGGCCGCCGCCTGCGCAGCCTTCTCGCGCAGGCGGCGGCGCGCTTCGTCACGGTCGAGCGAGTGGGGAATGGCGATACGCATCAGTAGACCTTCGGAGCTTCAAGCTGTGGCGCGGCCTCTAGACCTTCCCCATAGCGATAGTCCAGATAGCGTCCGCGCACGGCCAGCGCATCGAGATCGCCCGCCGCCAGCTGCCGCGTGATCTCGTCGATTTCCTTGCTGATCTTGGCAAGACCATCGGCCAGCTGCTGATCGGCATTGCGCCCGCCGCGCTCCTCGCGCCGCAGGTGCTGCGGAATCTTGCGGTAGCTTTCGACCATGCCCGGCAGATGCTCGCCCACCAGCTTGCGCACTTCGACTGCGGCAGGTTCGGCCGGATCGATGCCTTCCAGCTGCAGCCCCAGACCATCGAGCTGCACGCCGATCTGGTCCACCAACTGCACCGCAGGCGCAGGCAGCGCCGGACGCTGGGCCTCAAGCCACAGTTCGGTCCGCCCGACCATCGTGCGAACATCGCCGGTGTTCAGCGCTGAAAGATCAGGGACCTTCATCTTCGGATATTTCGCGAAGAATGCCAGCGCAGCAATGATCGCCAGGCCCAGCACCATCACCCCGGTAACGCCGATGCCATCGAGGATCATCCCCGCCACCATCGCACCCACCAGCAGCACGCCGACCGACATCGCCATGCGCGCGGCCTTCTTGCCGAAGTGCTGGCGCTTCAGTTCGGCCGAACGCTTGCCGATGCTGCGTCGCCCCCCTGCCTGCTGGCGCACCAGCGAGGAGCGCGCTTCGGCAAGGATACGGTCGCTGTCATGTGCCGAGGAATTGGCCATGCGCTGCTCAGCCCTCCAGCGTCAGCAGCGGCGAGGTTTCCGGGCCGGCCAGCTTGGCCTGCGCCGCACCTTCCGCCCGCGCGATGTAGCCTTTCGACTTCTCGACCTCGCCCGAAAGCGTGTCGACGGTCTGCTTCATCGCGTCCAGCGCCTTGAGCTTGAAGGTATCGATGGTGTCCATCGTGTCGTATATGTTCTGGAAGGCGCGCTGCAGCGTCTCCAGCGGGATCGTGCTCGAAGCGGCCATCTCGTGGATCTTGCCGGTCTGCTCGCGCAGCAACTTGCCGGTGGAATCGATCATGTTCGCCGTCGTGGTGTTGAGCGAGGTGATCTGCTGCAGCACCAGCCGCTGGTTGGTCATCGCCTGCGCCACGGTCACCGCGGTGCGCAGCGCCGCCACCGTCGTGGTGCTCGCGCGGTCCACGCCCTTGACCAGTTCGACGTTGTTCTTCTTAACCAGATCGAGCGCGAGATAGCCCTGCACCGTCACCGCCATCTGCGTCAGCAGGTCCTGCGTGCGCTGGCGGGTATAGAACAGCGCGCTTTCGCGGATCGCCTTGGCCTTGGCCGGATCGGTATGGTCGAGGTCGGCGGCAGCCTCCTCAAGCTTGGCGTCGAGCGTCCTGGAGATGTGGATCATCTGCTCGAGATTGCCCATCGCTTCCCACAGCTTCTGGCGCTCGACATCGATACCGGCGTTGTCCATCAGCAGCTCGTCCTTGCCCGAGGCAAGGCGTTCGAGGATCGCCTTGATGTGCCCCTGCGCCGAGGTGTAGCCGTCGAAATACTTCTTCAGGCTGTTGCCGAAGGGGATGATCCCCAGGAACTTTCGGCCTGAAGACAGGTTGCCCTGCCGGCCGGGATCGAGGTCCTCGATCGTCCGGCGCAGCGCGGCAAGGTCGGCGCCGACGCCTGTATCCTTGTCCATCGCACGGATCGGCCGGTCGAGAAACCGGTTCGACATGCCCGCTGCCTGCGAAATCTCCTTGCGGCCCATGTTGGTAAGCTGGTCGACCTTCTTGCCGAATTCCGGGCTCTGCGCGTCGACCGAGATGAGGTCAGCCACGAAGGCATCGACCTTGGCCTCCAGCTTGGACCGGTTCTCGTCCGACACCGGCACCAGTCCTGCCGCCTGCGCGGGCGCGACCACCGGCACCGGATCGGGCGGAGTCAGGCTGATCGGGGTCATCGTCGCGGTTTCGGTCGGTGTGGAAGCCATCGTGCTGGGACTTTCGGAATTGAACGCGTTCAACGGTATCTTTGGCAACATGGTATGTCGCGCGGCTGCGCGCAAGCTGTCTTATACTCGCAACACAGCACCATGCCTTGGGTCATATCGACGGAGCGTTGCCACAGGTCCATCAACGGCGTGATGACCATGATGAAACGTTGCGCCGTATTCGGCGCGAGCGGCGGCATCGGCGCCGCCCTGACCGCCCTCCTCGCCGCGCGTGAAGACGTGCAAGCAGTCCACGCCCTGTCGCGCAGCGGCGGCGCGGGCCATGGCAAGGTCGTGGCCCACCGCTTCGACCTGCTCGACGAAAGCTCGATCTCTTCGGCCTGTGAAGCGATCGGCACGCCGCTCGACCTTGTGATCGTGGCGACCGGCCGTCTGGTTCGCGAAACCGGCGAAGGCCCCGAAAAGTCATGGCGCGCACTCGATGCCGGCACGATGGCCGAGCTCTACGCCATCAATACCATCGGCCCTGCCCTCATCGCACGTCATACCCTGCCCCTGCTGCCCAGGGATCGGCCTGCCGTCTTCGCTGCCATCTCCGCCCGGGTCGGCTCGATCAGCGACAATAGCCTCGGCGGCTGGCACTCCTACCGTTCTTCCAAAGCGGCGCTGAACATGCTCGTCAGGAACCTGGCGATTGAGCTCGCCCGCACGCACCCTCACGCCGTGGCCGTAACGCTGCATCCCGGCACGGTTGACACGCCCCTGTCCCGCCCGTTCCAGCGCGGTGTTCCTGCAGGGAAGCTGTTCACACCTGAGCGGTCGGCGCGGCATCTGCTCGACGTGATCGACGGCCTGACGGCAGCGCAATCCGGCAGGTTGATGGCCTGGGATGGCGCGGAGATCCCGTTCTGACGGCCAGGCCGCACCTCGACTTATCGAAAGTGAATCCAAAATGGAGCGGCCCGACGCGGACTATTGCGACGAGAGGCTCTAGGGTGCCTTGAAGCTCGCTGTAATTCCGCGCCGTGTTCTCTTTCCGAAGAACGGTCGGCAGAAAGGCGGGCACAGACAGGGACCGACTGATAAAATGCCGCACCCGGACTCTTCGCTTGCGGCACCGCATACGGCTGATCAGACCTGCGAATGACCAGTATCAGGTTGAAGATCATTGTGGTGGCCGTTCTGTTTGTGGCAGCAGCCTTGCGCCTGCAGCACATCGATTTCGGCCTGCCTGCACTCAATGATCCTGACGAACTGATGTTCGAGATGGGTGCCATCCGCATACTGCGCACCGGCACGCTCAATCCCGGATGGTTCGGCCATCCCGCCACAACGACCATGTACGTTCTCGCGCTGGTAGACCTGATCGTGTTCGCAGCGGGCTACGTCAGCGGCCACTTCGCATCGCCCACGGCCTTTGCCGACGCGGTCTTTGCCGATCCGACATTGGTGATCCTGCCGGGACGCATAGTCATGGCCGCGTTCGGAGTGCTCAGCGTCTGGCTGACCATGCGCCTCGCCGACGAACTTCTCGATCGAAAGGTAGCACTGGGCGCGGGATTGGTCCTTGCGGTCAGCCCCTTGGCAGTGACCTGGGCGCAAGTCATCAGATCAGACATAATGGCGACAAGCTTTCTGCTTGCCTGCCTGATCGCCACGGCACGCCATGCGCGCGAGCCCTCGAACAGCCGCTTCGTGTGGGCGGCGGTCTGGCTGGCCTTGGCCGTCGCCACCAAGTGGCCGTTTGCACTGGGTGCCTTGCCGATGATCGCGGTCCTGCTGAATCGATGGAGCAAAGGTGAGGCTTCCTTTCGCGAGAGCCTCGCAAGGGTCGCGGCGTTCGGCGCGCTGACTCTCGCACTGCTGCTGCTGATCTCCCCCTACCTTGTGCTGGATCACGAAACGCTGTGGCGGAACCTGCAGGGCGAGGCACAGGCCCATCATCTCGGCGCAACCGGTGGCTCTCCTTGGCAGAATCTGGTGTGGTACGGGCAGGGTCCGGTCTTGAACGGCCTCGGCCTGTCGGGAAGCCTGCTCGCAATCTGGGGATTGTGGTTGATCGCGCGGCATGGGTTTGCGGCAAGAATACTGCTGCCGGTGCTGCTGGGCTTTATCATGGTACTTGCGGCTCAGCATCTGGTGTGGGACCGCTGGGCCCTGCCGCTACTGCCTCTAATGGCAATTGCCCTCGGTGCTGCGGCAAGCCGGGTTGCAAGCCGGGTCGCTTCGCTTGGATTCCGGGCCCAAAGACTGGCTCTTCCCGTCATTCTTACAGGGGTCGCCGCTCCATTGGCCGCAGCCGCACTCGATCGCACCGAGGCGCGGGCCGAGGATACGCGCCAAGCCGCATCTGCCTGGGCACTGGGCAACATTCCCCCCGGCTCCACGGTGCTTATCGAACAGTTTGCCTTCGATCTGCAGGCCGCACCATGGCGCATCCTGTTTCCGATGGGCGATGCGGGTTGCGTGGACGCCAAAGCCATGCTTGCGGGCAAGATCGATTACGCCACAATCGAGGCCGCACGGGGATCAAGAGCCATCGTCGATTACGGCACACTTGCCCCTGAACGCGCCAGTTCCTGCACGGCCGATTATGCGATCATTGCCCAGTATGATCGCTACGCAGCCGAAAGCGATCGCTTCGCCGGCGAACTGCGAATGTACCAGACGCTCCTGCAACAGGGACAGGAGCGGGTCGTGCTTCGCCCGCAGGAAAATGCGCCAAGAAGCGGACCGGTCGTCCGCATTATTAGCTTCTAAATGAAGGTAACTTTTCGCTTCTTCTCCATAATGGACGCGAATTGCCGCGCTTTTGGCAAACCTAAGTAATAATGAGGAGTGGTTGGGGCGACGCTCCTATATCATACAATCATTCTGGGGTATACTTTGACCAAAGCGGTCATTCTGGCAGGCGGTCTAGGGACTCGCCTCGGTGAAGAAACGTCTGTTCGCCCAAAGCCAATGGTCGAAGTCGGCGGATTTCCGATAATATGGCATATCATGAAAATATATGCCGCCCACGGCGTGACTGATTTCGTGATATGCCTGGGTTACAAGGGATACGTCATCAAGGAGTTCTTCGCGAATTACTTTCTGCATTCGGCCGATGTGACAATCGATCTGTCACGCAACGCAATGGAAGTGCACCAGGCCAAGTGTGAGCCTTGGAAAGTCACCCTGGTCGAAACCGGTGCCGAAGCGCAGACCGGTGGACGGCTGCGCGCAGTCCGCTCCCATCTCGATGATGAGCCATTCTGCTTCACTTATGGCGATGGCGTTGCCGATATCGACGTGACCGCCGAACTCGCATTTCACCGCGCTCATGGACGCAAGGCGACCATCGCGGCCGTCGCCCCTCCCGGACGGTTCGGCGCGCTGGAATTCGATGGCGACAAGGTTGTCGACTTCAAGGAAAAGCCCGCTGGGGATGGCGGGCTGATCAACGGCGGATTCTTCGTCCTCGATCCGTCTGTGATCGATCTGATCCCCTGCGCTGGCACGATCTGGGAAAGCGGCCCGCTTGAAACGCTGGCCCGGCAGGGCGAACTCGTCGCCTTCCGCCACAGCGGGTTCTGGCAACCCATGGACACGCTGCGCGACAAGCAATTGCTCGATCGCCTCTGGGCCGAAGGTTCTGCGCCGTGGAAGTGCTGGTGAGCATGACTTATCTGCACGATCCCACCTTCTGGGCAGGACGCCGGGTCCTGCTTACCGGCCACACCGGCTTCAAGGGCAGCTGGCTATCTCTCTGGCTCAAGCAGATGGGGGCAAAGGTCACCGGTCTTTCACTTGCCGCCGAAGAGACGAGCCTGTTCCGGCAGGCACAAATCGATGCGATTGTTGACCATATCGAGGGCGACATCCGCGATTTGCCCACGTGCGTCGCCGCGGTCGAACGATGCGATCCGGAAGTCGTGTTCCACATGGCCGCGCAACCGCTCGTCCGCCTGTCCTACGAAACCCCGGTCGAGACGTTCGCGACGAATGTCCAGGGCACGGTGCACATGCTCGAGGCGTGTCGACAGGCAAAGTCACTCCGCGCGATCGTGTGCATCACGTCGGACAAGGCCTACGAGAATCGCGAATGGCTCTGGCCCTATCGCGAGAACGATCCGATGGGTGGGCACGATCCCTATTCCGCCAGCAAGGGTGCGGCCGAGATCGTGATATCGGCCTATCGCCGCAGCTTCTTCTCGGCCGAAGGCGCGGCGGGCCTTGCCTCGGTCCGCGCCGGCAACGTCATCGGCGGGGGGGACTGGGCACGCGACCGCCTGATCCCGGATATCGTCCGCGCGTTGATCGCTGGCGAGCGCCCGCTGATCCGAAATCCCCGCGCGATCCGTCCCTGGCAACACGTCCTTGAGGCCTTGGGCGGTTACCTGATGATTGCCGAGGCACTCGCTTCAGGGAAGTCCTGGGCAGCCGAAGGCTGGAACTTCGGTCCCGCCGATGACGACACCCGCCCGGTTGACTGGATTGCCGACAGGATGACCGAAGCTTGGGGCGTGTCCGGCTGGGACAGTCCAGGGACTGCAGCCGATCGCCACGAGGCGCACAATCTCAGGCTCGATTGCGCAAAAGCGCGCAGCGTCCTGGGCTGGCGACCGACCTGGGGTCTCGACGAAGCTCTGCGGCGCATCGTCTCGTGGCACCAGACCGTGGATCGCGGCGCCTGCGCAAGGGCCACCTCCCTCCGCCAGCTCGCCGAATACCGTGAAAAATTCCAGCAATTCCAATCAGGCAGTGCATGACATGACAACCGACACCCTTCCTCGCGCTGCCGACGTTCAGGCCGTGGCTGCCCATGCGGGCGAAGCTGAACTGCGCGAACTGATCGTCAGTCTCTCAGGCGAGTATGCTCGCCGCTTCCACGCACCGCGCCCCTTCGTACCGGGGCAGAGCCCTGTGCCGGTCTCCGGCAAGGTCGTGGGCGAAAGCGAGATGCGCAACCTGGTCGACGCCAGCCTTGACATGTGGCTGACCACGGGGCGCTACAACGCGCTGTTCGAAGAGCAGCTGGCAAAGCGCATGGGCGTGGCACACGCGCTCACCACCAATTCCGGCTCGTCAGCCAACCTTCTCGCCCTTGCCGCGCTGACTTCGCACTACCATCGCAGCGAAGCGCTGAAGGCCGGTGACGAGGTCATCACCGTGGCCACCGGGTTCCCTACCACGGTCAATCCGTCGTTGCAGTACGGCCTTTTCCCGGTGTTCGTCGACGTCGACATCCCGACCTACAACATCAAGCCGGAAATGATCGAGGCGGCGGTTTCGGAAAAGACCCGTGCGATCATGATCGCCCATACGCTGGGCAACCCGTTCGACCTCGCCGAAGTCATGCGCGTTGCCGAGAAGTACAATCTCTGGGTGGTCGAGGACACCTGCGACGCGCTCGGCGCCACTTATGACGACAAGCCCGTCGGCACCTTTGGCCATCTCGGCACGCTGTCGTTCTACCCCGCCCACCACATCACCATGGGCGAAGGCGGCGCCGTGTTCACCGACAAACCACGGCTCAAGCGCGTGGTCGAATCCATCCGTGACTGGGGCCGGGATTGCTGGTGTGCGCCCGGACAGGACAACACCTGCGGCAAGCGCTTTGCCCGCCGCCTCGGCACACTGCCGCATGGCTATGACCACAAGTACACGTACGGCCATGTCGGCTACAACCTGAAGATCACCGACATGCAGGCCGCCGTGGGCCTTGCCCAGCTTGCGCAGGTCGATGAGTTCATTGCCGCGCGCGGTCGCAATTTTGCCAAGCTGATCGAACTGATGCGCCCGCTCGAGGATGTGTTCATCCTGCCCGAGGCCACCCCGCGCAGCAAGCCGAGCTGGTTTGGCTTCCCGCTGACGATCCGCCCCGAAAGCGGCCTGAATCGCGAAGAACTCGTTCAGTACCTCAATGACAAGCAGGTCGGTACGCGCCTGCTGTTTGGCGGCAACCTGCTGCATCAGCCCTACATGAAGGGGCGCAATGTTCGTGTCGTTGGCGACCTTGCCAACGCCGATCTCGTGACGACCAACACCTTCTGGCTTGGTCTCTATCCGGGTCTTACTGAAGACCATCTTTCCTACAGCATCGAAATGCTCGCCAATTTCGTCAATGGCAAGCGCTGATCTGTTGGTTCAAAGGACAGGATGACAAGATGAATACTTATGAAAAACAGATGCTTGCCATTCTCGAAAAGGGACGGAAAGATCTCGGTTTCGTTGCGGTCAAGGCGGAATTCGAAGCGGAAGGCACACGATCCGACGAATTTCTTCGCCTGCTCGAACTGGCGCGCCGCGCCGGGCTCAAGGTGGCACTGAAGATCGGCGGGTGCGAGGCGATCCGTGATCTGATCGAAGCACGCCAGTACGGCGTCGACATGATCATCGCCCCGATGGTCGAAACGCCCTACGCGCTCAGCAAGTTCATCGCTGCCAAGAACAAGGTGTTTCCGGCAAAGGAACAGGAGGACATGTCCTTCCTGTTCAACGTCGAAACTGCGGCAACCTTCGAGCATCTCGAGGAACTCGGCAGCGTCGCACAGGCCGGCAAGGTGGGCTTCGTGTTCGGCCGCGTGGATTTTGCCGGTTCACTTGGCAAGGATCGAGGCTTCGTCAATTCGCCGGAAATGACTGCCTACGTGAACCGCGTGGCGCAGGAAGCTCGCATCCGCGGCGTCGAACTGGTCGTGGGCGGCGGTGTCAGCCCGGATTCGATTCCGCTTCTCTCAGGCGCTCGCCGCCACCGACTTGATCGCTTCGAAACCCGCAAGGTGGTCTTCGATTCAGTCGTTGCGGATGATGGCCGCGCTCAGGCCGGCATGGAACTCGCCATCGAGTTCGAACTGCTCTGGCTGAAGAACAAGCGCGATTTCTACCGCGGCATTGCCGAGGAAGATTCCGCTCGCATCGAGATGATGGAAGCCCGCCAGAAAGTCTCTGCCCGCACGGCGGAAGCAGCCTGATCCCATGGCGCAGACTATTCGTGTTGCAGACCTGATCGCGCGTCTGCTCGTCGAGCATGGCATCAGCGATTGCTTCATGCTGACGGGCGGAGGTGCCATGCACCTGAACGATGCGTTCGGCCGGGAAGCAGGCCTCCGCAAGATCTTCTCCCACCACGAACAGGCCTGCGCCATTGCCGCGGAAAGTTACGGGCGTCTGACCGGACGCCCGGCCCTGGTCAACGTCACGACGGGGCCGGGCGGCGTGAACGCTCTTAACGGCGTCTATGGCGCCTATGTCGATTCCATCCCGATGATCGTCGTTTCGGGGCAGGTAAAGCGCGAGACTATCGCAGGAAACTACCCGCAGATTCCCCTGCGCCAGCTTGGCGATCAGGAAGTCGATATCGTCGCGATGGCGCGCCCGATCACCAAGTATGCCGTGCTGCTGCAGGACCCGCAGGACACACGCCGTGTGGTCGAACGCGCCATTCACCTCGCCCGCAGGGGCAGGCCAGGCCCAGTGTGGATCGACGTGCCGATTGACGTCCAGGCGGCCCCGGTTGATCCCGAGGCGCTGGCAGCATATGATCCTGCGTCCGAAGACGACATGGCCGACCTGCCGACCAACACCACAGTAGAGGCCGGCGCGCTTGAAGGCGCTGATCTTGAAGCGGAAGTCGGGGCACTGCTGGCGGAAATCACCGCAGCAGAACGCCCGGTTGTCTTCGCGGGCGCAGGTGTGCGACTGTCTGGCACGCACGCAGCGTTTCTCGAATTCATCGAACGTCTCGGTGCTCCGGTCGTGACCGGTTGGAATGCGCACGATGCCTTGCCCGACGCCCACCCGCTTTATGTGGGGCGGCCCGGCAGCGTGGGTGACCGTGGAGGCAACTTCGCGGTTCAGGCGTCGGACTACGTGCTGGTGCTTGGCAGCCGGCTGAACATCCGCCAGATCAGCTACAACTTCGGCAGCTTTGCCCGCAACGCGCGCATCGCCATGGTCGACATCGACAGCGCCGAGCTCGCCAAGCCGACCCTGCGTTTGCACCGCCCGATCCACGCCGATCTGCGCGCGTTCTTCTCAGCAGCTAAGACCATCCCGCTCCCGCCGACCGGCCAAGCCCAAAGAGCGGCCTACCTCGCCCGCAGCCGTGAACGGTCTGCCCGTTACCCCGCCGTGCTTGATACGATGAGGTCCGAAACCGGGCCGATCAACCCTTACGTCTTTGCAGAGGCCCTGTTCGAGGAGCTGGACGAATGCGATATTATCGTCACCGGAGACGGTACGGCCTGCGTCACGATATTCCAGGCGGCACGGATCAAGGCGGGTCAGCGGCTTTACACCAACTCCGGCTGCGCCAGCATGGGATACGACCTGCCCGCAGCGATCGGTGCATACTTCGGTTCGGCCACCATGGGGGCAACACCCAAGCGGATCGTCTGCCTGGCCGGCGACGGATCGATCATGATGAACCTGCAGGAATTGCAGACGATCGTCGGCGCAGACCTGCCCATCAAGATCTTCGTCCTCAATAACGACGGCTACCATTCGATCCGCCAGTCCCAGGTCGCGCACTTCAGCGGCTTTTCGGTGGGCTGTGGCCCCGACAGCGGCCTGACATTCCCCGAGTTCGCCAGACTGGCCGAAGGCTTCGGCATCCCCGCGCGCAAGGCGGGTCGTGATGGTGAGCTGTCATCAGCCATTCGTGCAACGCTTGACGCCCCCGGCCCACAGCTCTGCGAAGTGATGATCGACAAGACTCAGCAATTCGAACCGAAGCTTTCCAGCCGTCGCCTCGCCGACGGCTCGATGGTGTCGCCACCGCTTGAAGACCTGTCGCCATTCCTCAGCGATGCCGAATTGGCAGAGGCGATGAGCCCCTGCACCATCCTGAGATAGGCCATGTCGGGGGTGCAGAAATCGCTGATATTCGACCTCGACGGAACGCTCGTCGATAGCTGCGCCATATGCGTCGAGATCCTCGATGAAATGCTGCGTGACCGTGGCAGCAAGCTCGTCGTCGATCCGCAGATTGCCCGGCCATGGATGAGCGAGGGCGGCCCTCGCATGATCGCCGCGCTGCTCGGTAGCGCCTGTGCCGATCCCGACGACGAAATAGCCGAATTCCGCGCGCGCTATGCCGCCAAGCGAACCGAGCGCAGCTCGCTTTTCGCCGATGTGGAGGACGGTCTGATCGCCCTGCGCGAGGCAGGCTTCACGTTGGCAATCTGCTCGAACAAGCCGCAACAGCTTGTCGACAAGGTTCTGGCAGACACGGACCTGGCGCACCTGTTCTCCTCGGTTGTAGGCGGGCGCCAGGGTGTTCCGGCGAAACCGGCACCCGATCTGCTTGAAGCAGTCCTTGAAGAGCTGCAGGTGGGGCCGCGCGATTGCCTGTTCATTGGCGACAGCGAGATCGATCACGCTGTCGCCGACCGCCTCGGCATGCCGTTCATGTTCCTCACCCACGGCTACGCCAAGGCAGACTACATCCCCAACCCCGACCGCAGCTTTGACGGATTCAGAGATCTTGCCGGCACCATTCTGGCGGGCGCCCATGCTTGACCCAGTCGTGGCAGAGGCTCTGCGCAAGGATGGGCATCGCATCGTCATCACCGGTGCGGGCGGATGGATCGGCCTTGCCCTGCTCGACCTGTTGAGCGCCGCGCTTGGCCCGGACGTTCTCCGGCAACGGGTCCGCGCTTTCGGATCGAGCGCCAGAGATTTGGCGCTGGCTGATGGCAGCACTCTGCCGCAAGCTGCGCTTTCTTCCATCACCGACCTTCCCCATGCGCCGACGTGGGTATTTCACACCGCCTTCCTGACCAAGGATCGTGCTGTGGCGATGGACGAACGTGACTACGCCGCAGCCAATCGCGCGATCACCGGGCAAGTGCTTGCCGCACTGGACGCAATTGGCACCACGGGCCTGTTCGTCGCCTCGTCCGGTGCCGCCGCAAAAGTCGTAGCCGGCGGCGCCCAAGGTGCGCTCAAACTCTACGGGCAGCTCAAGCTCGAAGAGGAGGAGCGCTTTGCCGCGTGGGCACACGAACGCCAGGCCACGGCCGCCATCGTGCGCATCTATGCCTTGCTCGGCCCCCGCATCAACAAGCCCGAAGCCTATGCCATTGCCAGCTTCATCCTCGATGCGCTGGCAGGCAGGTCAGTCGCAGTCCGCAGCCCCCGTCAGGTCGTGCGTGCCTATGCCAGCTTGCGCGAATTGCTGAGCCTGGTCCTGGCGATGATGCTGCGCGATCAAGGCGTCTCACGTTTCGACAGCGGTGGAGAGCCGATGGAGCTGGGGGACATCGCCCGGCTCGTCGCCAGCCTGGTCCCGGGGTGCGGAGTTGACCGCGCGGCGATCACTGCACCCGATGCCGACATCTATCACGGCGATGACGCCAGCTACGAAGCCCTCCTCAGGTCGCACGGGATTGCCCGCGTGTCGCTGGTCGAGGGCATCCGAGAGACGATGGACTGGCTCGGACAGTCGCACACCAAAACCCTTGCTTCCGGCGTTCCGGCTCCAGCCTGATCGAGAAAAGAAAGCGTCATGCCCATCAGCCCCCCTCCCGGTCGCCCCGTGCCTTTCGCGCGGGGTATTATTCCCGCAATCGCAGGGAGCCTGCTGGCCCTTGCTGCGCCCGCGTTCGCACAACAGGAATCGCAACAGAATTCCCAGCAGAGCGGGCAGCGCGACGATGACGAGAGCGAAAGCGCCACGACATCGACCCAGTTCACGCCGCTCGACATCACACAGACCACGAGAAGCAGCAGCGAGCGCGACGTCACCGCCGAAGGCTCGTCAGGGTCCGGCACCGACAAGATAAACCGTGCCTCTTCCAGCAACGACGCCAAGCGCTCCGAACCGAAGCTGAGCGAATTCGAACAGTTCCTCGCGAGCATGGCCGGTAGGAAGGTCCCCCGCTTCGGCGCAGACCTTCTGGTGCCCAGCGCCACCGATTACTCCGTGCCCTCGGCTCTCGTCATTCCGCCCGATTATCCCATCGGCGTGGGCGATGTCATCGCGATCAACCTGACCGGGTCCGTCGTCGGCAGCGCCGAATTCCCGGTGGACGCCAATGGACGCATCTTTCTCCCGAATATTGGCGAGGTCAGCCTCATCGGGGTCCGTTATCGCGATCTCAAGCGGCACGTCTCACAGGCCATTGGCGCCCAATATCGCGGCTATGACGTGTCCGTCAGCATCAAGAAGCTCCACGGCATCCGGGTGTTCGTGACCGGTTTCGCGCAGCAGCCCGGCGTTTACACGGTGAACTCGCTGTCTACCCTGCTCGGCGCCCTGATCGCTGCCGGTGGCCCCAACGCGGGTGGCAGCCTGCGCAGCGTCAAGCTCTACCGCAATGGGCAGGAAGTGCAGGATTTCGATCTCTACGACATCCTGCGCAAGGGCGATCGCTCGCGCGATCCGATCCTACGCAACGAAGACGTGCTGTTCGTTCCCCCGGTCGGCAAGCAAGTCGCCGTGATCGGCAGCGCCAACGAGGAAGCGATTTACGAACTGCGCGGGCAAGAAACGCTTGAGGATCTTCTCGCTTACGCCGGTGGCCCGAACCAGCTTGCAGATCCCGATCGCGTCATCCTCTACCGTTTGGCAGACCGCGATAGCATCGGCAGCCGCGAGTTGCCCCGCGCCCAGCTTGCCCTCTCCCCGGCCGAAGGCGGCGACGTGCTGCAGATCCTCGCCAAGGGCAGCCTTGCCCGCCCGATCGAGAAGCAGTCCGTACTTGTGCGGCTTGAAGGCGAAGTCCAGCGCCCCGGCAATTACTTCGTCGCCCCCGGCACATCGGTCGGCGAAGTCGTTCGTCTTGCCGGGGGCTTCACGAGCCGGGCATTCGTCTACGGAACGGTGTTCAGCCGCGCCACGGTACGCGAACAACAGCGCGAAAGCTTCAGGGCTGCGGTCGAACAGCTGGAACAGATGGTCAATGCGGCCGCCCTCACCGGCTATGCCTCGCAAAGCCAGCCCGACCGTGAAGCGCAATTGGCATCGGCAAGGGCCCTGCTGCAAAGGATGCGCTCGGCAGAGCCCGACGGGCGTCTGGTGATGGACATCGCGCCAACCGCGACAGCCTTGCCCGAGACGGTCGTGCTGGAAAACAACGATCGCATCATCGTTCCGCCGCGCGTCGATACGGTGGGCGTGTTCGGCGCGGTCTATCGGCCGGCCTCGTTCCTGCTCGAGCCGGCACGCACCGGCAAGGTGAAGGACTATCTGGAGTCGGCAGGCGGCGTCCAACGTTCAGCCGACAAGGGCGCGATCTTCGTGGTCCACGCCAATGGCGCGGTGGAAACAAAACGGAGAGGCGCTCTGAACGCCACCGCGTTGCCAGGGGACGTACTGTTCGTACCGGTGCGCACGCAATCGTCGACCCTGCTGGCCAAGATCAAGGACATTACCCAGATCATCTTCCAGGCCGGCATCGGTGCCGCTGCCCTTGCGGCGATCAAGTGATGACACCGCGCAAAAGCCTCGTCGGCACCCTCGCGCACGGCCGCATCATCGGCAACGACCGCGTCCGCCGCACCGGTCTCGCCGTCGCGCTGGCGGTCAGTGCCGTATTCACGGTCTACCCGCAGAACTACCGCGCCGCGGTAAGCCTGACGCCGAGCGACCCGTCCACGCTCGGACTGTCCGGGACATTGAGCCAGCTTGGGGCCGGTGCCAACATCTTCGGCAACCAGACGGCGATCGAAGTCAGCCTGAAGGTCGCGCGCAGCGTCTATGTGCGCCAGCTCGTCGCCAAGCGCGTCAAGCTGGGAGAGCGCCTTCGCCTGAACGAGACGCAAGGCCTGCGCTGGCTGGAAAAGAACGTAGACGTACGCATCATGCGCGGCGGCATCATCGAGATCGAGCTGGTGCGCCGTGACGGCGGTTTCGCGCGCGAGGTGGTCGCCACTTATGCCGATGCCGTGCGCGAACAGCTTGGCGTGATCTCGCGTGAGCAGACTGCCTACAAGCGCCGCATTCTGGAACAACTGGTCGATCAGGCAGCGCAACGGCTCGACCGGGCGCAGGCAGAGTTCGACACTTTCCGCCTCAACACCCGCTATGGCGATCCGCAGTCCGCCGTCCAGGAGGTGGCCAAGAAGGTCCCGGCGCTCGATGCGCAGATCGAGGCCAAGCAGTCCGAACTCAATGCGCTGCGCCGTTTCGCGACGGACCAGAACATCCTTGTCCAGCGTGCCCGGGTGGAGCTGGATGAACTGCTGCGGCGCCGCGCCCTCGCAGCCGAACCCCAGCCGCAGCAGCGCGGCTCGGTCGGGCAGGTCGTGCAGGAATCAACCAAGGGCCTGAGGCTGCGACGCGAACTTGATGTCGCCCAGTCGCTCTACGACAACTACAAGCGCTTCCTGCAGGGCACTTCGGTCGAGGACCTGACCTCTACCGCGAACATCCGCATTCTCGAACCGGCCTATGTCGATCCCGACCGCCAGTACAATTTCCCCGCTCTGGCCATAGGCCTGCTCCTGCTGCTGCTCGGGCTGGCCGTGGAATTCTACAAGCTGCGCCCCCCACCGGCAGAGCCCCGAAAGGCAGCGCAATGACCTGCGCCAGCACTGCACCGGCACTCACCTCTGCCTCGGCAGGAGCCCCCGAGATCGAGGACATCTCGGTCGTCATACCGTGCTACAACGAGGAACTCAACGCGCAGGCCATTGCCGCTGCGGTGATCGCTGAACTTGAGAAGACCGGAGCGAGCTTCGAAATCCTGTTCATCGATAATTGCTCCACCGATCGCACGGTGCCGATCATCCGCGAAATGTGCCTGCGCGATCTGCGCATCCGACTGATCGTCAACACCCGCAATTTCGGGCAGATGCGCTCCCCGACGCACGGCATCTTCGCTGCGCGTGGGCGAGCGGTCATCGGCATGTGTGCCGATTTCCAAGACTCCCCCGCCCTGCTGCCACACTTTGTGGAGCGCTGGCGGGCAGGCGTGGACATCGTGCTGGGCGTCCGTGAAGCCGAGGACTCCGGAACCGTGCTGCGCCTTGTCCGCGGCCTGTCCTACTGGCTCGCCAAGAACTTCGGCGATTTCCAGACCATTCCCAATGCCACCGGCTTTGGTCTCTACAGCCGCCGCGTGGTCGATGCGATCAAGGCGCTGAACGAGCCTGAACCGTTCTATCGCGCACTGTTGGTCGAAACGGGCTTCCCGCTCGAGACCATCGGCTACGTCCGCCCCCCCCGCGCGCGTGGAGCGTCGAAGAACAATTTCTTCACCTTGCTCGATTTTGCGGTGACGGGGTTGACCGGCTCCTCCAAGCGGCTTCTGCGCGTACCGCTTTACTTCGGGGTGGTCGGCATCGTGATCGCCTTGGCCATGCTGGTTGGCGCAGGCATCGCCTTCTTTACCGGGCGCCCCATCGCCGGATGGCTGATCGGCAGCGTGATGCAGGCGCAGGTTTCACTGATCTTCGGCTTCCTCGGCCTGATGGGAGACCATGTTCGCCAGATTTCGGAGAGGACCCGCGCAGCCCCGCTCGTCCACGAACGGGAACGCTACAATTTCCCGCAAGACTACTGACATGGCCCGCGCGCGTATGCTGGAGATTATACGCTATCTGGTTGCCGGAGCCGTGAACACAGCCTTCGGCTTCGGCATCTATGCCGCCCTGGTCTGGCTGGGCCTTGATCGCTACCTCGCGCAGGCCATCGGTTACGTCCTTGGCACTGCGTTCAATTATGTCACCTATTCGCGCGGCGTTTTTGCCGGCAGCGCCCCTGCCAAACTCCGCTTCGTACTGTCCTACCTCGGCAACTATATCGTCAACCTGCTCGTACTGCGCCTGGCCTCTCATTACCTGGCCGATCCCTATGCAGCAGGGGCGGCAACCACCGTCTTGGTCGTCAGCCTGAACTATATCGTCCTCAAACGCTGGGTCTTCCGGCCCTCGGCCTCGTGACCATGGACAGACGCGCAGGGCTCCGCTTCGAATGGGCGATGGCCGCGCTCATCGCCGCGATGACCGTGTGGAACATGTGGCACCTGGTCACGCGAGGCTATCTGCCGCAGCCGTTCTTCTATGAATCTTCCGACACCTGGATGGACTGGTTCAACACCGCATGGTGGGCGCATGACCGCGGCATCTACGACAGTTGGGCCTCGATCTACCCGCCGATTTCGTTCGTCGTCCTTCGCCCCCTCAGCCTTGCATCCTGCTACGGGCAGACCACAGCGGGGCTTGAGGTCCGTTCCTGCGACTGGCTTGGCATTGCCGCGATCCACGGGTTCTATCTGCTAGATATCGTTCTTGCCGCGCTCGCTTTCACCAGGCTGGACCGGCGCACCGCACTGCCACGGTCCTTCGCGCTCACGGCGGGCATGCCGCTGCTCTATGGACTGGAGCGCGGCAATCTCATCCTGCTTGCCTTTGCCTGCATGATCCTGGCCTTTGGCCCGTTGCTGAAGTCGGCCCGCCTGCGATGGCTGAGCCTTGCCGTGGCGATCAATCTCAAGGTCTATCTGGTAGCAGCACTGGCGGCACAGCTGCTCCGTCGCCGCTGGCGCTGGTTCGAAGGCGGCGCAATCGCCTTCGTTGCCGTCTATCTTGCCTCGTTTGCCATGCTAGGCATCGGCACGCCGGGTGAGATCGTCCGCAACATCACCGCCTTTTCGGGCGGCTTCAATGCCGCAAGTGTCCTTGATGTCTGGTATCCGGCGACCTTCATCCCGATGAAATCGCTGCTGAACAGCACCGATTTCCCGATCACTGCACTGATCGGTTCGCAACTGGTCGAAACCGGTGATCCGATCATTTCACTCGTTCTCCGGCTGGGTCAGGCCAGCATGGTGCTCGGCGCCGCCGCGATCTGGTTCCGCCCGCAGGCGGTGCCGGCACACCGCGCCACGCTGCTGGCTGTCAGCCTTGCCTTGGTCACTTCGGAAGCTGGCGGTTACACCCCCGCCCTCATCCTGTTGTTCGTGATGATGGAGCGCTGGGAAGGCTGGCTGCGCCCTGCCGCTATCGTCATCGCCTATGTCCTGTCCCTCCCGGGTGAGATCGTCTTCTCGACCATACCGTCGATGATCCAGGACAGCTACTTTGCCGGGCACACCGTGACCGTCCAGCACGGCATCGGCCTTGGCATGTTCGTCCGGCCGATCCTGAACATCCTGGCGCCCAGCCTGCTGGCCTGGCACACCATCGCGCTCGTCTGGCGGGCCGTCTTTCAGGGTCAGCAGAGCCAGCCCCACCCCAATTCCGCAGGTCGTGCCGCTTAGCGCCTCTGCAATTCGCTTGTCAGAACTCCGACCAGTCGTTGTCGATAGCGAGATTGCCTGTCGCCAGCAGGACCGACGGCGCAGGCGTTGTCGCCCTCACGCGTGACGGCGCCACCGTCGGGACTCGTGCCAGAACGGGTGTCGGGAGGCGGCGCTTTTCGCCGCCGATGCGGAAGCTAGAAAAGGCGCTGGCAAGCTGGCCGGCCTGCTCGCTCAGGTTCTTGGTCGCGGCGTTCGTTTCCTCGACCATCGCCGCGTTCTGCTGGGTCATCTGATCCATCGCACCGATCGCACCGTTGATCTTGCGCAGGGCGATGCTCTGTTCGCCCGCCGTCTCGGCAATGGTCGAGATCGAAGAAGTGACCGCGCTAACGCGGCTGATGATCGTCTCCAAAGCCGAACCGGTCTCGTTGACCAGCGACACGCCCGACCTGACGTGGCTCGTCACCGCCTCGACGCGTTGCTTGATCGCGTTGGCGGCTTCTGTCGCACGCTGCGCAAGCGCGCGCACTTCCGACGCGACGACCGCGAAGCCCTTGCCGGCCTCACCCGCTCGCGCTGCCTCGACGCCTGCGTTGAGCGCGAGCAGGTTGGTCTGGAAGGCGATCCCGTCGATCATTGCCGTGATCTCGGAAATCTCGGCGCTGGCACGTTCCACGTTATCCATCGCCTCGATCGCCTTGCTGACGACCATTCCGCCATTCTCCGCCTCCCCGCGCGCCTCGACCATCGATCCGCTGACTTGCGCAGCGATCTTGGCATAGTCCTCGATCTGGGTCGTCAGGTGCTCCATCGCACTCGATGATGCCTGCAGGCTCGCCGCCTGCTGTTCGCTGCGGGTCGCAAGATCGGTCGTGGCCTGCTGGATCTCGGAAGATGTCAGGTTGATGGCGACAATGCTGTCCTGCACGAGTCCCATGGCCTGGCAAAGACGCTCCATCGCTTCGTTGAAGTCGTCCGCCACTGTCTGGAATGCCGGAGGGACGCCAATAATGCGTACCGAAAGATCCGCTTGGGCAACGGCTGACAGGCGCTCTCCGATCTGCGCCATGGCTCGCTCGCGGTCGGCCACGGCGCGGGCGCGGTCAAGAGCGGCGTCGCGGAAAACCATGACCGCGCGAGCCATGTCCCCCAGCTCGTCGGCACGGCTGGTTCCGGGAATAGGCGCGTCATTCTGGCCGTCGGCAAGCGCCGTCATCGTTTCGGTCAGGTCCGAAAGCGGAACGGCGATAGACCGCGACAGGCGCCGCGACAGCACGAGGGCGAGACCAATCAGGGTGGCGCCGCCGATTGCCAGCGCTATCCACGCGAAGAGGATCGCGCTTTCCTGCCGCGACGTCTCCTCGGTGATCTCCTTGGTCTTGGCATCTTTCACCGCGCGTAGTGGCAAAACGGCATCGCTTACCAGCACGGCCTTGCCTGCCGCACGGACCGCCTCCTGCGCCGCATCGCGCTGGCCTGCCTTGACGACGGCGATATACCTGTCGCCCCAGCTTTCGCGCCACTTCAGTGTTTCGGTGCGGGAGCGACGCACAAGGTCCTGAAGCTCCGGCTCTGTGAGTCGGGCTTCCAGCGCAGCGGATGTCTTGTCGTAATCGTCACGACCTTCGTGATACGATTTGAGATAGCTTTCGTCGGCCGTCACCAGGAAACCACGGAACTGGCTGTTCTGCCGCAGCAGCGCGGTCTCCAGTGCCAAGGTGTCGGCCAGGACTGCCTGGCTTTCGGTATTGCGCGCACTGACATTCGACACCATCGCCAGGCTGATGCCGAAGACAACCATCATCAGGGCTGCTGTCACGTTCAGCGCGACGAAAGCGAAGCCGAGGCGCCGTGGAATGTTCATGCGGTCGAACACGAGTGTGGTTTCCTTGTCGGGCGTTATCGCCTTGGTGTCGATCGTGGCTCGCCCGCGGACGAACGAGCCACCCGAGGATCAGAAGCTGTAGCGGATCGAGCCGGTGACCGTGCGCGGGTTCAGCGTCCGGATGTTGGCGATCCCCGATGCAGGAATGGTGCTGGTCGATGCCGAATAGACAGCCAGCTTGTCGAACACGTTGAAGGCTTTGACCGCAAGCGTCAGCTGCTGTGCCGGATGGAACTGCACAAACGGGCTGACGACGACGTAGCCGGGCAGCTTGAGTTGGTTCGTATCCTGCGCATAGCTGCTCGTGGTGGCATTGATCACAGCTCCAAAAGCCAGGGACGCAAACTCGACGGTCGGCCGGGCGTTGAAGGAAAGTGACGGAATGTAGCGTGGGACGTTCCCGACGAGTTCCGGGAAATCAGCATCCTTGACGATCTTCGCCTTGGTCCAGGTCCCGCCGATGGCCAGCCTGAAGGGACCGCGCTTGAATTCACCCTCGAGTTCGATGCCCTTTGCAGAATACTCGCGCACCACGTCCAGGACGATGACGTTGCCGTTCTTGTCGGCGGCCAACTGGGTATTGCGTTCCTCGGTTGATGCCCAAAAGCCGGTCACGTAGATGCCGACACCGTCGTTGCGATATTTTACACCCGCTTCCGCCTGCTTCACGATCCCGTACTTCAAGGCATCATTGGCAAGCTGGCCAGTCGTTGCATTTAGCGATCCAGGGCGCAGGACGCGATCCGCGCTGGCGCGTCCGCCGCGGCTGTAGCGGGCAAACACTGAAAGCGGCTGGGCTATACGATAATTGACCCCGGTCGAGTACGACAAGTAGCCGTAATTGTAGTCGACCCGGATCGGTCTTGTCAGCGGCAGCACGGCAACCGTCGATTCGACTGGTGCGATGGCGCCATCGCGGTTGATATCGAAGGGAGCAACCAGTTCGTCGGTAATGACCTTCCCACTCACGTCGCCACGATCATAACGCAAGCTCGCCCCGATCGAGAGCTTGCCGGTCGCAAAGTTGATCGAGCCATATGGCGCAGTGATGCGGTACTTCGTGTCGAAATTGTAATTGCCGTAAGCGCGCGGCTGTCCGAAGCCGAAGCCGTAGGCAAACACGCCGTTCTGGCTGAGCAGCGTCCCGCTGGCATTGCGCAGGTCAAGCGGCGCCATCCGTCCGTTCCCGACGACGTCGGAAATGGCGTTGGTGAAGCTCCAGTCGACGTTGTAGTCCTGAATGGCGTTGTAAATGCCGCCGCTGACAGTCAGCTTGCCGCCATTGAGGGCGAAAACGCGTGACGCTCGCAGATCGTTGGTGATGTTATCGTTCGACTTCTGGTTCATGTTCAGCAGCAGATTGATGCTGGCGAGGCCATTGCCGTTGATCTGGTTACCGGGCGCGAGGACCTGCCCGAGATTCGGGCCGGCGGCGTAGGTCAGGCTGGCGCCCGGGCCGCCCAGGATGGTCGATATCACCGCCGACGGCGCGGAAAGCATGGAATCAACCTGATTGAAATCGCCGCTGATGTCGGCAAACCGGAAGCGATTGCTGACAGTCCAGTCGGCAATCTCGAATTGCGTTTCCAGCCCGATCGCCTTGACGATCGCACGCATGCCATTTTCAAGACTGCGGTTCAGGGGATTGTTCTGGTCGTCCGTGCCAAGGTAACCCGCGACAAGCGGCGAGCCATAGCCGTCACCGGCCAGGCGAGTTCCAGCGATGCTGGCGAAGACCGGGGCTTCATCCGTCCCGGTAATCCGCGCCGGTTGCGTTCCATAGTTCGGCTGTCGGTCGTCGAGGTACTTGCCATAAATGCGGACGTAGCCACCGGCGAAGTTCCGCGTGACGTTCAGCTTGATCTGACCGCCGCGGTAGGCGGTGTACCCATAATCGCGCGGTCCTTCCCCTTCGCGGTAGAAGCCGCCGACGTGAAAACGCCAATTGTCGCCCAGAGGGCTGCCATAATCGAAGTCAATTCGCTTGAGATCGTGACCGATTCCGCTGGAAACCTGGAAATTGCCGCTTTCGATTTCGCCCGTCTTCGAGATCAGGTTCACGACCCCGCCAGGCGAGTTGGACGCGAATGTGGAGGCTGATCCGCCGCGGATCGACTGAATCTGGGATATGTTGAAGTCAGCCCGCAGATACCGGTCCGCGGCGTTGAACTGCATGTCAGCGAATTCCAGCACAGGCAGGCCGTCTTCCTGAAGCTGGAGGTACTTCGAACCATCGGCTGCCAGTGGTAGACCGCGGACGGTAATCGACGAGTAGCCATCGACGTCCGAGGTCAGCGACCGGATGCCCGGAATGTTCTGCATGATGCCGGAAATGGAGCTGACCGAGAACTTGGCCAGGTCGCTTTCGTCGATCACGCTGGCCGAGATGGCCGTGTCGAGAAGATCGCGCCCCTTGGCGACGCCGGTGCTGAACGTCTTTCCGGCTGTTGTCGATCCGGACACGGTTTCGGTCCGCTTGACCGAGGCCGTCTCGCTGGCCTCGCTTACGTCTTCTGCGAAGGCTGGAGCCGCGAGACCGCAGCCAAGCAAAGTGGTAGCAAGAAGCTTCCAGGTATGCATAAAATCCCTCAATTGATTTATCTTCCTTGAGGGTCAATAATCACCGGTCGTTAAGTCACGACGATCAAAATATTACGTAATGATACGACTGAATTCTAATATATTAACACCATGTTTATTGTAGGATACGGAAAATCCGCAATTCTTGGCGTTCGAAATAATTGATGACGATCTTCTATGGTGTGGTTTCCCCGCCGTCAGACCCCATGAAAGACACAACCTTGCCGATCGCTGCCCTTGCCGAACCATTTGCCGCTTCGGCTTTCGCGACAGGGCGCGGCGCAGCGCAGCTCGCAGTGGAAGCGCAAAAGGCGCGAAAGTTCGGAAAGATGTTTGTGGCAGCCATCCTCGAGAGCGTGGCCCGGGTCCTTCCGCAGGCACCGAGCCTCGCCCATGCGATTGACACCTGGCCGGGCGACCTGGCCAGCGCTGGCGTGATTTTCCGCCTGAATGCCGGACTTCACGCTCTGGCGCGCTCAGGCAAACATCCGGGCCTCGCTGCAATCTACAGCCGGGCGCAGCCTGCCCAGGCGCCCGAACCCTCGTTGCTCGACAGAACGCTGTCGATGGCGCTCCACGATTGCGAGGCAGACCTGCTCGAATGGATGAGCGGACCGACCCAGACCAATGAGGTGGCACGCGTAGCCGGCCTTGCCGCAGTGCTGATGGAGCTGGACGCGCGCGCGCCTATGCCGACCCACCTGCTCGAACTGGGATCGAGCGCCGGATTGAACCTCAATCTCCGACACTACTCTCTGCGTCTGGGCACGCATGGCACGGGTGACCCTGCCAGTGCTGTATCCATTGCGCCACGCTGGATCGGCCCGTCGCCCAAAGGCGAACGGATCGATCTGGCCAGCGCAAAGGGCGTGGACCTGAACCCCCTCGACGTGCGCCGTGACGCCTGTCAACCGGCGCGCAAATTTGACCCCCTATCGGCGTCCAAAATTGACCCCAGCTGATTGTTGTTTTGGCGGTTATCCCGGTAGTCCATAGGAGGGCCCCGCGGACGACGACGCGCGCCGTCAGGAGCGCTGGCGGCGGCGTCCGTGGGAGGTACCTGTGGACCCACCGGGTTAACCGCCGGGGATGGGGGTCCGGGGGAAGGGGTTCAGCTGCGGTGTTTGAACCGCCAGCTGTCGTTGCCCGTCTCGATAATATCGCAATGGTGGGTAATGCGATCGAGCAGCGCCGTCGTCATTTTGGCATCGTGGAACACGCTCGGCCATTCGCCGAACGCCAGGTTGGTGGTGATGATCACCGAGGTCTTTTCGTAGAGCTTGCTGATCAGGTGGAACAGCATCTGGCCGCCTGATCGGGCGAACGGCAGATATCCCAGCTCATCAAGCACGACGAGGTCGAGCCGGGCTAGTTGCGCTGCAAGGCTGCCTGCCTTGGCCTGACGGGCCTCTTCCTCGAGCCGATTGACCAGATCGACGGTGTTAAAGAACCGCCCTCGTGCCCCGGCACGGACCACGGCGGCAGCGATGGCAAGGGCCAGGTGCGTCTTGCCGGTGCCGGTGCCGCCGACCAGCACGATATTACGCTGTTCAGGCAGGAACGATCCGGCGTGTAGAGAACGAACCAGCCCTTCATTGATCGGTGTATCGTCGAACACGAAGCCATCCAGATCCTTGATCGCAGGCAGGCGGGCTGCGGTCATGCGGTAACGGATCGACGCTGCTTCGCGGTGTGCAACTTCAGCATGCAGGAGGTCGCCCAACATCTCCATCACGGAGCGGTCGCGGCGGATGCCATGGGTGACCGCATCGTCGAAGGCTGCGACCATGCCCTTCAAGCCCAGCCCCTTCAGGGCGCTGATCATCTCATGCCGCTGCATCAAGGCCTCGCACCGTGTCGTAGCGCGCGCAGTCGGCAATGGGCGGATGCTTGAGCTTGAGGTCCACCACGACGTCGATGGGCTGCGCTACCTGCGGTTCGCGTCGGCGCGACAGGATATTGAGGACCACTTCGTCGTTGACCGCGCCTGCCGCCAAGGCTTCGCGTATCGCGCCCTCAACCGCGGCAAGGCCATCGTCGATCACGGCAGCCAGTACCCGCACAAAGCGCCGGTCGGCATCGTCGCTCCTGCCTAGCTTGCGACGCAGCTGTGCCAGTGCAGGCGGCAGCTCCCAGTCATGGAACGGCGCGCCGTTGCGCCAGGCGCCGGGCTTGCGCGCGAGCACTGGCAGATAATGCCAGGGATCCAGCACGGTCTGGTTGCGTCCGAACATGCGGGCATGCTCAGCGACCACCTTGCCGGCATGGCGGATCACGATCCGGTCGGCATAGGCGCGTACCTGCACCACCTGCCGAGCGGCACTGGCCATGACCGAGTAGCGGTTGCGATCGAAGCTGACGAGGCAGGTCGCGGTGGCAACATGTTCGCTCTCGAAGAACCCGTCGAACGGCACGGGCAGTGGCTGCAACATGGCGCGCTCCCTCTCCAGGGCCGCAGCGATGGTCGTGTCTTCCAGGTCCGGGTGGGCATAGCGCTCGGCCCAGCGCCGGCACTCGGCCTCCAGCCAGGCGTTCAACTCCTCGATAGTGGCAAAGCGCAGGCGAGGCTTGAACAGTCGCTCCCTGCCAGTCTGGACCTGGTTCTCGACCTGGCCCTTCTCCCACCCCGCCGCCGGACTGCAGGCCACAGGCTCCACGCCGTAGTGGTCGGTCATGATCAGGAACCGTCGGTTGAACATGCGCTCCTTGCCGGTGAACACGGTCGTCACCGCGGTCTTCATGTTGTCGTAGATGCCCCGGGTGGGCACACCGCCGAAGAAGGCAAAGCCGCGCACATGGGCATCGAACACCATCTCCTGCGTCTCGCGCGGATAGGCCCGTACGAACGGTGCGCGCGACCAGCACAGCCGCATATGGGCCACCTTCACCCGCATCGGCTTGCCTGCAATCTCGACGTCCTCGTGGCTCCAGTCGAACTGGTAGGCCTCGCCGGGGCGGAACAGCAGCGGGATGAACACCTTACTCATGTCCCCGGCATCCACCCGGCGTTCCCGCTTCCAGCGCGCCGCATACCGCCGGACCGCATCATAGGAACCGGTGAAGCCCTCCCGCTCCAGCAGATCGTGAAGCCGGGTCAACCGTAGCCGATCACGGCGGGGCCGTTCCTCGTTCTGTTCCAGTAACTCATCCAGGCGCTCCCGGAACGGGCCGGTCTGCGGACGTGGCTGCTCTCGCCGCTCATAACTGAACTGCGCCTCGGGTGCCCGGATCGCCTTGCGCACCGTATTGCGCGACAAATGCATATCCCGCGCGATCGCCTTGATCGGTTTACCCTGCCTCGCTTCTCGTCGGATCTTCGCCGTCGTCTCCACAATCAACATCCCCATCCCCCACCGCTTGGAAATCCCAAACGGCGGTGCCTCACACCCAGGAATGAAGGGGTCAATTTTAGACGCCGATCACCCCGCTATGGGGGTCAATTTTGCACGCCGCTCCACAATTTCGGTAGCGACCGTTACCTTGCCGCCGATCTGACTGCGGCGGCGCGGCACGTGACCGCACCGGGCGTGATCCAGCTGGCAGTGCAACGCCTGCCGAACAACCTGCTGCACGCGGTGCGCAGCGACGGGCAGATCGTGACGCATCCGATCAACAAGGGTGACGTCAAGGGCTTTGCGCGCCTGATCCCTGGCGGCGACGCGCAGATCCTTTCGGCGGTGGCCGTAGTGGGTGAAGACGGCAAGCGCGACGATCTGTGGGTGCTGGTGAGCCGCGAGACACCTGCGGGCACGCGCAAGGAGGTGTGGAAGCAATCGAGCTGGCGCGAGCTGGGCGACGATATCGCGGAATCGTTCTTCGTGGACGCGGGCGTGCGCGTGGAAGCGACGGCAGGCCAAGCCACATTTTCGGGCCTGACGCACCTTGCCGGGCAGGAAGTGGCGGTGCTTGCGGGCGGTGGCGTGATTGCCGGGCAAAGCGTGGACAATGACGGGGTGCTGACGCTTCCGGCCGAGCTGGTACCGCCGTTTGCCTATACGCTGATCGTGGGGCTTCCCTACACTGCCCGGGCAGTCACCCTGCGCCCTTATGTGCAGGCTCCGGGCGGATGGCAGGGCTTCCTGCAGCGCATCGCCCATGCCTTTGTCCGCCTGGTTGAGACCGTTGGCCTCAAGGGCGGTGCGACTGGCGAGCGGCTTGAGGATGCAATCGACCGTCCGGCCAATGCGGCAATGGACGCGCAGATCCCCACCTTTACCGGCGACGTGAAGGTGCAGATCACAAGCGAGCCGGACCGTGACACGACGGTGACGCTGGTTAGCGACGCGCCGCTGCCAGCGACGATCGCGATGATGAGCTTCAAGATCGAAAGCGGGGACGCATGATGTTCCACGTTCGCCGCATGGTGCCATTGGACCTGGCTGAAATCGTGGTGCAGCCAAGCCAATCTTTGCAGATGGGGCTGCCCACGCAGTTTACGCAGGAGGAAGCCGAAGCGCTGTCCGACCAGCGCGACGCATGGACGGCGCTGGATGGCGACCGGATCATCTGCTGCATTTCGATTGCCGAGAATTTCCCCGGCCGCAGCGCCGTGGCGATGGCACTGTTTGCGCAAGGCCTTGGTGCAGTGCACGTGCCGCTGACCCGTTTCGCGCGCCGGATCGTGGCCGAGAGCCCGCTGCCAAGGATCGAGGCGGTGGCCCTTGCCAATGACGCCGAAGTCATCCTTGCACGGTTTCCGCACCTCGATCCCTACGAGTTGCTGACCAGCGTGATGGTTGAGCCGACCGCCCCCTGCCGGTGGGCCGTGATGGCGGGCCTGACGGCGGTCGCCTGCCTGCGCAAGTTCGGCGCGGCCAGCGAAACCCATGTCCTGTTCGAGAGGATCCGCTGATGTCGTTCCTGCCAGCTGCGGCGGCCATTGCGGGACCCATCATCCAAGGTATCGGCCAGTTCAAGGCGAGCCAGGCCAACGCGGCCGCGCTGGACGCGCAGGCGTGGGAAGAACAGCAGGCGGCGGTGCAGCAGGAAGCGGACCTGCGGATGCAGGCGCGCGAAGCGATCGGGCAGCAACTGGCCAGCCAGTTTTCCGGCGGCATCGAGGGCGGCACGGGCAGCTCGCTCGACTATCTGCGGGAAAGCCAGATCAATGCCGCGCTAGACGTGCTGCGCATAAGGCGAGAAGGCACTGTGAAAGCGCAGACGCTGAGAAAGCAAGCGAGCGCGACGCGGACACAGGGGTATTTCCAGCTGGCGAGCAGCCTGCTTGGCAGCGCTTCGGCTGCCAAGGGCATGAACAATGACTGGGCCGCCGCTCGTGCCGGCACGAGTGCGGGCTGATGGCGACGCGCGGATACGACAGCCAAGTGGGTGCGCGGGCGCAGGACGTGGCCGTGCAGGTATCGCCCGATGCCTATGGGGCGGGACTTGGCCGCGCGATCGGCGAGGCCGGGCAAGTCTTCCACCAGGGCCAGATCAACGATTACAAAATCCAGCGGGCAGCGACGGCCGATGCCGAGGCGACGGACTTTGCCCGGCGCTTTGCCGAGTTCCGCCTGCAGATGGACCAGACTGTGCGGGACACGCGCAACGGTGCGGCACCGGGAGGCGTTGGCCATACCGAGGCCATGCGGCAGGCCTATGAGAAGGGCCGCGAAACGCTGTTCACCGGGCTGACCGAAGACAGCGTGAAGCGCCAAGCCGAGCAGCAGTTCATCGCGTTCGGATCTTCGCTCCTCGAGCGGGAAAGCACTTGGGCAGAGGGCAGGCGGGTTGCCAAGGTGCTGGACGATGCACAGGTCTATTCCGACATCGGCGCAAACCGCGTGCGCGCTTTGCCCGATGCCAATGCGTACCAGGACGAGTCCGCGCTGGCCGATGCTTATATCGACAGCCTTAACCTGGACGATGACACGCGCGCCAAGCTGAAGCGCGAGACACACCAGAAATACGCGATCTCCTTCCTTAACGGGCGGATCGATCAGGATCCCGCCGTGGCACGCGGCCTGATCGACGCCGGTACGTTCAACGATGTGCTCGAGCCAAAGCAGCTCGAGCAGCTGCGCAGCGGCGCTGACGTGGAGATCCGGCGGGGCCAGGCGCAGGCCGAGCATGAAGCCAACATGCAGAAAGCGGGGATCCGCGAGCAGATTGCCACGCTGAAAGAGGCGGACAGCCAAGGGCTGGAAGTGGATCCGGCGCGTATCGACCAGCTGATACAGGCAGCCACGGCCATGGGGGATACCTCTGCCGCGCTGGAGCTGGACGGCATCAAGGCGAACAATGCCTTCGCGAGAGTCTATCGCGCGATGACGCCGGTGCAGCGTGAGGCGCGCATTTCGGTCCTGAGCGGCAAGGAAAAACGAAGCCCGGCCGAGCAGCGCGAGCTGGAATATGCGCGCACCCATGCAGGCGCGATGGATAGCGATTTCAACAACGATCCCGTTGGCTATGCAGCCAAGTATGGCACGGGATCGAGCGTGCCGCCGGTGCTGGATCCGGCAGACCCGCAATCGGTGGCAAAGCGTCTGGAATGGCGGCGGCAATACTCGGCCGCGACAGGCCGTCCGGTGCCTGTGTTTTCGGACAACGAGCTTGTGCCATTGCGTGAGCGGGTGACAAGCGGCGCGCCCGGCCGTCTTGAGGTGCTGAAAGCGCTGGACGCGATGCCATCGGCCGATCGTGCGGAAGCTGCGCGCCAGATACTGCCTAACGATGTCAGCTTCAGGCATGAGTCGCTGATCCGCCCGTTCGCCCGCGCGACCGTGTACGCCGGTCGCGAGAAACTTGCCGCCGATCGTTCATTCCTGACCCCCGATCGCAAGACAAACTCGGGGCAGCGTGCATTCGAGCTGCTGGGCATTGCTGGATCGGAAATCGACTTCGCGCTGCGAGCTATGCAGCCGGCTGAAGTGGACGCGGTAAAGCAGATCTCTGGCCAATGGCTGGCGGGGTGGCTTTCGGCCAAGGGCCGCGACATCAATTCACTGACGCCAGGCGACATCCGCAATGCGGCAACGCTGGCGCTGGGTGGCTATGCCAAGCCCAACGGCACGTATCTTGGCGGCATCGGTCATTGGGCGGGTGGACAGCCTTACGTTGTCCCCGATGGCTTCAACCATAACGGCTTCCAGACCTTTGTGATGGGGCAGCGGAAACTGGACGACGGGCGCGGCAACGGGCCGATCAATCCCGATGGCACACCCTTCAACCTCAACAACGCCTATCCTGTCCTGATCGGGCCTGATCGGTATCGCTGGGAGACGCCCGGCGGTTCGGTGGTAACCAACAAGAAGGGGCAAGCCTACGTCACGCGCCTTTATCGCACCGGGCGGGCGCAATGAGCGTGGTTGCGGCGATGCAGCCGCGTCTCGACCAGGACCGCACCATGCCGCAGCGCGTGGCCAGCGACAGCGAGTCCGTCAATACCGGTCCTGTCAGCTGGCTCGATGCGGCGGCGGCGAACTGGCGGCTTGCCCTGGACGACGACGAAGCGGGCAACTTCAACAACCGCGCCAAGGCCTACGACGATCTCGAGAATGCGCTGGTGGCCATGGGCCGCAAGCGGAGCCGGTATCGCAACCCAGAGTGGACGAGCTACTGGGGCACCGATTTTGAAAAGCGGTTCGGTGCTTTGTGGCGCGACGTGGAAGAGGCCCGCCGTCTGAACCCGCGCGCCTTTGCCGACATTCCCAAGACGCAAGCGGAGTTCGACACTTGGGCCTATGCGCGCAAGGGCGAGCGCGCAAAGGACATGGCTGTGGCCGCGCGTGGGGGCTTTGGCAGCCAGATCGTGCCATCGCTGGCGTTTGGCATATCGACCGCCGGTTCGGCCGAGAACCTGCCGCAGCTGCTGCTGGGTGGCGGGACAAAAGCCGCCTCCGAATTCCTGATCGCGCAGTTCTATGCCGGTGCTCTGGGCACGGCGCTGCAGACGCCGGCGCGCGTCCGTGCTCGAGCAAACATGGGGGAAGGTTACAGCGCCGACCAACTGGCGACTGACATGCTTATCGGCGGCGCGGCCAATGCGGCCTTTGCCGGCGCGATCGCCTATGGTCCGAAAGCCGGTGCGAAGCTCTACGAAAAGGCCGTGCCGTTCGATTATCGCGCGGCGCAGGCGCTGAAAGAGGCGACACCCAAGCACTTGATGCCGCCCGATGTGGCGGCCGCGTGGAACGTGTTGACGCGGCATGAGGAAGTGGCTGGGGCCAATCCTTTCGTAAACACCCACGAGGGGCTGGACACGCACTTTACGCGGATCCGCGAAGTGATGGACAGCATGACGGCGGGCGATCGCCTGCCGATCACGCCGGCGCCGGTGACGCAACCGATCGCCGAAGGCCTGGGCAATTCGATCGAGCGCTACATGGCGGCGGCGCGGGCGCAAGAGTCGGGCGGCAATGACAGCGCGCGTAGCAGCTCCTCGAGCGCGGGCGGGCGCTACGGATTCATCGATGACACGTTCGTCACCTACTATCGCAAAGCCTTCCCCAATACTGGCCTGAGTGACGAGCGGATCCTTGCGCGCAAGAACCAGGGCGACGTGCAGGAACGCGTCATGCGTGCCTTTACGGAAGACAACGCCGCCTGGTTGCAGCGCAATGGCATCGAGGCAAGCCCTGGCAACCTTTACGTGGTGCACCACATGGGCACCGGCGGCGCAGGAAAGATCTTCCGTGCGGCCGCCGACACACCGCTGGCGCAGCTGCTGCCCCCGGAAGTGATGCGAGCCAATCCGCATCTTGAAGGGATGACGGCAGGCGGCTTTCGCCGTTGGGCGGCCGAGCGGATGGGCAGCGAGCCGGGCACTATCGCGCCGGTGGGGGATCTGGCGCCGGTGCGCCCTGCCGCGCTCGATGCCGAGCGCCCATTGGTGGATATGCCCGAGCCGATCGCGGTGGAAGACATCGCCCCGCAACCGCCCTTGCGGCCCGAGGTTGTCAACGATGGGCTGCTGACCGCGATGCGTTCGATAGTCGACGATCGCAAGATCTCGATCAACGACATGCCGGGGCTGGCGCGCGAGCTGGGCACGGATGAGGACAGCCTGCAGCCTATCCTGCAGAAGCTGGTCGACGAGGGCCGACTGACCCTGACCAAGAGCGGGATCTATCGCCGCAAGATGAGCCAGGGGCCGGAAGATGCGCTGACCTTCATCGCGCGCCGGGGTGGCATTTCCTACGACGGACTTGATCCGAGGCTGGCCGACAAGATCGGCAGCAAGGGCCATGACCTGCGCAACAGTGGCAACCTGAATTACTTTGTGCCGCAATCGGGCCCGCTGCTGCGCCCCCAGGGCCAAGGTCTCGACAACATGGCTGAACTGCTATGGGATGCCGGATACTTCGGACCGCCGGAATCAACGCCACGGCCGACCGATACCGAACTGATCACATGGCTGGACGACGCAATCCGCAAAAAGGAGAAGCGCTACAGCTTTGCCGACCAGGCCCCCGAGCCGAAAGCCACGGCGGCTGACTTTGCGCCGCCCAAGGAAGACGCCCCCGGCGTGGCGGCCGACGTGGCCGAACAGGACCGGTTCTGGCAGCGCTATGACCGCTGGAATGAGGCTGCGGACGTAGCTGGTACCGCGCCGATGTTGAGCGGCGAGATCGCGCGCCTCGAGCAGCTGCTGGCCGATGGCACGGACACCCTGCCCCCATGGCGGGAAACGGACCTTCCGAGTGCAGAGGAGCTTGCGCCCTACGTGCTCGAGATGATAAACCGCGACATCGACGACATGCTCGAGGCCGCGTACCTCGAGATCGAGGATCCTTACTATGATCTCGTCAGTGAAGCTGGAGCGCCTGCAGAAAGCGGCACAGGATCAGCGCCTGTCGCCGGATCTGCGCGCGCGGGCACAGCGGACGCTGGATCTGGTACAGCCAATGGTCGACCGAGCCCGAAAGAGCTAGACGAGATTGAAGCGGCCGGGCTTGGCTCGCCGCTGATCGACGAACAGGCGCACGCCGCCTTTGACGATCCCGCCGGAGACGGCATTGCCCAAGTAGCGGACAGCGCCTGGCACGATGTGCGGGCGGAGGTCGATCCCAACATTGCCGCGCTCGATCGCCAGAAGGCGCAACTTGGGGCCGATGCCCCGATGCGCGCGAAAACCGAGCAGGACGGCACGATGGGCACGCCGCTGTTCGATGCGGCGGACCAGCCCACGTTCGACCTGGGCGACGGCAAGGGCGCGCGAACGCTGAAGGACATCGAGGACGAGATCGCGAGCGACGAAGCGGCGATCGAGGCGATCAAGGGGTGCTTGCTATGAGCATGAAGCCCTGCCTTCCCGGCCTCGTTTCTGAAGGCAAGCTGACGCAGGAGCAGGCCGATCGCGCCGGCGCGCTGTTTGACGAGCTGCAGCAAGATTTCCGCCGGCAGTTTGGTGACCAGGCCGCCGATGCCATGGCGACGGATGCTGCCCTGAAAGCCATGGCGGCCGAGGCTGCGCGCAAGAAGTTCCTCGCCGCGCAGACGATCCGTGCCCGCCAGCGCATCGAGGCGGATCTTCGCGGCTATAACGGCGGTGGCGGGAGTGGACCGATCGACCCGCGCGCGGGCCCTGCCATGCTGGGCGGCGACGGCCGCGCGACCTATTCCAACGTGGAAGGCCGGTGGCGGGCTGTGCGCGGCCGGGCGCACGCGATTATGGACCGGATCCTGTCCGAGCATTCAAGCAACCTGCTGGGCGAAGTGCGCAACAAGGCGCAGCTGGCGGATATCGTGCGCGAAGCCTTTGGCGAAAACACGGGCAACGCGAATGCGCGCGAGCTGGCCGACGCCTGGTTGCGCACGGCCGAGATGCTGCGCCAGCGTTTCAACGCCGCCGGCGGCGATATCGGCAAGCTTGAGCGCTGGGGCCTGCCACAGACCCACGACAGCCGTGCCGTACGTGCTGCCGGCTTCGAGGCGTGGCGCGCGGAGATCCTGCCACGGCTTGACCTGGGCAAGATGATCGACAACCGCACCGGGCGGCCGTTCACGCAACAGAGCCTCGAACTGGCGTTGCGCGACGTGTTCGAGACGATCCGCAGCGATGGCTGGAAGGATCGCGCGCCGGGCGGGATGGGCAGCGGGGCGCTGGCCAACCGGCGCGGCGATGCCCGGTTCCTGATCTTCAAAAGCGCCGACGACTGGATGGCCTATGCCGACCAGTTCGGCGCTGGATCCGCATTCGATGCCATGATGGGACACATCGATGGCATGTCGCGCGATGTGGCCATGCTCGAGGTGCTGGGTCCAAACCCCAGCAATACGATCGAGTGGATGAAAGATCTGATCCGGAAGGACGCGGAGACGGATGCCGCGCCCAACAGCAAGGCGGTGGACCGTGCGCGGCCGCAGATCGGCGCCATCGATCGCATGTGGAACGAGCTGACTGGCGCGAGCAACCGGGCGGAAAATCGCAATCTTGCGCTGGTCATGTCCTCGATCAGGTCGATCCAGTCGGCGCAGAAGCTTGGAAGTGCGCCTTTGTCCGCCGTTTCGGACGCCGGCAATCAGGCCATCACCCGCGCATTCAATGGCCTTCGGGTTGCAAACCTTCTCAATGACTATGTCAAGTACCTCAAGCCTGGTGCCTTAGAGGATCAGCGCATGGCGGTGCGGCGAGGTCTTATCGCCGAGGAGTGGTCGAGCCGTACGGCAACGCAGAATCGCTACATGGGCGAGGAAATGACCGGCGAGGTGTCGCGCCGGTTGGCCGAAGGCGTGATGAAGCTCTCAGGCCTTGCGCGGTGGACCCAAGCGGGGCGCTGGGCATTCGGCATGGAATTCCTTGGCACGCTGACTGAGCAGCGCGGCAAGTCGCTGGGCCAGCTGGATCCGGCCTTGCGCGGCGCGCTCGAGCGCTATGGCTTTACCGCGGCGGATTGGGACGAGATCCGAGCGTCGCCGGTAACCGTTGACAGGGGCGTAGAGTGGCTTTCGCCCACGGAACTGCCCAATCAGCAGCTGGGCGATCGGCTTCTCGAGATGATCGCACGCGAGGTCGATCACGCGGTGCCGGTGCCGGACCTGCGCGTGAAGGCCGGAGTTAGTGCAGTTGCGCCAAAGGGCACAGTTGCGGGCGAGTTAATCCGCAGTGCGTTCCTGTTCAAAAGCTTCGGCGTCACCGTTATGCTCATGCAGTCGCGCCGTATCATGGAAATGAATGCTGGAAACGCAGCGCGCTATGCGGCCGGATTGGTCATCACAACGACGCTTCTTGGGGGGCTGGCGCTTCAATTGAAAGCGCTGGCCAATGGCAAGGATCCGCGCGATTCGACGACGCCCGAATTCTGGGGCGCGGCAATGCTACAGGGCGGCGGCTTCGGGATCTTTGGTGATTTCCTGCAGAGCAGCACGAATGCCTATGGCAACGGCTTTGCCGAGACGCTGGCAGGTCCGATTGTATCGGACGCGCAGAAGCTGGTGAACATCCCTAAGTCTGCCAATCCGCAGCGAGACACCCTGAAATTCATCCGCAGCCAGCTTCCCGGCGGTTCGCTGTGGTACGCCAAGACCGCGTTCGATCGACTGGTGACCGACCAGATCCAGCGCGCGATCGATCCCAACTATGACCAGTCCTGGCAGCGCATGGCTGACTTCGCGCGCGAGCAGGGCACCGATTTCTGGTGGGCACCTGGCGATGCCGCGCCGGGCCGCGCGCCTGATTTTTCCAACGCAGTTGAACCGCAGCAGGGAGATACCGTGCAATGACCGTTGCAGCCAAGAGCCCGTTCGAGCTTTACGATGGCGACGGGGTGACCACGGCGTTTGCCGTGCGCTGGCGCTATCTGGACGTGGCACACCTGCTGGCCGAGAAGATCGCCGCAAACGGGACGGTGACCGTGCTGGTGAACGGCACGGACTATACCGCAACGGCCGCGCCGACCGATGCCGGCGGCACGTTGACGCTGACCACAGCGCTGGCCGCCGGTGAAAAGCTGCGGATCCGGCGCAAGACGCCACTGGCACAGCCGACACAATACCCCACTTCCGGGAGCTTTCCGGCATCGAGCCATGAACTGGCGCTCGACCGACTGACGCTGCAGGGGCAGGAAGCGGCCGAGCAGCTGGCGCGCACGCCACAGGTTCCGGTTGGCGAAACTGCGCCCGAACTGAACATCGCGGCAATCGCGCCCGGGCAAGTGCTGGCGCTGGTCGGCGACAAGATCCAGGGCGTGGACAACGATCCGGCAAGCGCTGCGGATTCAGCGGCGCAGGCGCTAGCCGATCGTATCGCTGCCGATAGCGCACGAGGAGAGACTGAAGATCTGCGCGATGAGACGGAAGGCCTGCGTAATGAGGCTGAAGTGTTGCGCGATGCGGCAAACGCTTCGGTGGTGGCCGCGCAACACTACTTCCCTGGCGCGCGTGACTATGTGCCGCGCGGCCTGACCTCGGTTGCCATCACGGCGGCGGGGAGCGGTGGCACCAACGGCACATACACTTGCCCCCTGACTGGCGATAACCTTTCGATCGATGCTTACGCGACGGTCGTGGTTTCAGGCGGCGCGGTAACGTCCGTTTCTGTGGCTGCACCGGGGCTTTACATCGGTGCATCCCCGACCGCTGGCCTTGTAGATGTTTCGAGCATTACCGGGCTTACCGGAGCAACCCTGACCCCGACCATCGGCTATCTGAAGACGTCTGGCCAGACTTGGCTAACCGACACTGACCCCGCGTCGGCCTATCTCTCGCTGTTCCAGAACCAGGCCAACGCCGCTGTCGAGATCGATCCACAATTTGATCCGATGAGCGCAGGAGCTGCAGCGGCAAGCGCGGCTGCCGCTGCAGCTCAAGTCGCACTTCAGCAATACACGCAAACCATTGGCCGTCCGGTTGGGTCCACGCTTGTTACGGGTGCGGGCGCTGCGAATGCTGGCACTTACGTTTTCGCCAACGCACTTCAGTTTGACGCAAACGGCAATTCCTCGCTGCGGCTTTGGAACAGATCAAGCAGCGCGCAGACCATCAAGTTGCGCCGCTATACCGTCAGCGGTGGAACAGCAACGCCGGTCTCGGGAAGCGCATGGGTGTCTGTCACAGTCCCGGCAGGTCCCGGTGCATTCACTATTGACACCACCGCTTACGGCTTTCTTGAAGGCGAGGCTGTCGGCATTTCGATGAGCGCGGCCTTTCTTGCCTATGTCACCGGATCAACCGGGGATAGCGGCGGGTATCTCACGACTTCTACGGTCGATGCAGACGCATTTTCGGCATCGCTTGTTACGAACATTCAGCTTCAGATCGGCATTGATATGCCGTTCCAATACGTCACGACCGAACGTGTGCAGACGATTGAGGCTGATCTCATAACCGCGCAGGAGTCCGCGACTACCGCAAACGCGGGCCTTGGTGATTTGGGCGAACTGGGTTCCGTGATTGTCGAGGATCATGCAGGCACGACCCAGTTTGCAGGAACGTCGTTTGGCGGCTTCGCTGGCGCTGTCGAATTAGCGGATACGCCGGTCGGCACGCTTATCAAGCGTATCGGATTTGACGGCATCTATGTTGCCGGAACTGGAACGAAAATTAACCTCAAGGTCTACTCTTGCGCCGATACGGAAACTGCCGCGCCGCCGACAAACTGTACGCTGGTATTTGATCACGATTACACGCTGGCAAGCCTCGGCCTGACTGCGGGCGACACCAATCGCAAATCAATGTTGATGGAGTTTCCAACCGCCTTCACCAAGGCATCCGGGCAGAGACTTGTTTACCGTTGGGAAGCGCAGGACGGTTCCGGTGCGCGCGTGGCATCTTCGGCGGGCTATCTCTCGGATAGCACCGCTACGGCCAGCGAGCGTGGATGGTATTACTCAACCACTGGCACCAGCACGTACACGGCCATAGGATCGCCAAACCGATTGGCTGTTCGCGTTGCCCGTGATGGGTATGGGCCGTTTACGAAAACGGACCTCCTTGCTTCGGCTAATGCTACGCTTTTGGTTTCTGGCACGACTGTCACGGTGTCAGGAACGGTGCGCCGCAATGGTGTGGATTATCCTTTCTCTGGCAGCGTCACGCTTCCCTATGCTGCATCCGGTCAGGAGCGCATGGATAAAATCGTCATCGACCGCACGACGCTCGCGGTTTCGGCGGTATCTGGCACTGCTCGCACGGCGCAGCTTGATAGCCTCGAATGGCAGGGTGCAACGCCCTCGAATGCGCTTGTAATCGGTCGCGCCCGGGTCACTTCCTCGGCAATTGTCGCCGTTTCGACCGCCAACTTCCGCAACCTGATCAAGGTCGGCAACGAAGGCTATATGGCGGCGCATATCGAGCGCAACCGTCGCATTCTTCGCAAAGTCATCGGCAAGGCTATCCGTGGCGAAGAGATAACCTTGGCTAACTACAGTGACAGCACCGCCGCAATTCAATCCAGCACACCGCCGTTTACAGCGAACGGCACCATGCGCGACCGTGGCTTGACCTATCTCGCCAACTATCCATCTGACACGCTCGCAACGCTCACGCTCTACGATACCGGGGACGGCGCTGGCCTAGTCCATACTCGCCTTGGGTGGAACTGGAAAATCAAGGCAGCACTGGAAGATTTGGGCGGTGTCGTAACATACGACAATTACGGCATCGGTGGAACGACCAGTCAAAGCACAACTGGTAACGGACTTGATCCGTCTCGTATCGCTGTCCCGCTTGCTGCTGTGCCGGATGTGGTTGTCATTGCGTTCGGCATGAATGAGCGCGGCCAAAGCTACACCTATGCCAACATCCTAAACATGATCCAGCAGTTCCAAGCGGTTGGCACGACTTGCATTGTAATGGGTGTGCCAAGGCCGAACGCTAATCAGTCTGTTTCGGCTTGGCGCATGACCAATGACCAGCTTGAAGCGGCAGCAATTGACGGCGGTGCGGCGTACGTTTCGACCGTGGCGATCAGTGATGACCGCAACCTTGGCGGGATCGGCGTTCCGGCTGAAGCGCTGGCATCGGCAAACACGATCACGGGCGGGAACAATCATCCGGGCATCTATGAACTAGACGTCTATGGGGACAGCGCAGTTGTGCAGTTGGGGTTATCGTGACCCTCGCGCAAGCCATCCGCGAAGTGGAGCGAGTTGAGCACGAGGTGCTGGCAAAATGACGACACATCACAATCATGAGGCGGCATTGAAGAACATCGGCGATCTAGGCGCTTCAGCGGGTTCAGCACTGGTCGTCGTTTCGCACTGGTCGGAAGTGCTGACCCCCATCATCGCGCTGTTGGTTGGCCTGCTGACGCTGATCTGGTGGGCCGTGCGGCTGTGGGACCGCTTCCGGCCGGAAGGGGAGAAGATGCCATGAACCTGACCGAGAACTTCAGCCTGGCCGAAATGATCCGATCCGGCACGGCGCTTCGCCGCGGAATCGACAACACGCCGCCGCCGGCAGTGATCAAGGCGCTCGAGCGGCTGTGCCGAAATGTGCTTGAGCCCGTGCGCAAGCGCTATGATGCGCCGGTGATCGTGACTTCGGGTTATCGCAGCCCGGCATTGAACAGCGCGATCGGTGGCAGCGGCACGAGCCAGCACAGCCAGGGCGAAGCGGCCGACTTCACCGTGCGGGGCGTCCGCAACATCGAGGTGTGCCGGTGGATCGAAGCAAACCTCGAATACGACCAGTTGATCTACGAGTTTGGCGAAGATGGCTGGGTGCACTGCAGCTGGTCAAAATCCCGCCTGCGCAACATGGAGCTGACCGCGCGCCGGGTGAGCGGCAGGACGGTCTATATCGCGGGGATCGTGGCATGACGGTCTTGGAGCGGGTTTCGGCCGCCTTTGCGACGATGCTCTCGGCCGATGGCCGCAGAGCATGGGCGCTGGTGGCGCTGGTTTGCGGGTGTGGCATGTTCACAGCGCTTGCAGCCGTTGGCGTATATCTGGTGCGCGATGATCCCGAGCGAGCCTTCTGGCTGGCGATCGCGGCGCACGCGCAGGTGTTCGTAGGGATGACGGCGATCGGCGCGCTGCTGGTCAAGCGAACAGTGAAGCTTTCGCGTGAGGGCATCGAGATCTCGGATGGCCAGCGCTCGCGCGAGCGCGACCTGTGAGCGGCCTGCGGGGCACGTTGATCGCAGCGGCCGTGGCGATGGTGCTGGCATTGCTGCTGTTAGGTCAATGCCAGAAGGCGCGCACAGCGGGCGCAGAGGCCTCTCTCAGCGCGAAGACGGGTGCTGCGGGAGTGGTGGCAGGGGGCGAGGCTGTCAACGCCATTGCAGGGGCTTCTGAGAGGCAGGCGACTACGGACGCAATCACGAGGGAGAACGGACGTGCGATTCATGAGGCTGCTGGTGCTGGCCAGCTGGTTGATCCTGCTGTTTCCGGCGCTGGCCTTGTCGGGCTGTGTAAGCGCGCCGCCTATCGTAGCGACCCCAAGTGCCTGCGCTTCACTCCTGCCGGAAGCGTGGCGGACCCCGGTGCCAGGCACGCCGCTTCCGATTGAGGGTAACACAGTGGGCGACTGGATCGCGTTCGGCGATGCGCAGACAGGTCAGCTCGACAAGGCAAATGAACGCACGCTGTCCTCGATCGCGATCGTGGAGCGATGCGAACAATTGAACCGTGAAGCGGTGGCCAAGGCCAAGCGGCCCTGGTGGAAGATCTTCTGAGGAGAAACGGACATGGCTACGGCAAAGGTTCTGGCATCGGTTAGCAGCAGCTGGTCAGACATCGCGGGTGCTGCTGCATCGACGGCGGGCACGACGTGGCAGAACGTGGGCAAGGATCCTGCAGCGATATCCTTCACTGCCAGCGCGCCGGGCGCTTCGGATGCTTACATTCTGCTGCCGCCTGGCAAAAGTTACTACGACAAGAACGGTTCTGCCAACGTCTGGGCGAAGTCCACTGGCCCTGCCGGATCGACGCTATCGGCCGTCTCCGATTGAATCTTGTTGGAATGATTGTTGGAAGAATGTTGGAAGGGTTAGCGTTTCTGGGCGCTAACCCATTGATTTTGCTGGAGCGGGTGAAGGGAATCGAACCCTCGTATTCAGCTTGGGAAGCTGCTGCTCTACCATTGAGCTACACCCGCGCGGCCGCAAAGGCTGCTTGATCCGGGGCTGCCGGATGCGCTGCCTCTGGCATGATCGAGGGCTCGTCGTCAACCTTGCGCCTGCACTTGGCCGCATTTGCACGACGCGGCTGCCGACATGCCGCTGAACAATGTGCGCGATCAGCGTATGGATCCTGGCCGGGCCATGCGCGAAGATCATCCGATAGAGCGCCAAAACCTTTTCGCACCCGCAAAAACAAAGGCGTTGACGAACTTTTGACGTCTGTCCAGTCTTTGCCCTGACACCGCGTCCGACTCGTTCCCGGACACGGCCTGCCAAGGGGGAAATCGCGACCATGACTTTGGCCGAAACTGCTGCCCGTGATCTTGCCACGGATGTTAGCCAGACCGGGGCGAAGCGCCCGCACCGTCGGCATCTTCTCCAATTCCTCGCCCTGACCGCGCTCCCCGCTTCGATTGTCCTGGCACAGTCCGCCAAGGAGCCGCCGCGCGATTCTTCGAACCCGGTGGAGACCGAGGCCGGTATCGCGATCAAGGACCCGCTGGTCGTCGAAAAGTGCGGCAGCTGCCATACTGCAGATGCGAAAGGGAACCTCTCGCGCATCTCCTGGGTGCGCACCACCCCGGAAGGCTGGGCGCAGGTCATCCGCCGCATGGCCTCGCTCAACGGCCTGTCGATCACCCCGGCCGAGGCCAAGGCGGTGATCCGCTCGCTTTCCGCCAGCAACGGTCTCTCGCCCGAGGAAGCCAGGCCGGTTTCCTACCTGCCCGAACACCGCATCGTGGTCGAGAGCAACATTCCCAACGAGACGATCCGCCAGTCCTGCGCGGCTTGCCACGCCTTCGCCCAGCCACTGTCGTGGCGGCGTTCGAAGGCGGAATGGGGCCTGCTGCGCAATCTTCACGTCGCGATGTATTCGCAAGCTGATGCGCAGTTCCGCAAGCCGGTCGAGGACCCGACACAGCCCGTCCCCGCCAACGGCGCGCCCAAGCCGCTCCCGGTCGAGGTCGCGCTCGATTACATGAACAAGACCGCGCCGCTGATGACGCCCGAATGGACGAAGTGGCAGGCGCGGCAATCGTCCGCGAAGCTCGGCGGCAAGTGGCTGGTAAACGCCTTCCTGCCCGGCAAGGGCCTCTACGTCGGCGAGATGATGCTGACGCCGGCCGGCACCGACGACGATTACACCACCGCCATCACCCTGAAGTCACTGACCGATGGCTCCACCCTTACTCGCAGCGGCAAGGGCCTCGTCTACACCGGCTATTCGTGGCGGGGCACGTCATCAAGCGGCCCGGCCGGCGCGCGTCCGGATGCACCGCAGGACCACGAAACGCGTGAGGCGATGCAGTTCTCGCCCGACCGCAAGAGCGCGGAAGGCCGCTGGTTCTGGGGCGACTACACCGAGTTCGGCTTCAACGTGAAGCTGACCCGCGCCGCCGCCGAACCGACTGTCGTTGCGACCTGGCCCTATGCCCTCAAGGCCGGAGCCAGGGGCGCAACGCTCAAGCTGATTGGCGATGCCTTCCCTGCAGGCCTAAAGCCTTCGGACGTCGACCTCGGCAAGGGCGTGACGGTGACCAAGGTTGTCTCCAACAGCCCGACCGAGGCGGTGCTCACGGTCGATGTCGCCCCCGATGCCACCATCGGCGCGCATGACGTCGGCATTGGCGGCTCGATTCTTGCGGCGGGCCTGCCGGTCTACAAGCGGGTGGACTACATCAAGGTCACGCCCGAAACCGCCATTGCCCGCCTCGGCGGCAGCGAGAAGCACGCGCCCGGGTACCAGCAGTTCGACGCGCTTGGCTATGACGCGGGCCTCGACGGCAAGCCCTATACCGCGGATGACGTCTCGCTGGGCCCGATCGACGTGACCTGGTCAATGGAGGAGCTGCCGACCGTCTATTACGACGACGACGTCAACTACGTCGGCAAGCTCAGCCCGACCGCACTGTTCACGCCCGCCATCGACGGGCCGAACCCTGAACGCAAGTGGGGCCGCAACAACTATGGCGAGGTCTGGGTCGTCGCCACGGCCAAGACAGAAAAGGACGCATTGGGCAAGCCGCTCAAGGGCAAGGCGTTCATGGTCGTGTCAGTGCCCGCCTACAAGCGCTGGGATCAGCCGGAGGTGGCCAAGTGACCACGATCCTCGCTCCAAAGTATCGCCGCGGCGATATCCACCTGTTCGAGGCCGATGGCGCAGGTTTCGTCTACCTTGCCTCTGCTGGCGCAATCTTCGCGCTTGATGAAGGCGCCGCCAGCGTCATGGCGATCCTTGGCGAACGGCAGATGGCCTATGGCGAGATGGTCGCCGCGCTGGTCGAAAAGGGCTATTCGCGCGCCGATGCCGAAGACCTGATCCGCGAACTGCGCGCGGTGCGGGGCATAGTCTCGGACGAGATCCGCGAAGCCCCGCTCGCCCCTGCCGCACCCCCTGAGGACTACCCGCTCCAGGCGCTGGTGCTCAACGTCACCAACCAGTGCAACCTTGCCTGCACCTATTGCTACGAATTCGGCGCGGACAAGATCGCCACGCCGGCGGGCAAGCCCAAGTACATGACGCTGGAAACGGCCAGGACCTCGGTCGACTTCCTGCTCAAGAGCTCGGGCGAGCGGGAGGTGCCGCACATCACCTTCTTCGGCGGCGAGACCTTGATGAACTTCAAGCTGCTGCGCGACGTGGTGCTCTATGCCAATGAAGCAGCGGCTGCGGTCGGCAAGCGCATGACCTACAGCCTGACGACCAACGCCACGCTCCTGACCGACGAGATCATCCAGTTCCTCTCGGACCAGGCGATCGGCGTCACCGTCTCGATGGACGGCCCGCCTGACCTGCAGGACCGCCACCGCGTCTACAAGAACGGCAAGGGCTCCTATGCGGTGATGGAACCGCGCCTCAGGAAGCTCATCGCCGGGCACAAGACCCGCGCCATCACCGCCCGCGTCACGCTGACCGAAGGCGTGACCGACGTGATCCGCATCTACCGTCACCTCAAGGATGACCTGGGCTTCCACGAAGTCGGCTTCGCGCCGGTGACGGACTCCGGCGCACAGGCCTACACGCTTGATGACGAGGGCATGGACACGGTCGTCGCCGCGTTCCACGAACTCGCCGCCGAGTGGCTCGCCTATGCTCTGCGCGGCGAGATGCACGGCTTCTCGAATGTGTCGGAAACGATCAGCGAGCTGATCCAGGGCACCAACAAGTCGCACCCCTGCGGCGCTGGTCTCGGGCTGGTGGGAGTGAGCCCTTCGGGCGACCTTTCACCCTGCCATCGCTTCACCGATGCCGATACCCACGTACTCGGCCACGTGACCACCGGCCTCGACAAGGAAAAGCGCACCGACTTCCTGACGCGCGGGCACGTTGGCGCGAAGTATGAATGTTCGTCGTGCTGGGCCCGCCCGCTCTGCGCCGGCGGCTGCCATCACGAGGCCTTCGTCCGCTACGGCGATACCGGCCACGCCAACCTGCACTACTGCGACTGGATCCGCGAATGGACCGAGGCCTGCCTCAAGATCTACGGCACCGTCGCCCAGCGTAACCCTGAATTTCTTGAACGCTTTGCTGCACGAAAGGGCTTGTCATGAAGCACCTGAAACCCCTCAACAAGAAGGCACTGCGGATCGAGGAAACGATCGCCTCGACCGAAGAGGACGTCGTCGCGCTCCAGCAGAAGCCGATGCACACGCCAATGGGCTGCTCGATCTCGTTCTCGCCCGGCTGGGAGGTCGATGCGGGCGGCGGCACGGCAGGCCTGTGCCAGCCGGCCGAGCGCGACATCTACGACTGCTACGTCACCTGCTTCTGGCCGGTGCAGGTCCCAGATCACGTCAACTACTCGCCCGACTGGGCCAGCAATTGCGCGACCGCGGCCAAGGACTGGCGCAGCCTCGACATCATCTTCCCCTGAGCGGCCCGCCTCCACTCCTGACATTTCAGCATCGGAAGACCCGACCCATGAAGAAACTTGGTCTCGCGCTCCTGCCCCTTCTTGCGACCGCCGCGCCGGCGCACGCATCGACCGTGTTCATGGGGTCCTACCCCGACAAGATGCTGATCGTCGACGAGGCGACCGGCGAGATCAAGGATCGCATCACGCTGGCCTCTGGCCTGCCCACCGCGATGCGCATCTCGAACGACAGCAAGAAGATCTACGTCTCCACGATCACCACCAGCGGCATCGAGGTGATCGATACGGCGACCAGGAAGGTGGTCAATTCCTTCAGCCTGAATACGCCGACCGTGCGCTACCGCTTCGGCGGCGGCGTGCCCGATCCCACGGGCCGCTTCTTCTACACGATGATCCAGAAGTTCGAGAAGCTGCAGGATCGCTGGACCGTCAGCCCGCAGATGTTCGGCGTGATCGACCTGACGAAGAAGGCCGTCGTGCGCACCGCAGACGTGCCCGACGAGGACGTCCGCAACGGCGCTGGCCGCGGCAACTACATGCTGTCGAAGGACGGCACCACGCTGTTCCTGATCCGCGACAAGGTGCTGGTCGTCGATACCGCATCGCTCAAGGTAAAGGATCGCCTGGAGTTCTCGAAGCCCGAGGCGACCGGCATCGAAGGCGTCAGCTTCGGCGGCGGCGTGGAGACGTTGCGCAATCCTGACCAGTACGTTTCGATGTTCACCGCGCAGGACCCCTACATCCGCAACAAGGTCTATGGTGTGGGTCGCTTCGATCTCGTCACCAAGACTTTCGACTTCCGCCCCATTGGCCCGGCCCCGGTCGGCGGTGGCATGGCCGGCCTGCAGGTATCGAAGGACATGAAGGAGGGCTGGACCGTCGTCACGCAGGAGAAGGTCGGCAACAAGCGCTGCGAATTCTGGCACCTCGACCTCACCACCAACCTGGTCAAGAACAAGGCCGAGTTCCCCTGCCGCACGCGCTTCCAGTTCGGCATGTCGGGCGATGGCAAGCTGCTCTACATCTATGGCGCCAGCTACGACATCGAGATGTATGATGCGCAGACGCTGAGCCACGTCAAGACCATCGACCTCGGCAATGACACCACCGGCGCGGGGATGATCATCACGCAGTGACGATCACGGCACTCTTGAGGGGGCAGGGCGTCGCGGTGGCTACGGCCGCGCACCTGCTGGACCGGGCCGGGTTCGCGTGTCTGCGCGAGCCCGGCCTGCGGCGTCCGGTGCCGGTGATCATGCTCAGCGATCCGGCCCTCGCCTTGCTCCGTGACGTGTTCGGTGATGCGGCGCTCTTCGCCGACAGGCCCCGGATCAATCAGCGGGTGGTCAAGTGGGGCAGCGCTGAAGCGGTTGCCATGCCACACGGGGCGGTTGTAGTTTCGAAGGACGACCTTGCCGCGGCGCTCGATCCGGCTGGCCTGTGCGATCCGGGGCGGGTGCACACAGCTTTCACGATTGAGGCGATGGCACCGTTTTCCTGCGGCGAGATGCTGCGCTTCGGTGAGCGAATTTCAGCGACGGCGCGGGTCACTCTGAAAGCAGATGCCCCCGTCCGCACCTGCTGGATCGAGGCGGTCGACGCAGGCTGGCTGTTCCTGATCCCCGATGGCTTCGGCCAAGCGTGGCTGCTGGCCGTCGGCGGCGATCCACAAGCGTTGACGCAGGATGCGCCGCTGATCGGCCCGCTGATCGACGCACTCGAACTTTCGGGCGGCCGGTTCGACACCAGCCCACGCATGCTGGCCCAACTCGCCGGAAACGACTGGCTGTCCTGCGGCACGTCCGCCATCGCCTTCGACCCCATCTGCGGCGACGGCACCGCGCAAGCTGCGCGCGAGGGCATCCTTGCCGCCGCCGTCATCGGTGCACTTGAGCGGGGCGAGGACCCGACCATGCTCGCAACCCACTACCACTCCCTGCTGCTCGCCTCGCTGCGCCGCCACCTGCAACTGTCGCTGCCGTTCTACGCCAATGGTGGTGCAGGGCCATGGTGGCATGACCAGTACGCCGCCGCCCGGGCCGGTTACGATCAGACCACCGCGCTGCTCGCAAGGCTCCCCGAACCTCGCTTTGCACTTCACGGCTTCGATCTCGTCCGCCGCGAGCAGGCCGCATGAGCGAAGCGCCGAAAATCGCGCCTTGGAGCACTTACAAGCGCCTCTGGCCATGGCTGAAGCCCTACGCTCCCAGGCTGGTGCTGGTCCTCCTCGGCAGCCTCATCGCCACTGGCCTCACGCTCGCCCAACCGTGGATCTCCAAGCTGATGATCGACGAGGCGCTGCTGAAGCGCGACTGGGACATGCTGGTCAGGATCGCCGCCCTGATGATGGGCGCAACGGTCGGCGGCTTTGCCGTCAATGCTCTGGTATCCTACCGCTATGTCTCGCTCTCGGCGCAGATGCTGTTCGACATGCGCGTCGCGCTGCTGCGCCACCTCCAGCGCCTCTCCCCGCGCTTCTACGGCAGCTTCCGCCTGGGCGACCTCATGTCGCGGCTCAATTCGGACGTTTCGGATGTCCAGCGCGTCGCGGGCGACACCCTGCTCTCAGTATTGAGCAACATGCTGTTCTTCGCCGGCTCGGTCGGCATGATGCTATGGCTCGACTGGAAGCTGTTCCTCGTCGGCACGGTGCTAGTGCCGTTTGCGGTAGTGAGCTTCCTCCACTTCCAGCGCCGCATGACCGACCTCACCCAGCAGATGCGCGAACGTGGCGCGGATATCGGCAGCCTGCTGGCCGACACGATCCTCGGCATGCGCACGGTCAACGCGCTCGGCGCCGAGGATCACGAAGCCAGCCGCTTCGCCCGCGCCAACAGCGGCTTTGTCGGCACGATGCTACGCATGCAGACCACCTCGTACCTCACCGGCGCACTGCCCGGCACGATCGTGACGGCATCGAGCGCGGCGGTGATCCTCTATGGCGGCAAGCAGATCATCGACGGCACGATGACGGTGGGTGCGCTCGTCGCCTTCATCACCTACCATGGCCGCCTGCTCGCCCCGGTGCAGGCACTGATGGGCCTCACCGCCAGTCTCGCCACTGCGCGCGTGGCGCTGGCCCGCATCTTCGAACTGTTCGATACCGCGCCCGAAGTGACCGAGGTCGAAAAGCCATGGCCGCTGCCACTGGTCGCCCGCGAAATCCGCCTCGAAGGCGTGACCATCCATCACGGCCGCGAACCGGTGCTGGACAAAGCAAGCCTCACCATCCCGGCTGGCTCGCTGACGGCCATCCTCGGCCACTCTGGCGCGGGCAAGTCCACGCTGGCAGACCTGCTGGTGCGCTTTCTCGATCCCGTCGCGGGCAGCGTCACCATCGACGGCACCGACTTGCGCGAGCTGTCGCTAACCGACCTGCGCGCGCGCGTCCTGCTGGTCGATCAGGCCCCGTTCCTGTTCAACGCCTCGATCGCGCAGAACATCGCCTTCGCCCGGCCCGACGCTACGTCCGATGACATTGCCGCCGCCGCCTCTGCCGCCGGACTGGACCCGCTGATCGCCCGCCTGCCCGAAGGCCTCGCCACCCGCACCGGCGAGCGCGGCCTCGCGCTTTCAGCGGGCGAGCGCCACCGCATCGCCATTGCCCGCGCCCTGCTGCGCCAGCCCGACGTGCTGATCCTCGACGAGCCCACCGCCGCGCTGGATGAGGAAACCGAACGCCTCGTCGCGCTCGGCCTGCGACGCGCCCTGCCCCATGCCACGCTGATCGTGATCACGCACAAGCCAGCGCTGGCCGAGATGGCAGACCACGTGATCCGGCTCGAGAACGGCAAGGCGCGCCGGGAACCGCAGGTCACCGCCCATGGCTAAGGTTGCTGTCATCGACAGCGGGGTCCACCCCACCCACCCGCACATCGAGGCGGCACGGCTGTTGCCGGGGTGCTCGGTCCTCGCCGATGGCACGGTGTTGACCGACCCGCTCGAGACGGTCGACAAGCTTGGGCACGGCACCGCCGTCACCGCCGCAATCCAGGAGCTTGCGCCCGACGCCGAGATCCTGACCATCCGCGTCTTCCGCGATGGCCTTCGCGCCTCGGCCCGCGCACTGGCGACGGGCATCCGGCAGGCGCTCGAAGCCGAATGCGACCTGATCAACCTCAGCCTCGGCACCGCCAACCCCACCCATGCCGAGGTCTTCGCCCTGCTTGCCGAGGAAGCAGCAGACCGTGGCGCGCTGATCGTCGCTGCTTGCGAGGCCGAGGGACAGCCCTGCTGGCCGGGATGCCTGCCTCAGGTCCTCGGCGTCGGCCTCGACTGGGACCTGCCGCGCGGCCAGCCGCGCCTTTCTCCCGACCGCCTCATGGTCATCGCCTCAGGCTACCCGCGCCCGATCCCCGGCGTCGAACCTCGCCGCAACCTCTATGGCGTCAGCTTCGCCGTGGCGCAGGTAACCGGCTGGATCGCGGCACATGGGCTGCGGAGCCGGGCCGAGGTCATCGCAGCTTGCGCCGATTTGCGTACACCGCAAAGGATCGGTGCCGACTAGGCTTGCACCATGATCCAGCAGTTGCGCGCGCCCTCGCCCCAGCAAGCCCTCGCCGAGGGCGAAGCGCTGCTCGTAATCGCGCCGCACAAGGCGCTGTCAGCTGCCGAAGCCGTGCTGCGGCAGGCGCCCGGCTTTCCGCCCGCAGAATTCCTCGCCGCCCGCGCCTTGCGTCGCATGGGCAAGGGCAAGCAGGCAGTGGCAAAGCTCGATGCCCTCGCCCGCGGCAATGGTCGGGTCCCCGCCGTGCTGTGGGAACTGGGCCAAGCCGCTGCCGAAGCGAAGGACACGCCGCGCGCCATCGCAGCACTGCAGGCGCTCACCCAATTGCAGCCGGGCATCGCCGGCGGCTGGTTCCTCCTCGCGCGGCAGTTGCGCAAGGCTGGCCGCGCCGACGAAGCATGGCGCGCAGATCTGTCCGGCGTCCACGCATCCTCGCGCGATACGGGCCTGCTCAAGGCGGCGCTCGCCGTCCAGGACGGCGATCTCGAGAGTGCGGACCGGATGCTCGCCGAACGCCTCGCCCGCGAAGGCGACGACCCACCCGCGCTGCGCCTCCATGGTGAAATCGCCTGGCGCAAGGGCGAGATGACGCCCGCCATCGCGCGCGTCGAACAAGCCGTGACCAGCGCCCCCGGCTTCGATCTGGCGCGCGATTTCCTGATCCGCCTGCTGCTCCAGACCAACCGCTTGCCAGAAGCGCTCGATCATGCCGAAGTGCTGCAGGCCTCGCCGATCCCTTCGCCGGGGCACAAGCTGATCCTTGCCTCGGTGCTGGTGCGGCTCGGACATCAGGAACGCGCTGCGGGTCTCTATCGCGAACTGCTCGCCGCAGACCCGGACCAGCCGCAGGTCTGGCAGAATCTCGGCCACGTGCTCAAGACGCTGGGGCAGCAGGCCGAGGCGGTCGAGGCCTATCGCGCCGCCGTCTCCCGCCAGCCGACCATGGGCGAAGCGTGGTGGAGCCTTGCCAATCTCAAGACGGTGAAGCTCGGGCCAGACGACATCGCCACCATGGAATCCGCCCTCGCTTCGCTCTCGGATGCGGTTGAAGAGCGCAAGGAGGACGTCTTCCACCTGCACTTCTCGCTCGGCAAGGCCTTCGAGGACGCGAAGGACGCCGCACCCTCGTTCGCGCACTACGACAAGGGCAATGCCCTGCGTCGCACGATGATCCTCCACGATGCCGATGCGTTCAGCGCCGAAGTGCAGGCCGCGAAGCAGACTTTCACCGCCGCCTTCATTGCCACCCTGGGCGAAGGTGGCTGCCCTGCGCCCGATCCAATCTTCGTCGTCGGCCTGCCGCGCTCAGGCTCGACGCTGGTCGAGCAGATCCTGTCGAGCCATCCGATGGTCGAAGGCACGATGGAACTGCCCGAGTTGATGATGATCGGCGCGCGCCTGCAATCGCGCGTCGACGAGGGCGAGTTCGCCGATTTCGCCACGATGATAGCCTCGCTCACCCCGGCAGACCGGCTGCGGCTGGGCGAGGAGTACATCGAGCGCACCCGCGTTCACCGCCAGACCGATCGGCCACTGTTCATCGACAAGATGCCGAACAACTGGCAGCATGTCGGCCTGATCCGCCTGATCCTGCCCAACGCCAAGGTGGTCGATGCGCGGCGCCACCCGCTGTCTTGCTGCTTTTCCGGCTGGAAGCAGCATTTCGCGCGCGGCCAGACCTTCACCTATGACCTGACCGACATCGGTCGCTACTACGCCGACTACGTCAACCTGATGGCAAAGTGGGATGCGCAAGCGCCCGGCCACGTCCATCGCGTGATCTACGAGCGCATGGTCGCCGATACCGAAGCCGAAGTGCGGCGCCTGCTGAGTTACATTGGCATTCCGTTCGATCCCGCCTGTCTCGAATTCTACAAGACCGAGCGCGCCGTGCGCACGGCGAGTTCCGAACAGGTCCGCCAGCCGATCTTCAAGGATGGGCTCCAGGCGTGGAAGCCCTACGAGCCGTGGCTTGCCCCACTCAAGGCAGCGCTGGGTCCGGTGCTGGAAAGCTATCCCGACGCGCCTGCGGGCTGATAGTCCAACCGTTGCGAATGCAGCGAGGCAATGGACCCCGGCCTGCGCCGGGGTGACGGCAATTGTCTCAACGAGTCAAAAGGGATCGTCACCCCGGCGCAGGCCGGGGTCCATGGCGCCAGCGACGCACACCGCATCCATCGCTCCCACGCCATATCCCACCACCCCAAAAAAGCCCCCGCGGTTTCCCGCGGGGGCCTCAGGTTCCTTACGCAGGATAAAGTGTTTGAAACTTCAGTACTTCTGGCCCCAGCGGATGCCGAAGAACTGCGGCTTGATGATGAAGGTGCGCGACGATCCCGAGCAGAAGTCGATCGAGCAGAAGGTGTTCTTGGTCAGCTGCCCGCGCTTGTCGAAAGCATTCTGGAGGAACACGTCGAGCGTCCAGCTTTCGGTCTTGATCCCGGCCGAGAAGTCGAAGCTGACAAAGCCCGGCGTGTTTCCGTACAGCGCGTTCTGGTCGACGTTGAGGTCCTGCGTCGCCCCTGTCTGGTAAAGCGCCGCACCCTGAACGTAGAAGTCCTTGTCGCCCCAATCGCCGTCATAGCGCACAGAAGTAGTGCCCTTGAACTTCGGCTGACGTGGCAAGCGGGTACCATCGATTGCAGCAACCGAAGGAGTCTGTCCGTTGGTGCCAGGAACCGGCGTGCCCACGGCACAGGTCGCCAGCTGCGTGATGGTAAGCGCCGTCCGGTCTGCAATGAAGTTGCAGAAATTGCCTTTCAGCTTGCCGTCGTTGAACGCGCCAGATGTCGAGATCGTGACCGCGCCAAGCTTGAGATCGGCGTCATACTCGATGCCCTTGACCTCAGCCTTGCCGGCGTTGCCGGTGTAGCCCGCGCCTTGTGCGCCGGCAACGACCACCGAATACTGGATGTTGTTCCACTTCTCGAGATAGACCGCTGCGTTCAGGCGGAACATGTTGTTCCAGGTTCCCTTGAAGCCCAGCTCGAAATTGGTCAGCTCTTCCGACTTGAAAGGCGGTGCAGCCACGATGACCTGCGGCAACCCGCCCGAGGCGCGAATGCGCAAGGGTCGGTTGAAGCCCCCCGGACGGAACCCGGTCGAGTAGTTTGCATAGATCATCTTGTCCGGCTGGAACTGCCAGTTCAGCGCAACCTTGTGCGTCTCGCCCTGCTCGCGATAGCGTCCGACGCTGAGCGGATCGAGACGATTGAAGTTGCGGCACTGCAGGCGTTCGGCCGGCAGAGGCAGCGGACAGCCGACCGAGTTGGTCGGCAGGAAGATCGACGGTGCATTCTGCGCCGATGCCGCAACACCGCCAAACCCGGTCACGTCAAATCGCGTCCAGAAATAGCGGATGCCGCCGGTCAGCTTCAGTTCGGGGGTGATGTTGTAATGCCCTTCGGCGAAGACCGCGTAGTCCTTCCAGTGGTTGGTCTGCTCGCTCAGGTAGAAGGCATCGCGCTTCACCGCAGGTGAACCGAGCACCATCGTGCCGCCTTGGCTGACCGGAATGCCGAAGCCGGCGGGGTTGCTGTCGCCGCCACCGGACATGGTATAGCCGACGATGTCGGCAAGACCATGGATGCCGTAGTCATTGTTGATCTCGTTGGTCTGGTGGTGGAGGAAGCCACCGATCGTCACGTCGAAAGGCCAGGACTTGGGCGTGGTCAGCCGGATTTCCTGCGTGAATTTCCGCTCGTTGCGCAGACCGCTGTAATACTGCGTCGGGTTGATCAGGTTGGTGCATTTCAGCGTTGCGCCCGATCCGGTGCAGCCGTCCTTGCTGAAGAACTGGAGGTAGTTCTCGTAGCCCGGGCCGAAGCCGTCATAGGTTACGGTGTAGTAGGTGTAGTCGTTCAGCAGCTTGATCTGGCGCTGATAGTAACCGGTCGCAGAAACCAGATCGAAATCACCAATGTGGCCGTGGATGCTCAGCGCGGCCTGGTAGAACCTGTCGTTCTGGCTGGTCTTGTCGTAGTCGTGGACCTCAAGGTCGCCCACGCGCGGATCGAAACCGAAGTAACCGTTGGCGATCTGCTGCTGCGCGGTGATCTGGGGCATGATGTCCCAGCCATCGAACGGTTGCCACAGCACCTGCAGGCGCCCGCCGTATCCTTCAATGGTGTTGTAATCGTCCTGCGCGATCGAAGAGTTGTCGAGCGTGTAGCTGGTGTTCGGGTTGTCGTCGCCCAGCGTCAGGACCGAGGGGCTGCCATCGTTGAACTTGCCGTTGTTGGGCGTGTTGTCGATGTAGCCGCCGTCACGCCGGTAGAAGCCCATCGCGCGGATCGCCAGCGTGTCGGTAACGGGCACGTTGATGTAGCTCTGGTACTGGCCGCCGAAATCGCCCTTGCCGTACTTGTTGACCTCGGCATCATAGCCAAACTCGAACTTGTCGGTCGTCGGCTTCTTGGTGATGAAGCGGATCGTGCCGGCCAGCGAACCTGCGCCATAGAGCGTGCCCTGCGGACCCGAAAGCGCCTCGATGCGCTCGAGGTCATAGGCCATGATGTCGGGCAGGCCGGTGCCGGTGATCGGAATGTCGTCGATGTAGTAGCCGACCGATTCGCGCCCGCCACCTGCCGGCACGATGCCGCGGAAATAGGGGGTGTTGCGGCCCGGGCCAATGCCGGCGAAGGTGACCGAGGGGAGCAGCGAGGCAAAATCGGTCAGGCCCTTGACCTGACGCTGGCCAAGCGTGTCGGCGCTCAAGGCCTGCATCGAGATCGGAACCTTCTGGATCGAAGTGGCCGTGCGCGTCGCCGTCACCACGATCTCGCCCAGACCCTGCTCTTCGGCGGCCTGCGGTTCGGCAGCGGGAGCGGCGGCTTCCTGCGGCTCGTCGGCGGCATGGGCGATTGCGGGCAGGACCATCGTGGAAAGGATGGTTGAAACGCCCAGCGCCCGCATGGCTTTCGATTTGAACCCGATCTGCTTTTTCATCTCGTCAACCCCCTGTTATGGCTCGGCCAGGCAAGTCTGGCTCGGCCCTCGCTTCTCCCCGTGCATCCATCCCCAATCTCGTTGCGCATCCTCGCCACCTTGCACCGCAACATGGCCAGGCCGCCGCGCGAACGGCCCAGATGAAAAGGCAAAGCTTTCCCGCCAGCCGAAGACAGCAGTGTCTCCGGCCCGGTCGCGTCAGCGCGACAGACGTTAGTTTGTCAGCAATACCCCTTCGACCGGCGCGGCCTTTTGGCCATTCCATGACGCCTGTCCGGGATTGATAATGCTGCACAGCAACATGGAGTCAACGCCCTTTTGGGCAGGTGCCTCACCCTTTTCATCCACCCCCGCCAAAACCATCGGCGGACAAAAGAAAGCGGCGCCCGGACCGAACCGGACGCCGCTTTGGCTGGTGCAGGATAGGGGGGCTTACCAGGTGCCGGTGTTCGGCATGCTGGCCCAAGGCTCTTGGGGCGGGAGATGACCCTCCTGAAGCAGTTCGATCGAAATGCCGTCGGGCGACTTCACGAAAGCCATGTGCCCGTCGCGCGGGGGGCGATGCACGATGTGGCCTGCGTCCATGATGCGCTGGCAGGTCTCGTAGATATTGTCGACGCGATAGGCGAGGTGGCCGAAATTGCGCCCGCCGTCATAGACTTCGGCTGGAGACCCATCCTCGGGCGGCCAGTTGTAGGTCAATTCCACTTCGGCCACGCCCTCCTGGCCCGGTGCAGCCAGAAAGATCAGTGTGAAGCGGCCCTGCTCGCTCGAGAAGCGGCGCGTCTCCTTGAGACCGATCAGTTCGAAAAAGGCGATTGTCGCGTCCGGGTCGGTCACGCGGATCATGGTATGGAGAAACTTGGTCACGGCTAGGCATTCCGTTCAAAAACAGTTCATCGATAGAATCGCACAACTTGTCGCAGGCACACAAGCCCGGGAGGTGGCGATGCAGGGTGAAGATAGCGATGACAGGATCGAAACCCAAGGGTCGCCCGCGCGCATCCTGCCGCAAGGCGGAATGGCGCTCCTGCCGGTGGCGATCCTCGCAGCTGGACTGGTCGCCGGCGGCTGGTTCATCGGCGATGGTTTCCGCCGCGCCAAGGTCGCTGATCGCTCTGTCACCGTGCGCGGGCTCGCCGAGCGCGAGGTGACCGCCGACCTTGCCACTTGGACCCTGGCCTATTCCGCCACCGCGCCCGACCTTGCCAGCGCACAGGCCAGCGTCGACCGCGACAGCCAGTCGATCCAGGCCTTCTTCGGCGAGCTCGGCTTTCCCGCAGAAGCGCTGCAGCCGACCGGGGTCAACGTCCAGACCATGACCAGCGACGGTGTCGTCAGCTTCTCGGTCCGCCAGCGCATGACCTTGCGCACCACCGACATCGCCCGGGCGCAACGGGCTGTGAAGCGCCAGTTCGATCTGGTCCGGCGCGGCGTGATGCTCGAGGAAGGCTCAGGGATGGCCTATACCTTCACGCGCCTCAACGCGATCAAGCCCGAGATGGTCGCTGCCGCCACCAAGGACGCACGCGCCGCCGCCGAACAGTTCGCGCGCGATAGTGGCGCTTCGGTCGACGGCATCAAGACCGCGAGCCAAGGCTATTTCGAGATCACCGCGCGCGATGGCGATGGCGGGGGCTGGGGCGTCTCGGACACGCCCTACAAGAAGGTCCGGGTGGTCACGACCATCGACTTCTACTTGCGCTGACCGGGCGAGGCTGCGGCAAGCCTGGAGGGCCTCTGCAACGTATCGGATGGCAAAGGTGTTGCATGATGAACAGGCCGGGGCCATATCGCGCGCTAACGAGGATCCATGTTCAACAAGCTTCGCTCGCTGTTTTCATCTCCTGTCGTCGAAGAGCCCCTGCCGCCGCAGGCGTCCATGCCTGCCGGGCAGCGCGTCTATGCAATTGGCGACATCCACGGACGGCTTGACCTGTTCGAGCAGCTGCTCGCGCGGATCGACGCCGACGACGCCGCACGTGGGCCTGCCGATACGACGCTTATCCTCCTGGGCGATCTGGTCGATCGTGGCCCGGACAGCCGCGGCGTGATTGAACGGGCCATGCAGCTCATGGCCACGGGCAAGGTGCGTATCCTTGCCGGCAACCACGAAGAGATGATGCTCGGAAGCCTGCGCGACGAGGAAACCATGCGCCATTTCCTGCGCCACGGTGGCCGGGAAACGCTGTTCAGCTATGGGCTGCGTGGCGAAGAATACAGCCGGGGCAATCTCGAGGAGATCATCGATCGGGCCAACGCGCTGGTTCCACCCGAACACGTTGCCTTCATGCAGGCGATGGAAAACCAGATCGTCATCGGCGATTACCTGTTCGTCCACGCCGGTATTCGCCCTGGCGTACCGCTTGACCGGCAGATGCCGTCGGATCTGCGCTGGATTCGCCGCGAATTCCTCGATCATGCCGAACCGCACGGGCACCTCGTCGTGCATGGCCACACCATCACCGACGAACCGGTCCTGAGGCATAACCGCATCGGCATAGACACCGGCGCTTTCGCCTCTGGCAAGCTTACCGCATTGGGCTGCGAAGGCGATCACCGCTGGCTGTTGACCGCTTTCATCGCACCGCAGGAACGCGAAGCCGCCTGAGCCGTTGAGGCGGCGCACTTCGCTGCGATGCAACAATTTTTGTTATGTGTTGCAACATCGCCACGACTTCCGAAAAACAGACTAAAGTGAGCAATCTGCGCAATCTTTGGATATGCGCAGGCAACCTTCGCGACAGTTTTTTACGCAGTCGCAAACAAAGCCGCCGCACTGTCGTAACCTCGTCATTATAGTGTCACCTGAGACCGGTTTGGAGCCATCGCAAGGGCCGCTAAGGCCGCTCGCGAAGGTTCGGCGCACCGGGTGATTCCCGCTCCGGCCTAAGCATACGGCGGGGAATCAACCACGCCACAAACCGCGCCGCACGGCGCCATGTAACGGGGTCAGATAATGCAGATGAAGTTCCTGGTCGCAGCGTCGACCATTGCTCTCGGTAGCGTCGCAATGGCCGGCGCAGCCCACGCCCAGTCGACCGGCTCGGTCGACTTCGAACAACCGATCATCGTCACGGGCACCGTAGCCAAGTCGGTCGCAGGCGTCGAAACGCCGAACACGACCCGCGCCAAGCAGGTGCTCGACCAGGCCATCATCAGCCGCCAGGCTCCCGGCCAGTCGATCAACGACATCATTAACCTCGTGCCGGGCGTCAGCTTCCAGAACAACGACCCGTTCGGTTCGGCCGGCGGCACGCTCACCATCCGTGGCTTCGACAGCACCCGCATCTCGCAGACCTTCGACGGCCTGCCGCTGAACGACACCGGCAACTATGCGCTCTATTCGAACCAGCAGCTTGATCCCGAGCTGATCGAGCAGGTGAACGTCAACCTCGGCTCGACCGATGTCGATAGCCCGACTGCTGCCGCTTCGGGTTCAACCGTGAACTACCGCACCCGCAAGCCGACCGAAGACTTCGGCGTGCGCATGGTCGGTTCGGCCGGGCGCTTTGATTTCATGCGCGTGTTCGGCTCGATCGACACCGGCAACCTCAACGCCTCGGGCCTGCGCGCGTTCATCGCCGCCAGCTCTGCCACCAACGACACGATCTTCGGCGGCATCGGCGAGATCAACAAGAAGCAGATCAACGCCCGCATCTACCAGCCGCTGGGCGACAATGGCGACTTCATCTCGATCGCCGGTCACTACAACCGCAACCGCAACAACTTCTTCGGTTCGGTCAACCTGCGCAGCGACACCTTCCCCGACACCAAGGCCGAGCGTGACATCAAGACTGCGCGCTGCACCGTGCCTGCTGGCGTCGCTGGCGTTGCCGATGCTGCCACGAGCTGCGGTTCGGCCTTCGACTACCGCTACAACCCCTCGAACACCGGCAACATCCGCATCAATTCGCGCTTCACGCTGGCCGACGGCCTCGTGCTGACCGTCGATCCCAGCATCCAGTACACCAAGGCCAACGGCGGCGGCACGCTGATCGCCAGCGAAGGCCTCACCCCGCAAGGCCTTTCAGGCTTCATCCAGGGCTCCAGTTCGAACCCGAACTACTTCGCCGGGGTCGACATCAACGGCGACGGTGACATCCTCGATCGCGTTCGCGTCCACAGCCCCAGCCAGACCCAGACCTGGCGCCTCGGCGTCATCTCGTCGCTGCGTTACGATATCGACGACAACAACACCGTCCGCCTTGCCTATTCGTACGATCGCGGCCGTCACCGGCAGACGGGTGAAGCGGGTCTGCTCGCCCAGAACGGCTTCGGCGCCGATTACTTCCCGGTCGACAACCCGATCCTCGCCAAGGACGGTTCGAGCCTGCAGAAGCGCAACCGCCTGTCCTATGCCATCCTGCATCAGGTTTCGGGCGAATACCGCGGCGACTTCAAGGATCTGACGGTCACCGCCGGCGTGCGCATGCCGTTCTTCCGCCGCAACCTGACCAACTACTGCTTTGCCACTTCGGCAAGCGGCAACGTCGCCTGCTTCGGCACCGATGCAGCCAACGCCACGTATGACGCGGCAACCACCTTCCAGGGTCCGCAGCAGCGCATCTTCAACTATTCGAAGCCGCTGCCGACCGCCGGCTTCACGTACCGCATCGGTGCCAGCGCCAGCGTGTTCGGCAACTACTCGAAGGGTCTGCAGGTGCCGGGTACGGACAACCTCTACCAGTCGTTCTTCTACGCTCCGGATCGTGCTGAAGCGAAGCCCGCACCCGAAACCTCGCACAACTTCGACCTCGGCTTCCGCGTCCGTTCGGGCCGGGTGCAGGCGCAGGCTTCGGGCTGGTGGACGATCTACAACAACCGTCTGGCCTCGGCCTACGACGTCGATCTCGACGCGACGATCTATCGCAACCTCGGCCGCGTCGACAAGTACGGCATCGATGGCTCGATCTCGTTCATGCCGATCGACCAGTTCAGCCTCTACCTGTTCGGTTCGTACCTGAAGTCGAAGATCAAGAACAACGTGGTCGTCGGCGAGACGACTTCGGGCGGCGTGACCACCCCGGTCTTCGCCCAGACTGCCGGCAAGCGGGAAGGCGGCGCGCCGGTCTACACCTTCGGCGCCCGCGCCCAGGGTGAAATCGGCCCGGTCTCGCTCGGCGTCCAGGCCAAGCGCACCGGTCCGCGCTACGTCAACGACCAGAACCTGCCGATCACCTCGGGCGGTTCGGTGGTCTATCCGAACAAGACCCCGGCCTACACGCTGGTCGATCTCGACGCCAAGGTCAGCCTCGAGTTCCTCGGCCTGAATGACAAGACGTTCTTCCAGCTGAACGTCCTCAACGTGTTCGACGAAGTCTACGTCGGCGGCTTCAGCGGCACCGCAACCTCGACCACCAGCGTGCCCTTCGCCCAGATCGGCGCACCGCGCACGGTGATCGGCTCGATCAGCGTCGGCTTCTGATTAGCCTGCACGGTTGAATGAAATGGCGCGGGGTGGGGCAACTCACCCCGCGTTTTTTGTCTCAGGGCTGGCTTGGTGGCGGAAAATCCGATGGCAGCTAGCGCCGCCAACAGTTCAAAAGCTGCCTGTCCGGACACGACGCCAGATCGAACCTTCAGCTTACCTTTGGTCGAAGCTCAACAAGACCCAACTGCGGATCAGCTTGTTCGCCGACAGTGAGGTTCATCCACCCTAAGTGTTCGTGCGCCACGGAACCAAGCAGCACCGATCCATCGCTTCGATAAACCGCCAAGTCTTCCGGTAGTTTTGGCGCTTGAAAATCATACAGTCCCTTTGACTGCTCAATCAGCAGGTCCAACAGACCAATACTCATTGCAAACCTCCAGAGAGGCATTGTCCCCTTTATCACCCCGCTGCCGGGCCAAGTGCTTACATTGTCGATCCCCAGCATGTGTGGCTTTGCTTCCGTGAGGAACCGCTCCCTCGCTTCTCGTCCCTTTTTGCTGCTCGGAAACTGGTCCACGAGTGAGCAGTAGCTTCCTACTGTGGCGCAGTATTTTAGGAGGGCTTCGAGTGCCGTGCCGCGAGGCTCGGACGCGATCCAGTATTCGCGCTTTGCGGGTTGCCCTTTCATCAGCACTTTAGGCCACAACGAATGTCAATTTTCCACCCCAAACACGACATTCAGTCCATCCGGTCGGTTCACCCAGACCGGACGTACATGCATCACTGCAACTAGCCGCGCCGCCACCAATCCTCAATTATAGACGCAGGCATCCAGCGCGTCGTTCTTCACCACGCCCACCCGCCGCGCGATCGCATTGCCATGACGCCGGGTGAAGCCGCCTGCGCCGTTGACCTCGCGCTGCTTGGGCAGCGGCAGGACGGCGGCGATGCGGGCGGCTTCGACCGCGCTCAGCTTGCGCGCGCTCTTGCCGTAATAGCGCTGCGCACCGGCCTCGACGCCATACGTACCGATCCCGGTCTCGGCGACGTTGAGATAGACTTCCATGATCCGGCGCTTGCCCCAGATCGTCTCGATCAGGACGGTGTACCAGGCCTCCAGCCCCTTGCGGAAATAGCCGCCGCCCTGCCACAGGAACACGTTCTTGGCGGTCTGCTGGCTGATCGTCGAGCCGCCCCGGATGCGCCCGCCCTTCTGGTTGCGGCGGAAGGCCTCCATCATCGCTTCCTGATCGAAGCCGTTGTGCTGGCAGAACTTGCCGTCCTCGCCCGAAATCACCGCCGCCACCATGTCGCGGTCGATGTCGCCAAGCGGAGTCCAGTCCTTGGTGATGGAATGATCGTCCATCAGCATGGTCAGCGTGATCGGCACCGGCACGAACTTGTAGATCACCACCTGAACCACCGAGATGAACAGGAAGGCGGCAATCAGCCGGGCAAGAACCCAGCCAATGCGCCCGATGATTCCGGAGCGTCGGCCAGTCGTGGTGCGGGGGTTCTTCAGGTCCTCGAGCATGGCCCCAGCCTATCCGCGCCGCACCCGATCTGGCAACGTCTTCGCTGATGGGATCGTCAACTGCTCTGCGAATAACGATGCAGCCGGTCGGCAAGCCGCGCCACCGATGGCACGACGATGCGCCGACCCTCCCGCGTGACGAGGCCTTCCTTGATCAGCAGCGAGAATTCGCGCGTCACGGTTTCGCGGTTCGTGCCGATGCGGGCGGCAAGTTCGGCCTGCGTCGGAATGCGATTGATCGTGGCGGCACCGGCCTGATCCGGCTCGCCTGCCAGCCGCAGCAATTCGGCCTGCAGGCGCGGCCCGACGCCCATCGTCGAAAGCTCGTAGATGCGGTTGGTCAGATAGCGAACCTGGTGCGAGAGGTACCGTGCCAGCCACAGCGACAGGACCGGCTCCACGCCCAGCAGGCCGGCAAAGGTCGGCCCGGGAATGACCAGCAGCGTGCTGTTCTCTACCGCGACCACGTCGGCCGAGCGCGGCTCCCCGTCGATCGCGGCCAGTTCCCCGAACATTTCCCGCGGACCGATGGCGCGGAGCACGGTTTCGCGCCCCTGCGCCGAGACGAGCGAGACACTGACGCTGCCTTCCAGAACGACGTAGACGTCGTTCGCAGGCAGGCCCACCGCGAGCAGGACCTGCCCCTTGCGCACGCGCATCTGCCGCCCGTGAAGAGCAAGAACTGCCTGGACATCATCCGGCACCTTTAGGATCGAACTGGACATTGATATCACCGTTCCCGCGGCATCTCACGGCCGAGGCTTAGTGAATGTGCGCCAAATCACAAGGGGCCGGTGCGCTGGCCAACGGACGCCTCATGCGGGCGGGCGGCATAGAGAGCGGCCCGACACTCCGACCGTTTCCGGCCTGATTGCCGGTCACGAACCATCGAGGCCAATGCAGCGCTATCTCATCTGGAAATCCGGCCCCGGCCCCCTGCAGGTCGAATTCCGGCGCGTGGGCGAGGCGATCCTGCGCCCGTCGCTGCAGATCGTGACGCCAACCGGTTCAGATCCCCTGCCTCGGCAGGACGATTGCGATGTCGCACGCTTCTCGCTTTCGGACGGGGATGTCGAGCGCGTGCTTGCGGCGCGGGGTGGACTGCGCCCGCCCTGCCTGATGCTGCAATGCGATGCCTTCCTGGGGCTGGCGTGCGACCAGCGGCGCTGGGGCTGGTCGATCCGCGTCTCGCGCGAGGGCGAGGCCCTGCCATGCTACGACCTTGACGGCACGCCGCTGCCGCTGCGCCGCGATGGCTTTACCCGGGCGCAACTGCAACGCATCCCCGAACGCTCGGGAATGGCGCGCAGCCATCAGATCATCGGCCTGTCATGACCGGCAGTGCGAAAGCACATGCCGAACGCCTCTGCCGATTCTCGTTGCGATTCAGGCAACAAACTGAATATCTGCCATTGTCAGTCGGTTCGGCGCGGGATTCGACCGGACTGTCATGGGGGCGAAAGACAACAAGGTGCGGGCCGAGGGACTCGATACTGCCACCGGACAACCGGTGCAGCCGATTGCCGGGGAAGCGAACGGGCGGGCGCCCTCGCTGTCCGGTGATGTCGAGGCCGTGCGCTTTGCGACCGTGCTCTTCGCCGATATCGTCGGCTCCACCCGGCTTATCTCCGTGCTCGATCCGGAAGACGCCCGCGATGTTCTCGACAGCACGATCACGCTCATCCGCAACGCCATCCACGATTTCGACGGCATGGTCGTGCGCGTGCAGGGCGATGGCGTGATGGCCGTGTTCGGCGTGCATCCGGCAGTGGAGGACCACCCCTTGCGCGCCGCGCTTGCCGCACGGGCCATTGTCGAGCGCATGCGCACCGGGCCATCGGGCATTCTCCCGGCACCGCGCGCGCGCGTCGGCCTCCATTCCGGGCCGATCCTGCTGCGCCGCCAGGACAACGATTTCGGCAGCATCCTCGATGTCGTGGGCCATGCCACGCACGTTGCCGGGCAGATCGAAAAGCTCTCGCCACCGGCAAGCGTGGCAATCTCGGCCACCACCGTTTCGCTTATTGCCGAATCGTGCCAGTTGCAGCCGCTCGGCACGATCACCAGCGAGATCGACCAGCGCGGCGAAGCGGTCTTCGAACTCACCGCCATCGACCTTGAAGGTGCCGATCGCATTCCCGTGAAGGGCAACGCCACAAGCCCCCTGATCGGCCGCGATGTCCAACTCGACGCGGTCAAGGCGCTGGTTGCGGGCGAGCCTGGCGCCGCCTTGTGCATCGTTGGCGAAGCCGGCATGGGCAAGAGCCGCCTGCTTCTGGAAGGCGCGCGCCTCTCGGCCGGCTTTGGCGTCACGACGTTGGTGGTCCGGGGCAACGCCCTGCTTGCGCCGGTGCCGTTCGGCTGCCTTTCCGGCCCTGTCCGCCATCTGGTGGAACTGTTGCAGCCCCTGCTGGCTGACGTGGCATCCGCAGCAGCGCTGACCGCAGACCAGGCCGAATGCCTGCAGGGCCTCATCGACAACGGCCAGACGTGGCTTGCCCATCTCGCTCCGGGCGACCGCAACCGTATCGCTACCCAGACCATTCTCCGCCTGTTTCAACTGGCCGTAGTCCACGTCCCGCTGCTGCTGCTGGTAGACGATGGCCAATATCTCGATCGCGAAACCCTCTCGGTGCTCACCGGCATCAGGGAGGGCCGCATCATGACGATGCTTCTGGCCGCGCGGCCGGAAGCGCGCACCAGCCTCGCCCAATGCTGCGATCAGGTGATCGACCTCGATCCGCTCGGCCCCCGCGCCGCGCGCAGCCTTGTCGCGATGATCAATCGCTTCGCTCCGCTTGACGAAGCCACCATCGAGCGGATTCTCGACCGTGCGCAAGGCCTGCCTCTCGCACTGCAGGAATTCGCGGTCAGCGCGCAGGGAGAGGACGGCACCGAGCCAGCCGAACTGTCGGCACGCATTCCGGCACGGCTCGATGCCCTGCTCGGCGCCCGGCTCGCGGCGCTTGACGACGATTCGACACGCCTGTGCCAGTTCTGCGCAGCGCTTGGCCCCATCTTCCCGGTGAGCCGCCTGCAGCAAGGCGCCGCACTCGTCTGCCGCAATCCTTCCAGCGCCATCGCGCGGCTGGTAGAAGCGCGGGCGGTGGAATTCGCCGTGGCCAACCAGGCGCGGTTCACCCACCAGCTGGTGCAGGAAGCGGCCTATCGCACCATGCCCCGGCGGCGGCGGACCGCGATGCATGCCAAGGCGCTCGAACTTCTCGCCACGCAGGCCTCGTCATCGCAGGAGGCCGAGGTCGCCAGCCATGCCGAACTTGCGACCCACGCCGAAAAGGCCGACCTGCCGCAGCGCGCACTCGGGCATCTTTGGGATGCCTGCCAGCAGGCATTGAGCCTCGCGGCGATCGATTCGGTGCGTCAGCTTTACCTGCGCGCGCGCGATATGGCGGCACGCCTCGAACCCGCCGCTGCCGCATCGGAACGGGCGCGCTTCTCGCTGCTCGCCTTCGACACGCTGCAGCAGCTGTCGCAAGAGCAGATCACGCGCGAGGACATGGCGCTCCTGGCCGAAGGCACCGTCGACATGGGCCCGGGCATCCGCACCGTCGCACGGATCAACATGGCGCTGCTTGACTGGATCGATGGCGCTCCGCTTCAGGGCGAAGCCTGGCTCGCCCGCGCCGAGGCCGATCTCGATGCGCACGACAGCTTGCCACGCCGGACTTATGCCGATCTCGTCGCGGCCTATCTCGCCTTCTCGCAAGCCCGTCCGCGTGCTGCAATCGCGCGCATCGAACGTCTGGGAAACAGGCTGGACGATGGACAGCGCGGATCGACCTTCGGTGCAGTCGTGGTCATTCCCCACGTGCTCGCCCGCGCTTTCGGCGCGTGGTATCTCACCGATCTGGGGGATATCGCCAAGGCGCGTTCGTGGGTGGCCGAAGCGCTCAATCTTTCGCGCCGCTATGCGCACGCCTATTCGCAATTGCTCGCCGATCTCGCCCATGGCTACCTGCACTACCGCGAGGGCAGGTTCGAACGGGCACTTGGCATACTGCGCGGCGCCTACGCCGATTGCCTGCACCATCATTTCCTCGGCTTCGAGCCGGCCAGTGCAAGCTGGCTTGCCCTGACGCTGATCGAACTGGGCCAGCTGCGCGAAGCCGAAGCCGTTCTGTCAGAGTCGGTCGCCCGGGGCCACTTCCGGCATGTCCGCACCTCTGCGACCTACTACCTGCACGAGGCCCGCGCCCGACTTGCCATGGCGCAGGGCAAGGTGGTGCAGGCCGCCGACCTTGCCGCCGAAGCGCTCGAACACTGCCGTTCTTGCGGAGAAGCGATGCACGAATTGCACGCACTGGTGCTGTGCCGCGAGGTTGAGGCGCAGACCGGGATGGCAGTGTGGGGCGCGCAGGATGTGCCGACGGCTGACCTCGTCCGCAGGATCGACGAACTAGGCCTCGCTTGCCTGCAACGCCGGCTCGTCGCCATCGAGGATCGCATCGCATGAACCAGCAGGCCGTGCTTGCTGCAGCGTCAGCCCGCCTGTTCCAGCCGGGCGCGCCAGCGCTGCTCCGCTGCGCCGAACTGGACAAGGGTGGCGTTCGGGTCTTTGCCGCCGCAAGGCACGAGGTGGTCAGCGCAGTGTTGAGCGAGGAAGACACCTTCTCGCTGCAGCAGTACGATGACCTGCTCGAACAGGTCGTGCCCCGCACGCGCTATCTGGTGGGTGAGAACGACGGCAACCGGCAGGTGCGCCTTCGCCAGCTCCATGCCGCGCAAAGCTGGCTCAATGCCCGCATTCCGGGCGTGGACCCAAGCGTTCCGCCCAATCTGGACCCGGGCTTCCGCGGCTGGATCGCTGCCATGGCACGCAAGGAGGCGTCGGACATTCTCGACGTCCTGCAGCGTGGTGCGCAGACCGGCGAGACCATCAATTTCGTCCGGGAATATGCCTTCCTGCTCTCCTACCGCGTGGCGCGGCGGGTTTTGGGCGTGCCTGCGCCGGAAAAGGTGCCGTGGCCGGTGCCGCTCCTGCTGTTTGCGCGGAACCTGACGAGACCCGGCCCCGCTCTGCGCCGCAAGGACGAATTGGGCGACGCGCTGAGCGCCCTGTTCCTGCAAGTGCCGCTGTTCGGCCATGTCTTCGGGACCATCATCACCAGCACCGGCGCAGTTCCATGGCTCGCCGGAAAGACCGCCAGCGTCGGGCTCGCCGCCATCGACGATGCGCTCGACATGCCCGAAGTCGCGCCTGATATCAGCCTGCTCAGCGCACTTGTCGCGGTGCAGCCGCAATTCCCCGATGTTGCAGACTACCGCCTGCAGGCACGCAGCGTCCTGTTCGAACTGACCGGCGCGCTCGTGCTGATCGTCGGCAAGGTCCTTTCGGAAATCGCCGCTTTCAGCGCTTCGGAGCGCGGGCGCGAAGCAGGCATTCCCTGGCCTGCGCTGGTGCAGCGGCTGTGCGATCCCGCGCTTGAGCCAAAAGCGCGCGACGCGACGATCGCCGAAATGCTGCGTCTGGCTGATACCAGCCAGCTCGTTCGCCGCGTCCGCCGCGATTGCACCTGGCGCGGCGAGCAACTGAAGGCTGGTGACCGCATCGTCGCTCTGGTCGCCGCTGCGGCGCACGACGATGCCGCCTTCCCGCAAGCGGACCGTTTCGCGCCCGATCCCGCCCGTCCCTACATCACCTCCGGCCCGCTGCAGGGTCCGCACGTGTGCTATGGCCGCGGCATCGCCTGGACGATCATTGCCGAGGCCATCGCCGCCACCGCAGGGCGGATCGAACCCGCCTCGAACGCCAGCCTTGGCACCTTCCTGGGCCTGCCGGACGATCTGCGCTTCACCGCCATCCGCCAGTAAACACAAAGGAACCAACCTTTGAGCGTCACTCAGGACTTCGTCACCGTTGCCATCCCCTTCGGAGACAGGTCCGAATGGTGCGACGTGGACGACATCGAGCGCGAGATCGGCGAACTCGGCAATCCGGCGAACGAAGCCATGGCCAGCGCCCTGCGCCAGACCGGCGTGGTCCACTTCGCCAGCATCCATGCCATCCCGCCCGAAGCACCGGGAAAGCGGGCACATCTCGTCATCGAAGCCACGGTCGATGGCGACGCTGGACGCGCGCTCGATCTGATCGCCGAACATGCCGGCCCCTTGCTGCTCCCGGTGCTCAAGCTGACCAGCGGCATCGGCGCGGTCGGCGAAGTCCTGCCGCTGCTGCGTCGCCATGCCTACGGTATCAACCCCGCCGTCTTCCGCGTGCCCTGGATTGACCGCCGCCTGACCGGCCTGCCTTTCGTCGGTCTGCCGGGCCTTGGCGTGCGCACCATCGACGAGAATCGCGCGATCGTCACCAAGGCACGGTCAATCATCGCGCGCGAGCGTGCCCGCTCCTCGCTCCACGGCCCGCAAAGCCTGTTCCGCGTCGTCGCGACAGAGCTGAAGGACGATCTCGCCAGGCTGGACGACCGCAAGCCACCCAAGCTCGCCTTCTGCGAGCGCGCCGACGCGCCGTGGCTCGATTTCGCCCGCTCGCGCTGGACGCTGGGCTGGATCGGCAAGGGGCTTGCCAATGCGCAAGGGCTGATCTGGCCCCTGCTGGCGATCGGCTATGCGCTTGCGCTCCTGCTCGGTTTGGCAGGAGGCGCAACCGGCATCGCCCTGTTCAAGGGCGCCATTTTCCCCGCCCTGGTCATCGCACTGATGATTGTAGCGGCGGTGGCGTGGCTGCTGCGCCGCGACGAACTCGCCAACACGCCGGTGGATCGCACACCCTCTGCCGCCGCGCTCGGCGACATGATGGCGCGCGAGAACGCGCCCGGCGTCATCCCCAACCACATGGTCAGCGTCACCACGCTGCGCCGCGCGTGGGTGCGCCGCTGGACCCTGCCGCTTGCCTTCACTGCCGTCGCCATCATGGCCAGGATCGGGGTGATGCGAAAAGGCTTCCTCGCCACCATCGGCACGATCCACGCCGCGCGCTGGGTCGTCCTGCCCGGCACCCGCCAGCTGGTGTTCTTCTCGAACTACGATGGCAGCTGGGAAAGCTACCTCGAAGACTTCATCACCAAGGCCTCCGAAGGCGTCACCGCCGTGTGGAGCAACGCGGAGGGCTTTCCCTCCACGCGCCTGCTCTTCTTCAAGGGCGCCGAGGATGGCGACCGCATGAAGCGCTATGCGCGCTGCTCGATGCGCCCCACCCCGTTCTGGTTCGCCGCACACCCCGATCTTTCGACCACCGCCATGCGCAAGCATGCGCTGATCGTCAGCGGGTTGCTCTGCAAGGACCGCCTCGAAGCCAACCCCTCCGACGCCGAAGCCTGGCTCGACCTGTTCGGCTCGATTCCCCGGCCCGATTACGGGTTGCAGTACGAGGAAATCCAGACGCTGATGTTCGGCGGGTTGAAGCGCCACCCGCACAGCCGCGTCGTCGCCCTGAACTTCGGCGAGCCGCGCCGTGCAGGCAGCGCCCATCCCTATGCCCACGTCCAGAAGTGGCTCGCAGGCCTGATCGCCGACGATCTCGTATCCTTCGGCGACAAGCCGCCGCAGGACTTCGTCTGCAACATCGCCTTCTCCGCCGCCGGCCTGCGCCTGCTTGGGCTGGACAAGGAACTGGCGCTCGAAGGTCCCGGCACGCAGCAGGGATTCCCGCCGGCCTTCTCGCTCGGCATGGCCCACGCCAGCCGCAAGCGCGCGCTGGGCGATCCCGAGCAGCTCGAATGGTGCGACGACGATACCCACGTCGTCCTGCTGCTCTACGCCAAGGACGAACTCGCTGCGCAGAAGTTCGCGCAGATCGTCAGCGATGCTGCTGCCATCGGCATTACCGAGAAAGCCTCGATCCGCACGGGCCTGAAAGCCTTTGATCTCGAACGCTTCAAGGAGGCATGGAGAACCAGCAACGACAGCGTTTCCAAGCCGGCCGAGGGCGCGGAATTCGTCCATGCCCAGTCTAGCAACGACGATCTCTCCGAAGAACCCTTCGGTTTCGTCGATGGCGTCTCGCAACCACTGGTGCGCGGCTTCCCCGGCCGCCACGGCGCGCCCGATCCGGTCCATGGCGTCGAACCCGGCGAGTTCATCCTCGGCTACACCGACAACCGCGGCTACTACCCGCCTTCCCCGCTGGTCGAGCGCCGCATGGACAGCCTGGGCATGTTGCCCGAAGTCCTCCTGCCCTCGCCCCCGCCCGACCAGCCGACACAGTACCCCGATTTCGCCGATCAGGGCGCCCGCGCGCGCGATTTCGGCCGCAACGGCAGCTATCTGGTGATCCGCCAGCTGGCGCAGGACGTCGAGGGTTTTCGCAAGCAGCTCGATGAAAAGGCGCACGAGATCTGCCGGCAGCCCGATGTCATCAACCCGCATAACGGCAACATCCACCGCACACGCGAATGGATCGCTGCCAAGATGCTCGGCCGCTGGCGTGATGGCTCGGCGCTGATCGACAATCCCTTCCACCCGGCAATGAAGAGCGGGGTGGACGCGATGAGGAAGAACGATTTCCTCTACAAGGACGCCGATCCGCAAGGGCTGCGCTGCCCCTTCGGCAGCCACGTCAGGCGCACCTTCCCGCGCGACAGCCTCGCCCCGACCGAGCCGGTGGAGCTGTCAGTCAGCAACCGCCACCGCCTGCTCCGCCGAGGCCGCCCCTATCTCGATCAGGACGGCGACACCGCCCGCGGCACGCTGTTCATGGCCTTCAACGCCGATCTCGAACGCCAGTTCGAATTCGTCCAGCAGACCTGGCTCGCCTCGCCCACCTTCCACGGCCTCGAATGCGAACCCGATCCCTTCGCCATGCACAAGGGCCCGACCGAAACCGCCGACCAGCGCTTCACCATCCTCGGCCGCAATGCCCCGCTCGAGCTATGCCCCGTCCAGCGCTACGTCACCCTGCGCGGCGGCGGCTACTTCTTCCTCCCCGGCCGCCACGCCTTGTGGTTCCTTGCGGGCGCGGCGCTGGATACGGACCGGCTGCATATGTCGTGAGCCCCCCGGCCCCACCCTCCGCTCGTCCTGAGCCTGTCGAAGGACGCTGGGCCAAGCAGCATGCTTCGAAAAAGCTCAGCACGAGCAGACAGGGGAACCAGAAGCACAAACAAAAACGGCCGGGCTTACCACCCGGCCGCTTCGTATGACTCATGCAACCCGCGTCAGGCCGGCAGCAGCTTGCGCTCCACCGCGATCCGCTGGATCGCCTTCTGCAGCTTCTCGAACGCGCGCACCTCGATCTGGCGGACGCGCTCGCGGCTGACGTTGTAGACTTGGCTAAGCTCTTCCAGCGTTTTCGGCTCGTCGACCAAACGGCGATCCGTCAGGATGTGCCGCTCACGCTCGTTCAGGCTGTCCATCGCCTCGACCAGCAGCTGGTGGCGATAGCTAGCCTCCTCGGCGTCGGCCACGGTCTCGTCCTGCAGCGGGCGGTCGTCGGTCAGCCAGTCCTGCCACGAACCCTCGCCGTCCTCGCGCATCGAGACGTTGAGCGAGGCATCGCCGCCCATCATCATGCGCCGGTTCATGTTGACCACTTCCTGCTCGGGCACGCCGAGGTCGGTCGCGATCTTGCGCACGTCGTCAGGATGCAGGTCAGAATCCTCGAACGCCTCGAGGTTCTTCTTCATCCGGCGAAGGTTGAAGAACAGCTTCTTCTGCGCCGCCGTGGTGCCCATCTTGACCAGGCTCCACGAGCGCAGGATGAACTCCTGCATCGAAGCCTTGATCCACCACATCGCGTAAGTGGCCAGACGGAAGCCCCGGTCGGGCTCGAACTTCTTCACGCCCTGCATCAGGCCGATGTTGCCTTCGGAGATCAGCTCGCTGACCGGCAGGCCATAGCCGCGATAGCCCATGGCGATCTTCGCCACGAGACGCAGGTGGCTCGTCACCAGCTGGGCGGCTGCTTCGGGATCCTGGTGTTCCTGGAAACGCTTGGCGAGCATGTATTCCTGCTCAGCCGTAAGCACGGGGAACTTGCGGATTTCCGAGAGATAGCGGTTGAGGCTGGCTTCCCCGCCAAGGGCAGGTACTGTCACAGCGTTTCTTTCCTCACTCACCTGAACACGTCCTTTCTTCGCGTCGGTTCCCAATTGACGGCCCCCTGATGGGCGACCGGCGGCGGGACCACTCAAACGGAGCCTCCTCGCGGACGACTCCAAAGTCCTTCATTACAACATCGCCAGTACCTTTGCATCATGCCCTTCAGCGCAGAGTTCGACGATGAGTTCCCGCATATCGACGGGCGTCGGGCTGGCGAAATGGTGGGCCGCACCGGTAACGGGGTGAATGAACCCCAGTTCCGCCGCATGCAGCGCCTGGCGATGAAACCCGAGCCGCTGGAGCAGCGGCCGAAGCTTTGAAGGTGTGCGTCCATAGACAGGATCACCCAATAGCGCATGGCCGATTGACGCAAGGTGAACGCGCACCTGGTGGGTTCTCCCGGTCTCGAGTCGGCACTCCACCAGCGCCGCCCCATCGAGCGCGGCCAACGTCCGGTAATGCGTCACTGCATGCTTCCCGCGACCATCCTCCACCAGCGCCATCTTCTTGCGGTCATGGCTCGACCGCGCAATCGCTCCGCGCACCGTCCCCGCTGGCGGCACTGGCAGCCCCGCGGTCACGCATTTATAGGCACGCACGATCGAATGGTCGGCAAACTGCTTGGCCAGTCCCTCGTGCGCCACGTCGGTCTTGGCGACGACCAGCAGCCCCGAGGTATCCTTGTCGATCCGATGCACGATCCCCGGCCGCGCCACCCCGCCGATGCCCGAAAGCTGCCCCCGGCAATGGTGCAGCAGCGCATTGACCAGCGTGCCATCGAGATTCCCCGCCGCCGGATGGACGACCAGCCCCGCCGGCTTGTCCACCACGATCAGCGCCTCGTCCTCATAGACGATGCTGAGCGGAATATCCTGCGCGATCGCTTCAGCAGGCGCGGCTTCAGGCACGCGGATCTCGAACGAAGCACCCTCGGCAACCTTCACCGAAGCCTGCGACACCACCTTGCCCGAAAGACTGACCCGCCCCTCGCCCAGCAAAGCCTTCACCCGCTCCCGCGAAAGCCCCGAAGCATCCGCGAGCGCCTTGTCCAGCCGCTGCCCGCCAGCCGCGACAGTCCCGGAAATGATCGTATCTGCGGCCCCCATCCGTCAGGATATGGGGAGGGTGGAGGTGGGGTGCAAGGCGTGGATGAGGTAGCGGCGAAAGGTAGGTGGGGTAGTTGTTGGATTGAGTACAATGTCGCCGTAATTCAATTCGAAATTCTGCTCGCATCCGGCTCCTTTGCACGTTCTAACCGGAGGATCGGCACACACATATCTTCGATCAGCTTCACCTGTGCTGCGATGATCTGGTCAACCTGATTTTCCTCCTTCGATGGGTAGCCTTCCCAAATGGTGCTATCAATCGTTCGACGGAATTCCGAGTCGGCGGAAGTCCTGTCGTTGTGATTAGCATCAACATAGACACGCACCGTGTGAAACTGATGGTTCAACTTCTCAATCGCCTTCTCTAAGTCTTCTCCGAAAAGCGCGCGAGCCATCGGTTGGCATTCTTCAAGCGCAATCCGATCATCAATGGTTCGGTTAAGGCGATTGTAATATGCCTGAGTAGTGGCGTGCTTCTTTCGCTCGACTTCACCCCCAACGATTTTCTCCCACTCGCCGCGTTCTTTGAGGGTTTGCTCCGCAGCGTCAAATTCGTGCGCCCACATCGCGGGGCTTCGCACCTGCGAGAGCCCTCGCCTAACCTTGTAGGTTGCGGTCAGGATACGTTCCGCCTGTTCGATGCGGCGTTCCGATAGCTTTTGCTGCCGCCAACTTTTGAACGTGTTTCCACCGATCACCGCCGCCAAACCGACTGCGCCCGCACCGAGAATCGAGCCAATTCCTTGGAGCATGTCGCCGGTAGCGCCCCAGTCTGTTGTCATCACGCAATCCATCGTTCACCCTTCCGCGCCGTCCTACCCCGCTCTTCGCTGTCAGACCAGCACCAGTCGCGCTGAGGCGTAAATCGTGCCACGCATTCACTAAGGATATGGCAACCCTGAAATCAGGTCGAAGTGTGGATAGATTCCCAATCCGCCGTCGCCCCGGGCCTTGACCCGGGGCCCCGCTTTTTTCCTGCACGGTCTCGCAACAAGGAAGCGGGATCCCGGGTCAGGCCCGGGATGACGATGAGCGGGTGGCGCGCAACTATCTTGACAAAACGAACCATATAGGTTATACGCCCCGCCCACAGGTCAGGAGAGGGCACAAGGCCAACCCGCTCCTCTCCCTTCGGAAGCCGACGCTGTGGCCGATGCTTCCGGCGCGATCGGGGCGGCAGGTGCGCAGCGGGTTCAACGAGGGGCGAGCCCCAAGACCCACCGGGCAATTTCTGCCGTTACCCAAGGACAGACAGGACAACCCAGGGCTGATAGCACGGCGCCGAACCCTGAGCGACGCTGCGGATGCGGGACCCGCCATGATTGTGCGACTGTGTCAGCACAAACGACAGGTTCTTTTCACGCAGCCGCTTGCCAACAAGCCAAGGCAGCAAGCGAGCCGCTGCCGAAGCTTCGTCCTTTCACACATGTCCGACCATCAGGCTGAGCCGACAAGGGGCCCGGAACCGCCCCCCGGCCACTCGCAACCGGTCCCGCGCCCCATCCCTTGCGTGCCAAACGGCACCGCACCGGTCGCGCGATCTGCAAGCTTCCCACCGGCGTAACCGTCCGCATTAGCCAGCGGATGATCTGCCCTGTCGCGCGTCACCGCTCATCCTGAGCTTGTCGAAGGATGCCCACCCCGATCCCCTCCAGTTTACGGGAGGGGGGATGAAAGGGCAGCGCCTGACTCCTGCCATCCCGCAGGCGGGAGGGCCGCGAGACTTCCTGAACGCAGTGAAGCTAGTCGCAGCGGGGTGGGCAAATCAGTGCCGCGCCAACGAAAAAGGGGCCACCGCAGCAGCCCCTTCCCCGATCACTCCACGATGAACGTCAGCGCCCCGTCGCCCTCGTCGATCCGCACGGTCGAGCCGTCCGGCACTTCGCCGCCCAGGAGCTTCTCGGCCAGCGGGTCCTGCAGATAGCGCTGCACCGCCCGCTTCAGCGGACGCGCGCCATAGACCGGATCGTAGCCGACACGCCCGAGCCAGCGCTTGGCCGCATCGGTCAGGTCGAGCACGATCTTGCGGTCCTTGAGCAGGCTCGCCACCCGGCCGACCTGGATGTCGACGATCGGCGCCATGTGTTCCTGGCCCAGGCGGTGGAACAGGATGATCTCGTCCAGCCGGTTGAGGAACTCGGGCCGGAAGTGCCCGCGCACGATGTCCATCACCTGCGGTTCGACCGAGGCGACGTCCTGCCCCTCTTCCAGATTGGCGAGGTACTGGCTGCCGAGGTTGCTGGTCAGGATGATCAGCGTGTTGGTGAAATCCACCACGCGGCCCTGCCCGTCGGTCAGGCGCCCGTCGTCAAGCACCTGCAGCAGCACGTTGAACACGTCGCCGTGCGCCTTCTCGACCTCGTCGAACAGCACGACCTGATAGGGCCGCCTGCGCACAGCTTCGGTCAGCACGCCGCCCTCGTCATAGCCGACATAGCCCGGAGGCGCGCCGATCAGGCGGCTGACGGAGTGCTTCTCCATGAACTCGCTCATGTCGATGCGCACCATCGCGCTGTCGTCGTCGAACAGGAAGCCGGCCAGCGCCTTGGTCAGCTCGGTCTTGCCCACGCCCGTGGGGCCGAGGAACAGGAAGCTGCCCAGCGGACGGTTCGGGTCCTGCAATCCGGCCCGCGCGCGGCGCACGGCCTTGGACACGGCCAGCACCGCGTCCTTCTGCCCGATCACGCGCTTGCCCAGCACCTCTTCCATCTTGAGCAGCTTCTCGCGCTCGCCTTCCATCATGCGGTCGACGGGCACGCCGGTCCACTTGCTGACGACAGCGGCGATGTCCTCGGCGGTCACCTCCTCGCGCAGCATGGCATTGGCGCTCACGCCCTGTGCTTCGGCCAGCTGCCGCTCAAGCTCGGGAATGCGGCCATAGGCAAGCTCCCCGGCCTTCGCCAGGTCGCCATTGCGCTGCGCCACTTCCAGCTCGCTGCGCGCGGCATCGAGCGCTTCCTTGACCTTGCCCTCGGCGGCGATCTTGTCGCGCTCGTTCTGCCAGCGCGTGGTCAGCTCGGCCGATTGCTGCTCAAGGTTCGCCAGTTCCTCGCGCAAGGTCGCCAGCCGGTCCTTCGACGCGGCGTCGGTTTCCTTGGCCAGCGCCATCTCCTCGATCTTCATCTGGATGATGCGGCGGTCGAGCTTCTCGATCTCCTCGGGCTTGCTTTCCACTTCCATGCGGATGCGGCTCGCCGCCTCGTCCATCAGGTCGATGGCCTTGTCGGGCAGGAAGCGGTCCGAGATATAGCGGTTGGACAGCGTCGCCGCCGCCACGATCGCATTGTCGGCAATGCGCACGCCGTGGTGCAGCTCGTACTTGTCCTTGATGCCGCGCAGGATCGAGATCGTGTCCTCCACGGTCGGCTCACCCACGAAGACCGGCTGGAACCGCCGCTGCAACGCGGGGTCCTTCTCGACGTACTTCTGGTACTCGTCGAGAGTCGTCGCGCCGATGCAGTGCAGTTCGCCGCGGGCGAGCGCAGGCTTCAGGAGGTTGCCCGCATCCATTGCGCCTTCGCTCTTGCCCGCCCCGATCAGGGTGTGCATCTCGTCGATGAACAGGATGATCTGCCCTTCCGCGCCCTTGACCTCGTCCAGCACGGCCTTCAAGCGCTCCTCGAACTCGCCGCGATACTTCGCGCCCGCGATCAGGCTGCCCATGTCGAGCGCCATCAGCGTGCGGTCACGCAGCGAATCCGGCACGTCGCCATTGGCGATGCGCAGCGCGAGGCCTTCGGCGATCGCGGTCTTGCCCACGCCCGGTTCGCCGATCAGCGCCGGATTGTTCTTGGTGCGGCGGGCGAGGATCTGCACGGTGCGGCGGATTTCCTCGTCGCGGCCGATCACCGGGTCGAGCTTGCCCTCGCGCGCGGCCTCGGTCAGGTCGCGGGCATACTTCTTCATCGCGTCATAGGCGTTTTCGGCGCTGGCGCTGTCCGCCGTGCGCCCGCCACGAAGCTGCGTGATCGCCGCTTCGAGCGCCTGCGGCGTGACATTGGCAGCCTTGAGCGCCTGCCCCGCCGAGGTCGTGGTGGCGAGCGTCAGCGCGACGAGCATGCGCTCGACGGTGACGAAGCTGTCGTTGGATTTCGCGGCAATCTGCTCGGCGGCATCGAGCACGCGCACGGCATCGTTGTCGAGCCCCGGCGTCTGCTGCGCACCGGAACCCGACACCGCCGGAATCTTCGCCAGCGCCTTGTCGACTTCGGTCTGCGCCAATGCGGCATTGCCGCCCGCGCGCTGGATCAGCCCGCTGGCCATGCCCTCGCTGTCTTCCAGCAGGGCCTTGAGGATATGGTCCGGCGTGATCCGCTGATGGTTCATGCGGATCGCAACGGTCTGCGCGGCTTGCAGGAAGCCCTTGGCGCGGTCAGTGAATTTCTCGAGGTTCATGGTGTTGAACATCCTCCTGTTGCGCAGAACATGGTGTGGCTTTTACGCAACACAAGGGTCGCGCCGACGAAAAAGCTACACCGTTCGACAGGGGTAGTTCCTTGATCGGGAGCAAGGACAGGAACCTGCTCCCCCACGCAGGCCGGGGCCTCGGTCGGTTTACGCGAACCTTCGTTAACACCGCCGAGGTTCCCGCCTGCGCGGGGACGCCAAAGGTTCCGGCCTACTTCACCGGATCGGCCGCCTTCGCAGCCTTGGGCGCGAATTCCTTGCCGAAGAAGCTGCCTGCGTACCACTTCGGCCGCTCCGCCCCGTTGGCGAGCCCCATCACGGTGTAGTAGTTGACCTTGGCAAACAGCGCACCGGCATCCCAATTGAACGGCAGCTTCAGATCGTCGCTGGGCTGATGGTAGTGATCCTTTAGGAAGCTGCGGAAGGCCTTTTCGCCCGGCCCTTCGAAGCCGGTCATCATGAACACCGCGGGCACGCCCTGCTGCACGAAGCGGTAATGGTCCGAGCGGGTGAACAGCCCCTCCTCGGGCATCGGATCGGGCGAGAGCTTGATCCCCGCCTTTGTCGCCGCTTCGGCCACGACCTTGCCCATCGTCGAATTTTCGGCACCGAAGGCCACGACATCACTGGACATGTAGGTCAGCACCGGCATGTCGAAGTTGACGAGGCCTGTAACCTCACCCTTCACGACCGGGTTGCGCGCCAGATAGTCGGAGCCGATCAGACCGCCTTCCTCCCCGGTCAGCGCCGCGAACATCACCGAACGGCGGGGCTTCTCCTTCGCCACGGCACGCGCCACCTCGATCATCGTCGCCACGCCCGAGGCATTGTCCATGGCGCCGTTGTGCAGCGTGTCCTCGCCTTTCCCATGCACGCCGATGTGATCGAGATGCGCGGTCATGGCGATGAACTCGTCCGCAACCCGCGGGTCGCTTCCCGGCAACATGGCAACCACGTTCTCGCTGACCACGTCCTTCCACGTCTGCGCATAGGACAGGCTGGCGCGAGCTTTCATGGCAAAGCCCTTGGGCTTGCCGCCGGTCCTGTTGGCCTCTGCAAGAATCTTCGCCAGCGGCTTGCCAGATGCGGCGAACAACGGCGCGGCAGCATCGGGGTTGAGCGTCGCCCCGCCCTTGATACCCGGCGTGCGGCTGAAGGACCTGCCATCAGCGCCGACCCAGCCCTTGGCCGGACCATCAGAGATCGCCACGCGCTTGTCCCACGGGCGGCGGGCGGTATCCTCGATCGTCGGCACGCTGATCACGCCGATCGCGCCGCGCTTCATCGCCATCATCGCCTTGTCGGAATTGAGGTGCGCGCCAAGCTCGCTCGGCGTGCCCTTGGGAAAGCCGGTCAGCACGACGACGATCTTGCCCTTTACGTCGAGGCCCTTGTAGTCGTTGAATCCAAGGTCCGGGCGGTCGAAACCGAAGCCTGCAAACACAAGCGGCGCTTCGAACGACACCTTGGCGTCGGTCAGGCTGGGCCGCACCAGCAGTTGCGCCGTATCGGACAGCACAGTCTCCTTGCCGCCATAAGTCAGCGCGAGCTTCGGCGCGCCATCCAGCCTTGCCTCGCGCACCGTCAGCTTCTGGAAGAACGAGCCATCGGCGGCGGCAGGCTTGAGCCCCAGCGCAATGAACTGCGAGGCAACGTAACTGGCGGCGATGTCGTAACCGCGGCTGCCGGTATCGCGCCCTTCCAGCAGATCGTCGGCCAGGAAGGTCACGTGCGCACGCACGGCCTGCGCATCGAACACCGGCTCCTCGGCCAGGGCAGGAACTGCTGCGCCAGACAGCAACAGCGCAGAAACAAGCAGCTTGACGTTCATCGGTCTCTCTTTGTCGTTTGTCGAAACGGATCGCGTGGCACCTGCCCATTGGGCACGCTCCACTTGCGCGCGCGAGCATGGGCACTAGAAAGTTTCCAATCAAACCAAATCTGGGAGCTGTGGCTAAGCCGACATTCAGGCTGGACCTGCTCTTCGACCTCGCACAACCCCCGCAGCGCGCCTGTCCGCTGCCACTTCACGGGACACTCATGCAGCACAAACTTTCCGCCAGCCTGCTTGCCCTTGCCGCATCGACCGCGCTTGCATCACCTGCCCTTGCGCAGGAAGCAAAGCCTGCCCCGCTCTCCGACCTCGTTGCCAAGGTCCAGATTCCCTACGAAAGCTTCAAGCTCGACAACGGCCTGACCGTGCTGGTCAACACCGACCGCAAGGCTCCGGTGGTCGCGGTCTCGGTGTGGTACGGCGTCGGCTCGAAGAACGAGCCCAAGGGCAAGACCGGCTTTGCCCACCTGTTCGAACACCTGATGTTCAATGGCACCGAGAACGTGCCGGGTGATTTCTTCACGCCGCTGCAGCAGGTCGGCGCCACCGACGTCAATGGAACCACCTGGTTCGATCGCACCAACTACTTCGAGACCGTGCCCACCGCCGCGCTCGACATGGTGCTGATGATGGAATCGGACCGCATGGGCCACCTGCTCGGCGCGGTGACGCAGAAGGTGCTCGATAACCAGCGCGCCGTCGTCCAGAACGAAAAGCGCCAGGGTGACAACAATCCCTACGGCATCGTCGAGTACGAACAGCTCGAAAACCTCTACCCCTCGGGCCACCCCTACCATCACTCGACGATCGGCTCGATGGCCGACCTCGATTCGGCAGGCCTCGAGGACGTGAAGGGCTGGTTCACCGACCATTACGGGCCCAACAATGCGATCCTCGTCCTTTCGGGCGACATCGACGCGGCTACCGCAAAGGCCAAGGTCACCAAGTGGTTCGGGAACATCAAGCCGGGCCCGCAGGTCAAGCCGGTCAGCGCCCCGGTGCCGACGCTTCCCGCCACCGTCGCCAAGACGATCAAGGATCAGGTTGCCACCACGCGCATCTACCGCATGTGGGCCGTGCCCGGTCTCGACAACCCCGACTATCTGCCGCTCGATCTTGCCGCCTCGGTGCTGGGCGGCCTCGCCTCTTCGCGCCTCGACGACGCGCTGGTGCGTGAACAGAAGGTCGCCGTTGCGGTTTCGGCCGATGCCGAAGTGTTCGCGCAGGCCGCGCAGTTCGTGATCAAGGCCGATGTCACGCCGGGGCAGGACCCGGCCAAGGTCGCTGCCGCGCTCGATGCCGAAATCGCGAAGTTCATCAAGGACGGCCCGACGCAGGACGAACTGCTGCGCGCCGCAACCTCTGCCACCGCCAACGAGATCCGCGGGCTGGAACGCACCGGCGGCTTCAACGGCAAGGCCCCGACACTGGCCGAGGGCCTGCTCTACAACGGCACCCCCGAGCATTACCGGCAGGAGCTTGATCGCACCGCCCAGATGACGCCCGCCGAGGTCAAGGCCGCGCTGGGCAAGTGGCTGACCCGCCCCGCCTTCGCGCTGACGGTGGAGCCGGGCGAGCGCACCGAAGGCGGCGAAGCGCGTGGCGGCTTTTACACCAACGGCGCAACCGGCATGCGGCCCGCCTACTTCCGCGATCCCGACATGCCGGCCAAGGGCGTGCCTGCCCCGGCAGTCGCGGGCGCGGACCGTTCGAAGCTGCCCGCCGTCGGCCAGCTTGCGCCGCTCGACTTCCCGGCGATCCAGCGCGCGACGCTCATGAACGGCATTCCGGTCTATTTCGCCAAGCGTTCCGAAGTGCCGACCGTCTCGGTCCGCGTCAGCTTCGATGCCGGCTATGCCGCCGATCCGAAGTCGGCGCTCGGCACCGAATCGCTTCTGCTCAGCCTGATGGATGAAGGCACGCAGAAGCTCTCGGGCTCGGAATTCGCGCGTGAGCGTGAACGCCTCGGCGCCAACATCTCGCTCTCGGCAACCAGCGACCTGACCTCGTTCCAGGTCGATGCGCTCTCGCCCAACCTCGGTGCATCGCTCGGCCTGCTTGCAGACGTGGTGCGCCGTCCGGCGCTGGCTCCGGCGGACCTCGAGCGCGTGCGCACCCAGCAGCTCACGGCGATCTCGGCCGAGATGAAGAGCCCGCAGGCGCTCGCCGCCCGAGTGCTCGTGCCAACGCTCTACGGCAGCCACCCCTATGCCTTCCCGTCGAGCGGCCTGGGCGATGCCGAAGTGGTCAAGAAGCTGACGCGCGAAGACCTGCTGGCCTTCCACGCCCGCTGGTTCCGCCCGGATACCGCGCGCATCTTCGTGGTGGGAGACACCACGCTCGATGCGGTGGTCAAGATGCTGGATGACAGCTTCGGCAACTGGCCTTCGAACCGCATGGCCCGCCCGGTGAAGGACTTCTCCGCCGCGGTCCCGGCCCAGAAGTCGCGCGTGATCCTCGTCGACCGCCCCGGCTCGCCGCAGTCGTTCATCATGGCCGGCAAGGTGATCGACGCCAAGGGCACTGATGACACCGTCGCGCTGAACACCGCCAACGACATCCTGGGCGGCAACTTCCTCGGCCGCATCAACATGAACCTGCGCGAAGCCAAGGGCTGGACCTATGGCGCCTACAACGGCGTCAGCGAACCGCTCGACAAGGTCCGTTTCCAGGTCATCGCCCCGGTCCAGACTGACCGCACCGGCGATTCCCTGGTCGAGATCAAGCGCGAGATCGACGAGTACGGCAGCACCAAGGGCGTGACCGCAGAGGAGCTGGACTGGTCGACCAAGGGCAGCGCCCGCGAACTGCCCGGCATGTTCGAGACCAGCGCCGCAGTGCTTGATGGCCTTGCCAAGATCGTCAACTACCAGCGCCCGGATGACTTCTACGAGACGCTTTCCGCGCGCTACGGCAAGATGACCGCCGCCGAGGTGGACAAGGCGTTCCGCTCGAAGATCAACTCGGACGGCATGGTATGGGTCGTGGTCGGCGATGCCGCCAAGGTGAAGCCGCAGCTCGACAAGTTCGGCCTGCCGGTGGAGGAAATGGCCGCGCCGAAGTAAGCTTTCGCAGCTCGAATCGGATTGGGGGGCGTGCGGCAAGCGCGCCCCCTTTTTCGTGCCACCAACCGCGCGCAACGCTTCGTCACGCGGCCCGCCTTGCTATTGACACGTTTGTAGATAGACTTCGCTCAGCACACCATAATGGGAGAGCATCAATGTCCGTTGCCGGCACCTACAATTGCGTGACCCACACCCCGATGGGCGACCAGACCAGCACCTTCACCGTCAACGTCAATGGCGACAGCTTCACCGGCACCAACGCCGGCCAGATGGGCTCGATGGAAGTCGAGAACGGCAAGGTCGATGGCAACACGCTGACCTGGCAGATGAAGATGACCGTGCCCATGCCGATGACGCTGGATTGCACCGCAACGATCGAAGGCGACACCCTGACCGGCAAGGTCACGGCGGGCATGTTCGGCACATTCCCGATGGAAGGGACGCGGGGGTGAATCCCAGTAGTTCAGCAAGTCCGAGCCTGTAACGCGTTCGATTTATCCTTTCAGACGGATTCGTAATTGTGGAACCGCCCGCCCTGTGCAAGTAAGCGCGCAGGGTGGGGGTGTTCAGGTACTATGCATCTGTTTGCAAGCTTCGTGACAGGCGTTGCCGCGCTGGCCGCGCAAGGATTGGATGGCCAATCTGCATCGGCAACCAGCTCAGCACGAATGTCGACAGAGGCGCAATCGGGTCAATCTGCCCAACAGCCAGCCGCCACAACGCTCGAGTTGCCAGTCGGCACGGCTGTTTCCGTCGCGATTGCCAGCGAACTATCGTCCAAGACCAGCAAGACCGGTGACCGCTTCGATGTGATCGTGGTCGAAGATGTCTCCATGGCTGGAACGGTCGTGATCCCGAAGGGAACTGTGGGTCACGGCGAGATACTCTATACGGGTGACAAAGGCAGCTTTGGCAAGGCGGGCTTCATCTACATCACCCTGCGCGATCTCGTCGTCGGCAGTCGCACGATCATGCTTGACGGACGCTTCCGCCAGGAAGGCAAGAATCGCAACGGATCGACCGCAGCAACCTATTTCACGGTCGGCATCCTCGCGGGTCTCATCAAGGGCGACTCCGGCACCATCCCGAAGGATCTTGTCCTCAAGGGCAAGACCGGCGAGGCGATAAGCTTCATTCCAGCACCCGCAGTATCAGCGCCGCCGCGCGAGCCGAACAAGCCAGAGTCGCCTCTGCCTGCCAGCAGCATGCCTGCCGCGTCCGCCACCCCTATGTCCTGAAATCCTGAAATCCTTGCAAGACGAGAGGAAGAAACTTCATGCCCAAGATGAAATCCAGTTTCGCTGCTGCGGTGGCAGCAATTTCGTGCGCATTGTCCGGCACCGCCCTGGCACAGGAAGCCAGCACGTCGGCAGCGCCGGCGACGACGGAGGCTGCAGCGCCTGCCGCTCCCGCTTGTGAACTCCACGTCTTCCCGACCATCGAAGGTCAGGCGCAGACGACCGGCTGGCTCTCCGGCTTTGGCATCATTGGCGCGGTGGCCGATGCATCCGCGAACAAGAACCGCAACGTCGGCGATGCCGCGTATCTCAAGGAAGCGCTGGGGCCAGCGATGCAGGTCGATGCGCTCAAGGCGCTCGACCTTGCCGCCGCACTGAAGTTGCCGGCGTCGCAGGTGATCTTCGAAACGCCGATCGCCGATCGCAACGTGACAACCAAGGCGGGCAACCGGCTCTCGGCCTCCACCGCGCCGTGTTACGCCGAGCTGATCGTCACGCAGAACCTATACACCAAGCGCGCAATCTACGGACGTGCGCTCAACAACCGGTTCATCGTCAAGGACTTCCGGACCGGAAAGACCAAGACCGACCTGCAAAAGGGACGCGGCGGCAATGGCCTGAGCCTGTTCCCGCCGAAGACCACCGAAGAGGCAGAAGGCGCAGAGAAGGAACTGCGTGACGTGTTCACCAAGAACTTCCTCGAGTTTGCTGGCACCCTGAAGGCGACCAAGTAAGGAAACTGCGGGAGGGAGAGCTCGCGCTTCGCCCTCCCGCACTGGCTAGCGACACACAGACAATCGATCCATAGGAGCACTGCCCTTGAGGCTATTTGCCAAGGCGGGCTTGGCCGCCGTTCTTGCCTTGCTGGCAGCAGATCCGGCATTCGCCGGCTCCCCCAACCTGGCCAAGGGACCACTGACGCTCGCCCAAAAGGATCGTGCAGCGCCCGAAGATCGCGCCGTCCAGATCGTGGTGGACACGCCGCAGATTGGCGCAACGGTCGAGATCGGACGTGTCATCCCGGATCTTTCAGCAGGTTCGAAGATCACGGCTCTAACCAGCATAGCCCAGCGCGAGGCGGACTTCGCCATCACTCCGCTGCGCGCAGCACTCAAGGACTACGACGCAAACGCCAAGGCGCTGGACGCAGCCAAGGCTGGCCTTGCCGTCGTGCCGTGGGTCAATCCGGCACCATTGGAAACTGCCGTCGAGCCCGGCGCCACGCGCCCACTGGATTTCATCGCCGTCGCCAAGACGCCAACCGTCGGGCTCGTGCGGATCGGATATTACCTCTCGCCCGATGCCACGCGCATCGAAGCCCGCGCGGATCTCGAGATCGTGCGCAAGGCGGGCAAGGGCGGTGCCACGGTGACTGTGCTGGTCTTGCAGCATGTTACCAGCGCCGTCGTGCTGAACAAGCCGTCGTTCGTCGTACGCGAGAACGTTGCGCGCTGGTCAGCCAACAATGGAGAGCTTGCCCGCAGCGCCATTGATCGTGCACTCGGACAGTTGCGCGATCTTATTCCGCAGTCGCTGGCGCTGGACACCGGAAGAGTGGCTTCCTTTGCCACCATGACTGACATGGCGCAGGCTGCAGGGCGCTTCGGCCCTGTGGTCGATCGTGGAACAGCTGGCCCCGGCAGCATGGTGATCTGGTCGAAGGGTCTGGTCGGGGTAATGCCCGCTTCGAACTGATTTGACCGGTACGGCATAGACACCAGCACTTCGGGCGGAGCGCACTGCGCACCGCCCACCGCGCCAGCAAGATCAGGCCAGCTTCTTCTTCAGCAGTTCGTTGACGACGCCGGGGTTGGCCTTGCCCTGCATCGCCTTCATCGTCTGGCCGACGAAGAAGCCGAACAGGGCTTCCTTGCCCGCCTTGTACTGTTCGACCTTGTCGGCGTTGGCTGCAAGGATGCCGTCGATCGCGGCTTCGATGGCGCCGGTGTCCGAGGTCTGCTTGAGGCCTTCGCGCTCGACGATGGCGGCAGCGCCGTCGCCGCTTTCCAGCATCTTTTCCAGCACCTGCTTGGCGATGGAGCCCGAAATCGTGCCGTCGGCGATCAGTGCGAGCAGTTCGGCCCCTGCTGCCGGGCTGACTGGCGAATTGTCGAGGCCCTTGCCGAGCTTGTTCAATGCGCCGAACAGTTCGGAGATCAGCCAGTTGGCCGCCTGCTTGGCGACATCGGCTTCGCTCTTCTTCGCCTTTGCCGCGGTTTCGGACAACAGCACTTCGAACCAGCGCGCGGTCTCGACATCGGCCGTCAGCACACCGGCGTTGTAGGCCGAGAGGCCCAGCGCGGTCTCGTAGCGGTGGCGCTTGGCGTCGGGCAGTTCGGGCAGGCTCGCGCGGCAATCCTCGAGGAAGGCATCATCGAGTTCGAGCGGCAGCAAATCGGGATCGGGGAAGTAGCGATAGTCGTGCGCGTCTTCCTTGGAGCGCATCGAGCGGGTCTCGTTGCGGTCAGGATCGTAGAGGCGCGTTTCCTGCACCACCGTGCCGCCATCCTCGATCAGGGCAACCTGGCGCTTGGCCTCCTGTTCGACCACGGCCATGACGAAGCGGACCGAGTTGACGTTCTTGGTTTCGGTGCGGGTGCCGAAGGGTTCTCCGGGGCGGCGGACCGAGACGTTGACGTCGGCGCGCATCGAACCCTGGTCCATGTTGCCATCGCACGAGCCGACATAGCGCAGGATCGTGCGCAGCTTCGAAAGATACGCTCCGGCCTCGGCCGGGGAGCGCATGTCGGGGCGGCTGACGATCTCCATCAGCGCGACGCCGGAGCGGTTGAGATCGACATAGGACATCGTCGGGTGCTGATCGTGCATCAGCTTGCCCGCGTCCTGCTCCACGTGAATCCGCTCGATCCCGATCGTCTTGGTCGATTCCGGGTTCTTGTCGTCAAGCTGGATCTCGATCGAACCCTCACCCACGATCGGATGGTAGAGCTGGCTGATCTGGTAGCCCTGCGGAAGATCGGCGTAGAAGTAGTTCTTGCGATCGAACCGCGACCACTTGTTGATCTGCGCGTTGATGGCCATGCCGGTGCGCACCGCCTGGCGGATGCACTCCATGTTCGGCACGGGAAGCATGCCTGGCATTGCCGCATCGACGAGGCTGACCTGCGTGTTCGGCTCGGCCCCGAAAGCGGTGGCCGCGCCCGAGAACAGCTTGGCATTCGAAGTGACCTGCGCGTGGACTTCGAGGCCGATCACGACCTCCCATTCGCCGGTTGCGCCCTGGATACGATATTCGCTCATGATCCGCCCGATAAGGTGTGAGGGATGGGTTGGAAAGGGGTCAAATCGCCGGCCTGGGCACCGGTCGCCCGGCCACGCGGCGCGACCAGCTGCGCGCCGGTTGCTCGATTAGCCTGGCAAAAGGCACGGCGACGATCAGGCACAGTGCCATGATGAGAAGTTTCATGCTGTCAGCTTGCCAAGCCGGGCCGGTCAGGGCGTCTGCCCCGCCAATGGTGGAATCGGCAATCATCAGCCCCAGGCGCGGCTGGAACACGGCCAGCAGATCGAACACGCGGCCGATCACGAAGACGTGGACCATGTAGAGCGCATAGGACATCGTTCCGAGCCACTGGAATGGCGCTGCGCACAGCAGGCGCGAAATGAGCCCGCGCTGGAGTGCGGCCAAGGCCACCAGCGCAGTGGCGGCAAGATCGAAGGCCAGGAGACTGCCGCTGCCCCACAGCGCCGCGCCAAGAGCGAGGAGCGCCGCGCCTTCCAGCACGGTCGCCAGGGAGACCGGCAGCGTCGGCGGCGTCGAGCGTTGGTAAGCGCGATGGAGAGCCAGGCCCAGGCCGAACCCGGCAATGCCGCGCCCGATGTTGGACGCCAGGCCGTAGAACGGTCCGCCAAGCGCAACGTATGTCAGCACGGCCACGGCAAGCGCCAGCCACGCCATCCAGCTGCGCTGTCCGCCCGCGCGCCAGCCTGCGGCCGCAAGCAGGTAAAGCAACATCTCCACCGATACCGACCAGCTTGGGTGGTTCCAGATGACACCCAGCGAAGGCACCACGCCCTGCAGCAGCAGGTAGGCAATCGGCAGGTCGGCCGGATCGCCCGTCCCCGCCATCAGGCCATGGGTGCGCAACTCCGGCCGCATCAGCCCCAGCGCCAGCATCGACAGCGCGAAAACGGTGAGCATCGCCGCATGCAGCGGCCACACGCGGCCCCAGCGCAGCCAGATGAAGCGGGAGAACGAAAAGCCTGCCGAGAGCTTCGCACCATAGGACGCGGCGATGACGAAGCCCGACAGCACGAAGAACAGATCGACCATGCGGCCGAAGTTCGCATCGAACCCCGCAGCGGAAATGCCGGCCATGGCAGGGATATGATGAAACACCACCCCCAGCGCCGCAAGACCGCGCAAGGCATCGAGGACGGGATAGCGCAAGGGCTTGGCTGCGCTGCTCCCGTCGGTCGACTGGCTTACCACCACTTCTCCGGTCGTGCGGTGAACTGCGCGCGCTGTTCGATGGCAAGGCTGGCGTTGAGCACGCCCTGCTCGTCGAACGCCTTGCCGATGACCTGAAGACCGAGCGGCAAGCCGTTGCGGTCAAGCCCGGCGGGCACCGACATCGCCGGAAGGCCCGCAAGGCTGGCGGGCACCGAGAACACGTCGTTCAGGTACATCTCCAGCGGATCGGCGCTCTTTTCTCCCAGCGCAAAGGCCGAGGACGGCGCGGTCGGGACGAGAATCACGTCTACGTCCATGAAGGCGTTGGTGAAGTCCCGCGAGATCAGGGTGCGGACCTTCTGCGCCTGCGTGTAGTAGGCGTCGTAGAAGCCGGCCGAAAGCACATAGGTGCCGATCATGATGCGGCGCTTCACTTCCGGGCCGAAGCCGGCAGCGCGGGTGGCAGCGTACATGTCCTGCAGGCCGGCACCGTCGGGCAGATGGCGCAGGCCGTAGCGCACGCCATCATAGCGGGCGAGGTTCGACGAAGCTTCGGCAGGAGCGATGATGTAATAGGTCGGCAGCGCGTACTTCGTGTGCGGCAGCGAGATTTCGACGATCTCGGCGCCCGCGTCCTTCAGCCAGGCGATGCCGTCGTCCCACGACCTGGCCACGTCCGGGTCCATGCCATCAAGGCGGTATTCGCGCGGGATGCCGACCCTCTTGCCCCGCATGTCGGCGTTGAGGCATGCGGTCCATTCGGGCACCGGCAGGTTGAGGCTGGTCGAATCCTTGGGGTCGAACCCGGCCATGGCTTCGAGCATGATCGCGCAGTCGTTCACGTCGTGGGCCATCGCGCCTGCCTGATCGAGCGATGAGGCGAAGGCGACAACGCCCCAGCGCGAGCAGCGGCCATAGGTCGGCTTGATGCCGGAAATGCCGGTAAAGGCGGCAGGCTGGCGGATCGAGCCGCCGGTGTCGGTGCCGGTGGCGGCAGGGGCGATGCGCGCGGCGACGGCAGATGACGAACCACCCGACGAGCCGCCGGGGGCCAGCGGCGCCGTGTCACCCGGACGGCGCCAGGGCGAGATCACGTTGCCGAAAGCGCTGGTCTCGTTCGAGGAGCCCATCGCGAACTGATCGAGGTTGAGCTTGCCGAGCATGCCCGCGCCCGCGTCCCACAGCTTCTGCGAAACGGTCGACTCATACTCGGGCTTGAAGCCTTCGAGGATCTTCGAGGCGGCGGTGGTCTGCGTGCCACGGGTGGCAAACAGGTCCTTCATGCCGATCGGCACGCCAGCCATCTTGCCCAGTACCTTGCCCGCCGAACGGTCTGCATCGACCTTTGCAGCGGCTTCCAGCGCCTTTTCGGGCGTGGTGACGATGAAGGCGTTCAGGGCAGGCTGTGCTGCCTCTACCGCCGCGTTGAACGCGGTGGCGACTTCGGTGGCGGTAAACTCGCCCTTGGCCACGCCATCGCGGATGGCGGCAATGCCGAGATCAGTAAGGTTGGTCATCAGTTCGTCAATCCGGGGCTTGCGCAAGCGTGCTTCGACAGGCTCAGCACGAGCGGGAACAAGAGTTCATCCCAAGACCGCTCATCCTGAGCCTGTCGAAGGATGGGAGCAGAACGCTTCACTCGATCACCTTGGGCACGCCGAAGAAGCCATGTTCTGGCGCGGGCGCATTGGCCAGCACCGCATCGCGGATATCGCCGCCGGTCAGCGGATCGGCGTTGACCACGTCATCGCGCAGGCGCTGGTGGTTGGGGATGACGGCGGTCATCGGCTCGATCCCGGTCACGTCGACTTCGCCGAGCTGTTCGACCCAGGCGAGGATGCCGTTGAGTTCGGGGACCATCGCGTCAAGCTCGGCCTCGGTAACCTTGATGCGGGCCAGCGAGGCGATCTTCGCCACCGTGGCGGTATCTACGGACATGGCGGATACTCTTATCGGAAAGAAAAAAGGAACGCCGCGCGCTACCAGAGCGCACGGCGTGCTTCAAGCCGAGGCCGCCCAATGAGGGCGCCCGGCCAGGATCAGGGTTGCGGAGCGCCTTCGGGCATCGGCACGCCGCCCGGAGCGCCGCCTTCTGCGCCACCGGCCCCGCCCTGCATGCGCTGCATCTGTTCGAGCATCATGCGCTGCTGCTGGATTTCGGCAGCGCTGCGGAAATCGAGCAGTTCGATCTCGAAGACGAGGTCGGAATTGGCGGGGATCACCACTTCGCCGGTCTGCGGATTGCGCTTTTCCTCGGCGCCATAGGCCTTCTCGGACGGGATCTCGAGGACGTACTTGCCGCCCTTCTGCATCTTCGAAAGGCCCTCGGAGAAGCCAGGGATCACGGTCTCGAGCGGGAGGACCGCGTTCTGGCCCCGGTCGAATTCCTTGCCGCTGGCGAGACGCCCGACATAGTTGATCAGCGCGACATCAGCCTTGGTCGGCGAAGCGCCGGTGCCGGCCTTGACCGTCTCGATCTCGATGCCCTGATAGCGGGTGGCATAGGCCACGCCCGAACCGAGCAGGACTGCGGCAATGACGCCGAGCCAGATCTTGCCGACGGAGCCCTTGGCAACGGGCTGGAGCGGAACGCGGGTGATTTCCGACATGCTTTCCCCCTGGAGCGCGATTCGCCCGAATCGCGCCGGATGATTCGAATGACCTGACCGAAGCCCACGAAAAAGGGCGCCGGAGTGCGGCGCCCTCTTGGCCCATCAGGGCGCTTACGGCAAGTAGCCAGATGGAGCGTTTCCGCCCCGATCCGTCTTACTTGACGCCGTCACGCTCCTGGCGCTTGCGCTCGAGCTTGCGGGCGCGACGAACGGCGGCAGCCTTCTCGCGAGCGCGCTTTTCCGAGGGCTTCTCGAAGTGACGACGCAGCTTCATTTCGCGATACACGCCTTCACGCTGCAGCTTCTTCTTGAGTGCACGAAGAGCCTGGTCGACGTTGTTATCGCGAACGAGAATCTGCATAAACCGCTACACCTCAATCTGACGGCGAGAGCCCGCGAAACCGGCGGGAGTCACCTTGAATCTGGAAACACAAAGCAAGCCGAATCCGTACAGGACCGGCCCGAACGGGAGCGCCATTAGTCAAAACGCCCCACAAAGGCAAGCAAAGTCGTGCGTTTTATGGCTGAGCCGTAACTCGCGTTCCGGCAGCGGCACCGGCCCGCTCCCCCGCCCGGCCACCCACGAGAGTATCCTGAATGGGTGGCCGGGCGGGGGAGCGGGCCGGTGCCGCGTCAGGAATTACGGCTTTCGTAAATCCGGTCCAGACACTAATAGCCCTTCATGAACTCTCCCAATACATTGACGGCAACTGCCCTCGTCGCCCTTGGTGGCGGCATCGGCGCCATGCTGCGCTATCATGCGGGGCGCGCCGTAACTGCGTTTTCCGGTCCCAACACCGTGTTCCCATGGGGCACTTTCCTGATCAACGTCAGCGGCAGCCTGCTGATGGGGCTGCTGGCCGGATGGCTGGCGCGGCAGGACGGCAGCGAATCGCTGCGCCTGCTGCTGGGCGTCGGCGTGCTTGGGGGCTTCACCACCTTCTCTGCCTTCAGCCTTGAAACGGCGATGCTGATGCAGCGCGGACTTTATGGCATGGTCGGCTTCTATGCCCTGGGCTCGCTGCTTGGCGGCGTGGCCGGGCTGTTCCTTGGCCTTTCGATGATGCGAGGTGCAGCATGAGCCGCGGCAAGGTTCCGGACGACAACGTCCGCCAGTTCACCGTGGGCCGCGACGATGCGGGCGCGCGTCTGGACCGCTGGTTCAAGCGTCACCTGCCACAGGTCGGCTTTGCCACCGTTTCGCGCTGGGCCCGCACCGGGCAGATCCGCGTCGATGGCAAGCGCGCCGATGTCGATACCCGGCTTGAAGCGGGCCAGACCTTGCGTGTCCCTCCCGGCAATGCCACGCCGGTCGGCGCCGGGATCAAGGGCCAGCGCGTGCGCAAGCCGCTGAACGAAGAACAGATCCAGCTTGCCGAATCGATGGTGCTGGAAAAGGACCGCGCCGCGATCGTGCTCAACAAGCCGCCGGGCCTGGCAACGCAAGGCGGCAGCGGCACGCACGAGCATGTCGACGGGTTGCTTGATGCCTATGCCGCCGATGGCGAACCGCGCCCGCGTCTGGTCCACCGGCTCGACAAGGACACGTCGGGCGTCCTGCTGATCGCGCGTACGCCCGGCAGCGCGGCGTTCTTCTCCAAGCACTTCTCCGGTCGTTCGGCACGCAAGATCTACTGGGCGCTGGTCGTCGGCGTGCCCGAAGTGAAGGACGGGCTGATCGAACTGCCCCTGGCCAAGCAGCCGGGCACGGGCGGTGAGAAGATGATGGTCGATGAAAGCGGCCAGGGCCAATCGGCGCGCAGCCGCTACCGCGTGATCAGCCGCGCCGGCAATTCGGCCTCGTGGGTCGAACTGCAACCGCTGACGGGCCGTACCCACCAGCTGCGCGTGCACATGGCGGCGATCGGGCACCCGATCGTCGGCGATGGCAAGTACGGCGGGCAGGCCGCGTTCCTGACCGGCACGATCAGCCGCAAGATGCACCTCCACGCCCGCCGCCTGCGGATCGAGCATCCCGAGGGTGACCTGATCGACGTGACCGCCCCCCTGCCCGCGCACTTCGCCGCGAGCATGGCTAGCCTCGGCTTCTACGAGGAAGACGGTGACCTGCCGCTGGAAGCGCCAAAGCTGCTGGACGAGAAGACCTTCCAGAAGCGCGCGGCCAAGCAGCATGCCAAGGAATACCGCAAGGAACGCCGGGGCGAACGCCGCAAGCGCGCGGACGGCGAAAAGGGCGCGGGCAGTGCCGGACGCAAGCCCACCGGCAAGCGGGCCGCTTCTGCGAAGGGCGCAGCTCCCAAGAGCAGTGCGGTGAAGAAGGGACCTGCCAAGCCTGCAGGAAAGGCCGCCGGCAAGCCAGCTGCGGCGCGTAGAGCGCCGGCGGGCAAGCCCGCATCCAGAGCACGGAAGGACTGATGCACCCCAACCCGTCCTTCCGGCACGACGACCGCGACCTGTTCGAGGCGCTGATTGCCGAGATCGGGTTCGGGATGGTCTTTGCCACGGTGCCGGACGGGCCGCGCGTCGCCCATGTGCCACTGCATTCCACGGGGGACGGCGCGGTACAGTTCCACCTCGCACGCGGCAATGCTCTCACAAAACATCTCGACGGGATGATGGCGCTGGCGGTGGTCAACGGGCCGGATGGCTACGTCAGCCCCCGCTGGTATGCCGACCCGGCGCAAGTGCCGACGTGGAACTACGTTGCGCTCGAGATGGAAGGTAGGGTGCGGAGAATGGATCAGGACGGGTTGCGAGGGCTTCTCGAAACGGTCTCCGATGCGCACGAGGCACGGCTGTCCGAGGGCACGCCCTGGACGATGGACAAGATGCCGGAGGACAAGCTGCGTGCGATGATGGGCGGCATCGTCGGCTTCGAGATGGAAGTGCTGGCATGGCGACCGACCTTCAAGCTATCGCAGAACAAGAGCGCCGACGAGCGCGCACGCGTGGCGGCCGGGCTTGAGGCAGAGGGCTCGCCGGCCATTGCCGAACTGATGCGGAGGCTTGTTTCTTGAAGCTGGCCATATTCGATTGCGACGGCACGCTGGTCGATAGCCAGGCCGACATCTGCGCGGCAATGGACGCGGCGTTCAAGGCGGCGGGCCTGATACCGCCCGAACGCCAGCTGACGCGCCGCGTCGTCGGCCTTTCGCTGCACGAGGCTATGCGTCAGTTGCACCCTGAGGGCGAGCACCACGAGCATGCGAGCCTGACCGAGCTTTACAAGGACGCCTTCCGCGCGCGGCGGGCAGCAGGCGCCGTCGCAGAACCGCTTTACGAGGGCATTGCCGGGCTGATCGAGGAGCTGGCCGGGCAAGGCTGGCAGCTTGCCGTCGCCACCGGCAAGTCGGACCGGGGCCTGACCCATTGCCTCGCCACCCATGGGCTGACCGGCCACTTCGTCTCGTTGCAGACTGCGGACCGGCACCCTTCCAAGCCCGACCCTTCGATGATCGAACAGTGCATCGCCGATGCCGGCGCGGATCGTGCGCGCACGGCAATGATCGGCGATACCGTTTATGACATCCACATGGGCGTGAACGCGGGCGTGCGATCGTTCGGCGTGGACTGGGGCTATCACGAGACCGAGGAACTGATCGAGGCCGGGGCCGAAGCGGTAGCGACGAGCATCGAGGACTTGCGTGCCCTGCTGGGGAGAATTGCATGAGCGATCCTGCGCCCAGAGACCCGGCCCGAGACCCGGCAATGGGGCGCTATTTCGCGCTGCAGGTGGTGCGGCTGTCCGGCGCGCTGCTGGTGCTGCTGGGCGTACTGGTGCAGGCTGGCAAGGGACCGGGGCCGCTGGCTGCGCTCCCGCCGATTGCAGGCATCGTCCTGGCTCTCGTCGGCCTGTGGGACTTCTTCTTCCTGCCGCGCATCGTGGCGCGGCGATGGCGTACTCCGGAATAGGCAATGAAGCGTTTCTACAAAGCAGTGACGGTCGAGGCGGCAGACGGCGGCTTCGGGGTGAGGCTCGACGGGCGAGCGATCAAGACCGTGGGGGGCAGACCGCAAGTCGTGCCGACACAGGCGCTTGCCGAAGCGATGGCGGCGGAGTGGGAGCGCCAGAGCGAAGAGATCGATCCGGCGCTGTTCCTGTTCCGCGACATGGCGGACTATGCGATCGATGTCGTTGCCGGCGGCCCGGCGCAGGTCATCGCCGAGATCCTGCCCTACGCCGAAACCGACACGCTGTGCTACCGCGCCGAGCCGGATGAGGCCTTCGCCGCGCGCCAGCGGATGATGTGGGAGCCGCTGCTGGCGAGCGCCGAAGCGCGGCTGGGCGTGCAGTTCGTGCGCGTGACCGGCATCATCCACAAGCCGCAGCCGGTAGAGACGCTGGCTGCCTTGCGCGATGAACTCGAAGCGCTCGATGCATTCCAGCTTGCCGCGCTGCGCAACACGACGAGCCTTACCGCATCGCTGGTGATCGGCCTTGCCGCGTTGCGACCCGACGCCGACCTCGACGCGCTGTGGGACGCCGCCAACCTCGAGGAGGACTGGCAGGCAGAACTCTGGGGCAAGGACGCCGAGGCCATGGAACGGCGCGAAAAGCGCGCTGGCGCTTTTGCTGCGGCGGCGCGGTTTGCGGGGCTGGCAATCAAGTAAACCGCTGCGTCCCCGCGCAGGCGGGGACCTCGGTGCTGTTACAAAACCCTTCAGTAAACCGACTGAGGCCCCCGCCTGCGAGGGGGCGCAACAGTTGTATCCTTAGCCGACCCAGTCCGCCACCTGCTTGGCCACGGCATTGGCGGCTTCGTTAAGCGCGGGGCCGACATACTTCGCCTCGGCCTCGGTCACCGGCACTGTGCTTTCAAAGCGCTTCGTTTCGACACGCCCGCCACTTTCCTTGACCGCATCGTAGCGGACCACGGCGGACATGGTGCGCGCATCATAGCCCATGTCGAGCAGGCGGCCCGAGAGGTGGAGACCCGCAGCGCCCGGATCGTTCTCGATCACGAGGCGGCTGCCGCGTGCACGGATGGTTTCGGCCAGCAGGCGCTGGAACAGGCGCGAGGGACGTTCAACCCACATTGTCTTCTTGAGATAGGCGACGTTGGCATCGTCGATCTGCACCGGCACGCGGGTGACCGCGAGGCGCGCTTCGGCCGAGGGCTCCATCACCACCAGCGCATTAGCAAACGTGCCGCTGGTGGTGCTGCCCGCAGCAGGCGCGGCGGTGGGGGTCAGGGCGAGCAGCGTATCGGGCACCTTCGGGCCCAGGCTGACGCAGCCCGAAAGTGCGGCGAGGAGTGCGGGGACGACTAGGGCTTTACGGATCATCTTCATCGCCTCCTCAGTTCTTGTAGTCGGGCAGCTTGGGGCCACCGACGAAGCCGCCGACGCCCTGATCGTTCAGGCGGTCAGTCACTTCGCGCAGGGATCTGGTCGTCGCCTGAAGATCGCGGATCGCGGCTTCGGCAGCGGGCAGCGTGCGTTCGTTGAGCTGCCGTGCGGCCGGGCGGGCCTCGCTGAGCGTGCCCTGCAATTCATCAGCCGCGCCCTGAGCGGATTTCAACGTCTGGCGAAGCTGCTTGGCCAGGCCATTGGCATCGTTGTTGAGCATATTGTCGGCCGAGTTGGTCAGCTTCTCGAAGCTGGCCAGGGTATAGTTGGCCTGCCGCAGTGTTGCCTGCAGTTCGGCCAGCGTGCGCTTCACATCGGGCGAGGCATCGGCAAGATTTCCGGTCATGCGATCGGTATTGGCGAGAATATTCTCGATCGACTTCTGGTTCTTGTCCGACAGCACCATGGTCAGGCGCTCGGTCAGCGTGGCGAGGCGTTCGAGCAGGAGCGGGGCGTTCGAAAGGATTTCGCCAAGGCCGGAGCGCTTGGTCGGGATGACCGGCACGCCTTCGGGGCAGGTGGCGCGCTTGTTTTCCTTGGGGCAAGCGATCGGCGGGGCGCCCTTGACTGCGCCGGAAAGCTGGATCGTCGAAACGCCGGTGAAGCTGCCGAGCAGGCTGGCGGTTGTGCCCTGCAGGATCGGCACCTTGCGATCGACCGCAATGCGTACGCGGACAAATTCCGGGTCGCGCTCCCACAGCTTGATGTCCTTGACCTGGCCTGAAGGCACGCCCGAGAACGAGACTTCCGAGCCCTTGGCAAGGCCATCGACCGACTGCTTGAAGAAGATGTCGTATTCGTTGAGGTCGCCCTGGTTGAGACGCGCGATCCAGATGGTCAGCACGGCCGTCGCCGCCAGCAATGCCAGCGTGACCAGCCCGACCCAGATATGGTTTGCGCGCGTTTCCATCGCCTAGTCCTTATGCCCCTTCAGGATCAGGCGAAGAACGCCCAACGTCCGAATTAGTCGCCAGCGTGGCTTCATGCCGCGCAGTATCGTGCCGTTCCTGGGCATCCTGCGCCGCACGTCCGCGCGGTCCGTTGAAGTATTCCTGTATCCACGGATGATCGAGCGCGAGCAGTTCCGGGATCGTGCCAACGGCAATCACCTTCTTGTCCGCGATCACCGCCACCCGATCGCAGATTTCGTAGAGCGTATCGAGATCGTGGGTGATCAGGAATACGGTGAGATCAAGCGTCTGCTGCAGTTTGAGGATCAACTGGTCGAAAGCGGCCGCGCCGATCGGGTCGAGTCCGGCGGTCGGCTCGTCAAGAAACAGCAGTTCGGGATCGAGCGCGAGCGCGCGGGCAAGGCCTGCACGCTTCTTCATGCCGCCTGAAAGTTCGGACGGATACTTGCTTGTCGCTTCGGCGGGCAGCCCTGAGAGCAGGACCTTGTAGCGCGCGATCTCGTGGCGCAGCTCGTCGCTGATCTCCGGGAAGAATTCACGCAGGGGAACTTCGACGTTCTCTGCCACGGTCAGGGTCGAAAACAGCGCGCCGCCCTGGAACAGCACACCCCAGCGGCTGCGAATGTCGATGTCTTCATCATCGCGGGCATCGGTGATCGAACTGCCGAGCACTTCGACTTCGCCCGATTCCGGAATCTGCAGGCCGATGATCGTGCGCATGAGGACCGACTTGCCGGTGCCCGAACCACCGACAACGCCAAGGATCTCACCCCGACGCACATCGAGATCGAGGCCTTCGTGGATCACGTGATCGCCAAAGACATTGCGCACACCGCGCACGCGGATCGGATACTTGCCCTCGAACGGATCGGGCAGGTCGATCAGCTGTTCGGCGGTGGCGGCGTCCTGGTCCATCAGCCCCACCCGATATTCGTGAAGAACACCGCAAAGAAGGCATCGAGCACGATGACGGTGAAAATCGCCATGACCACCGCCGCCGTGGTGCGGGTGCCGACTTCCTCGGCATTGTTCTTGACCTGCATGCCCTGGTAGCAGCCCGCCAGCGCGACGATCAGTCCGAACACGGGCGCCTTGGTGAGGCCAACCCAGACATCGTGCAGCGGAACGACTTCCTGGACACGGGCGAGGAACGTGAAGAACGGGATGCCCAGCGTCAGGCTCGACAGGAAAGCCCCGCCAATGATGCCAAGGAAGGCCGAATAGAAGCCGAGCAGCGGCATCATGATCATCGTTGCGGCAATGCGAGGAACGACCAGCGCCTCCATCGGAGATACGCCGATGGTGCGCATGGCGTCGACCTCTTCGGTCAGCTTCATCGTGCCAAGCTGCGCGGCAAAGGCAGAACCGGAGCGGCCGGCGACCATGATCGCAGTCATCAGCACGCCAAGCTCCCGCAAGGTCAGGCGGCCGACGAGGTTGACGGTGTAGATCTCCGCCCCGAACTGACGCAACTGCACCGCCCCCTGCTGGGCAATGACGATGCCGACGAGGAAGCTCATCAATCCGATGATGGCGAGCGCGTTGACGCCGACCAGTTCCATCTGGTGGACCAGAGCCTTGCCACGGAAGCGCGAAGGATGGCGCAGCAGGGTGCCCGCAGAAAGGATCACCTGGCCAAGGAAGCCCAGCACCTGCAGCGCACCCTGGCCCAGCCCGGCCATGACCATGCCGACATGGGCGGGCACGCGTTCCAGCAGCGGCAGGCGGTGCGCAGTGACTGAATGATCGTTCGAATCGGCCTTGCGGATTGCATCGACCAGCTTCTGCGCTTCCTCGCTGCAGCCAATGATCTTTGCGTCGTTATCTCGCGAGAGGCGCCAGACTGTCCACGCGCCGACGGTGTCCATGCGGGTGACGCCGGAGAGGTCGATCGCGGCGATGGATTCGTCCAGCGAACGCAGCCGCGCATCGGCCAGGCCCAGCGAGGACACCGTCATCGGCCCGCGGAAGGCGAGCGTCGCGCCTCCCCCTTGCGCAGAGGCCTCAATCTGGAAATCGGTCAGTTCCCGCATCTTGCCCGCTTCATGGGGTATTTAGGCCAAGGCGACAAGTGCAACACAAGCGCCGTAACGGTGGAACAACCCTTCGAGTTCCCCGCAACGCTTGCAGGCGCGGGCCCGCGATGGCAAGGCGCTGCCCCATGAACGACAAGACTTCTGCAGAACTGGCCAAGACTTTCGAACCCGCAGGGATCGAGGCCAAGTGGTATGCCCATTGGGAAAGCAACGGGCTGTTCCGGCCCGAACGCCCCGACGCCGCGCCCTATACCATCGTCAATCCGCCGCCGAACGTGACGGGGTCGCTCCACATCGGCCACGCCCTCGACAATACGCTGCAGGACGTGGTGATCCGCTACGAACGCCTGAAGGGCAAGGATGCGCTGTGGGTGGTCGGCACCGACCATGCGGGCATCGCCACGCAGATGGTGGTCGAGCGCCAGATGGAAGCCCGCCAGGACAAGCGCACCAACTACACGCGCGAGCAGTTCGTGGACAAGGTGTGGGAGTGGAAGCACGAGAGCGGTGGCACCATCACCGGTCAGCTCCGGCGCCTCGGCTGCTCGATGGACTGGAGCCGTGAGCAGTTCACGATGGACCCGCACTTCACCCGCGCCGTGGTGAAGGTCTTCGTCGACCTCTACAACCAGGGGCTGATCTACCGCGACAAGCGGCTGGTGAACTGGGACCCCAAGCTCAAGACCGCGATTTCCGACCTCGAGGTGGAAACGCGCGAGACGCAGGGCGGGTTCTGGCACTTCAAGTACCCGCTGGCAGACGGTGTGAAGCGCGACGATGGCCTGGACTACATCGAGGTTGCGACCACGCGCCCCGAAACGATGCTGGCCGACATGGCCGTGGCCGTCCATCCAGAGGACGAGCGCTACAAGTCGGTCATCGGCAAGGAAATCCTGCAGCCGCTGACCGGCCGCCGGTTCAAGGTCGTGGCCGACGAGCATGCTGATCCCGAACTGGGTTCAGGCGCGGTGAAGATCACGCCGGGGCACGACTTCAACGACTTCGAAGTGGGCAAGCGCGCCGGGATCAAGCCCGCCGACATGCTCAACATGTTCGATGCCGAGGCCAGGGTGGTGCAGACAGCCGATGGGCTGGTGCCGGCCGAGTTCGTAGGCCTCGACCGCTTCGATGCGCGCAAGCTCGTGGTCGAGCGGATGAAGGAAGCAGGTTTCCTGATCCCGCACGTGACGAAGGACAAGGAAGGCAACGAGGTTCAGCACGATGCCGAGCCGCGCACGATCCAGACGCCGTTCGGCGACCGTGGCGGCGTGGTGATCGAGCCGTGGCTGACCGACCAGTGGTACGTCGATGCCGAAACTCTGGCCAAGGCGCCGATGGAAGCGGTGCGTTCGGGCGCGATCGAGATCGTGCCGAAGACCTGGGAAAAGACCTTCTTCAACTGGATGGAGAACATCCAGCCCTGGTGCGTTTCCCGCCAGCTGTGGTGGGGGCACCGGATTCCGGCGTGGTACGGCTCCGACGGCCAGTGCTACGTTGCCGAGACCGAGGAAGAGGCGCAGGCGAAGGCGGGCGCAGGCGTCACTCTGGAACGCGATAGCGACGTCCTCGACACGTGGTTCTCCTCCGCGCTCTGGCCCTTCGCCACGCTCGGTTGGCCCGATGAAGACGCGCCGCTGCTGAAGAAGCACTATCCCAACGACCTGCTCGTCTCGGGCTTCGACATCCTGTTCTTCTGGGATGCGCGCATGGCGATGCAGGGGCTGCACTTCATGAAGGAAGTGCCGTGGAAGAAGCTCTACCTGCACGGCCTCGTCCGTGCCGCCGATGGCGCGAAGATGAGCAAGTCGAAGGGCAACGTGGTCGATCCGCTGGGCCTGATCGACAAGTACGGGGCCGATGCCCTGCGCTTCTTCATGTGCGCGATGGAGAGCCAGGGCCGCGACGTGAAGATGGATGAGAAGCGCGTCGAGGGTTACCGCAACTTCGCCACGAAGCTGTGGAACGCCGCGCGTTTCTGCCAGAGCAATGGGATCACCGGCAGCACTTCAGTGGCGGCTCCTGCGGCGACCTCGGCGGTCAACAAGTGGATCATCGGCGAGGTTGTGGAAACTGTCGCCGCGCTTGACCAGGCGATGGCCGACCTGCGCTTCGATGCGGCGGCAAACACCGTCTACCACTTCGTCTGGGACCAGTTCTGCGACTGGTATATCGAACTGATCAAGGGCAACTTCGACCCCGAGACCAAGGCCGTGGCGGGCTGGGTGCTCGACCAGATCCTGGTGATGCTCCACCCGTTCATGCCGTTCGTGACCGAAGAGCTGTGGCATGCGCTTGGAAAGCGAGACGGCGAACTGATCGTGGCCGCATGGCCGAAGCCCGAAGCTGAAGTGGACGCAGCAGCCAAGCGCGAGGTCGAATGGCTGATCGCGCTGGTCTCGAACCTGCGCACGGCCAAGAACGAACTTGGCATTGCGCCGGGGGCCAAGCTCGACGCCTATCTGCCCGAACCTTCGGCGCTGACGCGCTCGATCATCGAGGCCAACCCGGCGGCAATCGAGCGTCTCGCGCGCCTCAACGGCATCCGCTTCGAAAGCGCTCCGGTCGGCGCAGCGATGCAGGTTGGCGCGGGCGATGCCAACATCGTCGTGCCGCTGGAAGGCGTGATCGACATTGCGGCAGAAAAGGCGCGTCTCGAAAAGGCGCTGGCCGCCTCGCAGAAGGAGGCAAAGTCGCTCGAGGGACGTTTGGGCAACCCCTCGTTTGTCGAGAAGGCCAAGCCTGAGGCGGTCGAGAAGGCCCGGGCCGACCACGCCATGCATGCCGCCGAGGCCGAGCGGCTGGCAGCGGCGCTGCAGCGGCTGGGGTGAACTTGCTTACCCTCGCCACGGTCAACCCCGGCGAGCCGGAGGTGTTCTCCTCTTTGCAGGGGGAAGGCCTCGGGCTGGGGCGGCCATCGGTGTTCGTGCGGCTATCGCGCTGCAACCTCGCCTGCCGCTGGTGCGACACCGCCTACACCTGGCGGTTCACGGGCGACAACCGCCCCCATCGCGACGAAGTGGCGTTCGAGCGCGGGGAAAATCAGCTGAAGATGAGCGAGGCCGACGCGGCCGCGCTGATCCTGTCCCACCCCGAGGACCGACTGGTTATTACCGGGGGCGAGCCGCTACTACAGGGTGCCGCGCTGGCGCGACTGGTGGCGCTGCTCAAGGCGGAGCGCCCTGCCCTGCATGTCGAGATCGAGACCAATGGCACCGTGGCAGTGCATCCGGAACTCGATCCGCTGATCGACCAGTTCAACGTCAGCCCCAAGCTGGCGCATTCGGGCAATCCGGCTGAACTTGCCCTTGTGCCGGAGCGACTGGATGCGTGGGCCCGCGATGGCCGCGCCTGGTTCAAGTTCGTGGTCGCGAGCGCGTCCGACCTTGCCGAGATTGCCGCTTTACAGGACTGCTACCGCATCGCCAGCGATCACCTGTTCGTAATGCCTGAAGGTACCGCGAGTTCAGTGTTGCGCGAACGCTCGCGGTGGCTGGCGGAGGAAGCGCTGGAGCGCGGCTGGCGGTTTACAGACCGGCTGCACATACACCTTTACGGGGATACGCGCGGGACCTGAGCCCTGCCCTGAAAACGAATGAACCCCCGCGCAGGCAGGGGCCTTAATCGGCTTACGCTTCTGTTCCGTAGCAACACCAAGGTCCCCGCCTTCGCGGGGACACAAGAAGTGGCGCTTGCTCAGAAGGGAATATCGTCGTCCAGATCGTCGCCGAAGCCGCCGCCGCCGCCCTGGTTCCAGCCACCGCCCGAAGCGGCGCTGCCACCACGCGAGGAACCGCCGCCAAAGCCGCCCGAACCGCCCGACGAGCCGCCCTCATTCCAGCCGCCACCGGACGAGCGGCCACCGCCGCCACCGCCCATGCCACCGCCACCAGCGCCGCCCGAGCCATCGAGCATGGTCAGCACGCCGCCCATGCCGCCCACCGAGATTTCGGTGGTATAGCGATCATTGCCGGACTGGTCCTGCCACTTGCGGGTGCGCAGCTGCCCTTCAATGTAGACCTTTGAACCCTTGCGCAGGAAGCGCTCGACCACGCCGACGAGACCATCCGAGTTGATGACCACGGAGTGCCACTCGGTGCGCTCCTTCTTCTCGCCGGTGGCGCGGTCCTTCCAGCTTTCGGACGTCGCGATGCGCAGGTTGGCGATGCGGCCTCCGTTCTGGAAGCTCTTGATTTCGGGGTCTGCCCCGAGGTTCCCGACAAGGATCACCTTGTTGACGCTGCCTGCCATCGAATCACGTTCCTTCTGATCTGGGCAATTGCCTAGCGCATAGGGGCTCGGCCAAGCCAGTCACCATGCCACCGTTTCCACAGACCAGCGCGGCAGTTCAGCCCAAACCGGCCGCAATCGCCGTCCAGTAGGTCACGCCCGCCGCCGCATAGGCCAGCGCAAACAGGTAGGCGAGCATGAAGGCGGGCCATTTCCAGCCATTCGTCTCGCGCCGGGCGACGGCGATGGTCGAGAGGCACTGCGGCGCAAACACGAACCAAGCCAGGAAGGCGAGCGCCATCGGCAGGGTCCAGCGTGATTTCAGCTGATCGCCCAGCGCCATGGCGGCCTGATCCTCGTCGTCGCTGGCGCTGACGGCATACGTCGTGGCGAGCGAACTGACCGCAACTTCACGTGCAGCCATGGCCGGGATGATCGCAAGGCTCATGTCGCGGTTGAAGCCGATCGGCTCGAGCACGACCGAAAGGCCATTGGCAAGCGTTCCGGCGACCGAGGCGTTGACCTGATCCTGCCCCGGCTCGGCGCGGGGGAAGTTGAGCAGGATCCACAGCGCGATCGTGACGGTAAAGATCATCGTGCCCGCACGGCGCAGGAAGATCCACGCGCGCTGCCACAGGCCGAGCGCGAGGTCCTTGACCGTGGGCAGCTGATACTTGGGCAGTTCCATGATGAAGCCCGAAGCGGCGCCCTTGGTCACCGAGCGACGCAGCACCAGCGCCACCACCATCGCGCCGATGATCCCGGCCACATAGAGGCAGAACAGGACGAGGCCCTGCAGGCCGATGCCGGGACCGACCTTGGTATTCGGGATAAACGCGGCGATGATCACCGCATAGACGGGCAAGCGCGCCGAGCAGGTCATCATCGGGGCGATCAGGATCGTGGTCAGCCGGTCCTTGGGATCGGTGATGCTGCGCGTCGCCATGATGCCGGGAATGGCGCAGGCAAAGCTCGACAGCAGCGGGATGAAGCTGCGGCCGGAAAGACCGACGCCCGCCATCATGCGGTCCATCAGGAAGGCGGCGCGGGCCATGTAGCCGGTCGCCTCCATCGTCAGGATGAAGAAGAACAGGATGATGATCTGCGGCAGGAACACCAGCACCGAGCCGACCCCCGCGATCACGCCATCGGTCAGCAGATCGCGCAGCAGGCTTGTCGGCAGGGTCGCCTTGGCCAGATCGCCCAGCGCCGAAACGCCGCCGTCGATCGCATCGGCAAAGGGCGTTGCCCAGCTGAACACCGCCTGGAAGACGATGAACAGGAGCGCGAACAGGATCGGCGGCCCTGCCCACGGATGGAGCAGCAGCTTGTCCATGCGCGCGTGAATGCGATGCCTGGACGTTTCCGACAGGATGGCGGCCGTCGCCATCTGGTGGGCGAGCATGCGCCGCTCTGGCAAGGTGACATGCGGCCGCGCGGCATCGAGCGCGCGCTCGGGCTTGTCACGCGCATCGCCGATGGCGGCAGCCAGCTCGGTGAGACCGCGCCGGCGCACGGCCACGGTCGGGATCACCGGCACCCCGAGCGCAGCTTCGAGCGCAGCAGGATCGAGGGTCAGGCCATCGCGTTCGGCAAGATCGACCATGTTGAGCGCGACCACGGTGGGACGGCCAAGCTCGAGCACTTCCTGCGCAAAGACGAGGTGCTGTTCGAGGTTGGAACTGTCGAGCACCAGTACGATGACGTCGGGCCTGGCCTGCCCGGCTTGTTCACCCATAATGACCTTGCGGGTCACTTCCTCGTCAGGGCTGGTGGCTTCCAATCCGTAGGAACCGGGCAGGTCGACCAGTTCGACCGGCTCACCCGAGGGCAGGATCAGGCGACCCGCCTTGCGTTCGACCGTGACGCCGGGATAGTTGGCGATCTTCTGGCGCGCGCCGGTCAAGGCATTGAACAGCGCGCTTTTCCCGGCATTGGGATTGCCGACGAGCGCGGCGACAGTGGGCATCTTGCTCATGCGACAGCTTCTGCGATCGGTTCGACCGTCATCGCCAGCGCATGAACCCGGCGAATGGCGACAGTCATTCGGCCAATCTCCACGGCCAGTGGATCGCGGCCCGCGAAGACACCACGATAGGCGAGCGTCACCCTTGCGCCTTCGTCAAGGCCGAGCGCGCGCAAGCGCTGAGCCTCTTCAGCGACAAGCGCAGACCAATCGACCGATGCGATTCGGGCGGGCGTACCAACAGGGAGCTGATCGAGCGTCACCGGTTCCCGCTGCCATAGCGGGCAAGCATTTGCAAGTCATTCGCAATAGAATTGCGCTGGATCAAAATTCTCAGGTGGCGGGATAGCGCAGGCGGCCCAGCATCCGCGTCAGCGAGAAGGTTTCCTCGCGCGGTCTGAGCAGCTTGGCCTTGGTCTTCTCGAACTGCATCACGTTCTCGATCCGGCGGTCGAGGAAGGTGCGGGTGTCCTCGTGGCCATCGCTGGTATCCTGCGCGAAATAGGCAAGAGTCGCGGCGTAGATCGAGCCAAGGGTGATGCGCTTGGTATAGTGGTTGTAATCGGTGGCGGTGTCTCCCGCGAGCCGCCACATCGCGTCGGCGCTCGACCAGCCCAGCCGGGTCGCCTTTGCCACGTTCTGCGGCATGGCCATGATGGCCAGTGCGCGGCGCAAGGCCTCTTCCTTGCCGATCAGTGCATCGAGCCGGAACTGGACAAGGCGGCGGATGCGTTCGCGGATCGGCAGATTGCCGAGCTGGGTGGAGGGAAGCGCAGCGGCCATGTCGGCATCGATGCGCGCGATCCAGGCGGAGATCATCTGCATGGGCCCGTCCTGGAACGCAAAGGCGGCCAAAGCAGGATCGACGCCTTCCATTGCAGCGGCAGCCGCAACGGCAGCCGGTTTCCAGCCATCAAACGCAGCAGCTTCGGCGATGGCGGGCGCCAGGCGCAGGCGCAGGGCATCCAGGGTTTCGTCGGTCATGTCAGTACCCGTCAGAACGAGGGGCCGTAGGTCTTCTTGGGCGCGGCGGACTTTGCTTCTTTCGAAGCCTTTTCCAGTTCGCCCAGCACCGGACTGCCCTTGTCGAGCGCAGCATAATCGCGCGCAGAACGGCCCGAATTGTCCGGGCGATCGGGGTTGGCGCCAGCCTTGATCAGCATTCGCACCAGCGCCAGGTCCTTGCGGTGGACGGCGCTGATGAGCGGGGTCTCGCCCGTGTTGTTCGCCTCATCGATGCGCGCGCCCGACTTGATCAATTCATCGACGCCCTCGAGGAAGCCCATTTCTGACGCGGCTACCAGCGGGGTCACGCCGCGATTGTCGCGCGCGTTCACGTTGGCACCCTTGCCGATCAGGAATTGCACCCAGACAAGATCACGCCGGGCCACGACGATGTGAAGCGCGGTCTGTCCGGTGGTATAGTCCTTGGTGTTGATGATCTGCGTGCCGGGCTCGTTCAGAGCCTCGGTCACCTTGTCGCCTTCCTTCTTGCGGACGGCTTCGAGGAACTTGTAGCTGTCGGAAAACTGGGCCTGTGCCGGAATTGCCGTGGCGGCGGCCAGCAGCATGGCCAGCGCGGTAAGCGGCCTGCGCATCTTCGACAGCATTCGAACCTCCTGTTGCGTGCCCCATCAGCCATTTACGGCCTTGCGGACTCGCCTCTTGCAAGGACACGGTTAGCAGAGCATGAACCGGCGCGCCATGGCCCTCGCTTTCAGATCGACACTCGCCGCGCTTGCCGCAACCTGCACTTTCGCGCTTGGCGGATGCAACATGACCCCTGCCGAACAACCGCCTCTCGAAGGCGCCGCGATTGGCGGCGACTTCACGTTGACGGGCAAGGACGGGCAGGCCGTGAAGTGGAGCGACTTTGCGGGCAAGTATCGCATCGTCTATTTCGGTTACACCTTCTGTCCGGATGTCTGCCCGCTCGACATGCAGAACATCGCACAGGGCCTTCGCCTGTTCGCCAAGGAACACCCCGACGCCAAGCCGATCGTGCCGATCTTCATCACCATCGATCCCGAGCGCGATACCGCGCAGGTCGTGGGCAAGTATGCCGCGAACTTCGGCAAGAACGTGGTCGGGCTCACGGGCACGCCGGCGCAGATCGCCGACGCCGCAAGGAAGTGGGCGGTGTTCTATCAAAGGCGCGACGAGGCCAAGCCCGACGCCTACCTGATGGACCACAGCCGCGCGGCCTATCTGATGGGCCCGGACGGTTCTGCCATCGCGTTGTTGCCTGCCGAACAGGACGGAAAGGCCGTGGCCGCCGAACTCGCCAAGTGGGTGAGTTGACGCCGGAATGAACGACGACCGCTTCTGGGAACGGCCAGTGGCAACACTCAGCCGCGAGCAGTGGGAAGCGCTGTGCGACGGCTGCGGCAAGTGCTGCCTGCACAAGCTGGAGGACGAAGACACCGGCGAGGTGGTCCATACCAATGTTGCCTGCAAGCTGCTGGACCTCAGGACCGCGCGGTGCAGCGACTACAAGCATCGCCGCGCCTATGTCCCGGATTGCCTGCGCCTGACGCCGAAGCTGGCGCGAGAATTGCCGTGGTTGCCCGATACCTGTGCCTATCGCTTGCGGGCCGAGAACCAGCCGCTGCCTGAGTGGCATTATCTGATTTCTGGTGATCGCGAGGCCGTGCATCGCGCTGGACAGTCGGTCGTTGGCAAGGCGGTGAGCGAAACGCTGGCCGGGCCAATTGAGGACCATATCGTGCCATCGGACCATTTCGATGGCTAGGGGCGTGCTCGACTGGTTGCGGCGGGCCGACGCCAAGGCCAAGCAGACCCCCTCTCGCGGAACTTTGGCCCCGCGTGCCGTGGCGCGCCGGACGCTGATGGTCGAAGGACGCGAACTGCCGCTGGTGATCCGCAAGCTCGGCCATGCCCGGCGGATGACGCTACGGCTCGCGCCCGACGGCAGCGAGGCGCGTGTTTCGATCCCGGCATGGGGTCGCGTCGGCGATGCCGAGGCTTTTGCTCGCGACCGGGCCGACTGGCTGGCGGGGCAACTGGCGCGGATGCCAGAGCCACGCGCTATCGCGCCCGATGCCACGCTGCAATGGCGGGGCGAGACCTTGCAGATCGAATGGTCGGAGCGGGCCCGACGCAAGCCGGTGATCGCGGATGGACGCCTGATCGTCGGGGGGCCGGTCGAGGGGCTTGCTGCGCGGCTGCAGCGTTGGCTCGAGGCCGAGGCGCTCGCTTTCTGCGCTGATGACCTCGCCCATTACTGCGCCCGCGCCGGAGAAGCCGTCCCACGCCTGTCGCTATCGCGCGCGCAGCGGCGCTGGGGAAGCTGCGCGGCAGACGGGTCGATCCGGATGAACTGGCGGCTGATCATGGCGCCGGATTTCGTGCGGCGTTCGGTCGTGGCCCACGAAGTGGCGCACATGAAGCACTTCGATCATAGCCCCGCCTTCCACGCTCATCTCGAACAGCTTTTTGAAGGGGATATCCAGGCGGCTAACCGCTGGCTCAAGCGGCACGGCCGGTCGCTGTATGTGCCGTTTGGCTGAATGCCTGCCGATGGGTAGCGAAAGCGTGCGCCAGCGCCTATCTAGGCCGGCATGAGAGCCTTCTTCCGCAACGTATCCCCGCGCCGGGCCATCGTCGATTTCTGGCAGGTGTTTACTGCGCCCAGCGATTATCGCCGTGTCGGACTGGTGATGGCAGCGGCGGTGACGGGGACGTTGTTCACCGCGATGGCGATGGAAGGCGGCACGGCGCTGCCCCGTCCGCCCGAGATCATCTATTTCCCGAGCTTTCTCGAGAACCGCAGCGACGCCGAGATCCTCGCCGAAAACAAGGCAGCGACCGCCAAGGCCAAGGCAGAGGAAGCCGAGGAGGAGGCGCGGCAGGAGCGCATCCGCCAGATGTACAAGGCGGTGGGCGACGCCACCGGGGTCGAAACCAAGCGTGCCTACGAGGAAGGCAAGGCCGAACGCGAGGCCTACCGCAAGAAGGTCGAGGCCGCGCGCAGGGAAGTGCTGGACAAGCATCTGGTCGACAATCCTGTCTATGATGCCGAAATGAAGAACGCACAGATCGAGAAACCATGAGCAGGGCTGAGGACCTGCGCTGGCTCGATGCCGCCGCGGCGCTCGCGGCGCGTGGGCGTCCATTGAGCAGGCCCAATCCGGCAGTCGGAGCGGTGATTGTCAAGCACGGCCTGATGGTAGGCCGTGGCTGGACGCAGGCAGGTGGCCGGCCTCATGCCGAAGCCGAGGCTCTGGCCATGGCCGGTGAGGCCGCGAACGGTGCGACGCTTTATGTCACCCTGGAACCTTGCGCCCATGCCAGTGCGCGCGGGCCTTCGTGCACATCGCTGGTGCTGGGCAGCGGCATTGCGCGCGTGGTGATCGGCGTTGAAGATCCAGACCCGCGCACGGCAGGCAGCGGGATCGCGGCGCTGCGTGAAGCAGGTATTGCAGCAGACGTTCTGCCGGCCCCGGCGGCACGGGAGTCTCTGGCCGGATACCTGACACGGTCGGCGCAAGGACGACCACATGCCACTCTGAAGCTCGCAACTTCGCTGGATGGCAAAATAGCCCTCGTCGACGGATCGAGCCAATGGATCACCGGCCCCGAAGCGCGCGCGCATTGCCATGTCGAGAGGGCACGGGCCGACGCGATCCTTGTCGGCGGCGGCACCTTGCGCGCCGACACGCCGAGGCTCGACGTGCGCCTGCCGGGGCTCGAGCACCGCAGCCCGCAGCGCATGGTGCTGACGCGCGGCACGGCGCCTGAAGGCTGGACGGCGGTGGCCGACATTGCCTCAGCGGGCGCATTCGGCGATGCGCAGTATCTCTTCGTCGAAGGCGGCGCGCAGGCCGCAGCCGCATTCCTCGCCGCCGACATTGTAGACCGGCTGCTGATCTATCGCGCCCCGATCATCGTTGGCGCAGGTTTGCCCTGCATCGGCGACATCGGCCTCGGCTCGCTCGCGGACGCGCACTGGCGCTGGCGCAATGTGGACCGGCGGACGCTTGGCAGCGATGCGCTCGACGTCTACGAGCGGGTCCGCTGAAGGAGATTTCTTATGTTCACCGGGATCGTCACGGAAATCGGCAACATCCTCGCCGTCGAGGACAAGGGGGACCGACACATCACGATCTCGTGCGCGATGGACCCGGTGAAGATCGCCATCGGCGCCTCGATCGCCTGCTCGGGCGTTTGCCTGACCGTGGTGGACAAGGGAGGCGTGGCTGGCGAAGGCTGGTTCGCGGTGGACGTTTCGGGCGAAACGGTGAGCCGCACTGCAGCGGAGCAGTGGACTGTGGGCGCGCCGCTCAACCTCGAACCGGCGCTGAAGCTGGGCGATGAACTTGGCGGGCACATCGTGACCGGGCATGTCGACGCCGTGGGCGAGGTCGTCAGCATCCGCCCCGATGGCGCCTCGCTCAAGTTCTGGATTTCGGCGCCGCAGGAACTGGCGCCATACATCGCGGCGAAGGGGTCCATCACGGTCAATGGCGTGTCCTTGACCGTCAACGAAGTGGCGGACCAGCCCGACGGATCTTGCCAGTTCGCGCTGAACATCATCCCCCACACCGCGCAAGTCACGACGATGGGCGCGCTGAAGCCGGGATCGAAGGTAAACCTCGAGATCGACGTATTGGCGCGCTATCTCAAGCGGATGCAGAGCCTGGCGCAGCAGGGCTGAGCCCGATTCAGGCGCAGCCGAGCACGATCTGGAGCAGTTGGTCGGGCTGGTCACCCATGACGTTGTGGCTGGCTTCGGCCTCGTGGTACTCCCAGGCCGGATCATCCTGCACCGCCTCGGCAAACTTGCCGAAGGGTGACGGGCTCCAGCCATTGGCGAAAATGTAGACGTGGCGGGGGATCTTCGCTTCCTCGCCGGTGAAGCGCACGGCTTCGACCAGCGTAAGCAGAGGATGATCGGACAGGACCGGGCTTTCAAGGCCGGGTAGCGGGGAAACGGCGCCGGGCTTGTGCTTCTGGCTGCCGATGTAGTGATCGTGCTCCCACGGCCCGGTCAGGTCCCACAGCGATTGCCCGTCCTGCGGCAGGAAGGCATCGACATAGACGATGGCATCGATGCGTGCGCCGAGGCGCGTGGCGACGCCGGTGATGACCATGCCGCCCCAGGAATGGCCGACCAGCACGAAGCGGTCGAGACCGGCCTTGGCGATCTGGTCGCACACATCGTCGATGTGCGTGGTCAGCGTGATGCCGGGGTGGAACTCGGCCTTGCGGCGACCGAGACCGGTAAGATCAGCGGCGAGGACACGGTGTCCGGCAGCTTCGAGATCGGCCTTGAGGCGGTCCCACGCGAAGCTGCCGCCCCAAGCGCCGTGCACCAGCACAAAGTCGGTCACCGGCTCAGGCCCCCTGGCCGATGCCGTGCTTCTTGTTGTAACCGTGAATCCATTCGAGGGTCTTGGTCAGGCCACCGAATGGGTAGAAGTGCAGGCGCACCTTGCCGTGCTCGGACCCGAGGCCACGGGCGAAGGCATCTACCAGCTTGTCCGGCCCGGCCGTGCCGAGCAGGTTCGTGACCGAGATCCCGTACTTCTTGAGCACCGAGGTCGACGCGCCGACGCCGCAGCGCGCGGCAAACGCCAGCAGGCGCTTGATCCCGGCAGGCCCAGGCACGCCGATGCGCACCGGAGCGTCGATGCCGCGTGCGCGCAGTTCCTTCAGCCAGGCGAGGAAGGCATCGGGATCGAAGCCGAACTGGGTGACGATCAGCGGGGCCATGCCGCGCGCGGTGATTTCCGCCACCTTCTTCTCGAGGACCGCCCAGCATTCGGCCTCGGTCATGTTGGGGTGCCCTTCCGGGTGACCGCCAATACCGATGGCCTTGATGCCCGAACGCTCGAAGGCGCCGGTCGCGATCAGGGCGGACGTGTCGAAATATGGGCCGACGGGCTCGGGCGGGTCACCGGCGACGATGAAGCAGCGCGTCACACCGGCCTTTTCCACTACGGCGCGCAGGTAGCCTTCGAAGTCGTCCTCGGACGTGATCCGGCGGGCGGAAAAATGGGGCATCGGCTCGAAGCCGAGTTCGCGCACCGCAATTGTCGCGGCAACGCGGGCGCCGACGTCTTCCCCGGGCAGGAAGGTAACGGCGATGGGGGTTTCTGCCGGGATGAGCGGGGCGGCATCGCGCAGCGAGGCTTCGTCCTTCGCGGTCATCTCGAGGCTGAAACCATCGGTGATCCCGTCGGGCGTCTTGTCCCAGTTGGGATGGATGATCGATGCCTTTGCCATGTTCGGGATCCTCTCTTGTTCAGGCCGAACGCCCGGCCGCCATTGTGGCGGTCCGGGCGATACGGTTGGTTGGCTCAGCGAGCAGTACGCCAGCCTTCGGCGTAGTTTTCGCGAGCGACGCGGCTGTAGGGGACCGGCGAGACGATCGCACGGACCTCGATCTGCTTGTGCGGCTCGACGGTGGTCTTGCGGGTACCGCCGTTCTCTTCGCCCCACACCACGCGCAGTTCGGTGCCGACCGGGATTTCCGGATCGATCGTGGCGAGGCTGAGCGCCTGCTTCTCGTTGTACGAGTAGCCGGTGAACATCGAGAAGCCGACGGTCTTGCCACCAGCATCGACGACGCGGTCGTAGTTCGACGAGGCGTAGTTCGCGAGCGGGGTATCGAAGAACTTGTACTGTTCGCCATCGGGGTTGAACAGCGAGGCCATGATCTTGGCCATGTCCTCGGGGTTCCAGGCGAGCGTCACCTTCTTGCGCTGCTCGGCCGGGTTCAGGGCTTCCAGCGCCTCACGGCCATGGAAATCATGGTCGAACTTGACGAAGTTGCCGTAACCCAGCTCCCACGGGTTGAGGTAGTAGTCCTCGATGTTGTCGGAGACGAACGAACCGCCGATCGAGCCGGTCGCTTCGTAGCTGTCAGCTGCCAGCCACTCGCGGAAGCCCTTGAGCTTTTCGCCGGTGTAGATGGCGGGCAGCGGCGACGGGATCCAGCCCGATTCAAGTGTGTTCGAAGGATAGGCGCGGCTGCCGCACGCGATCAGGCCGAATTCCTTGCCGGCTTCGAGGATCGCGGCGCGGATCTCTTCCTGCTCGGCATAGGGACCCCAGATTTCGAGGCCCGGCGCGCCCGACATGCCGTGGCGCAGCGTGCGCACGGTCTTGCCGGCGATGTTCATCGTGCTCATGTTGAAGAACTTGAGCTGTTCGAGCGGGCCGCCGTGCAGCTTCTCGATCACGGCCCAGGCGTTCGGCCCCTGGATCTGGAAACGCCATTCCTTGCGGGTGACGGGCTTGCCCATCGGACGCATCGGCGAACGGTCGTCCAGCTCGATCTCGCAATCGTAGCCGCCGGTGGCAGCGTGGTAGCGCAGCCAGTTCGAAGCCGGGGCGCGGCCGACGTAGGTGAACGATTCTTCTTCTTCCCAGAAGATGATGCCGTCACCGATGACATGGCCGTAAGGCGTGGTGGGGACGTACTGCTTGGCCTTGTTGACCGACCAGCCCTTGGGGCTGTTGATCATGGTGTCGGACAGCAGCTTCAGCGCGTCCTTGCCGCGAATGTACAGGTTCACCATGTGGTGCGACTGGTCGAACAGCACGGCGCTGTGCTGCCATGCCCACTGCTCCGAACGCCAGTTCGAGAATTCCGGAGCGACGACCGGATAGACGTAGGCACCGAGCTGCGAGTTGCGCAGCATTTCGACGATATTGCCGCCTTGCTGGATTACCTCTTCGAGGTTCTTTGCCATGTGAAACTCTCCCGACTTGAAAATGGCAGGGTTGAAAAACTTGTATGCAACACATACAATCTCCCTCGAGATTCGCAATGGGAAATGTTGCGCCCAATGAGCGCCACCCCTAACGCGACTAGGACGGGAGAGATTCTGATGAGCGCATCGCTGATTTTGACGCTGTCATGCGAGGACAAGCCGGGCATCGTCGCCCGAGTCACGGGCAACCTCTATGAAGCGGGCGGAAACATCCGGGAGGCGCAGCAATTCGATGATTCGCTGAGCGGCAAGTTCTTCATGCGAGTCGTGTTCGATCCAGGCGAAACCGGGATCGAAGCCTTCCGCACGGCCTTTGCGCCGGTTGCCGAAGACTACGGCATGGAATGGAACATGCGCGACACGGCCGTGAAGCGGAAGGTCGTCCTGATGGTCAGCAAGTTCGACCACTGCCTTGGCGACCTGTTGTACCGCACGCGCATCGGTGAATTGCCGATGGAAGTCGTCGCGATCCTTGGCAACCATCCCAAGGAAGCGCTGAACATCTCGCTGATCGGCAATGTGCCCTACCATCACCTGCCGATCACCAAAGAGACCAAGCCGCAGCAGGAGGCCGAGGTCAAGCGCATCGTCACCGAGACCGGCGCCGAACTGGTGGTGCTGGCGCGCTACATGCAAATCCTGTCGGACGATCTCGCCTCATTCCTTTCGGGCCGCTGCATCAATATTCATCACTCGTTCCTGCCGAGCTTCAAGGGCGCCAAGCCCTATCACCAGGCGCACGCCCGCGGCGTGAAGATGATCGGTGCGACCGGTCACTACGTTACCGCAGATCTCGACGAAGGTCCGATCATCCACCAGGACGTCGAGACCGTGACTCACGCCGACAGCCCCGAAGACCTTGTGCGCAAGGGCCGCGATGTGGAACGCCGCGTGCTGGCGGAAGCAGTGCGCTTGCACCTCGAGGATCGGGCTCTCGTCAACGGCAACAAGACTGTCGTGTTCAAGAGCTGAGCGGTTTCAAAGGTTGAGATTGGACGGCGGCGGGGGCACCATGCTCCGGCCGCCGTTTTGCTGCGGGAGAGAATCAATGCACGTCAACGCGCTCGATCACGTCAACATCATTACCGACCGACTCGACGAGACGGCCGAGTTCTACAAGGCGCTGCTAGGGTTGGAACGGCGCGATGGTCCGCCCCCCCTCACCCCGCAAAACGCGCAGTGGATGTACGATGCAGGCGGCAAGGCCATCGTGCACATCAATGCCGTCGATTGCCCGCGCGCCTATGATCGCGAAGTGCAGCCCGGTTCGCTCACCGGCGCGATCCATCACGTTGCGCTTAATTGCTCAGGCTACGACGATGTGCTGGCGCGCGTGGCCGCCCTGGGGCTCGACTGCCAGACCAACGTGGTCGAAGCCATCGGGCTGCGGCAGATCTTTACCGCAGACCCGAACAACGTGCTGCTGGAGCTGAACTTCTTCGCCGATTAGGCCGGTAACGCTGCTTCCAGCGCTTCAGCCAGTTCCTGCGGTTTCGACAGGTAGGGACTGTGATCAGCCTCAAGCGTGACCACGTTCGCGCCAGGCGACATCGCGATCATGCGGCGCTGGCTTTCGATCGGGATGGTGCGGTCGAGCGTGCATTCGATGTAGGTGCGCGGCAGACTGCCCCAGCGCTCGGGGGTGACAGCAATCTTCTCGGAACGAGGAGCGTGTGGTTCGGCCATGAGCCTTCCCATCGCCGCATCGACAAGGTCAGGCGGGGAGACTTGCGCAAAGACCGGTGCAGCATTCGCAGCATCGATAACCGTGGCGACGCCATCGTGGACCTTGGAGATAATCGCATCGAAGGCAGGGTTGGGGCCTTCGAGTTCCTTGAATTCGGCGCGGCTCATGCCAGCGGGAAGCATCATCGCACAGATATAGACGATGGCATCCATTGCAGCTGGATCACGCTCTGCCGCGGTCGACACGACAAGGCCACCGCGCGAGTGTCCGGCAAGCACTACCGGGCCGACGCCCTGCGCCTTCAGGTCCCGGCAATGCTGCGCAGCAAATTCGCCCCAGCCATCGAGCGTGACCGCCGCCATTTCCCCGGCCGCGCCGCCCATGCCAGGCAGCGTCGGCGCCACGACCGTATGCCCACGCGCGCGCAGGATCTCGGCGACAGGATCAAAACACCAGCCGCCGTGCCAGGAACCGTGAATAAGGACAAAACCGGCCATCAGCGAACGTGCCCCGACCATGTCCGCAGGCCCGGCGCGGTGCGGTCCTCGCTCTTCAGGGCTTCGGCGACTGCGGGACGTGCGGTGACGCGGTCGCGCCATTCGCACAAGCGTGGGAAGCGGCTCGCCACTTCCATCTCGGGGAACATACGCTCGACCATCATGCCGCAGTGCGAATAAAAGTTGATGTCTGCAAGGGTGTACGTGCTCCCTGCCAACCACTTTGTCTGCCCAAGCTGTGCCTCGACTTTGGCAAGGGCATATTCGATCTTGGCAGTGGCGTTGGCGAGGTCCGCCTCGGAGAAACCTGAGCGAGCCGTAGCCCACTTCTTACGCTGATCGGGCAGCGGTATGTTTTCGAGCAGCTTCTCGAAATCGCCGTTCTCGATGTTGCGCGCGATGACCCCGACCATGCGGTGCCAGCCGTGCATCGAGACGAAGTTCATCACGTGCTCGTCGACGAACTTGTTCCAATAGCGCATCCGCGCCGCGCCAACCGGATCGTGCGGACGCAATGGAGCGTCGGCGGGCTGCGCGTGAGGGAAGGCATCCTCGAGGTATTCGTTGATTACGGTGGTGTGGGTGATGATCGTGCCGTCATGATCGAGAACGGGCACCTGTCCCTCGGGATTGATCGCGGTGAACCACGGCTGGTGCTGTTCGAACTTGTGCAGATCAACGTAGATGCTCTCGTAGGCGAGCCCCTTCTCCTTGAGCGGGACCATCGACTTGAGCGAGTTCGCCAGCGGTTCGGCGTGGTAGTATTTCAGGGCCATCGGATCAGACTCGCATGGTGCCGAGCATGCCGCCGTCTACCGCCCAGCTTTGGGCGGTGACGTGGCTGGCGGCATCGGACAGAAGGAATGCGGCGACCTTGGCCAGTTCCTCGGGCTGGCCGGTGCGGCCCTGCGGCACTGCCTTGGCCATCTGCGAGGCGGCTTCGGGGGGCAGGCCATCGAGCATCGGCGTCTCGATCAGCCCGGGCACGATGCAATTGCAGCGCACGCCGAACTCGGCCACTTCGTTGGCGACCGCGCGCGATAGGCCGAGCACGGCGTGCTTGCTGGCGACGTAGCCCGCATTCATCGGCAACCCGCGTTCGCTGGCGAGGCTACCGGTGACGAGGATCGCGCCTTGCCGGCGTTCCTTCATCGCGGGCAGCACGTGCTGGATCGCCCAGAGCACGCCCTTGAGGTTCACCGCCATCACGGCGTCGAACATCTCGTCGGTATATTGCTCGACGGGAGCAAACATGCCGCCGATGCCGGCGTTCAGAAACATGCCATCGATCGGGCCGTTGGCAGCGATGGCATGATCGAGCGCGCCATGAAGGGCGGCCTTGTCTGCAACGTCGGCCGCAGCGAAGGCGGTGCTGCCGCCAAGGTCGCGCGCAGCCTGTTCGAGCAGATCGGCGCGGCGGGCGATCAGTGTAACGCGCGCGCCGGCCTGAGTGCAGATGGTCGCAGTCGCGCGCCCGATGCCGGTAGAGGCGCCAGTGATGACGATGTGCTTGCCCGAAAGATCGGTCACTCGGGGGTCCTTGCGATGAATTCCGCCCAGACGCGGGCTTCCTTGCTGTCATGGCCTTCAGGAGACCACTGCCGTTCCATCAGCGCGCGCGCGACGGGCTCCGCAAGGCCGCGACGGTCGCGGTTGTAGCGGTAGAAGAACGCCGAGACGCGCCAGTTCATGATGCAATGGACGTGGACCGGCCTAGGTCCTTCCTCCACCGCCTTCACGAAAGCGGCGAAGTGGTCCTCGCCCGGTGCGTCGAACGGAACGGGGATGTGGGTATAGGCAATGCCCTGCGCGGCAAGCTTGTCCCCTTCCCCGGCCAGCGCTTCGGGATGAGTCTCCAGCGCGAGATTGACGACATGCGCTACGCCCAGGTCGGCGAGGCGCATGACGTCCTTGTCCTCGATCCGGCCCGACGTGGTAATTTCCGCATCAAGCCTCTGCCAGCCGCGGATGTCATCAGGATCGGCCATCAGGCAGGCTCAGGCCAGCCCCAGCAGGCGCGCGGCGTTGTCCTTCATGATGCCGGGCATGACCTCTTCCTTGAAGCCGACCTTCAGCGCCGCATCGATCCACTTCTGAGGGTGGATCAGCGGGAAGTCCGAACCGAACAGCATCTTCTTCCTGAGCTGCGTATTGGCGTACTGGATGATCTGCGGCGCAAAATACTTAGGGCTCCAGCCCGACAGGTCGATGAACACGTTGTCCTTGTGCAAAGCCATGGACAGGCTTTCATCCACCCATGGCCACGACGGGTGGGCGAGGATGATCTTCATGTCGGGAAAATCGACCGCGACATCATCGACCAGCATCGGCTGGCCGTACTTGAGACGCATGCCGCCACCGCCGCGCATCCCCGTGCCCATGCCGGAATGGCCGGTGTGGAAAATCGCGGGCAGGCCATACTCGGCAATGACTTCGTATATCGGATAGCCAACGCGGTCGGCCGGGTGGCAGTTCTGGGCAATGCCGTGGAACTTGAAGCCCTTCACGCCAAAGTTCTCGATCAGATCGCGGGCTTCGCGCGCGCCGTACTTGCCCTTGTGCGGATCGATCGAGGCGAAGGCGATGCAGATGTCGTCGTTCTTGGCCGCCATTTCGGCAACTTCGTAGTTCGACACGCGCTTGGCACCCATGCCGCATTCGGCATCGACCGTGAACATGCAGAAGGCGATCTGCTGCTCGCGATAGATCTCGACGATCTCGGGCATCTTCGGCCGCTCGCGCGGGGCCTTGAAGTAAGCCGAAGCGGCGTCGAAGAACTGGCCCATGACCGGATCTTCCGGATCGTGGCACGAGACCTCGGCATGGACGTGGACGTCGATCGCCTTGATCTTCGAAATGTCGATGGGCACCGGGCAGATTCCTTCAGATCGCGGGCAACTTGCGCAGTGCGCTTGCCCCTTGTTGTACCGTCACCCGGAACTCGTTTCAGAGTCCATCTCGCCACATGCATCGCACCTTGTGACGACGGATGGATGCTGAAACAAGTTCAGCATGACGAAGCGGGTCGGTGGAGAATTACCCCCTCCCCCTTTAAGGGGAGAGGGTTCCCAAGATCAGACCAGCGCGTCCTTCTTGACCGTGATCACCTGGCTGTAGGTGAATTCCTTCAGGCCCTCGATGCCGTACTCCGCACCAAAGCCGGACTGCTTGTGTCCGCCGAACGGCGCAAAGGGCGAAAGGTGAAGGAACTCGTTGATCCAAACCGTGCCGGTCTCGAGCTGCTCGGCGATCCTCACGCCGCGTTCGGTGTCCTTGGTCCAGACAGCGCCGGCAAGGCCATATTCCGAATTGTTGGCGCGGGCGATGACTTCGTCGTCGCTGGAGAACTTCATCAGCGGCATGACCGGGCCGAACTGCTCCTCAGCCACGATGCGCGCATCCTCGGGCGGGTTGTCGAGGATCGTGATCGGCACGTAGTAGCCAGAGCCGGAAGGATCGACATCGCCGCCGACGAGGAACTTGTAGCCGTTGTCCTTGGCGTCCTGGATCAGTTCGCAGACACGCTCGAACTGCTTCTTGTTCTGGATGGGGCCGACGCCGGTGCCCTGCTCCGAGCCGTCGCCGACCTTCACGGTCTTGGCGTATTCGGCGATGGCCTTCGACAGGTCGTCGTAGATGTCCTCGTGGATGTAGACGCGCTTGGCGGCCACGCAGATCTGGCCGGCATTGGTGAAGCTCGACCAGAAGAGCTGCTCGGCAACCTTTTCGACGTCGGCATCGGGCAGGACGATCGAAGCGTCGTTGCCGCCCAGTTCCAGCGTGATGCGCTTGAGGTCCTTCGAGGCGCCTTCCATGATGCGCTTGCCGGTTGCGGTCGAGCCGGTGAAGGTGATCTTGTCGATGTCCGGGTGCGAGGTCATCATCGGGCCGAGCGCGTCTTCGCCGGTAATGATGTTGACGACACCAGCCGGCACGATGTCCTTGATCAGTTCGGCGAACTTGAGCGTGGTCAGCGGGGTGAACGGCGAAGGCTTGAGCACGATGGTGCAGCCGGTGAGGATCGCGGGCGCAATCTTTTGGACGGCCATCAGCAGCGGGAAGTTCCACGGCACGATGCCGGCGACGACGCCGACCGGCACGCGGCGCGTGCGGCTCAGGCGGGTGTCGCTATCTTCGTTGATCGTCTCTTCCAGCGTCAGCGTGGACTGGGCGCTGATGATGCCGGCGCAAGCGTGGATCTCGCCCTGCGCCTGATGATGCGGCTTGCCCTGTTCGCTGGTGAGCAGGCGGTACAGCTCATCGAAATTGGCCTCGATCGCCGCCGCCATGTTGCGGATCACGGCACGCCGATCGTCAACCGGGGTCTTCGACCAGGTCTTGAAGGCAGCGCGGGCAGCAGCCACAGCGCGGTCCAGTTCTTCGACGCCACAGGCTGGGACCCGCCCGATGACCTGCTCGTTCGCGGGGTTCACGACATCAAGCGACTCTGCGGTCGTGACCAGCTCGCCATTGATCAGGTTGGGATAAAGATGCGTCATGAATCTCTCCACTCGTTATGATTGCTATAAGCTATAGCATTCTTGTCAGCGCGCTTCCAGAGCCTTGTCCTCGTTGGCGCGCTTGATGAGGTACTGGCGGATGTTGTCTGCATCCTCTGGCCTGAGCGCCGATTTGAACGACACCATGCCGTTGTGCTGCAGCGCGCCGTCTATGACAACCGATCGGATGGCTTCGGGAGCGTTGAGCGCGGCAGAGTGACGCAGGTCCGGGTTCACACCGCCGGCAACCGCCGCATCGCCATGGCAGACGTTGCAGTAACGACCGTAGAGTTCGCCACCAGCCTTGACCTGTTCCGGCGTGCCGGTGAACGGCGGCGGGTCGAGGACCATCTTGGCCATCGGCGGAGCGGCAGGCAGCGTGGCCTTCCCGCCGAGCTTGAACACGACGAGGCGGCTGATGTTGCGCTGCTTCTTGGCCTTGTGGGCAAGGACGCCAGTGGCAACGTCCCATACGCCGCCCCAGCCGACCATCACGGCGACATACTGTTCGCCGTCGATCGCATAAGTCATGGGCGCAGCAATGATGCCGCTCTGCGCCGGGAACGACCAGAGCTGCTTGCCCTTGTCGGCGCTATAGGCGACGAAATCGCCGCCTGCGGTGCCCTGGAAGACGAGATTGCCGGCGGTCGAGAGAATGCCACCGTTTGACGGGCTGGGCAGTTCGACCTTCCACGCAGCCTTCTTGGCGACCGGGTCCCAGGCGACGAGCGTGCCGGTGGTTGCGCTCATCGCGGCGGAGCGGGCCTTGGCATCGGCCGGCATTGCGGTGACATAACCATCGAGGCCAGTCTGGAAGCCGATGTCGGTGGCCTTCCAGTCCTTCGCCGCGGCGTAGGGGAATGCGGCGTTGTTGACCGGCAGGTAGAGCAGGCCGGTCTTCGGGCTGAAGCTCTGCGGCTGCCACGAGTGGGCACCCACAGCGCCTGGCAGGCTGACGAATGGCGCGCCCTTTTCGTACCGGGCGGCCGGATTGACTGTCGCCTTGCCTGTGTTGGGATCGATGCCCGTCGCCCAGTTGACCGGTACGAAAGGCGTTGCCGAGATGAACTGGCCGGTCTTGGCATCAAGCACGTAGACATGGCCGTTCTTCGGGGCATGCAGCACGACATGGCGCTGCTGGCCCCCGATGTTCAGGTCCGCCAGAGTGATCTGCTGGGCGGAGTCGAAATCCCAGCGGTCTTCCGGGGTTTCCTGGAAGTGCCAGGCATATTCACCGGTGTCGGCATTTACCGCGACGATCGACGAGGTGTAGAGGCTGTCGCCCTCACGACCGGACGCAGCGGGGTTCCACGGCTCGGCGTTGCCGGTGCCAAACAGGACGAGGTTGGTTGTGGGATCATAGGTGATCGCATCCCACACCGTTCCGCCGCCGCCCAGCTTCCACCATTCGCCAGCCCAGGTCTTGGCGGCGTTTTCCATGGCCTTGTTCTCGAAGCCGTCGGCGGGGTTGCCGGGAACGGTGTGGAACTTCCACACCTCGTTGCCGGTGTTCACGTCATAGGCAGCGATGTAGCCGCGCGCCTTGTACTCCGAACCGCCGCTGCCGATCAGGACCTTGCCCTTCACCACGCGCGGCGCGCCAGTGATGGTATAGTCCTGCTGGTTGGGCACGACGACCTTCGACCAGGCAACCTTGCCGGTCTTCTGATCCAGCGCAACGAGGCGTCCGTCCAGCGTGCCGACGAACACCTTGTCTCCGTAAAGCGCAACACCGCGATTGACCGCATCGCAGCAGGCCCGGACGAGCGTTTCGCGCGGCACTTCCGGATCGTAGGACCATTTGAGCGCCCCGGTCCTGGCATCGAACGCCTTCACCATCGACCATGCGGTCGAGATGTAGAGCGTGCCGTCGTGCATCAGCGGCGTGGCCTCCTGCCCGCGCGCCGTTTCAAGATCATGGAACCATGCAAGGCCAAGCTGTCCGACGTTGCTGTCGTTGACCTGGGTTAGCGGGGAGAAGCGCTGTTCACCATAATCGCGCCCATAGCTCAGCCATTCGCCTTCAGGCACTTGCGCGATCATCGCATCGGTGACGCCTGCGGAAGCGACAGCGACCGTGTCGCCATCACTCTTGATGTTGCACGCTGCCAGCGGCAGCAGTGCGGCCATCAGGCTTAAGACCTTCAAACGCATATGCAGCTCTCTCTCCCGACTGTCCGTTTTCCGGATCAGTTGACCATACGATCGGCGTTACCCCAATAGGGAACCCGCAGCGCTTTCTTGTCCATCTTGCCCGCAGCAGTGCGCGGAATCGAGTCGATAAACGTGACAGATTTCGGCGCCTTGACCCCGCCGAGGCGATCCTTGGCATAGGCGATGATTTCGGCCTCGGTAATGCCCTCGGCCACGACCACCGCATGGACCTGCTCGCCCCACTTCTCGTGCGGAATGCCGAATACGCAGGCCTCGCGCACTGCTGCCAGTTCTGTCACGGCAGCTTCGACTTCGGCGGTGAACACGTTGAAGCCGCCGGAAACCACCATGTCCTTCTTGCGGTCGACGATGTAGAGGTAGCCGTCCTTGTCGAACTTGCCGACGTCACCGGTGTGATGCCAGCCGAACTTGCGGATTTCGGCGGTTTCCTCGGGCTTTTCAAAGTAGGAATGCGTGACCAGCGCGCCGCGCACGCAGATTTCGCCCGCCTCGCCCAGCGGCACCTCCTTGCCATCATCGTCAAGCAGCGCGACCTTGATCGAGCGGGTGGGCTTGCCGCAGGCGGCCAGCTTTTCCGGTGCGGAGGTGGCGAACTTCGCGACGTCCTCGGGCGGGAACCACGCCACGATCATCGGGCATTCGACCTGACCGTAGGACTGGCACATCGCCGGGCCGAACACCTCCACTGCCTGGCGCAGCTTTTCCGGGCTGCAGGGCGAGCCGACGAGGATGAAGATGCGCAAGCTGGAGTAGTCATGATCGCCCAGTTCCGGCGAGGCGAGCAGCTGGTATAGCGCCGTCGGCGGCAGGTACATGTGGGTAACCTTGTACTCCGCAATCGTGCGCAGCACGCGCTCGGCGTCGAAACCGGGCAGGATCACCTGCGTTGCGCCGAGGCTCAGCGTCGAAAGCGCGATCGGGCCAGCAGCGTGCGTGATCGGCGCTGAAACAAGCGCGACCGGGGAATCGGTGCGGCCGCCCATGCCATCGGCAGCGGTCTCGATCATCGTGCCCCAGCCGAGGTTGGTGACGTTGGCGCCCTTCGAAGGGCCGGTGGTGCCGCCGGTGGGAAAGATGCCGACCATGTCCATCAGGTTGCCGAAGGCATCGATCTCGGGCTCGACAAAATCGGCCTCGCTGACACCGGCCATGAATTCCTCGAGGCTCGGGTCATCGCCCATGCGCTTGTCGAGGCAGACGAAGTGCTGGAGCGTCGGACAGAGGTTCTTGAGCTGCTGGACTTCGTCGGCCTTGGACGAATGATAGACCAGCCACTTCAGGCGCACGTAGTTGATATAGGCAGCGTTGGCGTCGATGGCGTTGCGGGTGTTGACCGGGATCCACTTGCCGTTGGCGCGCCACATCGCCAGCAGGACGACGAGCAGCATGCCATCGTTCGGACCATAGAGACCGAGGCAGTCCTGGTTCTCGAAACCGCCCTTCTGCAGAGCCGCAGCGATGCGTTCGGACAGGGCCTTGGTTTCGGCAAAGGTCAGTTTAAGACCCGTCTCGGTATCGACGATGGCGAGACGCTGTGGATCGCGATCGTGGCCGCGGTCAAAGTAGTCGATGGCGCGCATTGGTTATCCCCAACGATTGATTTCTGGCCCCGGCGCCCAGGCGCGGAGCGGTTCGGAAACGGTCGACCTGGCAAGCGCCGCCTTCACGCAGCTCTGCTCGGCCATGCGGGCTAGCCAGGCGGTGGTGAGGGGAGCAGCGGCGAAGGCATCCGGCCGCAGAAGCTGCATCCCGGCCAGCCAGGAATACGTGACGAGATCGGCAATCGAAAAGCTGCCCATCAGCCATGCACGGCCATCGGCCAGCTGCTTCTCGCAGCGCTCGACGGCGGCGACGATCTTGGTCTCGCTGTCGGCCACTTGCGCGGCATCGACGACATCATCGTTCAGCGCTTGCCAACGGTTGCGCAGATCGTCCGACACGATGCGCGCTGTCAGCGTTGCGAAATCGTCGGCCGGAATGGCTGCAATGGCATGCTGCGAGGAAGCAAGATTGCCGAGCAACGCTGCTGCAGGGGACAGGCGCTCGGTGATCTGGCGGCACCACATCATCATTTCCCAGCGCGCATAGGCGTCCATCGGCTGTAGCCCGGCCCCGCCCGCGGCCTCGTCAAGATACTGTGCCAGGAACACGGATTCGGTCATCGCCTCACCATCGATGACCAGCACCGGCCCTTCGCCTTCAATGCACAGGTCGAGCGCAACAGGATCGGCAATGCCAGGCAGCGCATGGCGCTCCCCGGCAAGCAGGTCGATGGGGCGGCATTCGATGTCGAGTCCCGATTGCGCCAGAGCGGCAAGCACGGTCAGTGAAGCGCCATTCGGCTCGCCGTGGTAGAGCACCGCGTTCATGCCTCGATCTCCGCCATGATCAGACCATAGCGATTGGCAAGGTCGGTCTTGCCCATCGCCCAGGTCCTCTTGACCGCATCACGCGTATAGACCCGCTTGAGCCAGCGCATGATATTCGGCGTCTTGTCCTTGCCCGCCAGATCTGGCTGCGACAGCGGCAGCGAATAAGTGCTGTTGAAGATGTTGATGTCGGCCAGGCTGTACTCATGCGAGCCGACATAGGGCCGCTTGCCCAGTTCTTCTTCGAGCTTCGCGATGCCCAGACCGACGCGGCGGCGGCTCTCGGCCATCTCGCTTTCCGAAAAGTCGCCATTGATTGCCTTGCGCCATGCGACGCGGCGTTCCGGCAGGGGAATGCGCTCGATCGCCGCTGCGAGTTCGGCAGGATCACGCTGGCGCACCATGGGCCCTACGAATACGCTCCACCCGATCATCGAGAAGCTGGGGCCAAGCCACTGGTCCATGAACTTCATCCACCAGCGCACGCGCCAGCGATCACGCGCATCCGACGGCATGAGGTCCGGCCCGTCGAACCGATCGTTCACGTATTCCATGATCGCGGTGCTCTCGGTGAGCACGAGACCATTATGGGTCATCGCCGGGATGGTGCCCTGCGGATTGATCGCGAGGTATTCCGGCTTGTGCTGATCGAACTGCAGCATGTCGATGTAATGGCTGGAAAAGGGCACGCCTTTTTCCATCAGCGCCAGCATCGGCTTCCCCGAGTTGGCGTTGGGTTCCCAGTGATAAAGGGTTACCGCGTCCATTCGTTGCCCACTGGTTCCATCATCTCTCTCCCGATTCCGATGCGTGTCGGAATTTGTTAGTAACACATACTAATTGCGCAGGAGCGCGGGTCAAGCCCGCATGGTGTCGAAATACGCTTTGGGGATTAAGACGCGGGTGGGGCAGACGCCCATTTCGAATGTTTCACCAAGTGAAAGCTGACCGCACGATAAAAGGGGCACGTCCCGACAGGAACGCACCCCTTTTGCAGACTTCTGGCTTTGCGCCGGGACTGTCTAGCGCGCAGTCATCGTCCAGAGGAAAAGATGCGTGCGACCGGAGAGGGGAGCGGCAGCACGAATCTCCTCCGAGAGTCGCAGACCCTGCGCCTCCATGACCCCTCTTAGCGCAGTCCAGTCGCTCCAGCGTGTGAGCCCTGTCACGACTTGTGGGAATTTGATCGCACGCGCAGCATCCGCCGCACCCAGAGCAAGGTTGATCGCCCGCTGCGTGTCCTTTGCTGCAGCAAAGGCTGCGGATTCGGGAATGCGGCTGTCGAACACCACCAGCGGCACGGGGCTCGCCATGGCTGCCACCGCAGGCGTTGCGGCGACCGCTCCGGCCAACGCACTGCCCTTTAGCATCGAGCGGCGTGAGACGCGCATCAGCCGGCCTTCCCGAGGTATTTCGCCACGGCATCAAGCTCGGCATCGGTAAGGTCGACCTTGGTCTGCTGCGGCATGGCACCCTTGCCCATGCGGACCACGGTCTTGACGTAATCGGCAGTAAGATCGGTGCGATTGGCGAGCAGGCCCTTGTCGGGCGAGTTCCCAGCCATGACCTGCTGCTTGGTGAGCAGGTTGGTGCCCATGCCGCCGGTCAGGTGGCAATAACCGCAGTGCACTTCGAACAGCACCTTGCCATCCCTACCGGGCTTGAGCCTGTCGCCGGTCGGCGCAACCGGTCGCATCTGATACGGCGGCGGGGGGCCGGGCGGCGGCCCCGGAGGTGCGGCATAGACGGCAGTCGCGGCGAGGCCCAGTGCGCCGACGAAAACGAACGATGCGCGGTTCATGCCCCGTGACCTCCGGCGTTGCTCCTGCCACGGGCATCGGAATAGGCGGCAGGCCAGATGCCCTGCTTGCCCGGCGCGATGATGCCGTTGGGGTCGAGCGCGTTCTTCACCTTCTCGCCGAAGCGGCGCAGCGCGTGGTTGTTGAAATCGAAGGTTTCCATGACCGGGTCCATCCAGCCGAGGTGGGTGCGGTATTCGGCGTAGCCCGCCTTTGCCGTCTCGGTGATCAGCGCATCGAACAGCTTGCGCATCTTGACGACTTCAGCCGCGTTGTCGCGGTCGTACATCAGCATGTTGACGTTGTTGGCAAAGCGCCCACCGATGGTGAAGCTGGCGTAGAAGTCGACGTCGAAATCAGCGATGATCTTGCGGCTGCGCGCCATCTGATCGAGCACATGCTTGCCGGTTGCCGGGACAACGGGCGAGAAGCCCATGTGTGCCCCGCGTCCGCCGATCCAGTCGGACATCTGCAACGGCACGGCCGACGGAATGCCCATCGTGGTGTCGACGCCGTGGATATAGTCGCCAGGATGCCACCAGTGCTCTTCCGGAGCGACGGCCAGGTTGCGCTTCATCGCCGCCTTGACCACTTCGGCCTTGGCCTTGACCACGCTTTCCTCGCCATAAAGGCGCAGCGCAACTTGCCAGTAGCCCAGCTTGTGCTCCTTCAGCAGTTCCTCCACACGCCATTCGGGGATGGCCGAGGGCTTGTCCCAGAAGTCCTGACGCTGGCCTTTGAGAACCATCTTGCCCAGCCACGAAGGGATGAACACATTCTGGTCGATCAGGCCCGATATCTTGAGCGGCGCAATGGTATCGACCACCCAGCCGATGTCCTCGACCTTGGGAATGTCCCACACGATCTCGAGCGAGCTTTCGGGCGCGGGCTGCAGCCAGATGCCGGCCTTGGTCACCACGCCGAGGTTCGACTGCGTGAAGGCGAGGTCGAAGGTCGGCCCGTAGCTCATCGGGAAGAGGTGCCAGGCCGGGTTGTTGCTCATCGCGCCCATCCCGGTGCGGACAAGGTCGCCATCGGGCAGCACTGCCTCGATCCCGCAAAGGTTGCGGGCATGCAGGCCATAGGGCGTGTAGCCGATGCCATGTTCGAGCGCGTTGCCCAAAACCGAGCCCCAGGCATTGCCCGGCACCGACATCCACAGCGGCGCCTTCTCGCGCTGGATATGCTCGTAGAGATCGAAAAAGCCGACGCCCGGTTCGACCACACAATAGGCCAGCTTGGTGTCGAGTTCGAGCACCTTGTTCATGCGGCCAAGGTCGAGCACGACCGTGCCTGGCAGGCGCGGCGCGGCGGTGCCATAACCCAGGTTCTTGCCGCGCGCGACGGGCCAGAGCGGCGTCTTGTGTTGGTTGGCAAGCCGCACGATGGCGCGCACTTCATCGACAGAGGCGGGCGCGACGGCAGCCGAGGCGGGCCACTCCTCGGTGCTGCCGGGAGCATAGGTATCGGCATAGGCGTCGCGGTCGGCGTCGGAGTCCATGACCCATTCCTTGCCGACCACGCCGGCAAAGGCGGTCATCGCCGCCTGGAACTGCTTGGGACTGACGCGCGGGGGCAGGTGCAGCTTCAAGGCGTGGACTCTCCCGTCACTTATTTTCTAACAATTGTTATTGTTTGCAGTACTTGTGATTTGCCGTCAAGCCTCACGTCAGCGCGTAATACTTGACGTAGTTGCCGTCCGGCTTGCGCTCGCCCACGCCGATGAACACATGCCGCGTCAGCCAATCGTGCTTGCCCTTGCTGGTCTCGAAGGTCGGCTGCGCGCGCAGGTAGTATTCGGCATGCGGGACGGGCTCGCCCCCGGCGAAGGCCCAGGCGCGGAGGCGGTCCATCGTCCCCGGCTCACGGCCCCACAGGAAGCCCTTGTTCTGCATGTAGATCAACGTGCCGTCATCGACTTCGAGCACATAGCGCGCATCGAACACGGCGGTGTCGTCCGGGCGGAAGAAGGCATAATCGCCGCCGGAGTTCGGCACTGCCCTGCCCTTGAGCAGCGGCCCCTCGAACTCGCCGTCGTCGACGTACACCGCGCTTCGCATACCACCAGAAGGCAGGTCGGGCACCATCTGCACACGGGTGAAGCGCAGGCGGCAGGCGAAGGCAAATTCGAGGCGGGGGTTGTCGAGCGTAGAGAAGTCCATGGGGTGCCTCAGTAGTTCGAAAGGATCGTCAGGCTCGGCCCGTCGAGCGGCTTGCCGGCCTTCTGCTTGGCTTGCTCGTCGGCGCGGGTCTTGGATTGCAGGTCGATCAGGTAGCCGTGGATCGCATCGGCATCACCGGGCGAGAGGATGTCGTCCCAGCGCGGCATCCCGTTCGGCGTCAGCAACCCTTCGAGCACGATCTGCCGGAAAGCCTCGTGCGTGCCCGGCTGCATCCGGCGCAGGTCCGGCGTGATCGAGCGCGGCTGGTTGGCATGGCAGATGGCGCAGTTGCCGAAGAACAGCCCCTGCCCCCGGGCAATCGTCGCCGCAGTGACGCCCGGTGCCTGCGCCGGAGCTTCTGGCGCAACTTCCAGCGGTGGCAACAGATCGGGCATCGGCACCTTGCCGCCACCCAGCCTGAACACCAGCAGCCGGTTCATGTTGCCGCGCGTGTAGGCGGCCGAATAGCGCGGAACAAAGGGATAGCCGCCCCCACCCCACCCGGCCATGACTGCGACATACTGCACGCCGCCGACCTCGTAGGTCATCGGCGCGGCCATGATCGGGGTGCCGGTGTCGATTTCCTTGAGCAGCTTGCCCGTCCTTGTCTCTCGCACGAAGAGCTTGCCGGTGACGCCACCGTAGATTGTGAGGCCGGTAGCTGTGGTCAGCACGCCGCCGCGATCCTGCCAGCCTGCGGTGTCGGCAGACCAGACGGTCTTGCCCGTCAGCGGATCAATCGCGCGGATCTGCGCGGTGGCAGGCTGCCTGAGCGCTTCCTGATAGGCCGGAAGCTTGCGCACGGCATCGCCGAACTCGGGCGGAAAGCCCGCCAGCGCCTCTTTCACATCAGGCGTGAAGATCAGCGCGGCATCGTTGTTGAGCCCGCGCGCCTTCAGCGGCTTGGCCCCCGGCGTCATGAAGATGAGGTTGCCCATGTCGAGCACCGCGCCGATGTATAGACCGGTAGCGGGATCGTAGCTGGCCGGATGCCAGTTGCGCGCGCCGGTGGTGGCGGGAAAGACGATCTTGGGGCCGGTGGTGTAGTCCGCCGCTTCGGGATCCAGGATCGGCCGCCCGGATTTGGGGTCGATCCCCTTGGCCCAGTTAATGCGCACGATCGGATTGGCGCGCAGCAGCTTTCCGTCACGTCGGTCGAGGATGTAGAGATAGCCGTTCTTTGGCGCGTGGAGCACGACCGGGCGGTTCTCGCCATCGATGTCCATGCGCGTGAAGATCATCGGCTGGGTCGCAGTGAAGTCCCAGTTGTCTCCGGGCGTTTCCTGATAGTGCCACTTCATTCGCCCCGTCTTCGGATCGAGCGCGACGAGACTGGCGAGGTAGAGGTTGTCCCCGCCCGAGGGCGAGCGCTTCGACGTGGCGTACGGCCCGCCGTTGCCGGTGCCGACGAGGACCAGCCCGGTCTCGGGATCGTAGTTGATCGCATCCCACGGCGAACCGCCGCCGCCGATGTCCCAGCGGCTGTTCGGGTCCCATGTCTTCAATGCGGCTTCGAGTTCCGGTGTTTCCTGCGGGCCGAGCTTGGGATCGCGCGGCACCACGTGCCAGCGCCAACGCAGCTTGCCGGTATCGAGATCCAGCGCGGTGACATAGCCGCGCACGTCATATTCGGCGCCACCCATGCCGATGACCACGACATCGCCAGCCACTTCCGGAGCGCCGGTTGAATTGTCGCCTTTGGCGCGATTCTCGATGAAGTCGCTCTTCCACGCAACCGCGCCGGTCCGGGCATCGAGCGCGTACATCCAGCCATCAAGCGAAGCGACAAACACCTTGCCCCGCGCCACAGCGACGCCACGGTTGACCATGTCACAGCAGACCGTGCGGTTGACCTGCATGTCGACTTCTGGCTCGAACCGCCAGAGCGGCTTGCCGGTGGCCGCATCGAAAGCATAGGCGCGGCCTGCAGTGCCTGACGTATAGAGCACGCCATCGACCACGACCGGGGTGGCTTCCTGCCCCCTGAAGGTGTCCAGTTCGGCAGACCACGCGAGGCCCAACTGGCCTACGTTCTGCGCATTGATCGCAGTGAGCCGCGAATGGTGAGTCTTGCCGGAATCCCCGCCGGGACTGGTCCATTCCCGCCCTGCCCCCTCGGTCAGCGCCGTCGCGCCGCCCAGCCAGCAGGCGGCGAGACCAAGAAAGAGACTGGCGAGAAACTGGCGTATCACAGCGCGTCCCACGGACTGGGCATGCGGTAGGGCACGGTTATGAAGTTCGCTTCGATCTGTTCGATCATGCCATGGTCGATCTTGAACAGTTCGGAGATGTAGAAGCTGTGCGGGCGCAGCACCGGACTTTTCACCGTGCGCCCATCGGTCAACTGGAACTCGCGCAGGCGGCCGGAATGATCGATGAAACCGAACGCCAGCACCAGCCCGCGCTCTTCATCCACCAACGGGAAGCGACGGGCGCGCAAGTCATCGTCGTAGCGATAATTGCCCATGCGGAACTGCTCTTCGCAGCCCAGCGCCGAGACCGGCACGATCTTTGCGAAGTCGGGATTGCGCGTGGTCTGGACCCCGTTTTCCACGCGATTGCAATCGGGGTGGAACTTCGTGTGGATCGTTCCGTCGTTGCGCTGAAGGGTATCGAAGTAGCCGTTCGAAAGGCGCACCATCTCCTCTCGGGACACCGGTTCTTCAGGTTCGCGGTGCAGGATCGGCTTGTCCCAGTAGCGGCAGTTCTCGAACTTGATGCCACTATCGGACTGGCGGACGATCAGCATCTCGCACTCGGCGATCTGGCCCGCTTCGTTCACGCCGAGGCGCAGGGTGAAGGCCGATTCCTCGATAGGCTCGATCACCGTGCCGAAGTAACCCACCTGTCCCGTCTTCACGTCGGCAAAGCGCAACTGGTAGTCGCCCAGCCGGTCGATCGTGCCCCACACGCCATCGCCGATCTCCAGCATGACGTTGTTCTCGCTGTGATGCGCACCCGGCGCCCAGTCGAGCGCATGGGGATCGCGCGTGTTCAACGCGGCAAGGAACCGGTCAAGAACGGCATAAAGCTCGGCGCGGGTCATCGACTCTCCCAGGACTGCATTGAGGCTTTGACGGCCTTCTCAGCTGAAGGCATACTCTACCAATTGTTATAAATAAAGGGGAGAGGCGCATGGCGCGCACAGAGGCGGAACAGGCCAACCACGACCTCGTGCTGGAGATGTACCACAAGGTCCTGATCGCGATGGATAGCAGCGCAGTCGACCGCTACATCGCAGCGGAATACGTCCAGCATTCCTCGTTGGCCGAGCCGACTGTGGAAGCCCTGAAGGGCTTTCTTGACCGCGTGCGGGCCGAATCGCCCGATGCCGTGCAGACCATCCACCGCAGCTTCGTCGATGGCGATCATGTCATCACGCACACCCACGTGGTGCGCTGGCCGGGGGATCCGGGGCTTGCCGTGGTGGATATCTTCCGGGTGGCGAACGGCATGATCGTCGAACACTGGGACGTGATTCAGGACGTGCCGGCACAGCCGGTCAACCCCAACAGCATGTTTTGAAGGGAGAAGAACGATGCGCCTCGTAACCGCAGCAATTGCCCTTGCCCTCACCGCCAATGCCGCGCAGGCGGCGGAATGCAAGCTGACCCCGAAGCAGGTGGTCAGCAACTTCATGGACGAGTTCTACATCCAGAAGAAGGTCCGCTCCTCGTTCGAGCGCTGGGTCGATCCCGGTTACATCCAGCACAACCCCTATGCCGCCACCGGCCGGGAAGCCGCGATCGGCTTCCTCGAAAAATTCGTCGCCGAAAACCCCGGCCAGCGCACCACGATCCATCGCATCATCGCCGACGGCAACCTGGTGGCGGTCCACAGTCACGGCTGGATGGAGAACGGTGATGCCGCAGCCAAGCGCGGCTTCGCGGTGGTCGATATCTTCCGTGTCGAAGGCTGCAAGGTGATGGAACACTGGGACGTGCTCTCGCCCGTGCCGGAAGCGTCGGCCAACACCAACACGATGTTCTGAGATGAAGCGCTTCGACAACAAGTGCGTGGCGATCCTCGGCGGCAATGCCGGCATCGGCCTTGCCGCCGCGCGGATGTTCGCTGCCGAGGGCGCCAGGCTTGCCATCACCGGGCGCAATGCCGAGACCTTGCGGGCTGTGGCCGAGGAACTCAGCGCGCTGTGCATCCGCTCGGACATCGGTGACCTTGCCCAGACCCAGGCGGCGTTGGGCGAGATCGAGGACGCACTGGGCGGGATCGACGTGCTGTTCGTCAACGCAGGGGTCGGCGGCTTCGCCATGGTGCCTGATGTCACCCCGGAGTTCTGGGATCAGATCCACACCGTCAACCTGCGCGGGGCGTTCTTCGCGATCCAGAAGGCGCTGCCGCTGATGCGCAACGGCGGGGCCATCGTCATTACCGGCTCCATCGGATCGACCGCGGCTGTGCCGGGCAACGTCGCCTATGCCGCAGCCAAGGCAGGCCTGCGGGCCATGGCGCGCATCGTCGGCAAGGAACTGCTGCCGCGGCGCATCCGCGTAAACATGGTCAGCCCCGGCCCGACCGACACCGAAATCTTCAAGCGCGACGCAAGCCCTGAGGAGATTCAAGGCATGCGCGAATTGCTCTCGTCGGTCGTGCCGCTGGGGCGCATGGGGACCTCGGAAGAAGTGGCGCGCGCAGTGCTGTTCCTAGCCAGTACCGAGGCCAGCTTCATCAACGGTGTAGACCTCAGCGTCGATGGCGGGTGCATCGAGCTGGGCTGACACTTGGGCTGATTATTGCGTGGGCCCCGCCTCGGCGGCGCCCTTCAGCGTGGCGCCGCTGCGGTCGGGCAGGGTCCAGATGATCAGGTTCACCACCATGATCCCGGCGAGCGTCAGCATCAGCGCAGGCCGCTTGCGTTCGCCCCGGCGGAACAGGAACACAGCCCCGCCGACAAGGGCGATCGCGGCCAGCATCATCAGGGACAGCGCAGCATCAAGCATGCAGGATTCCTTGAATACGGCACCGGCCCGCTCCCCCGGCCCGACCACCCATAGGATACACTGTCGGGTGGTCGGGCCGGGGGAGCGGGCCGGTGCCGCCAATCAGAATGCGTTAGCGACTGAACAGGCCCTTGGCCATACCGGCAAGATCGTCGAGCGGATTGCCGTCGCCGTCCCTGTCGAGGAAGGCGGAAACCTTGCTCAACGCATCGGGATTCTGGCCAAGCGCCGAAGCAAAACTGGCCAGTGCGCCCTCGCCGCCGATGTGGCCTACGATCTCCTGCAGTTTCGAGGCGTCGAGGCCGGAGTTGGCCGCCGCCGTCTCGATCGTGTCGCCCTTCGACTGGTGCCCCGCAGCCAGCGCCGCAATCGCGTTCTCGGCTGTGTCGGGATCGATGCCGACCTTTGCCGCAAGGTTCTTCACATCGACATTGCCGGCCACCTGGCCAAGGATCGAATCGAACAGGCTCATGACGTTTCCCCTTCACTGCTGAGCACAAGCCTATCATGTGCCGATCAGACTTCCAGAGCGTGAATCTCCGCCCGCCGCCTTGCCCCATCGCGCCGCACCAGCAGCGCCGAATACTCCGGCACTTCGATCCATGTCGCGAAGTCGCGGGTGAGCGGCTCTGAAGCCACGATCACGCTGTCGGCATCGATGGCTCCGCCGATCAGCTTCCACTCGCCTTCGTGAAGGCCATAGTCCCGTCCGCACGTGTACCACATCGAGAGATACTCCGAACTGCCCTGCAGCGCGCCCGCGTCGAAGTGTCCGAAGTCGAAAGTAAAGCGGACAGCGGCAAGATTGGTGCCATCGCAGAACATCAGGTTGGTCGAACTTGACCGCGTGATCCCATGCCGCGCCCTGGCCTCACGCAGCACGCTCAAGGCATGGCGGATCGCGGCGAGGATGGCGTCAGGCTCGTTGATCCCGCCCGGATCAGGCAGGGCCGAGACGACCAGCGCATAGATCCATTCGCTGTCGGTGGAGCCCTGGATCTGCTTGGCAAACTCCGGCCGGATGTGCGGAGCAAGATCGAAGCGCATGTCCCGGAAACCTGCCAGATCGCCGTTGTGCGCCATGGACAGCGGCACGCCATCGAAGCGGAAGGGATGGCAGTTCTGCGCGTTGATCTGGACCGTGGAGTTATAGGGCACGCCGCGAATGTGCGCGAGCAGCGCGGATGAACGCAGCTTGCCGGCAAGCGCCTTGAGATTGCGATCGAACAGCGCGACCTGCGTCGTACGATAACGAAACGGCACGTTCGGTGCGTGGCTTGCTTCGTCCCACGCCGCCATGCCGAAACCTGCCAGGTTAAGCATCTGCAGCATCTGCGCGCCGATCGTCTGATTGAGCAGCGAGGAATCGGGCGCGTAGAGCAGGTCATCGAGCAGGACCGGCGTGCCGAGATAGCTCAGGATGCGGCACATCAGCCCAGTTCTCCGGCATGGTTGAAACGCGCCAAGGACAACGAGCGGCCGAGGTGGCGGTTGGCCTTGCGCTGGTCCTGCACCAGTTGCCGCCCGAATGCTGCGTGGAGCACGGGCAGCCACGGCGGCGCATCGGCTTCCAGCGCGGCAAGCGTCACGGCAGGAAGATGGACAAGCTGTGCCTGTTCCGCCGCCGTCACCAGCAGTGGCTGCGGCCCGCCATCGCTGTGACCGGTCAGGCCGACGAAGCAGCCGGGCCCGAACACGAAGACCTGCTCTGCCATCGCGCCCCGCGACACCGCTGCGCGCACTGCCCCGCGCAGGACGAGAAAGAGACCGTCCTGTCTGTCCCCTGGAGCAGCCACCGTAGCGCCCCGCCGCGCTTCCAGCAGTGCCCCCGCCTGCACGATATCCCCGATGCCTTTAAGACGCGCAAGGCCATGCGCCAGCACAGCCGCATCGGAGCGCGACGGGCTGGGCCCCGGCCCGGAATGCAACTGCCGCAGCGCGTGCGGATCGAAATGGCCTTCGGCCACGATCCGTTCGAGCGTCTGCCGGGTGCGCGCGGCCACGAGGCGGCGCAAGGCGTGTCCGAGCTGCATGGCCCAGCCCGAGCCATCGGCCAGCAGCGCCCGGAAGCGGCGACCGGATACCACCAGCCCGCGGGTGTCCTCCACTGCCCTGACCCGGGCCGAGCGGGGGCCATCGTCAAGCAGGGCAAACTCACCCACGACCTCGCCGGGCCGTATTGCCGAGATCACCGCATTGTCGTCACCCGGAATGCGCGCGGCGATCTCCAGCAGGCCCGCTTCGACAAGGTAGAGTGCATCGGCATGATCGCCTTGCCGAAACAGCACTTCACCTGCGCCAACGGCGAACGGCAAGGCATTGCCCAGCAGTGCTTCCCAAGCCTCGCGATCGAGCCCGGCAAGCTGCGCCGGTGCCTGCGCTCTCTCTCCCATCCACAGAGATTGCGCCTGCCCCGCCTTTACGTCAATCGGCCTCGGCAAGCGCCTGCAACTGGTCGGCACAGGCATTCCAACCCGCTTCGAACCCCATCTCGGCGTGGCTCTGCATCGCCTCCTCGGTCCAGTGCCGGGCGCTGGCAGTGTAGCGCGTGCCATCACCTTCCGGCGCCACTTCCCAGATTCCGATCATGAAAGGTCCGGAGGGTTCGAAGTCAGACGTAACCGCATCGGTCGTGATGAATCGCCGGCCTTCTTCCCAGGCAAGGAAAATCCCCTCCTGCGGCATCTCCTCACCATCCGGGCCATGCATGACCATCGCAGACCGACCACCGGGCCGACGTTCCTGCGCGACCATGGTGATGCGCCAAGGTTTGGGACACCACCATTCCTCCTGCCGGTTGGCCAGGACGTCCCAGACTTTGACCGGGCTGGCCGCGATATAGCGGTTGATCGAAAGCTCGTGCATGTCTGTCTCCTTGCCGCTCAATCGCGATCGGGCGCGCCGAGGGGGAAGTAATGCCGGAATCGACGCGCGTCCTCGACGCAGCGCGCCACCGGCGGCAAAGCCAGAAGGTGCGCGCGCCAAGTCCGGAGGCGTGCGCAGTCATCGGGGATGGGTACCACCCAATCGGCATAAAACAGTGCGGGCGCAGCGGCGCATTCGATCAGGCTGATGGTTGCAGGCATCGCATAGCCCGCCAGCCACGCATCGATCCAGCGATAGGCGCGCGTCACTCGCTCCTCGACGCGCCCCTGCACTTCGGCCGAGACGGTTCCGTGCCGGATCGCATCGTCGACACTGTCCTGCATCGCGTTCATCACGTAATTGTCGAACACCCGGTCGATCATGCGCGTCCAGACCGCCTCGTCTGCGTCGGCAGGGAGAAGCGGCGCGGGACCGGGATGGTGAAGCGCAAGATACTCGATGATCGAAGTCGCTTCGAACACCTCGCGCGATCCATCCACCAGCAGCGGAAATTTGCCCATCGGGCTGGCCTGCTGGACCCGGTCATGGGCAGCTGCCTGATCGGGGTTCTCGCCATCGAGACTGTGGAACGTGAACGGCGTGCCATTGGCATAGAGCGCGATCAGCGCCTTCCATGTGTAGGACGAGAAGGGATGGCCGTAGAGCGCGAGCATCAGGCATCACCTCGCGCCGCGGCCTCGATCGCGGCATGATCGATCTTGTGCATGGTCATCATTGCAGAGAAGACCCGCGCCCGAACATCCGGGTCGGAATGAGCCATTCCCTCGGTCAGGACCCGCGGGGTAATCTGCCAGCTCAGGCCCCACTTGTCCTTGCACCAGCCGCAGGCACTTTCCGCACCACCATTGCCTACGATGGCGTTCCAGTAGCGATCGGTCTGCTCCTGCGAGTCTGTAGCCACCTGGAACGAGAAAGCCTCGCTATGCGGGAACTGCGGCCCGCCATTAAGCCCCATGCAGGGCGTGCCGAGGACCGTGAACTCGACCGTGAGCACGGTGCCGGCGGAGCCGCCGGGGAAGTCGGTCGGCGCGCGATGGACCGACCCGACCTCGCTGTCGGGGAAAGTTGCGGCATAGAAGTTTGCTGCCTCTTCGGCATCGCCATCGTACCACAGGCACAGGGTGAGCGGAGGGACGGTCACGACTGCATCTCGGCGATCAGTGCGCTATCAATCGCCTTCGCCTCGCCATAAGCCGGCCGCGCTCGCACCCGATCGAGATAGGCCAGGAACTCCGGCCGCTCGGGCAGAGACTTGAAGCCGACGCCCCAATCCACGTGGCTGCCGACATAGACGTCCGCCATCGTGAACCGGTCGCCACAGACATAGGCGTTCTGAGCCAGGTGCCGCGCAAGCGAATCGACCGTGCGATCATAGCTGCCAAAGCCGGCCATGCCTTGCTGCCGTGGGTCCTTTGGATCGAAGCCGAGGCTGCGCGCCGTGACCGCCTGCTCCACTGGCCCAGCCGCAAAGAATGTCCAGCGCAGATAGGCCGCACGTTCGTGATCCTGCGGCCCCAGACCGGCCTCCGGGAAGACCTCCGCCAGGTACAGGCAGATCGCGGCGCATTCGGTGACCACGTGATCGCCTTCGTCGGCGTGGTGCACGATCGTCGGCACCTTGCCCATCGGGTTGGCAGCAAGGAAGCCCTCCGGCTTGGCCTGCCAGTCGACCAGCACGGTGTCATAAGTCGCGCCAACTTCGTGCAGTGCCCAGCGTGCGATCTGGCCGCGCGACATCGGGTTCGTGTAGAACGTGAACTTGCTCATCTTCATTCTCCCCTGGGACCGACCACGCCAAACTGCGCACCCTGCGGGTCCTGCGCGATGACGACCCAATCGCCGCCAGGCACTTGATGCGGCTCGGTCAGGATCGTGCCGCCGGCCCGGACAATGGCGTCGCGGGCCTGCAGGGCAGACGGAACGCCGAAGTAGACCTGCCAGCCCGGCGTGCGCCCGCCAACAAGCGGCATGATGCCACCCAGCGCCTGGGCGCCAAAGTCGATGAAGGCGTATTCGCCCAGTTCACCCATCGGCATCACGTTGTTGAACTCAAAGCCGAAATGCCGGCCGTAGAAAGCCTTGGCGCCAGCGGGATCGGGCGTGGCCAGATCGTGCCAGCGCACATGCTGCACGCCATCGGCCTTGAACGCGTCGCTTTGGGCGCCCGGTTGGTTTGCGGGCGGGCGCGGCTGCATCAGGTAGAACGGCACGCCTTGCGGGTCGGTGACCATGGCAAAGCTGCCCTCGTCAATATCGGTCCGGGGCATCAGCGCACGGCCGCCATCGGCCTCGATCGCCGATAGCGCTGTGTCGATATCGGCGACGGCAAGATAGGGCACCCACGCCGGATGCGCTCCGCCCTGTCGCATGGCCTCGCTCAATTGCAGCACCCCGCCATTGCCGCCGCCATCGCTGCGCAGGATCATGCGATAGTCGATCGGCGATTGCGGATCGGGCGTGCTGAAGCTCCAGCCCACCACAGCGCCATAGAACTCCGCAGCGCCATCGGCATCGCCGGTCATCAGTTCGTACCAGCAAAACGGAACGGGGCGGCTCATGCCCCCTGCCCCAAATCGAGCAGCGTGGCGAAGCCACCGGTAATCATCCGCGCCCCGTCGAACGGCATGTCCATCGGCTCGCCGCTTTCGGACATGAGCTTCTCCATCGCGGCGTGGGCCGCATCACGGGTTTGCCGGTCAGGCCATTCCGCCCAGCTGAACACGATTGTCTCGTCGTTCGTGGCTTCGGTGGCGCGGTGGAAATCCGTGCGCTTGCCGTGGGGCACGTCATCTCCCCACGCCTCGACCACCCGCAAGGCTCCGTGCTCGACCAGCATGGAGTCGAACTTGCGGGCGACTGCCTCGTATCTTTCCCGATTGGCGGTCGGTACCGCCAGCACGAACCCGTCTACATAGGACATGGGCCTTTACTCCTCTCCGATATCCCTCCCGAACAACATCGCGAAGTAGCGTCTCAGGTGCGCCAGTTGCTCTCGCGCCAATTCCGCGGCAGCGTCTTCCGGCTGCGTCTTGGCCAGGACGAACGCGCCCTGGATCACTGCCTGGACATGCCGCGCAAGGCTGGCCCCTGTCGTGCCTGTTACGCCGCACTGTGCCACCGCTGCGTCAAGATCCGCCTCGAGCGCCCTCGCATTTGCCATGATGCTGGCTTCGGCCGCGACGCGAATTGCCGCGCTCGACCGAAACGCCTCCTGCACCAAGGTCCCGGCCACGCACGAGAAGGCCTCGGGCGGCCCGCCAATCAACGCGATCCGCAGATCGATGTAGCCCAGCACCCGATCGACCGGGTCGGGCAGAGCGTGAAAGGGCGCCTCGGCGAAGAACCCGCCAGTGCTCGCCGACCAGTACTCCGCTGCCGCCACCCCAAGCGCTTCCTTGGACGCGAAATGGTGAAAGAACGCACCCTTCGTCACCCCGGCCTCGGCGCAAAGCTGATCGACCGAGGTGCCAGCAAAGCCGTTCGATCGGATCAGCTTCACCGCCGCTTCGAGCAGCTTGTCCTTCGCGGTCACTGCCGGAGGTCGAAAGGATCGATTCGGGATCACCCAAGAAGACATACCAACCAGTTGGTATGTCGCAAGCGCAAAGCGATGAAGCGTTTCCGGGAGGACGCAGCACGCCCTCCCGGCCCCTTGATGTCACATGGCCATGATGCGCTGCGCTATCGGCTCTTCCTGCGCCGCCACGGCGGCCCACGCCGGACGCGCAGCGACACGGGCATACCACGCCGCCGTCTTGGGCCGCGCGGCTGCGTCGACACCGTGGCCGACATAGGCCAGCGTGCGGAACATCGAGGCGACGGCAATGTCGCCTAGGCTGAAGCTCTCGCCCAGCAGCCAGCCCTCATCAGGCACAGCCGTTTCCAGCCAATCCAGCCAGCGCGGCAGTTCCGCCTCGCCTTGCAGGGCAATTGCCTCGTCGCCACCGGTCTTGATCAGCTTCGGGCCGACGAGACGGTTGAACAGGATCTTCAGGCCGGACGCGCCCAGCACGGTGTCGGCGAACTCGTCCCAGAACACTGCCTTGCCCCGCAGCCTGGCTTCATCCGGGATCAGCCGCGGCTCGGGATACTGCGCATCAAGATACACCGCGATCGCGGTCGAATCGGCGAGTTGAAAGCCGTCGTCGTCGATCGCCGGGATCTTGCCCAAGGGGCTGCAGGCAAGGAACTCAGGATCGCTGCTGCCCGGCCCGCCCCGAGCGAGTTCGAAGGAAATGCCCTTTTCCGTAAGGACAACCGCCACCTTTCGCACGAACGGCGAAAGCATCGCGCCGTAGAGCTTCATCGAAATTCTCCCATTCTAACGGACAGGTTCCGTGAAACCTTATTGCAGCGCCGCCCCCGCCCGTATAGGCGAGGCAGCGATGAGCGAACTTCCGAACAGCCACGCGACGACGCTGCTCGCCGCGCCCGACACCGAAATCGATGTCCGCGAGACCTTCGGCATCGACATCGACATGAAGGTCCCCGCGTTCAGCCGCGCCGATGAGCGCGTGCCCGATCGCGATGAAACCTACGTGTTCGATCCGGACACCACGCTGGCGATCCTTGCGGGCTTTGCCTACAACCGCCGCGTGATGGTGCAGGGCTATCACGGCACCGGCAAGTCGACTCACATCGAACAGGTTGCAGCCCGCCTCAACTGGCCGTGCATCCGCATCAACCTCGATGCGCACATCAGCCGCATCGACCTCGTCGGCCGCGATGCCATCGTGCTGCGTGATGGCCTTCAGGTCACCGAATTTCGAGAAGGCCTGCTGCCTTGGGCGCTGCAGACACCCACCGCGCTTGTCTTCGACGAGTATGACGCCGGCCGGCCGGACGTGATGTTCGTGATCCAGCGCGTACTCGAAACCGAAGGCAAGCTCACGCTGCTCGATCAGAACCGCGTGATCCGCCCGAACAAGCATTTCCGCCTGTTTGCCACGGCCAACACGGTGGGCCTTGGCGACACTTCGGGTCTATATCACGGTACGCAGGCGATCAACCAGGGGCAGATGGACCGCTGGAACCTCGTCGTCGCGCTGAACTATCTGCCCGATGCGACCGAGGTGGAGATCGTCAGCAAGAAGGTGCCCGATCTCAATCCGCAGGTCGTGGCCGACATGGTGCGCGTTGCGAACCTGACCCGTCAGGGCTTCATCAACGGCGATATCTCGACCGTGATGAGCCCGCGCACGGTGATCAGCTGGGCGCAGAACAGCCAGATCTTCAACGATGTCGGCTTTTCGTTCCGCCTCTCGTTCCTCAACAAGTGCGACGAGACCGAGCGCGTGCTGGTGGCCGAATATTACCAGCGCGTCTTCGGCAAGGACCTCCCCGAAAGCGTTGCCCACCGCGGCTGAAGCGGGTGACGGCTGCGGCGGGCTCAGGCCCGCCGGGCCTCCTGATCCACCCGGTAATCCTCAAGCTTCAGCTCCGGCAGCCTCGGCATCGCGTCAGCGGCCTCAAGCTTTTGCCGAGCAAACTGGCGGCTGATCGGCAGGTCTTCCGCGGGTATCGCCTTGCTGATCAGATAGCCTTGCACCTGCTCGCACCCCAGCGCCCGCAGGCTCGCAAGCTGCTCCTCGGATTCCACGCCCTCGGCAATGGTCTGCATGTTCAGCTTGCTGGCCAGATCCAGCACTGCCTCGATGATCGCACTGCTTTCACTGCCTGCGTTGAGTTCACTGATGAAGCAGCGGTCAATCTTGATCTTGTCGAACGGGAAACTGCGCAAATAGTTCAGCGATGAATAGCCCGTCCCGAAGTCATCGAGCGCGATGCGCACGCCGAGTGCGTGCAGACGTTCCAGTTGCTGCAGATGATCGTCACACTCCTGCATCAGCATCGTTTCGGTAATCTCGAGCTCCAGTCGGTGCGGATCAAAGCCGCTCGCCGAAAGTGCAGCGATCACCTGTTTGAGCAGAGTGAAGTCCGCCATCTGTGCGGGTGAAACGTTGACCGCCACGGTCATGTCCGAAGGCCAGGTGGCCGCCTCTGCCAGCGCCTCGCGCAGAACCCATTCGCCAAGGGCCACGATGAGGCCGGTGTGCTCGGCAATGGGTATGAACACGTCTGGCGGGATCAAGCCCCGTTCAGGGTGCCGCCAGCGCAGCAGTGCTTCGAACCCGGCAATGCGGTCGCTCGCGAGCTCATGCAAAGGCTGGTAGTGAAGCTCGAACTCGCCATTGGCCAATGCGCTGCGCAAATCCAGCTCAAGCCGGCCGCGCTCCTGCTTCAGCTCCTCCATCGCCGGGTCGTAAACGATAGCTGACCCTCGGCCACGTGACTTGGCCTCGTAAAGCGCAAGGTCCGCGCTGCGCAGCAGAGTCTCGGATGTAGCCCCGTGTTCGGGCGCAATCGCGATGCCGATGCTCGCTCCGATCCGCACCGTCCGGCGTTCGATCTCCATTGGCTGGCTGATCGCTTCGACTATCGCGCGGCCGACCTCCCGCAGATTGTCCACGGTATCGAAATCGTCGACGATGCAGGCGAACTCGTCCCCGCCCAAGCGGGCAACGAAGCCTTGTCCTCCCAGCGCCGACTTGATCCGCCATGCCGCCTCGACGAGCACGCTGTCGCCAAACTGATGGCCGAGCGTATCGTTGACCGCCTTGAAGTGATCGAGATCGACGTAAAATACGGCGAAAGGATTGTTTGCAACGGCGCCGTCAAGCGCCGCCTCCAGCCTCGCCTGGAAGTTATGCCGGTTGGGCAGGACGGTCAGGCTGTCATGGTCCGCGAGGAACCTCACCTGGCTTTCGGCAGTGTAGCGATCAGTCACATCCCGAACGAACAAACGGAAGCCGCTATGACGAAGCTCCTCGTAAAGCGGATTGCCCGTAACCGACCACCAATGCAGGTCCCCCTCGATAACGATCGGAACTACCATGTCATGGAACGGCTTCAGCTTACGTGCCGCCTCACGCAATGCCTCGGTCTCCGGTCCTGCAACAAGCAGGTTGACCAGCTTCACGCCTTCCAGATCGGCCGCATCGCGCCCCAGGGCCGTGCACAATCGTTCGGACGGCAGCGCGACATTCCCGCTGGCGTCGGTCTCAAGCATCCAGTCGCTGGCATGGGTCTCGTACGCAGTGAGCAGGCCCTGTATCGTCTCGCCCGCTGCCTTCAGCCGGCGCGTCCGCAGGATACGCGTAGCGAACATGTAGTGCAGGTTGAAAAGCATCACGTGCAGGGCGATCAGCTGCAGGCCCATGACAGGCACGATCAGTTCCCCGCGCAAGTCGGACCGGAACAGCAGCGCAAAGGTCATCAGTCCCAGCGAGATCGTCTGGGAGATGATCCCCGCCACCGGGATCGTGAACTGCAACAGCAGTTCAAGTTGGGCCAGCACCAGAACGTAGATGATCAGCGCCCCGATCCGCTCGCTCGGCACGGCGATGATGCAGCAGGCGGTAAACGCGGCAAGGAATATGGCCCTCAGCCAGATGCCCTTGGCCCATATCTCGACCATCTCCGATGGCTTGTACTGCCCGCTGCTTTCCTTTCGGCGCAGTTCGGTCAGGCCGACGCGCATCTGGGCCAGCAGCAGCACGGCACCGACATAGAAATGCCAGGTCAGGCCGGGCGCGCATATCGCCAGCATCAGCGCCATGCGCAGCGCCTCGAACAGGTTGCCGCTCAGGGAATTGATGTATTCGAGCTTGCGCCGGGCGAACCATTCGACCTCACCAGGTTCAATATCATAGTGCAACAGATGCAGCAGCGAGCCTGGCCGCTCGAGCAGCCAGAGCTTCAACCTTTCCATCCTTCCACTGCTCGCGGTCCCGTCCATCCCTGCCGGATAGGACAACACGTGTTCAGGATTGCTGGTGCACCAGTTATGTAGGCTTACGCAGTCAGACGTTTACCGCGTCACGGCGTGATCAGGTATTTCTCGCCAGTGCGCCGCGCATTGTATTCCAGCGCGGCCTCCTTCGTAAGCGCCTGATCCAGCGTGACGCGCGCCTTGTAGCTGCTCGCAAATGTCGTGGTAAGTTCTGCCATCACGCGGCGGCGCATCTTTTCGACGACTTCGGCACCCAGCTTGCCCATCCATGGCGTCAGCAGCCAGCCGGAGACATCCCACGAAAATCCGAAGTTGCGGGTCAGCACCGTCGGCGAAAGATCGAGCGCGCCGTAGATGAAAGCGTGCTTGGGGCTGTTCGAGCCATAACGGCTGTAAGCCGCGCCCGAATTGGCGACCTGCTCCATCACCGTCAGAATCTGGCTGACCAGCTTGCCACCGCCGATTGCATCGAATGCCATCGTCGCCTTGGTCGCGCCGATCGCGGCAGCGAGGTCGTCAAGGAACGTTGCCTTCGAACTGTCGACGACATGCTCGGCACCGATCCCTTTCAGGATCGCCACCTGCGCATCGTTGCGCACGATGTTGACCAGTGGAATGCCGTCAGCCTGGCAGATCTTCACCAGCATCTGCCCCAGGTTCGAAGCTGCGGCCGTATGCACCAAAGCGTTGTGCCCAAGGTGGCGCATCGTTTCGGTGAAGCTCAAGGCGGTCAGCGGATTGACGAAGGCCGAAGCGCCCTGCTCCGCCGTCACGCCCTCAGGAAGTTCAAGGCACATCGCCGCATCGCCCACGGCCAGCGTCGCATACATGCCACCGGGGAAGCAGGTCACGCGCTTGCCGAGCAGTGATTGCGCTTCCGGAGCATCGCCGGCTGCGACGACCGTCCCCGCACCTTCGTTGCCCACAGGCATGGCTGCGCCGTGGCGCGCGGCCATAGCGCGCACGGCAGGATCGGGCATCTTCGCCACAATCCTGCCGGGCGAGAACGCCGCGTTCTCGATATCGGCCGGGCCGAACAGCAGGCCGAGGTCCGAGGGATTGATCGGCGTCGCTTCCACGCGGATCACCACCTGCCGCCCCTCGGGCGCAGGCAGGGTAAAGTCTTCAAGGCTGACGGTCAGGGTGCCGTCGGGATCGAGCTGCGAGACGATGCGCTGGCCTTGAAGATCGGTCATTTTTCACTCTCCGGGATATGTTGCGGAGACGAAGTATAGACCTTCGGCAGGCGCGTTAAGTCCTAATTTGCTACGGTCTTTTGCTGCCAGCGCTTCGGCCACCTGGCCGACCGGCCACTGCCCCTGCCCCACCAGCGCAAGGCACCCCACCATCGAGCGCACCTGATGGTGCAGGAAGCTGCGCGCCGCTGCCTCGATGATCACCCGGTCGCCCTCGCGCCGCACGTCCAGCCGGTCGAGCGTCTTCAACGGGCTGGCCGACTGGCAGTGCACCGAACGGAACGTGGTGAAATCGTGATGGCCCACCAGCGCCTGCGCCGCGGCGTGCATCGCCGCAGCGTCAAGCGGCTTGGCGATACGCCAGGCCCGCCCCAGTTCCAGCGTCAGCGGCGCGCGGCGATTGATGATGCGATATTCGTACGACCTGCCGATGCAAGAGAAGCGCGCATGCCAGTCGTCGGCCACGTGGCTGCAATCGAGCACCGCGATCGGATGCTCCGCCAGGCGCAGCCGCGCATTGAGTGCTTCCATCATGCGAAACGGATCGAACGCGCGCGAAAGATCGAAATGCGCTCGCATCCCCAGCGCATGAACCCCGGTATCTGTCCGCCCTGCGGCGTTGAGCACCACGGCCTCGCCCGTGACGGATTCGACCGCCTCTTCCACCGCCTGCTGCACGCTCGGCCCGTGCGACTGGCGCTGGAAGCCCATATAGGGCCCGCCGTTCCATTCGAGAGTCAGCGCAAACCGCATCAGCCGAGCCGGGTCCCCGCCGCAATCGCCCGCCCGCGCAGAAGCGATGCCGCATCCATGGCCGGACGCCCCGCCCTCTGGATCAGCACAGGCCGGATCGCGCCCGAACCGCAGGCGATGGTGAGCCTGTCATCAAGCGTCACGCCAGCCTCACCCTGCGCATCAGCGACTTCAGCCGCCAGTATGCGATACCGCTCGCCCTCAAGCTCGAAGAACGCTCCGGGCACCGGCGCAAACGCCCGTACCTGCCGTTCCACCTCCACCGCATCGCGCGTGAAATCCAGCCGGCTCTCCGCCTTGTCGATCTTGTGGGCGTAAGTCACACCCGCCTCGGGCTGCACCACAGCCGGATAGGCAGCCAGATCAGTGAGCACCTGCACCATCAGCGCGGCGCCCTTCGCGGCCAGCTCCGCAGTCAGTTCGCCCGCCGTCTTGCCATCGACCTGCGTCTTAACCTCGGCCAGCATCGGCCCGGTATCCAGTCCGCGCTCCATCTGCATGATGGTCACGCCGGTCATATCGTCACCTGCAAGGATCGCCCGCTGCACAGGCGCCGCCCCCCGCCAGCGCGGCAGGATCGAGCCGTGGACGTTGAGGCAGCCCAGGCGCGGCGCGTCCAGCACCGCCTGCGGCAGGATCAGGCCATAGGCCGCCACGACCGCGACATCGGCCCCCAGCGCGGCAAGCGCCGTCTGCTCTTCGGCCCCTTTCAATGAAGCCGGCGTGCGCACCTCGATCCCATGCGCCTCCGCCGCCAGATGCACCGGCGACGGCTGGAGCTTCTTGCCCCGCCCCGCCGGACGCGGCGGCTGGCTGTAGACGGCAACCACCTCGTGCCCAGCAGCGACCAGCGCTTCCAGCGTCGGCACCGCGAAATCGGGCGTGCCCATGAAGATGATGCGCATAAGCTGTCTGCAAGGCCTTCCGTTTGTCGGCTCCGGCCCTATCTGTGCTGCCATGGCATCGCAAGAGATCGAGGCACTTTCCGGCGCATTGGCGCGCCTCCCCGGGCTCGGCCCCCGCTCGGCCCGCCGCGCCGTGCTGTGGCTGATCAAACGGCGCGAAACCGCGCTGCCCCAGTTGCTCAACGCGCTGACCCAGGTGCAGGAACTGCTGGTCGAATGCGAGGTGTGCGGCAATGTCGATACCGCCAACCCCTGCGGCATCTGCACCGATCCCCGCCGTGACCAGCGCTCCATTTGCGTGGTCGAGGAAGTCGCCGACCTCTGGGCGCTGGACCGCGCCCGCCTGTTCACCGGCAAGTACCACGTGCTCGGCGGCAGGCTATCGGCCTTGGAAGGCGTGCGCCCCGAAGACCTGACCATCGGCCAGCTGCTCGACCGCGTGGGCCACGGCGGCATCGACGAAGTCGTCCTCGCCATGAACGCCACGCTCGAAGGCCAGACCACCGCCCATTACATCGCCGAGCGGCTCGAAGACGCCCCCGTGCGCGTCACGCAACTGGCGCACGGCCTGCCGGTCGGCGGCGAGCTTGACTACCTCGACGAAGGTACCTTGGCGCAAGCGTTGCGGGCAAGGCGCCCGGTGGCCTGATCGCCGATCACACTGATCGAAACGCTGTTCTTGCGACTCCCGCCCACATTCCTTATCTGCCCCCCATGGCCATCCGTGAAATCATCGAAGTCCCCGACCCGCGCCTCAAGCAGGTCTCCGTCCCCGTCGAAAAGTTCGACGACGAGCTCAAGACGCTGGTCGAAGACATGTTCGAGACGATGTACGATGCCCCCGGCATCGGCCTCGCCGCGATCCAGGTGGGCGTGCCACTGCGCGTGCTGGTCATCGACCTTCAGCCCGATGATCCCGATGCCGAACCCGTCGCCTGCGACCACGATGGCCACCACCATCACCACCAGCCGACCAAGAAGGAACCGCGGGTCTTCATCAACCCCGAGATCCTCGACCCATCTGAAGAGCACAGCCTCTATCAGGAAGGCTGCCTCTCCGTGCCCGAGATCTACGCCGAGGTCGAGCGCCCTGCCCGCATCCGCGCGCGCTGGCAGGACCTCGACGGAAACACGCACGAGGAGGAAATGGACGGCCTGATGGCCACCTGCCTCCAGCACGAGATGGATCATCTCGAAGGCGTGCTGTTCATAGACCACCTTTCGCGCCTCAAGCGCAACATGGCGCTGAAAAAGCTGGAAAAGCTGCGCAAGGCGGCGTGACCTGATGAGGCCGCGTTACGCGGCCTCATGCACCTCACGATCCAGATCTTCGAGTGCCCGGCGGCAATCGTCGGCGCATTCGCGGCACATCTGCGCGCAACGGCGGCAATGGGCGTGGTCATGCTTCGCGCACTCCGCCTCGCAAATCTCGCAGGCCTTGATGCACACGGCAAGCTGCGCCCGGATCAACTCGCGGTTGGATCCCGTGCGGCGCGTGGCAATGCGGCTCGTCGCGGCGCAGACATCAGAGCAATCCAGGCAGGTGCGGATGCACTGATCCATGTCCATCGCTTCGGCGAGACAGGCATCTGCGCACGAATTGCAGATCGCGGAGCAATACATCGCATGCTTCACTGCCAACCCCAGCGTGGCGTTGTAGTTGTCACCCACCTGCGGGTGTTCCGAAATCATCTTCTCGATCGACATGGGCGCTCTCCTTCGTTCGCAAGGGCTTAGCGGGTCGCGCTCCTTTCCGTTCCGCGCCCCGTCCTGCCTGTGGAACACGCCGGCTGAATCGGTTGCGCCAATTGGCGCGTCACGGTAGGTTCCCATTTCGTTCCTGTTGGAGAATTCCGTGGAATCTGCCCTTTTCGTCATCGTAGCGCTTGTGATCGGGCTTGGTATCGGCTGGTTCCTCGGCTCCCGCCCTGCTGCCGAGTGGCGCGCCCGCCATGACAGCCGCGATGCCGAGGCCAAGGCCCACGAAGGCACGGTCAAGGCGATGACGGTCGACCTCGCTGCCACGGTGGAGCGCGCCAAGGCACTGGAATCCGGCCTTGCCGAACTGCAGGATGTTCGCCGCCAGCGCGATGAACTGGCCCCTGCTCTCGCCGCCGCCCGCCAGCGCGCTGCCGATGCAGATCAGGTCCGCGCCGAACTTGCTCAGGTCCGGGCCGAGCGCGAATCATTGCGCGCCGAGCTTGAGCGCATGAAGGCCGATGCCGAGAACTTCGCCGAACAGAAGCGCCTGCTGATCGAGGCGCAGGAGGCCCTGCGCAAGGAGTTCGAGAATGCTGGCAACAAGGTGCTGGAAAAGGCGCAGGAAGCCTTTCTCAACCGTGCTCATGCCCGTTTCGAGGAAAGCGAGAAGACCAGCGCCGAACGCCTCAAGTCCCTGCTCGCCCCTGTAGACCAGCGGCTGCGCAGTTATGAGGAACAGGTGCAGAGCCTCGAAAAGCAGCGCGTGGACTCGTTTGGCCAGCTGACCGGTCTGATCCAGTCGATGCGCGATGGGCAGGAAGCAGTGCGTGCCGCAGCCGCCCAACTCGGCAACTCGCTGCGCAATGGCCCGAAAACTCGCGGGCGCTGGGGCGAACTGCAGTTGCGCAACGTGCTGGAACAATGCGGCCTGTCCGAACACACCGATTTCATCACGGAACATTCGGTCGATACCGACGAAGGCCGCCTGCGCCCGGATGCCATCGTCCGCGTTCCCGGAAACAAGCTGCTGGTGATCGACGCCAAGGTTTCGCTCAATGCCTATCAGGATGCCTTCGAGGCGGAGGACGACGATACGCGGAAGATCGCGTTGAACGCCCACGTCCAGTCGATGCGCAACCACATCCAGACACTGGGCGCCAAGTCCTATCAGTCGCAGTTCGAAGAGGCGCCGGACTACGTGCTGATGTTCGTCCCCGGCGAACACTTCATTGCCGCCGCGCTGGAGCGTGACCCCTCGCTATGGGATTTCGCCTTCGAACGGCGCGTTCTGCTGGCCAGCCCGACCAACCTCGTCGCCATTGCCCGCACCGTGGCCCAAGTCTGGCGGCAGGACGGCCTGGCCCGCGAAGCGCGCGAGATCGGCAAGATGGGCGGCGAGCTTTACGATCGCCTTGCCGTCGCCGCCGAACACCTCAAGCGCGTCGGCAACGGGCTGGACAGTGCAGTGAGCAACTACAACAAGTTCGTCGGCAGCTTCGAACGCAACGTTCTGTCGGCTGGTCGCCGCCTGAAGGACAAGCACATCGAGATCGGCAAGCGCGAGCTTGAGGAAGTGCCTCTTGTCGAAGCCGCCCCGCGCTATGCCGAGGCAGAACCGGTGCCGCTCGCAGCGATTGCCAACGACGATGGAGACGTCGCTGCGGAATGACACAGAGGCTCGCCCGGCTCCTTTTCGCCACTGCCGCACTGGCGGCTCTGGCCGGGTGCGGGAGCGGGAGCGAGCCTCAAGCGTCGCCAAGCGCTAGTGAACCCTATCCGGCCCCGCCAGCGCCCCCGCCGGCCTCCGAGCCCGTGGTGGAGCCCGAACCTGAAGCAAGCCAGTCTGCCACCCCTGCGCCTGCTACGGTGCAGGAAGCCCGCTACGCGCCGCGGGACGAATGCCTGAAGCAGCCAGGCTGGCCCGCGTTTCACAAGGCCTTGGTGGCCGCGATCCTGAAACGGGACGCGCAAGCGATGTCCAAGCTCGCGGCACCCGATATCGCGCTGGACTATGGGGGCGGCAACGGGCCTGCCGAACTGGTCAAGCGTCTCAACGATCCCGAGACGAAACTGTGGCATGAACTCGAAGCGATGTTGCCGCTGGGCTGCGCCGTGCAGGGCGGGCTGGCCGCCATGCCATGGGTCTTCTGGAACGTGCCGGAAGACATCGACAGTTACAGCGCGATGCTGGTGCTCGGCGACGACACGCCCATGCGGGATAAACCGGGCGGCAAACCCTTGGCGCCAGCAGGCTGGAGCATTGTCGGCATAGATCCGATGGACTTCGACAGTGAAGCCAGAGCGATCCGCGTCACCACGCATGACGGAACCAAAGGCTACATCGAAACGGCCAAGCTGCGCAGCCTGCTCGACTATCGCCTGATTGCCGAACCCAAGCAGGGTCAGTGGCAGATCACCGCCTTCATCGCCGGGGATTGATCAGCCGGTCGTCAGCTCCAGGTCGAGCGCATGTCCGCCGGACACCAACCGCATCGTCCGTCCGCGGCGCTCGATCTCGGGTGCGGCAGATAGCAATGCGTTGACCGCCTCCTCCTGTTGCCACACCGGACCCTCGCAGAACATCCGCGTCGCCATGAGCGGGCCAGCGACCAACCTCTGCCCATCGACGCGATAGTCGCCGCCGATGCCGTTGCAGCCGACGCTTGCGCTCAGCCGCCCGTCCTCGAACTTCAAGGTGGCCTTCTCGGGCGCAACCGGCGCGGCCCCATCCACGCGCAGGATCGTCCAAGCCGTACCGGCCAGCCCCGCACTACCCGAAGGCGCAGTGGCGCAACCCGCCAGGAGCGAGGCCGAAACCGCGAGAAAGGCGAGAGTCGAGCGCATGAGGCTACCCATGCTCCCGCGCGACTGAGCGTGCGATTAACCGGTTGGTACGTGGTTATTCAGGCAGGCTGGCAAGTACTTCGTAGGCCAGCACAGCCCCTGCCACCGCCGCGTTCAGGCTGTCCGCGCGCCCCTTCATCGGCATGGTCACGCGCAAGTCGCAGGCCATCTCGTAATCTTCAGGCAGCCCACGCGATTCGTTGCCGACCATCACGAAGCATGGGCTGGCATAGGCCGCACCACGATAGGGCACCGCCTCGCGCAAGGATGCCGCCACGAGTTGCCCCTTGCCCTGCCGCAACCAGGCGATGAACTCGTCCCACCGGGCCTGCGCCAGCCGCTCGGTAAAGATCGCGCCCATGCTCGCCCGCACGGCTTCGACCGAGAACGGATCCACGCAATCGTCGATCAGGATCAGCCCGCCTGCCCCCACCGCGTCCGCCGTGCGCAGCATCGTGCCAAGATTGCCGGGATCTCGCATGGCGTGCGCAACCAGCCAGATCGGCGCGGCATTGCGATCGATCAGATCGATCGAAGTGTCCCACTCGGCAAACACCCCCGCAACTGCCTGCGGATTTTCCTTGCCGGTCACCTTGGCCAGGATGTCCAGCGGCAGCTCGATCACATCGCCGCCGGCGCGGGCGACATCCGCCTCAAGCTCGTCAAGCAGAGGGTGCCCTTCGCGCCCTTGCGCCATGAGCAGGATTTCCGGCAGTCGCCCCCCCTCACGCGCATCGGTCAGCAGGCGCAGCCCCTCGGCCAGGAACTTGCGCTCGCGCCGCCGGTGCTTCTTCTCGCGCAGGGAGCGGACGAACTTTACCGTCGGGTTGGAATAGCCGGTGATGATCTTGCGCGTCATGGCATCCCCATGCGCGACTGAGCGGGTCGCAGCAACCGTTAGTCTTCGCCGAAGCCGTCCTTGATCAGGCCGGTCAGCTTCATCAGGATCGCGTCTGCCTCGCCTTCAGGGCCAGCTACGCTCACATCCACCGTATCGCCCTTCGCCGCGCCCAGCATCATCAACCCCAGGATGGAAGCCCCGGCGGCATCGGTGCCGTCCTTGGCCACGGTCACCTCGAACCCGGCAGGCAGCTTGGCCACCGCGTTGACGAACTTGGCGCTGGCCCGTGCATGGAGACCGCGCTGGTTGACGATCGTTACTGTCTCCCGGGTGACGTAACCCTGTTCAGCCATCTCATGCATCCTGCCCTAAGAATTCCGAAGCGATCGTTATGTAATTCCGCCCCGCATCGCGCGCGGCGGCTGTCGCTTCCTTTACACCCATGCAATTGCGCGCCTTTGCGAGGCGGATCAGCATGGGCAGGTTGATCCCGGCAATCACTTCGACGCGCCCCGCCTGCATCAGCGAGATCGCAAGATTCGAGGGCGTTCCACCGAACAGATCGGTCAGGATGATCACGCCTTCGCCGCTATCGACGCGCCGAATCGCGTCGGCGATTTCCTTGCGGCGCTTCTCCATGTCATCGTTGGGACCGATGCACACGCCGATCACGTCGCTTTGCCGGCCGACGACATGCTCCATCGCATGGATGAACTCGTCGGCGAGAGCGCCGTGGGTAACCAGAATAAGACCGATCATGAAAGGGGCAGGCTCCGAAGTGCGGCCGGGCAATCTGCACTGCTGGCGATGAACGCGAGCTTGGCAGGATTGCAGGGCGCGCAAGACGACTGGGAATCAAAACGCATGGCTTCCAGTGCTGCCCCGCCCATCCTTGTTATCCCCCGCTGTCTCAAGCTTTCCGACCTTCAAGCAGATCGGCCGCGCGCGACGCGAGGTTGCGATGCAGCAATGTGGGTGAAAATCCTTCCGCGCGCAAGGCTGAAGCGATCTGCTCGGCCATGAACACCGAGCGATGCTTGCCGCCGGTACAGCCAAATGCCACGTGGACATATGCCTTGCCCTGTTGGCGATAGCGCGGAAGCAGCAGCAGCAGCAGATCGCGAATCCGTTGGAAAGCCTCGGCAAAAGCAGGGTCCTGCTGGATATAGTCCCCCACCGCCGGGTCCTGCCCGGTCTGCGGCCGCAGTTCGTCCACCCAGTGCGGGTTGGCAAGAAACCGCATGTCGAACACCAGATCAGCGAGCGGCGGCGTGCCCCGCGAAAAGCCGAAGCTGCTGATCGTCAGCGTCGGTGCAGAGGCGGTCACATCGCCGAACTGGTCGCGAATCGCCTGCTGCAGGTCGTTCGAGGTGAAGCTGGTGGTCGAGATCACCACATCGGCCCAGCGTCGCAGCGGCTCGAGCAGTTCGCGCTCGGCCATGATCCCGGTCGAGGCCGGCTTGTCCTCGCTCATCGGGTGGCGGCGGCGGGTTTCGTTGTAGCGCCGCTCGAGTTCAGCCCCGCCACAATCGAGGAACAGGGTGGTGACTTCGATGTCCTTGCGCTGCGAGAGCTTCTTGACCAGCTGGATCGTCCTGGCCGGATCGAACCCCCGCGTGCGGGTATCGAAGCCGATCGCCATGGGCGCGCCCGATTCCATCCGCGCCGATCCCGGTTCGGTTTCGAGCAGGCGATCGAGCAGGCGGATCGGGAAGTTGTCGATCGCCTCCCAGCCCAGATCCTCCAGCGTGCGCAGCGCGGTCGTCTTCCCCGCGCCGAGCAAGCCGGTGACGAGGAGAATGCGCTGAGGGCCGGAGCCTGGAGAGCTTGAGTCTTGCGCCATCGGAAGCCCGCTTTGCGCCTTTGCCGCACGCTTGGAAAGTCCGCAAAATGGACCTGTCCCCAATCAGGAAAACGTCAACCCATAGCGGGCAAGCGCCAGCTCCGCGCGCAGCGGCAGCACCGGCGACTCCGGCCAGAGTGCCACGCAAGGAAGTCTTATCCCTTCCATTTCATGCGCTTGCGCCTGCTCGATGAACCGCGGTGCGGTGCTGTCCAGTTGCACGAGCAATGCAGCGGGGACCGGCGCCGAGACGGGAAAATCAAGAATGCCAAGGTTGCGCACTTCCAGCTTGCCGACCGTATTGGGATGTGCGGCAGCGATCAGGTGCCCCTCCCTGGCCTCCACTATCACCCCATCGTCGCCGACCAGCACTGCTCCGCGATCGATCAGCGCCAGGGCAAGGCTCGACTTGCCCATCCCCGGCGCTCCAGCGATCAGCAGGCCCCTCCCGCCAATCGCCACGCAGGTCAGTTGCACTGCCCGGCTCACTCCGCTTCCTCCTCGACCGCGAGGGGAATGCTCAGCAGGAAGTAGGCCCCGGCCTTGCCATCGGGCCGATCATGGATCGTCAGCGTCCCGTCATGCGCCTCGGCAATCGTTCGCGCGATGGCAAGGCCAAGGCCGCTGTGCGCGCCGAACGCCTCTTCGGCCGGCCGCACCGAATGGAACCGTTCGAACACCTTGTCCCGTTCCGCCATGGGCACGCCCGGGCCCTGATCGCTTACCGCAATATGCGCCCAGTCCCCGTCCCCCCAGACCTTGACGTCGACGCAGCCACCCGTCGGCGAGAACGAGACCGCGTTGTCGAGCAGGTTCTCCAGCACGCGCTCCAGCCGCGCGGCGTCGCCCGGCACGGTCGTCTCGCCGTCCAGCCGCACCATCCTGATCGGCACGGTGGCGCTGGCCCGCACATCGCGCGCACCCACCACCTGAGAGGCCAGCAAGGCGAGGTCCACCGCGACAAAGGTCGCGCGGCTCAGCTCCGCATCGATCCGGCTCGCGTCCGCGATCTCGGTAATCAGGCGGTCAATCCGCTGCACATCATGCGCGGCAATGTCCGAAAGCTGGCGGCGCAGTGCCGGTTCCTCAACCCGCTCCATCGTCTCGAGCGCGCTGGAAAGCGAGGCGAGCGGGTTCTTGAGCTCGTGTGCAACGTCGGCGGCAAAGCTTTCCACGGCGTCGATCCGCTGGCGCAAGGCCGTGGTCATGTCCGAAACCGCGCGCGCCAGAAGGCCGATCTCGTCGCCACGATCGGGCAGGCGCGGCACCACCACCTCGCGCTCGCGCCCGAGCCGCACGCGCACGGCCGCTCGCACCAGCGCCCGCAATGGCTGGACGATGGTGCGTGCGAGAAACAGCGAGAGCTGGACCGACAGCAGCAGCGCGATGCCGATGATGATCACCAGCGTCTGGCGGGCATCACGCACCGATTGCGTCACGTCGAGCGCATTGCGCAAGGTCAGCAGCACCTCGCCCTTGTCACCCACCGGGGTCGCCGCCGTGATCACCGGCGTGCGGTCGGGGGCATAGCGCAGGTACACTTCCGTCCGCCCCGACTGCCGCGCCGCCTGGATCTCGGGCCAGCTCCCGGCCGGCCGCTCGGAGGTATCGCTGTAACGCTCCACGGTCGGGGCGTTGACGATGAAGTCCACGCCCCGGTCCAGCAGTCGCGCCGCCTTCTGGTACCAGGGCTCGGTCTCGGGATTGATCAGCGCGAAGGATGGGGGCGCCAGAGCGAAGCTGTCGGCCAGCAACTGGCTTTCAGGATCGTAGAGCCGCAAGCGCAACACCTGATCCGTGCCGATCCGCGCCAGCAATTCCTTGCGCTGCGCCATCTTCGCCCCGTCCAGAGCATCGGCGGCGATCTCCGCCTCGGCCCGGGCCAGCTTGAACCGCTCCTCGATCAGCTGGGTCCGATAGCTGTCGAGATAGAAGAACCCGCCCGCAAGCAGCGCCAGGGCAATGACGTTGACGAACAGGATACGGGTGGTCAGCGAGACGCCGCGGATGCGCCACAGCGTCCGCAGGCGCCGCCGACGCAAACCCGGCTGAACATTGCCGTCAGTCTTCGGCAAAACTGTAACCGGCGCCGTAGAGCGTCTCGATCGCCCCGAACTCACCGTCCACCGCGCGGAACTTGCGCCTCAGGCGCTTGATATGGCTGTCGATCGTGCGGTCGTCGACGAACACATCGTCGTGATAGGCCGCATCCATCAGCTGGTTGCGCGTCTTCACCACGCCCGGCCTGATTGCCAGCGCTTCAAGGATCAGGAACTCGGTCACCGTAAGCGAAACGGGCTCACCCTCCCAGGTCACCGCATGGCGCGCCGGATCCATGACCAGTCGCCCGCGACGGATCGGCTCGGGCAAGGGTTCGCTGTCCGCCTCCTGTTCGGCCGCCTCGCGCCGCACGATTTCGCTGCGCCGCAAAATCGCTTTAATCCGGGCTACGAGCAATCGCTGGCTGAACGGCTTGGCGATATAATCGTCGGCCCCCATCGACAGGCCGAGCGCTTCGTCGGCCTCGTCGTCCTTGCTCGTGAGGAAGATGACAGGCAGATCGCTCTTCTCGCGAAGCCGGCGCAGCAACTCCAGCCCGTCCATGCGTGGCATTTTGATATCGCACACAGCCAGATCCGGCGGATTGTCGAGCAGCGCCTTCAAGGCCGCGTCACCATCATTGTAGAGTCGCGTGGCGAAGCCCTCGGTCTGCAGTGCGATCGAAACAGTCGTCAGGATATTGCGGTCGTCGTCCACAAGCGCGATCGTACGCGGCAGGTCTGCACTTTCGGCGCGAGGCGGTTGCGGCGTGGGCATGGTTTCGAGCGATACCGGGCGTAAGCAAAGCTTGCAACTTCAAGCGCAAATGCCGCTGCACTGCAGCATTCCCAGTTGCATGGAACGCAACCTGATGCGCAAAAAAACTTCGTTGCCGCGTGTCATTTGACGCAGCAAACGCAGGTGACTATTCGCAGGTCGAGAATCAGCGCATTCGTATTCGCAATCCGTGCGCCAGCGGGCAAATCTCTGTCCAAAGCGCCACCAACGGGAGGCCCCAAGTGTCCGATACCAGCCTGAACGTGTCCCTCGCCAGCCAGGGCTATCCCGAACCGGCAGAGCTGTTCGCCAACCTCGGCACCGCGCCTCTGGTCGAACACGCCGTCCGCAACGGTGAAGGCCTGCTCTGCGTCGATGGTCCGCTCGTGGTCGAGACCGGCAAGCACACCGGCCGATCCGCCAAGGACAAGTTCATCGTCCGCGACGCCGAGACCGAGAACACCGTGTGGTGGGGCAAGACCAACGTGCCCATGACGCCGGAGCACTTCGCCGCGCTCAAGGCCGATTTCATCAAGGCCCTCGGCGAAAAGGACCGCCTCTACGTGGCCGATCTGTTCGGCGGCTCGCAGCCCGAACACCGCGTCAACGTCCGCGTCATCAACGAATTCGCCTGGCACAACCTTTTCATCCGCACCCTGCTGGTGCGCCCGACCACTGACGAGCTGGCCTCGTTCGTGCCGGAATACACCATCATCGACCTGCCGAGCTTCCGTGCTGATCCGGAACGCCATGGCAGCCGCAGCGAAACCGTGATCGCGGTCAACTTCACCGAGAAGCTGATCCTGATCGGCGGCACCGCCTATGCGGGTGAAATGAAGAAGTCGGTGTTCGGCATCCTCAATTACCTGCTGCCGACCAAGGGCGTCATGCCGATGCACTGCTCGGCCAACGTCGGTCCTGATGGCAAGACTGCCGTGTTCTTCGGCCTGTCCGGCACCGGCAAGACCACCCTGTCGGCCGATGCTTCGCGCACACTCATCGGCGATGACGAGCATGGCTGGTCCGACACCGCCGTGTTCAACTTCGAAGGCGGCTGCTACGCCAAGATGATCCGCCTCTCGGCCGAAGCCGAACCGGAAATCTTCGCCACCACCAAGCGCTTCGGCACCGTGCTCGAAAACGTCGTGATCGATCCCGTCACCCGCACGATCGACCTCGACGACAATCGCCTCGCCGAAAACAGCCGCGGCTCCTACCCGATCGACTTCATCCCGAACTGCTCGGAGAAGAACCTCGGCCCGGTTCCGGCCAACCTGATCTTCCTCACCGCCGATGCCTATGGCGTCCTGCCCCCGATCGCGCGCCTCACGCCCGATCAGGCGATGTATCACTTCCTCTCGGGCTACACCGCCCGCGTCGCCGGCACCGAGATCGGCGTGACCGAGCCGGAAGCCACCTTCAGCACCTGCTTCGGCGCGCCGTTCATGCCGCGCCACCCGTCGGTCTATGGCAACCTGCTCAAGGAACGCATTGCCAAGGGCGGCGTGAAGTGCTGGCTGGTCAACACCGGCTGGTCGGGCGGCAAGGCCACGCAGGAAGGCATCAAGCGCATGCCGATCAAGGCCACCCGCGCCCTGCTCAACGCCGCGCTCGATGGCAGCCTGAACAACGCCAACTTCAAGAAGGACCCGAACTTCGGCTTCGAAGTGCCGGTCGAGGTTCCGGGCGTCGACACGAAGCTGCTCGATCCGCGCGGGGCATGGGCCGATGCCGAGGAATACGACAAGACCGCGCAGGAACTCGTGCGCAAGTTCGTCGACAACTTCCAGCAGTTCGCCGAACACGTTGACCAGTCGGTCCGCGATGCGGCGCCGGTAACCGCCTGATCGCAGGTACCACTGCTGAAAACGCTGCGGGGCTCCTTCGGGAGCCCCGTTTCGTTTCAGGCGCCCGCTTCCTTTCTGGCCTCAGTCCAGATCAAGATAGTGGCTGTGCACCCAACCGGTCTTGCTGGGCTTGCCCGCCGCATCGAGAGTGGTGACCTCGAACCACGATCCGTTCACGCCCATCGGCATGACCTTGCTGCCGTCAGCCAGCAACTGGACCACGGCGAAGTTCGTGCCCGGACCGCTGCGCAGGTTGAGCCCGCCGGGCGAGCGGACCACGCCCACGTTCGCGCCGTTCTGGTCGCGCCCGCCCAATACCCGCTGGCGGAAGCGGACCATGTCGAACGCCGGGCCGGGATCGGACTTGCGCACCGGGGCGATATCGTCATGCCCGACGATCTCCGCAATCGGATAGACTTCGCGCAGCGCCCGCACGAGGGCGACCACGGCCTCGAACTGCGCTGCCGGATAGGCCTCCCAGCCGATCGGCGTGCGCGATCCATCGGGATTGCCGTTGCGGTGGACCGCCATCACCACATTGTCGACCTTCTGCCCGGCCGCGTTGTACCAGCCATTGGCGCCGCCCCGCAGCGCCCCCCAGTTGGCGATCTCGATGCCGATGGAATGCTTGTTCAGCCCGGCGAGATCGCGCCAGCTCGACTTGCCCGCATGCCACGCCACCTCGTTGAAGTTGACGCATTGGATGATCGAGCCATCCCGGTCGACGACCACGTGTGCCGATGAATTGGTGTTTTCCCGCGAAGCGAACCAGTTGGCCGACGAGGCGGCAGATCCGCCTGCGGTAAAGTGCATTACCACGATTCCGGGCGGTGCCGGAAAGGCGCCGCCGGTGTTGCGCGATCTGATCTGTCTTACGGGATTGGAGTTGTCGTTGAGGATTCCGTTCTTGATGACGTAAGCCATGTCCGTGCCTCCATGTGCTGTTGGCATGGAGCGCATAGGAAATTTCCTATGAAAAGTCTGTGCGAGACGTCACCACACTGGCGCGAGAAATGTCATGCAGCGCCCGGAAATCAGGCGAACAGCGCACTGCCTTTGAGCAGGTTGTAGGCCTCGACCACTTCCTGCAGCCGCCCTTCGAAGGTCCGGTCGCCGCCGTTGCGGTCCGGGTGATACTTGCGCACCAGCTCGGAATAGCTCTGCCGCAACTGCCGCCGATCGGCGTCATAGGCCAGATGCAGCGCGTCATAGGCCTTGCGCTCGTCCGGACTGATCCCGCGCCGCGCCGCATCGGCCGCCTTCTGGTGATCGGCCCGCCGCGCCTTGGCGCGCTGGGCAATGGCCTCGAGCGGATCGGCAAAGTCCGCCCAGCGCGGCGCCTGGTCGATCCCGGCGTCGGGCCGGAACGCCCGGGTCTCGCGCTCCCAACCGGCCAGCGGCGATTGCGCCTTCAGGATTTCCTCCGGCGTCATTCCGGCAAAGAAATCATATCCCGAATTGAACTGCCGCACGTGTTCGAGGCAGAACCAGCGATAATCGCCCGGTCCGTCGAACCCGGATGAGCGCACGCCCGGCGCGCGGAACTCGCCCGGCTCGTCGCAGCCGGGGGCATTGCAGATACGCCCCGTACCCTGGACGCGACCGTGGAACTTGTCATTTCGCATGTGCTGTCCACATGGCGATGAAGACGCTAGAAGAAAAGCCATGACCGGACCAATCGCACAGGAAATCGAACGGCTTCTGACCGAAGCCCTCTCCCCCACCCATCTCGCTGTCATCAACGACAGTGCCAGCCACTCGGGCCACATGGGCGATGATGGCACCGGCGAATCGCACTTCACGGTAGAGATCGAAAGCGCCGCCTTTACCGGCCAGTCGCGCCTCAGCCGCCAGCGCATGGTCAACAAGGCACTGGGCGACTTGCCCGGCCAGCGCGTCCATGCTCTCGCCATCAAGGCCAAGGCTCCCGGTGAGTGAAACTCCGCGCCGCATCCGCCGCGCTGCCCGCATCCTCCTGCTCGACGAGCAAGACCGCCTGCTCCTCATCCGCTTCGCCCCGGCAGACCGCCGCCCGTTCTGGTGTGGCGTCGGGGGCGAATGCGATCCGGGCGAGGACTTCGCCATTGCGGCGGTGCGCGAACTTTACGAGGAAACCGGCCTCGTCGTTGACCACTGCGGCCCCGAAGTCGCCGCCCGCGCCGACGATTACCTCACACTCGAAGGCGAACCGATCACTTCGGACGAACGCTTCTTCCGCGTCCGCACGCAAGGCTTCACCCCGGACACCTCGGGCCACACCGCCATTGAGCGCGAACTAATCAAGGAATTTCGCTGGTTTACCCGCGAAGAACTGGCAAACTGGCATGAACCGGTGTTCCCGGTGAATCTGCTCGAACTGCTTGACCTCGAGGCGGACGCATGACTGATCCGATCATCCAGACCATCACCCCCGTCGCCCATGATCTCGGCGCGTTCGAAGTCCGCCGCGCCATTCCTTCGCGCCAACGCACCATGGTCGGCCCGTTCATCTTCGTCGACCAGTTCGGCCCCGCCCACCTGCCCGCCGGCACCGCGATGGACGTGCGCCCCCACCCGCACATCAACCTCGCCACGGTCACCTGGCTGTTTGAAGGCGCAATCGACCACCGCGACAGCGTCGGCTCCTTCGCCACGATCCGCCCGGGGCAAGTCAACCTGATGACCGCCGGCACCGGCATCGTTCATTCCGAGCGTTCGCCGGAGACAGAGCGCCCCGGCGGCCCGCACCTTTATGGCATGCAGACCTGGCTCGCCCTGCCCGATGGCAAGGAAGAGATCGCCCCCGCCTTCGAACAGGTCACCGCCCTGCCGCTCGTCGAGGACGTCTGCGTCAGCGCCCGCGTGATCATGGGCACGCTCTGGGGCCAGACCGCGCCGACCACCCAGCACGCCGCCACGATCTACGCCGAAATCCTGCTGGCGCCGGGCGGCGCCCTGCCGATCGACGCCGAGGCCGACGAACGCGCCGTCATGCTCGTTGGCGGCGAAGCGCAGGTCGACGGCTTGCCGCTGGCCCTCTACGACCTCGTCGTCCTCGCACCCGGCGCCGTGCTCAGACTGCAGTCCGAAACCGGCGGCCGCGTCATGCTGATGGGCGGCGAAGCCTTTGCCACCAAACGCCACGTCTGGTGGAACTTCGTCAGCTCCAGCCGCGAGCGCATCAACCAGGCCAAGGCCGACTGGCAGGACGGCCGCTTCCCCAAGGTGCCGGGCGACGAGGAAGAATTCATACCCCTGCCCAAGGTGGCGACGACGGTGAGCTATCCGTAGTCGTCAGCTCAACCACTCCGCGCCCAGCGTGCCCCGATGCCCCTCCGGCGCCAGCGCGGCGCGAAGGGCTTCCAGCATCGGCGACAGGCCTTGCGTAAAGGCATAGGGCGGGTTCACGATGAACAGCCCTGCGCCGTTATAGATGCCGGGCTGGTCGGCATCGTAAAGCCAGTGCTCCACGTTCAGCAGCTTCGGGATGCCCAGCCTGCGCAGCTTGTCCTTCCAGTGCACGTGCGCAGACCGGTCCTTCAGCGGATACCAGATTACCGTCACGCCATGGGCCCACTTGCGGTGCGCGGCAGCGAGGGTCTTGATGATCCGTGCGCGTTCGTCGGTCTGCTCGTAGGGCGGGTCGACCACCACCAGCCCTCGCGGGGTCCGGGTCGGCAACATTGCCAGCCAGAACTCGTAGGCATCGCGCTCATGCACGGCAGCATGCGTGCCGCGCATTGCACCGCGCAGGGCATAGACGTCCTCGGGATGCTTTTCGTTGATGATCAACAGGTCTTGCGGACGGAGAAGCTGTGCAAGAATCCGAGGCGAGCCGGGATAGAGCAGCGGCTCAGGCCCGGCATTCACCGCCCGCACCGCGGCGCGGTAGTCGTCTAGCAGAGGGTTCGCGCCGGCAAAGACACGCTCCACGCCCTGCGCGGCCTCCCCGGTGCGCTGCGCATGATCCCCACGAAGGTCATACAACCCGCAACCGGCATGGGTATCGATCAGCGTCAACGCGCCCGGCTTTTGCTGCAGGGCACGGACCAGGGCAATCAGCAGGCTGTGCTTCACCACGTCGGCGCTGTTGCCCGCATGAAAGGAATGGCGATAGTTCACTGTGCTACGATATCCCGACGACCGGCCCTGAACACGCCAGAGCGCCCCAAGGTGATCAGCCTCGTAAGCTCCAGCCGCCGCCACATCAACCGGGCAGAGATCCGATTACCGCGAGGGCATGGCCCAGGCGCGCGAAGCCCTCCGTTCCATCAATCCGTTCATAAATCCTGCGTCCGACCCACGCATTTTCCCGGAGCACGTCCTAGGCAACCAGAAATAATCTTTCGTTATCGCAAGCTTATGAGGACAGAGGCGCATCCGCGAGAAACCAGCCAGTCCGGCAGCCTTGCGCTGCTGGGATTTGCAGGCGTCCTTCTCCTCGCCACCGCACTTGCACCAAGGCAGGGTTCGGCGCTTGCCGTGCTTTCACTCCTGCCATCCGGGTCGGCGTCCTACGTTAAATGGGCGACGGAGCGGGGAGGCCGGATCGTCGGCACGACACCGCTTGGCGGGTTGATCATCGATCATGCTCCCGACGGAGCGTTCTACGCAGCATTGCGACACGGCACGATCGCCATTGCGGTCCCACTGGGGCTGTGCAGTCCCACACCAGGAAGTTGAACGGCCATGGAACAATTGCAGGCACTTCGCGCAAACGGTCTGCGGGCACTCGCCTTCACATCGATGATCGGCGCCCTGATCATATGCGTTGGAGCGATCTGGGCTGGATCAGGCATAATGCCCCCGATTGTCGCGGCCGTCGCGGCAGGCCTCACCACTTTCGTTGCCAGAAGCCCGGACGGCGATGCCACACAGCGCTGTGCGGTCGCCGCGGGCATAATGACTTTCCCGATGATCCTGCTCTATCAGTGGGCCGGATCGGCCTGGATGGTCGACCTGCACATGGTCTTCTTCGCCTGCCTTGCGATCATCGTCGTTCTCGCAGACTGGCGTCCCATCGTCACCGGTGCGGCATTGACGGCAGTCCACCACCTGCTTGGCAATCTTGTCGCGCCTGAACTGGTCTACAACAATGGCGGCGACATTCTGCGGGTAATCCTGCACGCGGTCGTCGTCGTTGCCGAAACTGCCGCGCTGGTGTCCCTGAGCGTTCAATTGCAGCGCCTGATCATTGCCCAGGCCGAAGCCGAGGCGCACAAGCTTGCCATGGAGGCGGCTGCCGCCGCCGAGCGGCAGCGTATCGCCGACGAACAGAGACTGGTGATCGCAGCCGTCGAGCAGCGGCTTGAAGAGCTGGCCGGCGGCGATCTCAGCACCAAGATCGAAGTCGATTTTCCGCCAGCCTACATCAAGCTCAAGAACAGCTTCAACGCCGCGACGAGCGATCTGGACCGGCTGGTCGGCGCCGTATCGTCCACCACCAACCACATTGCCCGTGGCTCTTCCGAGATCCGCGGGGCGTCGGACGACCTCGCGCGCCGGACCGAGCAACAGGCGAGTGCCCTCGAACAGAACACCTCGGTCACGCGCGAACTCGTAGCCGAGATCGATCAGACCGCCAGAAACGCAGGCAACACCCGGGAAGCCATTGGCGAAGCCCAGCAGTTTGCCGAAACGGGCGGCGCGGTCGTATCGAGTGCGGTTGCCGCGATGAACGAGATCGAACGGTCCTCCAATGAAATCGGACAGATCATCTCCCTGATCGATGGCATCGCCTTCCAGACGAACCTGCTCGCCCTCAACGCCGGTGTCGAAGCAGCGCGCGCTGGCGATGCCGGCAAGGGTTTCGCAGTAGTCGCGACAGAAGTCCGCGCGCTGGCGCAGCGCTCCGCCGAAGCGGCGAGCAGCATCCGCAATCTGATCCAGACGTCGAGCGAACAGGTCGCCCAGGGCGTCAGCCTTGTCGGCCGGACCGGAACGGTGCTCGACGATATCGTCAGCCGCGTCTCGCAGGTCAGCGGCTCGGTTTCGGAAATTGCCGATTCTGCGGTACGCCAATCGGCAGAGCTCGCGCGCGTCACCGGTTCCTTTGCGAACCTCGACACCCTTACGCAGCAGAACGCTGCAATGGTCGAGGAAAGCAACGCAGCGGCCCACCAGCTGGCAAGAGCGGCAGAGGAACTGCGCCAGCTGGTCAGCAGGTTCCGCACCAGCCAATTCGATACCACCGCAGATCGCATGGCCCCGATGCTGCGGGTGGCTTGAAAACGACGCACGGCCGGAAGGAATTCACCCCCTTCCCTCCTTTGCAAAAGCCTGACACGATGCCTTTAACGGGTCGATTAAGGCCCGACGAAGGAGAGCAGGCCGATGGCATTCGCAGGGCAGGTCACGTGGATTACCGGGGCGTCGTCCGGCATTGGCGCAGCATTGTCACGGGCCCTTGCTGCGCAAGGCGCGCATCTGATCCTGTCCGGCCGGAATGAAGCCGCGCTTGGCGAAGTCGCAGAACAGTGCGGCAGCACCCTCGTCCTGCCATTCGAAGCGACTGACTATGCCGCTGCTGCCCGCGCGGCCGATCAGGCATGGGGCTGGAAGGGCCGCGTCGACATGCTGGTCAACAATGCCGGCATCTCGCAGCGCTCACTGGCAGTAGACACTGCCTTCCCCGTCTATGAACGCATTGTCGCGGTTGATCTGCTTGCGCCCATCGCGTTGACGCAGGCCCTCCTGCCGCGCATGGCGGAGCGCAAGTCCGGGCGGATCGTCATGGTCTCGAGCATTGCCGGCAAGGTCGGCTCGCCGCTGCGCACCGGTTACAGCGCCGCCAAGTTCGGCCTGTTCGGCTATTCCGATGCGCTGCGCGCCGAGGTCGCCGGACTTGGCATCAAGGTCCATGTGATCGCGCCCGGCTCGATCCGCACCGACGTTTCGCGCAACGCCATGACTGCCGACGGATCGCGACGCGGGGTCAGCGATGCGGTCATTGAGCGCGGGCTCGACCCGGATGTAGCTGCAGGAATGATGCTCGATGCCATTGCTGCGGACGAGCGTGAGATCATCATGGGCGAAGGCATGGAAAAGGAAATCGGCGAACTGCGCCGCACACCTGATGCGCTGCACGACCGCATGGCCGCAGTTGTCGCAGCAGGCTATGCGCAAAAGATGGACGAAGGAGCGCCGGAATGACTGCGCTTGCCCCTGCAACGCCACTTCAGCGCGTGAAACTTGCCAGCGGGATCGAACTCGATGTGCTGGATGTGGGTCCCCGCGATGCACCGGCCCTGATCTTTCTTCACGGCTTCCCCGAAAGCCACCGCACCTGGCGCCACCAGATCGCCCACCTCTCCTCCCGCTTCCGCTGCATCGCGCCCGACCAGCGGGGCTATCGCGGCTCGTCCAAGCCCGAGGGCGTGGAGAACTACACCCCGGACAAGCTGATCGGAGACGTGTTCCAGCTTGCCGATGCATTGGGCGTGCAGCAGTTCACGATTCTCGGCCATGATTGGGGCGGCGCGATCGCCTGGGGCGTTGCGCTGCTCGGCCAGGGGACACGCGTCACCCGCGCGGTCATCGCCAATGCCCCGCATCCGGTGATCTTCCCGCGCCTGCTCTGGACCGACCGCCAGCAGCGCGAGGCCAGCCAGTACATGCGCGCCTTCCGTGATACTGCAAACGATGCCATGGTGCGCGAACATGGCCTCGGGGCGCTGTTGATGAAGGCGCTCAACTGGAACCGCTCACCGGTAATGGAAGAGGAAGAGCGCGCCGCCCTGTTCAAGGACTGGTCGAACCCTGATGCCGCAATCGCCATGCTCAACTGGTATCGCGCCAGCCAAATGGCCGTCCCCCCGATGGACGCTCCGTTCGGACTGCCTGAAGGCTATCAGGACGCTGCCGTCCCGCCGCTGCAGATCCCCACGCTGGTGATCTGGGCGATGGACGACATGGCCCTGCCGCCGTGCAACCTGGATGGCATGGACAAGCTCGTCACCAATCTCACCGTAGAGCCGGTGCACGATTGCGGGCATTTCGTGCCATGGGAAGCACCGGACACGGTGAACGCCGCGCTCGACAGATTTCTTGGCTGAAGCCTACCGGCAAGCCGCCCAGCCGCCAGCGCGCTGCGCCTGATCGAGGTGCAGGTGGTCGGCATGGGCGGCGTTGTAATCGGGGGACAGCACGGTCGCGAAGCCGAGGCACGCCGCATCGCGCACGGCCCGGAGGAACGCCGCTTTCTCGTCGCCCGCTCCCCAGTCCTTGAGTACTGAAACGCGGCGTCCGTCCTCCAGCACGAACGCGCTCACATCGATGGCGTTGCCGGTCGCGTGCTCGCTCCACGTCCCTTGCTGCCCGCCACCAATCCTGCGGCAGTTGCTGGTGCCGAAATGCTCGACCGATGCAACAGCGCTGCCAAGCAGCCGCTGCGCCGCGGGCTGGATGCCATGCTGCAGCCAAAGGGCCAGCCCCGCATCGATCGCGCAAGTCGCCTGCGCTCCGCCCGGTGCCAGCTTCACTTTCGCCTGTGCCAGACCTTGCAAAACCTGCCGGTCATGCCGCAGGCATTGCCCTTCGCCAGCAGGCGGCAGGGCCTCGGCGATGATTCCGCTGCTTTCCAGAAACCTGCTGCACACCGCTCGGTCACCCCGCAACGTCTGCAGCTTCATCGCTGTCGCCCAGCCCGGTGGATCGGCCAATGCCAGCGGCGCCCATGGGTTATGCTCGGGATGCCGTTGCAGCCATTCACGCCCCGCCAGCCCTGCCGAACCGATGATCAACAGGACGACGACAGTGCGGAGAAAAGAGCGGCGCATCCTCGCTCAACCCTCGCGCGCAGCGATCGTTTCGCGACACAGACCTTAGGCTGTAAACTCCACCCAGGCGCCATGGGCATGGGCGGTGCCGAGCAAGGCAGGCTCCTCTCCGCCGGGCCAATGGCGCACGGTCAATTCATGCCGGAAGGTCTGGCGGTTGGTTTCCAGCATGACCCATGCCAGCCGCCGCGAGGCATCGGCCTTCGCGCCCGCCTGCGCCATCAGCGCCTCGATCCGCGCCCGGGTTTCGGCCGGCAGATATTGCCAGACGATGGAATGGAAGATCACGCGCGTGGTGTCTTCCTCCTGCGGTGCCGCCAGCCGCTCGGCCACGAAGTCGCCCGCATCCATCTGCACCACGTCCGGCGCGCGCTGGGCCGCAAGCGCAATCGCCGCATCGATCCGCCCTATCCGCTCGGTCACCTCAGCCCAGACATAGGACTTCAGCCGCAGCGCCTGTTCCGGATCGGCCAGGTTCATCGGCGCGCGATCGCATCCCCTGATGCCGACGATCTCGACCCCGGCCCACGGCGGCGGGGCCCCCCGCCATTCCGGCACGATCCGCATCGGCGAATCCGCGGGGCCAGCGGTCGTCCCGCCAAGGTCGAAGAAGAAGCGCTCCATCATCGTGTTGACGCCAGCGCTTGCGCCCAGCTCGTTCAGCTCGAAGCGCGGGCCAATGCGGACCGAAAGCCACAGCAGCGCCGCCATGATCGAGGCCGACCGCCCAGCCTCATTGGTCTGCGGGGGGCCGTCCAGCCACGGCAAAAGCTCCGCATCATGCTCCCGGGTCACCGCCAGCACCAGCGCATCGACTTGCCCCTGATCGGTCACCTCGCCGCGATAGACCGGCGCCAGCCGCATGTCCTTGCCGGTCAGCACCAGATTGTGATGTCCGCCAGCCAGCCGCAATGGCAGCGCATCTTCCAGCGGCTTTCCCGGCCACGCAGCGATTCGCCTGCCCACCTCGGTTTCGCGATCCAGCAGCCGCAATTGCGCCCGCACCACGCGGCCAGTGCAGGGTGCACCATTGTTCGTGGCGTGGTCTGCCTGCCATTCTATGGCCTTTGCGACCTGTTCGATCTCCATGATCGGGTTCATTCGGTTGCCCTTTGCGCCGTGCTGCCATAAGGGCGGCGGGTTATGTCCACCGCCGCACCGCTCGTTTTCGCCCTGCCCAAGGGTCGCATCCTCGACGAGGCCCTGCCTCTGCTCGAGAAGGCCGGGATCGTGCCCGAGGCCGATTTCTTTAACAAGGCCTCGCGCGCACTCTCCTTCGCCACGAACCGCGACGACGTGAAGATCATTCGCGTCCGCGCTTTCGACGTGGCGACCTTCGTCGCGCATGGCGCGGCGCATGCCGGCGTGGTGGGATCCGATGTGATCGACGAGTTCGACTATGCCGATCTCTATGCGCCGGTTGATCTCGACATCGGGCACTGCCGCCTTTCGGTGGCCGAGCCGGTCAGCATGGTGGAATCGGGCGCGAACGCGCGCGAAAGCCACGCCCGCGTGGCGACCAAGTACCCCAACCTGACGCGGCGGCATTTCGAAAAGCTTGGCGTTCAGGCCGAAGTCGTCAAGCTCAACGGCGCCATGGAGCTGGCCCCCTCGCTGGGCCTCGCCAGCCGCATTGTCGACCTGGTGTCGACCGGTCGGACGCTCAAGGAGAATGGCTTGGTCGAAACCAGCCAGATCCTGCCCGTCTCGGCCCGCCTGATCGTCAACCGGGCCGCGCTCAAGACTGACAGCGCCCGCCTCGGCGCACTGGTCGATGCTTTCCGCGAGATGGTCGCCACAAGGAAGGCCGCCTGATGCTGCGCCTCAAGTCCAGCGATTCCGGCTTCGCCAAGGCCTTCGCCCGCCTCGTCAAGGACCGCCGCGAGAGCGACGAGAACGTCGCGCGCGACGTGCAGACGATCATCGATGACGTGCGCATTCGCGGCGACGAAGCGCTCGCCGAATACACCGCCAAGTTCGATGGCCACGCTCCGGCAGATGACGACTGGCGCATTTCGCCCGAAGCCTGCCGCGAAGCCTTCGACGCGCTGAAGCCCGATCTTCGCGCCGCGCTCGAACTCGCCGCACAGCGCATCCGCGACTATCACCGCGCCCAGTTGCCGGAGAATCGCGATTATACCGACGCCAGCGGCATGCGCCTCGGCGCACGGTGGAGCGCTGTAGATGGCGCCGGGCTTTATGTCCCCGGCGGCCGCGCAGCCTATCCCTCGTCGCTGCTGATGAACGCCATTCCGGCCAAGGTCGCTGGCGTCGAGCGGCTCGTCGTCGTCACGCCGACGCCCAAGGGGGAGGCCAACCCGCTGGTTCTGGCCGCAGCCCACCTTGCCGGTGCCGACGAGGTCTGGCGCGTGGGCGGGGCCCAGGCCGTGGCCGCGCTCGCCTATGGCACCGGCCGGATCAAACCTGTCGATGTCATCACCGGACCCGGCAACGCCTGGGTAGCCGAAGCCAAGCGCCAGCTGTTCGGCGTGGTCGGTATCGACATGGTCGCAGGGCCATCCGAAATCCTCGTGATAGCGGACGCGAAGAACGATCCGCAGTGGATCGCCGCCGACCTGCTCAGCCAGGCGGAGCACGACCCGGTGGCTCAGTCGATCCTCATTACCGACGATGCCGCCTTTGCCGATCAGGTGGCGGACATGGTCGGCGTCGAGATCGCCATGCTGCCAACGGCCAAGGTCGCCAAGGCCAGCTGGGACGATTACGGCGTCATCATCGTCGTGGACTCGCTTGACGAAGCTCCCGCGCTCGCCAACGCCCTTGCCGCCGAACACGTCGAGATCGCGACCGACGATCCGCAAGCCCTGTTCGACAAGATCCGTCATGCCGGCTCGGTCTTCCTTGGCCGCATGACCCCCGAAGCCGTCGGCGATTACGTCGCCGGGCCGAACCACGTCCTGCCCACCGGGCGCCGCGCGCGCTTTTCCTCGGGCCTTTCCGTTCTGGATTTCATGAAACGCACCAGCTTTATCGAGGCGACTGACGCCGCGCTTGCCGCCGTTGGCCCCGCCGCCATCGCCCTTGCCGAAGCCGAGGGCCTTGCCGCCCACGCCCGTTCGATCGAAGTGAGGCTGGGCCTGTGAACGCGATCTCGGGCAAGGCCCGCGCCGCCTCGCGTCTTGCCGCGGTGCAGGCGCTCTACCAGGTCGACATGGAGAAGACCGCGCTGCACCTGCTGCTGGACGAGTTCCACCAGCACCGGCTGGGCGCGGAGATCGAGGACGTCGAATACCTCAAGGCCGACGTCGCCTTCTTCGATGATGTGGTGAAAGGCGTCGACGCCCGCCGCAACGAGATCGACCTGCTGCTCTCGTCCAAGCTGGCGAAGGGCTGGTCGCTCGCCCGGCTCGACAAGACCATGCTGCAGATCCTGCGCGCCGGCTCCTATGAACTGCTCGCCCGCAAGGACGTGCCGGTGGCAACGGTCATCACCGAATACGTCGATGTCGCCCACGCCTTCTTTGAAGAGCGTGAGGCGAAATTCGTCAACGGCGTGCTCGATGCCGTGGCCAAGGACGTGCGGTAAGAGAAAGCTCCTCCCCGTTTTCCCGAAGGACAAAGGGGGAGGATTTCCAAACGCTACAACCGCTCGGCATGCCAGCGGATGTGGTCTTCCATGAACGTGGAAATGAAGTTGTAGCTGTGGTCGTACCCCGGCTGCAGCCGCAGCGTCAGGTCAACGCCGGCCGCCTTGCACGCCGCGTCCAGCAGTTCGGGCCGTAGCTGCTCCACAAGAAACCCGTCGGCATCGCCCTGATCGACCAGCACCGCGCCTGCGGGCCGCTTGCCATCCTCGATCAGCGCCACGGCATCATGGCTGCGCCATGCCGCACGGTCATCGCCCAGATAGCCGCCCAGTGCCTTGTGGCCCCACGGCACCTGCCCCGGCGCGACGATGGGCGCGAAGGCCGAAAGCGACTTGAACTTCTCCGGGTAGGTCAGCCCCAGCGTCAACGCGCCGTGCCCACCCATGGAATGGCCGGTGATGCCCATCCGATCCAGATCGACCGGGAAGTTCGCGCCCAGCAGGGCGGGCAGTTCCTCGGCGATGTAGTCCCACATGCGGTAGTGCTGTGCGAACGGCTCCTGCGTGGCATTCACATAGAACCCCGCGCCAAGGCCGAAATCGTAGGCCCCATCCGCATCGTCGGCCACGCCTTCGCCACGCGGCGAGGTATCAGGCGCGACAAAAACGATGCCGAGTTCGGCGCACGCCTTGCGGTATTCGCCCTTGTCGGTGACGTTGGCGTGGGTGCAGGTCAGCCCCGAGAGGTAGACCAGCACCGGAAGCTTAGCTCCGTCCACCGCCTGTGGGGGCAGGAAGACCGAAAAGGTCATCCCCGTCCCCGTCGAGGCGGACTCATGCTTGTAGACACCCAGCGTTCCGCCGTGCGCCTTCGATGTCGAGACCGTTTCGAGTGTCATCAGGCGATGATGTCCAGCGCGCACAACTTGTTGCCGGCGGGATCACGCAGATAGGCAAGGTAATAGGGCGAGCCTTCACGCGGTCCCGGCGGGTCTTCGCAAGCCGTTCCGCCATTGGCGACGCCAGCGGCGTGCCAGGCGTTGGCCTGTTCGGGATTCATGCGGAAGCCGATGGTACCACCGTTGGCGCCGCAGGCCGGCTCGCCATTGATCGGCTTGGTCACGATAAAAAGGCCGCCGTTGTGCTGGTAGATCAGGCGTCCCTTGGGGTCCGTGATCGCCTCTGGCCCACCGAACGCGGCGAAGGTGGCATCGTAGAACTTCTTGGCAGCGTCGATATCGTCGGCGCCGACCATGACATGGCTGAACATAGGCTCTCTCCCGTTGACAGGTTGCAGCGGCAAGAGAGCTAAGCCACTGGCTTGTACGGTCAAGCGTCCCTGCGGGAATTCTTTGTTGCCATTTGGCCTCAAGCCAGAGGGTCAAGCACGCCAAGCAAGGCGACTGCGCCGACAACGCCAAGACCCGCCGCAAATTCCAGCACAAGGGAACGGCGCAGGCGCGCAGTGGCGCCAGGCTCGCCTCGTTCGAGCGCCGGGACGATCCGCCAGCGGTTGCCTGCAGCCAGCGCCAGCATGACGGCGAACAGCGCCAGCTTCACCGCAAGTATGCTGAACCAGCGCGCCTCGAACATCATCGGCCATCCGGCAATCGCCAGCGTGTTGAGCAGGCCGGTCAGGATGAGGACCGCCACCACCACGCTCCCGGTGCGGGCAAATCGTGCGAGTGCGCCAGTATCTGCCCCCTCGCGCGAGAAAGCCGAAGTGACGAACACGGCCAGAGCGCCGATCCATGTCGCTGCGGCAAGGACGTGCGCCACGTCCGATACCCGGTGAAGCGCCATTTCGCTGGCGCCAGCGTGGCCGGTCCACGCCACCGAGCCGAGCGCAACGCTCCCCGCCAGCGCCAGAATCGGCAGGCGCAACACGCGCAACGGCACGAAGCAGGCGAGGAACACTGCGGCGAGCGCGGTCAGCCGCCACTCCATGACCTTGCCCAGCGGCGTCTGCGCCAGCACGACCTCTGCCGTCGCCTGATCGAGTTCGGCCAGAGTGATGCCGGCCATGGCGGCAACGCTTTCAAGCGCCCACCATGCAGAGGCAAAGGCCGCGACGATGGCCAGCAGGGCCAGCACGAGGCGGGCGCGGAAAGCCAGCACCTGCCCCGCTGCCAGCGCATGCAGGGGCACGCCCGCCACGAGCAGCAGCGCAAGATACGCCGCTGCGCGTGCGGCCAGAAGGCCAGTCGTTTCCACGCCCCCGGGCCCTGTCAGCGAACCGTGAAGGCGTACTGGCCCTCGATGCGGTGCTGGTCACCGGCAACGGCATGCCACTTGAGGTTATAGGTGCCGGCAGGCAGCGCGCGCGGCAGGGTAACGGTCAGGACCTTCCCCGATGCAACGCTCTTGAAGCCCTTGATCGGCATCGGCGCGTGGTTGGCCATGCCGGGCATGCCGGTCATCACCAGTTCGATGCCCGAGAGCGGGCCGACCAGCTCTTCAGAGAACGTCAGGGTCAGCTTGGTCGGCTTGGCCACGGCGGTGTTCGGCGCCGGGTTCGACGAAAGGAGCTTGGGATGGGCAAAGGCTGCGCCGGGCAGGGCCAGCATGGCAAGGGCGGGAGCAGCAAGGAGCGCAAGACGGCGCATGGGAAGTCCTTTCGGGTTGGGATCTGCAGTGTGATACGCAGAGCGTGGGACCATCCCTCAAGCCATAGCGCAAATTTTGTCTTGAGGGATTTGGCCCGGGCGCGCGTAATGGGAATCGCGTGGAAAAAGGAAACCAGCCAGCAATGGCCGATATCGACGAACTCTTGGGCGCTCTTGCCGCCAGAGCGACACCGCCTTCGCTCTCCATCATCGATGACGAAGTGATGCGCGGGCTCACCCGGAGGCGCGAGAGCGCCACGGCACGGCGCGGCATGGTGATGGCCGTGGCGATAGCCGCTGTCGTCGGGATCGTCGGCTCCGTCGCGCCCGCGGCTCCGGCACAGGCAGAACCCCTGTTCGGCGTACCCTCGGGCGCGCCCTCGCACCTGCTGGCGGACTGATGGGCGCGGCCATGCGCTATGTCGTGGTGGCGGTGGTCTCGGCCGCCGTCGCCCTTGCCGCCAGCCACTTTGCGCGTGGCTTCATGCCGATGCAGCACGGCAGCGAACTCCACCAGCTGATGCACGAGCGACTCGATCTCTCCGCGCAGCAGAACCAGGAGATCGACCGGCTCGAGGCGGAATTCGCGAACACGCGTCGCACGCTGGACGATCGCCTGCGCGCCTCGAACGCGGACCTTGCCCGCGCGATCGAGAGCGAACACCAGATCGGCCCGAAGGTGACCGGCGCAGTCGATGCCTCGCACATGGCGATGGGCGAGCTGCAGAAGGCGACACTGGCCCATGTCTTTGCCATGCGTGCAGTGCTCAAGCCCGATCAGCAGGCGATCTTCGACCGCGAGATCGCCCGCGCCCTGACTTCGCCCGACCGCCCTTCCCCCGACCGCCGCTGATCCAGTGGCGGGGGGCGACGCTCCAGGGGAAAGCGACCCACAACTGGTCGCAAGCGCGCTTGCGGGCCGGCAGAGCGCCTATGCAACGCTGCTCGCACGCCATCGCGAAGCCGTGTTCCGGCTCGCCCGTCACCACGCCGGCGACGAGGGCGAGGCACTCGACATAACGCAGGAAGCCTTCATCGCCGCCTTTGCCTCGCTGGCGAAGTTCGACGCCGCACGCCCGTTTCGGGCCTGGCTGATGCGCATTGCCGTCAACAAGTGCCGCGACTGGGCGCGGCGTCGTGCGGTCCGACGGCTGTTCCGCATGGCGCGGCCCCTGGAAGATGCCTTCGATGTTGCCGATCAGAACCTCGATCCCGAGGCGCAAGCGATCTCGCAGGCCGAACTGGCCCGCGTCTCGGCTGCCATCGCTGCACTTCCAGCCAATCTCAAGGACCCGCTGATCCTGTGCCGCCTCGAAGGGATGAGCATGGCCGAAGCTGCCGACGTGCTCGGCCTGACCGAGAAGGCCGTCGAGACGCGGATCTACCGGGCGCGGCAGAAATTGTCGGAACTGCTTGAGGGATAACCCGTCTTCCTGCGTAATCGCAGGTAATGACCGACATGCTCCATCTCAACCGCCGCAACCTGCTTCTCGGAGCCGGTGCCCTCGCCGCAACGCCGCTTGTCCCTGCCTGGGCGCAATCGGGCCACGGTGGTCATTCTCGTGAAGGCGGCGCCATGGCCGGGCGCAACACCGGCGGCGTCCTCTCGGGCGAGAGCATCGCCCTGTCGATCGGCGCGGCCAGTTTCGCGGTGGGGGACCGTTCCGCCCCGGCCATCGCGGTCAACGGCTCGATCCCCGCCCCGCTCATCCGCCTGCGCGAGGGGCAGAAGGTGCGCATCGCCGTCAGCAACACGCTGGCCGAACAGAGCTCGATCCACTGGCACGGGCTGCTCGTGCCGTTCCAGATGGATGGCGTGCCCGGCCTGTCGTTCCCCGGAATTGATCCGGGCGAGACTTTCACCTACGAGTTCCCGATCGTGCATTCGGGCACCTTCTGGTATCATTCGCACTCGGGAATGCAGGAGGCCGAAGGGCTCTATGGCCCGATCGTGATCGACCCGGCCGAGCCTGACACCGCCGCCCCGTTCGACCGCGAATACGTGCTGATGTTGGCGGACTGGAGCCCGATGAACCCGCACGAGCAGCTCCGCAAATTGAAGGCCATGGGCGGCTACTTCAATTGGCAGCGGCAGACCGTCGGCGGCTTGCTGAAAGGCAAGGACCAGAGCCTGAAGGAGCGGCTCGAATGGGCAAAGATGCGCATGGATGCGACCGACATCTCGGACGTCACCGGTGCGACCTACGCCTTCGTCATCAACGGGCACGATACCGCCGCCAACTGGACCGCGCTGTTCCGCCCCGGCGAACGGGTCAAGCTGCGCATCATCAACGCCTCGTCGATGACCAACTTCAACTTCCGCATCCCCGGCCTGCCGATGACTGTCGTCGCGGCCGACGGCTGCAACGTCCAGCCGGTCGAGACGGATGAGTTCCAGATCGCGATTGCCGAAACCTACGACGTCATCGTCCAGCCGACCGACTCCGCCCCCTTCGGCATCATTGCCGAAGCGATCGACCGCTCCGGGCTGGTGCGCGCCACGCTTGCGCCGCAGATCGGCATGGCCGGTCCCATCCCTGCCCGCCGCGCCCGCCCGGTGCTCACCATGCGCGACATGGGCATGGACATGAGCGGAATGGACATGGGGACGGGTGGCGAGATCGACCTGTCCCAGCCCGCCAACGAAAGCATGGCCGGCCATTCGATGAAGATGCGCGATCTATCGCTCGCACCGGGCGTCAAGCCGGGGCCGGGCGTCGCCACGATCTCGCCGATGCCCGCAGACCGCCTGGCCGACAAGCCGACCGGCCTCGAAGATGTCGACCATCGCGTGCTGACCTATGCCGATCTGCGCTCGCGCGATGCCAATCCCGACCGGCGCACGCCCACGCGCCAGATCGACGTGAACCTGACGGCCAACATGGAACGCTACATGTGGTCCATCGACGGCGAGACCATCTCCGATGGCGCCAAGCCGATCCCGTTCCGCACGGGCGAACGGGTTCGCGTCAATCTCATCAACCACACGATGATGCCGCACCCTATCCACCTGCACGGCCACTTCTTCGAACTGGTCACGGGCGAACCGGGCAACCGTCCGCGCAAGCACACCGTCAACGTCCTGCCCGGCGGCAAGGCCAGCTTCGACCTGACGGCCGATGCCGAGGGCGACTGGGCCTTCCATTGCTACATGCTGCTGCACATGCATGCCGGGATGATGCGCGTCGTCACGGTACGCGCTGCGGGAGACGCAGCATGAAGCGCCTTCTGCTCGCCGGTGCAGCCCTGATCGCCACGCCATCGCTCGCGCAGGAAGCGCAGGACCCTCACGCCGGCCACGACATGAGCCAGATGCAGGGCATGGACCATTCCGGGCACGACATGAACGCCATGAACGACCAGCCTGCTGACGGGGCGGCAATGCAGGGCATGGATCACTCCATGCACCAGCAAACCGCGCCCGATGCGCCTCAAGCGGGCACGCCGATGGATCATTAGGCCCACATGGGCCACACCATGCCAACGGTATCCGACAGCGAAGTCGGCAACGCGCCCCCGCCGCCCGTCCCGACCGACCATCCCGCCGATGCCTTCTGGGACAAGCAGCGCATGGCCCAGGCCCGCGCCGATCTCTCGAAGGAAGGCCGCTTCTTCGGCAACGCGCTGATCCTCGACCGCTTCGAATACCGCCCCCGCAATGGCACGGACGGCTATGCCTGGCAGGCCATGGGCTGGATCGGCGGCGATATCGACCGGCTGGCCGTGGAAACCGAAGGCGAAGGAGCGTTCGGCGAACCCCTCGAGACCGGCGAAGTCCGCGCCGCCTGGCGCCGCGCCCTCGATCCGTGGTGGAACTTCGAACTCGGCGTGCGGCAGGATTTCGGTGCCGGACCGGACCGGACCTACGGCGTGGTCGGCTTCGAAGGCCTTGCCCCCTACTGGTTCGAGGTCGGCGCCCACGCCTTCGTCTCGAACAAGGGCGACGTGCATTTCCGGCTTGAAGCGGAACACGACATGCGCCTGACCCAGCGCCTCATTCTGCAACCTTCGATCGAGATCGACGCCTCCGCGCAGGACGTGCCCGAACTCGGCATCGGCGCGGGGATCGAGAAGATCGAACTGAGCACCCGTCTGCGCTACGAGTTCGCCCGCGAATTCGCCCCCTATGTCGGCGTCCATTGGGAGCGCAAACTGGGCGAAACGGCCCGGCTGGCACGGCTCGAAGGCGAAAGTCCATCGCAGGTCAGCGCCGTCGTCGGCGTGAGGATGTGGTTCTAGCGCAAACCCGGCCGAATTCGTATCCGGCTTGCCCGCCCGCGGCGCAACGTGCGACAAGGCGGTGATGCAGCGAGACTTTTCATGAATCCGGGTCATAGCGGCGTGATCGCCCAGACCATTCAGCTGGCACTGGCCCCGGTGTTCGTCCTCGTGGCGATCGGGAACATCATGAACATCCTGACGACGCGGCTCGGCCGCATCGTCGACCGCTCACGCGCGCTGCAAAGCCAGCACGCCGAGACCACGGGCCGGGAGCACGATCTTGTCGTGATCGAGATCCGTTACGTCGATCGCCGCATCCACCTCATCGGCAGGGCGCTGTTGCTGCTGGTGGTGTCGGGACTCGCCATCGGCGTTACCGTGGGATCGCTGTTCATCGGCGAAATGGCCGGCCTCGAACTGCGCAACCTCACCGGCATCACCTTCTTCGGCGCCATTGCCCTGCTGATGATCGCGCTGGTCTACCTTCTGCTGGAAACGCGCATTGCGGCACGTTCCCTGCGCCTGCCGCAGGGGCTGCTCGAGCTCGAACGCGACATCCCGCACCAGCAGTAAATTGCCGGGCGATTGGCGCTGCAAAATGATCGAAATGGTAAAGCCCGACGCGGCGCGAACGTTGTCGCATCCTCTCCCAAGGCCGCGTCGGGCAACGTTTACCCGGGCTGAATAGCGCATCCCCAAAGGACTGTCACAAACAATCCGCGATCGTCCGCAGCATGGCGCAAACCTGATGCAAACGCACAACACCCTGCCTGCCGCACAAGCAGAAAGGCCCCGCATCGCTGCGAGGCCTTTTTGCATTCGGTCCGTCGGGAAAGGTCAGTTGACCTTCTTCACCGTCTTCCTTTCCGGCGCGATCGAGATCCTCACCGTTTCCCCGTTGTTGCCGGGGAAGTCGGTAAACATCGCCTCGACGAGGTTCGGCACGACATAGGACAGGCGATTCGAGGACGAAGCTGCTTCAGCCTTGCCTTCGAACAGGCGCTGGCCATCAGCGCGGCGATCGATCTTGAGGTCCATGCCCGAAGTGTAGACGGTCACGACATCGACGCTGTTACCCCAGCCGGGACCGCCGAAGAAGAACGGATCGTTCCACCCCCAGCCCCAGCCACGGCCGTAGAAGCCTGCGCGGCCCCAGCCTCGACCATAACCCGGGCCCCAGCCGCCCCAGCCACCCCAACCGCCCCAGAACGGGTCGGCAAAGCCGGTGGAACGGACGCGGTCACGCCCGCCATCGATGCCGTAGTCGAACTTGACCAGCAGGTCGGCATTTTCAGGAGCGGCGGGCTGATAGCCCAGCTTCTCCATCTGCTTGCCCACCAGCGATGCATACTGCGCGAACTCGAGCCCGCCTGCATCCCTGGGATCGTCGGCGACGACCGCGAAGGTCTGGCCAGCGGGTGCCGGCAACTGCGCCTGGAAGCGCTTGACGTCGGCCTTGAACGGCGTGGCGCACCCGGCGAGCGAGACGAGCATCAGCGAAACTGCCGAAAGCCCCAGAAGCCGGCGCTTGCCGGAAGAAGAGGGCTTCACTTGCGAAACGGAATTCATCCTTGCGACTCCTGTTATGCGTCCGCCGCCCCTTGCCAGACACACGCACTGCATAGCATGCCGCCTTTTTGGACGGGAAGTGCTGAATGCACGTTGAATGGTGCCTGCAACATATGTTGCAGGCACGTAATGTTTTGCAACGAACTGACGGAAAATCAGCCTCTTACAAGGCCCAATGCCTGATAGGTCCGGGCGAGGGTCGGCGCAGCAAGGTCACGAGCCTTCAGCGCGCCCTTGGCAAGGATCGCGTCCAGCGCCTCGCCATCCTCGCGCAGTTGGCGATAACGTGCCGCCATCGGCGACAGCGTCTCGACCAGCAGTTCGCCCAGTGCAGGCTTGAACTGACCGAAGCCCTTGCCTTCGAACTGCGTCAGAACCTCGGCGGGACTGATCCCGGCCATCGCCGCATAAATACCGACAAGGTTGTTCGCCTCGGGCCGTCCGGCCAGCCCTTCGACGGTGCCCGGCAGCGGTTCGGGATCGGTCTTGGCCTTCTTCACCTTCTGGATGATCGCATCGGCATCGTCGGTCAGGTTGATCCGGCTCATGTCCGAAGGATCGGACTTGCTCATCTTCGCGCTGCCATCACGCAAGCTCATGATGCGCGCAGCCTCGGGCGGGATGATCGGATCGGGCAGCGTGAACAGCGGCGCGTCTTCTGAACAGAAGTCGTTGTTGAACTTCTGCGCGATGTCGCGCGCCAGCTCGAGATGCTGCTTCTGGTCCTCGCCCACCGGGACGTGCGTTGCCTGATAGAGCAGCACGTCGGCCGCCTGCAGCACCGGATAGGTGAACAGCGCCACGCTCGCGCCCTCGCGGTTCTTGCCCGCCTTGTCCTTCCACTGCGTCATGCGGTTCAGCCAGCCCATCCGCGCCGTGCCGTTGAGCAGCCATTGCAGCTCGGCATGGGCGGGCACCTGCGCCTGGTTGAACAGGATCGACTTGTCGGGATCGATCCCGCACGAAACCAGCGCCGCCACCATTTCGCGCGTGTTTGCCGCCAGTTCCGCGGGGCTATGCGGCATCGAGATCGCGTGAAGATCGGCAAGGAAATAGAGGCATTGCCCACCCTTGGCCGACCACTCGTCCTGCATGCGCACCCAGTTCCGGATCGCACCCAGGTAATTGCCGAGGTGGAGATTGCCGGTGGGCTGGATGCCGGAAACGATACGCATTTCAGTGCCTTCAGTTGGAGCGGCGACGCCGCAGGAGAAGCTTGAGATCGTCCACCCGGAATGCTCCGGTCAGGACGGCGGCAAGGCCATAGACGACGACCCCGGACGTGACCAGTGCAGCCATGGCCGCCACGCGAATGGTCCACGTGCCATGGACATAGGGCATCACCAGCCCCTGCCCTGCCCACAGCACCGCGCCCATTGCCAGCGCCGCCAGCGCCAGCCGAAGGGTGCGCCGCTTGAGACGTGCATCGGCGGCAAAGTGCCCGCGCTTGACCAGCGTGTGATAGAGCAGCCAGACGTTGACGGTCGAGGCAATTGCCGTCGCCAGCGGCGGCCCCATGTGCCTCAGCGGCACGATCAGTGCCAGATTGCCGACAAGGTTCACCACCATCGAGATCGTGGCATAGCGCACCGGAGTCTTCGTATCCTGCCGCGCGTAGTATCCCGGCGTCAGGACCTTCACCAGGATGTAGCTCGGCAGCCCGATAGAGAACGCGGCCAGCGCCTGCGCGGTGAAATGCGTATCCATCGCGTCGAACTTGCCATAGCCGAACAGCGCTGCCGCAATCGGCTCGCCGCACAATACCAGCGCCACCGTTGCGGGCAGCGTCAGCAGCAGCGCCAGCTCCATGCCCCGGTTCTGCGTTTCCATCGCTGCCACTTCCTCGCCCCCGCCCAACTGGCGCGAGATCGTCGGCAGCAGCACCGTGCCAAGGCCGATGCCGATCAGCCCCAGCGGCAACTGGTTCAGCCGGTCGGCCATGTAGATGTAGGTGACCGAACCGTGATCGAGCAGCGATGCGGCCAGCGCGGTCGAGATTACCAGGTTGATCTGCACCGCGCCTGCCCCTGCCGCCGCCGGCAGGATCAGCTTGAGCAGCTGCTTCACTTCAGGTGAAAGCCGCGGGCGGCGCAGCCGCAGCCGCACGCCATTCCGGCGGCATGCCCAGGCCAGCCACGCCAGCTGCAGCGCGCCCGATACCGAAACGGCAATCGCCTGATTGCGCGCCGTCACCAGCGGATCGTCCGAATGGAAGCCCAGCAGCGCCACGATCAGCGTCAGGTTCAGCAGGATCGGCGCCGCTGCGTTCACCCAGAACTTGCCCAGCGAATTGAGGATGCCGCCAAACAGTGAGACGATGCTGATCAGCATCAGGTAGGGGATCGTCCAGCGCGACAGCTCGACCGCATAGGCGAACTGGTCGGCGCTCACCCCGTTGAACTTGCCCGACAGAAGCAGCGTCACCGGCCAGGCGAAAACTTCCAGCACCACCGTCATGAACAGCAGCACCGGCAGCAGCACGGCAAGCGCGGCTTCCGCAAAGTCCAGCCCGTCACGCAGGCCCTTGCCCTCGGGATCGGCGACCTTCTTGTTGAACATCGGGATGAAGGCGCTGGCAAACGCGCCTTCGGCGAACAAGGCGCGGAACATGTTGGGCAGCCGGAACGCGACAAGGAATGCGTCCGAGGCAAACGCCGCGCCGACGAAGCGCGCGAACAGGCTGTCGCGCACCAGTCCCAGAATGCGGCTGAGCAGGGTCAGTCCGCCAATCGATCCGGTGGCCTTGAGGAGGTTCATGGGCGCATCCCTCGGGCCACCGGATTCAGTCTGTCAGATCAGGCCTGGCCAGCCGGAGTCGCTTCCGCGGTCGCCTGTGCCTGCGCGAGTTGCTGCATGTACAGGCCGTTGAAGTCGATCGGCTCGAGCATCAGCGGCGGATAACCGGCATCGCGCACGGCATCGGCGACGATGCGGCGGGCAAACGGGAACAGGATGCGCGGACCTTCGGCGAACAGGAACGGGTGGGCCTGGTCATCGGGCACGTTGCGCATGCCGATGAGGCCGCAATAGGCCAGTTCCACGATGAACGCGGTGCCCTGCGTGCCCTTCGAGGTCACGTTGATCTTCAGCTCGATCTCGTGGATTTCCGGCTGGATCACGCGGGCCGAGATGTTGAAGTCCACGGCGATGTCGGGCGCTTCGCTCCACTGGTAGGATTCGGGCGCGTTGGGGTTCTCGACCGAAAGGTCCTTCACGTACTGCGAGATCAGGCCGATCGCGGGCGAAGTGTCTTCCCCATTCGGAACGGGGCCATCGACATTGAGATTCGAAATGATGTTGCCTTCGTCGGCCATGTCAGACGTGCTTTCTGTGTGGGTTTCCCTTGGCCGCGCGCCTAGCATCATGCCCCAAGGGCCGCAATCCGCCTTTGTCTGGCGCAACGAGGCCACAACCTGACGAGATTCTTTGCCAAGGGATGAGCCCAAAGGGTCATGCACGCGTTGTTCATTTGTAATCCGTACCTATTTGAGGCACGTTGGCATGACGCCGTGAGCTCAGGTCTTCCGATCCGGGGCCATGGACAGTTCGGGAATCTTGCGCGTGATTGTTCAAATTGTGATCCTGGCGATGATTGCGGCCTTTCTGGGCCTGCGCCTCTACTCCGTCCTCGGCCGCCGGCCCGAGCATGACGAGGAGCCGATGCGCCGCCGGATCGAACAGCCCGATCCCTCGGCTAAATCGCAGCAGCAGCCGGTCCAGCAGCAGGGCGGTTCCGCCGCTCCTCGCCCGCGCGAACTTGCCGCACCTGCCCCCAGCACGTTTGACAACAGCGCCGAAGCCGGCGTCCGCGCAATCATCTCGGCCGATCGCCGCTTCGATGTCGCGCAGTTCCTGGCAGGGTCGAAGGGCGCCTATACCATGATCCTCGAAGCCTTCTGGCGCGGGGACAAGAACGATCTGCTCCAGCTCTGCGACGCCGACGTCTACGAAGGCTTCAGCTCGGCCATCGATGCCCGCGCTCAAGCCGGCGAGACGATCGACGCCCGCGTGATTCGCATCGAGGAAGCGCGCATCGTCGCGGCCTCGATCGAAGGACAGACCGCGCGCATCACCGTCCGCTTCCTCGCAGACATTGCCTCGGTCACCCGGAACGCAGAAGGCACCGTCATTGCCGGCTCGCTCGACGATGCGATTGAAGCGCGCGATCTGTGGACCTTCCGCCGCGATCTCACCTCGCGCGATCCCGACTGGCTGCTCGACGAAACCGACGAGGCCTGAGGCTTCAAGTGAGGGGCATTCAAGGGTTCTGCAAAACGAAGAGCGCTGCGATCATCGCGGCGCTCTTTCTGCTTGGCGGCTGCGTGCGCCTTGTGCCCGAAGGCAGTGCTCCGCGCCCGGTCACGCCGCGAACCCCGCCTGCGGTAAAACCCGCCACCGCCGCGCTCACCGGCGTCATGCGCGGCCCCGTCGTCGCAGGCCTCGGCTTCAAGCCCGACAACACCGCCGCCGCGCTGCAGGCCTTTACCACATCCTGCCCCCGGCTGACGAAGCGCACCGACAATTCCGGCCTCACCCGCCCAGAGGACTGGGCTCCCGCCTGCGCCGCCGCCGCCACCTGGCCCGCGGGCGAATCCGCGCGCTTCTTCGCCACCTATTTCGAAACCGCCGAAGTCGGCGATGGCGCGGCCTTCGTCACCGGCTATTTCGAACCCGAGATAGCCGGATCCCGCACCCGCCAGCCGGGCTTCGACGTGCCGGTCTATGCCCTGCCGAAGGACTTGGTCCGCGCCAAACCCGGCGACGCGCAGCCCCTGCCCGACGGCAAGATGCCATTGGGCCGCTATGATGACGCGGGCGTCTTCACCGCCTATCACGATCGCGGCCAGATCGAGGACGGCGCCCTGCAGGGCAAGGGCCTCGAACTGGCATGGGCGGCCGATCCGGTCGAATTCTTCTTCCTGCAGATTCAGGGCTCGGGCCGTCTGCGCGCGCCTGATGGCAGCGTGATCCGCCTCGGCTTTGCCGGGCAGAATGGCCATGCCTACACCGGCATCGGCTCGCTGATGCGCGAGCGCGGCTTGATCGGTTCCTCGCCGGGGCAGTATTCCGGCTCGATGCAGGGCATCCAGCAATACCTGCGCGATTTCCCCGACGCCGGACGGCAGCTGATGCGCCAGAACCGCAGCTACGTCTTCTTCCGCGAATTGACCGGCCCCGGCCCGGTCGGAGCGCTCAACGTCCCCATCGCCGGGCGCAGCACCGTCGCCGCCGATCCCGCCTTCGTGCCCTTGGGCGCGCCCGTCTGGCTGCAGGTGGACCGCAAGGAAGCCAGCGGGCTGTGGGTGGCGCAGGACACCGGCGGCGCGATCCAGGGTGCCAATCGCTTTGACAGCTTCTGGGGCGCAGGCCCCGAAGCCCGCCAGATTGCCGGCGGCATGAGCGCAAGGGGCCGCGCCCTCATCCTCCTGCCCAAGGGGACGCTGGCGCGTCTCGGCCAGCAGTGAGGAAGGCTCCCCGAGGCCTCTCGCCCGAGGAGGCCGACCTGTGGAACAAGGTCGCCGCCACGATCACCCCGCTCCACCCGCCGCGCCCCAGGGCGAAAGCGGTTGAGGCCACGCCCGCCAGCTCGCTCCCGACACCTGTGCCCGTAAAGCGGTTGAAAGGCCGCGTGCCGCCCCCGCTGCCCACGCCAGCGCCCACGCCCGTTGCCCGACCACTACAAAGCCACGGCCTCGATTCCAGCTGGGACCGCAAGCTGGCGCGCGGAAGCATCACCCCTGACGTGACCATAGACCTCCACGGCCTCACCCTCGACGCCGCCCACGCCCGCCTCACCGCCAGCATCGCCCAGGCCCTCGCCATGGGCGCCCGCGTCATGCTCCTCATCGCCGGCAAACCCCGCCCCCACGACGAACAGGACCAACGCGGCAACCGCCGCGGCGCCATCCGCGCCAAGCTGCTCGACTGGCTGGCGCATAGCCCGCATGCGGGGCAAATCGCGGCGGTAAGGCCCGCGCAGCCGAGGCATGGGGGTGCGGGCGCGGTTTACATTGTGCTGCGGAAGGGGCGTTGATCCTGTCCCCAGATCCTCCCTGTTTTTGCAAAGCACAAACAGGGAGGAGTCATTCGCGCCAGCGAATGACGGAGCGGGATCTTCCCCCGGATCAACCTATCAGGCCACAGAGATGCCCTTGGCGCGCTTAAACGTGCCGATCTTTTCACCGATCTCCGACGCAAAAAGTTCGATGTAGGCGTCCGTCAGGCCCATACTTCCACTGGGATGCGGCAAGGCGACAATCGCCAAGTCCGTGAAGTCCTGAAAGCCAAGCCGGAACTTCTTCCCGTCGAATTCTTCTTTCCGCTCAAATCGAAGCGGTGCCACTTCCGGGCCGAATATTTCCTCCATGATCGGCTTGACCCTCGAATCTTGCAGGTATTCGATTTGCTTGATGCCCATGAAGATAAGCAATGCAGGGCGATACTCACGCATGAGGCCAAGAAAGTTTGATCGGTTTCCGTCAGACAGGAACTTCTCATAATCTGAGACTTGGTTGCCCATATCGTCGCACCAGTTGGTCTGTAGGACGGATTTGTCGAAATCAGAGAAACCACCCGCTTCTCCGAGAGGGTGGCCGAACATGGCAAACCACTTATGAATGCGGCGATCGTAGGGTGAGTCCCACCCTTTGGAATGGAATGTCTGAATGGAAGCCAGATGCTCCTTCACCGCAGCATATCGCTCCACGTCGTTTTCAAGCGCTTCGTCTTTTGCTGAATAGCCCCACTCATAGCCACAAATGACAAGGCCACCTTGACCGTTAAAGTCAGGGAAGATTGAGTGACCAACATTGAAGTCCGAAGGATTGTACGCCTCATTCATATTGCTTTTCTCCGTTCGCCCCAGCGGCGTAACCCCACAGGCTTTAGGTCCCGTTTAGCGCCCAAAAATATCGGCAGCATTATAACGACAGCCAATTTGAAGTCGCACACTCCCATCGTCTTTCCCGCGCAGGCGGGAATCCAGCGACAAGCCAACACCGTCGCAGCGCGACGTCAAACCTTGCGCCATCTGGATTCCCGCCTGCGCGGGAAAGACGAGAATGTTGCGTTCCATCTTGACAAAACGAACCATATAGGTTATACGCCCCGCCCACAGGTCAGGAGGGGGCACAAGGCCAACCCGCTCCTCTCCCTTCGGACGCCGACACATCGTGAAGGCATCCGGCGTGATCGGTGCGGCAGGTGCGCAGCGGGTTCAACGAGGGGCGAGCCCCAAGACCCACCGGGCAATCCCTGCCGTTACCCAAGGACAGACAGGACACCCCAGGGCTGATAGCACGGCGCCGAACCCTGAGCGACGCTGCGGATGCGGAACCCGCCTGACTTGCGTGACAAAGTCTGCGCAAACGACAGGTTCTTTTCACGCAGCCGCTTGCCAGAAGCCAAGGCAGTACGCGAGCCGCTGCCAAGGTTTCGTCCTTTCACAAGTGTCCGCCCTCAGGCTGAGCCGACCAGGGGTTCGGAACCGTCCCCCGGCCACTCGCAACCGGTCCCGCGCCCCATCCCTTGCGTGCCACAACGGCACCGCACCGGTCGCGCGATCTGTGATTTCCCCCCGGCGTTACCGTCCGCACTCGCCAGCGGATGACCTCTCGCACCAAGAAGCATTGCGTCCCCGCGAAGGCGGGGACCTCGGTGTTCTTACAGAACCTCACAGTAAACCGACTGAGGCCCCCGCCTTCGCGGGGGCGCAGCGGGGTGGGCAAACCCCGCGCGCCATCGCTGCTACTTCTGGCACTTCGCGCAGAAGAAGCTCGACCGCCCGCCCTGCACGATCCGCTCCACCGTGCCGCCGCAGGCGCAAGGCTCACCCTCGCGGCCATAGACGGCAAAGTCCTTGGCGAAATAACCCAGTTCGCCATCGGGCCGGGCATAGTCGCGCAAGGTCGATCCGCCCGCGAGGATCGATTCCTCGAGCACCGCCTTGATCGCCGGCACCAGCAGCTTCAGCTCGCCCGGCTTGACCCGCCCCCCTTCGCGCGCCGGATGCACCCGCGCGCGATAAAGCGCCTCGCACACGTAGATATTGCCCAGGCCCGCCACGATGCGCTGGTCGAGCAGCAGCAGCTTCACCGCCGCGATCCGGCCCTTGAACGCTGCCGCCAGCAGCTTCGGCGTCAGGTCCGGTCCCAGCGGCTCCGGCCCCAGAGCGGCAAATGGCGGCCAGCTTTCCAGCCTGTCGCTGTCAACCAGATCGACCGAGCCAAAGCGCCGCGCATCGTTGAGCGAAAGCACCCGCCCCTCGCCCGTCTCCAGCACCAGATGATCGTGCTTGCCGATGTCGTCGGGATCGATTCGCCAGCGCCCCGACATGCCGAGATGGAACACCATCGTCCGTTCGCGATCGGTGTGGATCAGGCCATACTTCGCGCGCCGCGAAAGCCCGGTCACCCGCGCACCGGTCAGCGCCTGCGCCAGATCGACCGGAAACGGTCGCCGCAGGTCGGCCCGGTTAACCCGCACGCTGCGGATGACCTGTCCCTCCAGCACGGTTGCAAGGCCGCGAACGGTCGTCTCTACTTCGGGTAGCTCTGGCATATCCCCTCCACCCCTAACAGTCTTTGCCGTCCGGGCAATTCCCCACTAAAGGGCCAAGGCATGACCGCATCTGAAACAGCCCAAGAGACAGCTTCGTTCGGCTACGAAGACATCCCGGCAGAAGAGAAGGAAGGCCGCGTCGGCGCGATCTTCTCGAACGTCGCGCGCAAGTATGACGTGATGAACGATGCCATGTCGGTCGGCATGCACCGGCTGTGGAAGGACAAGTTCGTGCGCCGCGTGCGCCCCCAGCCGGGCGAGGCAATTCTCGACATGGCCGGCGGCACCGGCGACATTGCCTTCCGCATGGCCAAGCACGGCGCGCAGATCACCGTGTCCGACATCAACCAGGACATGCTCGATGTCGGCATCGAACGCGCCGCCAAGCGCGGGCTGGAAGGCCTGGAATGGTCGCGCCAGAACGCCGAGGAACTCACCTTCCCGACCCGCGTGTTCGACGCCTACACCATCGCCTTCGGCATCCGCAACGTGACGCACATCGACCGCGCCCTTGCCGAAGCCCACCGCGTGCTGAAGTTCGGCGGCCGCTTCTTCTGCCTCGAATTTTCGACGACAGAATGGCCCGGCTTCTCGGAAATCTACGACGCCTATTCGCACAAGCTGGTGCCCAAGCTCGGCCAGATGATCGCGGGCGACGAGGATTCGTATCGCTACCTGATCGAATCGATCCGCCGATTCCCGCCGATGCCGGAATTCGAGAAGATGATCCAGGCCGCCGGCTTCAAGCGGACCAAGGTGGAACCCATCCTCGGTGGCCTCGTCGCGATCCATTCGGGCTGGAAGGTCTGATCGCTTGACCCTTCCCGCCACGCATATCCGCCGCCTGCTCGGCTGGGGCCGCACGCTTGCCCGGCACGGCGCGCTGCGCGGGATCGAAAGTGATCCGAACACGCCCTCGCCCGTCCGCACCCTGTGCAAGGTTGCGCGTTTCGGCACGATCCAGCCCAGGACGCCCGACTACGCCGGTGCCTTCCGCGCGATCGGCCCGGCTGCGATCAAGCTCGGCCAGACACTCGCCACCCGCCCCGATCTCGTGGGCGAGGAAGCGGCGCACAACCTGCTCGCCCTGCAGGACCAGCTCCCCCCGGTCGATTTCGCGCTGATCCGCGCCGAAATCGAGCGCTCGTTCGAAAAGCCGCTCGAGAGCCTGTTCTCCTCGTTCGATCCGGTGCCGGTGGGCGCGGCCTCGGTGGCCCAGGTCCACCGCGCGGTGACGACCGAAGGCCGCAAGGTCGCGGTCAAGATCCTGCGCCCCGGCGTGCGTGAGAAGTTCGCGCGCGATATCGACACCTACGAATGGGCCGCCGCCCATCTCGAAGGCTTGGGCGGCGAAGCATCGCGCCTGCGCCCGCGCATGGTCATCGCCAATTTCAAGCGCTGGACGGTGCGCGAGCTTGATCTGCGTCGCGAAGCCGCCTCCGCCTCGGAACTGGCCGACACGATGCGCGCGCACGCAGGGTATCGCGTGCCCGACATCGACTGGGATCGCACCAACGGCAGGGTCATGACGCTCGACTGGATCGACGGCGTCAAGATCAGCGACACCGCCGCACTCGATGCGGCAGGCCACGATCGCAAGGCGCTGGCCCAGCGCCTCGTCCTCGCCTTCCTCACCCAGGCGATCAACGGCGGGTACTTCCACGCCGACATGCATCAGGGCAACCTGTTCGTCGAACCCGATGGCACCATCGTCGCCATCGACTTCGGCATCATGGGCCGGATCGACCGCCGCGCCCGCCAGTGGCTCGCCGAAATCCTCTATGGCCTGACGACCGGCAACTATCGCCGCGTCGCCGAAATCCACTTCGAGGCGCAATACGTGCCGAGCTATCACTCGGTCGACGAATTCGCCACGGCCCTGCGCGCCGTGGGTGAACCGATGCGCGGCAAGCCGGTGTCCGAACTCTCGGTCGGCCAGATGCTCGATGGCCTCTTTGCCATCACCCGCGATTTCGACATGCAAACGCAGCCGCACCTGCTGCTGCTGCAGAAGACCATGGTCATGGTCGAAGGCATCGCCACCCAGCTCGATCCCGAGATCAACATGTGGGAAACCTCGGCGCCGTTCGTGCGCGCCTGGGTGCGCGACGAGCTCGGCCCCGAAGCCGCGATAGCCGACCGCGTGCGCGAGGATACGCAGACTCTGCTGCGCATCCCCGACCTCATCCGCCGCATCGAAGACCGCTTCCCGCCCAAGGGCGGCGCACCCGAGGCGCCGCCGCTGCCAAAGGTCGAACTGATGTGGCAGCGCAAGCGCCGCAAGCGCGGGCCCGGTGTGCTCGGCCAGATCCTCACCTTCCTGGCGGGCGGCGCGCTGGTCATCGGCACCCACGCCCTTGGCTGGTGGGGCTGAGAAGACCGCTCCCTTGAGCCATAACCTATCGCACCTGCGCCTGCCCAAGCGCCACTTCCACGCGCTCGATCTGTCGCGCCTGCTCGCGGCGATCATGGTGTTGTTCTGGCATTACCAGCACGTGTTCGTGCCGCCGGTGCCCTATCATGTGCACGTCAATCGCGCGATCCAGCCGTGGTACGAAACGCTCTCGTGGTTGTACAACCATGGCCACACCGCCGTGCAGTATTTCTGGGCGGTCTCGGGCTTCGTCTTTGCGCATGTCTATCTCGCCGATGCCAATTACAGGGCGCGGTTCTGGCTCGCCCGCATTGCGCGCCTCTGGCCGCTGCACCTGCTGACGCTTGGCCTGATGGCGATCCTGCAAGGCATCTATGTCGCCCGCACCGGCACCGAGTTCATCTATCACACCAACGACCTCAAGCACTTCCTGCTGTCGATCCCGCTGATGCAGTATTGGGGCTGGCAGGATAACCAGTCGTTCAACGGCCCCTCGTGGTCCCTGTCGACCGAGATCCTCGCCTACCTCGTCTTCTTCCTCGCCATCCCGGCGCTGCGCCGCGCGCCGCTGGCGCTGGCCCTGCCACTGGGCGCGCTGCTGCTCTACGGCATGCTGAAGGAACTGCCCAACAAGGACGTGCTCGCCTGCATCGGCTACTTCATGCTCGGCTGCGCGGCTTATGGAGCGACGCTGAAGGGCTGGCTCCGCCCGGCCACGCTCCTGCCGCTGGGCCTTGCCCTGCTGGCAAGCGCCTTCATGCTCAAGGCCAACTACCGCAGCGGCGATGCCGCCACCATCGCAGGCACCTACGCAGTCCTGTTCCTCACCCTTGCGATCGATCTCAACGACGAGAAGGGACGCCTGCAATTCGGCCAGAAGCTCGGCGATGCCTCATACGGCATCTACCTCTGGCACATCCCGATCCAGCTGGCGCTGGTCCTGATGATCGATTCCACCGGCCTGACGCGCGACATCGCCCGCCAGCCCTGGTTCCTGATCTTCTTCGTCACCCTCGCCATCGCCGCAGGCTTCATCAGCCACGCCAAATTCGAACGCCCCGCCCAGCGTGCCGTCTTCGCGCTCTGGGCTCGGTGGAAGGCGCGAGGCTCTGAAGCCAGCTGAAGTCAGGGCCTGTCCGCCACGTATTCGTTCCCGACAAAGCAAATCTTGAAATCGCCCGAGTCTGCCGTTGCGTAAGTCACCGCTGCCATCAAGGCCGCCAATCGCTCGTACTCCTTCTTGCCCTCGCGCACGTTCTCCGGCCAGAAGACGACTTCACCGTTCCGCACTCTCAAGACCGAGCCTGCAGCAAATCCGCAGTGCCGTTCCAATGCTGCTGCGAATTCCTCGACAGACGAGAAATCGGCCCGCTTCGGCATACCCTCAAGCAATCCGCGCTTGCGCAGGGTTTCCTTTGTCTCCGCAAGCCAGAGTGCCTTGGCTCGCGCATACTTCCGCTCGATGAATGCACTACCCAGCGCCTCCTCCTCAAAGGCGACGTCCGCACGACTGGCAACAGTCTCGATGCATTCCAGATGCTCGGTTTTCGCACCTGCCGCCTTTTCAATGGTGATGACGTAACCCTGCACAAGATCGTCATAGGCCATCGAGATCCCCGCAGCGTTCAGGCCACACGCAACAAGACCCTCGCGTAAAACCTGTTCTTCCGCAGCAGGGGGCATATCGCCAGCAACCATCATCACCCCGCAATCTCCTCCAGCCGATGATGCGGCAGCATCCGCCACGCCGCGACCATCAGCACGACGTGCGCCGCCTCCACCGCCATCGGCACCTGCCATCCCGGATAGGCGCCCGTCACCACGAGATCGATCGCGCGGCCCACGAACGAGGTGCCGAACAGCAGCGCCGGGACCAGCATCAGGTCCGCATTCCTGCGCCACGCACCCCACATCATGCAGAACGCCGCGACGCCGAAGAACGAGGTGAAGTCCGCGCGGATCGTCGAAACCCCGCCAACCCCGGTCGCCGCGATGCCAAAGCCCGTCGCCGCCTGCTCGGGCCCGGTCAGAAAGCCTATGGCCAGGAACAGGTCGAACAATCCTGCCAGGAACACCAGCGCCGTCAGTATCAGTCTCATCACCAGGTCCCCCGTTATCGTCTGGATGAGTGTGCCCCAAGACTTCCCCCCAAGCAAAAGGATTGCGCGCGAGCCCCCGCCATTGCACAAGCCCCGTCCATGAAGGGAACACGCATCCTCCTCATCGTCGGTGGCGGCATCGCGGCCTACAAGTCGTGCGAACTGGTCCGGCTGCTGCGCAGGGAAGGCGCGGACGTCACTTGTGTCCTGACCGAGGGCGGCGCGCACTTCGTTACCGCCATGACTCTGGCTGCCTTGAGCGAGAACCCCGTCCATACCACGCTGTGGGACCTCAAGAACGAGGTCGAGATGGGCCACATCCAGCTCTCGCGCCAGGCCGATCTGGTTGTCGTCTGCCCGGCCACGGCAGACCTTCTCGCGCGCATGGCTGGCGGCATTGCCAACGACCTTGCCACAACGCTCTTGCTCGCAACCGACAAGCCGGTGCTCGCCGTCCCCGCCATGAACGTGCGCATGTGGCAGCACCCCGCCACGCAGCGCAACGTCGCCACCCTGCGCGGCGATGGCGTGAGCGTGATGGAACCCGACGAAGGCGCGATGGCCTGTGGCGAATTCGGCCCCGGCCGCCTCCCCGAACCACCCGCGATCCTGCTCGAGATCGAGCGCGCGCTGGAGCGTGCTTCGACAAGCTCAGCACGAGCGGAGACAGGGGACGCCGCCTTCCATACCCCCGCTCATCCTGAGCCCGTCGAAGGATGCCTCACCGGCAGGCACGTGCTCATCACCGCAGGCCCCACGCACGAACCGATCGACCCGGTGCGCTACATCGCCAACCGTTCGAGCGGCAAGCAGGGCTATGCCATCGCCGCCGCCGCCGCGAAGGCGGGCGCGAAAGTCACGCTCGTCTCCGGCCCGGTCAACCTGCCGACCCCGCCCGGCGTCACCCGCATCGATGTCGAAACCGCGCGCCAGATGGCCGCTGCCGTCGATATGGCGCTACCGGCCGACGTCGCGATCATGGTCGCCGCCGTGGCCGACTGGCGCAGCGCCGGCGAGGCCGCGCAAAAGATCAAGAAGGATGGTTCGGGCCAGGTTCCGCCGCTGCAGCTGGTCGAGAACCCCGACATCCTCGCCACGCTTTGCAAGTCCGAACGTCGCCCGCCGCTGGTTGTCGGCTTCGCCGCCGAAACCAACGACGTGCTCGACCACGCCAAGGCCAAGCTTGCCCGCAAGGGTGCGGACTGGATCGTCGCCAACGATGTCGCCACGCACCAGATGGGCGGCGAGATCAACGCCTTGCACATCGTCAGCGCGAGCGGCGTCGAAAGCCTGCCCGAACTCCCCAAGGACGCCGCCGCGGCGCTCCTGATCGAAAGAATTGCCGATGCACTCGCCTGAAATCCCCGTGCTCGTAAAGCGCCTGCCCCACGGGTTGGATTTGCCGCTGCCGGCCTATGCCACAGATGGCGCGGCAGGCATGGATGTGGTCTCGGCAGAGGACATCGATCTTGCCCCCGGCGCGCGTCACGCCGTCGCCACGGGCCTCTCGGTCGCAATTCCGGCGGGCTACGAAATCCAGGTCCGTCCCCGCTCCGGCCTCGCGCTCAAGCATGGTGTCACCGTGCCCAACACCCCCGGCACGATAGATTCAGACTACCGTGGCGAGTTGAAGGTGATCCTCATCAACCACGGCAGCGACAGCTTCTCGATCCGCCGGGGCGACCGCGTTGCACAACTCGTCGTCGCACCCGTCACGCGCGGGACGTGGGTAGAGGCGGATACGCTCGACCATACCGCGCGCGGCGAAGGCGGTTTCGGGTCCACCGGCGGGTTGGCTTCGCTGCAAGGCTGAGGCCGTCGCCAGAAATCGCGCCTGCGCCTCGGGGCGCCCAGCCATTCACCGTTCGACAATCTGCCGGTCCATCGGGGCCAGCTTTGCCAGGAAGCGGTTTTGCGCGGCGAAGGGCACTTGCCCCTCGCGCATGGCCTGCTGGAGGTTCTCGACCAAGGCATTGAGATCAGCGCGGGTGATGCCGAGATCCTTGTGCGCCGCCTGCATCTCGCGCCCGCTATAGATGCAGCCGGCGTTCAATATGAAGCAGAACTGTTCGAACAGGGTGCGGCGCAAGCGAACCAGATCGCGGCTCTTGAAGATTGCAGAAATGCGCGGGTCGCTCTCGCTGAGGACGACCAGCCTGTCCACGATCCTGTGGATGCCGTCCTGACCGCCGAAGGCCCGGGCCATGCTCTCACCGGTGAATGGGTCGGCCCCTGCATTTGTGGGGCTTTGCTGGTAGGGCTCGACCGGGAATTCGCCGGTTACGGGATCGGCCACCTTCTTCTCGACCCCGAATTCCTTTTCCCAATCGACGCCGGAGAAATCGCCCTGCGCAGCAGGGACCTCCTGCGGATCGGGGGTGACAGGCTGGGCGGCGAGCAGGGCAAATGCGAGCGCAAACGGCATCAACGGCCTCCTCAGAATGCGAGCTGGAGCGAGACGAGCCCGCCGCGCTGGCCATCGAAAGTGGCCACCGAGCCGACATCGGCATAGGCTGCGGTCAACGTGGCGTTGCGGGTGACGGCCCAAGCCAGGAACAGGTGGTGGGCGTCGTCCTCGCGCGCGATGGCAAGATTGCTGGGTCGCGTCCGGTATTCCCCACCGACGACAAGGCGCGGTGTAAGCATCCAGGCGAGCGAGCCTTCGAACTGCAGCGTGCGGGCAGGCTGATTGGGGCCACCGAACCCGAGCAGGCCGAACTGGTTGGCATTGGTCAACCTCGCGGTGGCGTTGACCAGAATGCTTTTCGACAGGAACAGCTTGGTGGCGCTGGCCGTGAAATCGGTGCCGGACGACGACGCTGCCCCCACCGCCCTGACGATGGCGCCATCAAGACTGCGCTTGTGCTGCAGCCCCAGGCTGATCTGCGGAAGCAAGGGCGAACCATAGACCACATCGCCAATCAGCCGCAGCTTCGCGCCGAACACGTCCTGATTGAAGCGGAAATCCTTGCCGAGACCAAGTGCTTCGCCAACCTTTCGCGTATCGAAGTTCTGGCGGGCATAGGACAACTCGACCCGGTCCTTGATGCCCACGGCAATTCCGTGGCTCTGCCAGCCATAGTCGGCCAGCTCAAGGCCGGTGACATGGGCCGAAAGCCCAAGGCCGCGGTCCGTTTCCATGCCGGCAATCGTGGCCCAGCTGGCAAGACCACCGCCGCTGGCTCCCTCGATCGAGGATATGCCATTGGTCAGCACCAGCTTTCCGCCATCCAGCAGCGGGTCAGCCTGCGCGGGCGAAGCAAGCATAAGGCCTGCCAGGGCCGCGCCCAACTTGGCAATCTTGATCACGCTTTTGGCACCCTTGTCGAGAGAGAGTAGGCGAGAGGGTTAATCAAGACCTGTTGGGAAATCCTAAAGTGCCCTCTAGGCAGGATTCTGAATTTCGAAGGTATTGCCGCTTAGCCTGGCTGCATGAGAAATCTGCTCTCCTTGCGAGTCTCGCGATGCGGATCGCTCCGTTCGGCCCCGATCTGCGTGGCGCTGACGCTACCCCTGCTGATCTCGGCCACGCCGGCGAGCACGCTACCTATGCTGGTGGTGGACCAGGCGGGCGTCCCATTACGCGATGCCGTGATCGAAATCCGGCCACCGGCTGGCAACACCCGTCGTCCGACTTTCGCATGGCGCAATGCGATGGCGCAGAAGAACCAGGCGTTCGTGCCTGGTACGCTGATCGTGCCCCTGGGCGCGGTAGTGGCCTTCCCGAACCTCGATAACGTACGCCATTCGATCTACAGCTTTTCCAAGCCCGGCCCCTTCAAGATAGACCTCTATGGGCAGGATCAGATGCGGACCCAGCAATTCAAGGTGGCCGGCACGATCGCGCTGGGCTGCAACATCCACGACAGGATGCAAGGCTATATCCGCGTGACAGACACGCCCTTTGCAGCACGCAGCGACCTGAACGGGCTGGCTGACATCGAGGGCTTGGGTCGCGGGACCTATGACGTCGTCGTCTGGCATCCCCGCATCCGCGGCGCAGGTGGCGAATGGCGCGGCAAATTGGTGCTGGAACCCAGCAACCGCAGTCGGATCATGGTGGCGCTGCGGCCAGGCAGCGGCAAATGAAACGGTCGGTAGTGCAGGCGCTTGACCGCCTGCGCAATGCGATAGACGTGCGCGTTCGCTCACTCGGCAGCCGGATTGCATTATTGTACGTCGTGTTGCTGACAGTGATCGTAGCCGCAACGCTGCTTGCGGCCGGTTCGGGCATCAACACCTTCGCCTATGAAACAGCAGAGCGCGAGCTTGCCGCCAACTCCCGCGTGTTCGACCAGATCATTGCCAGTAGGCAAAGGCAGATGGCGGACGCGGGCGAAGTGGTAGCCCGCGATTTTGGTTTCCGTGAAGCCTTGGCCACCGGCGATGCGCCAACGCTCGTCTCGGCCCTGCAAAGCCTGCGCGACCGCGCCAAGGTGAGCGAAGTGGCGATCGTCCAGCTCGATGGCAGCGTGATCTCTTCGAGCACGGCGACGACGATCAGGGGCACGGCCATGCTGTCACGGCTGGAGAACGGTGCCGATCGCGGCGTCATCCGGCTCGGCCAGGCGCAGGCGCTTGGCGCTGCAGTGCCGATCGAGATGCCCGATCTTGCCGGCTGGCTGATCCTGCTGAACACGCTCGGTCCGGCTGACATGACACAGCTTGCAAGCCTGTCGGCCGCACCCTTGGAGGCGCGCGTGATCGAGCGGGCGCAACTCGACAGCCACCTTGCTTCGCTCGAGCTTGGCGAGATCGCCGAGATGGAGGGCCACGACGGCCCAACACTGGTTCGTGTTTCAGCAATTGCGAGCCTGGAAGAGGGCAACGAGCCTCGCCTGGTGATGGCGCATTCGCTCAACTCGGTGTTAGCGCGTTACTTCAGTCTTCGCCTGGTGCTCATGCTGATCGGGTTGTTCGGACTGTTGGCTGGTGCATGGGCCGCGATCCGCCTCTCGCGCGGGATTGCCCGGCCACTGCAATTGCTCGCGGAAGCAGCGCGCGCCTATGCCGGCGGTGCCGTAGCAAAGGTCAAGGTCGAAGGCGCAATCGAGGTGCGCTCTCTCGCCTCCAGCTTCAACGCGATGGTCGATGCGGTAGAAGAGCGCGAACAGCAGATCATGCACGCATCGCTCCACGATGCACTGACCGGCCTGCCCAATCGCCGTTTCTTCATCGAAAAGCTGGAACGAGCCGTAGCCCGACAAAGCGAAAGCCAGCGCACGTTCGTAGCCTTCATCGATGTTGACGACTTCAAGGCCATAAACGACGCATTGGGTCACCCGTTTGGAGACGAGTTGCTGCGCACCGTGGCGCAAACGCTTCAGGACTGCTACCCGAACGCCATGGTGGCGCGGTTCGGCGGTGACGATTTCGGCCTCCTGCTCGATGGAGTCGAGCCGGCAACCGACTGCACTGCCCTGGCCCGCAGACTTGAAGCCGCGCTCAACCGCGAATTGACCATCGACGGACGCAGCATCGTTGTTTCCGCCAGTATCGGCATCGCGATCGGCCCGCAGGACGCGGACTGCTCGGACGCCCTCCTCAAAAGCTCCGATCTCGCGCTCGATCGCGCCAAGAACAATGGCAAGGGCGGGTACAACTTCTTCGAACCCGAACTCGACGCCGAGGCAAGTCGTCGTCGTCATCTGGAAATCGATATGCGCCGCGCGATCCGGGATGGTGATTTCGAGCTTTACTTCCAGCCCCTGTTTTCCATGTCGGAGAACCGCATCAAGGGCTTCGAGGCTCTCATGCGCTGGCCGCACGAGCAACACGGAATGATAAGCCCGGCAACGTTCATCCCGATTGCCGAGGAATCCGGCCTGATCGTGCAACTCGGCGAGTGGGCCCTGCGCGAGGCCTGCCGTCAGGCGGCGCAATGGCCTGAAGACATCAGCGTTGCAGTCAACATCTCGCCCCGTCAGCTCACGACCGACGGCCTCGTCGCGTGCATCGCGCAGGCCTTGGCACAAAGCAGGCTTCCTTCGGGCCGCCTCGAACTTGAAATCACCGAAAGCGTGTTCATCGGGAATGTCGACAAGACGCTGAACATCCTCCATTCGCTGCAGGCATTGGGCGTGCGCGTGGCGCTCGACGACTTCGGCACCGGGTACTCATCGCTTAGCTACCTGCGATCATTCCCTTTCAACAAGATCAAGATCGACCAAAGCTTCGTGCGTGCTCTCGAGGAGGGCGGCAGTGCCCAGGCGATCGTGCGGGCGATCACCACCCTGGCAGAAGCGCTCGGGATGGAGACGCTCGCGGAAGGGGTGGAGACCCAAGCCTTGATGGAGATCTTGCGCAGTGAGGGTTGCGACATGATCCAGGGCTACCTCATTGGCAGACCGATGCCGGGGAACCACGTTCAGCGCATGCTCTCAAGCGCTCAGACGACGGTTGCCCTCGGTTGAATTGCGGAATCCCGTCATTCTCATGGGAGACAAGATCACGATGCCGTCCGATGTCAAATCCGGACATCAGACATGAGGCTGAAGATCCAACGACCAGGACAGGAGCGCTATCGCGCCATATTCCCTGCTCAATAACCTTGTTTCCGGGATATTGGAGGCCCTTGGCCCAAGTTGGACAGTGACGTTGGAACAGGTGTCGAACATTGCTTCGTAAGTGATTGAATTTGCGTGATGTGGATTTGGCGCGGAGATTGGGTGTAGTAACAACATTTGCGCTGAACGTGGTGTTTCTGTGGAGTATTGTGCAGGTCGGCGATAACAACACATGCATGTTTGTTGTCGAACGAGTCGCCCGGGGCCACCGCTACCTCTATCTCGTCGAAAGCGTGCGCGAGGGTAAGGTCGTTCGTCAGCGCACCATCAAGGCGCTGGGCCGCAAGGATGCTCTTGCCGCCAGTGGCGAACTGGACAGGCTGGCAGCTTCGATTGCCCGGCACGCCGAACGCAGCATCATCCTTTCCGACATCGATGATGGCAAGATAACCGCCCACCGCATCGGCGGCCCCTTGCTGTTTGGCCGGTTGTGGCAGCGGCTTGGTGTCGATGCCGTGCTGGCCGAGGTGGCGGCAGGGCGTGGATTTGGCTTTGATGTCGAACGCGCGGTTTTCGTTGCCATGTTGCACCGGCTGTTCGTGTCAGGCTCGGACCGGGCGTGCACCGACTGGATGAAGAGCTATGCCATCGACGGAGTTGAGGATCTGGCGCTCCATCACTTCTACCGTGCCATGGCCTGGCTGGGCGAGGAGATCGAGGAGAAGGCTGAAGGCGCGTTGGCACCCCGATGCGTGAAGGACGTGATCGAGGAGAAGCTGTTCGACAGGCGCCGGGACCTGTTCACGGATCTGAGCCTCGTGTTCATGGATACCACCTCACTATCGTTCTACGGCGCAGGCGGTGACACGCTGGGGCGGCGTGGTCATTCCAAGGATCACCGGCCCGAGCTTGCGCAGATGATCCTGGCCGTGGTGATCGATGCCCAGGGGCGGCCGATCTGCACCGAGATGGTGCCGGGCAATACGGCCGATGTGAAAGTCCTCCTGCCCATCGTCACGCGCCTGCGTACGCGCTTCGGGATTACCCGGTCCTGCGTCGTGGCCGATCGCGGCATGATCAGCGCCGACACTATTGCCGCACTCGAAGAGCTGGGCATGGAATACATCCTCGGCGCCCGCGAGCGATCAAGCAGCGTCATCCGCGATGTCGTGTTGAACGACACTGCTCCGATGGTTCCGCTCGTGCTCGAGCGGCAGGCAGGCGAGACCCAGCTGTGGGTCAAGGAGGTCCGTGTCGGCAGCGGCAAGGACACCCAGCGTTACATCGTCACGCTGAACGAGGCCGAAGCCAAGAAGGACAAGGCGGACCGTCAGGCCATCATCGACGGGCTCCAGGCCCAGCTCAAGAAGGGCGACAAGGCGCTGGTCGGTAACTCGGCCTATCGGCGTTATCTCAAAGCCAGCGGCAAGAGCTTCGAAATCGATCTGGGCAAACTCGCCGACGAGGCCCGCTTCGACGGCATCAGTGTCCTGCGCACCAATGCCCGGATCACCCCGCTTCAGGCCGTCATCCGCTATCGAGACTTGCTACAGGTCGAAGCCCTGTTCCGCGTGGCCAAGGCCAGCTTCGATACCCGGCCGATCTTCCATCAGTCCGATGCCGCGATCCGCGGCCATGTCTTCGTCTCGTTCCTTGCCCTGACGCTCGCCAAGGAACTGACCCGGCTATGCCAGGACAAGGGCTTCCAGCCCGAATGGCAGCCGCTTCTCAACGATCTCGATCGTCTCCAGCAGGCCACCATCGAAAAGGATGGCAAGGCCATTACCACACGCACGCACGTCACAGGTGACGTGGGCAACGTCTTCAAGGCTGTCGGCATCGCACTCCCAGCCAACATTGCTGAGCAGACCGCAACGTAAGCTCCGCCGCGCGTTCGCGCGTCCCACACATCAGCCGCAAAATGTAGTGGTAACACCCGCGCACACTCGCGTATCCTATTGATATAAAATCCGTTCTATGAAGGCACTGTTCAACTTGGGCTTGGACGTCGACCTGTCAGCTTGGGCAAATTTTCCAAGCCGCGCGTTTCAATGCTTGGACCACAAAAGGAAACACCGCCCCGAAGGGCGGTGCATCCAATTCCGTTTATCTGGTTGCGGGGGCAGGATTTGAACCTGCGACCTTCAGGTTATGAGCCTGACGAGCTACCGGGCTGCTCCACCCCGCGCCGGGGTTGTGTTGGTCAAGCCTGCGGTTTGCGGGCCTGACCAGACCATCCCGTGCTGCGCTGGGGCGTTGAGCCCTGGCGCGTTGGGGGATGGTGATTTGTGAATGGGTTTGTTTTGACTTCCGCAAGCTTCAATGCCTGGCGACGACCTACTCTTCCAACGCTTGAGCGTTAGTACCATTGGCGCTGTCCGGTTTCACGGCCGAGTTCGAGATGGGATCGGGTGGGGCACGGACGCTATGGTCACCAGGCAATGGAGCCTGCGGATGTCTTTAATCGATGCGTATCAGATGTGACTGGCTGGAGGATCGTCCGTCCAACGACGCCATGTCTCACGAGGGTATCCCGTGCGCAGAGCTGTCATTGATGGTGGGACTCTCCGGGACCCTAAAAAGTAATACTTTTCTGGGAGCCCGTTTAAGCATGAACAGAGTTATTAGGACCGGTTAGCTTCATGCGTTACCGCACTTCCACACCCGGCCTATCAACGTGATGGTCTATCACGACTCGATGATACCTTATCTTGAGGGAGGCTTCCCGCTTAGATGCTTTCAGCGGTTATCCCGTCCATGCATAGCTACCCTGCTGCGCTCCTGGCGGAACGACAGGTACACCAGAGGCATGTTCACCCCGGTCCTCTCGTACTAGGGGCAACTCCTCTCAAGTATCGACGCCCACGGCAGATAGGGACCAAACTGTCTCGCGACGTTCTGAACCCAGCTCACGTACCACTTTAATTGGCGAACAGCCAAACCCTTGGGACCTGCTCCAGCCCCAGGATGTGATGAGCCGACATCGAGGTGCCAAACGATTCCGTCGATATGAGCTCTTGGGAATCATCAGCCTGTTATCCCCGGCGTACCTTTTATCCGTTGAGCGATGGCCCTTCCACGAGGGACCACCGGATCACTATGACCGACTTTCGTCTCTGCTCGACTCGTCAGTCTCGCAGTCAGGCAGGCTTATGCCATTGCACTCTAACAGCCGGTTTCCAACCGGCCTGAGCCTACCATCGCGCGCCTCCGTTACTCTTTAGGAGGCGACCGCCCCAGTCAAACTACCCGCCACAGAGGGTCCCCGAACCGGATAACGGTCCTGGGTTAGACATCAGAAAACAACAGGGTGGTATTTCACCTATGGCTCCACACCAGCTGGCGCCGGTGCTTCAAAGCCTCCCACCTATGCTACACAATTCTTTCCTAATGCCACTCTGAAGCTGCAGTAAAGGTGCACGGGGTCTTTCCGTCTAACCGCGGGTACTCCGCATCTTCACGGAGAATTCAATTTCGCTGAGCATATCCTGGAGACAGTGGGGAAGTCGTTACGCCATTCGTGCAGGTCGGAACTTACCCGACAAGGAATTTCGCTACCTTAGGACCGTTATAGTTACGGCCGCCGTTTACCGGGGCTTCAATTCGGAGCTTGCACTCCTCCTCTTAACCTTCCGGCACCGGGCAGGCGTCAGACCCTATACGTCGTCTTGAAGCCGACTTAGCAGAGTCCTGTGTTTTTGCTAAACAGTCGCTACCCCCTGGCCTGTGCCCCCTCATACTGCTTGCGCAATGTGAGGGCCTCCTTCTTCCGAAGGTACGGAGGCAATTTGCCGAGTTCCTTCAGGATACTTCTCTCAAGCGCCTTGGTATACTCTACCTGACCACCTGTGTCGGTTTCGGGTACGGTCTATACGGTGGGGCTATTTCCTGGAACCATTTCGAAGCCACTCCAATCCAATAAGGAGTGACAACACACATGATCCGTCACACACCACCAGGCCCACGAATATTAACGTGGTTCCCATCGACTACCCCCTTCGGGCTCGTCTTAGGGGCCGGCTCACCCTGCTCAGATTAGCTTTAAGCAGGAACCCTTGGTCTTTCGGCGAGAGGGCATCTCACCCTCTTTGTCGCTACTCATGTCAGCATTCGCACTTCCGATACCTCCACGACCCATTACCAGATCGCTTCTCAGGCCTACGGAACGCTCCGCTACCGCTCGGACCGAAGTCCGAACCCTAAGCTTCGGTGCATCACTTTAGCCCCGTTACATCTTCGCCGCAGGAACCCTTGTTTAGACCAGTGAGCTGTTACGCTTTCTTTAAAGGATGGCTGCTTCTAAGCCAACCTCCTGGTTGTTTTGGGATTCCCAC